>DASRGC010000020.1:0-230410 GCA_035651235.1 Acidobacteriaceae bacterium
CAGGCGCGTGCGAAGCTGGTCGGCGAGCGCTGACGTGCTGATCGAGATGACCTGCGGACGCCAGAGGCGGCACTGCTCGAAGGCCACCTCGACGTTCGAGCCGGCGGCGAGAGCGATCGGCTGGAAGCGGTCCGGGTAAGATTCGCAGATGTTGAGGGTCGACTGACCGATGGACCCGGTCGAGCCGAGGATGACAATCTTCTTCACTTGGCTATTCTCTCAAACGCTGAGGGCGCTTTTCTCAGAGAGGAGGCTAGAAGCTGCCCAGCGAATAGAACTCGCGGATGACGAGGACGAACCAGAGCACGGGGGCCGCCAGGAGGAGCGCGTCGATGCGGTCAAGGATGCCGCCGTGGCCTGGGAGCATGGTGCCGGAGTCCTTGACGCCGGCTCCGCGCTTGAGGGCGGACTCCAGCAGGTCGCCGAACTGGGCGGCACAGTTGAGCAGGATGGCGAGCAGGACGAACTGCCACCATGGAGCGTCGGTGTGCAGGCGGGTGAAGCTGGAGCCATGAAGGCTGAGCCAGTCGCCGTAGAGGATGAGGCCGACGCCGAATACCACCGAGGCGATGACGGAGGCGATAGCGCCCTCCCAGGTCTTGTTGGGGGAGAGCTCCGGGGCCAGCTTGCGGCGGCCGAAGCGCTTGCCGACGTAGAGGGCAGCGATGTCGCCGGACCAGACGCAGAGGAAGAGGAAGAGGAGGAGGACGAGGCCGTCGCCTTCTGCGCGGATCCAGATGATCGGAATCAGGGTGAGCGGAAAGGCGATGTAGATGAGCAGCAGCAGGCCGGCGGCGGTCTCCTGCAGGACGCGGGCGAGCGGCGTAGTGAAGGTATTCCAGGCGAACAGCAGCAGCGTGGAGAAGACGACTGCGGTGATGGTGTCCTGCGGACGCTCAAATGTTGCGAGGAAGAAGAGGGTGATGGCGAAGAGGGTCCACCAGAGGGGGATGGGGTTTCCTCCGGCGGCGGAGAGCTGGCGGAACTCCAGGGCGGCGAGGGCGGCGACCAGGGCGGCGAAGAGGGTGACCATCCAGAGCTTGCCGAGGAAGATGAGCAGGCCGACGAGGACAATCAGGACGATGGCGGTGAGGGCTCGCTTCATGCGCTTTGATGAGGATATACGGGGAGGTACCCCCTCCCCCGCGGATTTTGCGCAAAGTATTCAAAGCAGAGACTTTAGGTCTGGACTTTATGTGTAAAGTCTTGGAACAAAAGGAGTTAGGTGTAAAGTCTCTGGAATCAGGTACTTGGCTCTCATATGGGGGTTGCGGGTGCAGGGAGGCTCTGCTGATGCGTAAGTCTGTCTGATTTGTGCAGGTTAGGACACCCGGACGCTCAGTGTTGGAGGGCCCGGGATGTCAGTCCTTGAAGCTGGCGTCAGCCTCCGGCGCACATGCTGGGTGGGATGTTGTGGGCCTGGCAAAAGGCGTCCTGGCTGGCTTTGGCGTCGTTCACGCTGTGCCGATAGGCGAGATAACCTCCAACACCCCCGGCTATGGGAATTGCGATCAGCACGGGTATCAGCCAGCCACGATGGGTGGGCGGATACTGTGTGAGCGCGGCCTGTTCCTCGGGCGAGACGGGCTGGTGGGCGAGTGCCTTGAGCCGGGTGATGAGGCCCTCTTCGGAGATGTCCATCCAGTGGGCGTAGGTCTTTTTGCCGGTGATGTAGATGGGCGCGGTGACGGTCCAAAGCGCGATGCCGGTCCGGGCATCGAGAATCACTATGCGGAAGTATGGTGTGCGGTTATAGACGTCGGTGCCGGGGGTGACGTTTTCGCCGTTGCGCGGGTCGATCTCGTCGAGCTGGAAGATCAGGTCGGCGTCCTGCGGGCTACTGACAAGCTGGTAGTAGCCCCACTGTTCGAGGCGCGAGTGGATGTCGTTATAGAGCTGGTTGGTGTCGAGGCCGAGGCGCGCGCTAATGCCGACGTTGGTCAGGAGCACGGTGTGGGCGGAGGCGATGGCTGCCGGTACCGGGCCTGCGGGGACTCGCGGGGCGGGAGGGTGGTTGACTCCGCCGAACGGGACTGAGCTGCTGGATTGGGCGGCGTTGATGCTGTCCTGCATGGCCTGCTGCGCAGCCTGTTGGCTGGCCTGCATGGCCTGCTGGTTTGCCTGTTGAGCAGCCTGCATGGCCTGCTGGCTGGCTTGTTGAGCGGCCTGGGCGGCTGGATCCGTCTGTGCATAGGCTGTTTGGGTGAAGGCGGTCTGTGTGACGACCAGGACCGCGATGAGGCTGCTGACGATAAGGGAAGGGAAATACTGCGTAGAGCTCGGCTTCGAGTTTTTCATGGCACTCCCTCGAGACGTGGGACTTGCGCTGGGCGCAACCAGGCTCCTGTTCTGAGCGTGAGTGCGCACGGAACAGGCGTTCCCGGCAGGGAAGGCGAGTGCCGAAGGCTAGATGCGGAGGGCGAACGGGAGGCGCTGCGGGGGGATGTAGAGGGTGCGGCGAGCGGCGGCGAGCGGGCCGGCGGTGTGCGTGTAGAAAAAGCCGTTGACCGGTGCACCGATGAAGGCGAAGGAGTCGCGGAAGGTGTGGCGGACCGCGCGGTCGCCGGGGTTGGCGATGCGTTTGATGCCGGGGAGGAGCTTGTTTTGTGCGTCGGGCTGTGCAGCGGCGACTTTGCGCGGGCAGGGGGGCGCTGCCGGAAAACTGTGTCGCACATTCGACGCGTGCGCTGTATGCGCAAGCAGCACTGCGAGGCTGAGCAGAGCGATGCGGAACAGCGGTGATGCTTTCACGGCACGCATGGGACTAGGCCCCTCGGATGTGTCTAATGCAAAGAACGGCGCAGTTGGGAAAAAGACGCGGGGTGGGGAAAAACTTTAGTCACGTGGGGGTGCATCGGTGCCCGGCGAGAGGCAATTCGGTCGCTGCGCCTACGCCTTCGCGACGGCCTACACCCCAGCGAGCAAGCTCGCCGGGGACCTCGGTCTTCGGCAGAGTTGAGGCGCGCTTGCGCGCGCGGCTCTATGGCACGGCTGAAGCCGTGCCCCTCAGACGCGGTGTGCCCCTGTTAGAGCTTCCAGCATGCCACGGCCTAGAGAGGCCCAAGGCAATTCAATCGCTGCGGCTACGCTCAGGGCTTTGCTACGCTCAGGCTTCACGATGGCCTTCGGCAGAGCGGACGGGCGCTGTCGCGGCTTTATGGCACGGATGAAGCCGTGCCCTTTCCGATTCCGTGATCGCTTACCTGGGGCTGCGCTCCAGGCTGGTATATTGCGCGCCTTCGGCGCTTGTTCGCGCTTCGTGCGATGCCCACCTTAGCGTGCTGCGCACGCGAAGATGGGGCACTCGGCCGCGGTTGTGAAAAAAAGTGCGGGGCTAGAGAGGAATTGAACGTACCCGTCTGGGTCGGAGCCGAAGGTGATTGGGCGCTATGGCTGCACGGCGAGCTCGGTGGGTCCAGTCCAGGCAGTGGGAGTGTACTGCGAAGCGGGTGCGACGTTGCCGCTGGCCGAGGCGGCGAAACGGACGATGGTCGGGTTCCTGGGGAGGACGTTGGTGAAGGGACTGCCCCAGGTGATGACGTAGATGTTGTCGGAATCCGTGCCGATGGCGAAGAGGGAGCCGAGCAGGGTCTGAGTGCCGGCGATGGTGCGGGCGGGCGCGACGTTGCCGGATGCTCCGGGCGCGAAGATAGCGATGCCCGGCGTTGCGGTGGAGTTGATGGAAAGAAGGCCGGCGACGTCGATGTCTCCACTGGAGTCTACGGTGAGGGTGGGGTGCAGGCTGGAGACGGTGGTGTTGGAGCCGGCGATGGATCGGGCGGGGGCGATGTTGCCGTCGGCGGTGGGAGAGAAGACGGCGATCGATACGGCATCGTTGGCCTGGATGGTGAGGGCGTAGAGGTTGCCGGTGGAGTCGACGGCGATGGAGTTGATGGAGGCGAGTGTTGTGGCGGTGCCGGAGATGGTGCGGGCGGGAGCTACGGTGCCATTGGCAGAGGCGGTGAAGACGGCGATGGAGCCGGGCTGGGCGACGTAGATCTGACCGGTGGAGTCTGCGGCGAGGCTGGAGACAGCGGTGAGGGTGGTGGTTTTGTTGAAGGGGATGGTGCGGATGGGATTCGAACCACTAGAGGCGTTCGCGGCGTACTCGCGGAGGTCCGTGTTGGTGGCGACGTAGACGTTGCCGGCGGGGTCGGTGGCTATGGCGGAGATGGTGACCTGGGCGTTCCCGACAGCGATGAAGCTGGATGCCGAGGGATTGCCGGTGGACGCAGCGGGGAAGAAGAAGATGCTGGTGGGGCCTGGGTCCTGACCCACGGCGAGGTTGGTGTAGACCTGCGGAACGGCGATCTGGCTGGCCGGTGGCGGGAGTGTGGACGTGCCGTGGGGGGCGACAGAACAACTGAGCAGAGAAAAGACCGAGGCGGAGGACAGAAGGACAAGGGCGGCCGACGTACGACTCTTCATAGGAGAACCCTGGGAAACTCTGCTTCCTGGATGGAAAGACGAGAGATTTCGGCAGAAAGATACAGGCGGACGGGGGATTTTGCAATGAGCTGTGACGCCGCCGAAGCGTGGTTGTGTGGTCTTGATAGGATGTGGCCGCTGTTGAGAACACATTTTTCAGTGAGGGGCGAGATGGCTGCAGAGAAGAGCTTCAGCGTTTTGGGTGAGCAGATTGAGATCCTGGTGGGCGGGGAGACGAGTGGCGGGAAGTCGGTGACGTTTACGGAATTGGTGCCTCCGGGTGGAGGGCCGCCGCCGCACTCGCACCAGCACGAGGATGAAACGTTCTTCGTGCTGGAGGGGGAGTTTGAGTTTACGGAGAATGGAAGGACCGTGGAGCGGCGGGTGGGCGAGAGCTTCCATGCGGAGCGCGGAGCGGTGCATGCGTTTCGAAACTCAGGCGAGAAGAATGGAAAGCTGCTGATCTTTGTGGCGCCGGCGGGGATTGACCGGTTCTTTGAGGATATTTCGGTGCTGGAGATGCCGCGGGACGTGCCGAAGCTGATGGACATTGGCGCTCGGTATGGAATCACGTTTCAGCTGCCCGGTGCGTAAGGGCGGGGAGCGTCCAGGCCCATCTGAAGTGACTCTAGTTGGCGACGCGCCACGGAGAGGTGTTGGACCAGGAGCGGAGCTGATCGAGCGCCCAAGTGGTGGATTTGCCGGTGTGGCATGAGGTGCAGGGGTTGGGGATGCCGGACTGCTCGGTGGCGAGCGGAGAGATGAAGCGGAAGGTGTGCGCGGCGACGTAGTTGTCCTTGATGGTCTGCTCGATGAGCGGCATGTGGCAGGCGGTGCATTGGCTGCCGGGGCTGTTGGCGGCGTGATGGGTGTGCTCAGAGACTGTGCCCTTGAGGCCGGCGGGATTTTCTGGTGTGTGGCAGTTGAGGCAGAGCGCGTTGCCGACGGCGATGAGGTTGGATTCGTTCTGCGGGCTATGGACCTGGTGGCAGTCGAAGCAGCGGATGGCGCGGTGGTACATGACGCTTTGGGCGAAGTCGTTGCCCTGCATGCGATTTTTGTGGGCGGTGAGGTCGGGGTACTGGAAGAAGTCGGTGGTGCCGGGCTTGGGGTCTTCGAGCCGCCAGAAGTCGGCGAGGCGCTTGCCGGGGACGTAGCCGACGGGCCAGTCGTAGTATTTGCCCGCGATGGGATTGGAGAGCGGGCGGCCCTGGCTGTGGCACTGGATGCAGGTGTCATTGCCGGCGAAGGCGGAGAGGCGCGCGGGGTTCACGATGTTGTCGCGCGTGGGATGCGCGACGTGAAGGCTGCCGGGGCCGTGACACTTTTCGCAGCCGACGTTCCACTCGGTGACCTGGTGGGTGGCGATGTTGTAGTTGACGGAGTGGCAGCCGTCGCAGAGCGGGCCGGTGGGGCGCTGCATGTTGGAGTCGGGGTAGTCTGCGACCCACCAGTCGGTGCCTTTGTCGGCGTGGTAGGGGAGCCAGCGTTTTTTTGCGATGTCCCACTGGGCGGGAAAGACGAAATAGTCGTCGCCGATTTTGGTGAAGTAGCGCTGCTTGTAGCGGGAGCCGTAGACGAAGGCGACCTGGTCAAGGGTGAAGGTGACGAGCGGGTTGGGTTTGGTGAAGTCGCCGAGGACGGCGTCAGGGTGCTCTTTGGGCGAGCGAATGACGTTGGCCATGCGGGTTTGCTTCCAGCCGTCGTATTGCTTGATGTGGCAGGAGCGGCAGGCGGCAGAGCCGGTGTAGTGGGCGGCGGGTGTTTGGGACTCTTGTTGAGCGAATGCGGCGGAGGTGAGAGCGAGGAGGGCAAGATTCAGGCAGAGGCTGAGGCCGCGGCGCATGATGTCCGGGAGTATCGCATGCGTGCCCGACGGAAGTTGTCACGCAGGTTGCGTTGTGAGTTTTGAGTTGGGGGTTGTGAGTTCTGGTATCAGGGGATGATGGTGCATTTCGCGAGAAAGGCGGGGTCGATGTCGACGCCGAAGCCGGGGCCGCTGGGGACTTTGATGACGCCGTTGGCGTCGCTGCGCAGAGTGGAGGTCGCGCAGTGCCAGGGGAGGACGTTATTGAACTCTTTGAACTCGTGGAAGGGGCCGGAGTTCGGGATGGATGAGACGAAGTGCATCATGTAGACGTAGCCGAGGCCGGTGGAGCTGATGTGCGGGATGCATTGCTTGCCGAAGGCCGCGGCCATGCGCGCGACTTGCATGCAGCGAATCATGCCGCCGAAGTAGAACATGTCCTGCTGGACGATGGAGAGGCCGCCGTTGGCGATGAGCCAGCGGAAGTTGTGGGTGGAGGGCTCCTGCTCGCCGCCGGCGATGGGGATCTCGAGCGCGTCGGAGACTTGTTTGGTTTCTTCGTACCAGTCGAAGGGCACGGGCTCTTCGTAGAAGGCGTACTTGTAGTGCTGCATGAGCTTGCCGATGGGGATGGCTTCGGCGGGCGTGTAGGAGCCGTTGGCGTCGGCGGAGATGATCATGTCGGGGCCGAAGGTTTCGCGTACGAGTGGGATGAGTTTTTGGCTGCGGCCTACGGGAGTTTCAGGGTGTGACATGCGGCCGCCGAGCTTGAACTTGATGGCCTTGGCGTGGGAAATGGCGACGTCGCGCTTGAGGTGTTCGATGGTTTCTTCGGCTGAGATGTCGCGCTCGCCGTTGGCTTGATAGACGGAGATGGCGAGGTTGTAGATTTTGTCGCTGATGAGGAGGCCGATGGAGCGGTTGGCCATCTTGCCGAACATGTCGAGGATGGCGAACTCGATGGTGGCGATGGGAACCCAGATGGCGAGGCCGGTGGCTTTGTAGTTGTTGGCGTGGACGGTGGAGGCGGGGATGAGCTGCTCGAGGTCGCGGGCGTCTTTGCCGATGAAGAAGGGAGCGATGCGCCTGGTGAAGATGGGGTAGAGGACGGACATCTGCTCGGAGTTGGAGACGGAGATGCCCTCGTGGCCGTCTTTGGAGCGGACGCGGCAGATGTATTGTTTTTCGCGGGTGAGGAGCTCGACGGACTGGATGATGACGGGGGAGGTGAAGAGCTCGCGATTGAAGACGGGTTGCTGGAGGATGGCGTCTAGCTTCGCGTAGCGGTCGCGGAGTGTGCCGGGGAGGCCGTGGCGTGGGGCGTTGAGGAACTGGCCGAGGGCGGGAGTGGCGGCCGCGGCGCCGCTCGTGAGGGCTGTGGCGAGAAAGCGGCGGCGATTCATCTTCGGTTCAGCGGCGGGTGAGGACGTCGGGTGGATGGAGTTCGGTGGCGATTTCGGATTCGAGTTCGGAGACGGGTTGGAGGGTCTCGATCTTTTCGTCGGAGTTTTCGCTGAGGCCGCCGAAGCGGCGGTCGCGCTGCTGGTAGGCGGCGATGGCTTCGAGGAGATGGACGCCGCGGAAGTCCGGCCAGAGGCGGTCGGTGATGAAGATTTCGGCGTAGGCGATCTGCCAGAGGAGGAAGTTGGAGATGCGCTGCTCGCCGGAGGTGCGGATGAGGAGGTCGGGGTCGGGCATGCCGGCGGTGTAGAGGGCGCGGGAGATGGCGGACTCGTCGAGGGAGTCAAGCGCGCCGGCGCCGAGGAGGTCTTCGACGGAGCAGCCGCGGGTGTGGGCCTCGGTGGTGAGGTCGGTGAGGATGCGGCGGACGGCGTCGACGATCTCCGAGCGGGAGCCGTAGTTGAGCGCGAGGGTGAGCGTGGTGCCGGTGTTCTTTGAGGTTTGTTCTTCGGCCCAGCGCATGGTGTCCTGCACGTCGGGAGGGAGCTCGTGGGTGCGGCCGATGTAGGCCATGCGGATGTTGTTGGCGTTCATGCGCTCGACGTTGGAGACGAGATAGCTGCGGAGAAGCTTCATGAGGAAGCTGACCTCGGCTTTGGGGCGGCGCAGGTTGTTTTCGAGGGAAAAAGCGTAAAGCGTAATAAAAGGGACGTCGATACGTGAGGCGGTTTCGACGACGAACTGGACGGACTCGGCGCCCTGCTGGTGGCCGAGGAAGCGCTTGAGGGCGCGCTTGCCGGCCCAGCGGCCGTTGCCGTCCATGATGATGGCGACGTGCCGGGGCATGCGCGAGTGGTCGAGTGTCGAGTAGATCGCGCGCTCCTCGGGGGAGAGCTCGTGCGCGCGGTTGGAACGCTGATAGGCGCGGCTGGAGGAAGGTTGGGGCACGGCGACTCGCTGATTTGAGGATAGACGATGCGAGGGATCAGCGAACAGGGATCAGGGATCAGAAAGGCGAAAGCTTTGACGCGAAGGGCGGAAATTGTGGTGATCCCTTCAAATTCAGAGGTCCTTCGGCTGCGCCTCAGAATGACGGCGATTTAGGGCGGGGGCCAGTTAAAGCGGAGAGGCGTCGCTGCGTTGCCTGCGGGTGCGGGCTAACGTGCGACGCCTGGAGGTCTGACGGAGGTGCGCGGCTGGTGGTTTAGGCCAGCTTGCGGGTGCGCCCTTGAGCGAGCTCGCGGACGTGGTTGAGGAAGATCGACTTCTGGGTCGCGGTGAGATGCGCGGTGTACTTGGCGATCTCCGCGAGGAAGGGATCGGTCATGAGCACGGCGGTCTCGTCCTTGTGACGCGTGGGCGCGTCGCGGAGCAGGGCGGAGATATCGACCTGGAGGGCGCGCGCGAGGCGGTCAAGGGAGGAGAGCGTCGGCATGGCCTTGCCGTTCTCGATCTTGGAGATGTAGGTGCGCGGGACGTTCATGCGCGTGGCGAGTTGCCGCTGCGAGAGATTGCGAACGCGGCGAAGATCGCGCACAGCCGCGGCAACCTGGATGCCTTCGGCTGCCGGCGCATCGGGCTCTGAGACGACCGCGATGGGCTGGACTTTTGGAAGTTCAGGCAGTAAGGATTTTTTGCACTTGCGGCAGATGTCGTTGGCGGTGCGGAATTGCACGAGCTTGCAGTGATCGCACCGAAGGACCTCGCGTTCACCGCTGACCACTGGTTGGGTCTGGGGCATTGGTACGGCGATTGGAGCCAGTCCTGTTGCCATGTTTTTGTTGTTGCGGGCGGCTGCCAGAGCGGGGCGCCGCGGCGCGTCACGTCCGATAAAGGGGTGAGCGATGTGCCTACTGTGACACCGGGTGCCGGAAGAGTCAAGAGGTATCGCAGAAGATTCGGGCAGAAAAACCGGAAAAAACCGAAAGCCGAACCAAGGTGGTAAATAGGGAGAGCGGGGAAGTGAGTTAGGGAGTGAGCGGTATGGGCGAGAGGGTAGAGGGTAGAGGGGTAGAGTTCAGGGTGGTGAGGTGAGGATGGAGAACGGGTTGAATGCGGCCAAGGCGGAGGAGTTGTTGCGGGAGTGGACGAAGAGTGAGTCGCTGGTGAAGCACTGCCTGGCGGTGGCGGCGTGCACGGAGAGCTATGGTGTGCGCGAGGCAGCGCGGCTGGGGCTGGGGAATTCAGAGGCGGATGCGTTTGCGGAGAAGTACAGATGCGCGGGGCTGCTGCATGACTTTGACTATGAGCGGCATCCGACGCCGGCGGAGCATCCGTTTGTGGGCGTTGCTTATTTGAGAGAAAACGGATGGCCGGAGGAGATTCTGCATGCGATCCTGGCGCACGCTGATTATTCAGGCGTGAAGCCGGAGACGCATCTCGACCGCGCGCTGTTTGCATGCGATGAGCTGGCGGGATTTTTGACGGCCTGTGCGCTGGTGAAGCCTTCGAAGAAGATTGCCGAGGTGGAGGTCAGCGGCGTGAAGAAGAAGATGAAGGACAAGGCGTTCGCGCGGGCGGTTAAGCGCGAGGATATTACGCATGGCGCGGAGCTGCTGCAGTTGAGTTTGGACGAGCATGTGGGGAATTGTCTGGCGGCGATGCAGGCGCGGGCGGAGGAGTTGGGGCTGTGATGTCGCCAATGACTGAACGCACGGATATTGCGTTCGCAGAGTTTGTGAGGCCGGCGATCGGTCTTCCTGTGTCGCATGTATGGAGGGGCTACGGTTCCGCGATGTTTCTGGAGCTGGGCGAGCTCTCGGCGGGGCGAGTGCGTCGCGACGGCAGTATCGGGAATCCACGCGGCGAATGGGCTGTGATGATTGAGTGGAGCTGGCGGCTTGAAGGAAGGCGTCGGATCTGGTGTGGGAGTTGGAGCGATGAGGAGAAGTGGATGCCATTATTGGGCCGCCTTATCGGATCGTCAGTTACAGACTTCGGACTGATCGGACGATTACCGGAGCTGCTCGTAGATTTCTCGGATGGTTTGCACCTGATGTCGATGATGACCGCTGAGGGACAACCTCAGTGGGGCTTGGTTGATTATCTGCGTGGGATGAGCGCTGGCGTCGAGTATGGTCGCGTGGTCGTGCGGGCGGACGAGAACGGTCGCGCGTCTTAACGCGCGATACCCCACCCTGTCTCGCTGCGCGAGCCGAGGATGGGGCACCTGGAGTGGTGGCAGATTAGTAGCAGCTGTGGAGGATGAGGAGCCAGGCGAGCGAGAGAATGATGGAGCCGAGGATGCCGATGACGAGGAGTGGGTTGCGGGTGAGCTCGGGTGGGGCGGTGGAGTGGGTGGTTTCGTGGGGCGCGTCGGGGTTGTAGCGGATGGGGAAGATGGTGCCGACGTGGATGGCCTTTTCTGAGGTGAGCTCGCCGGTGTGGAGCTCGTCGATGTTGTCGGCGTTGGGCGCCCAGTAGTTGTAGGTGATGCGGAAGTGGCGCGCGGTGGGAAGGCCGAAGGCGAGCGCGCGGCCGGCAGCGAACTCGTATTTGCAGGCGGTGACGGTGGCCATAGCTTCGGGCCAGGTGGTATGCGTCGAGTTCATGTTGTTTTACGTCGAAGCTCGAGGGCAGCTTTCGTCAATCCGAACAGTCCCGTGGCAAGACCAAGACCACCCAAGACCCAGCGACGGTTGTGAAGTCCAATCAGGCCAGCCAAACAGAGCAATCCGAATATTAGGAAAAACCCCAATAGGATTCTCGTCGTCGAGCCGGACGAGGCGCGAGGCGAACCGACGAGAAGAAAGCTCAACAACCCGACGGTCCAAAATAGAATGTCGAACACGAAATCCTTTCTCGTTCGCTCGCTGTTGATGCTAACGATGGAAGCGGTTGGGGTGTTTGGGGTTCCACTTGATGGTGAATGTGTCGCCGGGTTGTAGCGGTGGCGAGCCTGCGGATCCTTGCTCGTAGTAGGAGCCACTCTGTATCTCTCCTCCGGCATGGTAGGAGAACGTGACCACGTAGAAGTCGGGACCGCGACCGCCTTCGCGGAATTCGCAGGTGTAGACGGTCGCTTCGGCGGTGGGCCAGGAGTCGATGCCGCGCCAACGGTCGATGCGGTCGGATAGTTTTTCGAGTGGGCCGGCGGGGAGCTCTTCAAACATGTGATTTCACTCCGCGGAGATTTTAGCGTCATTGGATCATTGCTGCGTTGATGCGCTGGATGTTGGATTCGGCGAAGTGGGTGTTGGTCTCTTCGACGGAGTTGGGGAGGGCTACGGCGCGGGAGAGGTCTTCGAGGACGAGGCAGGTGAAGCCGAGGCGGGCTCCGTCGATGGCGGAGAAGCCGACGCAGAAATCGTAGGCCAGGCCGCACAAGAAGAGGCGGGTGAGGTTGCGCTCGCGGAGGTAGCCGGCGAGGCCGGTGGGTGTGGTGTGGTCGTCTTCGAGGAAGGCGGAGTAGCTGTCGATGTTGCGGCGGAAGCCCTTGCGGAGGATGAGCTCCGCCTGCGGAATCTGGAGGCGGGGGTCGATCTCGGCGCCGGGGGTGTTCTGGACGCAGTGGTCGGGCCAGAGGTGCTGGGTGCCGTAGGAGACCTCGATGGTGTCGAAGGGCTGCTTGCCGGGGTGGGAGCTGGCGAAGGAGATGTGGGCGAGGGGGTGCCAGTCCTGGGTGAGGATGACGTGCTCGAATTTTGTGGCGATGGCGTTGATTCCGGGAATGATGGAGTCGCCGCCGGCGACGGCGAGTGAACCGCCGGGCAGGAAGTCGCGTTGCATGTCGATGACCAGAAGCGCGTCTGTGGGGGCGAGCCGAAGCGTCATTACCTGATTGTACGGAGGGGTTATAGCTTGGGTGCGCGACCGCCGATAGGCTGGGCGGGTGAATCGAGCGGGCCAGATAGGCAGAGCGGTGGCGCGGATGGGTGTGATGGTGGCGCTGATCCTGGCGACGGCGTGCGCGTTCGCGCAGGGACCGTCGGCGGCGATGTCGCCGCCGGGCTTGATGCCAAATGCGGGCAGTGTGAGTGGGGTGATTGAGGATGAGCAGGGCGCGCTGATTCCGGGTGCGCAGGTGGTGCTGGTCGCGGAGGGCTCGAGCCATAAGCTGACCAGCGGAAGCGATGGTCGGTTCTGCTTTGATGGCGTGCCGGCCGGGTCGTTTCAGGTGACGGCCAGCGAGCAGGGGATGCTGGATGGTGTGCGCGAGGGCACGCTGGAGGCGGCTCAGCAGATGGAGCTGGCGCCGATGATGCTGCGCGCCGGCGCGGTGATGTCAGTGACTGCGGTGACGCAGGAGCAGATGGCGACGATCCAGGTGCGGCAGGAAGAGACACAGCGGATTGGCGGAATTCTGCCGAATTACTATGTGGTCTATGACGCGAATCCGCAGCCGCTGACGAAGAAGCTGAAGCTGGAGCTGGGGTGGAGGTCGGTGTTCGATCCGGCGAATGTGATGTTTGTCGGCGTGGTCGCGGCGGGGCAGCAGGCGACGGGTTCTTTTCCGGAGTATCGGCAAGGAATGGCGGGATATGGCAGGCGATTTGGTGCGGGAATGGCCGACGCGACGGTGGGGACGCTGCTGACCGGGTCGGTACTGCCGATGGTCTTCCGGCAGGACCCGCGGTATTTCTACAAGGGCACGGGAAGCACGGTGGGCCGCACATGGTACGCGTTGAAGACCACGGTGATCTGCAAGGGTGACAACGGGCGGTGGCAGCCTGCGTATTCGAATGTGCTGGGGAGCTTTGGTTCGGGTGCGGTGAGTGGGTTGTACTATCCGGGCGGCGAGCGCGGCGGGATGCTGGTGGTGGAGAACGGGTTGAGCGCGCTGGCGTTTGATGGATTCGCGAATGTGATGCAGGAGTTTGTGCTGCGCAGGATGACTCCGGCGCGGCGCGAGGAATAGGTTTCGTCAGAAACCAACGATCGCGATCACGATCAGGACGACGACGATGGCCCCGACGCCGATCAGAAGGCCGGCAAAGAGCCTGCTATCGCGGCATAAGCTGCTGAGGGGCATGATGGCACCTGCCCGCCACGAGACTAGCGCAGGTCCATCTAGTGCGTCCAGATCGCGGGTTGGCGAGGAGCAGGTTCGGCTCAGAGGCCGAAGAGCGCGATTACAAGCAGGATGAGGAGAATTGGAGCGACGACGGCCAGTGCGATCGCGAAGGCTTTGCGTTCTTTGCGGGGGTGGTTGAGGCTGTTGCGACGCGGATCGAGCGGGTCGTACTGGACGGTGACGCTGGAGCCTTCTTTGAGCGGCTCGTTGCTGACAATGTCGGTGAGGTAGAGGTCGCCGTCGACGGGATAGCTGATGGTGATGGCGTAGCGGAAGCGATCGCGCGGGGTGAGGCGTGTGCCGTCGCGGTGATGGCGGCGCCGCTCGCAGAGCTCGACGGTCGCTTTGGCTCGCCTCCACCGTCTTGCGATGCTGCGGTTCCTGTCCCTCATGGGCCCTGCCTACACGCGAACGATCATAACCTCAGTTGATTTGATGAGGGCGGCGGCGGTTTGGCCTTTGCGGAGCTGCATCTCGCGGGCGGCGTCGGAGGTGATGATGGACGTGATGCGCTGGTCGCCGATTTCGAGGACGACTTTGGCGAGCAGGCCGGAGATTTTGACGTCAAGGATGCGGCCGACGAGCTGATTGCGGCCGGAGACAGCGCGGAAGCGATCGCGCGAGGCCTTGGGGTTGCCGACGGGGCGGGACTTCATCAGCGGCTTGAGGCTGGATTCGGGGATGCGGTGATGGCCGCCGCGCGTTTTGATGGTGCGGAGGGTGCCGGCGAGGATCCATTGCTTGAGGGTGGGATAGCTGACGCCGAGGGCGGCGGCGGCTTCGCGGGGCTTGAGCAGAATGTCGGCGGTGGGCATGGGTCGTCTCGCCGAGCAAGTATAGCGGAGAGAAAAACAGTGAATAGTGAGTAGTGAATAGTGAATAAAGCGGAGGGGTGTTGCCGGGCGTGAAATGCCGAAGATTCGATAGAATGAAACGTATAGATTCGAAGAAGGGGAATTCTGTTGAAGATTGGCTGGGTGTTGGTGGGTGTGCTGGTTGGTGTGCTGTTGAGTGCGACGCCAGGGGCGGCATGGGCGCAGGATTCGTTCTGGGGCAGATGGCAGGCGAGAGCGTCGGCGACGCAGGCTGCGCAGCCGCACTGGATCACTCCGCTGGTGCTGGTAACGCCGCGGCTGGAGCAGGAGTTTCGCGCGGATTTTGTGCATCAGTACAACACCAAGAGGCAGGAGCAGTGGACCTATGACAACGGCAAGGGGCTGGAGCTGATTCCGGAGCGGCACACAGAGATTCTGGTGAATCTGCCGCCGTTTATTGATCACGGGAATGGGGCGAAGGATGGGTTCGGGGATGTGTCGTTTGTGGCGAAGGAGCGGTTGTTTTCGCGCAATGAAGAGGCGGGGAACGCGATTGTAACGTTCTTTGTGGGCGGAACGGTGCCGACGGGCAAGAACGGCAATGGGAGCTGCTGTGCGGTGGTGACTCCGACGCTGGCGGTGGGCAAGGGATTTGGGCGGCTGGCGCTGGAGTCGACGGCCGGTGGGAGCTTTCCGGTCACGAATGCGAAAGGACTGGGGCACGCCATCGCGTGGAATAACGCGATTCAGTTTCGCGCGATGAAGACGGGCGTGGGAAAGATCTTCTGGCCTGAAGTCGAGTTCAATTCGTCGTTCTACAAGGGCGGGTTGAATGCTGCAAAGGCGCAGACGTTTTGGACGCCGGGGCTGGTGATCGGAAGGATTCCGCTGGCGCATAATGCGCAGGGTCTGCCGGGCAGGTTAGGGCTGACGTTTGGCGCGGGTGAGCAGATTGCGCTGACGCAGTTCAGAACGTACAACCACGCGACGGTGATTACGGCGAGGGTGCCGTTCTGATGCGGGCTAATAGCCGAGGCGGGAGTGGCGGATCCAGAAGTAGGCGATGAAGGCGAGCACGGCGACGATGGCGAGGATGTAGTAGACCCAGCGATCGCCCTTGTGATCGCACATGGTGTTGGTTTCGGGATCGTGCGGGTCGTAGCTGATGCAGAACCTGGAGCCGACCTCCCAGGGACGGCTGCATTCGAACTCGCCGGTGTAGTGGCGGCCGGCGACTTCGTAGCGAAAGGTGATGGAGTACTCCTGCCCGACGTAGCCGCCGGCGGAGGCGAGGTCGCAGTGGTGCTGGGTGGAGGATTCGACGGTAGCTTCGGTCTGGGGCCAGCTTCCGGTTTTGGTGAGGGTAGCCATAGTGCATCTCCCGCGCGGGACAGTATGACACTGGCATGCTATCCTTCGCGAGTTTTCTAGTGTTTGGAGCGGGGTGCATGGCTGGAGTCGCGAAGGCAGGGAACCGGCTGGAGTCGCGGCTGGATACGAAGGCGGCGAAGTTTGAGAGAAATCGGGAGGCGACACTTCGGTTGTTGGAGGAGGTTCGGGCCCAGGAGGCGCGCATTCGCGAGGGTGGCGGCGCGAAGGCGGTGGAGGCCCAGCATAAGAAGGGCAGGCTGACGGCGCGGGAGCGGCTGCGGTTGTTGCTGGATCCGGGTTCGGGGTGGACGGAGCTGGGGCTGTGGGCGGCGCGCGGCATGTATGAGGAGTGGGGTGGGGCTCCGGGCGCGGGAGCGGTGGCCGGGCTGGGTCGGGTGAGCGGGAAGCTGTGCCTGATCATCGCGAATGACGCGACGGTGAAGGCGGGCGCGTTCTTCCCGATGACGGCGAAGAAGGTGATCCGGGCGCAGACGATTGCGCTGGAGAACCGGATTCCGACGCTGTACCTGGTGGATTCTTCAGGAGTGTTTCTGCCGCTGCAGGAGGATGTGTTTCCGGATCAGGACGATTTTGGGCGGGTGTTCCGCAATAACGCGGTGATGAGCGCCGCGGGTGTGCCGCAGATTACGGCGATTATGGGGATGTGCGTGGCGGGCGGCGCTTATCTGCCGGTGATGACGGACACGGTGCTGATGACGGAGGGTTCGGGGCTGTTTCTGGCGGGGCCGGCGCTGGTGCAGGCGGCGATCGGGCAGAAGACGCCGGCGGAGGAGCTGGGCGGCGCTGGCATGCATGCGGAGGTGTCGGGGACGGTCGACTTTAAGGAGAAGGATGATGAGGCGTGTGTTGAGAGGTTGAGGAGTTTGGTGGGGAAGATTGGGGGGCGCCAGGGATCAGGGAACAGGGATCAGGGATCAGAGGTGTTTAGCCGAGTGGAGTTTGATGCGGAGCGGGATAGGCCGCTGTATGCCCAGGAGGATCTGTATGGGTTAATGGATCCTGATCCGGCGAAGACGCCGACGAATACGTATGAGGTTCGCGATGTGATTGCGCGGCTGGTGGACCGCAGCGAGTTTGATGAGTACAAGGCGGAGTTTGGGCGCACGGTGGTGTGCGGGTATGCGCGGATTGGCGGGCGCGCGGTGGGGATTGTCGCGAACCAGAAGATGCATCAGCAGATGACGGTCGCGACGGGGCCGCAGCAGGGAGAGAAGCGCACGGAGTTTGGCGGGGTGATCTACACGGAGAGTGCGCAGAAGGCGGCGCGGTTCATCATGGACTGCAATCAGCAGCTGGTGCCGCTGGTGTTTCTGCATGATGTGAACGGGTTCATGGTGGGCAAGGATGCGGAGTGGTCGGGGATTATTCGCGCGGGCGCGAAGATGGTGAGCGCGGTGAGTACGAGTGTTGTGCCGAAGATTACGGTGATCCTTGGTGGGAGTTTTGGCGCGGGGCACTATGCGATGTGCGGTAAGGCGTACGATCCGCGATTTGTGTTTGCGTGGCCGACGGCAAGGTACGCGGTGATGAGCGGGGCTTCTGCTGCCAACACCTTGGTTGAGGTCCGCGTGAAGCAGATGGAGCGCGGCGGGAAGCATTTGTCGGAGGAGGAGAAGAAGGCGATCTACGAGGAGATGAAGGCGACGTATGATGCGCAGGCGGACCCGCGGTATGGAGCGGCGCGGCTGTGGGTGGATGCGATCATCGATCCCGCGAAGACTCGTGAGGTGCTGATGACGGCGCTGGAGGCGTGTGCGCTGAATCCGGAGGTGGCGAGGTTTAATCCGGGGGTGATTCAGACGTGAGGCAGCTCGCCATTTGCGGGTTCTTCGTCGCGGTTCTTCTGATTGTGGTGCCCTCATCGTTTGGTGCCGGTGAGAGATACGAATGTCGAGCAGAGAAGCGGGTGGGTTCGTCGGCTAGCGTGCAGAATAATGTTTCCGGTGTTTCGTTCGACTTTTGTACTGCTACGGACTCTGGGATATTGCCGTGTATGCGTTGGAGTATGGTGAGTGGCGTTGTAATGTTGTGCGTGAGTGCGTGGGCTTTCGGGCGGAGTAGAAGCATACCAATGGATTAAGCGTTTATGCAGGGTGATCCGGGCGTGAATATATGGCTCGATTATTGACGATCGTGGCGCTGGGTATTTTCCTGGTCATCGGCTCGGTCCCCTATCCGACGGTGGCGGCGCCCGATTGGGCGGTGAACGTGGTTGACCCGTCCGGAGCTCCGATCAAGGGCGCGCTGGTTCGCGAGATTTATCGGAACTACTCGGCGGATTCGCAGGATCACATCGTCGATCAGGAATCGGATGCGTATGGGCAGGCGCATTTTGCGAGTCTGACGACGAGCGCTTCGTGGATCCGGCGGATACTCGGGACCCTGTCTTCCGCGACTCCGTTCGTTTCCACGGGGCCGAAGGCGTATGTGGTGGTGTTTCTCGGCAGGGAATCGAACATGGCGATTCTTCAGGGCGGGAATCCGATCTGGGAGGGCTCGCCGCCAAGCGTCAGGTCCACGGTGGTGCTGGTTCCCTTAGACTCGAATGGCGCGCACTAAATCAGGCGGGAACTTCACGAGCGTAATTTGAAGAGTCAGGAGCTTTCCTTGGTAAAGATTGTCGAGTGTCCGCGGGATGCGTGGCAGGGTCTGCCCAAGGTGATTCCTGCGGAGGTGAAGGCGGAGTATCTGCGGACGCTGATCGCCGCGGGGTTTCGGCAGATTGACGCGGCGAGTTTTGTAAGTGAGAAGGCGGTGCCGCAGATGGCGGACTCGGAGGCGGTGCTGGAGTTGGTGGACCCGCCGGAGGATGTGGAGATTATCGGCATCGTGGTGAATGCGAAGGGAGCCGAGCGCGCGGTGAAGACGCGGCATGTGACGACGCTGGGATTTCCGTACTCGATTTCGCCGACGTTTCTGGAGCGTAACCAGCGGCAGTCGCCGGAGGACGCGCTGGATCAGCTGGAGCAGATTGGCGAGATTGCGTACAAGGCGGGGTTGGATGTGGTCGCGTATCTGTCGATGGCGTTTGGGAATCCATACGGCGACGCGTGGGACATCGATGAGGTGGTCAGCGCGGTCGATCTGCTGGTGGATGCGGGAGTGGCGCAGGTGTCGCTGGCAGATACAGCGGGGGTGGCGAGCGCAGATTTGATTCACGATGTGATGCGGCTGGTGCTGGATGTGCACGATGGCCTGGAGGTGGGCGTGCACATGCACACGCGTCCGAATGAGGCGGCGGCGAAGGTGACGGCGGCGTTTGAGGCAGGCTGCCGGCGGTTTGATGGAGCGATTGCCGGGCTGGGCGGATGTCCGTTCGCGCAGGATGCGCTGGTGGGGAACCTGGCGACGGAGGTGCTGCTGGCGGCGCTGCGCGATATGGACGCCGATGTGCCGGAGCTGGAGCCGCTGGATATGCTGGTGCAGCGCAGCGTGGAGATTGGGAAGCGCTATGGGCAGGCGGTGCAGTGAGGCAGTGAATAGTGAGTAGTGAATAGTGAATAAGGCAAAAGCCATATGAGTTTGGTGCGGGTGGAGGATGAGGGTGGGGTTCGGACGGTTACGCTGAATCGTCCGGAGAAGCGGAATGCGCTGACGCCGGAGCTGCAGGAAGAGCTGATTGCGGCGATGGAGGCAGCGGAGGATGCGGGCGCGCGCGTGGTGGTGCTTGCGGGTGAGGGTGAGGCGTTCTGCGCGGGGCTGGATCTGGGTGTGCTGCGCGAGATGGCGGGGATGAGCGCGGAGCAGCATCGGATTGAGGCTGCGCGTGTGGCGAAGATGTTTCGCGCGGTGTGGGAGTGCGATCTGCCAACGATTGCAGTGGTGCAGGGGCCGGCGATTGCTGGTGGGACGGGATTGGCGACGATGTGCGATTTCACGATTGCGGCACCGGAGGCGCGGTTCGGCTATACCGAGGTGCGGATCGGGTTTGTGCCTGCGCTGGTGAGTGCGTATCTGTCACTGCAGGTGGGGGCGAAGGTGGCGCGGGAGTTGCTGCTGAGCGCGCGGATCTTCGACGCCGACGAGGCGCGCCGGCTGAGGCTGGTGACGGACGTTGTGGCGCGAGAGAGGCTGCAGGCGCGGGTGGCGGAGCTTGCCGGCGAGCTGATGCGGAACTCGCCGGAGGGGATGCGGGCGACGAAGCGGCTGTTGCGCGCGCAACAGCGGGAGTGGATGGAGACAGCGCTGGAGCTGGCTATGGAGGCGAACGCTTCAGGGCGGCAGACGGGGGATTTTCGCGAGGGCGTGGCGTCGTTTTTGGAGAAGCGGAAGCCGGTGTGGACGATCAGGGAACAGGGATCAGGGAACAGGGATCAGAGATGACCGGCGCTGGTAAGCTGCTGGCATGAAGCTCCTGCAGCTGGCAGTGATGATTGCGATGGTGGGATGTGCGGGCGCGCAGCAGATGCCGCCGGGCTCGGAGATGCATGGCGGGGGAGCGGCGTTTCTGACGCTGACGCCGGAGCGAGCGATCGAGGTGGGAGAAGCGGATATGCAGCGTTTTTACGCGGGCGATGATGTCGCACTGTGGACGCAGATGTCCGCGGCGATGCAGGCCGCGGTGAAGGACCAGAGTGTGCTGAAGGCGTTTACGGAGCACATGGCGAAGTACTTTGGCAAAGAGACAAGAGTGATCCATCAGAGTGCGGTGCCGTTGCCGCCGGCGGCCATGCAGTATCGCAGGATTGTGATGTATCAGGATGCGGACTACCCGATGGTGGTCAGCTTCACGTTCAGCGGCAGCGGAACGATTGAGGAGTTTCACATCAAAGAGGAGCCCAAGGCGGCGGACTCGAAATATGTGAAGTACCGCGACAGGACGAAGCTCGCGTTTCCGCTAAAGGGCGAGTGGATGATTTACCAGGGCGGACCGATGGTGTCGGAGAACGAGCATGCGGCGACGACAAGTGAGCGGTTTGCGTATGACATGGTGATGCTGAATGGCGGGCAACTGTTCTCGCACGACGGAATGACGAACGAGGAGTGGTTCGCGTATGGCCAGCCGGTGCTTGCGGATGCCAATGGCACGGTGGTCACGCTGGTAGATGATTCTCCGGACAGCCTGCCGTACCATCCCAATGCGCAAGTCGAGCATGGGAATGTGGTGGTTATCGGGCACGGTGATGGTGAGTACAGCGTGTACTCGCATCTGAAGCATGGAAGTATCGCGGTGAAAGTGGGAGATCCGGTGAAGGCTGCGGAGAAGATTGCGGAGGTGGGCAACAGCGGCGACTCGCAGTTTGCGCGCCTGGGGTACAACCTGCAAACGAGTGATGACTTGAATCATACGGAAGGGCTGCCGGCGGGGTTCGATCACGTGAAGGTGAATGGCAAACGCCGCAAGGATGCTGAGCCGGTGCGCGGCGATGTGGTGGAGAGACGATGACGGCAGAGACAAGGGTGCGCGTGCGGTACGCCGAGACGGACCAGATGGGCGTGGTGTATTACGCAAATTATCTGGTGTGGTTCGAGGTCGGAAGGGTGGAGTTCATCCGGCAGATGGGTCTGAATTACCGCTCGATGGAGAAGGAAGAGAACGCGATGATCGCGGTGGTGGAGGCGACGGCGCGGTACAAGGCTCCGGCGCGGTATGACGATGAACTGATTGTGCGGACGACGCTGGCGGGTGTGCGTGGGTCGATTGTGCGCTTCAGGTATGCTGTGGTGCGCGCGGCCGACGAGCAGTTGCTGTGCGAAGGAGAGACGGTTCACCTGGTGGTTGGGCCGGATATGAAGAAGCGCGACATGCCGGAGCGGTATGCGAAACAATTTCAGGGGCTGCTGCACGGGCCGGCAGCGAATGCGAGCAAGGAGTAAGTCAAGATGGACGATATGGGTGTGGTGCTGATCAGCGGAGCGAACAAGGGGCTGGGGTTCGAGACGGCGCGGCAGCTCGGCAGGATGGGTTATAAGGTGCTGCTGGGCTCGCGCGATGTGGACAAGGGCAAGGGTGCGGCCGAGAAGCTGCGTGGCGAGGGTCTGGACGTGATCGCCGTGAAACTGGATGTGAACTCACAGGCGGACATCGAGGCGGTGGCGCGGCTGATCAATGAGGAGTTTGGCGGCGTGCTGGATGTGCTGGTGAACAACGCGGGCACGATGGTGGAGAAGAGCTGGACGAACAACATCACCAGCGAGATCAAGGTCGAGGATATCCGCTCGACCTACGAGACGAATGTGCTGGCGCCGTTTGCGCTGACCAAGGCGCTGCTTCCGGCGTTGAAGCGGTCCAAGGCCGGGCGGATTGTGAATGTGTCGAGCATCCTGGGATCGGTGACGCTGCAGGGGACGAAGGGATCGCCGACCTATACGACGAAGCTGTTCGCGTATAACTCGTCGAAGGCGGCGCTGAATATGCTGACGATTCACCTGGCGCATGAGCTGCGCGGGACGAAGATCAAGGTGAACTCCGCGCACCCGGGATGGGCGAAGACGGATATGGGTGGAAGCGCTGCTCCGCTGAGCGTGGAAGATGGAGCGAAGACGATTGTGGAGCTGGCGACGCTGCCTGATGACGGGCCGACCGGCGGGTACTTCCATGGATCGGAGATGATTCCGTGGTGAGGGAAGGCGAGTAGTTAGTGAAAGGCGTGGTTTCGTCTTACTAACCACTAACCACTAACCACTAACCACTAACCACTAGCTACTTCTTTCTTGCGCGCTCCCAGGCCTTCGCGTACTTCCAGCTTGTGTAGATGGCGTGGTAGAGGTGCAGCAGCAGGCCCTCGCGGCCGTCGAGGAAGCCGAGCCGGAAGATGTAATTCCAGATGAAGGTGAGCTGCGGGATCAGCCAGGCGTTGAAGGCGAAGCTGAGAGAGGAGCGGCTGGTTCGTCCCTTTGCGATCAGCAGCTCGGCGCCGAGCGAGCTGTAGCGGTCCATGTGCTCGATGTAGGTCGAGAGCGTGGGATAGGCGTGGTGGATGAGGTCGTAGTCAAGCGTGGCGGAGATGCCGTTGAAGACGATGGTCTCGTGAACGGGGCGCTCTTCAAACTGCGGCGTCTGGACGAAGTTGGCGGCGGAGCGGCGGAAGAGGCGAAGCTTGGGGTCGGGGTAGAAGCCGCCGTGCTTGATCCATCGGCCAAGGAACAGATTGCGGCGCTTGAGGAAATAGGCGTCGGCGGTGGGCTTGGACATCAGCAAGGACTGCATCTGGAACTGGAGGTCGGTAGAGAGCTCCTCGTCGGCGTCGAGCGAGAGGATCCAGTCGCCGGTGCACTGCGAAAGCGCGAAGTTCTTCTGCGCGGCGAAGCCGGTCCAAAGATGGTCTATAACTCGTGCGCCGCGGTCGCGTGCGATTTCGGTGGTGCGATCGGTTGAGCCGGAATCAACAACGATGATCTCGTCGGCCCACGAGACACTCTCGAGGGTACGAGCGAGATTGGCCTCCTCGTTGAGGGTGATGATCGCGACGGAGAGCAGCGGCATCTTCGGGGTGCTCGTGAAGCGATAGTACGTCGGTGCTGTATCTGTAAGCACAGCCGCACTATTAGATTCGCGGAGCACGGAATTAGTCCAGCTTGAGGGAGGGTTCGTTGAGCTGTTCACGGAGGAGCCGCTGGGTGAGGGAGCGGAGGTCTTCTCCGGTGCGGGGGAGGGTGAAGGCATGGGCGGAGTCGCTCCATTCAAGCTTGAAGGAGGTGGACTGGGCAGAGATCCAGACCTGCCGAACGGGGGTGTTCGGGGTGAAGACGAATTTGGCAGAGTTGTCATCGAAGAGCACGTTGAGGACGCCGTTCTTTTCCTCGGTTTCAAAGCCTCCAATACCTTCTTCGGCACGGATGAGCGATTGCTTTAGGGCTTCGAGGGCGGTGTCGGATTCGCGGCGAAAGGAAGGTTCGTCAAGCATGGCTGTCGCTTTTAAGTGTAGCGGAGGCGGTTAGTGCTTTGGATGGATGTAGTAGATGAGGCCGAGGTAATCGTCGGTGAGAAGGAAGGTGTCGGGGGCGACGCGCAGAATACCGCAAGGGCGGCCGTGCACCACGGGTTTGCCGGCGACGGTGGTGAGAAATCCGGAGATGAAGGTTTGTGGAATGCGGTTTGCGGGGGTGAAGCGGACGACGCGGTAGCCGGTGCCGATGCGCGGATGGCCTGCGCCATGGAGTGCGACGAGGAAGCTCGAGTGGAGCAGCGGATTGTCTGCGCCGAAGTACGCCAGACCGAGCGGCGAGCTGTGCGCGGCGAAGGTGGTGTAGGCGGCGGGGACGTGTTCGCAGGAGGAAAGCGCTGGCGGCGCAGTGCCGAGGTTCGCGTTGGGGTCAGCGCCGTGGCTCTGTGCGGCCAGGTTGGTGCCGGCCGCGGCGGTGTTGGAGGACTGCTCGCCGTAGACGGAGTCCCCGCTGTTGTTGCTGGCGCCGAGTTTGGGGTTTTTGGTGTCGATGCCGTGGGAGGCGATGCCAGCCTTGGGCGGGCGCTCGGATTCGGTCGCGAGATCGCCCGGCGGAGGCATCTCGGGGAGCGGTGTGGTGTCGTGGACGGGCTTGCCGTTGGCGAAGTAGCAGGTGGGCCAGCCGTAGTTGGCCGGGTGTGAGGTCGTAGGTGGCGCGGGACGATTGTTCGCGTCGAGCTCGAAGAAGGTGTCCTCGGGCAGCTTGTCGCCGAGGTGATCATCGCCCATGTTGGTGGCGAAGAGCGCGCCGCCGTCGAGGTCGGAGACGAAGCGCAAATCGACGGCATTGCGAAGGCCCTGGGCGACGAGCCGCTGATCGGTGCCGTCCGGATTCATGCTGATCACGCCGGCGCGCAGGACCTCGCGCTCCTGGCAGTAGTTGCAGGAGGAACCCGCGGCGACGTAGACGCGTGTGCGGCCGTGGAGGTTTGCGATCGCCACGGTGCGGGTCAGGTGCCAGCCGCCGTATTTATAGTTGAGTCCGTAATCGGGGAAGCGGATGAGCGTTTCGGGCGCGGACGTTGGATGCTGGTCGCCGGCGTTGTATCTGTAGCGAACGAGTTTGTCGGTCAGGGGCAGGTAAAGCCAGCTCTGGTGCGTTGCGGGGTCGGTCCAGAAGGCGAGGTTGTTGGGGTTGCGCAGGTGGTCGAGATAGCGGACGACACGCGTGAAGGTGTGAGTCTTTGCGTCCCAGCCATCGAGGATGAAGACGCTGCCGCGGGTGTTGTCTGCTAGGTTGTACATGCCCGTGACGAAGATGCGGTCGTCCGGCGACTGGGCCAGGAAGCGCACGCGCCGCAAGCCGCTTGCCGCGACGTTGATGTCGAGGTCCGCTGGCAGGGATAGCGTGATCGACTTGCCGGGCGCGTAAGCAATCGTGTGCGGCTGAAGGCTCTGTGCGTGCGTTGCTGCAGCGCAGAGCAGGACTGCCGCAAGGCAGCGGGCGAGGTGCTTCCATGGCATACGAAGAGTTGGACGCAATCGGGGGCGAGAGTCGTCCGGGAGGAGCTGTGGATTACGGTTGCACTGTGGAGCGCCGGAGCTGGCGGTCCGGCAACGTGCCAGCGGAAGGTGGCGGCGCAGTTGGTTTCTCAGGCTTGGCCGCTGCGGGCTGGCCGGGCTTCGGCGATGTGGCGGGCGGCGTTGCGGGCTTCACGCTCTCGAAGCATGGCGCGGAGTTTGCGGTGGGCTCGTAGTGTGAGGTCTCGTCGCTGAACTCGTAGGGCTGGCACTCGTAGTTGCGGGCGTGGGTGAAGTCGAAGAGGCGCGTGCGCGAGACGGGATCGATGGCGTCATGCACGCCCACGCGCCCGGCGGCGGTAACGAGAACCGCGGCGGCCCCGCCCAGCGAGGGTTCGCCCTGCAGCCAGCGTTCGGTGAGATCGCAGTCTCCGTGGGGCGTGTGGGCCTGCAGGTGCGCGGCCTCACAGACGCGTTCCGCCGAGGCGAAGCTGATGGTGATGGCCGCGTGGCCGTTGAAGATGTTGAGGTGAGCTTCGTGCTCGGTGAGGTCGCCGTCCGGTGTGACGGACGCGCCGCGGAAGATTGCGGTGTAGTGCTCCGGACCGAGCAGCGAGCGCACTGTGCGCAGGAATGTGCCGAGATTGGTGGTTGGGTCGGCGAAGTTGGTGGCATAGGTGACTGTGCCGACGCGGCGCCAGGCGCTGCCGGAGGGAACAAGAATTGCGCTGACGAGATGCAGGTCGAGCTCGACGGTGACGATCGCGTCGAGTTCTCCGGAGTTGCCGAGCACAACGTAGTTGATCTGGATGGAGTGCGGTACGGGGGCGTGCTCGCGCGAGACGTAGGAGCTTGGAGCGCCGATGGCCGACAAGGCTGCGGCGCGGATGCGATCATCGTCAGCCTGAAGCTGGGCGACGAGTGACTCGGGCGCGGGCTCAAGGGCGTTTGCCTGGGTGAAGACCAGCGGGCCGAGGCCGGAGCTGACCGGAACGATCGGCGCAGGCGGAGGCGGAGCAGCCTGCGGCGGCGGCGGCGCGGTTGGCGGCGAGGTGATTCCGCTGTGGCGCTGCGCATGCGCGGGAACGGCCACGGCGGCGAGCGCGAGCAGTGAGAAAAACAGACGGCGCATGGTCAGGAAACGGAGTCCACAGTCCAATTAGAACGGAATGTCCTCGTCAGTGATGCCCTGATCGGCGTAGTCGTTTGCGGGCGCACTCGGCGCAGGGCGGGAGTAGCTGTTGGTGGCGTAGCCGCCGGAGGAACGCTCACCTCGGTCATGGCCGCTGGCACCCGATGAGGCGCCTTCGCCGCGGCCGCCGAGCAGTTGCAGGTCATTAATCAGGATTTCGGTGCGGTACTTCTTCTGGCCAGACTCCTTGTCGTCCCAGGAGCTGGTCGAAATCTTTCCTTCGATATAGAGCTGCGAGCCCTTCTTGACGTAATCGCGGACGATCTCGGCCGTGCGGCCGAACGCGACGAGGTTGTGCCACTCGGTCTTGTCGTTCCAGTTGCCGGTCTGGTCCTTAATTTTCTCGGTGGTGGCGAGTGTGAACTTGGCGACCTGCATTCCGCCGCCCGTTGCGCGGATTTCGGGGTCCTTGCCTACATTGCCGAGGAGGATAACTTTGTTGACGCCGCGTGCCATAGTTGCTCCGTTTCCGAAGTTGAGGATAGCAGAGTGAGGGAGGAAAACAGCGCCCGCGCTATCGGGCAGATCAGCGGGCAGGGCCGGGTACGACGGGCTTCGTCGCGGAGGCGGCAGCCCTGCGATTCATCGCGGAATGGAGCGGCCAGTGGGCGCCCACGCAGGCGATCGCCGTATCCACGGTGTTGCCCGGCTGAATGGCACTCGGATCAATGGATTGCGCGACCCGGACTGTGCCGCCGGCGTCTGTGAGCAGGAGGAACGGAACCGCGTCGACGGCCAGCCGGTCGAGGACTGCGGGAGGCAGAACGATGGTCGGCGTGCCGTTGAGAAGCAGGCTGGAATCGGCGGGCTCGAAGCCGTCGGTGCGCGGCGCTTTGGCGGGAGGGACGGTCTCGGCCAGCGCGCCATAGAGATATGCCTCGTGGCCGGCGACGGTGAAGACGGTCTCGGGAAAGGCCTCTCCCATGCGAACGCACTGCGCGCACCAGTCTGGGAAGACCAGCAGCGCGGTGATCGCGTTGCGTGCGGGGAGCTGCGGAAGCGGCTCATGGCTGCGCAGATAGCTGAGAGGACGAAGCGCGGGCAGCGGGTGGCCGAGCAGAGCGTAACGCCGTCGCGCCGTTGCGATCATGAGCGAGTCGTCGGTGGGAAGCGGGGAGGGAAGTGCCGCGTCCAGAGATGCGACGGTTTCGGTAGCGGCCGGGAGCTTTCCTGCAAGCTGTGCGAGCGCTGCGAGCATCAGGCCGTCGCTGTAGAGCGCGTGGATGGGCTGAGGCGAGGATGCGGAAGATGCTTCGGAGGTTGCAGGCGCGGAGGACCGGGGTGATGCCGAGGCCTTCAGGCCGGCGAGGATGAGCGGCTGGCGGAGCGCCGCGAGGGAGAGCGCATCGGCCGTGTGGGCGAACTGCATGTAAGCGAGCGCCTCGTCAATGGCCTCTGCCGCGAGCGCGTCGTAGGGAACGCTGGCGAGCATCGCGCGAGCGCCGGTCAACGCTGCCGGCTCGTTCTTCAGGTGCAGGTTGGCGTCGATCTGCGCGGCGTACGCATCGGCCAGCAGCGGCTTGGATGGGGCATCTGATTGGATATAGCGCGTGGTGGACTCGACGACGGTGTTCCATGTCTGGCCGAGTGCGCAGAGCCTGGCGAGATCGATCAGTGCGTCGCCGTCGACATCGGCCGGGTGGCGCGCTGCACACGCTTCAGCAGCGCGGGCGATGGTGACCTTCAGGGCGGCGATCTCGGCGTCGGACCAGTTGGAGACCTGCGCCCGCGTGGTGGTGAGCGGCTGCATGGCCTCGTCGTAGGCGGCTTTGGGAGAGAGTTGCGGTTGCGCTGCGGGAGGGTTCGCACTCTGAGCGTTGAGCGATGGGAGACAGCTTGCTGCGAGGAGAGCGTTGAGCAGAAATTTCAACGGGGATTTCACTGCGCGGGACCCTCGAGGCCGACAGGATAGCAGCCCAGCGTCAGCTTTGCGGCGCATTTGTAGTGCGGATCTGGTCAGCGAGCGCGGTTGCCGAGGAGCTTGGCGACACCCAGCAGCAACGTGATGCAGCCGAGCGGAAGGCAGCCCATCACGACAACCAGCGCGATCCAGCCGAGGTTTGTGTGCGGCCCCTGGTGCGTGACGCCGCCAAAAGCGGTCAGCATCAGGGCGGTGGCGATGAGCCCGATGATGACGAGGATCGAACCGAATTTGATGATCTTGCGAGTGTCTGGCTGCATGCGTTTCAACGGTAGGCGGCGAGCATTGCGTAAAGAATGACGCCGGAGATAGAGACATAGAGCCAGAGCGGCCAGGTCCAGCGCGCCACGCGCCGATGAATCGGGAAGCGGCCGGTGAGCGAGAGAAAGAACGTGATGAGGATCAGCGGGAGGCAGATGGTCGCGATCAGAATGTGCGGTGTGAGCAGCACCCACAGATAGATGGCGCGTGCCGTGGGATGCTCCCTGGGAAAGAGGATGTCCCCATGCAGCACGTGGTTGGTGACGTACGCGACCAGAAAGGCGCATGAGGTGATGAACCCGCCGAACATGCTGTTGCGGTGCGCAGTAATATTGCCGCGCCGGATGAATCGAAAGCCGAAGAGCAGAAAGACCGTACAGATGGCGTTGAGGATGGCGTCGAGTGCGGGAAGGAAGGCGAGATGAGTGCCGGAGACGTCGGTCGGCGCGTGGTAGTAGACGATCCAGGCAAGAAAGAGCGACGCCAGCGCGCTGACGCCAATGATGCTCCAGATGACCGACGCCGGCGTGCGATAGTTGGGAGTCTGGGCGGTGAGCGTGGGCATCGATGGGTTAGAAGAGCAGACGCCCTTGTGCGTTGAGCGCCATGGCCAGCAGCAGCAGCGGAAGGTACATCACCGAAACCTTCAGCAGGTTGCGCGCGACCACGCGATTCGCCGGGTCTTCCGGGTTGCGGGCGATTCGCGCGAAGCGCACCGTGGCGTAGAGGTACCACGCGCCGAGCGCGGACGCTGCGATCGCATAAGGTATGCCGGTGACATGCAGATACGTCGGCCAGATGCTGATGGGAATCATCAGCACGGCATAAAACAGGGCCTGCGCCACCGAGCTGCGCGCCGCGCGCGTGACCGGCTGCTGTGTTGCCGTGACGCGGATGCCCGCGGCGCCGTAGTCCTTGCGGTACATCCAGCCGATCGCCATGAAGTGTGGGAACTGCCAGATGAACAGAATCGCGAAGAGCGCAATCGCGGGCCACTCGATGACGCCGCGCGCTGCGGTCCAGCCGATGAGCGGAGGAGCCGCTCCCGGAAACGCGCCGATGAAGGTGTTAAGCCGCGTCATCCGCTTGAGCGGCGTATAGATGCCGACGTACGTGACCGCGGTCAACAGGGTCAGCGTGCCGGTCAGCAGGTTCGTCGTCCAAACGAGATACAGCGAGCCGAAGAACGTAAGTAAGAATCCTGTTACGAGGCCGGGTGCAAGCCCGATCCGATGCTGCGCCATCGGCCGCTGCGAGGTGCGCGGCATGCGCCGATCGGTGGCGCGTTCGAAGGCCTGGTTCAGTGCGCTCGATCCTGCGGTGACCAGCGCAATGCCGAAGAGCGTCTGCACCAGGCTGATGCTGAATGGGCTGATGCCCGAGCGCAGGCAGCCGAGGAAGTACCCGCCTGCCGCGGTGAGCACGACCATTGCCGACACACGTGGCTTGGTGAGCAGGAAGTAGTCCGAGAGCACGGCCATGCTGTGGCTGCGAGCGCGGACGGCCGTGGATGTGGCGGAGACGGACACCACATTCAGGATACCGCCAGAGCGGGTTCTGGAGCATCCATACAGGTATGGAATCCGGTCTGGAACGGCGGAATTCTGCGGTCGAGAGCAATATCCATTGCGTCGCGGACCTGGAGCGTGCGTTTGAGGACCGCCGCCATATCACCGACCGGATCGCCGATGCCATCGGCGGATTCACTGGCAGCATCACGTTCGTAGTTGTTCACCTGCTGATATTTACGGCGTGGTTTCTGATCAACACCGGCGCAATTCCCCATGTAAAACCGTTTGACCGCTTTCCCTTCATCCTGCTGTCGATGATCGTCTCGGTCGAAGCGGTGCTGCTGAGCACCTTTGTGTTGATGAAACAAAACCGGATGCAGCAGAAGACCGATATTCGCGATCACCTGAACCTGCAGATCGATCTGCTGGCAGAGAAGGAGGTCACGAAATCTCTGCAGCTGCTGCGGGCAATCGCGGCGAAGGTCGGCATCGATCAGGTCGAGGACGCCGAACTGGAGGAGATGGCGAACACCACTTCAGTGGATTCACTCGCCGCGCGGATCGAGTCCACGATGACAGAGGACGAGTAGCCTCTCGCTGCATGCTGTTCAGCTTCGCGCATCCGTTGCGAATTGCGAGAGGACTTGGCTAACCGTGTGAGCCGCATGGCGAAGGCCGGTATCGGTCGAGAGCAGGTCCGGGCCGAGGCGAACGGTGTTGGGCCGCGCGTCGGTATGAACGCCGTGCTCCTGAAGCGTATTCACAATGGCGCGCGCGTCCGGATGGTTCACGGTGAGAAAGCTGCCGTGCGCCTCATCTCCACCGCGCGCAGTGACGCCAGCTTCAGCGAGATAGAGCTTCAGCCGCTGCAGCCGATCGAGCGTATACGCGCGGATGCGATCCACACCCAGCGCGAGCGTGAACTGTTGGCCAGCGCGAGCCTGATAGTAAGTGAAGACAGCCGGTGTGGACTCGAGGAAGGCGTCGCCGCCTGCAGCGAAGCGGGGAGGGTTCGGTCGATCGAAGCCGAAGACCTGCTCTTTCGCAAACCAGCCGATGTCGAGCGGATGCAGGCTGCTGTTAAGCGCTGCGGGCGAAAGATAGAGGAATCCCGCGCCGGGGCCTCCGCGAAGGTACTTGTAGCTGCCGCCGATGAGGAAGTCGGCGTGCATCGCGGTGACATCGACAGGGAACACGCCGACGGAATGGTAGGCGTCGACGAGCAGGCGCGAGTTGTGCGCATGGCAGTGTCGCGCGAGGCGATCGAGGTTTGGGATGATCTGCGCGGTCATAAAGAAGACCTGCGGCACGATGACAAGATCCGTACCGGCGGCGATGGCATTCTCCATCGGGGTGAGATTGAGCGCGCCGTCCGGCTCGTGAACGCAGATGAGCTGCAACTGAATGCGCCCTGCGGCGGCGTATTGCTTGACAATGACGTCAACTGAATCGAACTCGGCTGTGGTTGCGATGACGCGCGGTGTGCCCGGCATCGCGTTCAGCACGGTGCGAAGGCCCTGGCCGGCTGACACTTTGGGCACGATGCAGTCAGGACGCGGTGCGTTGATGATCTGCGCGATGCGGGCGCGGTGGTCTCGTTCAGCCTGCGACCATTCCGTCCATGCGGCGCCGAGTTTTGTCTGCCAGAGCTGCGCGGCCTCGCGCACGTCCTCTTCGGTCTGGTCGAGCGGACGCCCGAGTGAGTGGTTTTCGAGGTAGATGCCGGGCGCAGCGATGGTGCGTGAGAACAGTGGAAAGATGTGCGTTGTGACAGACTTTTCGGTCAGTGGGCCGGCGCCAAGCGCGACGATCGCGTCTGCGATGGTCATTCTTTGGGCGCCTCGGTGCGTGAAGTCAGCAGCTCCGGAAAGAAGGTCAGGTCGAGAGCCTGACGTAGGAAGCTCGCGCCGGACGATCCGCCCGTGCCGGGACGAAATCCGATAATGCGCTCAACAGTCTTCAGGTGGCGGAAGCGCCAGAGCTGAAAATATTCCTCAACATCCACGAGCTTCTCGCACATCTCGTACGCCTCCCAATGGCGTCGCGTGTCGGCGTAGATCTCGCGGAAGACGCGCACGATCGCATCGTTGCGCTTGTACGGTTGCGACCAGTCGCGTTCGAGCGATTCGCCAGGAACGTCATATCCGTGCCGAGCCAGATAGCGCAGAAACTCGTCGTAAAGGCTTGGCGAGTGCAGCACGCGTTCGAGCGCGGCGTGAATCTCGGGATCATGTTCGAAGACCTTGATCGTCGCTGCGTTCTTGTTGCCCAGCAGGAACTCCAGCGTGCGGTACTGAAATGACTGAAAGCCGGACGCGTTGCCGAGCACGCCGCGAAACTCCATGTACTCCGAGGGCGTCAAGGTCTCCAGCACCGCCCACTGCTCGAACATCTGCATCTGGACGAGCTTCACGCGCGAAAGAATCTTCAGCGCCGGCGGCAGGCGATCGTGGCGCAGATGATCGATGGCCGACGTGAGCTCGTGAATGAGCAGCTTCATCCAAAGTTCCGATACCTGGTGCTGAATGATGAACAGCAGCTCGTCGTGATGCTCCGGCTGCGAGAGCGGATGCTGCTGCGCCAGCAGGCCCTCGAGCGAGAGATAGCCCGAGTAGCTGAGACGGTTCGAGAAATCGCTGACGATGGATGCTTCGACGGGACGCTGATTTGTTGTAGACATCGTGGCACTCGCGCGTGAAATTGTACGCGGCAGGCTCAGGCGTCGGCGAGCACGATCTACTGAATCTCAACAAGAACGATCTTTGCTATAGTTGCGAGCTGCATGAAGCTCGTGCCCTCGTAAATCTTGCCGATCTTTGCGTCGCGGTAAAACTTCTCGACCGGATAGTCCTTCACGAATCCGGCACCGCCGAAGACCTCAACCGCGAGGGATGCTGTGCGCTCAGCGACCTCGGACGCATAGAGCTTCGCCATCGCAGCCTCCTTCAGATAAGGCGCGCCCGCATCCTTCAGCCGCGCGGCGTTGTAAACCATCAGCCGTGCGGCTTCGATCTCGGTCGCCATGCGCGCGAGCTGAAACTGCATCGCCTGAAAATCAGCCAGCGCCTTGCCGAACTGCTTGCGCTCCTTCGCGTATCGCGCCGCATGCCGCCACGCACCCGCCGCAAGTCCCAGCATCTGCGCGCCGATGCCGATGCGCCCTTCATTCAGCGTCTCGATGGCAATCTTGTATCCCTTGCCCGGCTCACCGAGCACGTTCGCGGCGGGCACGCGGCAGTTATCAAAGCGCAGCTCGCAGGTTGAGCTGGCGCGGATGCCGAGCTTGTCTTCCTTCCGGCCGATACTGAAACCGTCGGCCGCCGCTTCCACGATGAAGCACGTGATTCCCTTGTATCCGAGCGACGCATCGATGGTCGCAAAAACCAGGAAGATCGAGGACTCCAGTGCATTGGTGATCCACAGCTTGGCTCCGTTCAGCACGTAGTCGCCTGTATCATCGCGTGTGGCGCGGCACTGCAGAGCGAATGCATCGGAGCCTGACGCTGCTTCCGACAGCGCATACGATCCCGTCGCTTTGGTCGCCAGCGCCGGCAGATATTGCTTCTTCTGCGCATCGCTCGCCCAGCGCAGCAGCGCGTTGATCACCAGCGTGTTCTGCACATCCACAAGGACGCCGACTGCAGGATCAACAGCCGAGATCTCTTCCACCGCGAGCACGGCCTCGAACAGCGTGCCCGCCGCGCCGCCATACTGCTCGGGAATCTGGATGCCCATGAAGCCGAGCTCGTGCAGCTTGTGCAGAAGACCGGCATCGAAGTGCGCCTCCTCGTCCATCTTGCTGACAAGCGGGGCGATCTCCGTGCGGGCGAAGTCGCGGACGGTGGAGCGGAAGAGCTGTTCGTCAGGAGAGAGCTGTGTAAGTGGCTGCATAGTATCGGGCCGAGTGTAGCGTAGCGGGCTGGCATCACGCATGGTTCGCGGCCCTTTAACGCTGCGCCAACGCCGGGATTGCAGCGCAAACGGAGCAGCGCTATACTGCGTGACATAGGCACAGCTGGTGTTTCTTCACGCCGTGCCGCGGGTGAGGTCCGTCTTCAGCGTAAGCGTCGAGGATGTCCGGCTCGAGAACGCAGGGCCGCCTGGCCAACAGGCAGGTAGCTGGCGCGCCGTAACGCGCGTGCTCCGAAGTTTCCAATTTGTGAAATCCGCGGTCGGTGGGGCTGTCCGCGATGTAGTGAATGCCGTCTGGCCGAGCGACTGCCGGCTGTGTGGCGGACCAATGATTTCAATCAGCCGTGCAGGCGTTTGTGAGAGCTGTGTTGCGAGCGTAAAACCGCAGGACGAGTTATCCAACGTACTCTGCAGCCGGTGTGGCGATGCGCTGGGAATGGAATCCGCGCGGTTCGCCGCCGCAATGGGAACATCTGAATGCACCATGTGCAGACTGGCTTCGCCGGAGTTTGCGCGCGCCGTGGCGTACGCCGAGTACGACGCCGAAGTCCGCGAGATGCTGCACCTGCTCAAGTTCAATGGCGTGCGTGAAGTTGCCGTACATCTGCTGGGAGACTACCTGGCGAATGCTGTGCTGAAGCTGGAAGGCGCCGCCGCGCGCGAGCTGCTCGTGATCCCGGTTCCGCTCTTTGCCGCCCGCGAACGCAGCCGCGGCTTCAATCAGTCGAAGCTGCTCGCCGAAGCGGCGCTGAAACGCCTGCGCAAGCTGCGCCGCGAATGGAAGCTCCAGCTCGACACAAAATCGCTCGCTCGTGTGAAGGACACCCATGCGCTCTTTACGATGCAGCCACATGAGCGCCGCAAGAATCTGCGTGGTGCTTTCCGCGTCGTGGAGGCGGAAGCGATCCGCGGTCGCGAGGTCCTGCTGGCCGACGACATCATGACCACCGGAGCGACCGCGCGAGAATGTGCGCGTGTTCTGCTTCGCGCCGGCGCGGCGAAAGTCTGGGTGGCAACGGTCGCGAAAGCGCAACCGGAGAGTGTCAAACTTCAACGTGCCGGCGATTTCGGCGAGGAGATGGTCGCGCGTTGGGATGCGGTGCCTGTGCAGCAGGAGGCGCAGGCGAGTTTTTCGCAATCGGAACCTTGGGGAGGGTTGTGATGCAGACGGGCAAGATGAGAGGCAAGCGCAATCGCCACCACACCACGCAGCCGGTGCCGGGCACCGCGCGCGCGGAGGCGCTGGAGATTCGCGCAGGTGTATTCAGACAACCGGCGATGCAGACGCCGGTGCTCGTGCTCAACGCGAGCTACGAGCCGATCAACATCTGCGGCGCGCGCCGGGCCTTGGTGTTGGTGCTCAAGGGTGTGGCACGCACGGAAGAAGAGCAGGGAAGCACGCTGCACTCGCACCGCATGAACATCCAGATGCCGAGCGTGATTCGTCTGCTGGAGTACCGCCGCATACCGCACCAGACGCGCGCACTCAGCCGCAAGAACATCCTGCTGCGCGACCGCAACACCTGCCAGTATTGCCAGAACGTGCTTACGTCCGCCGAACTGACGCTGGATCATGTGGTCCCGCGTTCGCGCGGCGGTCTCTCCACATGGGAGAACCTTGTCGCCTGCTGCCGTGAGTGCAACCGCCGCAAGGGCAGCCACATGCTGCACGAGCTCCAGGACATGCAGCTGCTGCGCGAGCCGCGGCCGTTCACGCTGCACACCAGCCGGCACATCATGCGCATGATCGGCAGCGCCGACGCCGCGTGGAGAAAGTATCTGTACTTCGAAAACGAAACCGCAGCCTGATTCGCAAAACAGGTTCTGCATTGAAGCGCGGCAGATCGCCGCGCTTTGTTTTATGGTGCGGGTTCAGCCACGCCGTTCGTGACGTTCCGCGCCAGCCGCATCAAGACAAACAGCATCAACAGCGCCCCGAAGTATAGATACGACTCCAGCACATTCCATCCAAGGTGCGGCGCGAGGAAGTTCGTCGCGGTGAGCGAGTTCAATGTGAGGAAGCTCGCAACCGCGAGCATCCACGGCCGCCGCTGCTGCCAGCATCCATGCGCGAACCACATCCACGCCGCAATCGCGAACACGATGCCGTAGTGGTGCTCCCATGCCATCGGCGACGACGCCACCGATGCCAGCCCCGTCGCCGCAAGATCCGCCGTGGATCCGCGCAGCTTGCCCCACGGGAACACCAGCGCCCCGCCGATCAGCACAAGCCCCGTGATCAGCGTCACGTGATACACCCAGGCAATGTATGGCGTGTAGAGATGCGGCGTGTAGCTGATGTTCTCGCCATTGCCGATCACTCGATTCAGCGTGCCAAACATCGACTGGTTGCCGTAGTGCGACTGCGCCTTTCGGCTCAGGCTCGAGAGCACATGGATGTAGTCGAGATTGTTGTGCCATCCAAAGACCAGCGTCGAGAACGCGATCAGCACAATCGCGCAGACAAGAAACGCGATTGCCGCATTCCACTGCCGGCGCGCAATCATCCAGATCCACAGCAGCCCGTACTGCGGCTTCACGAACGCAAGCAGCGCCGCGACGACACCTGCGGAACGCTCGCGGCCTTCGGTCCACAGCAGCAGCAGCACCGCAAACAACAACGACAGAAACGTCTGCGCGTTCCCCAGCGCATATCCCTTGATGAGCGGATAGCAGCCGATGCACGCCAGCATCACGGCGACAATCGACTTCCAATCGATCGAAACGCCGCGCCGTCGCAGCAGCCGCTGTCCCATCCACAACGAGACCCCGCCCACTCCGAGCACCGCCAGCCACGACGTGATCGCGAGAATCTTGAGAATCGCCGGCTCGCTCAGGCCGAGATTGCGCAGCGCAACCAGCGGCAGCAGACTCGCCAACGGATAGATCAGCGTGTCGTAAAGATGCGCGTAATAGATCGGCTCCTTCGGATGCGCGGCGAAGTAGTCGAGCGACTTCAGCATCGGCAGCCACGAGTCCGTCCATTGCCGCACGTGCACGAACTGCAAAAAGTACTGCTTGATCCCACCTGGATTGCCCAACCCCGCCACACGGCAAACCGCCCACTGTGCCACATTCGCAAGAAACAGGCTGCCAAGCACAAACGTGAGCAGCCGCGTGCTGTGCGGGCGCGGCGAAGACTCGCTCGGCGAAGGAACACCCATTGCGCTCACTATAACAAGCAGCGCGCTGGATTATTGCCTTGCTCAAGCCGTGCGCGCAAAGTAATACAGATACACGAACAGTCCAAAAAGAGCATCCTGCAGGAAGTGTGCGACGATGACCGTGCGCAGATTCCCTGAGCGGAGTGCGACAACCGCATAGGCCGCGCCCAAAAGCACAATCGACAATGCACTCTGAGTGCCTTCATACAGATGCATCGCACCGAACGCGAGTGCCGTCAGAACAACGGAGACGATTGCTGCCGTTCGCTCCGACAACCCCGCTCTCCTCACCGCAGTAATGCATTGCCGCAGAAGGTAGCCTCGAAATATGACCTCTTCACAGAAGGCCGCCGTGACGCTCACGATTACCCAGAGCAGAAGGTCTGATGCCGACGCGGGCGCGAGTTGCAGCGACGCGCTATGGCTTACATTCAAACGCTGATCGATGGCCTTGAGAACGCGCCCAAGGGCGCCCGTCGTTAGCGCACGGATAACGCCGAAGCCAGTCGTCAGCGCAAGGAACAGAACAAACCCCCGTGCCGCTTCGATCCTCCATGGACGGGCATTGCGCAGCAAACTCTGCCGAAAGAATGTGCGGCGGTGATAGATCGTCGAAACCGTTGCCCCGAGTAATAGCCATCCACTCAAAATCTGAGACAAGTATGTGATCGCGTGATGGGAATAGCCGGGTTGGATGCCTATGATGCGGCGTGTTGCTGCAAGAGCCGTAAAGGCAATCAGCACTATGCAGAAGCAAGCTGTCATCCAGAGCGGGGCAAGGGGTTGCGGCGCGCGGGACTCTGCTTCGGCGCTTATCTCCGGAATCGCGACAGAAGACATGCCGCCAATATTATCCGCAATCTTTGCGGCCCCGCCCAGTAGTTAGCCGCAGTGTCGATCTACTCAACACTCAATGATGTTGAGCGCAAGGCCCGCCAGCGAGGTCTCCTTGTAGCGCGACTGCATGTCCATGCCGGTGCGGTACATCGTCTCAATCACCTGGTCGAGCGAAATCTTGTGTGCCCCCTGATCGTTCATTGCGAGCCGCGCCGCGTTCACCGCCTTCACTGCACCCATGCCGTTGCGCTCGATGCACGGAATCTGCACCAGCCCGCCGATCGGGTCGCAGGTCATGCCGAGGTTGTGCTCCATCGCAATCTCCGCCGCATGCTCAACCGCGGCATTGTCGCCGTTCAGCGCGGCGACGAGACCGCCCGCAGCCATCGAGCAAGCCACGCCCACTTCACCCTGGCAGCCAACCTCTGCGCCCGAGATCGACGCGTTCTCCTTGTACAGAATCCCAATCGCCGCCGCCGCAAGAAAGTAGCGCAGCAAGCCCTGCTGCTTCTCGGCGACGCTCAAACCTTCACTCGCATGATGCAGGTAGTAGTACGCAATCGCCGGAATCACCCCTGCCGCGCCGTTCGTTGGTGCGGTCACGACGCGGCCGCCCGCGGCGTTCTCTTCATTCACGGCCATCGCCACCATCGTCACAGTATCCAGCGGCGCCAGCGGATCCCGTGCCTTGCCTTCGCTATCTAACCTCGCCGCACGTGCTGCCAAGCCCGGTGCCCGCCGCCTCACATTCAAGCCGCCCGGCAGCGTCCCCTCGGTGCGCAGGCCCCGTTCGATGCACTGCTCCATCGTGTGCCACAGCGTCAGAATCGCTGCTTCAATCTGCTGCTGCGGCGTCAGCGTTGCCATGTCCGGCGGAGCCTCGTTGCCCGGCCGCGCCGGCGAGACGATTCGGTCAATCCGGCGCGTGATCGTCGGGTCGTTCAGCAGCGCAATCTCGTTGCGCAGAATCATCTCGGTGATCGAGAGCCCGCGCTCCTCGCCGAGTCGCAACAACTCCGCCGCACTCGAAAATGGATACGGCACATCCCGCTTCGTCCCTGCAGATGAGCCCGATTGCTCGAGCTCTGCCGCGGACAAAATGAACCCTCCGCCCACCGAGTAGAAGACATCCCTTGCAACCACATTTCCCGCTGCGTCGAACACTGTAAACCGCATGCCGTTCGGATGCGTCGCGTGCTGCGGATCCGGATACATCTGCTCACGGTGAAAGCGAAGCTGCTCGCTCTCGCGGAACGCAACGTCCCGCCGGCCCATCAGCCTCAGCTTGTGCTCGCTGCGAACTCGCTCGAGCATCGACTCGATCTGATCCAGCGGAACGGTATCGGGCGACTCGCCCAGCAGTCCGAGCAACACCGCACGGTCTGTCCCATGGCCGTGCCCAGTCAGCGCCAGCGAACCGTACAGATCAACCGTAATTGAATCCACTTTGTCGAAAAGCTGCCGCGCGTCGAGCTCACGCAGAAAGCGGAGTGCTGCGCGCATCGGACCAACGGTGTGTGAGCTGCTGGGCCCGATACCGATCTTGAAGAGCTCGAAGAGGCTGGTGTTCATCCGTCGCTATTGTAGGCGCGACGATCCGCTCCCGGCGTATGCCTCGGTCTACGTTCTGGAACCCGCAGCACCGCGCGAACAGTTGATATATGCCGCTGCCGCCGTCAACCGCACCGGCAGCTTGGGGTCGCTGAGCAGTTCTCCCAACGGCTTTCGCGCTGCGCTGTCATGACGCTGCCCCAGCGCTTTTGCAGCCGCTGCACGCACCGCCGCATCCTTGTCATCCAGCGCGTCTACCAGCTCGGTATTAATCCCCCGCGCATGGCTTTCAGCAAGCAGATTGATCGCCGCTGCTCGCGACGGATCACTGCCGCTCTTCCTCATGTATTCCACTGCCCTGATGCCAAACCCAAACGGTCCCAGCAGTATCGACGCACCATCCGTCGCTCCCATCATTGCGAGCTCGCCCGGATGATGAAGCTCCTTATTTACGTCGTTTTTCGCGCCGCGCATCAGTCCCGGCGTCGCTTTCCGGTCACCGTCCGCCACGGACCTCAGCACGTCTTCGCCGGAGTGATCGCCCATCTTCCACAGCGTTGCCGCCGCCGTGAACACGGCCTGCGGCTCGGAATCCTTCAGCCGCTCACGAAGTGCGGGAACAAGCGCTCGATTCTTCGTCTGACCCGCTGCCAGGATCGCCGCTGTACGCACCTCCAGATCGGGGTCATCCATTCCCTCGCGAATCATCTTCGCCGCGCGCGCATCGGATCCCATCGTCCCCAGCGCTGCCATCGCGCTGATGCGCGTCACCACAGTCTTGTGCGTGGCCGTCGTCAGCATGCTCCATGCCGACTCAACGCTGGCCGAGGCCGCCTTCACTTCCGGCTCTTCGGGCTCCTGCCCCGTGGGGTTTGAGCCGACGATCTTCCCATCCGCCGGTGTGATTACCTTTTGCGCCTGCGCGCGCACACTTGCGAACGCAAGCGGAACGAAAACGGCCAGCGTGACGATCTTGCGCGAGGCGTGCATCGGATCCCTCGTTCCTGAAAACGAATTCGCACATCCGGCCCGGGAAACTCTAGAACTCACACTCCGAATCCGAGGGCGTCGGAATATTGTGAATCGCGCGCAGATAGGTGGCCGCCGCCGTCAGCCGCACGGCGAGTTTCGTGTCGCCGAACATCGGCTGCACCAGCTTGGCTGTGTCCTCTCCCGTCCAGCGCCCCAGGCCCTTTGCCGCGGCAGCCCGCACTGCCGGCTCACCATCGGTCAGGTCCTGCACCAGAATTTCGTGCACCTGGTCGGTGTGCTGCTTCGCCAGCTGATCGATCGCCGCGGCTCGGGGAACGGCTCCGCTGTTCTTGTCCACCATCTCGATGGCCTTCAGCCCAACGCCGAATGGACCCAGAAAATATCCCGACGCCTGGTTGACCGCGATCATTCCCATCGTCTTCGGGCTGCGCAGTTCCTTCGCGGCCTTGTGCTTCTGGCCCTTGATGAGCCCAACGCCTGCCTTTTTATCTCCGAGCGCCACGGCCTCCAGCAGGTCCTGCCCGGCATCATCGTGCATCTTCCACAGCGTGATCGCGGCGGTGTAGGCGACAAGAGAGTTGTCGTCGTCGAGCACGCGTTCGAGCGGCGGCAGCAGCTTCGGATTCTTCGTGAGCCCTGCAGCCAGCACCGCCGCCACGCGCACGTCATAGTCCTTGGCCGTGAATCCCTCTTCGATCAGCCGCGCCGCGCGCTCGTCGTTGCCCATTGTGCCCAGGGCGGCCATCGCCTGCACGCGATCATGCGCCGGGCGGCCGGGTCCCGCTGCATCGGTCAGGATCGACCACGCGCGGAGCTCGTTGGGCTCAAAGTTCTGGCCCTGTCCCTCCTGCGCCTCGCGCTGTTGCGGCGGCGGCGGTGCAACCTCCTGCGCTCCCGGCTGCGGAGCCGGAACCGTCTGCGGCTGAGCCTGCTGGATCGGCGCGGGTTGCTGTTGCGGTGGATTCGTGTCCTGCGCATAAGCCGGACCGAAAGTAACACCGGCTAGAAGGGCGAAGCAAACCGTAGAGCGACGTGCGTTCATGGGCTCCTCTGTGCTAAACCTCGGCGCACACCGGCAGGGAACAGTGGGCGCAAAGTTTATAAGAATACAGACACTTACGACGCAGAAGAGCCCGTTGCAGGTTGTTTCCGGATAAGATGAACTTCACGTTAGGCACGGACCAAAGTGGTACTGCGCCCGCTCAGCTTCTGGTCGTGCCAGTGCTAGACTGAGCGCACTTTCCGGGCTCAATGGGCTCTGCAGGCGGGACATGCTGTTCAAGACGCGCAGCGCTGCGGTCTACGGGATCGACGCGCACCTGATCGACGTAGAAGTAGACTTCCTCGGCGTTGCAGAAAAGCAGGAAAGCTTCAGCGTCGTCGGCCTCCCTGACGCCGCCGTGCGCGAGAGCCGCGACCGCGTCCGCTCCGCCATCAAGAACTCCGGCTTCGACCTCCCGCCCACCCGCATCACCATCAACCTCGCTCCGGCCGACCTCAAGAAGGAGGGCTCCGGCTTCGATCTTCCCATCGCCGCCGGCATCTTGGGCGCTTATAACGGCCTTACCATCAAGGACGTCAGCGACTTCGTCCTCGTCGGCGAACTCGGCCTGGACGGTTCCATCCGCGCAGTGCAGGGAATGCTCCCCATCGCGATCGCCGCAAAAAACGCCGGCATCCACCACCTCATCATTCCCGCCGCCAACGCGCGCGAAGCCGCTGTCGTTGACGGCGTAAGCGTCTATCCCGTCCGCAGCCTGCTCGAGGTCCGCGAGCTCCTGAACTCCGCCGCGCACGGGCCGGTCAAAGCGGATCCTCTCCGCGTTGAATCCCGCGCCCTGCTTGAAGAAGCCCTGGACCACATTGCCGACTTCCGCGACGTCCGCGGCCAGCACGTCGCCAAACGCGCGCTCGAGGTCGCCGCCGCCGGCGGTCACAACATCCTCATGATCGGCCCGCCCGGCTCCGGCAAGACCATGCTGGCCAAGCGCCTGCCCTCGATCCTCGCGCCGCTGCGCTTCGAAGAAGCCCTCGAAACCACCAAGATCCACTCCGTCGCGGGCGTGCTCAACAAGGACGAGGGCCTCGTCACCCAGCGTCCCTTCCGGTCACCCCACCACACCATCTCCGACGCCGGACTCATCGGCGGCGGCATGGTCCCGCGGCCCGGCGAGGTCAGCCTCTCCCACAACGGCCTCCTCTTCCTCGACGAACTCCCCGAGTTCCCCCGCAACGTCCTCGAAGTCCTCCGCCAGCCGCTCGAAGACGGCAGCGTCACCATCGCCCGCGCCGCCATGTCGCTCAGCTTCCCCGCGAGATTCATGCTCGCCGCGGCCATGAACCCCTGTCCCTGCGGCTACTTCGGCGACCCCACCTCCAATCGCTGCCAATGTACGCCGCCCATGATCCAGCGCTATGTCTCGAAGGTCAGCGGCCCGTTGCTCGACCGCATCGACATCCACATCGAAGTCCCCGCCGTGCAGTACAAAGAGCTCCGCGGCGGGCAGGCCTCCGAAGGTTCCAGCGAGATTCGCGCCCGCGTCGTGAAAGCCCGCGAGCGCCAGCACGCCCGCTTCCTCGAGTCCGAAGCCCGTACCAAGGGCAGCCCGCGCGCCACCAGCCGCCCCGTCTTCTCCAACGCGCAGATGACCACCAAGCAGATCCGCACCCACTGCGAGCTCTCCAGCGACGCCGAAAAGCTGCTCGAGCGCGCCATGCAGCAGCAGGGCCTCAGCGCCCGCGCCCACGACCGCATCCTCAAGGTCGCCCGCACCATCGCCGACCTCGACGCTTCCCAGGGCATCGCGGTCAAGCACATCGCCGAGGCCATCCAGTACCGCACCCTCGACCGAAGTTATTGGGCGTAGGCTTCCTCGCCCGCTTAGGAGGAACCCGAGTAGTCACACGTTTGCCTAAGCTCCAACCCACCCTGCTACTTTCCTGAAAAGAGGTCAGCTCCTCAGTAAAAGGAAAATTTCTTCCGTTTTTGGGAGACCTGGCGCATTCCTGTTCAAAAAAAAGGATTGACTCACGGTTCATCGGACGATAAGGTGCTGTTGTGAACGCGGCGACGGGTCGGTTTTTCACCGCGGCGCGCTCATCTTCCCCGTGGAACGGGTGGCCCGTTCCGGAATCAGCCAGGCAGTGAATCGGGACTCTCTGAACTTGCGGAGGGTATCTTCTCCGCGGGGCCAGTCGTCTGCTGTGTGTTTGGCTAGTAACTTGTTGAATCGCAGCAACTTGGAAAAGTTTACCCGGCATCGGAAACGGATGCATCCGTTCCCGGCCGACTGCGTCTAACCAGATGAGGACCTGCGTCGGCCTGCGACCGCCAGGACTCAATCCACGACGTAGGCAACGCAGAGTGGAGCTCCAGCAGCTTGAGGGCAGCCACCTAAGACTTTCGCAGAGGAAAGAGAGAAACTTCATGCGCTCAGATCTCATTTTTGGAGCCCTCACTCACGTGAACAACCGCTACCAGCTCTGCCAGCTCGCGTCGAAGGCGACTCGCAAGCTGCACAAGCCCAACACCCGCCTCCAGGACACCACCAATGAAGTGCTCGATCGCTTCAAGGATGCGCAGCCCATGGATGTGGCGCGCGCCGACGAGCCCATCGAGACCATGGCATCGGTTCGCCGCGCGGCCTAAGGCCGCTGCGGCGGCCTTCGCCGTTTCAGGACTGTGTTCCCCGCCAGTCCCGATTTTCTGATCCTCCCAGCTTCTGATACTCCCCAGATTCTGATACTGTAGAGACGTCCTTCCAGCAATACCCTCGTGTAACTTCCCCCGCTTACATCCTTCCGCGTCACGCTCTTTGCTCTGCCCCCTGAGCCCGGAGTCTCCGCACCGCACCAGCACCTCCGCAATACAAAATCCCTCCTGAAAAGAACGAAAGTCCACACGACCCCATGACCATTACTGAGTTGAAAGAAAAGAGCATCGCCGAGCTCGGCAAGCTCGCCCGCGGCCTCGAGATCCCCGGCACCAGCGCCCTGCGCAAGCAGGACCTCATCTTCAAGATCCTTCAGGCGCAAAGCGAGAAGGAAGGCCACATCTTCGCCGAAGGCGTCCTCGAAATCCTTCCTGACGGTTACGGCTTCCTGCGCAGCCCCGACTACAACTACCTGCCCGGCCCGGACGACATCTACGTCTCGCCCTCGCAGATTCGCAAGTTCGACCTCAAGACCGGCGACACCATCTCCGGCAACGTGCGCTCGCCGCATGAAGGCGAAAAGTACTTCGCGCTCGTCAAGATCGAAGCCATCAACTTCGAGTCGCCCGAAGAGACCCGCAACAAGATCCTCTTCGATAACCTCACGCCGCTCTACCCGCAGGAGCGCATCAAGATGGAGACCGTGCGCGAGGGCATCAGCGGCCGCGTCATGGACCTTCTCTGTCCCATCGGCAAGGGCCAGCGCGGTCTGATCGTCGCTCCGCCGCGTACCGGCAAGACCGTGCTCATGCAGGCCATCGCCAACTCAGTCACGGCGAACCATCCCGAGGTCGTCCTCATCGTTCTGCTCATCGACGAGCGCCCCGAAGAGGTCACCGACATGCAGCGCAGCGTCAAGGGTGAGGTCATCTCCTCCACCTTCGACGAGCCCGCCGCACGTCATGTCCAGGTCGCCGAGATGGTCATCGAGAAGGCCAAGCGCCTGGTCGAGCACAAGCGCGACGTCGTCATCCTGCTCGACTCCATCACCCGTCTCGCCCGCGCCTACAACACCATCGTCCCGCCCTCGGGCAAGGTCCTCTCCGGCGGCGTCGACTCCAACGCACTGCAGCGCCCCAAGCGCTTCTTCGGCGCGGCCCGCAACATCGAGGAAGGCGGTTCGCTCACCATCATCGCGTCGGCACTCATCGATACCGGCTCGCGCATGGACGAGGTCATCTTCGAAGAGTTCAAGGGCACCGGCAACATGGAAGTCATCCTCGACCGCAAGCTGGTCGACAAGCGCGTCTTCCCGGCCATCGACATCCAGCGCTCGGGCACCCGCAAAGAAGAGCTGCTCATCCCCAAAGACGACCTGCAGCGCACCTGGATTCTGCGCAAGGTGCTCAACCCGCTCTCGCCGGTGGAAGCCATGGAGCTTCTCTCCGACAAGCTCGGCAAGACCCGCAACAACCAGGAGTTCCTGCACAACATGAGCTCGCTCTGAACGGCGATCGTGCAGTGCAGCGAAGCAGCAAAGGCGCGGCGCGGAGGCCGCGCCTTTCTGTTTGTTAACGCAGAATCCCTGTATTCACGCTATGCTGTTGCGCTGAGGTGGACGGATGCGGTTGACCAACGTTCAAATCCTGTTCTCTCTCTGCGTTGCTCTGCCTGCGCTCGCTACCGCGCAGACGCAACAGTTGATGCCACGCGACTATCGCGGCGTCCAGACGAATATCGGCGGCATCTTCGTTACGCCGGTCCCCAACTTCCCCTTCACCGCCGACGTCGAGGTCGTCTCGCACATCAAAACCACCGACGGCAGCGACCACGTCGTCACTACGACCGAGCACATCGCGCGCGCCTCCTCCGGCCGCATCTACAACGAGCGCCGCACGTTCGTCCCGGCGGATTTCAAAGGGACACCGCGCCTGCTCGGCTTCCTCATCTACGATCCGTCCAGCAGGCTCAGCATCCGCGTTGACCCGATGCAGCATCTGGCTCGCGAGGTTACTCTGCGCGCGCCGCTGCAGACCCCGGAAGCCTCACGGGCTCCGCAGCAGCAGCCCAAACTGCCCGGTGTCACCGAGACCGATCTCGGAACGCAGGAGATGAATGGCTTGCAGCTTCAAGGAATTCGCAAGCAGCGCACCATCCCTGCCGAGGTCAGCGGAACGGGCAAGCCCATCCTCATCACCGACGATTACTGGTACTCGCCCGAACTTGCCATCTACATGACCATCCGCCATGACGATCCGCGCACCGGTGAGCAACTCGTCGCCGTGACTCACGTCCAGCGCACCGAACCGTCCGCCGAAACCTTCGTCGTCCCTCCCGAATACAAACTCGTAGACGAGACCACCGACAACTCACCGAGAGCCAGACAGTAAGTTTGTCGTGAAGGGGCACGGCTTGGCGTGCCACAAACCATGTCGAAGAGACAGGGCTTCAGCCTTGAGGTAACCGTCTTCACGACCGACCGGCGCTAATACCCGTTCTCCAGCAGATACTCCGCCGTCAGCCAATTCGTTCTGGGAGCCTGAGGTTCAGCCGTGACAGGCTCGTCCACCGGAGCTTCTGGGAGAGCGACCGCCGCCAACTGCTGCGCCGCATACTTGGACAACACATCCGTCTCGATGTTCACCGCTTCGCCCGCCATCTTCGCGTGCAGGTTAGTGCTCTTGTACGTATGCGGAATAACCGCAATCTCGATCCGCACTCTGCCGTCCGGCTCCGGCTCATGAATCTTCGCCACCGTCAGGCTGATGCCGTCCACGGTGATCGAACCCTGCGGAATCACGTGCCCCGCCAGCTTCGCCGGAAGCTCCACCGTCATGCGCCAGTCTGTCGCGTCCGCATCCGGCCGCAGCGGCGCCAGCGAGATCAGCGTCCCGGTCCCGTCCACATGTCCCTGAACCACGTGCCCGCCCAGCGGCGCGCCGGCCGGTGTCGGCAGCTCCAGGTTCAGCAGAGCGCCCGGCTGCAACTCCGCCAGGCTTGTTCGCTCAATCGTCTCCTGGGCCAGGTCCGCCGCAAAGCGCCCCGGGTGGGGCTCGTTCGCATCTTCGATATCCAGCGCGGTCAGGCACACGCCGTTCACGGCAATGCTGTCGCCAATCTTCCAGCGCCCCGCCAACTGCGGCGCGGCGACCACCAGCCGCATCGCGCCGGCAGTCCGCTTGACCGCCAGCAGCGTCCCCGTCGTCTCAATCAGTCCGGTGAACATACCCCTAGCCTAACGCCACGCGCCCTCTCAGCCGATCCCCCGCACTTGACAAAACCAGCCTCCAGGAAGGGCATACCTCCATTCTTCGCCGTCTCAGGTCCCGCACGGCAGACACTTAGGTCCACCTCTAAGTCAAATCTTTTGAAGATTTTGCGCAAAAAGTGACGGGGGGGGGGATACCCTGTCAAGGCTTCGCATTCACCGCCCCGATGGCTCCGGTCGCCGCATCCCGAACAACAAATCGAACCCGCTGGGTGAATGGAGGGACGCTCATAGGAAACGCGAAGCTCACCCGCGAGTCCGGCTTCAGGACGTCGCTTGCAGCCAGTTCCTCCTGCATCTCCGCCGCGTGCTGAGCCGTTTCCTTGCCTTTGACGTTGTAGCAGACCGCCAGGATCGTCACCTCAGCCAGCCGCGACCCACCCGGCTGCTCCGCAAACTTCAGATCGTTCGCATTCACCAGAACCGCGTATCCGGTCTTGGAGCGCTTTGCATCCGTGTGCAGGGCGGTGTACGCCATTGTCGTGCGCGCCGCGCTCATCAGGTCGAACTTCACGTCGTTGGTCTGCTTTGCCTTGGGAGCCAGCGCCACCCGCGACACCGGATTATCGCTGGTGAAGTAGCCTTGGCGGGTGATCACCCGAAGGCCCGGATCATTCACCGTTACCCTGATCTTGCGGAAGGGTTGCGCCGCATCGCTCTCGTCGCTCGGCACATAGGCGAGCGTGTAGTACTCCGTTCCCTCCCGCGTCACCTGGGCGACCTGCGCATCAAGGTCGTTGCGCCCGGTAATGACGCGCCCGCCGGTGTTGTTCGCGAACGTATTCATGCCCATGTTGTCGCCGAAGTCGCCGATATCGCCGCCGGAGGTGCTCACGTTGGAGGGATCAATCGTGTCCTCGGTCGGCGTATCGGCGCGGACCGGACCAGCGGGATCAATGATGTAAAGCGTCACCCGGGCCTGCAGCATGCGGTTGGTGACCTGCTTGATCGCGGCGAGCACCTTGTCGTGATCGGCCTCGCTTATGTGGGTCAGGTCGTAGGCCTTGTTGTAACCGGCGCCGACCCAGATTACGTTCTTGCGCCCGGGAATTCCGGCCACGCTCTGCGCGATCTGTGCCATGGCGCCGAGTGTTTTGACCAAACCATTTTCGGAGCCGCCGGCACCGCCGTTCAGCGTGTTCACAATTTGCGTGAAATCGAGGTCTGCCGTGTGTTTCTGCACGCTTTCGAGCAGGTCGGCGCGGCTTTGTGTGTAGTCGTGCAGGACGATCATGCGCGTGTACCCGGCGGCGACGAAGAGTGTGGGGACAGGCAGCACCTCGGGCTGGGCCTTGAGATATTTCTGGAGCATCTGGCGGGCGTAGGCAAGCTGATGGAAGGGCGTGTTCACCTCGTCGAGCACCAGTATGTCGATGGGAGCTTGCCCGATTTTGGGCAGGTCGACGACGCTGTGAACCAGGTCGGCGGCGCCGCCGGAGGGCATGGCGTGGGCAGACGGGGCGTCGAAGTTGCGGATCGTTTGCGTGGCGCTGTCCTCGGTGACCGTGAACTGCGACTGATTGAGGTTGGTTACGGGTTTGCCATTGCGGTCGAGCACCACGACATCGATCACGACCAGCCGCGAGGTCACCGAGAGCGTGCCCGCGGGGTTCGCCTGATCCCCTTGCGGCGCCTGGACCTGGGCGCCAACCGCAACGGTAGCGAAGCCTGCCAGGCACAGGATCGCCGGCCGTGACCTACGGTGCAAACCAAACCTTTTCATGAGCATAACGAATGTACGCATGGAGACATTTCTAGGACGCCACCCAGTGTCCACACCGGCAAGCTTTCTCGCAATACCACCTTCCCGGATAGACTTGAAGGTGAATGTTTACCTCACTGTTCGGCAAGCGCGAACGCAGACCGGAAGACGAAGCGCGCGAGCCGGAAGATCAAGCCCGCGAGTCGGAGACTCAGGAATCCGAGCAACAGAAGCTGCAGGAGCGGGCGTCTGACGACGCCAGGCCGCGGAGCTTCTTCGACCGCATGCGCCAGGCGGTTACGCGCACGCGGCAGTCGCTGTCTGACTCGATTTCCGGGGTTATCGCGCTCACGCGTGAAATCGATGAGACCTCTCTGGATGAGCTGGAGTTCGCGCTGCTGGCGTCCGACATCGGCGCATCGACGGCGGACGAGATCATTACACGGCTGCGCGATCGCGCATTGCGGCATGGGCTGGCGAACGGGGCTGAGCTGAAGGCCGCGCTGAAGGACGAGATTCGCCGCATCCTGGACTCGGTCAACACGCCTGTCCGGCACGCGGCCGCGCCGCCCGAAGTGATCCTTCTGGTGGGTGTGAACGGGACTGGAAAGACGACGACCAGCGGGAAACTGGCAGCGTTGTACAGGCGTGAAGGCAGGTCCGTCCTGCTGTGCGCGGCGGATACATTCCGCGCGGCGGCGATCGAGCAGCTTGAGGTATGGGCGGAGCGTTCCGGGGTGGCGATGATCAAGACCAAGCAGGGTGGCGACCCCTCGGCGGCGCTGTTTGACGCGGCGACGGCGGCGAAGGCGCGCTCGACCGACGTGCTGCTGGTGGATACTGCGGGGCGGTTGCACACCAAGTCCGACCTGATGAAGGAGCTGGACAAGATGCGCCGCACCGCGGAGCGGCAGGTTCCGGGGTCGCCGCACCAGACGCTGCTGGTGATTGACGCGACGACGGGGCAGAACGGGCTGCAGCAGGCGCGGCTGTTTACCGAGGCCGCGCAGGTGACGGGCATTGTTCTGACCAAGCTGGACGGGACGGCCAAGGGTGGGATTGTGGTCGCCATCGCCCGGGAGCTGGGGCTGCCTGTCCGCTATGTTGGTGTAGGGGAAAAGCTTGAGGACATTCTGCCCTTCGATGCGGGTAGTTTCGTCGATTCCTTGCTCGATTAATTGAATCTCGGGTACGATCCTGTGCATCACCGCGGGCTAACCCTTTTGCTCCGTCAACCTTCTAAATAGTTGAAGCGGGCGCCTGGATCGGCGTTCGGACATTCCCTAAGTAATGCCTCCTTCGTCCGGCCCCCTACGCCGAAGAGTCATAAAGATCTTGGGTATGTCCGGGTAATACTCAGTGCCGTACCCGCTATTGACTAAGGAGGTTCCTCATGCACTCGCTGTTTGCAGCCTTCTTTGCCATGCTTTTTTCTTTCGGCCACGCACAAACTGTGCGCCATAGTGATCTAGCTTTGGCAAGTGAGCATCACCCCTACGTTCAGGCTGTTGCGCCGACGCGCGAAGAGCTGAACTACGAGCAGTTTCAGACCATGACCCGCTATGCTGAGGATTCATGCGTCTCCTGCCGGCAGATGAACGTGGACTACGACGCGCGTTAGAGCTCGCCAGCGACGCTGCTGCCTTCGCCTCTCCGAATCCAACGGTTGGCTGCGTTCTTTTGCGGCAAGAGACGACGACCGTTCTCGGCGAAGGCGCGCATTTTTATGACAACTTCGATCACGCCGAGATTGCTGCGCTGAAGCAGGCGCGCGCGGCTGGTCATGATCTGCACGGCGCGACGGCGTATGTGACGCTGGAGCCTTGTGTGCATCATGGCCGCACGGGGCCGTGCTCGGACGCGCTGATGGCTGCCGGGATCAGGCGGTGCGTGGTGGCGACGTTCGATCCGAATCCGCTGGTGCGAGGAAAGGGATTGGCGCGACTGAGCGCGGCAGGCGTTGAGGTGATGGTGCTTCCGGCCGAGACGGAGATGGCGCAGCGCGCGCGACAGTTGAACGATGCGTTTGCGTTTGCGATCCGGCACGAGCGGCCGTTTGTGACGCTGAAGGCGGCGCTGTCGGTGGATGGAAAGATTGCGCCCGCGGTGGGGCAGCGGAATGAGCGGGGGCCGTATTGGCTGACCGGATCGGCGGCGCGGGCGGATGTGCAGCGGCTGCGTCATGCATCGGACGCAATTTTGACGGGCATTGGGACGGTGTTGGCGGATGATCCGGAGCTGACGGACCGGACAGGATTGCCGCGGCGAAGGCCTCTGCTGCGGGTTGTGCTGGATCCGCAGTTGCGGATTCCGCTGGCGTCGAAGCTGGTGCGTTCGGCGGCGGCGGAACGGCGTAAGGACTTGTTTGTGATGTGCGATGAGGAGTCTTCGGAAGAGCACGCGGCGGAGCTGCGGGATTTGGGAGTGGAGATTCACCGGCTCCCGCGGCGGGAGGGACGGCTCGATCTACGCGTGGCGCTGGATGTGTTGAATGAGCGCCACGTCAGGAGCGTGCTGACGGAGGCCGGCTCGGCGCTGAATGGAAGCTTGCTGCGCGATGGTTTAGCGGACAGGGTGGTGCTTTATTTTGCGGAGCAGGAGCTCGGCGCGTCGGCGCTGCCGTTTGCGGAGGGCACGTCGCCGTACCTGGTGCAGCAGCAGATGAGTGGAGTGGAGCGCAGCACGTTTGCGAATGCGATGAGCGAGGATGTGCGGGGCGAGGATGTAAAGATCAGCGGGTATCTGCATGATCCTTGGGCTGGGATGTGATGGCGAAGTCGGTGACAAGGGGAAGGTGGTCGGAGGCGACGAGCGCAGTGGGCGTGCGGACGAGGTGGGACTCGATGAGCTCGAGTGGGGCTTCGTAGTAGCAGTGGTCGAGTGTGACCAGTGGGAGCAGGCCCGGAAAGGTTGCGGGGACGCGGAGGGTGTGGCGGGGGCTGAAGGTCTGGAAGCTGTTGCGGAGAAGGCGCGTGGTGAGGCCGCGGGTCCACTCGTTGAGATCGCCGACGACGAGACGCGGAGGTTTGAGCTCGGGGTGGCCGAGGACCTTTTCGCCGAGCAGAAGCTGGGCCTGGCGGCGGCGCTCGTACAGGCCGGTGCCGAGGTGCACGTTGAAGAGGTGGAGAAGGTGGGGGCCGAGTTCGATGTCGGTTTGCAGGGCGCCGCGCTCTTCTCGGCGTGAGGTTAGGTCGTGGTTGTGCCAGGAGTGGATGGGCAGGCGCGAGAGTGTGAGGTTGCCGTAGGTGCCGCCGTGGAGTGGGCGATTGGCGCCGAATTGCGCGGTGTAACCGGGCAGCGCGCGTTCAATCTGGCCGCCTTGATCGTAAAGGCGAGTGGTCGGGGCGTTGACGACTTCCTGCAGGCAGACGATGTCGGCGTCGAGCTCTTGGATGATGGAGATGATGCGGGCAGGCGAGGTGCGGCTGTCGAGCCCGCGACACTTGTGGATGTTGTAGGTAGCTATACGGAGGCGCAAGGAAGGCGTCATTGCTGGCGTTCGAAGATCCATCCGAGGAGCTCCGGTGCGCGCTCGGTTACGGGACGGTGGCGCCACTCGTCGAGCGTGACGCGGCGGCTGTCGAGGAGGTCGTGGGCGAAGTCGGCTTCCATGCGCTGGGCGAGCCTGGCATCGCGGACGGCGAGGTTGACCTCGTCGTTCAAACCAAAGGAGCGGTTGTCGAAGTTGGTGGAACCGACTACGGTCCAGAGCTCGTCGATGACGAGAATCTTGGCGTGGATCATGGCGGGCTGGTACTCGTAGACCTCGGCGCCGGATTTGAGGAGCGGGCCGTAGCCGCCGCGGCTGGTGCTGCGCGTGAGCATGTGGTCGGACTTATGGCCGGGCACGAGAATGCGGATCTTCACGTGACGCTCTTCGATAGCTCGGCAGAGCTCGTGGGTCAGGCTCTTGTCGGGCAGGAAGTATGGGGTGGTGATGGTGATGGAGCTTCGCGCGGAGGCGAGCAGGAGCTGAAAGAGAACGCGAGCGCGCGTGGAGCCGCCGATGGTGGGCGTGGAGTTGATGACGAGGGCGGCGGTTGCGTCGGTGCAGGAGATCTCAGGGAACCAGGCCTTGCCGGCGAGGAGCTCGCCGGTGGCAGCGAGCCAGTTTTCGGCGAAGGTGGCCTGCAGGTTGGGGACAGCACCGCCTTCGACGCGGACCATGGTGTCTCGCCAGCGCGGATTTTTGCCCGCGCCCTTGTACCACTGGTCGGCGATGCCGGCGCCGCCGATGAAGCCGATCTGGCCGTCGACGATGAGGAGCTCGCGGTGGGTGCGGTTGTCGAGCTGGAGGAGGCGGTGCCACGTGGGTGAGTTGTAGAAGCCGAGCTTGCCACCGGCCTCAAGGACCGGCTGGAAGTAGCCCTTACCGATGCCGGCGCTGCCGAAGGCGTCGAGGATCACGTTGACGCGGACGCCGGCGCGAGCGCGCTCGGTGAGTGCGTCGAGGTAGAGTTTGCCGATCTCGCTGCGCTGAAAGATGTAGGCCTCGAGGCTGACGCTGTGGCGGGCGCTGTGGATAGCCTCGAGCTCGGCGGGGTAGAAGGCGGGGCCGTTGGCCAGAACCTCGAAGCGGCCGGTACGGTTAGCGGGGGCGTCGGCCAGGGATTCGAGGAGGAGAAGGAAGTCTTCGGAATCATTGGAGGCGAGATCGTCGCGGCCGACGACCTCGTAGCTCGGCGAGGGGCCGAAGATTCCGGCGAGCATGTAGACGGCAATCAGCACGACGGAGATGAAGCCGAAGACGGCAGCCCAGGTGGGAACGGTGACGGCGAGGAGCAGAGCGCAGATCACGAGGACCTCGGTGCAGGTATACGCAGGTCTTCACGCCTATGCCATGAAGACATGAGGCTTAGATGCGTAGTCCTGGCGGAGGCGGTTTCTTGTCGGGCGGATGACAGACAGTTGTGGCTCACGGGAGGTAGAAAGATGTACCACGAAAGGTAAGGATCTCGGCGCGAAAGTTGCATGCGATGGGTGTGGAAAAGGAGCAGAATACATTCTCACCAGCCCACGCCAGGAGCACGGTGCAGGCGCAGGCGTTGAGTTTCAGGAGAACTGAAATGTCACTTTTACATAAGTTGATTGCCAGTTTGCAGCACCGGACGGAGAACCCGCCGAGGTATGACGAGAATCTGCGCGCGGAGGATGGATTCGTGCGGCCGTCGAAGGGGTTTCTGCGGATTTACTGAGGCACGGCTACTCGGTACGGCCGGGGCGGGTCATGAGCTGCTGGATGGCGTCGCGCGGGCTGCGGTCCTTATGAAGGATGGCGTCCATCTGCTCGGTGATCGGCATCTCGACGCCATAGCGGGCAGCAAGGCCTAGCGCGGCGGTGGTGGAGAGCACGCCCTCGGCGACCTTTCCATTCAATGAGGCGAGAATCTCGGGGAGCTTGCGGCCTCGGCCGAGCTCGACGCCGACGGTGCGATTGCGCGACATGTTGCTGGAGCAGGTGAGGACGAGGTCGCCGATGCCGGAGAGGCCGGCCATGGTCTCGCGGCGCCCCCCACAAGCTATCGCCAGGCGCGTGATCTCGGCATTGCCGCGGGTGATGAGGGCGGCGGAGGCGTTGTGGCCGAGCTCGAGCCCGGCGACAATGCCGGCGGCGAGCGCGATGACGTTCTTGAGTGCGCCGCCGAGCTCTGTCCCGGCGAGATCTTCGTTGCGATAGACGCGAAGACTGGGCGAGGAGAAGTCATTCTGCAGGCGCGTGCCGATAGCGGGATCGTCACAGGCGATGGAGAGCGCGGTGGGCATGGCGGCGGCGACCTCCTGCGCGAAGGATGGGCCGCCGATGACGGCAATGGTGTTGTTGCCGTCAGTGTGTTCGGTCATCACTTGCGACATGCGCAGGAAGGTTTTCTCTTCGATGCCTTTGGAGGCGGAGAGTAAAATTTGCGCCGGCGTGAGCTGCGGCGCGATCTGCTGCATGATGGAGCGCAGCGACTGCGAGGGTGTGACGCAGAGGATGATCTCGGCATCGTGGATAACGTCATCGAGTGAGGGCGTGACCTCGACGTCGGCGGGGATGATGTAGCCGGGAAGATAGCGGGCGTTTTCGCCGGTCTCGGAGAGCTGGCGCGCGTGATTGGGCGAGTGCGCCCAGAGGCAGAGCTGGTGACCGCCGCGGCGCGCGAGCGAGATAGCCAGCGCCGTGCCCCAGGCTCCGGCGCCAAGGATGGCGATGCGGCTCACGCACGCACCTGCTTGTTCTTTTTGGGATTGCCGGGAGGCGAAGACTTCTTGCTGCCGAAGCGGCTCTCCTTGCCCTGCATGAGGCGGGCGATGTTGGCGTGGTGTTTGGCGATGACGAGCAGCGCGATGAAGATGACTCCGCCGACGAAGATGGGCGTACGGTCCGGCATCCACAACAGGCAGAAGACGGGCATCATGACTGCGGCGAGGACGCTGGCGAGGGAGACGTAGCGCGTGAGCGCGAACACGATGATGAAGACGGCCAGTGCGCAAAGTGCGGCAAGCGGCGCGAGTGCGATGAAGACGCCGAGAGCGCTGGCGACACCTTTGCCGCCTTTGAAGCCGAGCCAGACAGGAAAGATATGGCCGAGAATGGCCGCGATACCGGCAGCGACGGCGAGGTCCGAGGGAAAGCCCGGCGTTCCGGGCGCGAAGTGCTTCGCGATGAGGACGGCAGCGAAGGCTTTCAGGAGATCGAGCAGTAGCGTGAGAATGCCGAGACCTTTGGCTCCCGAGCGTGCGACGTTGGTTGCGCCGATGTTGCCGCTGCCGGTGGCGCGGATGTCTTCCTTGCGGAAGATGCGAACCAGCAGATAGCCGTACGGGATCGAGCCGAGGAGGTACGCGATTGCGAGAGTGAGGAGCCAGAGACGCATGGGGCTGGAGTGAGTGTAGCGAATCCGGTAGTGAGGCGTTGTGAAATTGCGTTAGCGCGCGCCGCGGCTAAAGGAGCGCCGCGGCTAGAGAAGCGCCGCGGCTAGAGAAGCGCCGCGGCTAGAGAATAGTCCGGCGGATAAGCTCGAGCGCGTGTTGCGTGGACCAGAAGCGGATGCGGTCGCGATCACCGAACAGGTTGAGTTGCTTCACCTGCGTGTCTTCGCCGTCCGCAAAGCCGATGTAGACGAGGCCGACGGGTTTGCCTTCGTCAGGGCCCTCGCCTCCGCCCGGACCGGCGAGGCCGGTGAGGCTGAGGCCAAGCGAGCATTCAGTGTTTTTGCGGATGCCTTCGGCGAGTGCGCGGGCGACCTCGGGACTGACGGCGCCATGCTTCTGGATGAGCTCGGGTGGGACGTTGCAGAGGTTCGTCTTCTGCTCGCTGGCATAGACTACCGCGCCGCCGTGGAAGCTGCGTGAGGCGTTCGGAATTGCGGTCAGCCGTTGTGAGAGCAGACCGCCGGTGATGCTTTCGGCGACAGCGAGCTTGAGGTCGCGCATGCCGAGCATGAGGAGGACGATCTCTTCGAGCGATTCGCCGTGCGAGGAGAAGATGTCATCGCCCATTTCATGCTCGATAAGTTCGACGAGCGCGTTCACGCGAGCTTCGGCGGCTTCCTGTGTGGGTTTCGTGCAGGCGAAGTGCAGCTGGATTTCGCCGGAGCCGGCGAGGATGGTGGTTTCGACGTCGGTGAACCTGGTGTAGATGGGAGCGCAACGCGCGTCGACAGTGGATTCGGGGATGAGCGCCATGCGCAGGACGCGTTTGGCGATGAAGCGCGGCGGAAGACTCGCGGCGAGGCGCGGGATGCATTCGTCGGCGAAGAGTGCCTTGAGCTCTTTGGGTGGGCCGGGGAGGAGGATGACGATTTTTCTGTGCGGCTGGCCGTCGGCTGCGGGCCATGTGGTGTCGAGCCACTGGCCGGGCGCGCTGCCGAGGCGGTTGGGGAGCAGATGCGCGCCGTCGATGACCTCCGCTTGTTTTTCGTTGTTGGGCGGCATGGGGATGCGGCGCTGGGCGAAACGTTTGTAGAGCGCGGCCATGGTGGCCGGGTCTTTGTGGAGCTCGAGCGAGAGCGCGTCGGCGACGCAGTTGCGCGTGAGGTCGTCTTCGGTGGGGCCGAGGCCGCCGGAGGTGATGACGATGTCGGCGCGGGAGAGCGCGATGCGAACGGCGGAGGTGAGGTGCTCGCGGTTGTCGCCGATGATGGTCTTGAACGCCACGGAGACCCCGAGGTCGTTGAGAGCTTCGGTGAGGAAGAGGGAGTTGGTGTCGGTGCGGTGCGGCGTCAGCATCTCAGAGCCGACAGCGATGATTTCAGCGATCATGTCGTTGGTTGGATGCTAGCAGGGGGTCAACTTAGACTAGTGGCCGGCCTTGAAGATTGAGGTCGACGTGAAACAGGGTGGTGCCGCTGGCGAGGGCGGCGCAGCCGTCGTCGAGGAAGCAGAGGCCGACGAGATCGTTGCCGGCGATGAAGAGCTCGGCGTCTGAGGCGTCGGGCGTGATGCGCACGATGCCGCGGCGGCCGTGCAGCGAGGCGGCCACGTAGATGTTGCCGGTGTTGTCGAGCGCGAGACCCTGCGGACGGCCGAGGCCGCGGTAGAAGACGCTGGTGTCGCCGTTGGGGGCGATGGCATAGATGGGCTGGTTGGAGCTGGTGCTGGGTGCGGTGACGAGCAGGATGCCGTCATCGCGGAAGGCAAGGTGGTAGGCAGCAACGGAGGGCTCGAGCGTGGCGAAGACGAAGACCTCGCCGGTGTTGCGCGAACCGTACGGGCCCACCTTGAAGATGGTGCCGGAGCGGTCGCCGACGAAGAGGTTGCCGTCGCGATCGAAGGCGATGCCGGTGGCGATGCCCATGCCTTCGGCGAAGGTGGAGATGTGGTCGCCTTCCGGCGAGATGCGGTAGACGGTGCCTTCGGCGCGCGAGCTTGCATAGAGATAGCTGTCGGGGCCGAAGGCCAGCGCGGAGATGTTGAGCAGGTCGCGCGCAAAGGGGCGCGCCTGGAGATCCCGGCCGATGCGGACGATGGAGACGGGCGTGCGCTCGCCGCGCGGGCCGCTGATCATCGCGAAAAGATTGCCGTCGGCATCCACTGCGGGGTTCGACACGAGGTGCAGTTCATCGGCCATCGGGACGGCAATGTTCGCGTGCAGGACGTTCGAGGGGACACCGTTGGTGCGGAGCGTGAGGTCGCTGGCGATGGCGCCCTCCGGCACGCGAAGGAGCGCGCGATTGGGGCGCACGAGATCAAAGTAAGCGGTTGTATCGCCAAAGCTGGCAGCCGGAAGTTGAGGAAGCTGCGGGGTCCCCGGCAAGCTCGCTTGGCGGGGTGCAAGCTGCGGGATTCCCGGCGAGCCTGCTTGCTGGGGTGCGAGTTGCGGGCCATCGTTGGTGATTGGCAGAAGGTGTGAGCCGAAGATCTCGAAGCTGCCGCCGGGGATGGCGGCGCGCGGCGTAAGGCGATCGAGGTGCGGAGCCTGGGGATTGGAGTTTGGCCGGTTGGGGTGAAGCAGGCTCATGGGTGAATAGCGTAGACGGGCAGCTCGCCGGAGGCAAATGCGGCCGAATATGGGCCTGGGGTTTCGGAACCGTGCGAAGAAACGGCGAGGGCGCAGAGGGTCGCGGCAACGAGCAGGCGCATAGGGCCAACTGTTGGTTAGTGACGGAGAACGTGCGTGATGAGTTGCACGAGAATAAGCGCGTAGATGCCGGCGCCCAGGTCGTCAACCATGATGCCGGTACCGCCGGGGAGGGCTTCGAGGCTGCGGATCGGTGGCGGCTTGAGGATATCGAAGAAGCGGAAGAGCAGAAGCGCGAGCAAAGCGTGCGGCCAGTCGGGCCTGACTGCGATTAATGCGACGAGCTGCCCTGCGACCTCATCGATCACCACAAACCTCGGGTCCTTGCGACCGGACTCAACCGCGACGCGTGTAGCGGCGGGGATGCCAATCGCGATGCTGAGCGCGAGCCCCATCAGCGTCGCGAGCAGCAGATGCAACGTGTTGTGATGCAGCAGGAATGCTGCGAGGAGCCAGAGAACGGTCGTCGCCGCAGACGCGTAGGTTCCCGGGCCGGGCTTGAAAGTGCCAATTCCGAAGAAGGTGGCGACGATCCAGGCCCATGTAGTTTTGCGAAGCTGCGCAGGCATCGATGGCTTGAGTGTAGTGGATACGCGTCTCTACTGGTGCTGATGATGCTTGAAGAGGTGTGCCGCAATATCGGGCCAGACCTCGCGGAAGGCGTTGGTCGAAGCATCACGCAGCAGAGCGTATGCGTACTTCTCACTGAGCGCGCTGACGGTCCGATCGGAGCTTGGATAGTAAGTAGTGCCGATCATTTGCGCGATGCCGCGGCCGACGAGCTCGGCGCCGTTGATCGTATTGTGGCCGTTGTAGTCGGGTGTGACGACGACGCGCGTGACAGCATAGCCCAGGCGCTTGAGCACGGGCCCGCGGCCCAGCGCGTAGTAGCGTTCGTCTTCGTGGAAGGCGGTGGGCAGAATCCAGACGACCCAGTAGTTGCCGTCGGTTTTATCAACGAATCCGCGCCAGGAGTAGGCCCAGAAGCCCGGGATGCCTTTGCCGAGCTTCGGGTGACTGTTGTCTCCTTCGGCGATCATCGACGTGAGGCCGACGAAGACGAAGGCAGAGTAGTCGAAGGATTGACGCGTGGCGATCTTGAAGGCCTGGCCCGGTGTTGCCGGAGGCGGCTTCACGCCGGCGCTCACGGCGCGATAGTTCGGCATGATGCCGAGGATGCGCTTCGGCTGTGGTGGAGGCGTGTGCGGCTTTTCCGACGGCGATGCCTGATCCGAGTCCGACTGCGGGCCGGTAATGGCTGAGGACTGTTGCAGAACGACGGCCGGATCGTCAGGCAGGTCGGCGGCCGCGCGAACGCTGGGCTGCGATGACGAGAAAGAAGCAGCGGGCAGCGGCAATTGCTGCGCGGAGAGCGCAGACGCGGAAAGAAGCAGAAACAGCGGTAGACCGTAACGCAAAACCGACGCTCCAAAACCAAAACGGGAACTCTCTGAGTGAGACGCGCCTCAGGTTGCAAAGATTCAGAAATGACGCGGGCTTCTAGTTGGAATTAGGGCTTGCCTTCGCGGCGGCGCTCCGCGTTGAGCTCAGCCTGTTCAACCTCTTCGAGGAGCTCAGGATCAAGGATGGGCGAAGCAACTTTGTACGCTCCCGATGCCCACGCGCCGAGGTCAAGCAGACGGCAGCGCTCCGAGCAGAAGGGGAAGTCTTCGGCCGTCGGGTCAATGGGCTTCTTGCAGGTGGGGCAGAGGATTGGTTTCGTGGACATGGTGCGTTACTCGAGGATCCTCGCGATGACATCGTAATCGTGCGACTCGGTGATCTCGGCGCGGTAGAAGGTGCCCGGCACCAGCTCTTCGTACGGACCGAAATCGTTGATCAGCACTTTACCGTCGATCTCCGGTGCATGCTCCAGTGTGCGTCCCTGCCAGAGAAGCTCCGTCTCTTCGGACTCGCCTTCTACGAGCAGCTCGACCTCCCGTCCGACCCACTGCTTCTTTGCCTTTGCGGAGATCTTCTGCTGCAGCTTCATTAGCTTGCGGCGGCGACTCTCGATCGTGCGCTTCGGAACCTTGCTCTCGTGCGTGAAGGCCTGCGCGCCCTCTTCATCGGAGTAGGAGAAGACACCGAGCCAGTCGAATTTCGCAGCTTCGACGAAATTGCAGAGCTCGTTGAAATCGTCGTCGGTCTCACCGGGAAAGCCAACGATGAACGATGTGCGCAGGACAAGGCTGGGAACGATGCTGCGGGCTTTGTCGAGGATCTGCAGGAAGCGATCGGCGCTGCCTCCGCGCTTCATGCGGCGCAGGACGTTGGCGCTCGCGTGCTGTAAGGGCACATCAAGATACTTCGCGATGTTGTCGTGCCGCGCGATGGTCTCGAGCAGGCGCGTCGTGATCTTGTTGGGATACGCGTAGAGGAAGCGCAGCCACTTGAGGCCATCAAGCGGAGCGAGCGAATCGAGGACATCGGCGAGTTCCGGACGCTTTCCGCTCGCCGCAACCGCGAGATCTTCGCCATAGCAGGTGGTGTCCTGGCCGATGAGCGTGATCTCGCGCACGCCCTGCGCGATGAGCTGTTGCGCTTCGGCCACAATCGATGCAATCGGACGCGAACGGAATTTCCCGCGAAGCTGGGGGATGATGCAGAAGCTGCACGGATGGTCGCAGCCTTCGGCGATCTTGATGTAGGCGGAGGCACGCGGCGTGGTGAGGATGCGCGGCGTCTCGGCCGTGTAGAGATACGTTGGCAGCGCAGTGTGTGCGCCGTCCCATGCCTCACGCGAGAAGCGCCCGGCAGCCTCGCGCGCGTCGCCTTCCGCGCGGCTCGCCGTTTCGTGAACGAGCTGTGCGCTATCGGATTCGGGCCGCGAGTGCTGATTTACGGATGAGGCGTGACGGTCAATCTGCGCAGTCGTAAGAATCGTGAACGGTGAGTCGATCTCTACGAATGTGGGCCGCGAGAGTCCCGCGGCTTCGAGAATGGATTCGAGCTCGCCGGTACCGACAACGGCATCAACCTCGGGGATGTTCTTCCGGATCTCGTCGCGATAGCGCTCGACCAAGCACCCAGCAACGATGAGCTTCCTGGCGCGTCCGCCGTTTGCAATTTTGTGCTCCACCATTTCGAGGATGGTGTCGACGGACTCCTGCTTGGCCGAGTCGATGAAGCTGCAGGTGTTGACGACCAGAATCTCGGCATCTTCCGCGCGCGGCGTGAGTTCAGCGCCGCCGCGGTGCAGCAGGCCCATCATCACCTCGGAGTCGACGAGGTTCTTGGGGCATCCCAGCGACACAAAACCAACCTTCGGCCGTTCAGCTTCGGAGGTGTTCTGGGTTTTCCTGGATGCCTGAATTTCGAGCGTGGAAGAGGAGCTCACAAAGCCTCATTTTAGCAGATTTTCCGCGGAATCTCAGACGTTCTCGCTATCCCGGAGTTGGCACGCAAAATGATTACAAATCTGTGACCCGGCCAGATTCGTATTGCTAAGGAACGACGTTGAAGAGCAGACTTGGCGAAGGAGAATCTTCGATGATGGTCGAAGAACCGGCAGGGGACGAAAGCGGAGAGCTGCGCCTTGTGAAGAAGCATCCGCGCGCGATCCGCTGGATGCATTGGATCAACTTCCCGCTGCTCGCGATCATGATTTGGAGCGGCCTGCTGATCTATTGGGGCGACTCGATTCCGCCGTACCAGCATCCGCACGAGGTCTACCGCATCGGCATAGGTCACTGGACGCTGGTGAGGTTCTTTCCGGACTGGTTCTGGAAGTTGCTGAACGCGCCGTATCAGATCACAACAGGGCTCGGGTGGCACTTCTTCGTGATGTGGCTGTTCGCGATCAACGGCATCGCGTACGCAATCTATCTCGCGGTGAGCGGGGAGTGGCGGGTGCTGTGGCCGAAGCGGCGCACCTTCACCGATGCCATCTGGGTGACGCTCTATGACCTGCACGTCCCGGCGGCGCGCAGGAGAGGACTGCCACCGCAGGGCAAGTACAACGGAGCGCAGAGGATCGCATACTCCGCGATTGTGCTGATGGGTGCGGGCGCGCTGCTCACGGGGCTCGCGATCTACAGGCCCGCACAACTGCATTGGCTGACGAGCGCGCTGGGCGGCTACGAGATGGCGCGCTGGGAACACTTCTGGCTGATGATGGGTTTCTGCGGTTTCTTTCTCGTCCATGTGGTGCAGGTCGTGCTCGCCGGATGGAACAATTTCCGCTCGATGGTGAGCGGATTGGAGATTCAAAGCGTCAGCGGCGGCCAGCGTGTCGATGCTGAGACTGGCGAGCCCACGGGAGCAATGCGCGAAGACGAGCCGCCGAGCGTGGGAGCCAGCGTATGAACGAGTTCGACGAACGCGAGATTGAGATTGTCCGTGGCGATGCAGAGATGGTTCGCCGCGAGAGCGCACGCAGGACGCGCCGCAGTTTCCTCGTCGGCGGAGTTGCCGCTGCCGCTGGCTACGCCGCATGGCGAGCGATCGATCAGAGCACGCAGGTTGGAAGGCTGCAGTCGGCGCTGCGCGGCGTGATTGATTGGGACGCCGCAGTGAGTCGCGCGGTGTTTCGCGAGCGCGGCTTGTCGCCAACGTATCCGCTGACCCGCGCCGTGCCGCTGCGAATGAACGGCGTCATCGGCATGGAGCAGGCGCTCGTACCGGACAGCTGGCGTCTGCAGGTTGCAGGGGTACGCGACCCGCAGCGTTCGCGCTTCTACGCGCCCGATGTGACAGCGTGGGAGTACCGCTACAGCGACGCATCCTTGATGGACACAATGCCCGACCTGAAGAGCGGCCGCGCGGGAGCAGTGCAGCCCGGCGGAGCGCCCAGCGTGCAGATGCCCGAGCAATCGCATGATCTTTCATCGCAAACACCCAAGGTGAATGGCCTGCCGCACATCGATATTGCCGCGAGGTTCGACGCCATGGCGCAGGCGATCAGCGGCAAGCGCAGGATGGGCACTGCAGAGGCCGGTGCCTCGGCGAGTTCCCTGAACATCGGCACACCGGGGCTGTTGCTGGCCATGGACGAACTGCGCAAGCTGCCGCGCGTTGACCTCGTGACGGAGTTCAAGTGCATCGAGGGCTGGAGCCAGATCACGCAATGGTCAGGCGTGCGTCTGCGCGACTTCATCGACGCCTTCCCACCCGCGCCAGTGAATGGACGTATGCCGCGCTACGTCTATATGGAGACGCCCGACGGCGACTACTACTGCGGTTATGACATGGCAGCCGCGCGGCATCCGCAGAGCACGCTGGTCATGGAGATGAGCGGGCAGCCGCTGCGCGCCGAGCACGGAGCTCCACTGCGTCTGCATATGCCCATCAAGTACGGTTACAAGCAGATCAAACGCATCGGCTTGATCGCATACACCGACACCAGGCCCGACGACTTCTGGATGAAGCTCGGGTACGACTGGTACGCCGGCTTGTAAGAGCGTGCCGGGCAGCACCGTTATGGAAGGCGCGCTGCTTCAGCGACCGGGTTCCAGTTGTCGCTGCCGCGCAGGAAGTTCTGGGGTGAAAATGCAGCGGCTTCCTTCTCCGTGAGCTGGTGCGTCCACGGGGCGCGCTGTGACGTATTCGCGCCCGGCCCGGTGTTGTGGAACTCAGCATAGTAGGCGGTCGGCGATGAAGTGTCGTGAGCGTTCCACTTCGACCAGCCTGCGGGATCGAGGTCGGCGGGCAGCTCGGTATTCATCACCACAACACGCGCGTAGGCGCGCCACGGTCGGCCGAGCCCGAAGCCTGCACCTCCGGTTTTGCCCGGCGGAGGCGGCACGGGATCATGCGTGATGCGCGAGTGATCGATGACATAACCGGTCGTCTGCTCCGGCGAGGTGCGCGACTGGGCTGTGATCTGGCCGTTGCGAATCTCGCTGATCGTATCGTGATCGAACACGGCCGTCGCGTTGCCGAAGATGAAATCGACGCCGCCGGCGATGAACGAGTCCACGTAATATTGACGGCCGAAATCCGCAAACAGCGTGTCCTGATCTCCGAGGAACCGGCAATGCTTGAAGATGGAACGATCGGAACGCACAGCCGCGGCAACCGCCTGTCCCGTGGGCCCCGCGGAGTTCTCGAAGGTCAGGTTATCGGCCTCGAACTGATCGCCGTTGATCTGTGCGGTCTCGGTGAAGAAAGTTCCACCGGCTTGCTTTGCGTTCATCGAGTAGGTGACGATGACGTCCTCAGGCGATTTGCCAAGGCCGAGCAGCGTGATGCGCGGCCGGTTGCGCGTGACGTTGATTCGCTCGTGATACGTGCCCGGGATGATCTCGATGATGGTGCGGTATGGCGCTGCAGCTTGTGGAGCATGGTCGAGCGCCTGCTGGATGGACGTGTAGTCCGTAGAGCTCGCGGTCGATCCCGGCCCGTGCGGATCGACGCGCACGTGAATGTCCTGCGCAGATGCCGGCGCAGAGCAGAAGCTGATCAGTGCCAGGAGGGAAGCGAGGAGGACAGCTTGCAATTTGCGGAAACGGGAACTGTTCATCGTGAGTCAATGCTCTATAAGGTGATGGTAGCGCGATGTGCGGACTCGGTTTAACACGATGACGAACCAGAGACGGTTTGCGATCGATCAATCGCTGATGAGCGCGGGCGAACGTGTGTGCGTGGCACTCTCGGGGGGTGCGGATTCGACAGCGCTGCTGCTCGCGCTGATCGACGCAAATCGCGCCAAAGAGAGTTTGGGCGTGGTGCTGAGCGTCGTCCATGTGCACCACGGACTGCGCGGCGCCAATGCAGACGCGGACGAGGCCTTCGTACGGGATTTGTGCGCGCGGTTGGAGGTGCCTCTGATGGTGGAGCGCGTGGACGTCGCCGCCCGGCAGAGCCACGAGCGCGAGGGCTTGGAGGAAGCGGCGCGCGAGCTTCGGTATGGGGTGTTCTGGCGGGTCCTGATCGAGTGCAGAGCCGACGTCCTCGCGACAGCGCACACGCTCGATGACCAGGCTGAGACCGTAATGATGAAACTGATCCGGGGCGCGTGGACCGAGGGGATCGGTGGGATCGCGCCGGTGGTGGAGCAACCAGAGAACAGAGATCAGAGATCAGGCGCCGGCACGAAAGTGCGAATCGTAAGGCCAATGCTCAGAGTGCGGCGGGCGGAGGTTGAGGCGTTTTTGCGCGAGTGCGGTCAGGTGTGGCGCGAGGATGCGACGAATAAGGACCTCTCATTGACGAGAAACCGTGTCCGCCATGAGCTGATGCCCATGCTACGAACGTTCAATCCCGGGATTGACGCGACACTCGCACGCTTGTCGGAAATCGCGCGCGACGAAGAAGCGTTTTGGGACAGAGAAATGGCCAAGGTGCTGCCGCAGGTCGTCCTGCCAGGGCGGCCGGTTCGCGGTGGGGGACGTGCCGTGAGTACCGTTACCGGTAATAGTAGTTGTGCTATCGAGGTGGAGCGGCTCCGGGCCATGCCGTCTGCTGTGTGCAGGCGCGTGGTAAGGGCGGCGGCTCGTTCGCTCGGCTGCCATCTGTCCTCGGAGGAAACGGCCAAGTTGCTGGCATTGGCGGGTTTGGCGGAGGTTCATCCGCCGATTGCAGCCCGCACCGGGGCCCGGCTCGAGCTTGGCCACGGTCTGCGGGCGGAGCGCACGGCGAGGGAGCTTCAACTCCGAGTCGAGGCTGCTCCTTTCGTTGCAAAGACAACCGGTAGAAAAGCTGTCGGGGAACCGGCGGGCCGGGGGTAGAATCAGGAATGCGCTTTTGCGACCCGGACGTGCACCCCGAACGTTCGGTTTATGCACCCTCTAGCCAATCTTGTCGTCTAACAGTTGAGTGCGTTAGCAGCAAGGCTGGAGACCGTTCCTCAGCAATGAGGGAGTGCAAGAGCCCGGCGAAGCAGGAAACGAGGAAGCGGATTGAATTCAACGATTAAACATCTCCTGATATGGGTCCTCACGGTGGGCTGCCTCCTGGTGGGATGGCGGTACGTGGTGACCAATATGAATCCGGGTCACGACCAGGCGATCAGCCTGACCGAGCTGATGAACGATGCCCAGGCCGGCAAGCTCTCTGAGGTGACGATCAACGGCACCGAGGCCACGGGTAAGTTCAAGGACGGCAAAGAGAGCTTCCACGCCACGATTCCCGCGACCTATCAGGACCTGTACAACAACCTGATCAGCCACGGCGTGAACGTCACCGTGAAGGATCAGAATGGCACCCTGTGGCTGAACATTCTCTTCCAGATCGCGCCGATCGCCGTCATTCTCGCGCTGTTCCTGTTCATGATGCGCCAGATGCAGTCGGGCGGAAACAAGGCGTTGAGCTTTGGCAAGAATCGCGCTCGTCTGCTCTCAATGCAGCAGAAGAAGGTGACCTTCAAGGACGTCGCCGGCGTCGATGAAGCTAAGGAAGAGCTGAAGGAGATTATCGAATTCCTGCGCGAGGCGCAGAAGTTCCAGCGGCTGGGCGGACGCATTCCCAAGGGCGTGCTGATGGTCGGGCCTCCGGGAACCGGCAAGACCCTGCTGGCGCGCGCTGTCGCCGGCGAGGCGAACGTTCCGTTCTTCTCCATCTCGGGTTCGGACTTCGTCGAGATGTTTGTCGGCGTCGGTGCAAGCCGCGTGCGTGACCTCTTTGAGCAGGGCAAGAAGAATGCTCCCTGCATCATCTTCATCGACGAGATTGACGCTGTGGGGCGGCACCGTGGTGCCGGCCTGGGCGGCGGACACGATGAGCGCGAGCAGACGCTGAATCAGTTGCTCGTCGAGATGGACGGATTTGAGTCGAACGATGGTGTGATCCTGATCGCCGCGACGAACCGTCCTGACGTGCTCGATCCGGCGCTGCTGCGGCCGGGACGTTTTGACCGGCGCGTGATTGTGGATCGTCCTGACATTCGCGGGCGCGAAGAGGTGTTGCGCGTGCACTCCAAGAAGGTGCCGCTGGCCGATGACGTGAACCTGCAGGTGCTGGCGCGTGGGACACCGGGTTTCTCGGGTGCGGACCTCGCCAACATGGTCAACGAGGCGGCGCTGACTGCGGCGCGGTTCAATCGCAAGGCCGTGCACATGTACGACTTCGAGATCGCCAAGGACAAGGTGCTGATGGGCGCCGAGCGCAAGTCCATGCTGCTGAGCGAGGATGACAAGCGCGACACGGCGTACCACGAGGCCGGGCACGTGCTGGTGGCGGCGAAGCGGAAGCACTCCGACCCGCTGCACAAGGTGACGATCATTCCGCGCGGCATGGCGCTGGGTGTGACGATGCACCTGCCGGAAGAGGACAAGCACACGGTGACGAAGGACTACCTCGAGACGCAGCTGGCGATCCTGATGGGCGGGCGCTGCGCCGAGGAGATCTTCATGGACCGCATGACCACGGGCGCAGGCAACGACATCGTGCGCGCGACGGAGCTGGCTCGCAAGATGGTGTGCGAGTACGGCATGAGCGAGCTCGGGCCGCTGACCTACGGCAAGAAGGAAGAGCAGATCTTCCTGGGCCGCGAGATTGCGCAGTCGCGGGACTACTCGGACGATACGGCGAAAGAGATCGACCGGCTGGTGAAGAAGTTCGTCGACGAGGGCTACAAGTCGGCGCACCAGATCCTGGACGAGAACCGCGACGTGATGCACCGGATGGCGATTGCTCTGCTGGAGCGCGAGACGCTGGATGCGGCGGAGATCGAGCTGCTGATTCAGGGCAAGGAGCTTCCGCCGGTGAAGTCGCCGCTGGCCGCTGCCGACGAGGAGCCGCAGAAGGTGCTGAAGCCTGAGGGGAACCGCAAACCTGGTTACAACGAGGGCGCTCCGACGACAGCCTAAATTTTTCTTGCGGGAGAACAGCGAGAGGCAGCCGCGAGGCTGCCTCTTTTGTTTTGGGGCGGGGTTTTCTGGTTCTGAGGGCGGGTACCCCCCCTCCCCCCTTAAATTGCGCAAAATCTTCACAAGATTGAACTTAGATCTGGACCTTCCCATTTTGGGAATGGGGCGTTCGGGGTCGGGTTCGTGATGGAGGGGGTGTTCCGGGGGTGGGTTTTGTCAAGTTGCTCTCTGCAGTTTTCTAGGCAAGGGCATTGGTGGCGATGATGCGCTTATAGAACTCGCCGGAGAGCTTTATGGTGCGCTTCTGGGTGGTGTAGTCGACGTAGGTGATTCCGAAGCGCATGGCGTAGCCGTCGGACCACTCGTAGTTGTCCATGAGGCTCCAGAGGAAGTAGCCCTTGACGGGGATGCCCTCGCTGACGGCGCGCTGGAGATGGGAGAGGTAGCTGCGCAGGAAGAAGATGCGATCGACGTCGAGGATTTCGCCGGACTTGGTGGGGACGTCGGTGCTGGCGGCGCCGTTTTCGGTGATGTAGATCTCGTCGACTCCCCAGATTTCATGCAGGAAGCGCGGCGACCAGTAGGCTCCGCCGGGGCCAAGCTGCAGCCAGAGAGCGGCCATGTGCGGGTAGCTCTTGGGCATGTCGAGGACTTCGTAGCCGGATTCGTTTTCGGCAGCGCGGACCCAGGTGGGCTCGTAGATGTTGAGGCCGATGAAGTCCAGCGGGGAACTGATGATCTTCATGTCCTCGGGCGTGAACTTCGGCGCGTCCGCACCGAGACCTTTGAGGTAGAGATCGGTGTAGCGGCCTTCCATGATCGGCGTGAGGGAGCGGGAGTTTTCCTCGCGATAGGCTTTGCGGGCGGCCTCGATGTTTTCGGGAGTTTCGATAACTGGAAGGGTGCTGACCGCGTTGTCGGCGATGCCGACTCTGGTTCCCGGGCGTGCGTTGGCGCGGATGGCTTGGACGGACAGGCCGTGGCCCAGAAGCACGTTGTGGGTGACCTGCGCGACCTCCGCGTTGGTGAGTTTCAGACCGGGCGCGTCAGATCCATAGCGGTAGCCGGCATCGACGAAGGCGGTGATTTCGCTGATGGTGATGAAGTTTTTGACGCGGTCGCTGAGGTGGCGGGCGGCGACGGCGGAGTAGTCCGCGAGGGCTTTCGCGGTGTCGCGGCTCTGCCAGCCGCCGACGGACATCAGGGCCTCGGGCAGATCCCAGTGATAGAGGTTGCAGTAGGGCTCGATGCCGGCGGCCAGCAGGACATCGAGCATGCGGTCGTAGAAGTCCCAGCCCTGCGGGTTCTGCGCGCCTGTGCCTTGCGGGAAGATGCGCGGCCAGGCTACGGAGAACTGATAGGCCTTGATGCCGAGCTCCTGCATGAGGGCGATGTCCTCACGATAGCGGTGGAAGTCGTCATCGGCGGTGTCGCCGTTTTCGCCGGTGTAGGTTTTCTTGGCGCGGGAGAAGGTGTCCCAGATGGAGAGGCCGCGGCCTGCCTCGTCGGGGGCGCCTTCGATCTGGTAGGCGGAGGTGGCTGTGCCCCAGAGGAAGCCTTTGGGGAAGCTGCGGACCGCGGTTATGTCTTGGTGGTGCGCTGGAGCTGCGACGGCGGCGGCGGGCAGTGATACGGCCGTTGCGGATAGGCCGAGCAGCCGGGCGAAATCTCTACGGTTGATGCGGTCGGTCATGCGGTCGAGGAGGTCCTGTTCATACCGCCTCCTTGGAGGTGGGTTCTTTCAGGATAACGGGAGGTGTGAAGAAGGATGCTACGGAGGGTGTGCCGATGCGCGAGGAAGGCGATTTAGTCGGTTCGCCTTTCGGCTTCGCTCAGGGCTGCGGCAGCGTGGAGCCCACTCATGCCGCGATAAAGCTGCGTCATGAATGGGGACCCGACGGCGTGGGTTGTTGACGGGTCGCCCGGTGCGGTCGAGAAACGCAATTCGGTCACTTCGGCTGGCGCCTTCGTTCCGGCCTGCGGCAGCATGGAAGCCGCTCATGCCGCGATGAAGCTGCGTCATGAACGGGGCACCCACGTCGTGTGCATTAAGGCTGAATCAAAGTTATCTGTCGGCGGCGAGAGTTCGTTGTAAATACTCGAATTTGTCGGCTTCGGCGGAGAGGGTGCGTGCGTAGAGCCAAAGAAATGCAATGATCAACGCGATGATCGCGAGGTCGATGAAGGGCGAGAGGTGCGGAGGTGATCCGGCGTGGATGCGGAGTGCGGCACCGGCGAGCCCGAACGCGGCGGAGATGACGCAAGCAGCGATTGCGGCGCCGATGAGAAAGAGGGTTCGCCTGATCCGGGCGCTCGCGATTTCAAGCATGTCCGCGAGAGATTGTGTCCCGGTGCGTGCCCGGAAGGGAAGGAAAGAAGTGAGCGCGCGGATCAGGAGAGCCGAAATGAGAACGATTGCAGTACCGCGCGTCACGAAGTTCCAGATCCCGGCCGTCCAGCCGTGCCAGATTGTGAGGATTCCGAGGACGAGAGCTGCAACGCAGAGCGGGAGTCCGAGTGTGACAGAGATGCCGATGCCGAATGCCTGGCGGCGCAAGCGTGCCTGCAGAAGCGGTGTTACGCGCTGGATGTCCGAGCTGGAGGCGCGCCAGGCGACACCGAGATTGTCCCAGTAGGCGTTCTCATCATTCATGATTGTTTTCTCCAATCGAGTTTTTTAGAAGTAGTTTGGCTCGTGACATTCTGACGGCCACAGCATTCGGGGTGATTCCGAGCACCTGGCCGACCTCTTCAAAGGTCAAGCCTTCGAGGACAAGCATCACTGGCAGTCTGTATGTGAGCGGCAGACGTCGTACGGCGGTCATGAGCAGGGTTGCGCGATCGCGCGCAATCGCCTGGAGCTCCGGCGAGGCGGTGCTGGAGGCGAGTTGCCCGTCGAGCTCTACGGATGGCGGCATCTTCATGGCGCGGGCGACGTGCGTTACCGCGCGGTTTGTTGCGATGCGCGCGAGGAACGTTCGCAGCGAGGCGTCGCCGCGGAATGAGGGCAGTGCGCGCCAGATGGCGATGTAGATTTCCTGCACGAGTTCGTCGGCGAGCTGCGGGACAGCCTCATAGCTGAAGGCAATGCGGCGAATCATTGCCCCATGCTCGCGGAGAATCTCTTCGAAGGTTGTTTGCGCCACTGACATGGGCCGCGACAAAGATGCCGTGCAGATCATTCCAGAGTAATAGTCTGCGAGACAGGATTTTTCTTACCAAATTCTCTGGATTGCTGTGAGCGATGAAGTGCGCAGGCGCATGGGGAGGCTCGCAAAGGGGAGGTGATAACGGAGGTGAGGCGAGTCTAGGCGTGGAGTGCTGAGGATTTGCTGTGCGGAAGTGTGAGGGACCAGCGGGGTTAATGTGGGAAATGCAGACTCAATCAATGATCTCGGCGGCGTTTTCCTCGAGACGTCGAAGGCCTTCTCTCATTTGTTGGATCTGGTCGGGAGAGTGGCCCTGCCACCTGGTGACCTCGCCGACGACACGAAGCGGATCACGGGAGCGATACGACAGAGTCGGATTGCCAGGGAATTTTTTGTCTGTGAGGTTGGGGTCGTCGACGATCGGTCCTGTTGGCTCGACGAGATAGATTCTTTCCGGTCCACTTCCGACGGCCAGTTCCGCGCCCCAGATGGCAGCCTCCAGTGTGCCGGTGCAGTACACCCAGGAGAGAAATCTGTCTTCGCCGTAGTTGGACTTGAAGCCAGCCATGATGAGATCGCCGTGCTGAAGATCTGCGCGCGTGCCGTGGAAGAATTGTTGACGAAATCTGCTATCCGTTACCGACATGGCTCTGATGCCCCTCTCCGTGAATGAGAGACGATGATGAGGCAAGAACCGGGTATTGCGGCAAGCCCTGCTGCAAGTTGTAAACTGAGAGTGGGGAAGATGAGACCATTTCCCTCCCGCCTTCAGATTCATCCTTATCAGCTTTTCGAAAACCAATCGCTTGTTGCAGCGATCGGCTCGCTATGAGCTTCGAGATGCGAACTCGTTTCGGCGGAGCTCTGCGGTAACGAATTGGATAAGGTCGTCGCTTGCGTAGACGGGTGGGTTCGTGAAGAAGAGGGGCTTCTTTGTGAGCATGCTTGAAGAGATGGCGGGCCAGGCGCGAGTGAGGGATTCGATGGTGGTGCCGGTGGGCGGAGCGCTGTGAGAGACGATGAGGGCGTCGGTGCGGTCGAGGTAGCGGAGGGCGCTGGGCTTGAAGTCGGCGATGGTGGGGTCGAGGACGGAGAGCGAGAGGTCCGGCTTGAGGAAGCGCAGGACGGAGTTGGATTCGATGATGGTGTTTTCGGAGTCGGCGAGGAGCTTGCGGAGGCGGGGCATGGCTTCGGCGAGCTGGCCCTGGCGGGTCCGGACCCAGAAGACTCGGGCGGCGCCGGCGGCGAGGAAGCGCGAGGTGTCAGTGCCGGTGGTGGGGTTGCGCTCTTCGGAGATGGCGATGGTGTGGTCAGCGGTCTGGCAGTCGCAGGGTTCGCCATTGGCGGAGCAGAGGTTGTGGCCGAACTGCGTGATCTTGATGGCGGTCCAGTTCATCTGCGGCAGCGCCGAGATTAGCCCGGCGACGACCGAGGTCTTGCCGATGTTGCGGGTGTGTCCGCCGATGACGATGATGGGCATAGGAGAAAGCTATCAGCTGCAAATTCTTAGCTGTTCCCTTAATGGGCTAAAGGGGGCGGTGATTGGATGATCCGTGACCGCTTGCAGATGGGTTGAGCTTCTGAATTCGTTCAGTTTCGAATTTGCACGTTCGCACTTCGGAAGTTGGCGAAGTTGAAAATGCTAATGGTGGGCGCTTTGTGGGCAACACCATTTCGACTCACTCTTCCAGGCTTCCGCTCTTTAGTTTTGCTTCCAAATCTCCGATTAACTTCTCCAATTCCGCTTTTCTCTCTGGCTCAACGGTTGTCCGGGCCAGTATGCCGCGCAAGGCCAAAATATGTGCGGTCAGCAAGGCTTGCCCGGCTGAAACCTGCACGTCTGGCTTCACGCCGACTCCCTCATAATCCGTATGCGTGATGGGGTTGATCCCCCTGTTGAACGGGATCGACGCGATGAAGTGGGTGGACAAGCGATAAGGCTTTGTCCCATGAGCCCCTCCGCCCGTGACTTCTCCCACGATCTTTGCGCGTCCGAGCGCCTGCATATCGTATGCAAATGCCTCTGGTGCAGAAAATGTGTCGTGGCTCGTCAGAATAAACAGGTCCTTGTCAGCGAGACTCGGGCCCGGCACAACCGGCATCGTCCAGAACTGGCGGGTGGTGTTCTCGGCGCGGTTGTACGAATCGGAGATATGGGTCATTTCTTTGAAGAAATAGCTTTGCAGCAGCAAGGGACCATCGACCATGCCACCGTGATTTTGTCGGAAATCGAGAATCACCGCATCTGTGTGTGACAGGAATCCGGCGGCTCCTGCCGTTATCTCGCGCACGTAATCTGCAGGATAAAATCCGTCTACTTGCAATAATCCGACTCCTCCGGGCAGGACCTCAACCTTGCGGTACTCAAAATTTCGCCGCTCACCCGCAAGGCGGAACTTGCGGATGTCTTCCATGGACGGCTCCCCCATCGGCTGAGCGCTCACCGGCTCCGCGGAATAGTCGACTCCCAGATGGTGGTCGTGACTCACGGCTTGCAGATCTTGAGTTAAGGTCCTGGCGAATTGTTCACCGTCGGTGATGGAATCGTATTCATGTCTGGCCTGATGGTCGCGGATCGCCTGGGCCATCTGCCCTCCGACCTCAGGCAGGATGTAGTCCGATTCGATCCACTTCAGCAGGCTATTAATAACCTCAGTCCGCTCCGGCTGGGTCAGTTGATGTTCTGTTGTTCTGTGGCCGTTCGGCTCAACCTGAGCAAGCATGATGGAAGCACCGCAAGCACAGAGGCTTGTCAGCACTGTGGCGGTGGCGAGCGCCCGGCTCGTGAGATTCCTATTTGCCATTCGACGTCCCCTTGGTTTCAATGGGCCCTGAAAACTTTTCCTGCACGGCAGCAGTTGATGGCAGAGATGAGGCTAACATTGCCCGGAAACACGCCGGCGACGACCGAGGTCTTGCCGATGTTGCGGGTGTGTCCGCCGATGACGATGGTAGGCATTGGTTCGATTCTATGATCAGTCGCGCGCGTGAGAGGATGGCGGCTATGAACAGCTGGCGTCGGCTCAAAAGAAGTTATCTCAAAAGAAGTTATGTTGCGGCGTTGATGCTGTGTTTGGCGGCTATCGCACGGCCTTCAGCCCAGCGAACCAAAGAGGGAAACATTTACGGTCACGTTGTTGATGTTGTTGGGGCGAGCATTGCTGGGGCAAGCGTTTTTGTAGGCAGGCGCGTCCCGTCCGAGGAGAGGTTCGCACTCGTCACGCACACGGATAGGGAAGGTGACTTTCAACTGCTGCTCGCCCAAGGTGGTTACGACGTCGTTGTCGTTTCGCCGGGATTTGCCTCTGCAGCTCAAACGGTGGGTGTACTGGCTGGCAGGACAAAGAAAACTGAATGGAAGCTCCGGCCGCTGGATTGCGACTTCCCCGGCGTGAACTGCGACACGTTTCAGTGATGGCTCGGACTACTTGAGGCGGCGGACGCGGGCGAGGGATTTGAGGTAGTTGGCGAGGGGTTCGGCGGGGGTGCCAGCGAAGACCTGGCCGGTACCGGTGATTTCTTTGCCGGGGAAGACGCCGCCCTGGCCGCCGAGGACGACGCCGGGACCGATGTGGACGTGGTCGCCGAGGCCGACCTGGCCGGCGAGGATGGCACCGTCGTCGATGGTGCAGGAGCCGGAGATGCCGACCTGTGCGGCCATGATGACGTTTTTGCCGATGCGGCAGTTGTGGCCGATGTGGACGAGGTTGTCGAGCTTTGTGCCGCTGCCGATGCGGGTTTCGCCGAGGGCGCCGCGGTCGATGGTGGTGTTGGCGCCGATGTCAACGTCGTCTTCGATGACCAGGGTGCCTTGCTGGGGGAAGAGGAGGTATTCGCCGGTGTCGCGATTGCGGGCGTAGCCGAAGCCGAAGGAGCCGAGAACGGCGCCGGACTGCACGACGACGCGATGGCCGATGTGCACGCCCTGGCAGATGGTGACGTTGGCGGCGAGGGTGCAGTCGTCGCCGAGGATGGCGTTGGCTTCGATGACGGTGCCGGCGCCGATGCGGGCGCGTGCGCCGAGTTTTGCGGTGGGATGGATGATGGCGGAGGGGTGGATCTCGGATGCGGTGGGTTGTGGGGTGAGGGCGCGCGCGGCGGCGGCCATGGCGTAACGCGGATCGCGGACCCAGAGGATGCGCGGGTCGTCGAATGCCTCGGGGTTGGTGAGTCTGTTGCGCGAGGCGAGGATGGCGCCGGCTTTGGAGGCGATGGCCGCGTGGAGTGCGGGTTCGTCCTGCGCGAAGACGATGGAGTGGGCGTCGGCGTCTTCGACGGCGGCGACGCCGGTGAGTTTGGCTGGCGAGGGTTTGGCAGGCGCTGAGCCGACGAGTTCGGCGAGCTGGTTGAGCGTGAGGTGGTTTGGGTGGTGTGGTTTCACGGATGTCCCCCTCAGACTTCGGTGGTGAGGATAGGAGAGCATACCTCAGGGGCTAAAGCCCGATTCGTTTTTCCCGGTTATGGCACGGCTGAAGCCGTGCCCCTTCAGAAGCGGCGTGACACCTCCGAGCGATCTGACACAGTGGGTTGCTGCGGAGCGAGGTTAATAGAGGCCTGGGTCGCCTTCGGGGCGGGTCTTCCAGCGGCGGTGGACCCAGAGCCACTGTTCGGGGTAGCGGCGGACCCAGGACTCAATGGTAGCGGTGAAGAGGGCGGTGTTGGCGAGGGCGTCGGCGCTGGGGTCTGGCGTGCGTTGGAGGGTGAGCTCGGGGCCGAAGTGGAGGACGTAGCGGTTTTCACGCGGCTCCCAGAGCATGAAGCCGGGGAGGACGGCGGCCTGGGAGTGGGCGGCGACGCGGGCGAGGCCGGAGGCGGTGCAGGCGAGGGTGCCGAAGAACGGGACGAAGACGCCTTGCGGGGGCGTCATGTTGGTGTCCATGAGGATGCCGACGGTGTCGCCGCGGTGCATGGCCTGGAGGAGGCCGCGGGCGAAGTCGTCTTTGTGGAGGACGCGGTTGCCGTGGAGGCAGCGGATGCGATTGACGAAGGCGTCGACGAGCGGGTTGTCGAGGCGGCGGATGACCATGGACATGGGGTAACCCATGAGGGAGTGGTAGAAGCTGGATAATTCCCAGGCGCCGAGGTGTCCGGTGAGGACGAGGACGCCGTTGCCGCGGCTGCGGGCGGCGAGGAAGTGTTCGAGGCCTTCGTAGCGGAAGAAATTTTGGGCGTCGGCGCGCGTGGCGCGGGGCATGCGGCAGAACTCGGCCATCTGCCAACCGAGGTAGCGGTAGAGAGTGCGGAGGATGCGAGTGCGGTCGGCCTCGGATTTGGCATCCCCGTTTTCAGGGAAGGCGAGCGAGAGGTTGCGCAGGCCGATGCGGCGGAGGCGAGGGACGAACTGCCAGGCGAGTGCGCCGATGGCGGAGCCAAATGCTCGCGCGATGGGATGCGGGAGCCATTTGAGTATGGCGACGATGAAACGGAGAGTGATGTACTCCAGCCACTCGCGAAGAGTGGGACGTCTTGCGGGCTGGGGTTTGATGCGGGTCGTCAACGGCTCCCAGTTTACGCAAGAGAGGTGATGAACACGGTGTCATCAGTGGGGGCTTACGACTATGGTGCTGCTGAGAATTGTCACTGGAGTCATGCTGGTGAGCTATCATCGAATCAATCGAGGTATCTGTGCGGCCCTGCTCCAGTTGCGGACACCGGAAGTTCCGGCGCGTGAAGCGCCACGGGATTCTGGACAGCGTGATGGTTTTGTTCAGGCTGTATCCGTGGGAGTGCGAGAGCTGCCAGCACAGAACCTACAGCCGCAGGCGCGATGTGCATTCGAAGACGACGCCTTTGCATGAGAGCGGCCGCAGCTGACGATCAGGGAACAGGGATTAGGGAACAGGCAACAGGGACGGCTGACGCCGTCCCTGTTGGTTTAACCGGCGGATGCCGCGAGGATTATCGCGCCTTGGCGGCGACGAAATAACGGGCGACGGTGCTGACGAAGTGGCGCGCGTTGGCGGGAACGGGTACGCCGCCGTGCAGAACGGTTTGGAATGGAATCGGGCTGCCGTACTCGATGGCCATGTCATCGCTGTTCTGGTCGAGGACCGTGCCGTCGAGGTCGAGGCCGGCGAAGAGGCCTTTGGAGCGCGAGTAGGTGAGGAACTCGGCGTTGAGCTTCCAGTCCGTTCCAGCCTGTGCGTTGCGGCCGACCGGACCGGCGGATGCGGCGGCATCACCACCGATCTTGAACTTGTTCTTCAGCATGTCCTGAAGGCCCTTCTGGTTCATGGCGACGAGGACGAGGTCGGTGGACTGGCCACCGATCTGCCAGCCGAAGCTGCCGCCTTCGAGCTTCACGAACACCGGAGCGCTCCAGCCGCGGGGGGTGCGGCAGGTGGCGACGCCCTGGCCGTACTGCGCGCCGACCACGAAGGCGCCCTTCTTGTATTTGGGGATGACGACGACGCAGGAGGCGCCGGCGAGGATGGAGCTGGGGATGCCTTTGTCGGGCGTAGCCATGATCTGCTCAATCACGTCGGCGGAGGAGTTGAGCCGCTCGTTGAGTGTGCCCATGTCGGCGGCGTGGGCAGGGAGGAAGCCCGCAAGCAGGAGAGAACCACAGAGTGTTGCCAGAACCTTTTTCATTGAAATGCCTTTCCAGGTTGGGGGAAGAGTGAGGCCGAGTTGTCGCTATCGACTTCCCGTGTTTTCGCTAGTCAACTTTTCCCGTGCTTTTCGCTTTGTACTTATAGACGGATTTTAGAGAAAGGTTAGGCTGTGCGAACAGGACGGGAACAAGGAAAGGGACGGCAGTGCGCCGTCCCTTTGGCCAGCGAATCATCAGCGCACTGCGCGATGATCTAGTGTTCCCGCGCGGAGACGAAGTATCGCGCGACGGTGTGGACGAAGGCCTGTGCGTTGGCCGGAACAGGGGTGCCACCGTGAAGGATCCGGTCAAAGTCGGTGTTGCCGTATTCGGCGTCCATGTCGTCCTTGTTCTCGTATAGGGCGGTGCCGGAGAGGTCCAGACCGGCGAAGAGACCCTTGGCCCGTGAATAGGTCAGGAATTCGGCATTCATCGCGACGTCCGTGCTGGCCTCGGCATTACGGCCAACCGGACCGGCAGCTGCGGAGGCGTCCGCGCCGAGCTTGACCTTGCTCTTGAGCGCCGATTCGAGACCGTTTTCGTTGGTCGCGATGAGAACGAGGTCGGTGGACTGGCCGCCGATCTGCCAGCCGAAGCTGCCGCCCTCAAGCTTCACGAAGACGGGAGCACTCCAGCCGCGGGCGGTGCGGCAGGTGGCGACGCCCTGGCCGTACTGCGCGCCGATGACAAAGGCCCCTTTCTTGTAGTGAGGAACGACGACGACGCAGCGGGCTTTCTCGAGAATGCCCTCGGGGATGCCCTTGTCGGGGGTCGCCATGATCTCCTGAATCACCTCCGCGGCGCTGGTGAGGCGGTCGTCCATCTTGTGCATGTCTGCCGCGCGGGCCGGGAGCATACCCGCGAGCATCGCAAAACCACAGACTGCAGCCAAATGCTTTTTCATCGAGATTGCCTTTCAGAATCTGGGGGTTGGAGGCCGATTCCGGCTTGAGTCTCCGCTATTGTCCATGCCGTGAGATGGACGGGCGAGAGGTGCAGGTTGCCAAAAAAAATGGGTTGCAGGCTGGCCAGTGGCCGTACCTACAACCCTCTTCTCCCAGGTCTGTACTGCTGTAAGGGTGCGACAAGCTGTTCCGCTGAACAAGAGTACGGAGGGCTGTAGACCTTCGGGAGCGAGTCAGCAGGTCAGCGGGTCAGCGAGTCAGCAGGTCAGCGGGTCAGCGAGTCAGGGCGATCAGCTGCCCGTGACATGACAGAAATAAGGGGTTCTTCGCGTACTACTCAGGATTTCACCAGTTTTGGGTGACGCGCTGAGCCCCGGGCTGAAGCCGGGACCTGCCCGCTAGTGGGCGGACCGCTCTTCGATGGCGCGCAGTGTGAGCTCGACGCGGTTATGGGCGCCGGTTTTGCGCAGCATACGGCCGAGGTGGGCCTTCACCGTGGCTTCGTCGATGCCCAGCGCTTCGGCGATGGCGCGGTTGGAGCGGCCGTCCATCAGGAGCTCAAGAACCTCGCGCTCGCGCGCGGTCATGCGCTTTTCGATGCGGTCCCCGCCGACGGACGCAGCCGACGCGGTTGTGCTGCCGCCTTCGATCAGCTTGGCAAGCACTTTGCGGGGCGCCCAGACGGAGCCGTCGAGGACGACTTCGAGGGCCATTCGGATTTCGGCTTCGCTGGCGGTCTCGGCGAGATAGCCCTTCGCGCCGGCACCGATGACCTGCTCGATCACCAGGGGATCGAGGCCTTCGCCGACGACGACGATGCGCAGTTGCGGGTGCTCGCGGCGAAGTTTGGCGACGAGGTCCTGGAGCGCGTCGCCGCCGCTGCGGGCTTCGAGAATCAGAACCGCGACATCAGGCGCGGAGCCAATCTGGTCGAGCTCGAGAGGCACGGCTTCCATGCCGGGCAGGTCGGAGAGAATGGCCTCCATGCCGACCAGACGAAGCGGGTCGGAGGCGACAAGGCCGATTCTCGCCGATGCTGGGTTGGTCATTGTCCGTTCGGCCTCCTGCGACCTGAGTACGCGGCCCGTGAGTTAACACATTTTTCCTGATACTGGGCCTCTGTAGAGATCGTGCGAGGCCGTTTTCTTCGCCGGAAAACGGCCCGGGCGGTTCCGGCTCCGGGATACACCTTCAGGAAAAATGCGTCAAAGCTTTGGAAGAACGATACCCTGCTGCCGCATGTACTTGCCGTTGCGATCGCCATAGCTTACCTCACACACCTCATCGCCCTGGAAGAAGAGTATCTGACAGAGGCCCTCATTGGCATAGACGCGCGCCGGCAGCGGAGTGGTGTTGGAGATCTCGAGTGTGACGAATCCCTCCCACTCGGGCTCGAACGGAGTTACGTTGACGATGATGCCGCAACGGGCGTAGGTGCTTTTCCCGACGCAAATCGTGAGCACATCGCGCGGAATCCGGAAGTACTCAATGGAGCGCGCGAGTGCGAACGAGTTCGGAGGAATGATAACGCTGGGAGCCTGAACCGTCACGAAGGAGCGTTCGTCGAAGGCCTTGGGGTCGATGATGGCGCTGTTGACGTTGGTGAAGATTTTGAACTCGTCGGAGACGCGGAGGTCATAACCGTAGGAGGAGAGACCGTAGGAGATAACGCCCTCGCGTACCTGTTTCTCGCTGAAGGGCTCAATCATGCGGTGTTGAAGGGCCTGCTGACGAATCCATTTGTCACTTTTGATCGACATCAATTCTCCCGGACCGCACGCTGAGGAGCGCGCGTGCCTTTGTAGTTGAGAGTACCTGTATCGGTCTACATTTCCTTTGAGCGTATCTCAAACTGCTGTGAGCGCGTTTGACAAGTGAAATCGGCTTACCTAGCATCTGGGGTAGCGGGCCGGTTTTTCAGTAGTTTGCGAAGCCAGCGCCACAGCGAAGACGGAAGGAAGGTGGCCGAGATGATCAAGCAGGATCTAGTTCAGCGTATCGTCGAGCGCACCGGATTGCCCCGTACCAAGGCGGAGGCTGCGGTGGACGCTATCTTCGAGGGCATGAAGAAGGCGCTGGGGCGCTCAGACCGCATCGAGCTGCGCGGCTTTGGCGTGTTTACGGTGAAGCCGCGGAAGACTGGTGTAGGACGGAATCCGCGGACCGGTGCAGAGGTCAGTATTTCGCCGGGAAGCGCGGTGCGGTTCAAGCCGGGGAAAGAGCTGCACCTGGTCGGGTAGGGTTCGAGCCAGAGAAGAGCGCGATGTCCATCAACTTTACCGCCGTGGATCGAGTGACATGGAATGAAGACCGCTTGCGGGAGGCCCGCTTCTGGGCGATGAGACCCATGGCGGAACGCGTGATTGCTGGTTGGGCACTTGCGGACAACAATCTGATCGAACCTGGGGAAGATGAGCCAGAGAAGCGAGCAGGTATCACTCTTCGCCGCGTTCCTAAAGGCCGGCGTTGAATATGCCGTAGTCGGCGGCGTTGCCGTGAATGCTCACGGTTTTGTCCGCAACACGCGGGACCTCGACCTCTTCATCCGGCCGACCGAGGCCAACGCCCAAGCCACGTTTCGCGCCCTGACGGCCCTTGGAGCACCCCTCGAAAATGTCCATTTCACTGACCTGTTGACTGAGGATGCGCAGTATCAACTGGAAACGGAACACGGCCGCATCGATCTTCTGACATCCATCGGCGCGATGCCGTTTGATCAGGTTTGGCGCAACCGTGTGGATGTCGAGATTGATGGCGTGCTTGTTCATTTCATTTCAAGGCATGACCTGATCGAGAACAAACGCCAGGTGGGGCGCTTGATCGACTTGGCCGATGTGGAACAACTCGCACTTCTTCCAGAGCAAACGACCGTGCAGCTGCCATCGGACTCCGATAGCGAGGCAGGCAGTTCCGGGGCACAGAATAAATAGCGGCCGAGGTGCGATGAAGAGTTCTACATAAGGTGGAGTGCGTCGACGTCGACAGTGACGTTGCGGCGGGCGATGTTTGCGGCTTCGATGTGGGCGAGCATGGAGCGCAGCAGCGCGCTGAGGGCGTCGCGGCGCTCGGACTTCAGTAAAAGGTGATAGCGGTAGATCCGCTTGATGCGCGGGATGGGCGCGGGCGCGGGGCCGAGGATGCGCACGGATTCGGGGCGGTTCGCGGCGAGCCAGTTGCCGATTTGCGTGGATATGGCGAGGACGTCTTCGAACTGTTCGCTCTGGATGAGCACGTTGGCGAGAGCGGCGAACGGCGGGTAACGCATGGCGCGGCGGAAGTACATCTCGCGCGCGGCGAAGCCGGTGTAATCGTGTTCGCGCGCGAATCTGTTGACGTAGTGGTCGGGCTGGTAGGTCTGGACGAGCACGCGTCCGGGCTTGTCACCGCGGCCGGCGCGGCCTGAGACCTGCGTGAGGAGTTGGAAGACGCGCTCGGCGGCGCGGAAGTCGGGGAGGCCCAGCGCGAAGTCGGCGCCGACGACGCCGACGAGCGTGACGCCGTGGATGTCGTGGCCCTTGGCGATCATCTGCGTGCCGACGAGGAGGTTGATCTCGCCGGAGTGGAGACGCTGAAGCAGGCGCTCCATGTCGCCGCGCGTGCGGACGGTGTCGCGGTCCATGCGACCGATGCGTGCGTTGGGGAAGAGCTCCTGCAGGCGCTCTTCGCCTTGCTGGGAGCCGGCGCCTAGAAAGAAGAGGTGCTCGCTGTTGCATTTGGGGCAATGAGAGGGAACGCCGCGGCGAAAGCCGCAGTAATGGCATTCGAGGCGGGCTCCGACGCGGGCCGGCCCGGAGAGGTCGGACTCGTCCGAGTGCTTGTGGTAGGTGAGTGAGATGGCGCAGTTTTCGCACTCGATTTTTTCCCCGCAGGCGCGGCACATCACGACGAACGAGTAGCCGCGACGGTTGAGCAGGATGATGACCTGCTCGTTGCGGTCGAGTGTGGATTGAGTCTCTTCGAGGAGCTGGCGGGCGAAGAGCTGTTCCTGGCCGGTTTCGCGGAACTCGGCACGCATGTCGATCATTTCGACGACAGGGAGCGGGCGGGATTGCACGCGCTGAAGCATTTCGATGCGGGTGTAGCGGCCGCGCTCGGCGTTGTTCCAGGATTCGAGGGAGGGTGTGGCGGAGCCGAGGACGACGGGTATGCCGAGAAGTTTGGCGCGCATCACGGCGACGTCGCGGGCGTGATAGCGCGGGGTTTCTTCCTGCTTGTAGCTGCCATCGTGCTCTTCGTCGACGAGGATTAGGCCGAGTGCTGGCATGGGCGCGAAGACGGCGGACCGTGTGCCGACGACGATACGAGCCTCGCCGCGGCGGATGCGGTGCCACTGCTCGGCGCGCTCGTCGGGTGTGAGTTGTGAGTGCAGGAGGGCCACCTCGGAGCCGAAGGCGGCGACCATCTGGGCGGCGGTGGCGGGAGTGAGGCCGATCTCGGGCACGAGGAGAAGAGCGGATTTGTTGTTGGCGAGTGCGCGCTGCATGGCGGCGACGTAGACGGCGGTTTTGCCGGAGCCAGTGATGCCATAGAGCAGGTGCGGCGCAAAGGTGTTGCGCTGCATGGCGGCGACGATCGACGCGAGGGCTTCGGTCTGGGATTCGTTGAGGGTGTGCTCGTGTGCGAAGCGCTTGCCGTGCGAGGCGAGTGAGGTGATGTGGAACGCTTGCGGGGCGTCTTCGAGGCGGATGAGGCCGCGCTTTACGAGAGTGTTGAGCGAGGAATCTGGGATAGCGCGGCGTTGCAGGCGCGCGCGGAGCTCGCGGAGCAGCTCGCGGCCGCCACAGCCGGCGAGCTCGGCCATGACGGCGAGCTGGTTTTCGTTGAGCTTGGGGAGGCGTTTGGGTTCAAGCGTTCTCTGTTCTCCGTTCTCCGTTCTCTCGTGCTCGAGGATGGCGACGGTTTCGAGGCGGCGAGCGTCGCGCTGCTCGGCGAGCGGTTCGCGGAGAAGCCAGCGTTTTTTCACCATGGCGTCGAGCATGGCTTTGTTGGCGCCGGTGGCAGAGCGGATTGCGGCGAGCTTGGCGGATTCCCCGGGCTCGAGGTAGTTGAGGACGGCGTACTCGCGGTTCTGGTCTTCGGGGCTGAGTTTGCTGCGGCGCGAGGAGCCCTTGGACGCGCCTTCGTAGAGGACGCGGCGGCCCTGCTCGGCGATGCGGTAGACCCAGTGGCGCCGGACCTCGGCGGTGAGGGGGAGCATGCCGCGCAGGACTTCGCCGAGCGGCGCGCAGTAGTACTGCGCGATCCAGCGGGCGAGCTCGAGGAGCTCGGACGAGAGGAGTGCGGCGTCGTCGAGGAGGCGCTCGATTTTTTTTATTTCGACTGGTTTCGAATCGGCGGCGGGTCTTGGTGGGTTGTCGTGCAGCCCGATGACGATGCCGAGGAGGCGCTGGCCGCTGAAGGGGACCAGGACGCGTGCGCCGATTTCTGGGGTGAGGTCGCCGAGCGCGTAGGTGAAGGCGCGGTCGAGTGGGACCGGTAGCGCGACGTCGGCGTAGAGGGGCACGGATTAAAGCTTATCGTTTGAGTACCTATCCGACCCTTCGTAATACATCGGGCTGTAATGCGCATGTAGGCTTGCGCCATGCGAGAACTTGTCATGTGGACCGCTTTTCTGCCTGTAATTGCTATTTGTGGATGCGACAAGGTGCCTGCGCCATGTGCCGCGGTATCAACTAGCGCGTTATCGCAACCACGATTCCTTCCGGTTCAGTTCAACCAAATACCGGGGTTGCCATTCCCGGCCGCGCTTGCGCTTGACACAACTACGGGTACACTTTGCCGCACTGTGGATAATGACGGGAATCCATTTACCGCGCGGCAACCGCGGTGTGTTGACCTACTCAGTTCTTCTTCAAGAACGCCTTCATCTGCTATGCAAGATTCGCCGTTGTCATCGGCCCCAACTTCAACTCCTCAGCACCAATGAGCATCTGGCTGGGTGAGAGTACTCGGGTGTTTGTAGGGGCCTTCGCCCCTCAAATACTTCAATGATTGTGTGACCTAGGGCTTCGCCCTAGGCTGGTATATTGCGCGCCGTTGGCGCTTTGCCTGGCCACTGATCGGGCCAGTTGAACTCAGGCAGAAGGGGTGGTTCTGGGCTGAGCTTTTGCGAGCTCTTGCGTGAGCTTCTTGATTTCTTTGGCTTGAGATTTTTTGTCTTCGAGGATTTTGGTGACGCGTTCGGGGACGTCGGTGCGGGAGACGGTGAGGGTGCGGGCGACGGTGTCGAGGAGCGTGTAGTCGCGGCGGGCGGACCGGACGGCGCGGAGACCGCAGACGAACTCGACGCGCCAACCCTGGCGAACCTTTTCGACGCGGCGCAGGAGGATGCTGCCGATCTCGCCGGTGCTGCGGACGTGCGTGCCGCCGCAGGCGTTGAACTCGATGCCCTGCATCTGGACGATACGGAAGGGGCCTTCGAGGGGCGGGAGCTTGCGGAGATCGCCGCGGGCGAGCATCTGCTCGGCGAGCGTGCGCTCGACCCAGTGAGTGATGAGCGGACGGTTCTCGTAGACAGCGCGGTTGGTGATCTCTTCGACGCGGCGGAGGTCGTCTTCGCTGAGCTTGTCCATTCCCTCGGGAAGTGCGAGGTCGATGGTGGAGCTCTCGGCGCCGAGGTGGAAGGAGACGGTGCGCGCGTTGAGCTCCCGCAAAAAAATAGCGGAGAGAAGGTGCTGGCCGGAGTGCTGCTGCTCGTGATCGGTGCGCCGGGCTATATCCACGGCACCACTGATACCGGTGCCGGCGGCGAGCGGCTTGCGAACGAAGTGCCAGACCTCGCCGGCTTCGTCCTCTTCGACGCGTTCTACAGGAATTTCGAGTGTGGCGCCGCTGGGCGCGGTGGCGATGAGGAGACCGGTGTCGCAGGGCTGGCCGCCGCCTTCGGGATAGAAGGCGGTGCGGTCAAGCGCGACCTGCCACAGCTGTGCGGAATCTGGCTGCGCGGCGGGGTCTTTGGCGACAAGGTGGATGTCGGTAACGTGAGCGGTGAACTCGAGGATGGGCGAGTCGTAGTAGAGGCGTTGCGCGCTGGTTTGCGTCGGCATCAGTAGCTTTCTTTCTTATGATCAGCAGCTTCTTTTGCCACCATGGCGTGCAAGGCTTCGACCTCGACGCGGCTGCCGAGCACGAGCGAAGTGCGTTGGTGGATGGATTCGGGCTGGAGGTCGAGGATGCGTTGCGTACCGTTGATCGCGGCGCCGCCGGCCTGCTCGGCGATGAAGGAGAGCGGGTTGGCTTCGTAGAGGAGACGGAGTTTGCCCGCGGGTGCTTTCTGCGTGGGCGGGTAGAGGAAGACGCCGCCTTTGAGGAGGGTGCGGTGGAAGTCCGCGACGAGCGAGCCGATGTAGCGCGAGCTGTAGGGCTTGCCGTTGAGCTGGCCACGGCGCAGGCGGTTCACAAACTGCTGGTAGGGGAGCGGCCACGAGGACTCGTTGGCTTCGTTGGTGGAGTAGTAGGGTCCTTGCTCGGGCATGCGCATCTGGTCGTTGGTGAGGACGAAGGCGCCGATCGTGGGGTCAAGCGTGAAGCCGTGCACGCCGTTGCCGGCGGTGTAGACGAGCACAGTGGAAGGCCCGTACACCACGTAGCCGGCAGCCACCTGCTTGTAGCCCGGCTGGAGGATTGCGCTCTCGATGTTCTGGCCGGGCTGGCGTTTGTGGATGGAGAAGATGGTGCCGACGTTCACGTTGACGTCGATGTTGGAGGAGCCGTCGAGCGGATCGAAGACGATGATGTATTTGCCGGATTCGGGGTCGGCGTTGATGATGATGGGCTCTTCGTTTTCTTCGCTGACGAGAGCGGCGACCGAGTCGCGCGCGCCCAGAGTGTGGAGCAGCGCTTCGTTGGCGTAGACGTCAAGCTTCTGCTGGACCTCGCCCTGCACGTTGATGGAGCCCTTGGCCCCAAGGACGTCGCTGAGGCCGCCCTGCCGGATTTTGGCTTCGACCATCTTGGTGGCGAGCGTGAGGCCGCTGAGCAGCCAGCTGAAGGTGCCGCTGGCTTCGGCGAAGTTCTGTTGCTGGCGGCGGATGTGCTGCTGCACGGACGTGATCATGGGGCGGATGGCTCCTAAGTTTCCTGAGGCTCCTGATATTAGGGTACTCGGCGGTGCGCCTACAATGCAGGGGTGCTTTCGCGACGAAGATTTGTGCTTTCTGCGGCGGTAGCGTGTTACCCCGGCAAGCAAAGGACGCTCGCCGGGGGCCCCGATCCTGCATTTGCGTTGGATGCGCAGAAGCGCGGCAGCCAGGTTGCGCCTGCGGCCGAGGAAGGCCTGCCTGCGGCGATTGTGGCGCTGACGGACCGGCGCAAGGACATTGTGCCGATTACGGTGAGTGAGCGGAACTCGCGGCTGGACCGGGCGCGCGACCTGATGACGGCGAACAAGATTGATGCGGTTGTGATTACGACGGGAGCGTCGCTGGTGTATTACACGGGCGCGCATTGGGGCCAGTCGGAGCGGTTGTTCGCGTACGTGCTGCCTCGGGCGGCGGCGCCCTTTTTAATCTGCCCGGCGCTTGAGCGCGATCGCGCGGCGGAGTTGCTGGCGAACTTTCCGGAGCGGGAGTCGACGCTCTCGTACTTCTGGCAGGAGAACGAAAGTCCATTCGATCTGGTCCGGCGGGGACTTGGCGAGTCGGCGGTGAAGACGGGGAATCTGGGGATTGAGGAGCACACGCAGTTTGAGTTTTCGCATGCGATTGCACAGGCGTGTCCGGCGTTGACGATTGTGTCGGCCACGCCGGTGACGGCGGGCTGCAGGATGATCAAGTCGCCGGCGGAGCTGGCGCTGCTGAAGCTGGCGAATGAGATTACGTTAAGCGTGTATCGCGCGGTGTATCAGACCTGCGGACCGGGCGATACGAACCGGCGGTTTGTTGAGCTGATTGACAAGGCCTATGCGAGGTGCGGCGTGCGCGGCGAGGCATCGTTGAATGTGGGGACGTACTCCGCGGTGCCGCATGGCAGCACGCAAGTGCAGGTGATTCGCGAGGGCGACATCGTGATGGTCGACGACGGATGCACGTGCGATGGATATACGTCAGACATCACGCGGAGCTGGGTGTACGGCAAGGCAAGCGATGAGCAGAAGAAGGTGTTCAACATTGTGCACCGGGCGCAGAGCGACGCGCTGGCTGCTGCGAAGCCCGGCGTCGAGGCGCAGAGTGTGGATGCGGCAGCACGCAAGGTGATTGTGGATGCAGGTTACGGGCCGGGCTATGACTACTTCACGCATCGCGTGGGGCACGGCATCGGACTCGACATGCATGAGTGGCCGTATCTGGTGCAGGGAAATACGAGGCTGTTGCAGAAGAGCATGGTGTTCTCGGATGAGCCGGGGATTTATCTGCGCGGGAAATTTGGTGTGCGGCTGGAGGACGACATGCACATCACGGAGAACGGCGCGGAGTTGTTTACGCCGCAGAGCATCAGTCTGGAGGAGCCGTTTGGGAAGGCTTCTTGAGTTTGCTGGCTGAACCAGGAGAGCCGCCGTGAGGTACCCGGCGGTTCTTTGTTCTCGTGCGAGGTGAGTTAGCGGGGCATGACGAGCAATTCGATTCCACTGGCGGCGTCGGCTTGATGGAAGACGATCTCCGTCGCTTTGTGGAAGTCCTCGGGCTTCGCTTTGTAGATATCCATGAAGACCTGAGGATTGCGATCGACCAGAGGGAACCACGAGCTCTGAATCTGCACCATGATGCGATGCCCCTTCAGGAAGGTGTGGTTGATGTCCTGCATGGTGAAGTTGATGTCCGTGATCTTGCCGGGCGTCAGGGGTTCTGGATGCTCCCACGAATTGCGGAACTTCGCGCGGAAAGGTTCGCCGCGAATGAGCATCTCGTATCCGGCGAGGAAGACGGGTGGAGCGCCCGTGATGCGCTTGCCTTGGTTCTCTTCGTCAGGGGTCTTGTAGCTTTCGGGGTAAACGTCGATGAGCTTCACGATGAAGTCGGAATCTGTTCCCGACGACGCGATCTTGAGGTGGGGCTTGATTGGGCCAACGATCGTAACGTCTTCTGTGAGCGGCGCGGTTTCGTAGACGAGGACGTCGCCGCGATGTGTGGCGAAGCGTTGATCGTCATCCATGTAGCGCTGCGGAACGTCGGTGTCGGTGATGTAGGGGACAAACGGCACCGGATGCGCAGGATCGCTGACGTACTGATCGCTGCTGGCCGGTGCGGAAGGCGCTGACCAGGATAGCCCGCCGTCGGGCTGAAGGTAGACCGTCTTCGAGACAGCCTGCTTCGGTGGCCAGGCGTCGTATTTCTTCCACACGTCCGAGCCGGTTTCATAGGTGTAGGCCTTGGGCAGGGGAGTCCAGGGCCTGTCTTTGAGCCAGTGCGCGAAGAACGGTGTTTCGATGTTGTCGCGATAGAAAGCTGAGGGTGTGTCGGGGAAGGTGATGTCGCCGAGGCGATTGCCTAGGCCGCGCGACCAGCCACCGTGCACCCATGGGCCTTCGACGAGCGTGTTCTCCGGTGCGTCGGGGCTGAGCTTGTCGATGGAGTGAAAGAGCTTCACCGGGCCGGCGAGATCCTCTGCGTCGAACCAGCCGCCGACCTCGAGCACAGCGGCTTTGACACCGTGCATGTGCGGCGCCAGATTGCGAACCTGCCAGTAATCGTCGTAGGTGGTATGAGCGACCTGGTCGTGGAAGTAAGGGTTTGTGCCGCCTGCGGGCGAGTCGAGATTTGCGAGTGTTCCCATGTGCAGGTAGTAGGCATACGCATCGTGCGTGGGGAACTCGAACTTGCTTTTGGATTCCCTGGTCAGTGGGTTCTTCTGCGGCGCGAAGAACGGCGCGTAGAAGGAGTGATTGGCGTCGAGCATGAACGCGCCGCCGTGGTAAGAGTCGTCACCCATCCAAAGATCCATGATGGGCGCCTGCGGACTGGCGGCTTTGATGGCGGGATGACTGTCGATGATGCTGGCCGCGGCGTAGAAGCCGGGATAGCTGATGCCGAGAATGCCGACCTTGCCGTTGTTGTTCGGAACATTCTTCAGAAGCCAATCGACGGTGTCGTGCATGTCGGTCGACTCATCGATACCGTTGCCGTCCTTTGACGGCGTCATCTCAAACCACTGACCTTCGCTGGCCCAACGGCCACGCACATCCTGGCAGACCAGGATGTAGCCGTCGTGGATGAGGGTGGAATTATTCGTGACGCGCGGCTGGATGATGTTGTTGCCGTAGTTGCCGCAGCTATACGGCGTGCGCGAGATGAGGAACGGATAAGGGCCGTGATCAGTGAACTGATCGGCGATGGGCGCGTAGACGACGGTGTAGAGCTTCACGCCATCGCGCATGGCGACGTGATATTCGTGCTTGGTGTAGTGGGATTTGTAGAACTCGTCGAGCTGGCGCCGCTGGTCCTGTTGCGAAGGTTGGCTTGAGGACGGCGGGGCCGGAGGCGTTTTGGTTTGTGCGAAGCCCAGGCCGATTGAACTGAAGAGAAAGATTGCAGCGATTGCGTGCCCGCTTCGAGCAAGCGCCATTCGATGTCCTCCATGGATGCTGCCGTGTGGCCGCAATGGGGATTGTAGCTGTTTGTGCAGCGGCGGCTTTGAGATAATGCGGTTCCATGATGCGGCGGAGTGCCATTGCGAGGACTCTATTGCTGTTCTGCGCCTGGGCCGGCGTGCTGCTGCCAGGCGTGTGCTGCCGCGCGCAACAGGACCAGAAGCCGGTCTTCACGCTGAAGGTCTATGCGAATGTCGTGCAAGTGCCCACACTCGTGCTGGACCACGATAAGCGGCCGCTTCCGCCAATCGACTTTCGCCGCTTCCTTGTGAGTCTTGACCAGGGAAAGAAGTTTGCGCCGACGCATGTACGGATGGAAGGTGATGACCCGCTGGAGCTCGCGATTCTGCTGGATGTGAATGGGTCGCAGAGGCACCTGATCGAGAGCTTTGCGGATGCAGCGGAGGGAATGGCAGCAAAGTCGCTGCACGCGCAGGACCACGTATCCATCTACGCACTGAACTGCAGCCTGATTCGTTCAGCGCTGTTGATACCTGCCGTACCTGGACGCGTGAAGGGAGCGGTTCAAAGGGCGCTCAGTGCGCCGGGGCTGAGCACGACGAAGAGCGGCTCTAAATGCGGGGATCATGTATATCTGTGGGGCGCGATGGTGGCCGTCGTGAAGGAGCTGAGCGGGAGTGCCGGACGGCCCGTCGTGCTGGTGGTCAGCGCCGGCGCGGACTCGGGGAGCAGAGTGACGTGGATCGATCTTCACAGCTATGCGGCGGCCGCAGGCGTTGCGCTGTTTGGTATGAACGATGAGTATGTAGATCCGGAAAGCGTGTGGAGAAGCGATAAGACAGACTCTTTCCATAGTCTGTGCGAATCCACCGGGGGCATTGTGATGCAGGCGAGCGCCCGGGATCTCGAGAAGAGGTTGCAGCAGTGGATTGCGATGCTGCGTAATCGCTACGTGGTGGAGTTCCCGCGCCCGCAGCAGTTGGGCACAGGAGCGCACAATATCGACGTCTCGATCAAGAAGGACGGGCTGGCGTTTGTGACGCTCTCGGGTGTTTCGGTGAGTTTGCCTGACCCGGCGGTGACAAGTGATCCGAACTACATACCGTCACAACAGGGCGCTGATATCCCCGTGGGGAACAGGCGCCCGCCCAGGAATTGAGCATCACGCATCCGTCAGGCGATCCTGCGCGGCAGGCTGGTTCGTTGCCGCAAGGCGAAGCACGAGGCGTTCCAGGACGAGGCGTTTGTCTGCGGGGTTGGAGCGGAGCTCGGCGTCGGCGCGGGCGATGAGCTCAATGCCGCGAGTAAGCTCGGAGCGGTCGCGATAGCGGCGTGCCTGCGCGATAAGCGCGTCGGCCGCGAATGGAGCGACGCGGAACCCGGGCCAGAGAACCTGCCAGATCGCGCGCTGGTCACGAACCTGCTTCTCGTTGAGAACGAGCATCTGGCGGAAGGTTTTGGCCAAAGAGAAGACGTGGCCAATGGCCGAGTCTTCGCCCGATTCGCTGGCATTCAGGAGACCGTGCAGCAGGGCAACGGCGCGCGGTGCGTCCTTGGCGCTGATCGCGTCTGTGAGCTCGTAGAGACTGCGCTGCTTTGCGGCGGAGACCATCGTCTCGACGTCGGCAAGCTCGATGGCGGAGGAGTTTTGCGACTCCGCATAGAGGATGAGCTTCGAGAGCTCGCTTTCGAGCGTAAGCATTTCGGCGCCAAGCGAATCGACGAGCTCGCGGGCGGCATCGTCAGTCAGACGGATGTTTTGCGAGGCGGCCTGGCGGATTGCCCATTGGATGGCATCGTCATCGCTGACGTGCTGGAGCTCGACGATTCCACAGGCGTCGCCCAGCGTTTCGCGAATCTTTTCGGCGCGGTCCTTGTCCTGCATGTCCATGGTGCGCAGATCCTGCGGCAAGCGGATGTGGTCGGCGATGAAGATGATCAAAGCCTGCGGATTTGCCCGGCGAAAGTAGTCGTCGATGGCGGCAAACTCGTCTTTCTTCTGTCCGCGCCCGTAGAGCGTCTTCAGATTGCGGATGAAGAGCACCTGAAACGGCGCCATCAGGGATGGTGTCTGTGCGAGGTCAAGCGCTTCAAAGATGGATGTATCGGCGAGGTCGAGGTCGTGCAGGCAGAAATCGCGAAGATCGCTGGGTACGAGAGCATCCAGGATGCCGCGTCGTGCACGCTGCATCAGGAAGGCGTCGTCGCCAAGCAGAACGTAACCGGAGCGGCGTGCATCAGAGGCTGCTTCGGCGAGGAAGCGGTCGATCGCTGCAAAGCTGCGCGGGCCGGCGGTGTTGGAAGCGCTCATCGGAACGACTCCATCATGTCACTGACCAGAGCCTGGGCAAAGTCGCGAGCGATGCGCCGAACGGCAGCAGAGTCCTCCTGCACGAAGCCGGAGAGGTCCTGGGTGGACTGATACTGTTCACGCCATGCGAAGGCGTTGTTGCGGTAAAGCACGGTTCCATCGTGGCCGAGGAGTGCGACGTCGGCAGTAATGGTTACAAGGTAACTGGAGGTCTGCCCGCTGGACGCGTCGTAGGTGAGCGGTGTGATCGCCTGCGTGAGAATGGTTCCTCGCAGGGTCGCGTCGGCGTTTTGATTCGTTGCAGGTGTGCTCGAGTTAACGTTCGTGAGCACGCGATACCGCGTGTGCGTGTTGAGCTCGCGCACAACCGCTTCAGTAAAGGCCGTTTCGCTGTTGTAGGCCTGCACCTTGGATTGAAAGATGGGTACCGAAACGGTGCGGACATCAGCGGGAACACGCGTCGCGGAGCCGACCTGATGGTAGCCACATCCTGCGAGTGGAAGAAGAAGTGCGAACGCAAAGGCCTTCTGCTTCATTGGATCCTGATACCTGCGGACAAAACGACGTCCGTGTGACTGACCTCGACGTAATAGTGGTCGGTGTCGACATGAAATTCATCGGCCGTTCCGTTCCATGGCATCGGCTGCCATGTTGTCGTGTTTGGCGTGATCTTCGACCAATGATTTGGATCGCCGACTTGAATCGGCATTGCAAAGCCTGGCTCGTCGGCCTTCCAGCGGTAGCTCATGGTCTTGTCGGTGGGATTGAACCGGAGTTCAAGGACAGGCAGCGCGGCGTGGCGGAGGTACTCATCGAAGAATGGTGTGAGATTCATGCCGGTGCGCTGGTTCCACCACCGAACGACGTCCTCGGTCATGATGGTCTGATATTTGAAGTTCTGGTAGAAGTCGTGCACGTCGGCCCACCACTTCGCGTCGTCGTTGATAATGCTGCGCAGTGTGTTGAGCATGAGCGCGGACTTGAAGTACTGGTCCTGCGGAGGCTCAGCATTGGTGCCGCGCGGAGGAATGATCGGGCGCTCGTTGTGCACCTTGGGCTTCATGCCGTTGACGTATTTGATCGCGTCATCCTTGCCCCAGCGGTACTCGACGTACATCCCTTCCATGTAGGTCGTCCAGCCCTCGTGAATCCACATGTCGGAGCGGTCCTGCGCAGTGATCGCGTTGCCAAACCACTCGTGTCCGCTCTCGTGGATGATGATGAAGTCGAACTTCATGCTGATGCCGACGCCGGTCCAGTCGCGGCCGTAGTAGCCGTTCTCGAAGTGATTGCCGTAGGCGACGGCTGACTGGTGCTCCATGCCGGCGTACGGAACTTCGATGAGCTTGTAGCCATCTTTGTCGAATGGGTACTCGCCGAGATAGTGCTCGTACGCATCGAGCATCGTGGGGACCTGCGCGAACTGCACCTTGGCTTTCGCGAGATCTTCCGGCAGCGCATAGAAGTCGAGCGTCGTCTTGCCGTGCGGAGGCAGAGTGAAGTGCTGATACTCCCCGATGTTCAGCGCGACGTCATAGTTGTTGATGGGATAGTGGACGTGCCAGCGCCACTCGGTGTATCCGTCGCCGAGATCATGTGAGCCTTCGAAGCGGCCGTTGGATACATCCATCAGACCGTTCGGAACGTCTACGTCGATCTCCATCCCGTCCTGCGGTTCATCCTTCCACTGGTCCTTGTTCGGCCACCAGACGCTGGCGCCTTCTTCTTCGCAGGCTGTGGTGATCCAGGGTTTGCCTTCTTTGTCTTTGTCGAAGGAGAAACAGCCGAATCGCCCTTGTGTGACGGGATGCCCGGAGTAGGCGAAGAGAACCTCGTAGGTCTTGCCCTTGTGGAGTGTCTCGGGAAAATCGATGTAAAGCGTGCGTGTGTCGCCGTCTCGCGTGTAGTGCAGCGGCTTGCCGTTGTAGGTGATGCCGACGATGGTCAGCGCCGGAGTGAGCTCAAGCTGAATCCGCGTGCCGTCTCCGAGCATGCGAAACCGAATCGCGTTCGAACCCTTGATGGTCTTGGAGTCCGGGTCGACCCGCAATTTGAGGGCGTAGGAGAGCAGGTCATTGTTTGCGCGATAGGGCCCGTAGGCGCCGCGGATCAGGTCGTCCTTCGTTGGCGGTTTGAGGGCGTCGAGCTGGCGAGCCCGTTGCGCTGCCGCTGCGGAACCAGGAGTGGTTGTTGTGCTCTGCGCGGAGCTCTGCGCCCGCAAGGGTGTTGCACAAAGCCCTGCGAGGACGAGCAGGGCGCACCAACGGCGGTTCGTCATATCTCCCAGAGTATCTGACGCTCGCGGCTTGGGGTGAGCGTTCACTGGCCCGGTTCGCTAAATGCTTTGAACAGGAAGCATCATGAGGTCGTTGACCAGCGAGACCTCGCGTTGAACAAACGGCTCGGCGTAGCGCACACCGGCGAGCAGGCCGTAGTGCCGCGCGGTCGCAAAGGTACGCTCGCGGATATCATTTTCCGGAACGAACAGGCCGGAACCCGCCGGTTGTTCGCCATACTGCGAGCGATAGGCGAGCAGGGCTGCAAGGCGTGTCTCGATGTGCGGCGTGATATCAACGACGAAGGTCGGGCGCACGTCCGCATAGAGGGAAGCATAGAGAATCTTGTACGGGCGGTGGGGAGCGCCGTGTTCTGGCGGGAGATCCAGCTTCGAAAGCCCGGCGGCGAAGCAGGCCTCATAGCCAAGTGTTGCAGTCGTGTAGTGGTCCGGATGCCGGCCCTGCCAATACGGCAGGATCACGACACGGGGACGAAGGCGGCGAAGCACGGCGGCGATCTTCAGCCGGTTTTCGCGGGTGTTCTCAACATTGCCGTCGGGGAGGTCGAGCGCCTCGCGATGATTGACGCGCAGGATCCGCGCAGCTTCGGCGGCTTCGCGGGCGCGATCCTCGGCGGTTCCGCGCGTGCCGGATTCGCCCTGAGTCAGATCGAAGATGCCAGTCCGCCAGCCGAGCGACTGCTGGACGAGCAGCGTTCCGCCGCAGGTCTGCTCGACATCATCGCGGTGCGCCGCGATGGCGAGGATGTCCACCGTAGTCTGCGAAGGATCTCCGGTGGACATGGGTGAGTGCTCAGTTCGCGCTGTTGGTGAGGGCGTCCATATAGGCGACGTCGAGGACCGTTCCCTGGATGGTGATGTTGGTGTTGTTGATTTCAGAACCGGCGGCAGGTGTGGTGCCCACGGCAGGGTCGTTTTCAGCGGTGATGGTTCCGCCGGTGTAGAAGGCGTGAATCTGCCCGCCATACGCTGTAAACACCTTGTGATAGCCCTGCACCCAGCAGAGGCCGGTCAGGTCGCCGTAGTAGTACTGGTTCTGATTGGTGTTGGGGTAGGGAACCGTGGTGGTTCCACCGGGTGTCACATTCGGAATCACTGTGGCGGTCCCGACCGGTCCCTTGCTGATGTTGACCATGGTCAGGCAGTTGTAGTTCTGGCCGCTCGCCACGCGTTCGCCGCTGGCGCATTGTTGTGAGCCAGCCCAGAGGGTGTTGTCGTCGGCGAAGAGCAGCTTGGTGTGGGTGCCGTCAGAGATAGAGATCGGCTGCGAAACCGAGTAGTTGCTCAGGTTGACGGCAGTCAGGTAGCCGGTGAAGAGGCCGTCGGCGCGCGGAGTTGAATTCAGTGCTCCGCCCGTCCCAAGGCTATAGAGCGACTGCCCAGCCACATAGAGGGTTGTGCCGTTCGAAAGCGCAGTGGTTGCCCCGCCAGGGATGGGGATCGGATTGGGAACTCCGATGCTCGCCAACGGCGAAGGAGCGGAGGGCGAGAGCGGGTTCACGGTGGGGATGTTGTCGATCAGCAGGGCACTCGATTGCAGAACGCTGACGCCGGCTGTCGTTCCTCCGCATTCCGGGCCGCAGTTGAGGACGTAAACAGTGTTCCCGTCGAGTGAGAAGCTGGCGTCCGTCGGACGGTCATACGTGCCGGCTACCGGGACGACGCAGAAGACCGGAAGCAGTTGCGGTTCGCAGTCGACCGCGCCGGGCGGCACCACTGGATTGTTGCTGGCGGGAAGTTTGACGATCCGGTAGAGCGTGTTTGAGTTTCGCACCATCGCGAGAATCATAGTGACGCCCTGGTTGACCGCGACGCGATAGACGTTCGGCAGATTGAGCGCGTAGGTTGCCCCGCCATTCGATACGTAAACCTGGCTGTTCTGGGAAGATGCAGCGGCGAAGAGAGAGCCGTCGTAGGCACCGCCGACCGAGGCCGGCTCTGCAGGGAAGGTTGCCGCGGGTCCTGCGCTCGCCTCCGTGCTGTAGTTGATGCCGATGAGCGTTCCCTGTGTGTAGGAGAGCACGTATCCGCGGGTCTGCTCGGGGAAGTTCAGGATCGTGGTTGGCTCCGCCGCGGAGAAGCCCGAGATTGGGAAACTCAACTTTGTGTTCTGGACGTTGCCGCGAAGATCGCGCTGGCCGTCAAGCATCTGGGCTCCGCCAGCAGCCCCGCCGTTGGTGTAGGTGGCGAGCACGCGCTGCTGCATCTGGCTGGGCGGGGTGGGCCGGCCTGCGTAGTTGTACTGTGGGGTTTTGTAAAGGACCTTGCACGCAGTCAATGTCAGCGTGAGGGCGGTCAGAAAGATGCCCGCAACTAGCTGGGCTGCGATCCTGCGATTCTTCAACTGGGCGACTCCGGGGGACACCGGTGGCTGCTAAGGGCACAAATTGCGCCGCCAAACGCCGCCTGCGTCAGGCCAAAGTATAACAAAGCAGCGCCTCTTGCTGGACTGATCCCGACGTTCCGGAACCCGTGTTTTCGGCTGCCGAGCGTTATACGATGAGAGAACGACCTCACGACGGGAGAACGATGTCCGCAGCTTTGGAGAAGCTCTTTACCGGCAGGCCGGTGCTCTGCGATGGCGCCATGGGCACCATGTTGTACAGCTGCGGTGTGTTCATCAACCGCTGTTACGACGAGTTGAATGTCACCCAGCCCGAGATGGTGCGGTCAGTCCACGAGCAATACTTGCTCGCGGGCGCCGAGGTCATTGAAACCAACACCTTCGGCGCGAACTCCTTTCGTCTGGAGCACTTCGGGCTTGGCGAGAAGGTCAGGGAGTTCAACCTGGCCGGCGCGAAGCTGGCCCGGCAATGTGTTGCGGCAATCCGTGAGAAGCAGGCGACGGAAGCCTATGTGGCGGGCGCGGTCGGCTCGCTTGGCGTGCGGCTGGAGCCCTTTGGAACCTTGAATCCGGACGTCGCGCGGGCAGCCTTCGCGGAACAGATCGCGGCGCTTGCGGAGGGCGGCGTCGACCTGCTGATTCTGGAGACGATGATGTCTCTGGATGAAGCCGAGCAGGCGATTGCGGCGGCCCGTGAAGCGGCCCCGCAGCTCCCGCTGATTGTGCTGATGACGGTCGACGAGGAGGCAAACTGCCTGGACGGCAGCACGCCGGAGCATGCAGCCCAGCGCCTGACCGCCGCGGGCGCGGATGCGATTGGCTGTAACTGCAGCGTGGGCCCCGCGACGGTGCTCACGGCGATCGAGCGCATGCGGCCGGAGACGGAGCTTCCGCTCGTCGCGATGCCCAACGCCGGGATGCCCAGGAACATCGAAGGCCGCAACATCTATCTCACTTCACCTGAGTACCTGGCGCGTTTCGCACGCAAAGCGATTCGCGCAGGCGCGACCTGGGTCGGCGGCTGTTGCGGAACGACTCCTGCGCATATTCGTGCGATGCGCTCGGAAATCCGGGCCATGCAGGCACAGGATCAAGGCATCGTGTCAGTGGGCACGAGTGGCTCTGCCGAGCTTCCAGCCGATATCGAAGTCGAACCGCCGGCGCTTGCAGAACGCTCCGAGATCGGCAAGCGCATCGCTGCGGGAGAGTTCGTCCACCTGGTGGAGATCGTCCCGCCGCGCGGATTCGACTGCTCCAAGGAACTTGCCGGCGCTGCGCTGCTTGCCTCGCGTGGCGTGCACGCCATCAATGTGCCGGATTCTCCGCGCGCCAGCGCACGCATGAGCGCGCAGAGCCTGTGCCTGCAGATCCAGCAGAAGGTTGGCATCGAGACAGTCCTGCATTACACCTGTCGCGATCGCAACATCCTGAGCATTCAAAGCGATCTGCTGGGCGCCGCGTCAATCGGCATCAAAAACATCCTGTGTCTCACGGGCGATCCGCCGAAGATTGGCAATTACCCGGACGCTACAGCGGTGTTCGACGTCGATGCCATCGGGCTCGTGCGCATTGTACGGGGACTCAATCGCGGCGTTGACATTGGCCATAACCCCATCGGCGGTTCATCCGGATTTACCATCTCGGTTGCGGCGAACCCGGGCGTGCCTGATATCGATTACGAGGTGCGCCGCTTCGCAGCCAAAGTAGAGGCTGGCGCGGAGTTCTGCATCACGCAACCGGTCTTCGACCAACGCCTGCTCGAGGAGTTCCTCCGCCGCATCGAGGAGTTCAGGATTCCGGTGATCGCGGGCATCTGGCCGCTCACCAGCCTGCGAAACGCCGAGTTCATGAAGAACGATCTCCGCGTCTCGATGCCTGACGCGATCCTCACCAGAATGGCAGCAGCCGCGAACAAGCAGGCGGCGTTGGCGACGGGGCTCGCGATTGCGCAGGAGATGCTTGCGGAGGTGCGCGGCCAGGTACAGGGCGTCCAGGTCAGCGCGCCGTTCGGAAACTTCAATGCTGCCGCCGAGGTGCTCGGTTTGCGCGAGGAGGCGGCGATCAATGCCTAACTTTCCCGCCCCAGCCGGCAAGCAGGCCGGGGACCCCGGTAGTTTTGAAGAGCAGCTCGCGGAACTCGAGAAGATTGTCGAGCAGCTGGAACAGGGCGAACTCACGCTGGAACAAAGTGTCAGCCTGTTTGAGCGAGGCGTGCATCTGTCGAACGCATGCAAAGCGCAGCTCTCAAGCGCAGAAAGCCGCATCCAGGTGCTGCTCGACCCGGAACAGAAGGGCCCCGGGCGCATTGAAGATCTGGCAATGGCGGTCGAAGAAGATCAAGACGAATCCGACGGCCTTGAAGAAGAGCAGTAGCCGCTATCGGTCGCGGCTCGTGACGAAGCCCGGAACCCAGAGCAGAGCGCGCTTGTAATCGCTCTCGGGCAGCTCTGCAATCGACTGCCGCGCGGCCTCAGCGTAAGCGCAAGCCGTATCCATCGCATACGCGAGCGAACCGTGCCTGTGCAGAATTTCCAGAATCTGGCTGTGAGTCACAGTCTCAAAGCGCCGCTCCGCCAGGACCGTCCGGATCGCCTCGCGGTCTGCACCGGTGCCGCGCTCCAGCGCGTGGATGACCGCCAGCGTCGCCTTGCCCTCGCGCAGGTCTGACGCTGCCGGTTTGCCGAGACGATCTTCATCCGCCGTGAGGTCCAGCACGTCATCGACAATTTGAAATGCGAGGCCAAGGTTGCGTCCGTATTCGCCAAGCGCATCTTCAAACGGCGCCGCAAGGGTCGCATCGTTCGACGCCAGAACCGCGCCCAAATGCATCGACACCTTGAACAGACAAGCGGTCTTTCGATAGATCAGGTCGAAGTACTCTTCCTCGTTGATCAGGTGGCCGAGCTTCTCCATCTGCAGCAGCTCGCCCTCGACCATCTGCTGGGTCAGAGAGATCAGCAGGTCGAGGATCCGAAAGTTTCGCTCAGCCAGCGCAGTCTGAAACGACTGCATGTACAGCCAGTCGCCGGCCAGCACGCACTTGGCATTGCCCCATGTCGTGTTTGAGGACGGCCGTCCGCGGCGAGTATCCGCTTCATCGATAATGTCGTCGTGCACCAGCGTCGCCGTGTGCAGCATCTCGACCACAGCGCCCATGCGGATGCGTGACTCGCTCTCGCAGCCCAGCGCCTTGGCTGCGAGCAGCAGCATCATCGGCCGGATTCGCTTTCCGCCACCGGCGATCAAATACGTTGCGATCTCCGTAACAACCCGCACCGGAGAGTCGGACTGCCGCGCGAACTCGCGCTCAACCGCAGCGAGGTCGTCGCGCAACAAGTCGAAGACCTCGGTTGCGGTCGCAATGGAGATAAGACTCACCCTCTCTTCAGAGTAGCAGGAGACGCAAGTGGTGGTATTGCCGCAGAAGCAAACTTTGGTTTTGACCGAGCGAGACTAGCTGGACCGGAAGTTCGTGAACTGAAGATCCACGCCCATGTCCTTGCCGCGCAGCATGGCCATAATCTCCTGGAGCGTGTCACGATCCTTCGAGCTCACACGAACCGTGTCGCCTTGAATGCTTGCCTGCGCCTTCTTCTTCGAGTCCTTAATCGTTGCGACGATCTTCTTGGCGACATCAGAGCCGATGCCCTGCTTCAGCTTGATCTTTTGCCGCACCGTCGACCCGGCAGCGGGCTCAACCTTCTCGTACTCGAGATTCTTCAGTGGAACGCTGCGCTTGACGAGCTTCTGCTGAAGAATGTCGATGACCGCCTTCAACGTGTACTCATCCTGGCTGGCAAGCTGAACGGCATCGTTGCCTTCAAGTGTGATCGAGGATTTCGAATTCTTCAGATCAAAACGCGCATGTACCTCTTTGCTTGCCTGGTCAATCGCGTTTTTGACCTCCTGAATGTCCACCTTACTCACTACGTCAAAACTCTGGTCGGCTGGCATCGTCGTTTCCCTTCAAAAAAAATCTATGTCCGCGAACGGTAGTATCACACCGCCCGGGCTGAAGGGAAAAGCCGGAAGAAGTTTGCCGTCGTCTGCGCGGCAAATTCCGCAGCAGGAACACCGCGTAATTCGGCTATAAATCTGCCGGTGAGCGCAGTATTCGCGGGCTCATTGCGCTGCCCGCGCAACGTGCCGGGCGCCAGGAAGGGAGCATCCGTCTCGACAAGAATCCGATCAGCAGGCGCTACGCGCGCGACTTCCTGGATAACCGTCGATTTCGGATACGTCACATTTCCCGCGAATGAGAGATAGAAGCCAGCCGCAAGCGATCGCTCCGCTTGCTCCTGATTGCCGGAGAAGCAATGCATGATCCCGGGCAGCCCGGTCGGCGTCCAGTGCTCCGCGATGAGCCACAGCAGGTCCTCCCATGCATCGGCCGAACCGAACTTCGCCTTTGCGGTCGGTGTCGCGAGCTCCGACGTCCGGCAGTGAATCGTAATCGGCTTGCCCGCGTCTGCCGCGATCTTCATCTGCGCGATGAATGAAGCCTGCTGCACCGGAATTTCGGGGTTGTCGACGTGATAATAGTCGAGCCCAATCTCGCCGACCGCGATGCAGCGCGAATCTGCGGCAAGACTTTGCAGCTTTTTGAGCGCATCAGCCGTCGCGCGATGCGCCTCCTGCGGATGAATACCGGCTGTCGCGAAAATCTCCGGGTGGGCATGCGCCAACTCAAGCGCACGGTGCATTTCCTCCGGCCCCTCTCCAATACCAATCGCGAGCAGCGTGTTCACCTGCGCGGTGCGCGCGTTTTCGAGCACCTGCGGAAGGTCCTCGTAACTATCCAGATGGCAATGCGAATCAACCCACATAGGTCTTCATAGGATGCGGGAATCATCGATAGTCTTCAAGTCACTCAACGCGAGTTCTTGACCGCACCGTCGGGACGCAGCGTAGGATTTCATCCATGCAGCAGACCGGGTCTCTTGAACAGAAACCAATCCAGCAGCTCAATCAATCGCGCGTATTCGACTTCGAGTCGCTGCCTGTCCGCAAGAACCCGAACGGCAGTGAGAGCCGCAATGTAGTTCACGGCGAGCTTGCCACAGGCGAGCACGTTGCCGTTCATGAATCGGTGCAGCCGCCCGGAGTTCCCGCGAATCCCGCGCACCGCATCGAGCACACCGAGTTCATCTGTGTTCGCGAGGGCACGCTGGAGTTCCAGCACGACGGCATCACAGAGCGCGCCTCCGCCGGCGACATCCTGCTCGTGGCAAAGGGGACGATGCACGCCGTCCGCAACGCTGGCCCAACTCCAGCTTCGTATTTCGTGGTCGCCATCGGCGGGGATGTACAGTAACAACGCAAAGGAGAACGATTTTCATGTCCGAAATGAACCGCAGAGACCTCTGTCTTGCCGCAGGCGCATTCGCAGCGCTGGGCGGATTGTTATCGCAGGCCAAGGCACAGCAAGAGGTGCACGGCGAAGGCTCAGGGGCCGCCATCGATTTGTCCAAGTCGCAGGTGTTTCACTTCGACCAGATGAAGGTCGAGCAGCACGCCAACGGCGGCTGGGGACGTCCGGTGTTGCACGGCACACTGCCAACGGGCGAATTCGTTGAAGTCCACGAGACGATGCTGCCGCCCGGCCAGATGCCGCACCCGCCGCACAAGCACCGCAATTCGGAGTTCGTCCTCATCCGCGAGGGCCACGTCGAGTACTGGGGCGAGAATGGCAAACGCGAGCCCGCCGGCCCGGGTGATATCTGCTTCTCGGCCTCAAACCAGATGCACGGCATGAAGAACACCGGCAATACGAACGCGACCTACTTCGTCGTTTCGATCAGCCACGGCCAGCTCTAGCCGCACTGTCGGCTCTGTCTACTTCAGCCGCGAACCGAGCGCGACATCCTCAGCCAATGTCGCGAGCACGGGCTTGCTGCCTTCGGTTTCGGAGGCGGCAAGCAGCATGCCGTGCGACTCCAGCCCGCGCATCTTGCGCGGCGCAAGATTCGTGATGACCACAATGCGCCGGCCGATGAGCTCCTCCGGCGTGTACCACTGCGCGATGCCAGAGAGAATCTGTCGCTTCTCATAGCCGAGGTCAACCTCGAGCCGAAGCAGCTTGTCAGCCTTCGGAATTCGTTCCGCAACCAGGATCTGCGCGACACGCAGGTCAATCCTTGCGAAGTCGTCGATGCTGATGGATCCAGCGTGCTCCGTCTCTTCGGTCGGCGGCACGAGGCCGGGCGCTCCGCCCGGCGGATTGGGCACGGGCTGCGGCAGGTCCTGCCGTTCCGATGCGGGCTGCGAGCCTTGCGGTGGGGTTGCGTTCCTCTCTTCAATGTCTGCCATGATGTCTGCCAGTTCCTTCGGTGCGCGTGGAAAGATGGGTGCGAGCGTGCCGAGCTTCGTGCCGGGCTTCAGCCCACCCCATTCGAGGTTGTTCAGCCCGCCGTTTTTTGCGGCAGCTTCGATATCGCTGAGGCCAAGCTGGGACCAGACCTTCGCCGTAACAAAGGGAAGGATAGGGTAGAGCAGCGCAGTGATGACGCGGATCGCCTCCGCAGCGGTGTAGAGGACTTCGTCCATCCGTTGCCGATCCGAAGGTTCAGATGATTTTGCCAGTTTCCAAGGGGCGTTAGCTGTGAGGTAGACGTCAACAAAAGCAACACGCAAAGAAATCACGGAGGTCAGACTTCCGTATAGAGACTCTTTGATCTTCTTTGAGCCATCTGCTAGTTGGCCAATTTTCTGAATGATGGTCTCGGTATCGCTGAAATCATCTTTGAAATCATCTTCTCGAGTGTCGATTCTCCCGATTCTTGGAAATGTCTTTTTGCTTTCACACAGCCAAGGCTTTTCCACTTCGGTGATGATTCCGCTTTCGTTTTGTTGAATGAGGTTCAGCGTTCTGCTGACCAGATTCCCATACCCATTCGCCAGATCCGCGTTGTACCGCGTCACCAGCGCATCAAAGCTAAAACTCCCATCCTGCCCAAACGGAATCTCGCGCAGCAGAAAGTACCGCAGCACATCTGCCGCAAACAAGTCGCGCTCGCGTTTCGAACTCTCCGGAAACTGCTTGCCGTACACGTGCTCGCCGAACGCTTCGAGGATCGTCTCCGTCCGCACGATGTTGCCCTTGGACTTCGACATCTTCGCGTTGTCGAACAGCAGCCAGCCGTGCGCCGTAATCGCCTTGGGCAGCGGCAGACCGGCAGCCAGCAGAAACGCCGGCCAGTAGACGCAGTGAAACCGAATGATCTCCTTGCCAACCAGGTGCAGATCCGCCGGCCAGTAGCGCTCGAACTCTGCCTGCGCTGCCGCATCATCGGCACCATAGCCGATCGCCGTCATGTAGTTCGCCAGCGCATCCAGCCACACATAAATCACGTGCTTCTGCTTCGCCAGCGACGCCGCCGGCTCCGGCACCGGAATCCCCCAGGTAAAGCTCGAGCGGGAGATCGAAAGATCCTTCAGGCCGCCGCGCACAAAACTCAGCACCTCGTTCTTGCGGCTCTCTGGCGTGATCGCGAGCGTGTCACTCTCGATCAGCTCAATCAGCTTGTCCTGAAACGCCGACAGCTTGAAGAAGAAGTTCTCTTCCGTCACCGTCTCCAGCAGCCGCCCGCAATCCGGGCACGGCGTTCCTGCAGGCGCATCGACGAACGCCTCATCGCTGACGCAGTACGACCCCGTGTACGAGTCGAGGTAGATAAATCCGCGCTCAAACAGTGTGTTGAACAGCTTCTGCACGCCGCGCTTGTGCTCGGGATCTGTCGTCCGAATGAACTTATCGAACGTCAGCCCCATGCGCTCCCACAGACCCTTGAACGCATCCGCAACGTTGTCCGCAAACTGCTGCGGAGGCACGCCGGCCGCTGCCGCAGAGCGCTCAATCTTCTGCCCATGCTCATCGGTGCCGGTAAGAAAGAACGTGTCGTCACCAAGCAAGCGATGCCGGCGCGCCAGCACGTCCGCGACGATCGTCGTGTACGCATGACCGATGTGCGGCCGCGCGTTCACGTAGTAAATCGGTGTTGTGAGATAAAACTTCTTCTGTTCTGAGGACATCAGGCTCTTGAGCCAGTTTACCTGCTACACGCAGCGCTGAGCAGAATGCCCTATGCCACGCTCAGCGGAATCTCCGGTTCGCTCGGCGCCCCGAGACGCGGCACGAGCACCTGGAAGATCGCCAGCGCAACGACGTACGCGAACGCAGCCGAGACGAAGATGATCATCGGATGCAGCGAGAAATAATGCGACACCACCATGGTGAACAGCGCGCCGCCCGCCGCTCCTGCCGCGCCGCCAATGCCGACGACCGTGCTGATCGCTGTCGACGGGAACATATCCGTTGGCGTGGAGAAGAGGTTCGCTGACCATCCCTGGTGGGCTGCCGCGGCCAGGGAAAAGAGCCCGATAGCCGGCCATGGATTCGCCTGGAAGATCTTGTGCATGTGCGGTACCAGCAGAATAGGCACAACTGCCAGCGCGCAGATCAGCATCGCGAACTTGCGCCCCGAGTTCACGCTATGCCCGCGGTTCATGCGCCATCCAGACAGCCACCCACCGGCAATCGATCCGACGCTGGACACGCTGTAGATCACGATCAACGGCCACTTCGCCGCGTTCAGGTCCATGCCATAGTTGTCGTGCAGAAACATCGGCAGATAGAACAGATAAAACCACCAGATCGGATCCGTAAGGCCCTTGCCAATCGCAAACGCGTAGAACCCGCGGTGGCGCAGCAGCGTCCCCCAGACATGCCCCTTCGGTACGACTGGCGCGAGCTCCCGCTGCGTGGTGGTCAGGCCGCGGCGCAGGCGATTGTATGGGAAGAGAATCCAGATGACGCACCAGCAGATGCCCATCGATCCGGTCGTGAGGAAGGCCGCGTGCCATCCCCAACGCGCCGTGACTGCGGCGATCAGAATTGGCGCAATGAAGAAGCTGGCGTTCGAGCCCGAGTTGAAAAGCCCGGTCGCGAGAGCACGCTCCTCGGACGGAAACCACTCGGTCGTGGCCTTGATCGCGGCAGGGAAGTTACCCGACTCACCCAGGCCGAGGAAGACACGCGCGATGCAGAAGCCAAGCACGCTTGTGACCAGCGAGTGGCTCAGCGAGGCGCAGCCCCAAATCAAAATCGCGAGCGCGTAGCCCGTCTTCGTGCCCAGCCTGTCGATCACTCGTCCGGCAAACAGGAACCCGACACCGTACGCAATCTGAAACCACTCAATCACATGACCGTAGTTCAGGTGGTACTGAACCTGGTACTTGGCATCCACCCCGGGTATCCAGCCCATGAAGCGGAGGTGGAGCTGTGGCTCGATGAGTGAGAACACCGAGCGGTCCATGTAATTGATCGTGGTGGCGAGAAACAGCAGGAAGCAGACAAACCATCGCACGCTGGATTTATCCGGCGCGTTGGCTGTGAACTCTGTGTCAGAATCGAGGCGAGAGGCTGGCATCCGTCCACTGAGCATAGCTTGGCACACGCCGAGGAAGCAACGAGATGCCTAGAAGAAGTAAGGGTAAAAGAGGAAGAAGAGCATCAGCGCCAGCGACATCATGTCCATGTAGATAAAAAGCATGACGCCGGCGTGATAGAAGCTCCAGCGCCGCTGAACACAGCGGATCGTGTCGATGGTTCCCGCGAACGCGATGAGCACAGGGAATACCAACAGCGGAGCGCGCTGAATCCGCGGATAATGTGAAAGCGGAATGGCGATAGCCAGGCTGCCGAGCACAAGCACGCTCGCTCTCAGCAGCGAGTGCGTGCGCGGATTGAGGATCGTGAGTGTCACGCGGGCCCGCCCGGCTCCTGACGGCCGCGACTGCTCCGGCCGCCGAGTCGCACCTCACAAGTCTACTGCTTTCCGCTGCCGTCCGGCGCAGCTCCAGCGGCCGATTTCGCCGGGCTGGCAGGCGCAGTCTCGCTCTCCAGCGCCGGTAAATGGCCAACCTCAGCCGTCGGAATCTCCACCACCCCATAATGGTTCGCCGGAACGTCATGGATGATCAGCCGCATGAAGCTCTCCTGCTTCACAGGCGCGCTGACCAGCAACTGGAAGCGCACGGGACTCGATTCGAACCGCTTGTACGTTGCGGGCTCGAGATTCAGCATTATCTGCTTGTCGGAAACGTCCAGCAGATACCCGTCAGCGTCGTAGACCATGGTCGCGAACTCGATTCCGCCGGTGTGGCGTCCGTCACTCTGCGGCAGCATCGAAAAATCTCCCGGCAGCGCCACATAGTCCACCGCAAAGGTGCGGTACGGCGCCTTCATCCTGCCGTTCGGGTCAGCCTGGTTTCCCGGCGCCACGGCGTCCTCATTCTTTCCTGTCAGCGGCAACACGCGCACCTTGAACACGATGTCGGAGGGCGCTGGAGCGCCACGGCTGAGCGCCGCGCGTGTGTACGCCTCCTTCGCATGATCTGCAAGCTGCGCTGGAGTTACTGTGGCTTGGGTCGCCAGCTCGCCCTTTTTCGGAGGCTGCTGCGGATCGTCTGCATAGTAGCCGTGACGGTATTCCAGCTTCGCGCCTTGCATCGCCGCCGTTCCCGTCAGATCCACGTGAATGCTGCGGTAGGAGCCATTCCAGTTTTTGTCCGTCGGATTGTACGTGAGCGTGTAGTAGTTGGCTCCCGCATCAATCGCCTTCGCGACGGCGGCCGAGAGTCCGTTCGTGTTGTAGTACGCATGCCCTCCCGTATCGCTCGCCATCTGGTCCATCGTCATGTGCTCCTGGGCCTGACTCTGGAAAAACTTTTGCGAATCCTTACTGAAACTTGATGGATTGCGCGCGTAGTTTTTTCCCGAGTTCGAAGCGCTGAACATCGGCGGGGTCATCAAGCCACGGGCATCCACCGGATAAACCGAGGTCTGCGCCAGCGTCAGAAGGTTGGTGGTCTCGCGAAACTCCCGGTTGGAGTCTTCCATCGCCGCGAACGGATCATTCAGCGTGGGATCAGGTTCAATCTGCAGCGGGAACGAGCCCGAAAACCAGATGAGATTTTTGCGGCCGGGGAAGTTCGAAAGATAATGCGCCAGCGCGTTGAACGCATCCAGCGTGTACTGCGTCCGCATCCTCGTCTGCAGCGCAGCCTGCTCAGCCTCAAACTGTTGCACCGAGGCGAGCGTCTGCGCGAACATCGCATCTCCGCCCGCAGGAGCCGAATCCTGCATCACGTCGGAAAGCTTCTCCGGTCCGGCGCCGCCGCCCACTGGATCATCCAGCAGCGTCGAAGAGCGCGCGATGAGATGATGTTCGACCGCGGCTCGCAGGACTGACGGGTCTGCGGTAAAGCCCTGCAACATAATCAACCGGTTCGTCAGTCCGAAGACCGCCGCATTCACGCCCGGCTTTGCATGCTTTACGTAGTCTTCGAGCTGCTGCCGCACATACATCTGGTCCTGCATCGGCGTGTTCAATGCGTCGATGAGCAGAATATTGAGCGTGCTGTCCGGCGCAACCGGCATGTAGTTGGTGAACACGCCCGGCGGCATGGCTGGGATCGCCGGTCCGGGCTTCTGATTCGCAGTCGCGCTGTGTTCCTCGAAATTCCGAATCGTCTGCGGCCTCTTCTGCTCTGTCAGCACGAAGTTGTCGCGCGTGAGTCCATGGATCGCGTGCCCGCTTCTGTCCTGCACAACCACATCAACGATGACAAGCTGCGTGCCTGTGTGCAGCGTCTCCGCCGGTATCGGCGTCGTTTTCGCCGCCTGGCCGGTAGCAGCGCCAGCCTGATTGGCCGCGGGCTGTTGCTGCGCGACAGCCAAAGGAATTGCTGGAACGAAGCATGCGAACAGCAGAGAACGAGCCAAACGCGTCATCAAACGCCTCAGGAACCCGAAATAGGCAGCAGGAATCTGCGCCAAATACTACACTGCCTGGGGTTCGTACTCTGAAGACGTTGCCGCCGTTGCAATAGATTCACCGAAGGGCGCCCGGAGCACCCCGCGTTCCGTGATAATCGCCGAGATATACCTCGCCGGAGTCACGTCGAATGCCGGGTTTTCGATAGCAACCCCCTCTGGCGTCACGCGCCGTCCGTGCAGATGCGTCACCTCGCGCGCATCGCGCTGCTCAATCGGAATCCCCCGGCCCGTCGGCGTCCCGAGATCAATCGTGTTGAACGGCGCCGCCACGTAGAACGGAATGCCGTGCTCCTTGGCCAGAATCGCCACCGCATACGTGCCGATCTTATTCGCCGTATCACCATTCGCCGCGATGCGGTCTGCACCGACGATGACCGCCTGAATCCGCCCCTGGCCCATGAAGTACCCCGCCATGTTGTCGCAGATCAGCGTCGTCGGAATGTTGTCCTTCAGCAGCTCCCAGGCCGTCAGCCGCGTGCCCTGGTTGAACGGCCGCGTCTCGTCCGCAAACACATCAATCTTCTTGCCCGCCTCCACCGCCGCACGAATCACCCCCAGCGCCGACCCATACCCGCACGCCGCCAGCGCCCCCGCGTTGCAGTGCGTCAGCACCGTCCCTTCCTCCGGCAGCAGCTCCGCACCAAACGCACCCAGCCGCCGCAGGTTGGCGATGTCCTCGTCGTACAGCCGTTTCGCCAGCGCCACAACCTGCCGCTTTATCTCCGCGATCGCTGTCTTCATTGCCGCGAGCTCGTTATAAAGCTCCCGCACCTGGGCAATGCCCCAGAACAGATTCACCGCCGTCGGGCGCGTCTTCGCCAGCGTGTCGCAGATAACCTCAACTTCCTTATCCAGTTCCGCAATCGTCGTCGCCGTCGAGCGCTCAATCCCCAGCGCCACACCCATCGCCGCCGACACACCGATCGCCATCGCGCCGCGCACGATCATGTCTTTGATCGCACGCGCAACCTCTTTATAGTCCTTGGCAAGAACGTAGATCTCTTCGTGCGGAAGCTTCGTCTGGTCCAGAAAATTGACGCCTTCCGGCGTCCACTCAAGCGTAGGAATCATCGTCTCTCTAGTTTATCGAAAACTACCGAGGTACATCGTCAGCCCAGCAAAAGGGCGAGCACTGGAGATTCGCCAACCTCCCTGCGTCTTCGATTAACGAAGCTCGTACATTCAACAATTGCAATGTACTGCTCAGGACATCGAATCTTAAGCTCATCGTCGATCTGCATGATCAAGAGTTCACCTGGGCACACCGTTACCGCGCTCATCCCGTGCTCAGCTCTATCGATTGAAGTCATGCAGTCAATCCACGCGTCCATGTTCCTTCCATAAAAATCAGGAAATCCAAACGTGGTCTTGAAGACATCGTGAAAGCTCTGCCAGTCGACGATCTTCGCCGTGGGTATGGAGATCACTCTGCCATTCATTAGCGCAGAAACTTCTCCATGTGCCGGTACCCATCGGTCCCCACAAACAACACCACAAACACCGTCAGGTTGTACGTCGCGTGCATTAACGTCGAAGCCGCCACTGAGTTCGCCCGAATTCGCACAAACGACAGCACCAGGCTCACGCCGTACAAAATCCCCACCGCTCCCCACGCGTGCTGCAGTTGCCCCACATGCAGCAGCGCAAACGGAATGCTCGAAAAGATCGCCGCAAACACCAGTGCCGCGCGGCTGTGCATCGACGAGCTCTGCCACTTCTGCAGACCCGCCGGCGTCCGTTCCAGCGCCAGCCAGTCATACGCAATCGCCAGCGCCGGCAACAGAAATCCGCGGAATGCAATCTCCTCCGTCACCGGCGCCAGCAGCACACCAAACCCGGTCATCATCCACGCGCCATGCGTCGTGCGCAGCACCTGATCCAGCGGCGACGACTTCGGCTCCGCAACAAATCGCAGCGCAAACTGCGCCAGCCCGCTCATCGCCACGCCCAGCCCGATGATCCAGTACCACCATCGACGAACCGCCAGCGTATTCCACTCAATGCCGCGCGCGAACGGCATGCCCCACAACTCACGGAACAACAGCCACGCAATCGCCAGCGTCGGCAGGTACGAAATCCCTTGCGCAAACATCACCAGCGTCTGATGAGCGCGCATCGCCTCTTCCGTGTGCAGGTGCGCGGCCGCCAGCAGGATCAACTCAGCAAGGCTCAGGCTCAGCCACGCGATGATGAAGAACAGCAGCGCATGGCCGATATGCGGAATGTGCTTCGCCGGCCCGTGATCGCGCGCGGGATCAGTGTCGTGCTGAATATCCAGCGCCTTCGGCGTGCCGACCTCAGATGTGGTCAAAGGACTCATAAAGCTCTATCGCGTCGCCGCCAGCTCCTGCTCCGCCGGCGCCTTGGCTGCTCTCTTCTTCGGGACCCTCTTCGCCGCTGCAGCTTCCGGCTTCTTCTTCGACGGCGTCGGCACCCCAGTCTTCCTTTCCGGCGCAGCACGCTTCGCTTTCGGCGCTTTCTTGGCCAGATCCGGTAGCTCCGCCGGCGGCAGCGTCACGCTGCGATGTCCATTCTCCGCGCCCTCATAGTAGCGCGCCAGGAACCGCCCCGTATGTGACTCCTTCGTCCGTGCCACTACTTCCGGCGGCCCCTGCGCAACAATCCTTCCGCCGCCCTCGCCGCCCTCCGGCCCCAGGTCGATCAGGTAGTCCGCGTTCCGAATAATGTCCAGATTGTGCTCGATAATGATGACTGTGTTGCCAAGGTCCGTCAGCCGGTGCAGCACCTCCAGCAACCGCCGCACATCATCAAAATGCAGCCCCGTCGTCGGTTCATCCAGCAGATACAACGTCTTTCCGGTCTGCCGCTTGCTCAGCTCTTTCGCCAGCTTCATCCGCTGGGCTTCACCACCGGACAAGGTGGTCGCCGACTGCCCCAGGTGCACATATCCCAGCCCGACATCCACCAGCGTCTGCAGCTTCTGATTCACTGCCGGAATGTCCTTCAGGATCGGCACCGCATCCTCAATCGGCAGATCAAGAATGTCGGCAATCGAGTAGCCGTTGAACTTTACGCTCAGCGTCTCCTGGTTGTAGCGCCGGCCGTTGCACACCTCACACAGCACATACACGTCCGGCAGAAAGTTCATCTCAATCCGGCGCTGTCCTTCGCCCTGGCAGGCCTCGCACCGCCCGCCCTGCACGTTGAAACTGAACCGCCCCGGCTTGTACCCACGCTCGCGCGACTCCGGCAGCATGGCAAACAGGTCGCGAATCGCCGTGAAAACGCCCGTATACGTCGCAGGATTCGATCGCGGCGTGCGACCAATCGGCGACTGATCAATCTGGATCACCTTGTCGAGCTGGTCGATCCCATGAATCGCCTTGTGCTCGCCCGGCTCTTCGCGCGATCCGTACAGCTCCTTCGCCAGCGCGCGATACAGAATGTCATTCACCAGCGTCGACTTGCCCGACCCGCTGACGCCCGTCACCACCGTCATCACGCCGAGAGGGAAGTGCGCCACCACATTCTGCAGATTGTGCGATCGCGCGTCCTCAACCGAAAGCCACCGGCCCGTTACCGGCCGCGGCCCTTGTCCATCTCCCGGCCGCATCACGATATCCAGCTCGCCGGATAGATATTTGCCCGTCACAGACGCCGGGTTCGCCATGATCTCCGCCGGCGTTCCCGCGGCAATCAACTGGCCGCCATTCTTGCCCGCACCCGGCCCCAGGTCGAGCACATAATCGGCCTTGCGAATCGTGTCCTCATCGTGCTCAACGACCAGCACGGTATTGCCCAGGTTCCGCAGGTTCTCCAGCGCCGTAAGCAGCCGCTGATTGTCCCGTTGATGCAGTCCGATCGAAGGCTCATCCAGCACGTACAGCACGCCGCGCAGCCGCGATCCAATCTGCGTCGCCAGCCGAATTCTTTGCCCCTCGCCTCCGCTAAGCGTCGCTGCGCTGCGATTCAAGGACAAATATCCCAGGCCAACCGCATTCAGAAACTCCAGCCGCTCGATAATCTCCCGCTGCAGCCGGTCCGCAATCAGCTTGTCGCGTCCGGTAAACACCATCGAGCGCGCGCCCATCATCGCGCGTTCGAGAGAGAGCGCCGTGAACTCCGCAATCGAAACAGAACGCCGCGCACTCGGCGAACTCAGCGGCTCCACATCGCGATCATCGCGGCTGACCGGCGGATGCTCCGCCGCATCCGCAATCGGAATCGTCACCGCCAATGACTCCGGCCGCAGCCTGCGTCCATGGCAGCGCGGGCACTCCGTCGCGGACATGTACTGCATCATGTACTCGCGATATCCCTCGGACTTCGTCTCCTCCAGCGTGTCGCGCAGCCACGGAATAATCCCGTGAAATCCCGTCCGCGCTGCCTCAGGCCGCGGCGGCCCGTACAGCAGCAGCTCCTGCTCCGTCTTCGCCAGCTCCTGGAACGGCCGCTTCAGATTGATCTTGTACTTGTCCGCCGCCAGCTTGATCAGCCGCAGCAGATACTGCGACGCCGACCCCGGCCCCATCGCGCCATCCAGCAGCGGCTTCGACCAGTCCGCAATCGTCTTCCCCGGATCGAAGTCATAGATCGACCCCAGCCCATGGCACTCCGGGCACGCGCCATACGCTGAGTTGAAACTGAAACTCCTCGGCTCCAGCTTCGGCACGTTGATCCCGCAATCCGGGCACGCCATCGACGAGCTGAACAGCGTCTCGTGATACTCCCCACCCGGCGCCTGTAACCCAATCAGCACCAGCCCATTCGCCAGTTGCAGCGCCGTCACCACCGCCGCCTGCAACCGCCTCGTATCCAGCGGAGCCCGTCCGTTGACACCCGGATCACCCGGGATCGGTTTCAAAATGATGCGGTCGACAATCGCCTCAACCGTGTGGTTCTTGCGCTTTTCAAGCCGCATCCCCTCTTCGATCTCGGTGATCTCGCCATCAATCCGTACACGATAGCCCTTCTTGTCGAGCGCCTCCAACTCCTCGCGAAACTCGCCCTTGCGCCCGCGCACCACCGGCGCCAGCACCGTAATCCGCTCGCCCGGCGACTCCGTCTGGTTGCGCTCCACAATCTGCGCCACAATCTGGTCTGCACTCTGCCGCGAGATCGGCCGATGGCAGTTCGGGCAGTGCGGCTGCCCCACGCTCGCCCACAGCAGGCGCAGGTAGTCATAGATCTCTGTAATCGTGCCCACGGTCGATCGCGGGGAGCGCGACGTGGTCTTCTGCTCGATCGAAATCGCGGGGCTCAGGCCTTCAATCGAATCCACATCCGGCCGTTCCATCTGATCCAGGAACTGCCGTGCATACGCCGAAAGCGTCTCGACATATCGCCGCTGCCCCTCGGCATAGATGGTGTCGAACGCAAGCGAGCTCTTCCCGGAACCGGACAGCCCCGTCACGACGGTCAGGGTGTTCCGCGGGATCGATACCGAGACGTCCCGCAGGTTGTGCTGCCGGGCGCCCCGCACATGGATGTGAGTGAGACTCATAGGCGTGCATTGGCCGTTTCCGGCCATCTTCCTAGGATACAAGCTCCCCGTCTCACCTCCTACAGGGCCCTCACACAGATCCCGTGGCGTTCCTTCGCGTACCGTTGCGGCCTTTGCGTCAAAAGCTTTGCCTTTTCCTCTTGCGCCATCCACTCCCGCACATGCCTTTGGTCGTACACGAGTCGCACACCCCCGTACTAACTCGGTCGGGGAATCGCGGATGACAATAGTGGGTGCTAGTTTTCCAGAGACACGGCGCGCCACAAAGCCTCAGACTTGTCTTTGGCCGGCACGTCAAACAGTTGAATGCCGCAGCGGGCCGCTCCACCGCAGCTTTCTTGGCAGGGACGGGCTGGAAGGATCGAGGATGTTGATCACATTGATGTTAGGCTGCGCAGTTCTTGCTTCACTGGCACTTGGCGTTCTTGCAGCGTACGGCGTTTGCCTCGGATTCTTCCACATTATGGCCGGTCGCAGCGCCGCAGCCGTCCCCTCCGCCTCCGCACCGGCCAAAGCCGAGATCTAGCCCCCAAAATCTGAACCTGCACAGCTCCGCACGCACATTATGTGCGCGGCTCGGACTGAACTGTTCCACGTGGAACAAAAAGCGAAATGCCACGGCTACTGCGGCGCTGAAGATCCCTGCGGATTCGCCTTTGGATTCTGGGTCTGCTGTTGCTGCAGCTTCTTCAATTCCTCATAAATCTCCTGCGGAGTCTTCGCCGCAGTCGCCCCGCTCGTAGCCGTCGCCGGCGGCGCCGTATTCGGATTGCCGTTCGGCGTCTGGCTCGTGTATCCCGCTGTCGTGCTTCCGGCCGGCGGAGGGTTCGGCGCATCCACAATCCCGCTCACCGGCGGCGCCGTCGACGGAGTCGGCAACGTACTCGCCGGAACCGAGTTTGTGACCGGCATCGTTGATGGAGTCGGCGAAACGTTGTTCGGACTTCCCAGCACATTGTTGGCCGGCTGCGGCATGCTCGGCGGACCTGACGGGTTCGGAGTTGTGTTCGGCGCTGTCGTAGTAGTGCCAATATTGGGCTGTGACGCGCCGGGAAGCGGAAGCTCCGGTTCCGTCTCGGTCACATCGTAGCTGGGAGAGCCTGGTCCGGGCGGCGTTGGGCCGCCGGTGCGCGGCGATAAAACTAATTGTTCAGGAGCGTGGTTGAGGGTTTCCTGCAGCAGCATGTTGGTATCTGTGCCATCTAAAAGGGTTTGCAGCACGGTGGCGGCGGGTGCGGGACCATAACTGCCAAAAACGCGTTGATCTGCGACGCCGCCGATGATTTTCATGCCGGTTTCGCGCGAGATATCGCGCAAAATCTGGTTCAAACTCGAGTTGTCGGCACGGATCTGCAGCATTCCATCGGCGTAGGTCACGCGGGCGCGGTGCCGCTGTTCGATGTTCGCCCCCGTCGCACCTGCGGCCAGCGGCGGCGCCATCGAACTCTGGTTGGAGATTGAGGTGGGTGGATTCGGCGGCAGACGGGAGTTCGTCTGTGCGATTGCGGCAGGGACGGCGCAGGTAAGAGCGGCAATCTTCAGACACCGGCGAATCGCTCTGCACGTCATTGTTCTGTTGGACGCAGATGAGTCGTCGACCGGCATGGCCTAAAGGATACTGCGCGCGTTGGTTCGCGCGCGCAGTATTAAGCCCGGCCAGGTCAATCGTGGGACTCGATCTCCCGGATTTTGCACGCCCCGTTGCTATTGGAGGCGAGCCAGTAATCGTACGTATCGCCGTTGTTCCACCCATGCCACGCAAAGGCGCCTTTGACGCCTTTGCCGGCAGCCTTCAAGGCTCGCAGGGCGTCATCTAAACCCCGGAAAGCATTGATATTCTGGTCGGCGGCTGAGGTGCCAGGATCGTAGGTGTCATAGCAATTGTTGTTTTCACTGAGATTCGCTCCGAACTCGGTGACCCAAACCCTGCTCGAATAGTTGGCTAAGGTAGTTTGGACCAGGTTGGAATAGTTGGACTGGGACGGGGTCTCTTTGGTCGGGTCAATCCAGTTGGGATAGAAGTGATAGGCGATGTCGCCGTTCCATCCTCCCTCTACGACCTCGTTGACCATCTGGGCGTAACCCATGCCATCCAGGATGCACTTGCTCAGTGGCAGGTTCCCGTAGCTGATGATGGCTTGCATGTCGCTCACGTAATGCTGCTTTTCAGCGAGCGTGCTCCAGGCGTAGCCAAAGGGTTCGTTGAAGATTTCGTAGTGCACGTTCGGATAGCTTGAGAAGACGGCATTGACGTTTCCCCAGGCATCGCCCATCGCCTGTAATCCATTGGGAAAGCCGTTGCCATGGCCTGTTTGTCCCGATTGCAGTGTGCCAAACATGACCAGGATCGCGTATTGTCCCGCGAATTGATCCACATATCCCTTGATCTTCTGCAGCGACGCCGGATCGTTGGCGGTCGCGACGTTGATCGGGATTCGCATGACGTTGAACGTCGGATTCGAAGCAGCGATTTGCGCGTTGGTATACGTGTAGGTATAGATGCCCGGCAGAAAGGCGCCATCTCCGCTGGTTCCCTGGTTAGGCGGGAAGTTGATTCCTTTGTTTTGCGCGCGGATCAGCTGAGCAGAAAAGACAACCGCCAGAACGGTCAGGATATGCAGGAAGCGGGAACGATAGAGGATTCGCGTCTTCCAGTCGTACACTCTTGCGGACGCGGTCGTGTAGCACTGTGAAACAAAATCAGATAGCGGAACCTGCATAAGAATTCTCCTCAACTTCAGACCACAAAACGCCTCACCACTGCCCGAAGTAGCTGATCAAGTTGCCTCAGGAACGAAGTTGCCGGCCGGAGTGGCCGTGCTGAGCTGTGCAACTGCGAGGTGGGTGCGGTTGAGCGGACCGGGTTGGAATTACGTGGAAGTTCGTTGGAGGTACGATCGGCGCGATTCCGATTCCGTCGCTGTGCGCACACGGTGGTTAGAGTTTGGGGTGATTCCGAGGGGCGTGTACGTTCACGGCGAGCTACCATATCGTTTCCATAGGTCCTTGTCAATACGAAGTGTCTGGGAGCGTGTACGTTCCTTGGCCGCAGAAGAGGACGTGGCCTGACTGGGGCGGCGAGGCCGGGTTGAATTTGGGCGTTGGCCGAGGGAGTCGTCAGCCGGTGCGCTTAACAAAACAGGCGCCCTGCCCGTATTCTGAGGCAGCCGGGCGACTTTCTCAGGAGACATCCTCTGCGCGACGTGCTTAGTAGCGGCCCCCCGATCCACCCGGCTCATGCTCGAGCCAGTCGTTTCCTTCGTCTACTGGCTGTTGCGGGCCTCTGCTTCGGGTCTCAGGCGTTGGCGCAATCGGAGCCTGGAACCTGCAGCACACAGTCTGCGATGTCTGGCGACGTGCGCCAGACGGTGGCGAACGACGCGATGGCTCTCGCGACGGCCGTGAAGGCCAACGATGCGGAGCGCGTGCGCTCGATGAGCACAGCCGACATTGCCTCGAAGTTCGACACGACTGCGTTCGTGGTCCACCAGACCTCTGCGGCGATCGCCGCCGATACCCTCCGGGTTACGCAGGTCTATCGGCTGGATGCCAGCGGCCGCAAAGCCGGCGACACCTCCGAGGCGGACTTCGCCTGCGCGTTATCCGGCAGCGCCTCCGAGGTGGACTTCGTCATTCCCGGACTTCCGCCGGGCATCTATTCATTCGCCATTGTGGAGGCGACCGGTGAGCGTCCATGGCTGCTTCCCGTGTTGCTTGTGCAGCAGGGAAGCGCATGGAAGATGGCCGGTTTTTATCCGCATCCGCGCACGGCCGCAGGCCATGACGGCCTGTGGTACTGGACGACAGCGCGCGCGGACGCCAAGGCGGGCAAGAAGTGGCTCGCGTGGGTGCTTTATGGCGAGGCTGACCAGCTTCTGCGGCCCGCGAACTTCGTTACCAGCACGCATCTCGATCAGCTTCGCAATGAGCGCCGGACGAATGCGCCGGGCGAGCTGAGCGAGGGCATCGGGCCGGAGAATCCGCTGGTGATCAAAGCCAAGGATGGCTCGGAGTTTCATCTGACTGGGCTTGGAAGCGCAGTGACCGATGACGGCAAGGGCGTCGACCTGGTGGTGCGATATCGCGCTGATTCCGCGCTCGCCGGCGATGCTGCGCGGGTTCGCAATGTAGCGGCCGCGTCGGCGCTGCTGACCGCGCATCCTGAGCTTCGCGAAGGCTTCTCCGGGGTTACCGTCTTCGCGGAGGTTGAGGGACAGCCACCTTTCGCCACCGAACTAAGCCTTGCCGAGATTCACTAGAGCATGTCTCCTGACACTATCGTTTCGAATCTCCGGAGGTCGTTTTCCTTGAGAGAAAACGACACCAACGGTCCTCGCCTTGACGACACCTTCAGGAGACATGCTCGAGGGGGTACCGTTCTCTGGGGCGTTTCAGCTACTATGCTCAAGATTTATCGCTAAGATGCTGAAGAGCGCAATTAGCTTGGAGGAATGAAAGAAATGGCCAATGCACCAAGATCGCTCGCCGAAGCAATTCGCCAGCGGCGCGCGACGCCCAGCTTCGACGGAGAGCCGATTCCTCCCGGCGACCTCCGCCAGATTCTGGAAGCGGGATTGAGTGCACCCAGTGGCTACAACATGCAGCCCTGGCGCTTCATCGTGGTGCAGCACCCGGAGCAGCGCCGGCGGCTGCGCGCGGCGAGTTACAACCAGGCCAAGGTGGAAGAGGCGTCCGCGGTGATTGTGGCGTGCGGAGACCGCGACGGATGGCGGCGCGATCTGGACGAGATGCTGCGCATGGGCCGTGCCGGCGGCATGCCGGAGAGCTACGCGGCCCAGGCTGCCACCAGCGTGCCGGCATACCTATCCAGCTTCAATCACGATCAGATGACCGCCTGGCTGAATAAGCACGTGATGATCGCCTTCACGTCCATGATGCTGATGGCCGAGGTGCTGGGCTATGACACGGCGCCGATGGAAGGCTTTGAGCAGAGCAAGGTGTGCGAGACGCTGCGGCTGCCGATGAGCTACTGGGTGGTGGCGCTGCTGGGTATCGGACATCTGAAGGGGCCGGATAAGTTCGACGGCGGCCGCTTCGATATCTCCCACTCGGTGTTCGCGGAAGAGTTCGGGAAGCCGTACCGCTGAGGCAGAGGGTAGAGGATAACGGTAGAGGGTAGACGGGAGATTTGTGCTCTCGCGCGTGCGTCCGCTACCTGTACAGTAAATCTGAAGAGACACACGGAAGAGGAGTCGCGTTACCCCATGAGAACGCTGGGCCGTATTGTGCTTGTTGTGGTGGTGCTGGGAGTTCTCCTGGGCGTGGCGTATTATCTGCGCCCCATCTGGGTAATGAGGCAGGGGACGCATTTCGGCCTGTTTCTTTCGCGCGTGCAGAGCAACTACGTGTTGACTCCGGAAGGCCGCGTGCACTACTACGAGGCCGAGCCGGGCGTTCCCGGCGGCGGCATTCCGATCGTTCTGGTGCATGGTCTGGGCGATCGCGACGAGGCCTGGGCGCCGATGCTGAAGCGGCTGAAGCGTGCGGGTTTTCACGTGTACGCGCCTGATCTGCTCGGCTATGGCCGCTCGCCGAAGCCGCAGGACGGAGATTATTCGATCAGCGGTCAAACGAAGTTTGTTTACGATTTCATTCAGTCGCTGGGCCTGCAGAAGACAGATATCGGCGGCTGGTCGATGGGCGGATGGATCGCGCTGAAGCTGGCGCTGGATCATCCGGAGTTGATCGATCGCGTGGTGGTGTACGACCCAGCGGGACTGCGCTTTGAGCTCAAGGAACCGGGGAAGCTGTTTGAGCCGCAGACGACGGATGATGTGCAGCGGCTGTTCTCGGTAATGGAGCCTGACGCGAAACCGATTCCGATGTATGTGCGCCGGGACCTTCTTCGCGCGATCCAGAACATGCAGTGGACGATCGACAAAAATCTGAGCTCGATGAACGAAAACGATCTGCTGGAACCCCGGCTGCCGTCGCTTACGGAGCCGCTGCTGATTGTCTGGGGAGCGGACGATCACCTGATTCCGCTGTCGGTGGGACAGCAGATGCACCGGATGGTGCCGGCGTCCGAGCTGGACATCCTGGCGGGTTGCGGGCACCTGGAGCCGAACCGCTGCTCGGCGCGGTCGGCGCAGGCGACTGCGGATTTTCTGAAGGCGAATCCGGTGCCCTCGGGCAGCGTGAGGACGCTGCAGTCGATGCATTAAGGCAGCGAGGCAGCGAGTCAGGGTTGTGAAGTGGCGCCCCAGATGAAGGCGTTGGGCTGTGGGAGGCCGACGTGCTGCAGGACCCGGTGGACTAAGTTTCGCGCCATGTCTTCAGTGGTTTTGGGCTGGTTGTAGAAGGCGGGGATGACGGGGAAGATCGTGGCGCCGGCCTCGGCGGCGGCGGCCATGTTGCGGATGTGGATGAGGTTCAGGGGCGTCTCGCGAACGCAAAGCACGAGGCGGCGTTTCTCTTTCAGGCAGACGTCGGCGGCGCGTTCGACGAGGTTTCCGGCCATACCATGCGCGATGCCGGCCAGCGTTCCCATGGAGCAGGGCAGCACGATCATCGCGTCACAGGGATAGGAGCCGCTGGCGATGGGGGCACCGATATCCTCGTGCGCGTGCTGGGTGATCTTGGTTTGGTTCCGGCCGGGAGTCGCGGGGCCCAGCATCTTTTCTATCAGTGACTTACGTCCATTTTTGCCGGTCTCCTCGGCCAGGACACGGAGGGCGCCGGGTGAGATAATAAGGTGTACCCGGCCGACTCGCTCGTCGGCGGCCAGGGCGCGCAGCATCTCAAAGGCAAGCACCGAGCCGCTGGCGCCGGTGACAGCTAACGTGAAAACTTGCAGAGGCTTGTCCACTTCCTAACCTGTTCCTGCGTCATTATCTACGTCCGGCGCCGATTATGGGCCATTCTGGAAAAGATCGCAGCGACATTTGACTGGACTTACGGTTAACTTTTCTTATGTCAGAAGTCCGTCGCAGCAAAGCGTCCCCCCGCGCCGCTACCCCGGAAAGACCTCTGGGAACACGCTTGATGATGCGCCTGGCGCGAGGCGTCTCCTTTGTGGCTGTCATGTTGGCCCTGGCGGGGATACCCGCGCGCGCGGCGGTGTCGCTGCTGCTGGAGCAGCCGTATGGCGGGCTTGGCATGGTGAACCCGACCGGCCATTCCGCGCTGTATCTGGACCATGTCTGCGCGGCGACGCCGGTGGAGCTTCGCCCGTGCCGTCCGGGCGAGCTGGGCGTGGTGATCAGCCGCTATGACGGCATCACGAACCACGACTGGATCGCCGTCCCGCTGCTGCCCTACCTGTACGCGGTGGATTCGCCTGCGGACATTCCGCAGACGATGGACCGGGAGCGGGAGTCGCTGCTGCGGGACCTGTATCGACGGCATGCGCTGGAGTCGGTTGCGCCGGATCTGCCCGACGGCGGCATGCCGGATGGCAACTGGTATGAGCTGGTGGGATCAGCGTACGACCGCACGATCTATGGCTTCAGCGTTCGAACGACGCCGGAGCAGGATGCGCGTCTGATCGCCATCTTCAACGATCGCCGCAACGTGGAGCGGTACAACGGTGCATTCCGCAACTGTGCGGATTTTGCGCGAACCACGATCGACCTCTTCTATCCGCACGCGATTCGGCGCAACTTCGTCGCGGACTTCGGACTGACGACGCCGAAGTCGGTGGCGCGGGCCCTGACGCACTACGCGTCGAAACACCCTGATACCGACTTTCATGTGTTCAAGATTCCACAGGTTCCGGGATCTATACCGCGGTCGTATGGTGTTCAGGACGTCACGGAGAGCCTGCTGAAGCGGTACGGCGTTCCTCTGATCGTGCTTTCGCCTGTGGCGACGGGGATCGTGTTTATCGCCTATATGGGGCACGGCCGGTTTGACATGCCGCGGAACGCGCCGGTGCTGGACCTGCGGCAGACGGCGATAAGCGCCCAGGAAGCGCAGGGCGCCGGGGAGTTCGAGCAGGCTTCGCCACCGTCGCTGCCGCTGCCGGCTCTGTCAGGGGAGGCGATGCGGAGTGCTTTGCCGGCGGACCTGATTACGCCGCCGGGACCGCTGCCGGAAGTGGATGCGCGGCCTCTGGATCCGGGGGAGCGGGTGCCCTCGGAGCTGTTCGCTCCTTCTGCAAACAACTGAGAATACGGCCCGTCGCGGGCTTGCATTGTGTCATCCTATGAGTGGATTCGTTGACTCGTGTGAAGATGAACCTTCGCGAACAGCCACTCGGAAAAAACGTGCGCTTCCTGCTGCCTTCCCTCAAGCTGAAGGAGCCGTGCTCCGGTGGGGGCACGATCGAGCAGTCTGTGCATGCGTACCTGGTAGAAAACTTCGGCGGCTATACGGTGACGTCGGGAACGGTGTCGGGCTATTGGCGCGAGGAGGACGGAAGCCAATCGTATGGCGAGCACCGCGAGTTCACGGTCGCTCTTCCGGACGATCGCGGGCTGCCTGATCTCAAGCGCTTTCTTGCGCTGACTGGGCGGCGGCTGTGCGAGTCGTGTCTCTACGTTGAGGTCGCGGGCTGCGCCGTGCTGCTCTACAGCGCGGAGGACGAGGACCTGGAGGTCGATGCGTGCCTGAATGCGCGGGCGGAGGAGACCTCGCCGGCGCGCTGAGGCGTGGCGCTAGAGGTCGGCGTCCTCGGCTAAGACGCGCTCAAAGATCGTGTCCACGTTCTTCAACTGGCGGCGGTAGTCGAAGACCTCTGCGAGCTTGTCCTTGGGAAGCCGCGCTGTAATTTCGGGATCGTTCTGCACGAGCTCGCGGAAGTTTTTGTCGTTGGTCCAGGCGTCCATGGCGTGGCGTTGAACGAGCCGGTAGGCGTCTTCGCGGCTCATGCCGGAGCCGGCGAGTTCGAGCAGCAGCTGGCCGGAGTAGACGAGCCCGTGCGTCGATTCCAGATTGCGCAGCATCTTCTCCGGGTAGACAAGCAGGCGCTCGATCATGTTCGCCGTCTTGTCCAGCAGATAGTCGGTCAGGGTGGTGGAATCCGGCAGCACGACGCGCTCGGCGGAGGAGTGCGAGATGTCGCGCTCGTGCCACAGCGCGACGTCTTCCAGGCCGACCTGGGCATTGGCACGCACGACACGCGCGAGGCCTGAGATCTGCTCGGCTGTAATCGGGTTGCGCTTGTGCGGCATCGCGCTCGAGCCCTTTTGCCTGGGCGAGAAGAACTCCTCGGCTTCGCGGACTTCGGTGCGCTGCAGGTGGCGGACCTCGGTGGCGATCTTGTCCAGCGTTGAACAAAGTACCGCAAGCACACAGAGATACGCTGCGTGGCGGTCGCGCTGCAGGACCTGGGTTGCGATGGCCGCCGGACGGAGGTCCAATTCCTTGAGGATGGCGGCCTCGTGTTCCGGCTCCAGGTGGCCGAAGGTGCCTACCGCGCCGGAGAGCTTGCCCACGCGAAGGTCTTCGGCGGCAGCGTCGAACCTGCGCAGGTTCCGGCCGAGCTCGGAGTACCAAAGGAGCAATTTCAGCCCGAAAGTGGTTGGTTCTGCATGGACCCCGTGGGTGCGGCCGATCGCCGGGGTGTGTTGGAACTCAATTGCCCTATTGCGCAAAACCTCGCGAAGTCGCACAATGCCTGAACGAATCAAACTGGAAGCCTGACGAAGAGCCAGTGCCTGCGCCGTATCGACAACGTCGGTCGACGTCAGACCGTAGTGCAGCCAGCGAGCTTCAGGGCCCACCTTTTCGGCTACAGCTGTCGTAAATGCAAGTACATCGTGACGCAGTTCGGCCTCGAGCTCATGAATGCGTTCCACGGTGAAATCGGCACGGGCACGTAGCGCAGCCGCAGCGTCAGCCGGAACGATGCCTGCTCGAGCGAGCGTTTCGGTGGCTGCCAGTTCGACGCGCAGCCAGTTTTCAAAGCGGCTGCGTTCGGACCAGACGGAGGCCATCTGCGGGCGGGTGTAGCGGGGGATCATCGGGACTCCAGGGTGAGGTGAGGAGGAATGGTATGGAATCTAAAGCGTTGCCAACTCAGAGCTCCCCGGCTAATATCGCAGCCACAAGGGCCCTTCAACGGAACGCCTTCTCCAGTGTAGACGTAGCTGCAGGTGGAGAATTAACCCGGACATCGTCGCCCGATAGAATGGAGGGTCAGCTTATGGAAGAGAACGGCAGCAACGGTCATTTGGAGATTCCACGCCTGAGGGAGCTCGCGGAATTTCGGTTCCAGTTGCGACAATTCCTAAGCTTCAGCGAGATCTCATCAGAGCGCCATGGCATTCAGGCGCAGCAGTATCAGCTTCTGCAGGTGATCGCTGCCGCGCCGGCCGGCCAGCCCGCTTCGGTAAGCTATCTCGCCGATCGCATGGTTCTGCGCCACAACAGCACGGTGGAGCTTGTGGACCGGGCAGAGCGTGCGGGACTGGTGCGTCGCCATACGGACGAGCGCGACCTGCGACGCTCCATCATCAAGCTCACACCGACGGGCGAGCAGCTTCTGCGCGCTATGGTGGCCGAGCACATCCAGGAGCTCGAGCGCCTGAGTGAACGGCTGATTCATTCGATTCGAGCCGTGAATCACAATCCGCCCTCGGCGCAAGTCTCCGCAAGCACCGAAAGTGCGGGGACGGCCTGAGTTACTTGTTTGTGACGCCGAAGAGTTCAGCCATTTCGGCGTGCAGAAATCCGCGCCCGGGCCTGTACGGCTGAATCCATCGGCCATCCAGCACGAACTGCGGAATGGCGCGTTTGCCGGTGTGGCGGATTACCTCGTCCGCCGCGCCGGGCGTTCGCTCGATATCGATCTCCTGGTACGCGATCGAATGCTTGGTGAGAAATCGCTTGGCCTCACGACAGTCGCGGCACCAGTCAGCAGAGTAAACAAGAAGGCCCATCTCTCTATTGTCTCCGATCCGGGTCAGACGCACTCCCGCCGACTACTGTTCGTGGTAGTTGCGAATAAGACCGCCATCGATAAAGTACGTTGAGCCAGTCACATACGCGGCCTCATCCGAGGCCAGCCAAGCCACGAGTCCGGCGACCTCGTCCGACGTTCCAAGGCGTCCCAGCGGGATATTCCTGAGCAGCGGATCCAGTTTGCTCTTGTCCTCCAGGAGGGACTTGTTGATGGGCGTGATGATGGCTCCTGGGGCGACGTTGTTCACGGTGATGCCGAGTGGGCCGAGCTCGACGGCGAGATCGCGCATCAGCATTCGCAGGCCACCCTTTGCGGCGCAGTAGGTCGGGAAGTGGGGGAAGACCATATCCTCATGCACCGAGGAGATGTTGATGACGCGACCTGGTTTCTTCGCATCGCGGAGGCGCCGGACGAACGCCTGGGTCAGAAAGAACGCGCCCTTCAGGTCCACGTTGAGGACCATGTCGTAGTCCTGTTCGGTGATATCCCAGAAGTTCGCGCCCTTTTCGACACCGGCGTTGTTGATGAGGATGTCGCAGCCGCCGAGCTGTGACCAGGCCTGGTCGATGAGGTTGTTGGTGTCTGCGATCTTCGTCACATCCGCCATCACGGTGATGAACTTCGCCTGCGGATCCCTGGACTTGATCATGTTCTCGGTATCCGCGGCGCCCTGGTCGCGGCTGCGGTAGTCGATGACCACCGCAGCGCCTTCGCTCGCGAGGCGAACCGCGATCGCTTGTCCGATGCCGGAAGAGGATCCGGTCACCACTGCTACTTTCCCGTCAAATCTTCCAGCCATCGTTTCGGTCGCCTTTTGTTTGGGTCTAAGCTCGGCTACTTCTTGGTCGAGCGGCGCGAGTGTGATCTCGCGTGGGATTTGCGCTTCGAGCCGGTCTTGCCTGTCGAGCTGCTTGAGCTTCGGCTGTGGGATCGCGAGGAGCTCTTCGGCGAGCTCTTGCCTTCCTTCTCGCGGAGAATGTCTTTCGCGTTTTCGAGCGTGTGTTTACGCTCGGCAGAAAGGTTCTTGCCGCCGCGGTTCTCGTAGAAGCTGAGCATCCGCATCGCCTGGCCTGGACCCTCCGGCGAAACGGATTTCTTTTCCAGCCCTTCTGCGATCTCCTTTGCGGATTTCTTGAACAGGCCCGGCGCGGGCCTGGTGGAATCCGTCTTTACCTTGGCTGACCAGCGGCGTGACGGTGGTGTGGTGGAGCGGCTGCGCGATTTGGTCGACCGCGAGCTTGAGGATGTGGAGCGAGTTGACGATGATCCGCCGGAGCGTTTCGTCGAGGGCTTGGAGTGAGACTTGCGCGAGGTTCTATTTGCCATGGCTTTGCCTCCATGACAAAGTGTGATGCCGGTCAGACGGTGCCTGCGTTGGCTCGGCGGCGACGAAAGAAATCGGTCAGCATGGCCCCGCACTCCTCAGCCAGGACGCCTTCCACCACCTCAACGCTATGATTCAGCGCTGGATGGTTGATCACGCTGAGCACGCTGCCGCAGGCGCCCGCCTTCGGATCACGCGCGGCATAGAGCAGCCGGGCGATGCGGGCGTGCAGAATCGCGCCGGCGCACATCGAGCACGGCTCGAGCGTGCAGACGAGAGTGCATCCGGTGAGCCGGTAATTTCCAAGTGCACGGCCGGCCTCGCGCATCGCCACAATCTCGCAATGAGCTGTGGGATCGTTGTCCTGGATCACGCGATTGCGTCCGCGCCCGAGGATGGTGTATCCATCCGGCGCGACGACGAGGGCGCCCACGGGGACCTCGCCGCCAGCCTCGGCAGCGCGCGCCTGTTCGATGGCGAGCTGCATGAGCGCAGCGTCGGACAGACGGCCCGCGGGATCAGGAAGGGAACTCATCAATGACTAGATTATGGGACAGGTTATGCGGGGCCGCGGGCGCTTACGATTGCGGCTGCAGGCGCTCGTTATCCGGCCGTGCCCAGAGCCGGTTGAAGTCGAGCTCAAACCGCCGCACACTGGCTGCATCCCGCGTCAGGACGAGGTCGTTATCCTGGCGCTTGAGCGCGCTGGAGGAGAAGTTCGCGCTGCCGGAGCGCAGTGTCTGCCCATCGACCTCGTAGGACTTCAGGTGCATCAGCACACGCGAGTGCTTGATCTTGACCTCGACGTTGGGTGTTGCCGCAAGCCGCGCGATGACTGCTTCGCTGCTCGTGTCAGGGACGTCCTGCTCTTCGAAAAATCCATCTGCGAATTGGACATCCCGCTTGCGTGCGCCCGGCTTTTCAAAGCCGTCGTGCTTCGCTGCGCGCTCCAGTTCACCGTCCGATTGTCCGCGATCGAGGTACACGCGGACGCGCACGCCTCGCCGCGCGGCGTTTGCTATCGCATCGCCGACGGCCTGGTCCGTGAAGCTGAAGCCGCACAGATCGATGGACTTGTGCGCTGAGCGGAGGAGCGCGAGGTCGTAGTGCTCGAGGTTCTCGGTGGGCGAGTAGTGCGTCTCCAGAGTCCCACTCGACACCGCTGAACCGTCCGCGTTCGCGGGCAGATTGACAGGTACCTGGCAGCCGCAGAGCAGCCCTAGACTTAATGCGCCGAACGCAAGCGAAAGCGGAGAAAACCGGGACATCACAGCCAGTTTAGTTAGCGCCGGCCTGTGCAAGCGGGCGGGTCTCAAGTTAGGCAATGGGCTTCGGTGTTATTGCGCGGAGCTCTAGGCGGGCTCCTGTTGGGTCATGCAGTGCAGCGCGCCCAGCCCCCAGATGAAGTCGGTGCAGTGAATGCCGGTCACGACGCGGTCGGGAAAGCACTCTGCGATGGTGTTGAGTGCGATGCGATCGTTGGGATCATTGAATGTCGGCACCAGCACGAGGCCGTTCGCAATGTAGAAGTTCGCGTAGCTTGCGGGCAGGCGCTGTCCTTCAAAGATCACTGGTGCCGGCATCGGGAGCGTCTTGATGTCGAACGGCTGGCCGTGCAGATTGCGCGCTGCGTGCAGGCGCTCGAGATTCTCGGCGAGCGGCAGATGGTTCTCGTCTGCCGTGTTTTCTTCGACTGCGGTGAGGATGGTGTTTGCTTTTCCCTCAGAACCGGGGACGAAGCGGGTGATGTCGTCGACGTGGCCGTGGGTGTCGTCGCCAGCGCAGCCGCGGTTCAGCCAGATGACCTTCTCGATTCCGAGGTACTCGGCGAAGGCTTGCTCGAGTTGCTCGCGCGACACGCCGGGGTTGCGCTGCTGCACGTCGCTCAACAGGCACTCTTCTGTCGTGAGCAGAACACCGGCGCCGTTGGTATCGATGCTTCCGCCTTCGAGCACGAGCCTTTGATCTGTGCCGTCAGCGAGCTTCACCTGCGGCTCAAAGTTGCGCATTCCGTAGAGCTTCGCGACGTGCTCCGGGATCAGATCGTCATTGTGCCAGTTGTCGTACTTGGCCCAGGCGTTGAAGCGCCAGTTGGTGATGGCGAGGCCCTCGGAATTTTTCACGAAGATGGGACCGGAGTCGCGCAGCCACACGCGGTCGGTCGCCCAATGGTGAAAGTGCAGCCGCGCGAGATTCGCGCCCTGCCGCTTCAGCATGCCGTACGCGCGCTTCTCCGCAGCCGCGTCGTTGACAAGAACGTGCACGTCCTCAACGCTGGAGAGCCAGCGCACGATCTCGCAGTACACCCATGGAATCGGCTGAAACTTCTTCGGCCAGTCCTCAGGATTGTGCGGCCAGGCGATCCAGGTGGCAGCATGCGGAGCCCACTCGGCGGGCATTCGATAGCGGTAGTTTTCCAGTTGCGACATTCACGTCTATTTTCGCAGAGTGAGACGGGCGAAATGAAAACGCCGCGCTCAGAACGCGAGCGGCGCATCAGTCATGTCGTCTACTTCGCGATCGCTTTGGTGTCCACCGGCTCACGCGGGTTGTATTTCTTCGCCAGCTCCGGCGTGGAGACGACTTCACTCGGCTTCGGGTTCACGGCCTTCTCGACCTCAACGCCGATCACGTACTCCGGCCCGAACATGTTGCTCGTAAAGAACACCATCTTCTTGTCGGGCGAAAAGCGCACGTTCGGCTCCTGGTGATAGTCATGCCATGCCATGTTGACCAGGTGCTCGGCTGTAAAGTAGCCGGGCTGGAAGAAGTCCGGATCGTTGATGGCCCCAGTCGTGTTGATGAGGTGGGGATGAAACAGCTCGATCCACTCGCCATTCGGAGCCTTCGCGACCTGGCCGGGATCGCCGCCGTCGCCGCAGAAGAGGCTGAGGTCCCTGGTCAGGTTGAAGTGGATGGACCAGTCGTTGCGCTCCATGTGATACGCCGTGCGGCGGCCGTTGGCGAGATCGTAGCCCGCGAGATAAAAGTCCTGCCCTTTGATGGGCTGCCAGTCGTACCAGATGGTCTTGCCGTCAAGCCCCCAGAACTCGTGCCCGGCGATCTCCATGGCAATGCGCCGCTTGTGAATCAGCGTGTTATGTGTGCCGTCAGTGTGGATCATCCAGATGCGGTCCACCTTCTGCCACGGGCCTTCGTGGCAGTACATCAGCAGCGTGGGGTCGCTTGGCGAGAAGAGCAGGTGATTGATCCAGTCGGTCGAGTGCTGGATGAGCGGGTGCAACTTTCCCGTGCTCAGCTCGATGGTGTAGAGAGTGATGGGGATTTTTGCGGCCAGGCGCCGCTCCATCATCTGGCCTTTATTCAAGGGCTGCACCAGCGGTCCGGCCTGTCCGCGCGGGTTGACGCGATTCTGTCCATATTCCGCCGCAGCGGAATCCGGGTTGTCGTACATCGTGCCCGCGCCGAGCGTCTCGTCGGCGTTGATGGTTGCCACCATCATGCCCTTCGGCAGATCGCAAAGCTTTGTCACCTGCTTCGAGTAAACGTCCGCCTTGTACAGCGAAATCACGTGCGTCTGCGGGTCAGCCTTGCTGAAGAAGACGGAGTTGGTTTTATGGCCCGCGATGATCGCGTGCACGCCGCCAAACCGGAACTGCTGGTTCGTCTCGCCCTCGGGCCGCGGCGGGTTCGGCACGATGAGCCACGTCTTGCGCGTTGCCAGATCCAGCCCGTGAATGCCATCCGGCGCCGTGTAGATCATGGTCTTCAGGTCAGGCGTGTACGCGTTGATATTGAAGTAGAAACCCGAAGATCCGGGCTCGTCCGTCATCCGCCACACGCGATGGCCTGTGTCCTTGTCCACCCATGTGCGCGGAGGAACCGCGCCCGTGCCGCTCGGCTTGAGCGGCTCACGTTGTGCGAGGCCAGTAATGGAAATAAGGCAGAAGGCTGTGAGGGCTAGGACAGCGCGGCGAATTGCAGTGTTCACGTCGAGTACGCTCCGGCAGGTGCTCCATCCCGGAATTCACCCGCGTTCAGAACGGCGCAAGCAGGTGGTTTCCCGGCGATGAGCTTTATACACGGTACGAATGTCGTTTGGAAATTGTTTCACATTGGAAAACTATCGTCGCGGTGATGGCGTTGAGCCGCCCCTGCGCAGTGAGAGAATCGCTGGATGGGCTCCCGCTGTCGGCTTGTTACGGTTCTGCTGCTTCTTCAGTCGTTCTTGCTTGCGGCGCAGAGCGCCCCATCGCCGGATTCCGACCACGACGGCCTCTCTGACAGTCTTGAGCAGTCGCTCCTGACCCAGTTTTCACCGCACTTTTACGTCGGCCAGCATGAATGCGCCGGGATTCCGGCCGCGTTCCAGCCGAACCTGCTCCAACCAACGCCGCAAAAAGAGGATGGAACCGTTTATGGGCAGGTGTTTCCGGTGAAGATCGCCGGAGAGAGCAGGCCGATGGTGGAGATCCACTTCTACGACCTGTGGGACCGCGACTGCGGAGCCCACGGTCATCCGCTTGATACGGAGCATGTGGCAGTGCTGGTGGAAGCCTCCGGCTCCGACCCCAGCGAAGCGCAATGGAAGGCAGTCTACTGGTTTGCCGCAGCGCATGAGAACACGGTCTGCGATGTCAGCCAGCTAGTGCGCGCCTCAGCGCTGGGGGCCGAAGAGAACGGCGCGAAGGTGTGGCTCTCGCCTGGCAAGCACGCGGCGTACCTGGCGAAGGCTCTATGCAATCATGGCTGCGGCGCGGACCGGTGCGACGGGATGAAACCTATGCGGACCAGCCGGGTCATCAACCTGGGTGAGCCTGGTCATCCGATGAACGGGTCGGACTTTATTGCATCGACGGCGTGGCCACTCGAGCAGAAGATGAGCGACACGAACTTTCCTCCCGATCCGATCGCGAGACTGAACGCGTTGCCGCAGGACGATATCGCCTGGTTCAACGCCGGACGTCATCCCGCCCAGGGCGTGATTGCCATCAGCTACACAACGGGAGCGGCGATTGCCGGCAGCGGAGGAAACACGGACGCTGCGTTGGCGCTCGCATCGGGCAGGACCGGCAATGCGCTGCAGAAGAGCTATCACAACACGAAGCACGCGCTTGGGACGACAGTGAAGGATGTGGGCAAAGCTCTCGGGACGAATGACTCGAAGACGCCGCAGTAGGCGCGATCTTCGGCGTCTTCGAGGAAAGCTCTAATCCAGAAAGCGGCTCGTAATCCCGCCGTACGCATCGATCCTGCGGTCGCGCAGGAACGGCCAGTGCTGGCGCGTCACCTCGACCTCCTTCGGATCAAGCTCCGCGTACAAAATCTCTTCCTTGTCATGAGAAGCTTTGGCGAGAATTCTCCCGAACGGGTCCGCGATAAACGACCCTCCCCAAAACTCCAGTCCGGCGCCTTCAGGTCCCTTGAGCAGAGTTCCATCGGGAAGCTGCACATCGCCGTGCTCGTGGCCCACGCGATTCACCGCGCACACAAAGACACCGTTCGCAATGGCGTGCGCTCGCTGGATCGTCTGCCACGCGTCATACTGGCGCTCGCCAAACTCCGCCTTCTCGCTCGGGTGCCAGCCGATGGCGGTAGGGAAGAACAGCGTCTCCGCGCCCTTGAGTGCCGTCACACGCGCGCCTTCCGGATACCACTGGTCCCAGCACACCAGCGTGCCGATCGGACCCGCCGAAGTACGCTGCGCCTGGAAGCCAAGATCGCCTGGCGTGAAGTAAAACTTCTCGTAATACAGCGGATCGTCCGGGATGTGCATCTTGCGATACACAGCGACGACGTTGTCCTTCGCCGCGTCGCCTGCATAGTCCAGCACCGCGGCCGTGTTGTGATACAGCCCTGCCGTGCGCCGCTCGAACAGGCTCGCAATCACCACCAGCTTGTGCTCGCGAACAACTTGGCTCAGGGCTTTTGTCGATGGCCCGGGAACCGGCTCAGCGATATCGAAGAGCGCGTGGTCCTCGCGCTGGCAGAAGTATTGAGCTCGAAACAACTCCGGCAGGCAGATGAGGCGCGCGCCATTTTTGGCGGCCTCGCGTATTCGCGCGACGGCTTTGTCGAGGTTCGCCTCCGTTGAGGCTTCGCAGGACATTTGAATCAACGCAACGCGGGTTGCACTCTTCGCCATCGCAAGCTCCTCAATCCTGCAACTCCCGGTGAAATCTCTTCCATGCAAAAGGCGCTGGCTTGAAACCAGCGCCTTCTCACCACTCGTGCGCTGAAACTACTTATCGTCGAAGATGAGAATCGCCGCGGCAATCGTGGTCGTCCAGCGGCCGTTCTTATCGCCCACAGCAGACTGCGTTACGTTTGCCGTGCGCACGATCTTGTCCGACATCCGATAGATCTCTTTCTTCTCGTCCCAGCTCTTGTCCGGATTAAAATCGACATCCAGCGTGGTTGCCAGCATCTCGGCCGCGAGCTCTTCGGCGTAGTCGCCGGCCTGCTCTTCGGTCTCGCCGAAGCTGTGGTGCTCGCTCAGGTAGCCGTAAGTGTTTTTGTCGGTCGGAATCGCCACGCCAATCGAGCTCACCACCAGCCGGTGCGGCTCGCGCGTCGAGTTCTCCGCGACCACTGCGAAAACCACCTCGCCCGGATGCAGATACTTCAGGCCTTCCTTGCGCGTCACGAGTTTGCACTGTGGCGGAAAGATGGATGAAACGCGCACCAGATTCTGCGCAGCAATGCCGGCATCACGAAGTGCCAATTCGAAGGAGGTCAGCCGCTCCTTGTGTTTACCAACGCCCTTGGTAAAAAACAGGCGCTTGGGGACCATGTCCTTGCCCAATGAATGTTCCTCCAGATGTGTCCGCTTGCCAGAGTTGGCCGCCCGGCGAGATAGCGAACAGCGCGTTCGCCCCAAGGAAAATTATTGCACGCGACCCTGCCAAAACAAATCGCGCCCCTCCGTGAAATTCCTGTTGCTGCGCTCTTATACCGGGAGCAGCGCCGCTGGGGAAGAACCATCGTGGTACTTGACGGCGGATTCTGCTACTTTTTAGATGTGGCGCAAGTACGGCCCGCGACGCCCGCACACAGCCACAGCGGATCTCCCACCCCACCAAAATCTATTGGCAGCCAGGACTGCCCCAAGGAGTGCTATGTCGAGTGAATACCGCAACTTTCTCGAGCTGTCGTACGAAGAGCTTGAGGAGCTAAACCTCAAAGCCAAAGATCAGCGTAGAAAGCGCGTCGCCATCGACAAGCTCCAGGAAGAGCGTTTGAAGTGGCTCACCGACACCAAGGGCGTGAAGGCGGTTACCGTGCTCTTCTCGGACCTTGAAGGCCGCTTGCACATGCTCGACTACGACAAGAAGTTCCTGCTCAAGAGCTTCGACAATCTCACCTTCGACGGTTCGTCGATCCGCGGATTCACCGCGCAGCGTGAGAGCGATCTTCGGCTTGGCCTCGATTGGAGCGCGTTCTACTACGCTCCGGCGGACGTCTTCGGCCCCGGCAAGGTGCTGGTCTTTGGCGAGGTCATCGACAAGAACGGCTCGCCTTACACCGGCGACGTTCGCGGCCTGCTCAAGACCTTCGCCAACGAGCAGTTCACCAAGAGCGGCTACACCTTGAACGCGGCGAATGAAATCGAGGGCTTTCTCTTCGACGGCATCGATGCGGAGCGCAAGTATCACGAGACCGGCAAGTTCGAGTACGTCAACCAGGGCGGCTACTACCACTCGCTTCCCGGCGACCCGCTCCGCGAGTTCATCGACCTCACCGCCGAGGTCCAGCGCTCGATGGGCTTTGAGAACGAGAAGGACCACCCCGAGGTTGCGCCCTCGCAGTTCGAGATCAACTACAGCTACGGCGACGCCATCGCTGCCGCAGACCAGATTCAGCTCTACAAGCTGATCTGCCGGCAGGTCGCCACGCAAATGGGGATGACCGCCAGCTTCCTTCCCAAGCCCGTGACCGGCGTCAATGGCTCCGGCATGCACACCAACGTCTCGATCACGAAGGACGGCAAGAATCTTTTCTGGGATCCCAACGGTCTCGAGAAGGTTTCAGGCTTCGCATGGGAGTTCGTCGATCGCATTCTCACCGCCGGCAACGACATCTGCCTGCTGCTGAACGCGTCGGTGAACGCCTACCGCCGTCTCGATCCGCACTTCGAGGCGCCAAACCAGATCAAGGCTTCGGCTGTCGACCGCGGTTCCATGGTCCGCATCCCGATCGGCAACGAGAAGTCGGCGCGTGTCGAGGTTCGCTCGGTCGGTCCGGACGCAAATCCCTACATGGTGATGCTGTCGGTTTTCAAGACCGGGATCACCGGCGAGATCGCGCAGATTCCAAATCTTCGCCAGGCCGAGCGCTACCTGCCGGACAACATCTACACGGCGCTTGAGGACTTCCGCAAGGCAGCCTGGACAACCGAGTTGCTCGGCGCCGACGTGAAGGGCCGTTACGCGGATCTGAAGCAGGCCTCGGCCGACCGCTGCCCGCGTCTCCTCGGAACCATCGTCAAGGGTTGCGAGGTTCAGTTCCATCACGATGTCTACAACCAGCTTCTCTGGGGCCAGTTCTAAGCTCGTCAAAACTGCATCTCAATGGAGAGGCCGGTTGGCGGTCTCTCCGTTTTTTATGGCAAAAACATAGGTTTTTGGCCGAAATTCCTTGGTTTTTCCCGCTCGGGACAGTACCATAGAGTTACCCCAACCAACCCCTGGAGGCGCAGCATGGCTACACGCAAGTCCCCCACCTCGACAGAGAAGAAGCCCACCACTCGCAAGGCCCCGGCCCGCAAGACGACCGCAAAGGTCGAGGCGGCCCCTGTCGCTGAGAATCACTTTGAAAAGCACATACCCACCTATGAGGAGATCGCCCGGCTCGCAGAGCAATTCTGGAACGAGCGCGGCCGTCCCTACGGCTCACCCGAAGTCGACTGGCTCCGTGCCGAGGCCACACTCAAGGCAGCCTGACCCTCACGAACCTGTTTTCGTTGACCTCCGCTGCAGCCGCACGGAGGTCTTCTTGCTTTTGCGGCCCAATCTCGTCGGCACGGATGACGTTTATCGCGCGCTCTGGATTGCCAGCCTTTGCACGCGTTTGCTAGCTTGGCGAAAGCCCCGATTTTCTTCAGGAGCGAGCTAATGCAGACCAGCTACAACGGCAGCGCCGTCCCCACCGACGGCAAGGCGATCCAGTACGCCAACGGCAAATACACCGTCCCCGACAACCCGATTATTCCGTTCATCGAAGGCGACGGCACCGGCCGCGACATTTGGAAGGCCTCGCAGCGCGTCTTCGACGCCGCGGTCCAGAAGGCCTACGGCGGCAAGCGCAAGGTCGCATGGTATGAAGTTCTCGCAGGCGAGAAGGCCTTCCGCCAGACGAAGAATTGGCTCCCGGATGACACCGTCAAGGCGACGGTCGACTTCCGCGTCTCCATCAAGGGCCCGCTGACTACGCCTGTCGGCGGCGGCATTCGCTCGCTCAACGTCGCGCTCCGGCAGCTCATGGACCTTTATCAGTGCGTGCGCCCGGTCAAGTACTACGCCGGCGTACCCAGCCCCGTGAAGGCGCCGGAGAAGCTCGACGTCGTCATCTTCCGTGAGAACACCGAGGACATCTACGCTGGCATCGAGTTCCGCGAAGGCACACCCGAGGCTGAGAAGTTCATCTTCTTCGTCAACAACGAGATGCTTCAGGGCACCAAGAAGAAGATCCGCGCCGACTCCGGCGTCGGCGTCAAACCCATCTCCATCACCGGCTCCAAGCGCCTCGTCCGCGCCGCCATTCAGCGCGCCATCGACGACGGCCGCAAGGTCGTCACCCTCGTCCACAAGGGCAACATCCAGAAGTTCACCGAAGGTGCCTTCCGGGAGTGGGGCTACGAGGTCGCCACGCAGGAGTTCCGCGACCAGACCGTGACCGAGCGCGAGAGCTGGATTCTCGGCAACCTCGAGCAGAACCCGAAGCTCACGCCCGAAGAGAATGCCGCGCTGGTCGAGCCTGGCATCGAGTTCGCCCCGAAAGAGTTCGGCGACTCCATCGTCCAGGAGGTGAAGGACGTCGTCGCCGCGATCGGCAAGTCACACGGCAACGGCCAGTGGAAGAAGAAGATTCTCGTCAACGACCGCATCGCCGACTCCATCTTCCAGCAGATCATCATCCGCCCCAGCGATTACTCGATCCTCGCCACGACGAACCTCAACGGCGACTACATCTCCGACGCCGCAGCCGCGCAGGTCGGCGGTCTCGGCATCGCGCCCGGGGCCAACATCGGCGACGGCTACGCGGTCTTCGAGGCGACCCACGGCACCGCGCCCAAGTACGCCGACAAGGACGTCATCAACCCCGGCTCTGTCATGCTCTCCGGCGTCATGATGTTTGACTTCCTCGGCTGGCACGAAGCCGCGCGTCTCATCGAGAACTCCATGGAGAAGACCATCCAGCAGAAGTACGTCACCTATGATTTCGAGCGGCAGATGCAGGGAGCGACGAAGGTCAAGACCAGCGAGTTCGCCTCCCGCATGATCGAAAACATGGCCTGACGGCCTGTTCTTGATTAACGGCTGTTCAACAAATCAGGCGGTTCAGGCGGGTTCGGGCACTCCAACAGCTCGGGCCCGTTGTTCTTCGCGTTACCAACCGCCGGATTGCACGGAGCCGCCTTCATCTCCTCCGACTCATACGGCCGCAGCAGATCGACAGGCAGGTGTGACACCTCACCTCGTTGCAGCCACCGGTCATAATCCCTCGGATGCAGAATCACCGGCATGCGATCGTGCACCTCCGCGGCCAGCTCATTCGCCGTCGTCGTAATAATCGCGAACGTCTGCAGCCACTCGCCGTTGCTCGGGTCCTTCCAGGCATCCCACAGCCCCGCAAACGCGAATGGCTGGCCTTTGCTCAGCGTGTAGGCAAACGGCCGCTTCGTCTTCTTGTCGATCTTCTGCCACTCATAGAATCCATCCGCCGGCACCAGGCAGCGCCGCCTCTCCAACGGTCTTTGCCACAGCGCCCGCTCCTGCACATTCTCCGCACGAGCGTTGATCGTGGAGAACCCCTTGAACTCGTCCGCTGACTTAGCGAACCACGGGATCAGCCCCCAGCGCATCATCACCACCTCGCGCTCGCCAGTATCGCGGTTCAATCGGATCACCGGCTGAAACGTCGTCGGCGCCACGTTGTAATCCGGCGGCAGCACAAAATTCTCCGGCAGCCGCCCCAGATGGAACGCCTCCGCAATCCGCTGTTTATCGCTCCGCCGAAAATATCGTCCGCACATTCATCCAGCATGCCAGCAAACCCGCACCTCCGTCCGTTCATCGCACAGCCGCGACGTTCACCGCCTCCGGCGGCTATCATGGAAGAGTCTCGAAACAACGATCCCGAAGGACCTCATTCATGCGTAAAAAAGTCACCATCGTAGGCGCCGGAAACGTCGGCGCGACGGCCGCACACTGGATTGCAGCCAAGGAACTCGCGGACGTCGTCCTCATCGACGTCGTCGAAGGCGTGCCGCAGGGCAAGGGGCTCGACCTCCTCGAAGCCATGCCCATCGAGAAGCGCGACTGCCACATCATCGGCACCAACGATTACGCCGATACGGCGAGCTCGGACATCATCGTCATCACTGCGGGCATCGCGCGCAAGCCCGGCATGAGCCGCGACGACCTGCTGAACACCAACTTCAAGATCATGTCCGACGTGGTCTCGAAGGCCGTCGCCGTCTCGCCCAACGCGATCCTGATCATCGTCTCCAATCCGCTCGACGCCATGGCGCAGACCGCATTCAAGCAGGCCAAGCTGCCGCGCGAGCGCGTCATCGGCATGGCCGGCGTGCTCGACTCCGCCCGCTTCCGCACCTTTATCGCCGAGGAGCTCAACGTCTCCGTCGAAAACGTCACCGCGTTCGTGCTCGGCGGCCATGGCGACACGATGGTGCCGCTCTCGCGCTACTCCACCGTCGCCGGCATCCCCATCACCGAGCTCATCGAGCCCGCGCGACTCAAGCAACTTGAGACCCGCACCGCCAACGGCGGCGCCGAGATCGTCAAGCATCTCAAGACCGGCTCCGCCTACTACGCTCCCTCCGCCGCGGCCGTCGAGATGGTCGAAGCGATCCTCAAGGACAAGAAAAAAATCCTCCCCTGCGCCGCATACCTTCAGGGCGAGTATGGCATCAACGGCCTCTACGTCGGCGTTCCGTGCAAGCTCGGCGCCAAGGGCGTCGAGCAGATCATCGAGATCAAGCTCACGCCGGAAGAGCAGGCCGCGCTCAACAAGTCGGCCGACGCCGTGAAGGAACTCTGTAGCGTCATCGGCGTCGCGTAGCTCACGCGATCGCGCGAACACAAGGGCCCGCTCACTCGAGCGGGCCTTCTTCTTAGTGTCTGAACTCCACACCGCGCCCCAGCACACCCACAAACAGCGCCACAATCACAATCGCCGCAACCCACAGCGCGCGCGACGGCTTCACAATCAGCGGCCGCTCTACGCTGAACTTCGGCAGGAACACGTCCGCCCACAACAGTCCGGAGAATCCGCCAAACACCGCGGGAATCGTCGAGATCAGCAGCAGCTTCACGCCCATCGGGTCGAACGCTCCCGCAACGCAGTCGGTCGCACACGCGGCGCAGTACGCCAGTCGCGCAAGCCTGTTGTAGTCGCGGCGCCTCGTCAGAAACGGGTGTATCTCCATCGCAATCAGCCGCAGAATGGCGACATACCACACGGCTCCGAAGATCACCATCAGGACACGAAATCCAACATAGTGCGGCGAGCCTGCAATCACCTGGTCCCAATCTCCAACTCCCAGCGCGCCAGAAAACAGAAAGTATCCCGCACCCGAAAGCAAGTTCAGCGCCCCGAAAATCCAGAAGAAGTATCGTTGATTCGCTCGTTTTCCGGACGCTACCGAAATCATCATCGAAGCAAATCCAACAACCAGATTCGCCAGTGTTCCACCCGCGTCGACCAGCCGGTCCGGCCGCACGCTCGATAGATGATTGCTCGTCAGCTGCGTCACAACATCGCCACGCAACCACGCCGTCACCCCGTGCCCCACGCCCTCATGCAGCGTCGTCGCCAGGCACACCGCGATCGCGGCCATGCTCACAACGGACGCCCTGCTGTGCCGCGCTTCCATGCTGACCAATGTACTTGGCGCGACGGATGCAACGTTTTCTTCATCACTCTGTGGCACCATAAGGGGAAATGCATTCGCTTGTGGCGCGCGCTGCGCTGCGGCCGTGTTCATCGTCTTTACTGTCTTGTTTCGAATCTTGACGACGCCACCTCTTGCTGAGGAGTTCTTGCATGAGCTGCCCGATGCGCTCCTTCTTAACAGCCCTGATTGTTCTCGCGCTGGCGCCCGCTCTCCTGCATGCACAGGGGCCGCCATACCAAACCGATGATCCGGTTCCCGTCGACTTTCATCACTATGAGTTCTATATCTTGGGCGCGGCCGACGGCACGCCCGTGGAGATGGACTCGACCGGTCCGGCGTTTGAGTTCAATTGGGGTGCGCTTCCTCGTCTTCAGATCCACGCCGTACTTCCCTTCGGTTCAATCAATCCCTCCAACAACGCCATCTACGCACCCGCGGGAGCTGGGCCCAGCGCATTTGGTCTGATCGATACGGAGCTGGGAACCAAGGTCGCCTTCATCAAAGAGTCTCCGCATTTCCCGCAGGTTGGAACGTTTCCGATGTATGAGCTTCCGACCGGGAACTCTGACCGTGGCCTTGGTGTAGGCAAGGCGTGGTTCAAGATTCCCATCTGGCTGCAAAAGAACAAAGGCGACTGGCTGTTCGACGGTGGAGTCGGATACGGGGTCGTTCCGCAGACCGATTACAGAAACTACTGGTACACAGGCTGGCTCATCAAGCGCAAACTCAGTGAACGGCTGGAACTCGGGGCTGAAGTATTCGGGCATCAGAAGGAGGGATTCGCAACACCGCAGACGGAAGGCTCCACCATGCTCGATGTCGGCGGTTACTACCACTTCAAGAAACACCCGGGAGAGCAGTTCTTGTTTTGCTATGGGCATTCCATTGCCGGGCAGACGGAGAATTATGCCTACATGGGCATGTACTGGACATGGGGCAAGGGTCCGGAAGACAAGGACAAAGACACCAAACCTGACACTGACCAGAAGCTCTTCCGCAGCATGATGCACTGAAAGCCGACATGGAAATCACTCTCCGCAGCATCTTCACGATCATTCACGGCATGGGATTCGGCGTGCTCTTTCTACTCGCCTTCTCCGGCGCGATGTTCGAGCTCGTCCGCATAGGGCAGGGAGGCAGTGCTCCGTCGAACGAACGCGCCGTGCGCCTCTACCTGCTGGCGATGACCATCCTCGCCTGGCTGACCGTGCTCACCGGCGCGTACATCATTTACCCGTGGTACCGCGCGGTTGCTCCTCCCGGCGCCGATCTCTCCAGCTATCCGCAGGCGTTCCTCAAGTCACATCCGAACACCATCGGCTGGCACTCGCTCGGCATGGAATGGAAGGAGCACGTTGCCTGGATTGCGCCCATCGCCATCACCATGGTCACGGTCGTCTTCTTTCACTACGGGAGGCAGCTCCGCAACCAACTCGCCTTGCGGCGTGCCGTCCTCGTCTTCGTAGCTCTCGCGTTCTTCGCGGCCGCCGTCGCGGGCTTCTCGGGCGCGATGATCAACAAATACGCACCCGTCCAGGGTGGGCAGCTCTTCCATCTTCTCCGCGGAGCATGACCTTGCACGATCCCTCGTCCAGCAGCGAACTCGACGGCGCACTCCCCAATGGCTTCGGAGCCGCAGCTATTCTCGCCGCCAGCATCGGATGCTTCTCGCTGGGCGTGCTCACCGTTGCCGGCGATGCGTCAAAGTCTTTCGCCCGCCATCTCATCCTCTACACGCGCACCGGCCCGCTCTCCGGAGTCACGACCGCCGCAATCGCCATCTGGCTGCTCGCGTGGATTCTGCTCTCGCTTCGCTGGCGCACCCGAGATGTCACGCTCCGTCCCGTGCTCGTCGCTGCATTCGTCCTGCTCGCCCTGTCTCTTCTCCTCACCTTCCCACCCGTCGTCGACCTCTTCTGAAGACAGAAAGGCCCGCTCACCTGAGCGGGCCCTTCCATCCAAAATCAAATTCAACTACGATCTCTCGATTGTCACGCTCTCCAGCACCACCGGCTTCTTCGGCCGGTCCATCGAATCGCGCGGCACCTTGCTGATCTTCTCCACCACGTCATAGCCTTCTGTCACTTCGCCGAAGATCGTGTGTTTGCCCGTCAGCCAGCTCGTATCCGTGACGGTAATGAAGAACTGCGATCCATTCGTATTTGGCCCGGCATTCGCCATCGCCAGCTTGCCCGGCTGCTTGAAGTTATGCGGCGAGCCCTTCGTCTCGTCAGCGAACTTGTAACCCGGTCCCCCCATTCCATTGCCCTCGGGGTCACCGCCCTGGATCATGAACTCCGGAATCACGCGATGAAAGATCGTGCCGTCGTACAGCTTCGCGCCCTTCTTCGATCGCGAGTTCCAATCCTTCGTCCCCTCTGCAAGTCCGATGAAGTTCTTCACCGTCTCCGGCGCTTCCTGCTCAAACAGCTTTGCCTTGATCGTTCCCTCTGAGGTCTTGAACACAGCGGTTGTCGCCATCACATCTCCTTCGTTCTGTTGGTTGTGGTTGTTCTAGTTCTTGGACGCCGGCGTGGGCGCTGCCGGCGCACTTTGCGTCGCAGGCTCCGGCGGAATCGGCTGCCCCTCCGGCACAATCGTCACCTTGTTGATCACCACCGGGGTCAGCGGCTTGTCGTTTGAATCCCGCTCCACGCGTGCAATCGACGCCGCGATCAACACGGAGTGCGTATCGCACTGCCCGAAGATCGTGTGCTTCCCATTCAGCTGCGGCACGGCCTTCTCTGTAATGAAGAACTGCGATCCGTTCGTATTCGGTCCTGCGTTCGCCATCGCCAGTCTTCCCGGCACATCAAACCGCAGCGACGGCGAAAACTCATCCTCGAAGAAATAGCCCGCATCTCCGGCGCCCGTTCCCAGCCTGTCGCCGCCCTGGATCATGAACTCCGGAATCACACGGTGAAACGTCGTGCCGTCATAAAAGGGCTTACCAGTCACTTTCTGCTGCGTCACAGGATCCGTCCATGTCTTCGTTCCCGTTGCGAGGCCGATAAAATTATCCACGGTCTTCGGCGACTCCTTCGCAAACAGCTTGCACGTCAGCCGCCCCATCGTCGTATCGAAGATCACCGTCGGTCCCGTCGGTACGGCTGCCGGAGCCTCCTGCGCTACCGTCGACGGAGCATCCGGCAACTGTGCCGGCGTGCTCGATTGCGTCTGCGCCACACCCGCCGCCCCACACAAAGCGAGCCCCGCAACACTCATTACTCGTAACGAAATTCCGAACCAACTCATCCAGCTAACAGGCTACTCCGTCTTCACTTGCCCCGCAAAACAGGAGCATCATTGTCAGATTCTCAGGAGGACGGCATATGGCAAAGCAGGCACTCTGGGTCATGCTCAAGGCGAAGCCCGGCAAGGAAGCAGAGGTCGAAGCGTTCCTTGAGCAAGGCGCAACACTCTCAAACGACGAACCTGGCACTGTCACGTGGTACGGCGTCAAAATGGCGCCCGGGATGTATGGTGTCTTCGATACCTTCAACGACGAGGCCGGCCGCGACGCGCACCTCAACGGCCAGATCGCCAAAGCCCTCATGGCGAAGGCTCCTGAGCTCTTCGCCAACGCAAGCGATCTTCGCATCGAGCGTATGGAGATTCTCGCTTCGAAGTAGTCAGCTACTCGGCCCTGCTCTGTACCGCATCCATCACGCGCAGCAGATTCTCTCCCACAATCTTCCGCATCTGCGCGCCCGTATACCCGCGCTCCATCAACGCGGCATAAATCTTCGGCAGATCCGCCGCACTGTCCAATCCTTCCGGCAGTATCCCAAACCCATCGAAGTCCGTTCCGATCCCGACGTGATCAATGCCCGCCACCTTCGCCACGTGATCGATGTGGTCCACCACGCGCTCAAACGACGGCGGCTTCAACGTCGCTGCATGCGCCGCAAAAAAGTCGCGATCCACCTTCAGCGCCACAGAGTAGGGAACTGGTTCACCTCGCCTGCGATACTCCGCAGCCGCCTGCTCCGTCAGCGCCTCACGCTCCGGCGATGTTGGGCTCCACGCCTCGCGCCACGCGTCATCAACAAACGACGCGTAGAAGTTCACCATCACGATGCCGTCACTCGTCGCCACTGCCCGCAGCTGCTCATCCGTCAGATTCCGCGGCGCACTCGCCAGCGCCCGTGCACTGGAATGCGAGGCAATCACCGGCGCACGCGTCGTCTCCATCACATCCCGGAACGTCTTGTCCGAGACATGACTCACATCTACCATCATCCCCAGCCGATTCATCTCGCGCACCACGTCGCGCCCAAACCCCGTCAACCCGTTGTGGTGCGCCACACTCGCGTCATCAATATCGCCCGAGCTATCCGCCCACTCATTCGTATTCGCCCACGTCAACGTCATATACCGCACGCCCAGCCGGTGATAGATCCGCAGCAGCGCCAAATTGCACTCAATCGAGTGCCCGCCCTCAATCCCCAACAGCACGCAGAACTTTCCCTCCGCGTGCGCCCGCCGCACATCGTCCGCGCACAACCCCAACGCCAGCTCGCGCGGATGCCTCCGCAACTGCTCATACACGCCATCGATCAACGCCAGCGTGCGATGCGCATAGCGTCCGCGCCACTCATCCGGCTGCACCCAGATGGCAAAGAACTCCGCCGACAACCCACCCAGCCGCGCGCTCTCAAGGTTCAGGTGCCCACCATCCAGCGCGGCATCAAACTCCCATCCTTCATCGACAAACCGCTGCGGCGTATCCGCATGTCCGTCGATCACGATCGCATCCTTCAACTCGTCAGGCAGCAGCAACGTTCTCCTCTCGCACTTCACCGTCCGCGTTCCCGCTCAACTCCGCGCGCAGAATCGCAGCAGCGCACACCGCAATAAACACGGCGATGTCGCCGTAGATCCTTACCTCAAGTATCTGCCCCACGCACAGCAGCATCAGCACCCAGATCGGCAGCAGCAACACACACGCCCTCAGCCGCGGTGCCGAGATCAAATCCCTCCGCCAATAAATCCAGGGCATCAGAAACGCCGACCCGCTCAGAATCCCCGGCCACAGCACCGGCTTCGCCAGCTTGTGCAGATTGCCCAAAATGCGCGCCCCTGCCTCGGTCGGATTCCCCGCATACTTGTGGTGCAGCGCCGCCGTAATCGCGACCCACACAATACACAGCGCGGCGATCTCCACAACATCGCGCAGCTTAACCGCACGCATTCGCCAGCGTCCCTCGCGCCACACCGCCACTGCCGCGCGCGCCAATATCAGGAACACCGTCGTTTCGCGGTTCCACGTCGCGACTGCAAACAACAGCAGCAGCCACCAGAACCTGTCCGCCAGCACCAGGTACAGTCCCCAGCCTAAAAACATCATCGACAGCGGGTCATACGGAAACGTGAACGGCACACCCAGGTAGAAGTCGAAGAGGAACACAACAACCAGCACCGCGAACGACAGCAGCGGCACCCGCGCCTTCGGCCAGTACATGCACTCGATCTTTCGCGCCGCCCACACGCTCAGCAGGATCGAACAAAACGTCACCAGCAGAATCACCAACCGCTCCGGCGAGCTGATGCCCGCGCGCCCAGCCGTATGCCTCTGCAGAAACCCAGAGTTGCCCGCCCACAACAGCGGATACCGCATCAGCTCCCGCGCCTGGAACGGCATCCTCTCCTGCCCGAGCGCATATTTCCGCAGGTCCAGGTAGGGCGAAGGCTCAATCGTGTATAGCTGCGCCACAAACGCCGCCACAAAAAACACGATGATGCGCGAGTACCAATCCGCTAACCGGCCGCGCAGCCGCTCTGGACTCATCGGCTGCCCCGGATAAATGCAGTGGTCGCATCACATAGCGCGGTCATCTCCCTCACCGTACCATAGCGCCCGCCGCGGCAACCCCATCCCGCGGTCGTCCATCTTAATCCGTAAGAGGTGAAGATATGGCAAGTGGCTTAGATTCCACCAAAACCGGAGCAAGACCCTCGCACGAAGCGATTGAATCCAGCGGCGGCCAGGCGACCGACGTCGACAATTCCAAACGCAAGCACCTGGATCACGAGGCCATGGAATCCGCCAAGCGCGCCCAGAACCGCATCCACTCTGACGAAACCAGGAACCCCGGCAGCTCAGAATTCACGAAGTTCGGTCAGAAGTAAAGTTTCGGCGGATTACCGCCAGCAACAGAAAAGCCCCGCCTCGCGCGGGGCTTTTTCTTTCCGCTTCACCGTTTTGAACTCTGCCTCAGGCAATTGCCCCAATCATGTTCGATGACCACGACCTGCTCCTTCACCTCGCCGCTCGCTGTGAATTTAACCGGTCCCCCGCATCGCTGATGACCATCAGGCCCGTTCAGCGTCGCGACGAGCCAGTACCTTCTTCCTGCATACACCGACACATTTCCGACGCCGTTTCTCAGCTCCGCATGAAACGGTTCTACAGATGCCTGAAAGCTCTCGTCGTAAGCCCACGCCCAGAGGCCAGCTCCCACCACGGGCGATCCGTCGGGCATCACGACGCGGACCGGTATCGACATGCTCTTCCACGCCACCGGCATCACGATATCAACGTTATCCACGCTTGCGGACGACCCCAGGTGAACAACTCCCGCGGTGTTCGGATCCCAATCGCCGCCGCCGTAATACTGAGGAGGATAGGGATTTCGGGGCGACGGCCCGTCATAGTTCGCGAGAACAACATAATCACCTGCAGGTTCTCCCACAAAATCAAAGGCGCCATTTTCGTCGCTTATGGCAAAGTGTCCATAATCTCCCGGTTCGATAGGTCCGCGGCGAATCAACTTGATCGCAAGATGCGGAATCGCGGTTCCGGCGGCATCGCGCACATGGCCTCGGACGTGACTGTCATATTCGAAAGAAGCGGTGATGTTTGCGCATCCCTTCGGTGGAACCTCCAATACGGTCGCCTGCTTCATTCTGCTTTGCAGGCCATTCGGCGCCGTAGTCGTAACGGTGTAGCTGCCTGCTGGAAGTTCATCAACAGAAAATTGGCCCATCGAATCAGGTAGTACCGTGCGGTTCGCCGGGCCGCTTATCTGGATGCTCGGCGAACCACCCGTCCAGCCCTTTGGCAAATACACACTGCCGAAGAGGCGAACCGTCGGGGACGCCGTCCCCAGCCCACGCATCCAAACCAGGTCCGCGTCCTCTGCGGCGTCCGTCACTTCATGCGTGCGGCTGCAATGCGTTGTCCAAAGCTCCGACGTCTTCTGGTCTTTGTAGGTGAACACGACATAATCGCCATCGTCTTTGAACGGAAAGCCGCACGCCGAGCTCTGCTGATTTGTCTTTACCGTGATCTCTCTCGCCGTAGGATCACCCCGGAACAGCTCCTCAACGGCGAAGCGCACAACATACACGCCGTTGCCATACAGGGTCTGCGTCGATCCATCCGGGAGCTTTCGTTCGATAATGTTTGGAATCAGTGTGCGTTCGATGACTCGCCCGTGAAAGATCACGGGCGTCGACCAGAACGCTGAGCAAACAGGAGCTGGCCCAATACAGGAGCATGCGCGCGCCTGCTTGCCCGACCCCAACCCACACCCAATCAACAAAGCGGCTCCGACCAGCTTGCGCACAGGGATTCTCCGCGCCCATCCTATCGCAGCTCTACCGCCGGAACAGATCCTTCACCTGCTGCACAAACGCATCTCTGCCGATATCGCTGATCGCCTCGGTCAGCGGCAACTGCTTCGGACACGCCTGCACGCAGTTCTGCGCAAACCCGCACTCCTGAATACCGCCATCGCCCGCCAGCGCGCGCAGCCGCTCTTCCTTCAGCACCGCGCCCGCCGGATCCATGTTGAACAGCTTCGCCTGCGCAATCGTCGCTGCGCCCACAAAGTTCGTCACATCGTTGAACTGCGGGCACACTTCCATGCAGATCGTGCACGAGATACAGTTCGACAGGGGATACCGCTGCTCCTGCACCTGCGGAAACTGCCGCGGCGCCGCGCCCAGGTCATACGTGCCGTCAATCGGCACCCAGGCCTTCACGCGCTTCAGATTCTCAAACAGCACACTGCGATCGACCGCCAGATCGCGCACCACCGGAAACTTCGACAGCGGCTCCAGCGTGATCGTGCCCTTGCCATCCGGCCCCAGCAGCTTGTCCACCAGCGCCGAGCACGCCATCATCGCCTTGCCATTGATCCGCATCGCACAGCTTCCGCAGATCTCCTCCAGGCAGTTCGAGTCATAGCTCACCGGCGTCGTCGCCTTGCCATCCGCCGTCACCGGGTTCAGCGCAATCTCGCCCAGCACCGACGTGATATTCATTCCCGGCCGATAGGGAATCGCGAACGTCTCGTCCTTCGCAGCCGCATCCGGCGTCGCCTGCCGCTTCACCTTCACCGTGAACGTGCGTCCCGTCGATGCCTGGTTCGTTGTCGCTACTTCAGCCGTTGCGCCTGCTGCCATCTCGCTCATCCTCTCTTGCGTGGACCTCACCCGTTCCTTCTGTCACCGGATGCTTTCCCTTATCCCGAACCTTCTGCCGCCGCCCGTCAATCCATGCGCCATACAACACCGTCAATCCGTAGAACCCCACCGCCACCACCGCCAGCACGATCCCGACAACCGTCGTGCTCATATGGTGCCGCGTCATTGCACTCGCCTCTTCCTCAATCTCGCAAACCGTGCCGAGTACACCAGCCGCCCCACCGTCGCCGCCACAACCAACACCACGACGACGACCTCTTCGGCGTGTGTCATTCGCCCTCCTTCGCGGCGCGGCCTGCATCAATGCTCGTGGTGGTGCAGCCGAGCCTGGTGCTCTGCCTCTGTCCCCGCCGCAATCCCTTCCTCGGTCCCGTAGTGCTGATGCGTGCTGCCCTCGAGCTCCCGTGTCCGCCGCCTGACGCGCAGGTTGTACCAGAACATGTAGCTGATCACCGCCACAAACGCGACAACCAGGAGCACATAAACCACCCGAGTTAGCGACTCATATCCGAACATGTTCGCCTTAGATGGCGGTCTCCGCCGCCGGGGTTAGCACCGATGACCTAGCTCCGCAACTACGCGGTAGCGTCGTACCTCCTCGGCCTCGGCGGAATAAACTGCGTATCAACATCCTCCCACTCAAACGCCGGTGCGCCATTGCGGAAGAACGCCTTCGTCGTCTTCAAAAACCTCTCATCATTGCGATCCGGGAAGTCCGGCTTGTAGTGCGCGCCACGGCTCTCGTCGCGAAGCTTCGCTCCCTGCACCACCACCCGGCTCAGCTCCAGCATGTTCCAAAGCTGCCGCGCGAACGCGAAGCTTGTATTCGCCCACTGACTCTTGTCCGCCAGGTTCACATTCCGGAAGCGATCCTGCAGCTCCACAATCTTCGCGTCCGCTTCCTCCAGCCCGCTGTTATACCGAATGATCGTCGCATGCCGCGTCATCGTATCGCCCAGCTCGCGCCATATCCGGAACGGATTCTCATCCCCAGAATTATTCAGCAGCCCGCTGTTCAACTCCGTCTGCCGCTGCTTCTCCGCCGCATGCCCGCCATCGCCCGTCTGCGGAGCCAGCCCCTTCGCATACGCCATCGCATTCGGCCCGGCCACAAACCCGCCGTAGATGCAGCTCAGCAACGAATTCGCGCCCAGCCGATTGGCCCCATGAATCGAGTAGTCCGCCTCACCCGCCGCAAACACTCCGGGCACATTCGTCATCTGCCCGAAGTCCACCCACAGGCCGCCCATCGTGTAGTGCATGCCCGGGAAGATCTTCATCGGCACCTCGCGCGGGTCGTCGCCGACGAACTTCTCGTAAATCTCCAGAATCCCTTCCAGCTTCCGGTCCAGCGTCGCGCGATCAATATGCGTCAGGTCCAGGTACACCATCGGCTGCCCATCGATCCCCAGATTCTCCTGGTACACAATCCGGTGAATCGCCCGCGTCGCAATATCCCGCGGGACTAGATTTCCATACTTCGGATACCACTCCTCCAGGAAGTAAAACCGCTCGCCCTCCGGGATCGACCGCGCCTCACGCTTGTCGTTCCTGTCCCGCGGAACCCACACGCGCCCACCCTCACCGCGCGCGCTCTCGCTCATCAGCCGCAGCTTATCTTCGCCGGGGATAGCCGTCGGATGCACCTGGATGAACTCGCCATTCGCATACGCCGCGCCCTGCTGATACAGCGCCGCCTGCGCACTCCCCGTGCACACCACTGAATTCGTGCTCTTCCCAAAAATCGCCCCAATGCCACCCGTGCACACGATGATCGCGTCCGCCGGGAACGTCCTCACCTCCATCGTGCGCAGGTCCATCGCGCAGATCCCACGCGCCACACCCTTCTCATCCAGCACGGCGGACAGAAACTCCCACCCCTCGTACTTCTGCACCTTGCCTTCGCTCTCGTAGCGCCGCACCTGCTCGTCGAGCGCATACAGAAGCTGCTGCCCCGTCGTCGCTCCCGCAAACGCCGTCCTGTGATACAGCGTCCCGCCGAACCGCCGAAAATCCAGCAGCCCCTCCGGCGTCCGGTTGAACGGCACGCCCATGCGATCCAGCAGGTCGATGATCGCCGGCCCCATCTCGCACATCTGCTTCACCGGCGTCTGGTTGGCCAAAAAGTCGCCGCCATACACCGTGTCGTCAAAGTGCTTCCACGTGCTGTCGCCCTCGCCCTTCAGGTTCTTGGCCGAGTTAATCCCGCCCTGCGCGCACACCGAGTGTGACCGCTTCACCGGCACAATCGAAAACAGATCGACCTTACCGCCCGCCTCGGCGATCTTGATGACGGCCGCCAGCCCCGCCAGCCCCCCGCCAACCACAACAATCCTTGGTGTTGCTGCTGCCATTCGCTAATCCCTTCAGTGCGTCGCATCAATGCAAATCATGACGGTCAAGGCCACAATCCCACAGAACCCTACAAGCATGCCTGCGTTCGCGAGCCTATAAGCACGACTCCAAGCTGAATATCCGTTGACCGCTTCGTACCTGCGCACAATCTTTTTCGTGCGCGTGAAGAACGGTGCATAGAAAGCCTTCAGAAAACTCCTCCAGCCCGGCCAGCCTTGCCATCGGGTGCGCTCAATCTCTAGCGACATGCGCCGAAGTACGAAATCTTCCGTCCATAATCCGCCAATAAGCAGAGCGAGGCTGCCGAAGCCGAGAACTGCGAGTAGCATCACTGCACCCCGCCCGGCTGCTGCGGATTCGTACTTCCTGGCGACGGTGCAGTCGGAGCCGGCATCACCACACCCGCCGGCTGCTCCGGCATCACATCCTGCGGCGCATTCGGATACTTCCAAACCACCGAATAAATCGCGATCAACCCCAGCACGCAGAGAATCGTTCCACCTGCCGCGCACACCCAGCCAAACTTCTTCCGCGACTCATTCCCCGGCGTAATCCCCCACTTCGCCGCGAACAGCCACACCCCATACGCAAAGTGCCAGCACGTCGCGACCATCGCGATCACGTACGCCGCCAGTATCCACGGATTCGCCAGCTCATGCTGCACCTTCCAGAACGCCGCCCCAGGATGTGTCGGCAGATGCACGCCATGGAACCGCTGCGACCACACGTGGTAGCCGATGTACACCAGCGCAATCAGCCCGGTAACGCGCTGCGAAACATATCCCCAGTTACCCGCCCACGGATAAACATTGACGTTCGAGCGCCCGCGCAGCCAGATATACACGCCATAGAACGCGTGATACGCCAGCGGAATAAAGATGAAGGTCCACTCGAGCACCCGCACCAGCGGCAGCCCATTCAGAAACTTCACCTGCTGCGCATAGGCCAGCGGCCCGTTCCACGTCTCAAAGTTCGAAACGATATGCTCGACCAGGAACGCGCCAATCGGCACAATTCCAGTCAGCGAGTGCAGCCTGCGCCAGAAGAAGCTATGGCCCTCGCCCGCGCGCAGCGGCTGCACGCCCCGAATCTTGCCATGTTGAGCCTTATCGGGCGGCGCAGACGGCGCAGCAGTAGCCATTCTTTTCTCCTCGGCAATCCTCAGCGAAGCATAAACCTCGCCTATCGAAGCAAATCGATTCTTCCACCCCTAAAAAGACAGGGTCAAGCAAACCAGCGCGTTGGTAACCGATTACCGCCCACTTTGTGCGAAATCGTGGCTGGAGTGCTCGCTCTGTTCCGATCAGACTTCACCGTTTGAACTGCCGTCATCCTGAGCCGTAGGCGAAGGAGCTCTGTATTTCCTCGCCGAGCCACGATCTGGTGCCCCACTCATGACGACCGGCCTGATCGTCGTCATGAATAGGCTGGAACACTCTTCAACTGGCTCAACAACTCCCTGAACGCATTCCCCCGATGACTCACCCGCCACTTCTCCTCCGCTCCCATCTCCGCCAGCGTCTTTCCCAGCTCCGGCACCAGAAACAGCGGATCATACCCAAACCCATCGCTCCCCTGCGGCGCATCCAGAATCTGTCCTTCAACCTCACCCTCCACGCTCAGCACCACATCGCCATCCCGCGCCAGCGCCAGCGCACACACAAACCGCGCCCCGCGGTTATCCAGCGTCAACCCGCCATCGGCATCCAGGGCCTCCGGCAAATCCCGCAGCAGCGACAACACCGCCCGATTATTCCGCTCATCCTTCGTGCCGACGCCCTCCTCAAACCCCAGATCATCCGCAAACCGCGCCGACCGCACGCCCGGCTGCCCGCCCAGCGCATCGACCTCCAGCCCCGAGTCATCCGCAAACACCAGCAGACCTCGGTGTCCCGCCTCCATCACTGCTTTCGAATACGCCACTGCCTTCAACTCCGCATTGCCCATGAACGTCGCCGCATCCTCCGCCGGCTCCGCCATGCCTTCAATCCCAGGCAGCGCCAACACCTCCACACCCTGCTCCCCCGCACATTCCCGGAACTCCCTCAGCTTCCCCTGATTCGTCGTCGCCGCATAGATCGTCATCCCTCCACCCTAAACCTGCTGCGTGACCACTGAACCGGGTGCCCCACCCTCGACGCGGTCTCACCGCGGCAGGGTGGTGGTGTCGTTTGCGGTAGCAAACGAGAAGCAGTTCGTCGCTCCTCCCATTCCTCCGGTCTCTTCCGGAGCATCTCTTTGCATCGAACTCCTCGGGCCCTCGACGAAACGAAAGGCCTCACGCATGCCTCGAATCATCGCCCTCTTTACACTCCTCGCCCTCACTGCTTGCACGCGCTCCTCGCAACCCTCGGCCCCGCAGACATCGCAACAGCAAACACCCGCCGTCAAACCCACGCCCCCGACCCCCATCCAGGAGAAAAAAGAAGAGCTCGGCAGCTCCAAGACCTGGGACCCCGCCTGGACCGCATTTATCGAAAAATCTCTCCCCAGCGATCTCCTCTCGCCCCAGGCCGCGCATGCCGTCCGCCCGTACTGCCCACGCTTCGCGGAACTCTCCGACACGGACAAGCGCGCCTTCTGGGCCTACACCTTCCAGGCCATCGCCGCCGCCGAAGCCGGCCTCAACCCCACCGCCGACGTCCACCACACTGCCGCCCCGGTCAACAAAGTCGACCCCGAAACCCACCGCCTCTCCCGCCAGGAAGGCCTCCTCCAGGTCAAGTACGACGACGCCAAACGCTACAACTGCCCCTTCGACTACGCCGCCGACCGCCGCCTCCCCGAGCACGACCCCAACCGCACCATCCTCCAGCCCGAGCGCAACCTCTCCTGCGGCTTCCTCATCATGCAGAACCAGCTCATCACCCAGAACAAACCACTGGTCACGCGCTCCAGCTACTGGGCCACCCTCCAGCCCGGCACCCGCGGCTACCGTGTCTTCCGCAAGCAAATGGCCAACGTCCCCGCCGTCTGTGGCCTCCACGAACGCACCACATCCCGCCGCACAACCCACCACCGGGAAAAGTGACCCCCCACCCGCTAACTCACGTGCTTTGAAGACTTTGGCTGCAAGTTGCACATTCCAGATACTTTAGCGAGCTAAGGTCGCAGAAGTCCAAGCCTAAAGCTTCTGTTCTGAAGACTTTGCGCACATTTGGGGAGGAGGGGAGGGGGTACCGCTAGGATTAAAAAAATGAAAGTCTACACCGAGTACCTGACGTTCAACACCCGCGAGCGCTACGAGATGGTCCACATCACGCCGCAGATCGACGCCATCGTCCGCCAATCCGGCGTCGACGACGGCCTCTGCTTCGTCTCGCCCATGCACATCACCGCCGCCATCTACGTCAACGACGACGAGTCCGGCCTCATCGAGGACATCGGCAAGTGGCTCGAGCACCTCGCCCCCCGCAAACGCGACTACCGCCACCACCAGACCGGCGAAGACAACGCCGACGCCCACCTGAAGGCCCTGCTCCTCCACCACGAAACAACGCTGCCAGTCACCAAAGGCCGGCTGGACCTTGGCACCTGGCAGCGCATTTTTTACGCGGAGTTCGACGGTCAGCGCTCCAAGCGCGTCATCGTCAAAGTTCTCGGCAAGGGCAAGGATTAACTACTTCAGGTGAATCTCGCGGACTAGCTCCGACGAAACCACCTCATAATACTGCGCACCTTGATTGAAGTAAGCTGTACGCGCTTCTGCGCCCCCAAAGACCTTCTCGGTGATCGCTCCCCCCTTCTCCGAGGCAGCATCCATCGCAGCCATGTCCTTGAAGCCGATGACCAGAACAATGTCGTACTTATCCGGCCCAACAAACTCGGTCGAGTGCATCACGGAGTAGCTCTCAACCAGACCTGCCTGCTTCTCGGCCTCCATCACCTTAGGGAACCACGACAGCCACTTGTAGAAATCTGCCGATTTTCCCGGGAGAATCCGATATTTAATGACCCGCCTGACCCCACCATTGCTGAAGTACTGCTGAGAAAACGCTGCGGTAGCTGTTCCGACTAACGCAAGGACACAAAGGACGCGCAGGATCGCACGCATAGAATTTCCTCCTGATGCAATCATTGGCAAATTCTGGTTTAATGGCCTAACGCGCGAGTATAGTCTCAATCCTCAATTGCGCAAGAGAATTGGTAGCCGCGACCGAATGCAGCTACGCGTTCACGATCTCTTCTTCCAGGCTCTGCTTCTCGGCGAGCTCGGCATAATATCCGCCGCGCGCAATCAGTTCCTCGTGAGTCCCCATTTCGGCGATTCGGCCGTCGACGATGACCGCAATGCGATCCGCATTGCGCGCGGTCGAGACGCGATGAGCGATCAGGATTGTCGTTCGTCCCTGCATCGCTTCGCGCAGCCCTGACAGAATCTGGTCTTCGGTGTTCGTGTCAACGGACGCGAGCGCGTCATCGAGGATCAGGATGCGTGGATCGCGCAGCAGCGCGCGCGCAATCGCCGTGCGCTGCTTCTGTCCGCCGGAGAGTGTCATCCCACGCTCGCCGACAATCGTCTGGAAGCCGCGCGGAAACTCCTCAATCTCGCTCGCGATATGAGCTGTTATCGCTGCGTCGAACACCTGTTGATCACTCGCGGCATCGACTCCAAACGCAATGTTGCCGCGAATCGTCTCGGAGAACAGGAAGGTCTCCTGCGGCACAAATCCGATCGCCCGCCGCAGCGTCTCCAGCGGATACTCGCGAATCAGACGGCCGTCAATCAGCACCTCTCCAGGAGACGCATCCTGCAACCGCGGAATTAGCGAGACCAGCGTGGACTTGCCCGATCCTGTAGGTCCTGTAATCGCGAGGCTCGACCCCGCAGGAATCTCGAGCGACAGATCGTGCAGAACCTCGGGCCCGGTTGGATACGAGAAGCTCAGGTTGCGGAACTCGATGCTGCCGGCAATCGGCGCAGCCACAAGCTCCGGCAGCGCCGCTGCATCGTCGATCGCCGGCTTCTCAGTCATCAGGTCATTAATGCGGACCACCGACGCCGCACCGCGCTGCACAAGATTGGTCACCCACCCGATGGCGATCATCGGCCAGGTGAGCTGAACCATGTAGACGAAGTACGTCGTGAAGTTGCCGACCGAAATGCGGTGCTGAACGGCTTCGCGGCCACCAACCAGCAGCGTAATCATCAGCGAGATGCCGAGCACGAGCTCCAGCGTCGGCCAGAGCATCGCCATCAGCCGGACGAGCAGCAGGCTGCGGCGAATGTACTCGCGATTGGCCTCTTCGAAACCTTCGATCTGGGCCTGTTCCTGGGCGAAGGCGCGAATGAGGCGCGCACCGGAAAAGTTCTCCTCGGCCATCGCGGAGATGTCCGAGAACATCGCCTGGATGCGCTCGAAGCGCGTGTGAATACGCGCGCCGAAGTACTGCACTAGGACGGACACGAACGGCAGCGGAAGAAACGCCAGCAGCGTCAGCTTTGGGCTGATGCGAATCATGAACGGCAGCGCGAACGCGATGAAGACCACCGTGTTGGCCGAGTACATGATGGCTGGCCCGAGAAGCTGCCGAACCGCGTTCAGGTCGTTGGTCGAACGCGCCATAATGTCGCCGGTCCGATGGCGCTGAAAGAAGCTCGGCGGCTGAGCTTCGAGACGCTCAAAGAGATCGTTGCGGATGTCGTACTCGATCTCTCTCGACGCGCCGATAAGAATCTGGCGCATGAGGTAGAGAAACACAGCGGACACCGCGGCGATGCCCAGCAGAAGAAAGGCATAATGCTCAATCTTGGTGGCACTGAGGCCGAGGCGCATATCGTCGACCGAGCGGCCGATGACCAGAGCGATGACGGATTTGGCCGCGTTGTAGATCAATAGCGACAGTCCGCCCCACAGGTAGCTGCGCCAGTAACGGCGCAGGTACGGGAAGAGCGGACTGAGTCGCTGAAGCATGCTGATGTTGGATGAAACTGCGGAGCCGATCGACTCCGCACTTCGATTACTGCTTCGGCTCGGCGGTGCTGGATGGCTGAGCCGGTTGCGTGGAGGTCGACGGTGTCGTTGGGTTGACCGGCGGAGACCCGGCCGCACCCGCGGGTGACTTCGGCTCCGGGGGTGCAGCGGCGCCGTGCGGCTGTGTCATGTTCTCGGGCTGTCTGGCCCCTGGCGCGCCCTGCGGCTCGGTCGGCGGCTTCGCGGGCGTGGGTTGCGTGTCGCTCTGCGCGATCAGCTCGAGGTCGAAGATCAGCTCGGCCTTGGGTGGAATCTGCCGCTGCCCGTTCTCGCCATACCCGAGCTGATAGGGCACATACAAGCGGCGCTTGCCGCCAACGTGCATGCCCTCAAAGCCGGTGTCCCAGCCTTCGATCACGCGATGCGCGCCATAAGGGAAGCTGATGGGTTCGCCACGGTCGACCGAGGAGTCGAACTTTGTGCCATCGAGCAGATAGCCGGTGTAGTGGACGGTGTACCACTTGTGCGGCTCCGCGAGCGGGCCGGTGCCAATCTTCGTGTCCACGTAATCGAGCGAGAAGGTCTCAGGTTTCTGGTCGAGCATGTTGCGCAGCGTGGGGCTGAGCATCGGCGAGCCGTAATCCAGCCGGATCGCAGGCGTGTGAGTAATCGTATAGAGGACCTTCGGGCATGGGCTGCCCGGCGGAAGCGCGGGAATTTTGGGCGAAAGCTCGGGCACCTTCGCACAGCCTCCAGACTCCGTGGCAGTGCGATGTGCGGCGGTTGCCGGATGTGCTGTGGTGGTTCGGGTCGGCGTTTGCGCGAGCAGCGGCGCGGCGGTGATGGCGATCAGGATGGGTAAAATTCGCATACTTCCAACAGTGTACGAGAGATGGAGGCGCGGGGAGGTTCGAGGTTCTACGTCGGCGTCCGCAGCAGCAGGTAGGAGCCCACCATGGCGAAGAGCAGGTCCGGCGACCATGCGGCGAGCACCGCCGGCAGCGAGTTCACGTTGCCGAGATTTTCGGAGATGCCGGCGAGCACCCAGTAGAAGATCGCGAGCGCGAGCGCGGCGCCGATTCCAGCGAGGCTGCCGCGCTTGCCGGCGGCGAGCGAGAACGGTACCGCAAGGATCGCCATGACCAGCGTGAGCAAGGGATAGGAGAGCTTGCGGTTGAGCTGGACGCGCAGCGGTGTTGTATCGAAACCGCTCTGCTGCAGGTCGCGGATGTAGCGCGCGAGCTCGCTGTAGGACATCTCCTGGGACGGGCGCTCTTCTTTTTTGAAGTAGCTCGGCGTCTCGTGAATCTCGCCGAAGCTCGACTGCTTGAAGGTCTGATAGTTCGTTACGCTATCGCCGCTGGCAGAGAAGACACGCTCCCATCCGTTTTCGAAGTCCCAATGACCGGCGGCCGCATCCCAGTGTGCGCTTTCGGCGTAGATGCGGCGCGAGAGCGTGAAGGTGCCGGGCTGGAACTCGAAGACGGTGATGTTGGCGAAGTTGTCGCGGCCGGGGTCGAAGGCCTGGTAGTAGAAGATGCGTGTGGGCTCGCCGGAACCTGAGGCTTCGCCAGACATCCACTTGCGATCCGGACGAAGGAAGGTCTGCGCGGGTTTGCCCTTGATGCTGGAGAGCAGGGCTTCCTGCCGTCGGTTCGCGTTGGGAAGATAGCTTTCATCGAAGGCGAAGAGCAGCGCGGAAAGAATTGCAGCGACGAGAAGCACTGGAGTGACAACTCGATACAGACTCACGCCGGTGGCTTTCATCGCGGTGATCTCGCTGGAGCGGCTGAGCGCGCCGAAGGTGATCAGCACGGCGAGCAGCGAGCAGACCGGCGTGACGTTGTAGAGGATGAACGGAATGAGATTGAGCAGGTAGTCGCCGACGGTGACCAGCGGCGTGCGGTACTTGATGATGTCGCCGATGAGTTCGAAGAACGTGAAGATGAGGAAGAGCACGGTGAGCGCGGAGAGCACCAGCACGAAGTTGCGTAGGAAGCTGCCCATTGCGTACTCGTCCAGGATGAGCGGGAAGCGCGCGCGCAGCACGCGGCGCAAGCGGCGAAGCCGGTCGCCGGCGCCGACGCCAGCGGGCTCAGCCGGACGTTTGCGCGAGAGACGCTGAAATCCTTTTGAGATGGCGTTGCCGAAGCTGGAGAGCAGATTGAGCGCGAGACCGCCGCGTCTCAATTGCTGGATGAGCAGAACGCCGGCCACAGCGAAGAGTACGTTTGCGCCCCACACGCCGGCGAAGGCCGGCAGCTTTTGTTGACGCGCGAGTGCGACGCCGATCTCCGAGAGGAAGTAGTAGATGAAGACGAGCAGAAGCGTGACAGCGAAGCCGGTGCCTTTGCCACCGCGTTTCGAGGAGAGCCCGACCGGAACGCCGACGAGCATGAGCACCAGGCAGGCGAAGGGGAAGGAGATGCGGCGATTGAACTCTATCGAGTAGGGCCGTGTGTCGGCGGTTTTGCTGGTATCGTGCGCGCGATGCCACACTGCGGTTGTGTCAAGCGCCTGCATGGGCGTGTCGCGGCGGCTGAGGTGCGTGTCCTCCTGCGAGGTGGTTTCGATGGGAAGGACCGTCGACTCGAAATGCGTGATGTTGTACTGATCGAGATCGTTGGGGGCGATGTCGTGGCGGCTGCCGTTGAGCAGATCGAGGCGCAGTGTCTGGCGCTCGCTGCCGGCCTGCACGATGGCGTCCTGCGCACTGATGATGTGCGGGGTTGCCGGTTGGGTGAGGTCGGCGAGGAAGACATGCTTCCAGATGGCGGTACCGTTGGCGCCGGGGATCACATCCTGCGTGTAGAGAACGTAATTTTTGAAGTCTTCGTAGAAGACGCGCGGCTGCACTTCGACGGTCGCCTGTGAGGTTTTGCTCTGCTCTTCGTAATTGAGCAGAGCGCGCGCCGCACGGGGAGCGACGTAGAGCGAGTTTGCGAGACCGACGAGCCAGGAGAGTACGGCGACGATGCTGACGATGCGAATGAAGGAGACGACGCCGAGGCCGCTGGCGCGCATCGCGGTCACTTCGCTGTCGGAGGCGAGACGGCTGAGGCCGAGCAGGATGCCGATGAGTACGGCCATCGGGATGGTGAGCGTGAGGAAGTTGGGCAGCAGATAGCCGATGAGCTTGAGCAGATCGAACGGTGTAGCGATGCCGCGCACTGCGAGCTCAAGCAGCGGCAGCAGGTAGCGCATGAAGAGGATGAAGGTGAAGAGCACGCCGCCCAGGAGGGCGTAGCCGACGACCTCACGAAGAATGTAGCGGGTGAAGATGCGCACGTACGATTTGCCTGCTGGATTCAAGTGTATCGCGGGGATTTTGCCCGGTTTCAGCGGCGCAGGCGGAGGGAGTTGGCGAGCACGCTGACGGAACTGAGAGCCATGGCGATGCTGGCCAGCACGGGACTGAGCAGGATGTGGAAGTGCGGATAGAGGACGCCGGCGGCGATGGGGATGCCGATGACGTTGTAGATGAGAGCCCAGCCGAGATTTTGGCGCATGACGCGCACAGCCCGGCGGCTGAGACGGATGGCGGCGGGGATTAGCGTCAGATCGGAGTGGAGGAGCAGGACGTCGCCGGCCTCGCGAGCGAGCTCAGTGCCGGAGGCCATGGCGAAGCCTGCGTCGGATTGCGCGAGGGAGGCTGCGTCGTTGATGCCGTCGCCGGCCATGCCGACTCGGCGCTTCTGCGACTGGAGCTCGCGGATGGCGGCGAGCTTGCCGGCGGGGAGCAGGGAGGCGCGGATGGCATCTGGGTCTCCGATGCCGGCTTCGCGGGCGATGGCTTCGGCGGAGAGCTGCGTGTCGCCGGTGAGCATCAGCGCGCGGATGCGGAGATCTGCGAGGCTGCGGATGGTCGCGGCGGCTTCGGGGCGGAGCTGGTCGGTGGCGAAGAAGACGGCTTGGGGTTGGTTGTCGATCAGCAGGTAGATCGGCGTGGCGTAGGCGAGTTCTGGAGGTGCGGCGAGGACGGGATCGAGGGTGCGCGCGGGCAGGAGCGACGCGTTGCCGATCTCGATTTTGTGGTTGGCGGCTTGCGCGCGGATGCCGACGCCGGGCAGGACTTCGACCTCGGAAATGGCGTGTGCGGTGTGCAGTGGGTCCTGCTTGGTGACGAAGTTGGCGACGGCTTCCGCGAGCGGGTGAGTGGAGGTGCGCTCGACGGCGGCGGCCAGGGCGAGGAGATCTTCGCGCGGCAGGATGGGATTCGCGACGGTAGCGAAGTGCGCGATGCGCGGCTGGCCTTCGGTGAGGGTTCCGGTTTTATCGAGGGCGAGCGTGTCAATGACGGCGATGCGCTCGATGGCTTCGCCGCCTTTGATGAGCAGGCCGCTGCGCGCGGCGCGTCCGATCGCAACGGTTATGGCAGCGGGGACAGCGAGGCCCATCGCGCAGGGGCAGGCGATGATGAGCACGGCGATGGCGATGGCGAAGGGTTGGGCGAGGCCTTCATGGCGACCGCCGGTGTTGAGGGCGATGGCCCAGGCGGTGAACGAGAGCGCAGCGAGCACGAGGATGGTAGGGACGAAGATGGCGCTGACGCGGTCGGCGAGGCGCTGCATGGGAGCGCGGGAGGATTGCGCCTGCGCGAGCAGGCGCTGCATTTGCGCGAGCGTAGAGGCGCTGCCGACGGCTGTGGCGCGGAGGACGAGCACGCCGTCGAGATTGAGGGTGCCGCTGATGACGCGGTCGCCGATGCTGCGTGTGACGGGGAGTGGCTCGCCCGTGAGCATGGATTCGTCAACGGAGCTGCGGCCCCAGAGGATGATGCCGTCGACGGGGATGCGGTCACCGGGGAGGATGCGGAGGATGTCGCCGGAGGCGAGCGCGTCGGTGGGGAGGATCGTCTCGGGTGCGGCAGCAAAGTCGGGGAGCTCGGTGGCTGGGTTGATATCCAGCAGGCGTGCGGTTGCGGCGGTGAGTTGGGCGAAGCCGCGGATGGAGCGCGTGGCCTGGCGGCGGGCGCGGGCCTCGAGCCAGCGGCCGGTGAGGAGGAAGCCGAGGATGAGGATGACGGACTCGAAGTAGACGTCGGCGCTGGATGTAGTCGCGCGGAGTGTGGCCAGGAAGGAGGCCGCGAAGGCGCTGAGAGTGCCGATGGCCACCAGGGTGTTCATGTTCGTGGTGCGGTGGCGTGCGGCGCGCCAGGCGGCGAGGTAGATCTCGGGTGCGGCGAACAGCATGACCGCAAGTGAGAGCGCGCACAGGAACCAGCGCAGCGGCTGCACGGGAAGGGACATCAGTGCGGCGGGCGTGACAGGCGCGAGAAGGCGGGCGACGAGGTTTAGCAGCGGATCGGCGCTGGGATTGACCATCATCAACGGCATGGAGAGGATCATCGCGACGGCGCCGGCGATGAGACTGAGGGCGGCGCGGAGGCCGAGAGCTCGCTCGTGCGGCTCCGGCGAGATCCGGGACAGACTCTCGGGGGATCCGACGATTCCGGTGGGCAGAGAGGCGTCGTAGCCGGCGTGGCGCACGGCCTCGATGAGGGGTTGGGGTTCGAGCGGATTCGTGGAGGTGATCTGGGCGGAGTTGGCGAGGAGGTTGACGGTGGCGGAGTCGACGCCTGGGACGGAGCGCAGAGCGCGCTCGACGTGGTGCTGGCAGGCGGCGCAGCTCATCCCGGCGATCTGGAGGGTCTGCTCCATCAGCTTTGGATGTGGGCAGGATAACCGGCGGCGCGGAGAGCCTCCTGAACCTGGCTCGGCTGCGCGCTGGTCTGGATGCGGGCTGCGCCGATCTGGACCTCTTCGGCGTGTGTGTCGGGCAGCGCGTTGAGGGTCTGGGTCACGCGGCGGACGCAGGCTCCGCAGTGCATATTTTCGATGGTCAGGTTCAGAGTGGCCATGGCGATTCGATGCGGCAGGCGAGGGAAAGTAGCGGGCGGGGTGGTGTACCCCCCCCCTCCCCCTTTTTTGCGCAAAATCTTCAAAGCAGAGGATTTAGGGGTGGACCTTAACTGCATGGACGGCGCGGGCGTTTGCAGCCAAGGGGTGTCTGGCCGGGGCTTTTGTCAAGTGGGCTCACTTTGATCTGGGACGAAGCGGTAGCCGACGCCGCGGACGGTGAGGAAGTGAGTGGGGTGGGCGGGGTCGGGTTCGAGGTAGCGGCGCAGGCGGACGAGGAAGTTATCGATGGCGCGGGTGTCGGTGTCTTCGTGGACGCGCCAGACGTTTTCGAGGAGCTCTTTGCGGGCGATGACCTTGTTGGGGCGCTCGAGGAGATAGCGGAGGAGGTCGGCCTCCATCACGGTGAGGTGAATGGTGGCCACCCCTCTCGGGCCTGACGGCCCGCCGGGGGCCCCGGTTTCACCGGGTTTCCGAATTTCGAGGCCGTCGAGGTCGATGGTGCAGTTGCCGAGGGTGAAGACGGGCTGCTGCGATTCTTCGGGTTGAGGTATTGGTGGTTCAACGGGCGTGGTGTTGTGTGCTGCGGCCCAGTGGACGCGACGGAGGAGGCCGGAGAGGCGGGCGAGGAGGATGGTGAGGTCGAAGGGCTTGGCGAGGTAGTCGTCGGCGCCGGCGGAGAAGCCTTCGACGATGTCCTCGGTGCGGCCGCGGGCGGTGAGCATGAGGACGGGAATGAAGCGGCCGGTCTGGCGGAGCGCGCGGAGGATGGCGAAGCCGTCCTGGCCGGGGAGCATGACGTCGAGGAGGACGGCGGCGGGGGGCTCTGGGGTGTTCAGGAGCCACCGGAGGGCGGAGTTGCCATCAGCTTCGTGATGGGTGCGGTAGCCCTCAGCCTGGAGGTTGAAGAGGAGACCCTGGGCGAGGTGTTCTTCGTCTTCGACGATGGCGATGAGGGGGGATGGCATTGAGGGTGATTGTAGTGGGGCGGGTGAGTGTTTAGTGGTTAGTAGTTAGTGGTTAGTAAGGCAAGGGAAAAGCCAGCAAAGCATGCCTCAGGGCTAAAGCCCGTCTTCCTGGCGAGGTATGAGACCCGAGCCTACAAGGCTCGGGGTACCTGTTCGTCGCTCGACCAGGGGTACTGAGCTCAAATAGAACGTCAACTCACAAGTGGTGATCCGGTTGATAGACTGTTTTCCCAACGGAGACGGACCATGCGGGTATCTCCAATCCTGATTCTTATAGCGCTGGCGACTTTACCCACCAGCCTCCGCGCTGGCCGACAGACACAGCATTCCGAGTACACGTTAGTTCTGCAATCCTCCGATCTTCCGGAGAAAGATCGCCAGGACATACTGAAGAACATCGACGTGTCTCGATGCCCACTTGAGGCTGCGAACGAGATTGTCTTGCAGAAAGCGCGCGACCTTGGCTATCTACAGGCTCAAGTAGAGGAGCAAAGGCAGGAAAGCAACAACCACGTCCAGGTCACGGAGAACATCAAGGCGGGCATTCGCTACAGACTCGGAACGATCAATGTCGTGAAGGCCACGGTCTTCACTCCGGATCATTTACGGAGAGAGGTACCCATCGCCCCAGGCGATGTAGCCTCCAGGTCTGAAATTGTCAGCGGTCTCGAGCGGATCCGGACTCTTTACGGAAGCAAGGGCTACGTCAATACGGTAATCGTCCCCGTAGTCACATTCGATTCGCGTCATGGGTTGGTTGACTTCACCTTCGAGGTGGATGAAGGAAGACCTTCCCGGCTGGGAGAACTGCGGCTGGACGGTGTAGAGCCTTATCCCGGAGCCGCAAAACAGCTAACCGCCTCGTGGGCGCCCTTGCGCGAACAGCTGTTCAACCCATCTGTGATCGACAAATGGTTGCAAGCGAATCGATTGAGCTGTCCTTCCTGCACCTGGCAAAGAAATCTCTCCTTCATCCACCGAAACGTCTCAGGCTCTACCGATCTGCTCGATGTCACCTTGGAGTTCCCTCCACATCCACTTCAATAGAGGACCCATCCAGCAAAAGTAACTCCTTCGCTGCGCTGAGGATGACAGAAAGAAAAGCAGAGGCAACGGCAACAGCAACGGCACTCGCGCGCTACCACGCGCGATGCCCACCTTAGCGTGCTACGCACGCGAAGATGGGGCACCCGGCGCTTCGCTCAGATGACGGGGTTTCGTATCATGTAGAAGAGGCCGACTGAAGTCGGCCCCTGCTGTTCTGTAGGTTGGCTTTACGGCCCATCTGAAGATGGGCCCTTCCGGTCATTGGTGGGCGGTGGTGGTGGTCGGGGAGGTGCTGGCGGTTTCGGTGCCCTTCTGTTCGGAGGGGAGTTTGTGCTCTTCGAGGGCGAGGGCCTCAGGCATGAAGGTGAGAGCCTGCTTGATTTGAGGGTCCCACTCGGTGCGGACCTTCAGACCCTCGGCCTGGCCGAACTGCGAGGTGAAGAGCTCGGCCTTGATCATGGCCTTGAGCCAGTCGATGTTGTCGTTGATGTCCTTCTGGGTGAAGTCGATCTTCTGGGAGCGCAGGAAGTTCTCAAAGTCGCTCATCACGGCGTCGTCCACAACAAAGTCTTTCGAGATGGTGTGGTTCGCGACGTAATGCGTGGTGAAGTCGAAGAAGGCGCGGTGCGGAGGCGTGAGAAGCACTTCCTGGAAGTGATTCGTCTTGATCTCCGGGATCTTTTCGTCGGGCGTGATGCCGCCGCCGCCGTAGACGGGACGGCCGGCGTCGGTCAGCTTGACCTCGCGGTTGGACTTGTCGGCGGGCAGCGCGTCATTGCGAACGTAGTAGTAGTCGTACAGCGAAACGTTGTTGTAATTGCGCTGGATGAGACGGCCGGAGGGCGTGTAGTAGTGGAAGGTGGTGAGGGCGAGGCCGGTATTCTCGGAGATCGGGAAGACGGTCTGGACGAGGCCCTTGCCGAAGGTGGTTTCGCCGACGATGAGGGCGCGGTCGTGATCCTGGAGGGCGCCGGAGACGATCTCGGCGGCGGAGGCGGTGTCGCGGTTGACGAGTACGACGACGGGGTACTTGAGGTTAGAGCCGGTGGGCGCGCGGTAGACCTGGTCGGGGAAGGCGCGGCCGCGTTGGGAGACGACGATCTGGCCCTTCTGGAGGAACTTGTCTGCGGTGTTGACGGCTTCGTTGAGCAGGCCGCCGGGATTTTCGCGGAGGTCGATGACGAGGCCCTGGATGTTGGGGCCGAACTTGTCGAGCGCTTCCTGCACCTCGTGGGAGGTGGTCTCCATGAACTGGGTGATGTGGATGTAGCCGATGTTTGGCCGGATCATGAAGGCGGTGTCGACGGAGTAGCGGGGAATCTCGTCGCGGACGAGGTCGAAGACGAGCGGCTTGGGCGAGCCTTCGCGGCCCATGGTGACGCTGACGTGGGTTCCGCGGGGGCCCTTGAGCAGGGAGGCGACGGCGGCGGAGTCCATGTTTTCGGTGGACTTGCCGTCGACGGCGAGGATGACGTCGCCGGGACGGATGCCGGCCTTGTAGGCGGGCGTGCCCTCAAACGGGGCGAGCACGACGATCTTGTTTTCCTGCGGCTGGATCTGCATGCCGACGCCGTAGTACTTGCCGTGCTGGTCTTCGCGCATCTGCGCGAAGGCTTTGGGGTCGTAGAAGTTGGAGTGGGGGTCGAGCACGTGGAGCATGCCCGGGATGGCGCCGTCGTAGATGACCTGGTCGACCTTGTCTGTGTTCAGTTTGTCCGCGTAGTTCTGCTCGACGAGGGCATAGACGTCGGTGAACTGCTTCATGGAGTCGCGGAGGGTGGACTCGTCGGAGGCGGACTGAGCGGCGACGCGACCGCCGATGATGGAGCCGGTGACGCCGCAGGCGGTGAGGAAGATGGCTGCGGAAAAGAGGGCGCGACGGGTACGCGAATTCATGGCGCGGGAGGGACCTCGAGAGGAGCAGACAGGGCCCGGAAAAGAGGCGAAAACGGGCCGCTACTCGTTGGACGAGTATAGCATTCAGGCGGTGAGCTTCGGAGTGGTTGGGACGTGGGAAGGGGCCGACTGAAGTCGGCCCCTTCTGAATTTAATTTGGGCTCTACGGCCCATCTGAAGATGGGCCCTTCCGGTTGGCTAGATGGGCCGTTCCGGTTGGCTTGATGGGCCTTCTGGAGATGGGCCTTTCCGGAGGGGTCGTTCCGGTTCGCTGCATGGGCGAGATCCTGCGCGAAGAGCATCGCGGCAGGTAGAATGAACGCAAACTGATGACCCTCGGCGGGTCTACGGGTCAAAAGGAATGGGGCCGCAGATAATTGCCGGATGGGTCCGGGCGACCTGAGCGAAGGATCTGCGAAGGGAAGTCCCCGAAGGAACGGATGATCACGAAGCAAGGATTTGTTCAGCGTGTGGGCCGGTTTGCCGGCGTAGTTCTGGCCGGATCGGCAATTCTGGCCGCGTCGCTGGCCGCAACCCCGAGTTTGCTGGCGCAGGTGCGCGCGCAGCAGCCGAGCTATCCGGTGCCGGGCGGAGGTGTGACGCCTGCCCCGCAGCCGCAGCTTCAGCTTCCGCCGCTGCCCGCGTCAACCCCGATTACTCCGAACGGAACGGTGGTGGAGGACGTGGTTGCGCGCGTGAATGATCAGATCATCACGCGCAGCGAGTACGAGCGCGCCGAGCAGCAGTTGATGGAGCAGGCGCGGCAGGAGAATGTGCCGGAGGCCGATGCCGAGGCCAAGCTGCATGATCTGCTGCGCGACATGATCGACCAGCAGTTGCTGCTCTCGAAGGGCAAGGAGCTGGGGATTACGGGCGACGCGGAGACGATGCGGCGGCTGGATGATATCCGCAAGCAGAATCATCTGGACTCGATGGAGGCGCTGCAGAAGGCGGCGGAGCAGCAGGGTGTCTCGTTTGAGGACTTCAAGCAGCAGATTCGCAACCAGGTGATCTCGAACCAGGTGGTGCAGCAGGAGGTGGGGCGGCATCTGAACCTAACCCACGCGGAGGAAGAGGCGTACTACAAGGCGCATGGGAAGGACTTCGAGGTGCCGGAGCAGGTGCATTTGAGCGAGATCCTGATTCCGACTCCGGACAATGCGACGGACGCGCAGGTGGCGGCGGCGCAGCAGAAGGCGGATGCGGTGGAGGCGAAGCTGAAGGCGGGGGCGAACTTCGCGGATACGGCGAAGACCGATTCGGGCGGACCGACGGCGGCGGCGGGCGGCGACCTTGGCGACTTCAAGCGCGGGATGCTGGGCGATGTGCTGGAGAAGGCGACGTTCTCGCTGCCGGTGGGCGGGTATACGGAGCCGATCCGGACGCGGCAGGGCTTTGTGATTTTGAAGGTAGACAGCCACCAGCAGGCAGGGATTCCGCCGTTGAAGGATGTCGAACAGCAGGTGGAAGAGGCGATTTACTTTCAGCAGCTGCAGCCGGCGCTGCGCGCGTACCTGACGAAGGCGCGCGAGGATGCGTATATCGACATCAAGCCGGGGTTTGTGGATACGGGCGCGGGCAAGCAACAGACGAAGCCGGAGTTTACGGCGTATGCGCCGCCGCCGCCGAAGAAGAAGACGGTGAAGAAGCAGCGCATGGAGCAGGAGAAGGCTGCGCGGGCGCAGGCGGATCTGGCCGCGGCGCGTGAGAAGGAAGCCGAGAAGCAGCAGGCCAAGGCTGCGGTGGCTTCGGGTGGGAAGGCGCCGAAGAAGCAGAAGATTCATCGCGAGAAGATTCGGTTTGGGCAGGCTCCGGAGAAGGCGCTGCCGGCGGGTGTGGCGCAGACGGCGGAGACGGGGAACAATGATCAGCCGCTGGGACAGACGGCGGGAGCGGCGATGGCGCCGTCGGATTCAGTGACGACGATGACGACGGGAACGGGCGCCGACGAGAGCAGCGCCGATGCGTTGGCGCCGAAGCCGGTGGCGGAGCATAAGACGCGGTTTACGGATCGGGAGAAGGAGTCGGAGGCGACGCGGGCGCAGCAGAAGGTGGCGAAGGCAGAGGTGAAGGCGTCCAAGCGGCCGGCGCCGACGACAAGCCAGGAGACGGCTGACGAGAAGGAGCGCGCGGCTCCGCTGGGGCTGAACGGGAATACGGGCAAGAAGAAGAAGGCGAAGGTGAAGCGCGCGAAGGACCAGCCGAAGGAGCGCTTGCAGGAAAAGCCGAAGCCGGTGGATACGACGCCGGCGGTGGCTCCGACGGTGAACCCTGCGCTGGGCGGGGCGCCGGCAGCGCAGACTGTGCCGGCGAGCCAGGCTCCAGCTCCGGGCGCGTCTACACCGCAGTAGAGCGATTGTGAACCTGCTTTCTCACAGCAAGAGCCCCGGCTTCGGGGCTCTTGACCTATGCTGAGATGAACCGATGAAAGACTTCTTTGTTGCCGATGCGGCGCGCTTTGAGAATCAGGTGGTCACGACGTTCTTCTGCCTGGCGTCGATCAGTTTGCGCGACCGCAAGGGCGGCGGTGGGCAGTATCTGGCGCTGACGCTGTCGGACAAGACGGGGCAGATGGAGGCGCGGATGTGGGAGGAGTTCGCGAACGTTGTGGAGACGTGCGCGGAGGGCTGCTACGTCAAGGTGCAGGGGCAGATTTCGAGGTACAACGGGAGGTTTCAGATCACGCTGACGCGGATGCGGGCGGCGGCTGAGGGCGAGATCGAGTCAGCGGACTTCGTGCCGACGAGTCAGTATGAGATTCCCGCGATGATGGCGGAGCTGCGCGGGTACGTGGAGGCGTTTGCGAACCAGCATCTGCGCGCGCTGGTGCTGCGGTTCTTTAATGATCCTGGAATCGGCGCGGCGTTTCAGGAGGCGCCGGCGGCCAAGCGGCTGCATCATGCGTGGCTGGGTGGATTGCTGGAGCATGTGCTGGCGCTGGTGCGGGTGTGTCGCGCGACGGCGCCGCTTTATCCCGAGGTGGACCCGGACCTGTTGGTGACCGGAGCGATTCTGCACGACATTGGCAAGGTGCGGGAGCTGAGCTGGCGATCGAACTTCAATTACACGCTTGAGGGTCAGCTGGTTGGGCACATTACGATTGCGCAGCGGATGCTCGCGGAGGCGATCTCTGCGATGGATGCCGAGGCTCGGGAGCGTGCGCAGGTGACGGGTGAGCAGGCGGTGCTGTTTCCGGAGCCGCTGCGCGTGCTGGTGGAGCATATGATCCTGGCGCATCACGGGAAGCTGGAGTTCGGATCGCCGAAGCTGCCGATGACGCCGGAGGCGCTGCTGCTGAGTGCGCTGGATGATCTGGAGGCGAAGTTCCAGACAATGCGGGCGGAGTTTGCGGCGGCTCGTGATGCGGGACGAAGGGCGGATGAACCGACGGAGTGGGTGCGGTCGATGGAGCGGAATCTGTTTGATTCGCGGAGGTTCCTGGAGGCGGAGGCTTCGGGCGCGGCTGCGACTGCGCCGCAGGCTGCGGAGGCGGTTGCGTCTGAGCCGGCGGAGGTTGGTGGTGAGGAGCCCGCTGAGGATCAGTCGTTCGAGCTTCGAGAACGTTGATGAATTCGGTTGCGGTGCGAATCGGGCGGGTTGTTCTTTTCATTGCTGCTGCGCTTTTGTTGGCCGACGCGGCGTCTGCGCAGGCAATCTTCGACATCACGCAGTATGGAGCGAAGCCGAATTCGAGCGAGCCGGTGACGAATGCATTTGCGCGAGCCATTGGCGCAGCAAAGGCGGCGGGCGGGGGAACGGTTTACGTTCCGGCAGGGCACTACATTTCAGGGCCGATTGAGTTGGTGTCCCACCTGCGGCTGGAGTTCGGGCCGGGGTCGGTGGTGGAGTTTCCTGCACGGAAGCTGCCGCTGACGTGGGGACGGCAACAGGGCGTGGAGACGCTGACGCCGGTGCCGCTGATCGGCGGACATGATCTGCAGGATGTGACGATCACGGGCACGGGAACACTGGTGAGTTCGAACGCGGATTGGATGAAGCTGCATCCGCGCGAGCTGGGGGAAGCCAATCATGCAGTGAGCAATGAGTACGCGACGGGCAAGCAGGTCGGTGATGTGGGCTCGGCGAACGGAGCGAACTGGGAGCGGCTGCTGGCTGATCTCGAAGCGCACAAGACGGTTCCGCGTGCGGAGTATGAGGCTGCGGGAGAGGAGCTGCGGCCATCGTTTGTGCGGCTGATGAATTCGGAGCGTGTGCTGATTGAGGACGTGCACTTTGAGGGCTCGCCGATGTGGACCGTGCACCTGCTGTATACGGAGTGGGCGACGGTGCGGAATGTGGTGATCGAGACTTATCCGGGTGTGCACACGGACGGGATTGTTGTGGACAGCTCGCGCTTTGTGCACCTGACGGACGACTACATCGATACGGGCGATGACGGGATTGTGATCAAGTCCGGCAAGGACGCGGACGGCTTGCGGGTGAACCGGCCGACGGAGGATGTGACGATCACGGGATGCACGGTGCATCATGCGCATGGAGCGGTGACGATTGGGTCGGAGACCTCAGGGTCGGTGCGGAATATTGTGGCGGCGAATATCACCGCCGTGGATACAGAGGCAGGCATACGGATCAAGAGCCGTCGCGGGCGCGGCGGTGTAGTCTCCGATCTGCGGTTCAGCAATTGGACGATGCAGAATGTGGGGCGCGCGATTGAGGTGACGAACTTCTATCGGATGGAGGGAGAGAAGCCGAACCTGGATGAGGCTGAGCCGGTGAATGCAGGCACGCCGCACTTTCGGGACATTGCAATTAATGGGGTGACGGTGGATGGAGCCAAGGAGCTGGTGGTGATTGACGGGCTGCCGGAGAGCCCGATCGATGGCCTGCGGCTGACGGATGTTGTGGGTTCCGGGAAGGCCGGGCTGGTTGCGTCGTATGCGACGAACCTGCAGTTGAGCGGAGTTGAATTGAATGTGGAGCATGGCGCGCCGTTTCGTTTCAGTCATACGCCGGACCTGGTGCTGGACCGCGTGACGTCGCGGAGACATCCGGTGGACGCGCAGGTGATTGAGCGGAGGTGAGCGCGATGACTGCGACGCTGGCTATAATCGCTTAAACAGCGCATTTTGATTCAGTTTCGGCGCGTTTGTATTCCATTGGTTTGCTCAAGTTTCAATCGGGTTTGCTCAAGTTTCAGTCGGGTTTGGCTCAATTTCTTTTATGCTTCGATTTTCTACAGCGGGTGAGAGCCACGGTGAGGCTCTGGTTGCACTGATCAGCGGATTGCCTGCGGGCATTCCTGTTGATCAGGAGTTTGTGAACCGCGAGTTGTGGCGGCGGCAGCAGGGCTATGGCCGCGGCGGCCGCATGCGTATCGAGAAGGATGAGGCGCATATTCTCTCGGGTGTGCGGCATGGCAGGACGATCGGATCGCCGATCGCGATGACGCTGGCGAACCGCGACTGGAAGAACTGGGAGCAGATTCTGCCGGTGGAGGCCGGCGATGCATCGCTGCACAAGGCTGTAGCGAGCCCACGGCCGGGCCACGCGGATCTTGCGGGCGCGCTGAAGTACGACTTCAAGGACGCTCGTTACGTGCTGGAGCGCGCGAGCGCGCGGGAGTCGGCGGCGCGAGTGGCGTGTGGAGCGCTGGCGAAGCTGCTGCTGCGCGAGCTTGGTGTGCAGGTCGCGAGCCATGTGATTCGTGTGGGCACAGCGCAGCTTGGGCGTGAGGTTTCGTTTGAGGAGGTGGCGGCGATTGCGGGCCGCGACGAGGTGATGCTGGCGTGCGCGGATGCGGAATCCGAGGCTGCGATGAAGGCCGAGGTGGACAAGGCGCTGCGCAGTGGTGACACGGTGGGCGGAGTGTTTGAGGTGATCGTGCACGGGCTACCTCCGGGCATTGGAACGCACGTGAACTGGGATGAGCGGCTGGATGGTCTGCTGGCGCAGGCGCTGATGAGTCTGCAGGCGGTGAAGGCTGTGGAACTCGGGCGTGGCGTAACGGCGGCGGAGTCGGCGGGGTCGGCTGTGCACGATGCGATTGCGTATGCGGGCGAGGGTGATGAGGGCTCGGGCGAGAGCTTTACGCGATTCCGACGCGAAAGGAATAATGCCGGCGGGGTTGAGGGCGGGATGTCGAACGGCGAGGATGTGGTGGTGCGCGGGTATCTGAAGCCGATCTCGACGCTGCGGCGGCCGCTTGGCTCGGTGTCGTTTGAGACGCGCGAGGCGACGAAGGCATCGTATGAGCGGTCGGATGTTTGCGTGGTGCCGGCGGCGGGTGTTGCGGGCGAGGCCATGGTGGCGCTGACCATCGCGAGGCTGGTGCTGGAGAAGTTTGGCGGCGATAGTTTGAATGAGCTGAAGCGCAACTTCCACGGATATTGCGAACAGATCCGAGCGTATTGACGATGAGCGAGAAGAAGGAAAACGAGAGTGCAACGGCTGTTGCCGCGGACCAGGAAGGTGCGAAGATTCATCCGATCGTGAAGTATCCGGATCCTGTGTTGTCGAAGAAGGGCGCGGCGGTGACGGAGTTTGGGCCGGAGCTTGCGCAGTTTGTGGAAGAGATGTGGGCGAGCATGTATGCCGCGCGTGGGATCGGGCTGGCGGCGCCGCAGATTGGGGTGTCGAAGCGCATCACGGTGATCGATGTGAGCTTCAAGGAGCGGCCGGAAGAAAGGCTGGTGCTGATTAATCCGGAGATCGTGGAGCGCGCGGGAAAGCAGTTTGAGGAAGAGGGCTGCCTGAGTCTTCCGGAGATTCGCGAGAAGGTGCAGCGCTCGGCGCGTGTGAAGGTGCGGGCGCAGGATGTGAACGGCGAGTTCTTTGAGGCGGAGGGCGAGGAGCTGCTGGCGCGTGCGATGCAGCACGAGATCGATCATCTTGACGGCGTGCTGTTTATTGACCGGCTGAGCGCGTTGAAGCGCGACCTGGTGAAGCGGCGCATCCGCAAGCTGCAGAAGAATGGCGAGTGGTGACGGCCGATGCGGCTGGTCTTCTGCGGAACGCCTGAGTTTTCTGTACCGACGCTCGAGGCGCTGGTTGAGCATGGGCATGATGTTCGGCTTGTAATGACGCAGCCGGACCGTCCGGCGGGGCGGAAGATGGAGCTGCAGCAGTCGGCAGTGAAGCGGGCGGCGCTGGCGCGCGGTTTGCGCGTGTTGCAGCCGGAGAAGATCAAGAAGAATGACGAGCTGCGCGGCGAGCTGGAGGCGATTGGGCCGGACGCGATCATCGTTGTGGCGTATGGGCGGATTATTCCGGAGTGGATGCTGACGCTGCCGCGCTTCGGCAATATCAATCTGCATGGGTCGTTGCTGCCGAAGTATCGTGGGGCCGCGCCGATTCAGTGGGCGGTGGCGAATGGCGAGACTGAGACGGGCGTGACGACGATGCAGCTCGATGCGGGGCTGGATACAGGAAGCATTCTGTTGGAAAGGCGCGTTGCGGTTGGTGAGGATACGACGGCGGCAGAGTTGTATCCGCAGCTTGCCGCGATCGGTGCGGAGTTGATGACCGAGACGCTTAATGGATTGGAGCGCGGAACGTTGCAGCCGCGCAAACAGGATGATTCGCAGGCGACGCTGGCGCCGATTCTGACGCGCGAGGATGGACGGATGGAGCTTGAGCGGAGGACGGCGCGTGAGGCTTACAACCGCTGGCGCGGATTCTCTCCGTGGCCGGGGGCGCATGCGGAGTTTCGCGGCAAGCGATTTCTGGTGCATCGGATGCGTCCGGCCGCAACCAGGGATGTGGAGCTGGCGCCGGGTGAGCTTGCGTTAGTCGAGGGTGCGCTGCTGGTGGGTGCTGCAGAGGGGACGCAGCTTGTTCTTTACGAGGTGCAGATGGAGGGCAAGGCGAGGATGCCTGGTGCACAGTTCGCGAAGGACTTTCAGGTTCGGCGAGGAGAGCGTCTTGCCTGAGCAGAGGCAGGGTGCTGATGGAAGGCCTGGGAGGGCCGCGGCAAGTCCAGGACAGCAGGCGAAGAGCGTCAGTCCAGCGCGTTGGGCGACGTTTCGCGTGCTGATGGAAGTGGGGAGTACTTCCGCGCATAGCGATGATCTGCTGCACGGTGCGGAGTTGCGCAAGCTGTCGCAGGCTGATCGGAATCTTGCAACGGCACTGGTGATGGGTGTGCTGCGATGGCAGATTGCGCTGGATGCGGAGCTCGCGAAGCTGCTGGCGCGGCCTGAGCAGCCGCTTCCGTTAGAGGTGCGAGTTGCGCTGCGTATGGGCGCGTTTCAACTGCGACATATGGATCGTGTGCCGCCGCACGCTGCGCTGAGCGAGAGCGTAGAGCTGGCGCGCGCGGCGGGGCATCCGAAGGCTGCGGGGCTGGTGAATGCGGTTTTGCGAAAGCTCGTTGCGACCAAGGCACCGGGCAAGCCGATCGTCGAATCTGTCGATGCGATGGCGACCCGGCTTGGACATCCTGCGTGGATGGTGAGGCGATGGGAAGGCTTCTATGGTCGGGAGGCGGCGATGGCGATCTGCGGCTACGACCAGCACGAGCCCGCGCGTGGCGATCTGTTTCTGCCGAATGAGGCGGCGGAGCATGTCGATGTGAATCTGATCGATGATGGATCGCGATTGATCGCTGAGTTGGCGGCAGCGAGTCATAGATCGCCGCAGCGGATCTGGGATGCGTGCGCTGCGCCGGGTGGGAAGACTGCTGTGCTGGCGCGGCGACATCCGGCGGCGGAGGTGCTGGCGACGGACGTCAGTGGGCGAAGATTGCAGTCGATGGAGCGGCGGCTGGAGCATGAGATGCCGGGACGGAAGATTCGCACGCTACAGGTGGATGCTGCGGAACTTCCTGCGAGGGAAGGGAGGTTTGATCTGATTCTGTGCGATGTGCCGTGTAGCGGGACCGGAACGCTTGCACGCAATCCGGAGATTCGGCATCGGCTGGAGGCGAATGAATTCGAACGTCAGGCGGTGCGGCAGCGGAGAATTCTTAGCGAGGCTCTGAAGCGGCTGAACCCGGGTGGATGCCTGCTGTACTCCACATGCTCGCTCGAGCACGAGGAGAACGAAGCAGTTGTAAATGCTGTTCTGGGAGAGAGCGACACCAGGCAGAGATTGCGGATGGTTTCAATCGGTGATTTGCTGCAGCGACTGCGGTCTGACGGTATAGTTCGCCAGGACGCATCGGATCTGACGCAGCTTGCCCCTAAAGATACATTGCGGACGCTTCCCGGGGCTAACTTTCAAGGTGACGGTTTCTTTGCTGCGGTATTTGCGCGCGAGGTGTAGGGCTACCGCGGAACGGTTGCGGGCGAAGCCGGCGCAGCGCCTGTCGATGGATGCCCGAAGGTCAGCTTCACCACGGAACCTTTGCTGGCGCGATGGCCGGCCTCTGGCGATTGCGATGTTACAGGGCCGACAGGGACCATCTGGACGGGAGCAGGCGCCGGCATCTGTGGAGGTCCTCCAACTCCGTTAGGGGCAGCGGTAGACGGTGCCGGCTGCTGTGCCGGAGCCGCGGGCGTCGAGCCGGTTGCGGGCGTGGGTGTGGGTTCCGCGACGGGCGCCATTTCTCCGAGGGCTGCAACGCGCAGGCCAAGCGCAATGGCCGCGCGGTTTGCTGACGGCCAGCTCATCCCGACGAACGAAGGCATGACGAAGGCATCGGACGCGCCGGCGCCTTGCTGGCTGAGCAGCAGATTCACGCGGGGCTGGTCCACGCCGGCGTCCGGAGGCGGCGTCTGCGAAAGAACCATGTCAGTGTCGCCGGGTGCGTCCATGTGGGCCAGGGTGCCGAGGTCGAGTGAGGATTTGCGCAGGTCGAGCGAAGCCTCGCGAACGGGCTCGCCGACAACGTCGGGGATGGTGACCTGCTGCGGGCCGAGACTTTCGGTGACACGCAACTGCCAGCCGCGGCGCACGCGTGAGCCGGCCGCGGGCGACTGCGAGAGGATGCGTCCTGCGGGGACTGTGCGCGAGTAGAACTTGTTCTCGATGTTGAGATCGAGGCCGCTGTGCAGTGCAGCCTCGCTGGCCTGGGCGACGGTCAGGCCGGAGAGGTCGGGAATCGCGACCTCGCGGCCATGCAATGCGAGCCGCAGCGCAATCCCCGCAAACAGCACAAAGACTACGAGCATCAGCAGTGCGCCCAGGAAAATTTGGAAGAATCGCCGCATTCGTGTTCAGGATACAGGGTAGGATGCGGCGCCGGGCTATCGACGGTTGTCCGACGCGGGTTCCGGATGAATGAGCACGCGCGTGACCTGCGGATGCTGCACTCGGAATTGGTTTTCGAAATCGGTAATGATCGCGTGCACGCGGCTCATGGGCAGATCGTCCGGGAGAGTGCAATGGCAGTTGACCTGGATGGTATGGGCGGTGCCGCCGTAACCTCGCGTCACGGTGATCTCGTGAATATCGAGGATTTCGGGGAAGTCTGCGGCGGTCTTGCGAAGCTGCTTTTCGAGGTTGGTGGCGGTTTCGATCGGCACAGCATGCGCGATCGTCGCGGGCTCGCCTTCGATGTGTGTGAGCAGGGTGACGATGCCGGGCACCTCGCGGCGAATGTCGGCTTCGAGTTGCGTGGCGACTTCATGGGCATGGCGCAGTGGCATCGACTCGGGCACTTCAAGGTGTTGTTCGAGATGCAGCGCGCCGTCGTACTGTTGCAAACTGACGTCGTGGACGTTGAGGTTGCGACGCGCGGCAACGGCGCGGACACGATCGAAGAGGCTCTCGTTGAGAGTCGCAGTGGGAACGGTTTTTACGACAACATCAGCACCCGTGAGCCGCTTCTGGACGGTTTCTGTTGCGGCCAACGTGACTTGTTCGGAGCGCTGGAAGCTGAGCGCGCGCGGAAGACCGAGGGTGAGATCGACGAAGTAATCCGAGCCCGAGCGCCGCACGCGCAGCCGCTGCACGGAAACAATGTCAGGAATCGCTTTGAGGTCGCGCAGAATCTGAGCTTGAATTTTGTCGCGGACCTCGGGCGGGGTTGCGTCGAGTAAAGAATCCAGTGTTCTGCGCGCGAGCCTCCACGTAACGTGAAAGATGATTGCGGCGACGACGAGTGCCGCGATGGCATCGGCGTAACGCAGTGAGGGCCAATTCCACCGCTGGCCTGCAAACGAGAACAGCAGACCGACGATGACGGCGGCGGAGGACCAGATATCGGTGCCGAAGTGCACCGCGTCGGCCTCAAGGGCCTCACTGCGATGGGCCTTTGCTACACGACGCAGAGCGATGGAACGCGCGGAGTCGACGAGGATGGAGAGCAGCAGGACGACGAAGGGCCAGATGGAGAAACGCAGCGTGAGCCGGGCCGGATGCAGGATGCGGAGGACTGCCTCGGTCGCGATCCATATGCAGGAGGCAATCATGAGGGCGGTTTCGACGGCGGCAGAGAGGTTCTCGACCTTGCCGTGACCGAAGGCGTGCTCTGCATCCGCGGGGCGGTCAGAGACGCGAACCGAGGTGAACGTGAGCAGAGAGGCGACCAGGTCGATGCCCGAATGCGCGGCCTCACTCAACATGCCGAGCGATCCGGTGAGCAGGCCTGTGATGAGCTTTAGAAGGGTGATTCCGGAAGCGGCGAGAAACGAGGTCAGCGCGGCCGTGCGTTTGGCGTACGCACGCTCGTGGTGCTCGGTGCTGGCGGTCACCGGCTTTGCGCTTCCGGCCATGCCGTGAGGATACATGTGCTTCGTCAGGGTTTGACGCCGCGGTAAAGGCCGGCAGCGTGTAGGAGATAGCCGTCCCACGCGCAGTTCGTAAAACCGGCCTCGCGCATGAGTTGCAGCATGCGGGGTGGACGAGGAAAGCGGCGAACGGAGGCCGGGAGGTATTCGTATGCGGCGCGCTCGCCGGAGATCCAGCCGCCGACGACAGGCAGGACGCGATGGAAGTAGAGGTTGTAGAACGCGCCGCTGAGGCCGGTGGGCTGGTTGCACTCGAGGATGCCGATGCTGCCGCCGGGGCGTAGCACGCGATGAATCTCCGCGAGGCCTGCGGCGTAGTTGGTGAGGTTGCGGAAACCGAACGCGGAGGTTACGAGGTCGACGGAATTATCGGGGAAGGGGAGGGCCATGGCGTCGCCCTCTGTCCAGCGGACATTCGCGCCTGCATATTTGTGCTCGGCGAGATGGAGCATCTGCGGCGAAAAGTCGAGGCCGATGAGGGGTTCTGCTTCTGGGTTTGTGGGGCGCTTGGCGAGGAGAGCGGCGGTGAGGTCGCCCGTGCCGCAGCAGATGTCGAGCACGCATGCTTCGGGGCGGGCGAGGATTGCATTGAATGTGGATGCGGTTCGGCGCCACCATCGGCGATCGAGTCCGAACGAAAGCAGATGGTTGAGGCGATCGTAGGTTGGGGCGATGGAGCCGAAGAGTTCGCGGACGTGTGCTGCGGCCTCTGGCTCAGAGTTCTCTGCTGCGGGCCTTGCGCCTGCGGTGTGCTCCTGGCCGCGAATCGTCGTGCTCACCGGGTTGCTCCGCTGAGGTGGGACTGCGGGTTGCGCGCCTCTTCGAGGATTTGGTGCGCGGCATCGAGCAGCTCGCGCTCGGTGACATCGCGTACGATCGTGACGCTTCCGATGCCGGTCGGCAGAACGAAAGAGCGTGCACCGCTGCGGTTCTTCTTGTCCTTGGCGGTGAGTGCGATGAGGTGCTCCGCGTCGGCTCGGAAAGGTTTGAGTGGACCAAACGAGCGAATGAGCTGTTGCATGCGCTCGGCATCGGCGGTTGTGACCATCGCTCGTGACGCCGCGATGCGAATCGCAGCGAGCATTCCCCATGCCACGGCTTCACCATGCAGCAGTTGCTTGTAGGCGGTGGCCGCTTCAATTGCGTGGCCGAGCGTGTGTCCGAGGTTGAGGATCATGCGCAGGCCGGACTCTCGCTCGTCCGCGTTCACGACGTCGGCCTTTACGCGGACGCTTGCTGCGACGACGTCGGTGAGTGTCTCGGCATCTCCGGAGAGCACTCGATCGCGCTCGCGTTCGAGCAGCGTGAACAGTTCCGGATCGCGGATGATGCCGGCCTTAATGGACTCCTGCAGGCCCGCGCGGAGCTCGTCGGGCGGAAGTGTGCTGAGTGTCGAAACGTCGGCGTAGACGGCGAGCGGGTGATGAAAGGATCCGGCGAGATTTTTTCCGGCGGCGAGGTTCACGCCTGTCTTGCCGCCGATCGCGCTGTCTACCTGGGCGAGCAAGGTGGTTGGCACTTGGACGTAGCGAATGCCGCGCATGTAAATTGCGGCGAGGAAGCCGGTCATGTCGCCGATGACGCCGCCGCCGAAGGCGACCAGAACGGAATCACGGTCGGCTCCGGCTTCGGCGAGTTCCTCCAGTAGTCGCTCGACAGTGGCCAGGCGCTTGTGTGACTCGCCGCTGGGAACCGTGAGGGTTGAGGGCTTCGTGGTGAATCCGCTGAGCAGATCATCGCCCCAGAGCTTCAGGATTTCGGGTGAGCTGACGACAAATACGCGCTGCTTGCCGGCACGCAGGCCGCCGTCCAGCAGCGCGTCGACGCGGGAGCCGATAGAAGCGAGCAGACGGGTGCCGATCTCAACGTCGTAGGAGAGAGCCGGTGTGCGCACGGTAACGATTCTGGAGGCGGACGACACCACCTCAGGATAGCGCGTTGCAACGGAAATCTTCGCTAGGCTTCTGATTCCGGAGCCTCAAGTTGAGGATGCGGTTTTGCAAAGATCAGCGATGCCGTGATCGTGATTGCGAGGAGAGCAGCGATCACGATCAGCGAGAGGATGGGGCCAATCTCTATGCGCGCAGAGATGAGCATTTTGACGGCGGCGAAGGCGAGGACGGCCGCGAGTCCGAAGTGCAGGAAGCGCAGGCGGGCGAGCATCGCCGCAAGCAGCACGTAGAGCGAACGCAGCCCCATGACGGCCATGATGTTGGACGTGTAGGCGAGGAACGGCTCGCGCGTAATGCTGAGCACGGCGGGAATGGAATCCATCGCGAAGACGATGTCGCTGAACTCGATAGCCAGCAGCGCGAGCATGAGAACGGTGATCATGCGCCGGCCATTTTCGTAGGCGAAGAACGTGTCCTGCCGCTCGCTGACGGGGTGAATGCGCCGGACCCACGTGATCCATTTGGGAGTCTTCTCTTTTTCGTGGCTGGGCAGCACGAGGCGAACGGAGCTGATGAGCAGCACTGCGCCGAAGACGTAGCTGATCCAGTGAAAGTGATTCAGCAGGCCGACGCCGGCAGCAATAAACGCGCCTCGCATGACGATTGCGCCGGCAACGCCCCAGAAGAGCACTCTGGGCTGGCGCTGCTCGGGAATGCGGAAGATGCGAAACAGCAGAAGAAAGACGAACAGGTTATCGACCGAGAGTGACTCTTCGATCGCGTAGGCGGCAAGATACTGGACTGTTCCTCGGGAGCCGAAGTGCGGCAGCAGCAATCCGGCGAGGACCAGCGCGGCAGCGACCCAGAGGAAGGTTGCGTAGAGTGCTTTTCGGCGCGTCTCCCGCACGTGGTGCGCCATCACGTACTCGGCTGCCAGAAGGAGAATGAGCGCGACGTGGAATGCAACCCAGTAGGAGATTGGCGTCACCACCCGCGGAACTCCTTCCGGCGCGTCAGCGCTGCTCGCTCAGTGCTCGTTGATCAGTCGAATCAGATCGAGAAAAATATCGCCCGAGACCTGCAGGCTTTGTGCGCTGAGCTTGTCCATCGTGTCCTCAGGAGTGTGATGGTACGCGAAGTCGCCGCGCTGCTGGTCGTAGGGGCCGTACTCATATGCGATGACATCCAGCACCGGAACGCCGCGCTCCTTGAAGGGGATGTGATCGTCCTCGATCGGACCTGAGTGGCTGAACAGGTAGTTCGAGTGGCCCGTGTCTTTGCCGGCTTTCGCGAGCAGGTCGAGCAGCCAGGGCGTGGAGTTCGTCTCGCGATCGATGTTCATGTGCTTCCATCCGAGCATGTCGGCGACGATGAAGGCCTTGATCTTGTTCAGGGTGCCGTCGCCTGCCCATTTTGCGGCGATGTGGCGCACGCCGTAGAGCTGGTCGGAGCCCACCATTCCGTTGTTGCCGATGGCTTCTTCTCCGTCGTCGAAGAGCAGCCAGACGGAGTAACCCTGTGGCGGATGCTGGCGGAGATATTGGCCGATCGCAATCAGGAGCGCCGTGGTGCAGCCGCCATCATCGGCGCCGACGAAATTCACATCTCTAAGTGGATAGTTGGTCTCGTAATGCGAGGCGAGGACGATGACGCCATCCTTCTTGCCCGGATACTTCACGACGAAGTTGCGCATGGTGACCACACCGATGGGGGTGCGCGCATAGAACTCATCGGTGACGAGGTCGTTTTTGGCTGCTTCGGGTTGAAAGTGCTGGCGGATGAAGTTTTCCGCTGCTGCGTGGCCGGGTGAGCCGACGTAACGCTTCGGCGCTACATCGATGTATTGCTGCGTGAGGCGCAGGACCTCCGCCCCGGAGATTGCGTGCTCCGAAGCTGGTTGCCTGGCTGCGCACGCCGGTGTGCCGGGGCACAATCCGGCCAGCAAAGCGAACCCAACTGCTGCCAGGCGAGACAGCGAACGGAGATGTATCACGCCGCTCCTTTCAAAGCTTCCTGCCGCTTCTTGCGGCGATTTGGATGAACGAAGTAGGCCACAGCTACGCCCAGAAAGTAGAGCCCGAGCATCGGCGCAGCAAAGAGGCACATCGCAGTCGGCTCCGGTGAGGGACAGATGATCGCGGCGATCAGAAAGATTGCGAGGATCGCGTAGCGGAAGTGCTTCAGCAGAAACTTTGCGTCCACCAGGCCGAACAGCGAGAGAAAGAAGATCAGCACCGGCATCTCAAAACAGATGCCCAGCCCGAGGATCACGGCGAGGAAGAAGCCGGTGTAGTCCTCGATGGTGATCATGTGCGTGAAGTTCTTTCCGAAGTCCTGGATGAGAATGACCATCGCTCCGGGCAGCACGTAGCGGTAGCCGAACCAAGCTCCGGCGAGGAACAGCAACACGGTGATGAAGAGAAACGGCCAGACGTACTTCTTCTCGTGCGCGTACATGCCCGGTGAGATGAACAACCACACCTGATAGAGGATGAACGGGCTGGCAAAGATTGCGCCAAAGACCAGGGCGGTTTTGATGAACAGATTGATCGCATCGGTCGGGTGCGTCATCGTCATCGACAGGTGAATGTCCAGCAAAGGTCTCTGGATGAAGTTCACAAGACGAACGTGGAAGATCCAGGCGACGACCATGCCGAGGCCGAGCCACATGAGCGAGCGCAGGAGGCGGGTGCGCAGCTCCTCCAGGTGCTCCATCAGGCTCATGCCGGGCAGTTCAGCGCGTTCCTGCGCGGCGTTGCGCGCGCGGTCGAGAAGGTCAGCGGCCACTGGACTCGCCTTCTGCGACGGCTACGCCGGCGTGCTCCCGTTCGGCGGCGGAGGGGATCGCATCGAGCAATCCGCCGCCCAGCGGGTCTTCGGATCCGTTGCTGCTTCGCGCTGCGGGCAGGCCGGTTGAAGGGGGCATCATCTTGAGTTCGCCGGAGGTTGCAATCGGCAAGGGCTCGGGTATTGGCTCGGATATCGATTCGGAGACGGGCTCGGGCGAGGCAACGTCCTCCGCTACAGGCTCAGGCAGGTGAGGGTGCGACGGCTCCTCAAGGGGAGGAGCTACGGGCGCGGCGGCTTCCATGGCGGCAATCTGCTTCTGGCGGTCCTCCTGCTCGGCCTGGCGGAGCTCCTCTTCCATCTGCATTTTGAACTCGTTGGAGGCGCGGCGGAACTCGCCGACCCATTTGCCCAGCTCGCGCGCCAGCACGGGCAGCTTCTTGGGCCCGAAGAGCAGAAGCGCCAGCACAAACAAAAAGATGCTGTCGGAAAAGCTAGGCATGTCGATAACGATGATACCGGGCAGAGATGCGGATAGCCAAAGTGTCGCTCCTAACCGAACGGGCGGAGACTTTGCGGCTTCGATCCGCAGACAGTTCCTGAGGTGATACGTCCCATTGGCATGGCAGCAAGAAGACCGGGGCGCATAGGGGCGACCTGCGACAATGGTTGCTGCAATAGAATTTGGGAGACAACGGTGTATCCATTGCGGAAAGCCGCGTGGCAGCTTGTGACTCGTGGCGCAGCGGCTCTCGCGGTCGCGGGAACGGTCCTGCTGGCCGGCTGCCACAACTTCTTCATCTGTCAGAAGGCAAGCTGTCCGTCGAGCGGCACTGGTGGCGGCGGATCGACGACCGGCGACTACGTTTACGTCTCGAATGCGAGCGCCGGCACGACGTACATCTCCGGCTACGACATCGGCAAGGGTTCGCTCACGGCAATCTCCGGTTCGCCGTTCCCTCTCAACTTCATTCCGGTGGCGATGAATGTCTCGCCGAATGACGGCTTCCTGTACATCGCGTCGCAGGCCAACGCAAGCAATCCCGGCATTTACGTCTACGCCATTGGTTCCACCGGCGCTTTGAGCATCCAAAACAGCGGCAGCGTGGACGTCAGCGGCGCGATTTCCTCGATGGACATTTCGTCGGACGGCGGCTATCTGTTTACGATCAACACGCTTGGCACGCTTCTCACCGAATATCAGATCAACTCGACCACCGGCTTGCTCGGCCAGGTGGGCAGTTTCCAGCTGCCCGGCACGTTGTGCGTGGCCGGGGGTACACCGATCAGTCAAACGTGCACCGTCAAAGCATCGCCAGGCGGCGCCTACGTCGTTGTCGCGCTTGGCACGGCCGGTTTCGCCGTCTTCCCGTACACCAGCGCGTCAGGAATTAGCAGCGCGAGTTTCACCCTAGTTTCCCCGCCGTCCTCCACCACGGGTGATTACTCGCTCGCGCTGGATGACCATAACTACGCCTACGTCGCCAGCACCTCCGCGCTGACCAGCTACTCCATCACCTCGTCCGGGATCACCCAGGAATCGTCGCAGACGTACTCGAGCACTACCACGGTGCCGCGCTCCGTCGTTCTCAGCTCGAACCAGGACTATGTCTATACCGCGAACGAGGGGACAGGGAACATCTCCGGCTATGGGATCAATGGCAGCGGAGCGCTTACGCAGATCTCCGGGTCACCGTTCACTGGTCCGACAAACGTCTCCGCAATCGGTGTCGATAAATCCGGCAGCTACATGGTGGCTGCGGGATACAACGGCAACTCCGGTGTTCAGCTCTTTACGATTGGAAGTACTGGAAGCCTGACGCTCGTCACCAGCGCGGGCACTGGAACTTCGACCACGACCAATCCCACGATTCTTGCCCTGACGCATTAGCGCCGTTCGTGCCCAGCTCATTTCAACCGCCGAGGAACTCGCACAGACATGTCTCCTGATTCGCACTCGACCTCTCTCGCCCAAAGGCAATCTCCGCAGGCACGGTGGCTGGTTGTGATCGCCGCGCTCTGCGGACTCATCGCTGCATCGGGCTGCAGCCGCTTTCGTGCGCACAGCGAGAGCCAGTACGTCTACGTCATCGCGAAGAACAGCATCCTTCGCGACCGCGTGGCGGCTGTCTCGAACCGGACGGGCGAGGTCACGAATGGGGAGAAGCTGGAGGTGCTCGAGCGCGATCGGCGGTTTCTGAAAGTGAAGACGCCGGACGGGGCCGTTGGCTGGCTGGAGACGCGGCTGACGGCCGACCAGGCGCTCGCGGACCAGTTTGACGAGCTGCGCAAGCAGCACCTGCACGATCCGATCGTCGCCTCAGCCACTGCGCGCGATGACGTCTACCTGCACATCAGCCCGGGGCGTGAGACCGACCGATTTTTCCGTCTCTCCGAGAACGATCCTGTAAGCCTGCTCGAGCGCGCCACGGTTGCCAAGCCGCTGCCTCCGGGAGGCCTGGTGGCCGACGCGCAGAAGCCGGAGACGGTTACGAAAGGGAAACAGAAGCCAACTGCACCGCCGCCGGCGATGGAAGACTGGTGGCTCGTGCGGGGGGCGCAGGGCCAGACGGGCTGGGTGTACTCGCACCTGATCGACGTGAGCGTGCCCGACACGCTTGCCCGCTACGCTGAGGGCCAGCGCGTCGTTGGGTCCTATCTACTCACCACGGTGAACGATCCCGATTCCGGCATGCTCAACAATGGCCAGACGGTCACCGCAGTCCCGGAGTATGTGGCCGTGCTCAATTCCTGGCAAGCCGGTTTGCCGTACGACTTCGACCAGGTGCGGGTGTTCATCTGGAACATCAAGAAGCACCGCTACGAGACCAGCTTCCGGGAGCACAACATCGAGGGTTATCTGCCGGTGAAGCTTTTCGAGTCGAAGGACCCGTACGGCAAGGGCCCGGACGCCACGCAGGAGCTGCCCACCTTCTCCTATAACGTGCTCGCGCCGGACGCACCGCAGCCCGTGCCGGATCCGAAGATCGGCGCGATTAAGCCGGCGAAGACGGTCACCAAGACGTACCGGCTTGAAGGGAACATCTGCCGGCGGATTCTGCCGCCCAACACGCCGCCTCCCGCGGAAGCGCACCCGGCGCCGGAGCCGAAGAAAGAGAAGAAGGGTCGCAAGCGCTAGGCGTAAAAGCGCCGGACGGCATCCACTACGGTCTCCACCTCATCCTCGCGCAGCTCCGGATAGATGGGCAGCGCGAGCACCTCGGTGGCCGCGCGCTCGCTTTGCGGCAGGTCGCCCTTTTTATAGCCAAGAAACGCGAGGCTCTCCTGCAGATGCAGCGGGACCGGATAGTAGATCTCAGAGGCGATACCCTCTTCCGCGAGGAACGCGCGCAAGGCGTCACGGCGCGGAGCTCGAATGACGTACTGATGGAACACGTGCTCGGCGTGAGGATCTGTCCATGGCAGGACGATGCCCTCCGCCACATTCTGCCCGACGAGCCTCGCCTCGTGAAATTCGCGGCCATACAAACCCGCGAGCTCGCGCCGCCGTGCGTTGCCGGCGTCTAAGCGCCGCAGTTTGACTTCGAGCACCGCCGCCTGGATGGTGTCCATGCGGGCGTTCCAGCCGATCTCGTCATGGAAGTACCGGCGGCGCATACCGTGCGTCCGCAGCATGCGCAGGCGCTCGTCGGTTTCGGCGGAGCGCGTGGTTACCATGCCGGCGTCGCCCATCGCGCTCAGGTTCTTGGTCGGGTAGAAGCTGAAAGCAGAGGCGTCTCCCAGACCACCAGCACGGACGCCATTCCAGGCAGCGCCAAAGGCCTGGGCGGCGTCCTCGATGATCTTCAGGTCGTACCTGTTGGCGAGGACCGAGAAGGCGTCCATCTCCGCACACTGGCCATAGAGGTGTACTGGCATGGCGGCTGCGATCCGCTTCGCTCCGGCTGGAGCGGCCTTCCGCAGGGCTTCTTCCACCGCCGCAGGTGACAGATTGAACGTTGCCGGGTCAATATCCGCCAGGACGGGCACAGCGCCGGCGCGCAGGATCGCGCTGACGGTCGCAAAGAAGCTGAAGGGTGTGGTGACGACGGCATCCCCGGGTCCGATCCTCAGGGCAGCGAGGGCCAGCCAGAGGGCATCGGTCCCGCTGGCGCAACCGGCCGCGTAGCCCACGCGGCAGGCCGCAGCGGCGGCGTGTTCGAATCGCTCGACCTGGGGACCGAGGATGAACCGCTGGGAATCGCAGACCTCTTCGATGGCAGAAAGCACTTCGTTCCGAATGGCGGAGAACTCGCGCCTGAAATCAAGCATCTGAACGGTTTGGCGGGTGCCTTTCAAGGTCGTCTCTGACATTGTTTTCATCCTACGCTGCCGTCTGTGGTTCTCCCGGCGCGCAACCGGGGTCCCCGGCGAGCTTGCTCGCTGGGGTGGAGAGGGGCAGCGGGACGGCTTATTGCGGGAGGGTCGCCGAAGTCTGTTCGGGGTGCCCAGCGAGCTTGCTCGATGGGGTGACAGCCCTGTAGGGTAGTGGTTGCACTTTGGGCAGTGCGGGGTTTGGCAGCAGACGCCCATTGGCAGCAAGTTGTTTTTACAGAAGTATTACCCAGGAGATCGGCCATATGGATTCCAAGCCGGCGCAGAATATTCAGGACACCTTTCTCAACACTGTTCGGAAGGACAAGAGCCCCATCACCATTTATCTGGTCAGCGGCGTCAAGCTGACGGGGCGCATTCGGTCCTTCGACAAATACTCGGTACTGCTGGAGAACAACGCGCAGGAGCAGCTTATTTTCAAGCACGCGATCTCCACGGTGGTCAGCGGCCGGCCCGCGCTTCACACCGAACCCAGGCCCGCTGGCACGCCCGGCGCAGAACATCGACCTGGTCCGGCCTCCGCCACCGCAGAGGGTAGTCCGGCCGCGCCGGGGCCCACGGCCGTGGCTCGCTGAACGCCGCGCCGGGTATCAACCGGGAGAAACTAGAGATTCCCATGTCGGCAGCTCCTCATGCCATCGCTGGGCGGGCTCGCAGCAGGTCTGCGCGGGAACGCGCGGTACTGGTTGCGGTCGACTTCACCAGCGGACGTCCCGGTCTCTCGCCGGCGGCGAGGCAGGCCCGTGCGTCTGCGGCCCTCGATCGCGCCACTCGCGGCGAGGCTGCGCCGGAAAGCGCCGAGCCGGCCCTCTCCCGGGATCTGGAGTTCGATCTATCGCTGGCCGAGTTCCAGGAGCTCGCCCGCTCGGCTGAGGCCGAGATCGCTGCTGTGCTCGTGCAGCACCGGCCCCGTCCAGACCCGGCCACCCTGGTGGGCGGAGGCAAGCTCGATGAGATTGATGCTACGGCCCGTTCCACCGAAGCCGATCTGGTCCTCTTCGATCACGACCTCTCGCCCTCGCAGCTTCGCAATCTCGAGGCGCGGCTGCCGTGCCGCGTCATCGACCGCACGCAGCTAATCCTCGATATCTTCGCGCGGCATGCCCGCACCCGCGAGGGCCAACTGCAAGTCGAGCTTGCCCAACTCGAGTACCAGCTCCCGCGGCTTGCGGGCCGGGGCAAAACGATGTCGCAGCTCGGCGGCGGCATCGGCACCCGCGGCCCCGGTGAGACGCAGCTCGAAACTGACCGTCGCCGCATCAACGCTCGGATTGACCGTATCAAGCAGCAGCTCGAGGCCGTTCGCCGCATTCGCCGGCAGCAACGTGGCAGGCGCGAGGCCGTGCCTGTACCAACTGTTGCGCTCGTCGGCTACACCAACGCGGGTAAATCGACGCTGTTCAATGCGCTTACTGGAGCCGAGGTACTGGCGTCCGAGCGCATGTTCGCCACGCTCGATCCCAAGCTCCGCCAGCTGACGCTTCCCTCGCGCCGCAAGGTGCTGCTGTCAGATACGGTCGGCTTTATCCGCAAGCTGCCGCACAGCCTTGTGACCAGCTTCCGCGCGACCTTAGAAGAAGTGGAACGCGCCGAACTGCTCCTGCACGTGCGGGACGCTGCCAGTCCGCTGCTCGAAGAGCAGCGTGTCGAGGTCGAGGCCGTTCTCACCGAACTCGGCGTGCAGGACAAGCCCACGCTGCAGGTGTTCAACAAGATCGATCTGCTCGCCGAAGGCGCCGCCACACCCATGCCTGCCGGCGGGATCCCAGTCTCCGCATTGAAGGGCCAAGGTCGCGAGAATCTTCTTCAGGCGATCGATGCGGCACTCACCGCCGATCCGCTTATCGAGGCGAAGTTCTCCATTCCCCAGTCAGAAGGCCGCATCCTCGCCGCGCTCGAACGCGGCGCGACGCTGCTCAACCAGAGTTATGAAGGGAACAATATTGCGCTGACGGCGGTCGGACCGACATCGCTTCTCGGCCGCTATCGGCGATATCAGCCAAATGGCGATAACAACAATACAGGCCGCCTGAGTGGGGAGCGGAGGTAAATCCCCTTTCACGCGGCCTGCACGACCCGGAACGGGTCTCGGGTGGTAGAACTAGTGTACGCCTCCCGATGGAAATTGCAGCAAAAAATCTCAGGAGGGAGTCGAAATCGAACGTTCTGGATGCTCGTTCTGGCGGTTGATTATCGCTGTCACCGGCCGATTACCGCCGATTAGCGTTCTCTCATCTTTGACGTTCAAAGCGAGCGTTTGCTACAACTAGAAGGAACGTAGGCATGGAATCTGCGCCGCCCGGAGTGTGCGCATTGGGCGGGCAGACAAGAGCCCGCCGCCCGCCGTCCTACCCGCAGAACTACATGGAAATTCTCAACCAACTTGGTGGTCTGCTGCTCGGCGCTGTGCCGACTGCGATCTTTTTCATCCTGCTCGTGATCGCCTACGGTATTTTGGTGCGCCGTCCGCTCGAACACACGCTGGCCGAGCGCCGCGCGAGGACCTCCGGCGCTGTCGAGCAGGCACGTGGGGCGATCGCCGCAGCCGAGGCAGAGACCTCCGCTTACGAGGAGAAGCTCCGCGCCGCGCGCGCGCAGATTCTTGCGCTGCGCGAGCAACAACTGCGGCGACTGCAGGCTGAGCGCGAAGCTGCTCTCAAGGATGCTCGTGAGCAGGCCCAGAAGAAGATTCAATCAGCCAAGGCAGAGATCGAGAGCTCGACTGGGATCGCTCGCGAGCAGATTGAGCGTGCCGCCGCGATGCTCGGAGAACAGATCGTCAAGGCCATTCTGCCGGCTGGCGAGGCTGTTGCGGAGGTCCATCAGTGACGTCCTTTTTCATCATTTTCCGCCGTTTCCGGCGCTGTTCGTTTGCCGCTCTGCTGGCTGTTGCGTTGATGCCTGTTCCCGCGGTGCGGCTGCATGCTCAGGCACGAACGCATCACGAGCAGCCACGCCAGCAGGCTCCCGCCAACGCCGGCGAGGCCTCAGAGCCGGACAACGCCGTCCCCGAGAAGAAGCAAGAGGTGAGGGACGAGAACGACGAATATCGCCACTCGGCTGCCGTGCGGAAGCTCGGTTCGCTGATCGGCCTTAATGCTGAGCAGGCTGCGACGGCGTTCACGCTTCTCAACTTCCTTGTCCTCGCGATCGCGGTTGGGTACGCGCTCCTGAAGCTGCTGCCGAAGACCTTCGCTGCCCGCAACACCCGGATCCAGAAGCAGCTCGTCGATGCGCGCACGGCCACTGAAGAGGCCAGCGCCCGGCTGAATTCGGTTGAAGCCCGGCTCTCGAAGCTCGACGACCAGATCGCCGCTATGCGCACGCAGGCTGAGGCCGATGCCGAGAAGGAAGCCCATCGGATCCGCACCAGCGTCGAAGACGAAAAGGCCAAGATTCTCTCCTCGGCCGAGGCTGAGATTCAGGCTGCGACGGCTGCCGCGCGCCGTGACATCCAGCAATACGCTGCCGGCCTTGCCATCGAGCAGGCTGCGCGCAAGCTCGTCGTGACAGCCGAGACCGACCGCCTTCTTGTCGAGAGCTTCGCCCGTGACCTTACCGGCGACAAGGGAGGGCACAACTGATGGCTGTTGTCGACCTCCGTTATGCCCGCGCGCTCGCTGCCGTTATCTCTGATCAGCAGCTCGACCTGATTGCTGCACAGGGCCAGCTGGAGAGCTTCGCGAACCTGCTCGATGAAAGCGTTGAACTGCGCGAGGTGCTGCAGAATCCGTCGATCCCCGAAGTGCAAAAGTTGAAGGTGCTGGACGCGCTCGCGCCGCGACTCGGTCTGTCGCGGCCCATCCGCAACTTCATCGCCGTGTTGACGCATCACCAGCGGCTGCATGAGATCCGCGACATGATCAGCGCCTACGCGAACATCGCGGATGAAGACTCGGGTATCGCTGAGGTCGAGATCACTACGGCGCGTCCGCTCGATCCTGACAACCGCCGTCTGCTCGAGCAGCAGGTTGCCAGGCTTGCTGGCGAGCCGCGCATCCAGGCTACGTATCGCGAGGATCCCTCGCTGCTGGGCGGCGCTGTCGTCAAGCTTGGTTCGACGGTCTACGACGGTTCGGTCCGCGGACAGCTGGAGCAGATGCGACAGCGATTGGCCACAGCGAGCGCCTGACAACTTCCGGCGCGCAGATCTAGAGTCAAAAGGTTCAGAGAGAAAAAGGAAGAGCATGGCACAGATTCAGGCAAACGAGATTACCGAGCTGCTGCGCAGCCAGATTGAAAATTACGAGCAGCGCATCCAGGTCGATGAGGTCGGTACGGTCATCACGCTCGGCGACGGCATCGCGCGCGTGCACGGGCTCGACAAGGCAATGGCCGGCGAGCTCATCGAGTTCCCGCACGGCGTCTCCGGCCTCGCGATGAACCTCGAAGAGGACCAGGTCGGCGTCGTTCTACTCGGCGACTACACCCAGATTAGCGAGGGCGACCAGGTCAAGCGCACCGGCCGCATCATGGACGTTCCCGTCGGCGAGGCGATGATCGGCCGCGTCGTCAACGCGCTCGGCCAGCCTATCGACGACAAGGGCCCTATCAATACGCCGCATCGGCTTCCGGTCGAGCGCCTCGCTCCCGGGGTCATCGCGCGCCAGTCAGTTACCGAGCCAATGGCCACCGGCATCAAGGCGATCGATACGATGATCCCCATCGGCCGCGGCCAGCGCGAGCTGCTCATCGGCGACCGCCAGACCGGCAAGACCGCCGTCGCGCTTGACAGCATCATCAACTCGGCGAAGAACAACCTCATCTGCATCTACTGCGCGATTGGACAGAAGAGATCGTCGGTTGCGCAGGTCGTTCAGACGCTGGAGAAGTACGGCGCGATGGAGTACACGATTGTAGTGGCTGCGACTGCGTCTGAGCCCGCGCCGATGCAGTATCTGGCTCCGTTTGCCGCGACTGCGATGGGCGAGTACTTCCGCGACAACGGCAAGCACGCACTGATCATCTACGACGATCTTTCCAAGCACGCCGCTTCGTACCGCGAGATCTCGCTCCTGCTGCGCCGTCCTCCCGGACGCGAAGCTTATCCCGGCGACGTCTTCTATCTGCACTCACGTCTGCTGGAGCGCTCGGCGAAGATGTCGAAGGAGAACGGCGGTGGTTCGCTCACAGCGCTGCCCATCATCGAGACACAAGCCGGCGATGTATCGGCGTACATTCCGACCAACGTCATCTCGATCACTGACGGGCAGATCTTCTTTGAGACCGACCTCTTCAACTCCGGGGTTCGACCGGCCGTCAACGTTGGTCTCTCCGTCTCGCGCGTAGGATTCGCGGCGGCGATCAAGGCGACGAAGCAGGTCGGCTCCACGCTGAAGCTCGACCTCGCGCAGTATCGTGAGCTTGCCGCGTTCGCGCAGTTCGGCTCCGATCTCGACAAGGTCACGCAGAACCAGCTCAACCGCGGATCACGCCTCACGGAGCTTCTGAAGCAGCCGCAATTCCACCCGCTCACGTGGGTGCAGCAGGTGGTCATCATCTATGCCGGCACTCAGGGCCTGCTCGACGATGTCGAGGTGAAGGATATTCGGGCGTTCGAGGATGGTCTGCATCCCTACATGGAAGGCACGCAGGGACAGCTGCTCACTGACATCGAGAGCAAGAAGGCGCTTGACGATGATTTGCGCAAGCGTCTGACCGGTGCGATCAACGAGTACAAGCAGGACTTCAAGGCGAAGCTCCAGGGCAAGGATCAGGCCAAGGACAAGGAAAAGGAGCAGGCCAAGCAGACTGCAGGAGCCGCTGCCTAGCCCATGCCCAACGTACTCGATCTACGTCGCCGTATCCGCAGCGTGAAGAACACGCGGCAGATCACGCGCGCCATGAAGATGGTTTCCGCAGCCAAGCTGCGGCGTGCGCAGGAGCGTGCGCTGCAGGCGCGTCCCTACGCGCAGATGCTGACCAACGTGCTCGAGTCGCTTGTGCGCCGTACGGACCTGTTCGATGAGGCCACCGGCGACATCCTGCATCCGCTGCTGGTGGAGCGCGAGGAGAAGAATGTCCTCGTCGTCGTGATCGCGGGAGACAAGGGCTTTGCGGGCGGCTTCAACTCCAATATTGGCAAGGCCGCGCAGAAGTTCATCGACGAGCGCCGTGGAACGGGCCAGAACGTGGACCTCGAGCCGATCGGCAAGAAGGCGATTGGGCTCTACAAACGCAAGTATCCCGCAGCCGTCTACGAACACAAGGAAGAGCTCTACGATAACGAGCTAGCGCGCCACATCGAGGACATCCGGCATCGCGCACAGCCCATCGAGGTCGCGGCCGAGCATCCGGATCTGCTCATCAAAGGAGACATCGGTCTGGTCTCCGAGATGGCTCACTCGATCATCGACCGGTATGAGCGCGCGGAGATCGATGCGGTTTATCTGGTCTATAACGAGTTCAAGTCCGTCATCTCGCAGCGTGTTGTTGTTGAGAAGCTGCTGCCGATTCGCAAGCTCGGAACACATGAGATCACCGCGGCCGAAGAGATGACGGAAGAACAGAGGGAAGCCGCCGCGCGCGCCGCCGAGACCTCCGGCGTCTCGATCTACGAGCCCGAAGAGACGGCAATCGAGCAGGAGGCAAAGCGCTTCGGCACTGCTGACGTCGATTACATCTTCGACCAGTCGCCGGATCGACTCTTCCGTCACCTGATGCCGAAGTACGTGACGACGCAGATTTTCCACGCGCTGCTCGAGTCGATCGCGGCCGAACACGCCGCGCGTATGACCGCAACTGATGCGGCGACGAAGAATGCAGGCGAGCTGATCGACAAGCTGTCGCTGACGATGAACCGCGTTCGTCAGGCCGCGATCACGAAGGAAATTATCGAGATTGTCTCGGGTGCGGCTGCACTGTAAAGTTTGGCTGAAGTTTCGCTGAGAGTTTTGTTTAGAGGATTTATGGCAGAAGAGAACATTGGCAAAGTGATCAGCGTCAGCGGCCCGGCCGTTGACGTGCAGTTCGACGAGGCAAGGATGCCTCCGATCTATCAGGCGATTCGCGTCACCAGCGACGGGTTCGATGTCCCGCAGCCGCTGGACGTCATCCTCGAGGTGCAGCAGCATCTCGGCGAGGGGCGAGTGCGCTGTATCGCGATGACCGCGACGGAAGGCATGGTTCGCGGAATGAAGGCGACCGATACGGGCGCGGGCATCATGGTGCCTGTGGGCCGTCCGACACTCGGCCGCGTGCTGAATGTGCTCGGTGAGCCTGTAGACGAGCTTGGCCCGGTGAACGCCGAGGTGCACATGCCGATTCACCGGCAGGCTCCCGCCTTCGACGAGCAGTCGACGTCCGAGGAGATGTTCGAGACGGGCGTGAAGGTCATCGACCTCATCCAGCCCTTCTTGAAGGGCGGAAAAATCGGCCTGTTCGGCGGCGCCGGCGTGGGCAAGACGGTCATCATTCAGGAGCTCATCAACAACGTCGCGATGAAGCACGGTGGCTTCTCCGTGTTCGCCGGCGTGGGTGAGCGTACCCGCGAGGGCAACGATCTCTGGCATGAGTTCCAGGAGTCGGGCGTCATCGACCTCAAGGACCTGCCGAAGTCGAAGGCCGCGTTGATCTACGGCCAGATGACCGAGCCACCCGGGGCACGTCTGCGGGTCGCGCTGACCGGCCTCACGGTGGCGGAGTACTTCCGCGACGAGGAAGGCGCCGACACGCTGCTCTTCATCGACAATATCTTTCGCTTCACGCAGGCGGGTTCCGAGGTGTCAACGCTGCTGGGCCGTATGCCGAGCGCCGTTGGCTACCAGCCGAATCTCGCCACGGAAATGGGCGAGCTCCAGGAGCGCATCACCTCGACCAAGAAGGGTTCCGTCACGTCCGTGCAGGCCGTCTACGTTCCGGCCGACGATCTTACCGATCCCGCGCCGGCGACGACCTTTGCTCACCTGGACGCGACGACCGTGCTTTCGCGGCCGTTGTCGGAACTCGGCATTTATCCGGCCGTCGATCCCTTGGCTTCGACGTCGCGCATCCTCACTCCGCGCGTCGTTGGGCAGGATCACTATGACGTCGCGCAAGGTGTGAAGCGCATTCTGCAGCGCTACAAGGACCTGCAGGACATCATCGCGATCCTTGGCATCGATGAGCTCTCGGAAGAGGACAAGCTCACCGTCGCGCGTGCTCGCAAGGTGCAGCGTTTCCTGTCGCAGCCGTTCCATGTGGCCGAGATCTTCACGGGAATTCCGGGAGCGTACGTGAAGGTTGAAGACACGGTGCGGAGCTTCAAGGAGATCATCGAGGGCAAGCACGATGACATTCCGGAGCAGGCGTTCTATCTAAAGGGCGGTATCGAGGACGTTCTCGCAGCCGCGGAGAAGATGAAGGCTACCGCATAACCATGGCAGAGAACGGAAACAACTCGGGGCTGCTGAAGGTACGGCTGGTGACGCCGGACCGTGTGCTGCTGGATGCGACAGCAGCGGCAGTTGAGCTGCCGTCGATGTCGGGGTACCTGGAAGCGCTGTATGGTGCGGCTCCGCTGCTGGCCGAACTCGGTGCAGGACAGGTGCGGCTGCACGGCGGAAGCGCCGGCGAGCAGGTGTTTTTCGTGGCGTGGGGCTTTGTCGAGGTGCTGCCGGAGCGGGTGACGATTCTGGCGGAAACAGCGCTGCATCCGGAGGAGATCGACGTGGCCGAGGCGCAGCGCGAGCTCCAGCACGCGCAGGAGCTGTGGAACCAGGCTGGCGATGACCAGGCAAGCTACGACGAGGCGAATGCGGCCGCGCGGATGGCCGAGGAGAAGTTGGCTGCGGCACAGGGCAAGGCTTCCGCTGCGCGCGGATGAAGCCATTCAGCTCGTCGCGGTGTGAACTTCAGAAGGCTTGGCTTCGGCCGGGCCTTTTGTCTTTGGCCACCGTAGTTTTGTGCAAAGAGAACGGGCTGGGAGTGATGCCCAGCCCGGTGGGGATTGTGGGTGAAAATTTAGCGGTGTCCGCCGCCGCCATGAGAGCCACCACCGCCGCCGTCACGAGAGCCGCCACCACCTGACGGAGCGCTGTAGTGAGGAGCCGGGGCGCTGCCGCCGCGGTTGAAGTTGCCGGACGGAGCTGGCGGTGCGTGGTTGTACGAGGGCTGAGCACCACGGTTGAACTGACCGTAGTTCTGGTTGCCGCGATTCTCAAAGCCCTGTCCGCCGCGGCTGTAGTTAGGTTGTCCACCAAAGCTCTGGCCGCGGTTGTCGTTAAGCTGCTGGCCGCCGCGATTCCAATTGCCCTGTTGCGGGCCTACGACGCTCTGCTGCTGACCGCGGTTCCAGTTATTTTGCTGTCCGCGATCTGCGAAGCCCTGCTGTTGGCCATGGTTCGAGTTATTTTGCTGCTGGCCTACGACGCCCTGTTGCTGGCCGCCGCTCCAGTTGTTACGCTGCCCGCGATCGGCGAAGCCCTGCTGTCCGCGATTGAAGTTTTGCTCGCCGCGATTGGCGAAGCGCTGCTGCTGGCGGTTAGCAAAGCCGCGATTGGGGAATGCCTCGGTTCCGCGGATCGCGTCCCGGCCGTTCACGCCGGAGGTATGGAAGGCTGCGTTATGCGTGGCATATTCGGCGGGCGGGTGAGCGTTGAAGCTGGAGCCGCCAGGGTGGCCATCAAAGTGAGCTTCGCGGCGCTCGTAGAAGTTGCCACGGAAGCCGGGACCGAAGTGGCCGTAGGCGCGGTTGTACCAGAAATGGCCTCCGTTCCAGTAGCCGCCGTAGAAGCCGGTTCCGAAGTAGCCGAACCCGTAGTTAATGCCGCCATAGTAGCCGACGGTGCGGCCCCAGTAGCCGGGATGCCAGTAGTAGAGGCCAGCGTCCCAGCCCCACCAGCCGGGGGTCCAGAGAGCATCTTCATAAGGCGGGAGAACCCACGCGCCATCGACCCAGTAGTAGCCGTCAGGTCCCCAGGCCCAGTAGCCGGGTGTCCAGATGTAGCCGTCGCCGGGGCAGAGCGGCTGCTCGTAAACCGGAATGGCCGGCGGAGCGAAGCCGACCGAGACAAAGACGGCGGCGTGAGCCTGCGGTGCGGGCGCGGCGATGAGGGCTGCTCCGGTGAGTGCCGCCGCTGCTAAAAGCGTGCGAAGTGTGCGCTTGGTCTGCATGGTCGTTCCCTTCGGCGGGTGGCCTCGCTTCCGGCTCCAATTTACCAGCGTTTTGCTGGTTTATTGTCGACGGTTTGCGGGTTTGTCACCGTTGAGCTCCGGCCGGGTTACTGGGGACGGGACTCGGTTGATTAGACACATGTCGAAGCTTGTAAGTTGCGGAGACGTTCACAGTAAGCGTCTGTACCGTACCGCGCGTTCCACCTCTACAAACCCGGTTGCCTCATGGGCGCGCTGTGAGTCGATGTTCTCCAGCAGGGCGTCGGAGGCCAGTTCTTGATAGCCGTGCTGCGTCGCCCACCGCCCAGCAGCGTGTACCAGAGCTGTGCCGATTCCGCGCCGCCGAAGATCGGGATCGACGTACCAGCCTTCCAGGTAAGCGACGGGCGAAGTGTCGCAGCCGTCTGCAAAGTCCCGTTCGCCGACCTCGACGAAGCCGGCGAGTCCGGTGCCGTCGGGGCGCTCGGCGACTAGAACGACGGCGTCAGTGCGGGCGAGCCAGTGGGCGGCGTCCTGTTCGGGGTGAGCTTCCTGCGCGAGCTCGGGCCAGAGAGCGAGGCGCATTCGGAGCCATTCAGGAAGATCTGTTGCGCGGTATGGTCGCGTCATCATTGAGGTGCGGTGTTACTCGTGGCGTGGAGCTGCCTTTTGAAGTAAGCCCAGTACAGAACAACTTTCCACCTGAATCAACCTTCTATTTACATAGTTCTATTGGCGATGAACCAGACGCGGTGCTTTGAAGAAGTTTTCGGGAGCAAGATGAATCTCCGCTAGAGGCATGCACCTGGAAAGATGATCACGAGGGCCGACGCGAGAGATGAGTGAACTCATAATCCGTTTTCTGGTCGGTGGTGTGGTGGTCAGCTTCTTCGCGATGCTGGGGGATGTGCTTTATCCGAAGAGCTTCGCCGGGCTGTTTGGCGCGGCGCCTTCGGTAGCACTGGCGACGCTCGCCTTGACGATTCACAAGGATGGAAAACTCTACGCTGCGCAAGAGGGCAAGACGATGCTGCTCGGGTGTGCTGGCTTTCTTGTGTATGCGGTGCTCGTGCGTTTTGTCCTCAGACGCTATAAGTCGAGCGCATACGTCACGAGTATCGCGCTGCTCCCGGTGTGGTTTGCCGTAACGCTGGGGTCGTGGATCGTGTTGCACGGAAGGTGACGATTTGGTTGACGCGAAGCTATCCTCGCTGAAAGAAACGAAACCGCTCGAGTATCTGGTGCGATTTGTGTTTGGCGGAGCGGCTACCGTTCTCGCGGGGCTGGTTGCGAAACATTTTGGCCCAGGTGCAGGCGGTCTTTTCCTCGCGTTCCCGGCGATTTTTCCAGCAACGGCGACCCTGATCGAATCGCACGAGAAGAAGCGGATGGCAAAGATTGGCCACAATGGAACGAATCGCGGCCGAATCGCTGCGAGCATTGACGCGGGGGGCGCGGCACTTGGCTGCTTCGGCCTCGGGGCGTTTGCGCTCGTGCTTTGGCGGTTGCTTCCGCAGCATAGCTCGGTCCTGATCCTGCTTGCCTCGCTTGCGGCTTGGCTGGCCGTGTCAATTACACTCTGGGAGGTACGGCGCAGACGCATCTTTGGAGTTCGGTTCCGAGCGCTCAGGTGAGAGCGCAGCGGCTCGCGTTAACTTGCGGTCGACGATGCCGAGTGATGTCCGGATTGTGTAGGCCAAACGGGATAGCCCGATCTGGGAATGGGTCTGATTGCGAGATATCAATTGACCCACCTTCCCCAGCTTTGGCCGTCTTATTCTCTAGAGAAACAAGGAGAGGGTTTGCGTCTTAGAAATTTTGTATTGAACATGGCCGCCGCAGTTGCGCTCGTCGCAGCGAATGCACACGCACAGAGCACGCAACCGGCGGCCAGTAAGCTGCTGGAGATTTCGGCCTTTGGCGGGCTCAACGGAACGTATACCGGGCTGTCCGGTGGACGGAATCTTGGCATCACGGCTGGCGTCGATGTCGGGATTCGCTCATACCACGGGTTCCGCCCGTTCCTGGAGGGACGCGGGACGTATCCGGTCGATGGGGGGCAGATTGACCGACAGAAGAATGCGCTTGGCGGTGTGCGTGTGGAGCGGTACCTGCGGCCGAGTTTGCGTGTCTATGGCGACTTTCTACTGGGGCGCGGAGAGATCGATTACGAGCGCGGAGGATATCCTTCGCCGGACCGGCAGTTCTTGATTCTCAGCAGCACGTCGAATGTGTACTCGCCGGGAGCGGGTGCGGAGTACAGGTTGACGGAGCACGTGTCGGGCCTGCTCGATGTGCAGTTTCAGCGTTATGACACGCCGGCTACCGTTTCGGGGACGTTGTGGTCGAAGGCGGTGACGGTCGGCGCACGGTACCGGTTTAACTTCAACCGGCATGGCTATCCACTCGCGCCATAATTCAGTAGCGCTCGACGATCTGCGGATGGCGGCGCAGCCACCAGCACGCGCTGTAACCGCCCTGCGGAAACAGTGAACGGCTGCAGGGCGCCACGTCTGGCGCGTCGGCGTAGTACTCCTCCTTGTTGGCCTTGAGCTCCGCGATGGTGACGTGGCTGACTTGCACGGAGCCGATGCCGCCGCCCAAAAGTTTTTGCACCTCCCACTCAAGCCAGTCTCCTGGATAAATGAGCAGCGCGATCACGAACAGCGCGGCGACGGTGTGCACCAGCCAGCGGATGATCTGTCGCTCGCGATCGTGCGTCGGTTCTAAAGTCATGGCTATAGGTTGAAGAGCTCGCGCAGGCGGCGGGTCTGTGACCGGCTGACCGGGATCTCGGTGTTCTTGCGGTCGTCCATGCGCAGTTGGTAGCTGGACTTGAACCAGGGCACAACCTCGCGGATGTGCTCGATGTTGACGACGTAGGATCGGTGCGCGCGCCAGAACTTATCGGGCTCGAGCTGGTCCATGAGCTCCTCGAGCGTGCGCACGTTGGATTCGCCCTCGATTGTCTTCGTGACAACCGTGATGCGCCCCTCGTCGATCGAGGCGAAGCAGACGTCGCGCTGATCTACAAGCAGCAGGCGGCTTTGCGCCTTGAGGACGACTTTGCCTGAACGGCGCGACTCGCCGGTGTCCTCGGCCGAGCCCGTCGCGTTCGACACACGGCTGCCAATTGCTGTGGCCTGTTCTTCCACCATGCGCAGCAGCGCGTCCAGCTTAGCCTCGGCTGCGTCCCACAGCCGGTTGCGGGCTGCCGTCTGGTCCTTGTGGTGATGCACGATGGCTGTATGCGGCGTTGCGTGATGCGCAGGCCTCGCGTGCGAATGGGAGGGCTCTGCCGGTGGTTCATCGGGCTCGACAGCGACTTCGCGTCCTTCTCCGGCGGCGCGAGCGCGTACTTTTTCGAGCGTCTTGATCACGCGTTTGCTGTCGAAGGGCTTCAACAGGTAGTCGACCGCGTTCACCTCGAATGCCTTGACGGCGTACTGGTCAAATGCGGTCGCGAAGACAACCTGCGGCAGGCGCGCCTTGCGATCGAGCGCGAGCAGTTTCTTCAGCACGGCAAAGCCGTCGAGCCCCGGCATACGCACGTCCAGGAAGACGACGTCCGGCTTGTGTGTACGGATCAGGTCAACAGCCTCAATGCCGTTCGATCCCTGAGCGAGCACGTTTACGTCACCGGCGCGGTCGAGAAGATACTGCAGCTCCTGGCGTGCGAGCGGTTCGTCGTCGATGATCAGGGCGGTGAGGGACATGAAGAGCAGAGGTAGAGGATAGACAGTAGACAGTAGAGCACAACCGCGCGCGTGCAGTTACATCTCTATTCTTCTACTGCCTATCCTCTTCCCTCTGTCTTAGTCGCTATAGGCGCGCAGCCGGGAAGGAGCGCCGTCCTGCGCAAGATCGTGTCCGCATTGCGTGCAGAATACGTCGGTGATCTTTACGCCGCGATGGCAGCGTCCGCAGACCGGGGCAAGCTGGAATTGGCACTGCGGGCAGAAGTTGTAGCTTGCCGTCAGGGAGGTGGAGCAGTTCGGGCAGCGTGAGAGGATCGGCTGCCGCAGCATGAAGTAGACGACCGCGCCGATGCCGCCCGGAAGCACTACGCAGACCAGCATCCACAAGCCGGCAGACATGCCGCGGCGCTTTACGTCACGGCTTACGTAGCCGAGCAGCAGAGCGTAGCTGGCCAGGAGCGCGCCCCACGTGTAGCCCATCATGACGCGCATGGGCAGCATCTCGTGCCGGTGGTGCGGGAGCACACCATGGAACATGTACTGCATGCCCGCGAACAGGAGGACGGCGAGCACCATCGACCAGCGCGGAATCATCCGCAGTTCATCGTCACCCGCCGAAGCGACGTCTGTTTGAGACGAAATCGACCACGGCATGGACATTACCGGGTCACCTCATGATTGGCACGGTTGCGGCCGCGCCTGATCCAGACCAGGCCGAGCACAAAAGCGGTCACAGGCAACGACCACATCAGCAGAACCATCATCTGGTCGCTCGCATCCGGGATGCCGGTCGGCGTGATGTCATAGCCGTCCATCATGCCCCAGATGGCATAGCAGATGATGATCATCATGCTGGAGCAGATAAGAACGGGTGCCCAGAGACTGCGCTGGCGGGACTGCTGTTCGCGCATGACCAGCGCCTGTTCGCGCACAACACGATGCGTGCGGTTGACGACCTGGGAGCGTGCCCCGCCGTGCTGGCGTGCAGCGCGGAGAATCTCCTGCGAGGCATCGTCGTGCCGGTCGTGGGGCTGAGCGTTCACCGACGCACCTCCGAACGATGAACCTGATGAGAATCTTCGCCGTTGCGTTGTCCGCGAAGGTGCAAAAGGCGCGGCTTGAGTGAGGCAAGCCCGCGGTAGAGGCGCGACTTCACTGTAGAGAGCGGGGCGCGCGTGATGCTGGCAATTTCTTCCAGAGAAAGCTCTTCGTGGAAGCGCAGCGTCAGGACTTCGCGGTAGCTTGGCTCAAGCGTCAGCATGACCTGCGCGAGCTCGGCGGCATCCTCGCGGCCCTCGAATTGTTCGAGTGGGGAAGGCCCATCCTGCGCGATCTCGAACGGACGCTCATCTTCGCCGCCCTCGCGCAGCTCGTCGAGCGAAGCCATCGTGCGCTTGCGCGAGAGATCGATCACGAGGTTGCGCGCAATGGTGAAGATCCATGTGTCGAAACGCGCCTTGCCGTTGTACTGCGATCCGCGCTTGAGCACTCGAATCCAGACCTCCTGGAAAAGATCCTCGGCCACCTCGCGCTTGTTCGTGAGGAACATGAGATATCGCATCAGCCGGTGCTGATAGGTTTCGATGAGCTGGTCCAGCAGCTCGGGATCCTGGCGCTTCAGGCCGCGCGCTATCGCAGCGTTTTCACGCTCAATCTGCCGGACGGCTTCGGCGGTAAGGATCGCAGGGGTCTTCACGTTCTCTAATGACGCGAATCCGGCGCAGAAAGTCTCGCTGGACGCTGGAAATTCAGGTACCCGACCCCCTTAGGATATCCTGTGGCGCCAGCCGAAGAAAGTGGTTTTTCGCCGATTTCGGAGCTTTTTCACCGCAGCCGGGAAGCTGGGCGAGGGCCCCGCTTCCACCGCAGCCAGCAAGCCGGATGGGGTCCGAATTTGCGCCGGGTTCCGTACACTGGAGGGATGGAGGTTCTGTACGGTCTGCACCCGGTGGAGGAAGCGCTGCGCGCCCGTCCCGGGGCAGTGGACCACATTTCGGTCGCCCGCGAGCGTGAAGGCCGCCGCGATGCCCGGCTGGCCCGGCTGCTGGAAGAGGCGCGGGCGGCGGGCGTGCGCGTGACCGCGGAGCCGCGCGAAGAGCTGTCCCGGCACGTGCGCACCGAGATGCACCAGGGAGTGGTCGCCTTTATCCGCGAACGCCGCCTGCTGGACCTCGAGGACCTGCTCCAAGCAGCGCCCGATCCGTCCGGGCGCAGGTTCTTCTTGGCGCTCGATGGCGTTGAGGACCCGCACAACCTCGGTGCCTTGTTACGCTCGGCTGACGGCGCGGGGGTTACCGGAGTCATCCTGCCGGAGCGCCGGACGGCTCCGCTGAGCGCGGTTGCGGCGAAGAGCTCGGCGGGCGCGTCGGAGCATGTGCGCATCGCGCGGGTGACGAATATGACGCGCGCACTCGAGCAGATGAAAAAGCAAAACATCTGGATTGTCGGGCTGGATGAGCGCGGAACGCCCGATTACACGGAGTTTGACCTGCGCCAGGACTGTTGCCTCGTGCTCGGTCGCGAGGGCGCGGGCCTGCATGATCTCGTGAAGAAGACCTGCGACTTTCTGCTGCGCATCCCGATGGCCGGAAGTGTGAGTTCGTTGAACGTCTCGGTTGCCGGAGCCGTGGTGATGTACGAGGCGATGCGGCAGCGACGCGCTGGTGCTGTTCCGGCTGCGGCGGAGTCCAAACGGCTGGACTCCAGGATGCAGGGGCCTCGCAAAGGTTTGGGATCGTGAATTTGAACTATCGCCGGGTATCCGGCACCGTTTTGCTTGTGTGCGCAGGCCTGCTCTCCTCGCAACTTGGCGCTCAGGGCTCTCCGCCACAACAACCAACTCCTGCGCCTCCAGCGCAGCAGCAGCCAGCCACGCCGCATGGCGAGGTGCTCTACCAGAGCCACGGCGACGCCGCGGCCAGTTCGGATCAGCAACAGCCGCAGGCCCCCGAAACTGACCAGCAGGCGCCATCGAGCGCTACGCCGCAGCTTACGGACGCCGACCGCTCGGCGATTCGCATCACCCGCTACGACCTTGACATTCGCATTGTGCCGGCGAACTCGCAGCTCACCGGCCGCGCGAAGATGATGATCCGGAATACAAGGCAGAATCCGCTGCCGCGCCTTGCGCTGCAGATTTCGTCGACTCTGACGTGGCAGAGTGTCTCGGTGCAGGGAAGCGCGCTGCCGGTGGCGCAGCATCTGCTCGACACGGACGCCGACCACACCGGCCGCGCGCGTGAGCTGATCGTCACGCTGCCAAAGCCGCTTGCGCCCGGCGAGAGTGTTGCAGTGGACGCGTTTTACTCCGGCACGATCGTGGCGAACGGTGGGCGGCTGGAACGGCTCGGAGCGTCTTCTGCGCAGGCCCTCCAGACGGACTGGGACGCCATTACGCCCGACGCGACAGCTCTGCGCGGCTTTGGCAATGTGCTCTGGTTTCCCATAGCCGCGCCGCAACTTTTTCTGCAGGACGGAAGTCTCGTGCCGGCAATCGGACGCGAGCGTCTGAAGCACGCGGATACGCCCGTGAGCCTGCGTCTGAGTGTCGAGTTCGGCGGCGAAGCGCCGACGGCCGCTTACTTCTGCGGGCATCGTCGGCCGCTGAAGGCGCTGCATGACAACCAGGATGCTCCAGTGGCCTACGGCAGCGGCATCGCGACCACGACATTTCCGGCCGAGCCGATCGGCGTGCGGCCGCTGAGTCTGTTCGTCCTCGCGCAACCGGAGACGATGCTCGCTCCGATACCCGCGCCTTCTTCGAGCACGAGTTCATCCAGCGCGAGTGGAGCCCCAATGCTCGCCGTGGAGAGCACGGATGATGGCGCACTTCCGCTTTTAGCTGACTCCGCAGAGCGCGTGGCGGCATTAATCCAGCAGTGGCTGGGGCCACATCCGCTGACAGCGCTGACCATTATCGATCATGCCGGGCAACCGTTCGAAGATGGACCACTGCTGGTTGCGCCGGTCGGAACGCTGGCCGGATCGACCTCGGCTCCGCTGCTTGCGCACAGCCTGACCCACGCCTGGATACAGACGGGGCAGCCGTGGATGGACGAGGGCCTCGCCGAATTTTTCTCACTGCTCTGGATTGAGCGTGAGCATGGACGCGATGAGGCTGTGAAGCAGCTCGACGCGATGATGCAACAGGTTGCCTCAGCCGACACGCTCACGGACTCCGTCGCGAACGCCGCAGGCGAGTCAGCTAGTTCTTCGAGCAACCAGAGCGCCACCGTGGGCCAGCCGCTGATCGCCGCCTACGACGAGCTCTTCTACCGCCGCAAGGCGGCAGCGGTGTGGTGGATGCTGCGAGATATCGTCGGCGAGCAGCCGCTGCAACTCGCGCTGACCGCTTGGCGCACGCAGCCGGCGAGCCATGACTCCGCCGAAGTTCAGACGGAGAAGTTTGAGGCACTGATCGAGAAGACAAGCGGGAAAGATCTCGCCTGGTTCTTCAACGACTGGGTCTTCCACGACCGCGGACTGCCTGCGCTGAGCATCGTTGAGGTGGCCCCGCGCGAGCTTCCTGCGGGTGCGGGCCATGATAAAGGCTGGCTCGTCGCTGTCACCGTGCACAATGCCGGCCCAGCAGCGGCTGAGGTTCCGCTCGTCGTTCACTCCGGAGAGTTCGCTACGACCAAGCGGATTCGGGTGCCAGGGCTTTCCAACGCGACCGAGCGCGTCATCATGCAAAATCCGCCGACGGAAGTCGTACTGAACGACGGAAGCGTACCGGAGGCGGGCGCAAGTACCCACACGCGGACCGTGGCACTTCATCAGGAGTAGCGCTAGCGGCGGAGCCGAACGTTGCGTCGTGCCGGACGGCGCGGCGGTGGCGCTGGCGCGCTGCACACCTGTCCTCCGCTCAGCACGCGCGTGCACGAGAGTGCGATCGGATGAATCACATCGGCTGTAATCGTCGAGTTCGTTGTAAGTACGAGCCCGGTGCTGTCGGCAACCTGTGGCAGCGCATGCGTAATGCTCGCCAACTGCGCTTCGCTCGCGTCGCCTGAAACCGTAAAGCTATAGCCTGTCGGCGAGGCTTGCCCGCTCAACGTTAGATCGGCGCCCGGGCCAAGCCGCAGAGGCGTCGGCTGCAGCGACGCAGTCCATCCATCGCCTGACGAGCTGAGTGTCGCCTCAAACGTCTGCGATGGCAGTTCGGTCTCGCCTTTCGTGGGGACGATTTCCCCATTCGCCCGGCGCGACTGAACGGGCATGGTCAAAGTGACCGTGCCATCCCAATTCGTCAACGGCGTTTGCGCAAGGTGCACGAGGTCGGCATCGATTGTTCCCTGCACTCCCGGCTCAGAGGGAATGCGCGCGGAGAACAACCGCATCCAGCCGAAGACCCACTCCAGCGGAAGCTTCTGCGCCTGCGCGGTCGCCTGCGCTTCCGGCTGCGTCAGGTCGATCTGAGGTGCGGCGATCTCCAGCGGCTGCGGTCCTGCGGTGGGCACCTCGCATGCAAGGTTCGACAACCGCGCCCCAGGAACATTGGCGCTGCTGGTGCAGCTTATCGACTCATCAAGGGAATGCACCGGCACGAAATCCGCGCGGCGCAGATCCACCAGTGTGATCTTCGCCTTCAACGCCGCCGCCGCCAGCGGCCCTTGCAGCCATAAGTCGGAATGCAGCGTGCCGCGCCACTCGCGATCGCTGCCGGACACCAGTCGACTTGCTTCGCCCAGTGGAGCGTCGTACCAGCTTGCATGCAGATTCACCGGAACATCCTGCATGCGCGCGGCGCGCTGCAGCGATCCATCCAGTCGCACCGTGCCCGGATCACCGATGTTTGAATCAGTGCGCGACGGCTTGCCCTCAAGTCGCACGCGCCAAGTCTGCGGCGAAGGAAGCCACAGTGCGAAGTCCGCATCGGTCAATGAGAACGGCATCTTCTCCTGTCCGAGCTTGAGGTTGATGCGGCCGCCCGTCGCCTCGATGTAGGGAAAGCGCGGCGCCGGACCGGGGCGCTGCTGCGCCGTAGGAGCGGTATTCACCTGCGAGGCGCGCAACAGCACACCTTCGAGATTCCAGCGGCCATCCGCGCTGCGCACGAGATTCACGCTGGGATTCACGAACTTCACACGCGAGAACTCCACACGCCGCTGCCACAGCGAGCTCACGCGAAGTGTCGCGACAACCTCGTTGGCCCGAATCGTCGGCTCATTACCGAATGCCGGATCTTCGCTGACCACGAAGTTATCGAGGGTGAATCCGGGAATCGGCAGCAGGTGCAGTCTGACCTTATCGAGATGCACTGGGCGGCCCAGGCTCTCACTCATGCTTGTCACGATGCGCCGCTGATAGCGGCCCACGTTGAACAGCGGCGGAGCGATGGCGAGCAGCAGCAAAACCAGCACGACCGCCGTAGCTGTCATCACACGCCGCCGGCGTCGTGCGTGCCCCATTCTCTGCTCGTTGAGTTCCATGCGGTCGCTGTCTTCGAGTTCAATCATGTGACGCAGGCTCGCGTGCCGTCGTAACGACGGCACCATGGCTCATTCAACGGTCATCGAACGACGTGGAAGGTCCGGCTCCAGCGCGTTCCGGTGAAGAAGTGCGTCACAACATGCACCATGAACGCGAGCCGGTCACTCAGACTGGTCTTGTCTTCCTGATCGGCCGGAGTCTGGAACGACCAATAAACAAACATCGGCCGTCCCATGATGTTCTCCATCGGGACGAAGCCCCAGAAGCGGCTATCGAGGCTCTCGGTGCGGTTATCGCCCATCGCGAAGATCTTGCCCGGCGGAACGACGAGATCGTCGCCCTGGATGTGCGTCGGCAGGTCTACGCGCCACAGATCCGTAACCTGGATATCCGGCGGCGGCGCAATGGCGGGAAAATCATCACGATACGGCTGATACGCGTCTTCGAAATCGCCGTCGTTATCGCTCGGCATCCTCGCATAGGGCTCGTTTTGTGCCACCCCGTTGATGTAGAGCACGCCATGACGCAGATGAATGCGGTCGCCCGGAATTCCAACTGCGCGCTTGACCAGGATCAGATCTGGAGTCTCAGGATTTGGCTTCAGGAACACGATGATGTCGCCACGCTTCACCGGCCGATAGTGCACAAACGGCGCCCAGGATGTCGGCGGCGCGAGCGTTATCCGGTCAACCACCACGTGGTCGCCGATCAGCAGCGTCTTCTCCATCGAGCCCGAGGGGATCACGAAGTTCTGGAAGATGAACCCCATGATGAAGAGCCCGACCACCAGCACGGAGCAGATGGAGGCAAGCGCTTCGAGCGGCGTCTCCTTGATCTCCGCGTCCGCTGGACGCCCGGCAGCCGTATTCGCCTTGATTACGGCCTCCTCGCTGCGGTCGGCCGAGGCACGCGTCTCAGCGGCACTGTCTGCAACTCTGGTCAAAATCGTCGCTCTCCTGCCACGCCACCGTGGTTCTGCCAGTGTACCCCGTTGGCTGCTTAGGAGTGCGTTACCGCAGTGTGCGGAACCCCTTACCGAAGGACATGGAAGCTCAGCGCCGTCCGCAGCCGCGCGCGCAGCGTCGGCGGAGCACTATCGTCATCGGTGGGGATGATCGAGAAGTAAACGACGAACGGCCGGCCGACAACATCGCTCTCCGGCACGAAGCCCCAGTAGCGGCTGTCCTCGCTGTCGTTGCGGTTGTCGCCAAGCACGAAGAGTTGCCCCTTCGGCACTGTGATCTCGCCGTCCACGATGCTGCGACGCAACCGCATCCACCAGTTCGGATCCAGGCTCGGATCAGCCTGCCGCAAGGACGGGAAATTGTCGCGAAAATCATCCACCGCTGCGGGGGAATAGAACGCGTACGGTTCGTTGACCGGCTCGCCGTTGATCCACACACGTCCATGCTTCAGCCGCACACGATCTCCCGGCACCGCCACGACCCGCTTCACGAGATGCATCGAGGGATCGACGGGGTAGTGGAACACGACGAGATCGCCGCGATGAATGCTCGACGGCGGCAGCAGCCATGACAGCGCGCCCTCCGGCTCATATGACTGCTTATCGACCATCAGGAAGTCGCCCACACGAAGTGTCGGCACCATCGATTCCGAGGGAATCCGGAACGGCTGCAGAATGAACGTCAGCGCAAACAGCGCAATCACCAGGAACTCGCACAGCGACCGCAGCGTCGCCAGCAAACCGTGCTCCGCCTTCGAGCCCGGAAGAGCGGAAGCAGGCATCGCGCGCGCCGCACGCAGCCCTTCCGCAAGCTCAAGCTGCTCCGCGCGCTCTATCTGCGCTGCATCGACGGCGAGTATGGAAAGCGGCGTCATGCTGCGTCCTCGCTCTGCTTGCTCTCCGAATCCTGCGGCTCTTTCCAGTGCTTCAGCGCCAGCTCGGCGGCCTTCTGCTGCGCCTCTTTCTTGCTCGCGCCCTCGGCTGAGGCCAGTATGGAAATCGCGTCCCCTGGTCCTTCGATGCGCGCCTCTACCTTGAAGCGCCGCTGGTGTGCCGGCCCGGTCTGCTCCGTGTCGGCATAGCGCAAGCGTCCTGCGCCATGAGCCTGAACGCGCTCCTGCAGCAGCGTCTTGGCATCACGCAGCGCGCCGCGGCCTCCATCCCTCTTCAGGGCGGCCTCCATGGAGGCCAGCTCAGGTTTCACAAGGTTCTGCTCGACCAGCCGCCGTACCTCGCGAAATCCGTCCTTGCCCGCGGCGTTTGCGTCGAGATAGATCGCCGCCATCACCGCCTCCGCGGCGTTGGCCAGCAGCGCCGGCTTCCGTCGAGCTCCATTCTGCTCCGCGCTGCGGCCTACCAGCAGATGTTCGTCAAGGCCCAGCTCGCCGCCCAGCTTGGCCATCCGCTGCCTGCTCACGAGGCTCGCGCGCATCCGCGTCAGCTCGCCTTCGCTGCGATCCGGGAAACGCTGGTACAACAGCTCCGTCACCGCCAGACCCAGCACCGCATCGCCCACGAACTCCAACTGCTCATTGTCGGTTCCGGGAGCATTCTTCGTCTCGTGCGCTGCAATGTCGGCCGGATCCGTTCTGGCCTCGTAGGGGTGAGAGCGGTGCGTGAGCGCCAGTTTCAGCAACCCCGGCTTCGTGAACTTGTAGCCCAGGATTTGCTCCAGCGCCGCGCGGGAAGCGTTGCCACTTGCCGCAGACGCACGCGTGCGCCGCTCCGGAGCGGGTTGAGCCGCTTGTGAGGTGCCCGATGGCACCGATTTGCTCCGCTGGGTACCCATAGGCCTGCTGCTCTAGTTTACGCGGCTGGCGCGGGGGATGTTGCTCCAACGAAGGTGGGCGAACCCTCCCACAACCTGCGCCGCCTATTTGGGAGCATCCGGCTTGTAAGCTTCTTTCTGGGCCTTGCCAGTCGGGTCGAAGTTCGAGTCATCGCTCTGATCCGGCTGCGGATCCCGCCGGGGGAGAGCAAAGGGTTTCTTCAGCCCGGCCTCGGCCGCCTGCCGGGTGTCCGGCCGGCCGTCCCGAACCTCCAGCGCTGCCTGGTACTCAGCCACCGCGTGCTCCCGGTCCGGAGTTGCCATCGTGTCGTACAGCCGGCCCAGGTAGATGTGGCTCCAAGCCAGCGTCCGCGGATCCCTGGTCAGCGTCAGGGTCTTCTCGAATCCCGCCTTCGCCTCGTCAGCATTCCCGTGGATCAGGTCGACCCTTGCCAGCAGATACTGCGCCGCCCCGTGATCGGCTTTGGGGTCCTGCATGGCCTTGCCCGCCAGGTCCGCCGCGTCGTCGACATCGCCTTTCGCCAGATCGATCTCTGCCAGTTCCATGCCCTGCGGCTTATGCGGGCGCGTGCCTCCGCGGCTCAGCGGGTCCGCCGGAGCCTCCTTCACAAAAACAATCTGCTCGGCATGCTTCCGCTCCCGGTCCACATCCATGCCGTAGATCATCGGGGCAATCTCATCGCGCAGCCCGTCGCCGTTGTGCTCCATCACGCCAAGCGCCTGGTAAAAGTACCCGGTCAGCACCCACCCTTGCGACTCATCTGTATCCACCAGCCGCTGCCGCGCCAGAGCATTCGCCCGGTCGTAGACGACCCTCTGCGCCTCGTAGCGGTCTGTCTCCGCGCGTCCTACCGCCCCCTTTGGCTTCACCGGAGCCGGCGAATCGATCACATACATCTTGGCCTCGATGGCCTTGATCAGGCACTCGGTAATCAGGGCCACGGCATCGCTCTTGTACGTGAACTCGATCGGCGCATCCTGCACGCCGCGCAGCACCGGCTGAATGCGTTCCATCGCCGAGCCGCGGCTGTACACCATCGGCTCGACCACATAGTGCAGGTAGATGTGCCGGATCTCGTTCATCCGCACCGGATCACCTGCACTGTTATCCGGCGACATCACGATGATGTAATCCATGCCGTAGATGCGTGCGTTCGTCAGGGCCGGCGACAGCATGGGCTCCAGCAGCACAAGGAACCGCCGCCCGTCGTAGCTGGAGACCGGCTGGTGCAGATAGATGTTCGTGTTCAGGATCATCTTCACCATCGGGTCGTGCACCCGCGCCGCCAGCGCCTCGTATTCCGCGCGATGGTGCACCCAGATGTAGTGCAGATTCACCTGCCCGGCGAACGCACGCAGCAGCGGCAGCACGTTCACCACCTGCGCGGCCTGTGGCGGCAAATCCGTCTCATCCACGTTTGGCGTCAGGTCTGGCGCGGGCGAGAGATACAGCGCCAGTGACACATATTGCCCTACAGCCAGACCACTGTCCGACAGCCGATGCTGCGTAATGTACTCGCACAGTGCGTCCCGGCTCTTGCGCGCATCTTCCGACTGCTGCAAGGCCGCGTTCATGTCCGCGCGCACCTCGGCCCGCACCGGCGCGGAGTGATCCAGATCCGCATCGTAGCCGCACGCGTTCAGCGCCGCCGCCATCTGAAACAGCGGCTCGCTGGTCTCCAGCGTTACTGCCGCGCCGCCAGGCTCAATCTGCGCCGCTCTGGGCCGCGCCGCAGGGTTCGAGTTGTCGATGGCCTGCACGCCCGGAGGCGCGGAGGACGAGGAAGACGAGCTCTGCGCAAGGCCAGCAGGGCACACCAGCGCCAGGCTGAGAGCCACAATGCAGGTTGATTGAAACAGGCGATTCAAGAGGGGCACCGTACCGATTCGACGCACCCACCTAGTCTATGGAAGCCGCACATCGCGCGGCAAACCGCCGACTAGCTCCGCAGCGCGTGCGGGTATGCGTGAACCGAAACGCCCGTATAGGTCACCATCACGTGCCCATCCACCGGCACGCCAAACACCGTCGCCGGCTTGAACACGCTCGAGAGCAGATTCTGCTCCACCTGCAGCTGCACGGAGGGGTCCGCCGGCCCTTCCAGGATCGTGTAGTCGTACACTCGGCCCTGCGTATCTACCTTCGCATCAATCAGAACCGGCACATCGCGTCCCGTCTCTACGGCCGTCGGAGGCACCTGCGAGTACAGGTAATGGGGTGCGATCACCTGCGCCATCCCGTCATCATTCGCCTGCACGGCTACTCCCGGGCCAAACAGCCGGAACAGCCCCGCCGCCAGCAGGACCGCCGCGGCCATCCCGCCTGCGGTCTGGACCGCTAGCGGCGCGACCGATGACCGCCAGGTCAGCGCAACTCGTCCTGAAAGAGGCAGATTGCTCCCACGCTCCCGTTCCTCGCCGAGAGCCGTTTTGATCTGCTGCTGCAGCCGTTGCGGCGGCCTCGCCGGACCCATGTCCGCCAGCGCCGTCTGCATCGCCCGCCAGCCTTCGAACTCCGCCGCGCACGGCACACATCCCTGGAGATGATCCGCGATCCGGCCCATCTCCACACCGCTCAGCGCGCCGTCCAGATACGACGAGAACGCAGCCTGGGCGGCCACGCACTCCCTTTCGGGCTGCATCTGCTGTTCGAGTTCGTGCTGCGAAGCCATCAGATCACCGCTTCTAGTGTATCCGCCACAGCTGTGGAACCGGTATGTAGAGCGCGTTCCAAGTCATTCTTTTTCAAAGATTCACGAAGCGCCGCCCGTCCGCGCGTCAGTCGGCTCTTCACTGTTCCGAGGTTCACATTCAGGATCTCGGCAATCTCTTCATAGCCAAAGCCCTCGATCTCGCGCAATACAACTACCTCGCGATACGCAGCCGGAAGCAACCTGAGCGCGGCTTCCACTCTCTGCCGGGTCTCGGTCCGCAAGAACAGCTCAAAGGGAGACGCGTCGCACGCCGCCAGAGTCTCGGCCATACAGGTGCACTCGCCCTCTTCGTTCTCAATCGGCGCGTCGATCGCCAGCTCCTGCCGTTTGTGGCGGTTCCACCACCTCCGCTGGTTGCTGGTCTCATGCAGGGCAATGCGGTAGATCCACGTCCGCAGGCTGGCGTCGCCATGGAACCCTCGAATGCTCCGGAAGACCTTGACGAAGACCTCCTGGGTCACGTCCGCGGCCTCCGAGGGGTCGCGCAAACTCCGCGCAATCAGTGAGTAAATGGGCTGGCTGTACTGGGCAATCAGCAACGCGAACGCCGGCTCGGAGCCGCTCTTCAGCTCGCGCACGAGCTCCTGCTCCTCCGCCCGCATCCCGATCGCGCTGGCCAGATCGCTCATCGCAGTCCCTGCTCGCATTGGCGTCCCCAATTCGAGTGCCCTTTAAACTAGGCCCTCCGCACAACAACTGTCCAGAGACCCTTTGGTTTAGACGGCCGTACCGCACGGTCGCGCGGCCATCGGGTCTCAGCTTGAGCGGGAAGGGAACTGCGCCGCCGGCGGCAGAGTGCTCGCCCACTCTGCCTGCTTAGACACCGCGCACAAAGCTAATGTTCCTCGTCCAGTGCAAAGCTGTGCAAGAACTTACGCCCTCAGCTCAAGGTACTTTGAAGGGGTGAGAGTCTCCCGCCTTCGCGTCGTTTTCCTCTCTCTCTGCTGCCCGATCTCAAGCATCGCCTTTGCGGCCACGCCCGTACGTGGGTACAAGGTCATCGCCACGTTCCCGCACTCAACCTCCAGCTACACCGAGGGCTTCTTCTACCTTGACGGCCTGTTCTATGAAGGCACCGGCCTTGAAGGCCAATCGGCCATCCTGGCCATCGATCCCGCAACCGGACGCGTCGTTCGCCAGCATGAACTGTCCCCGCAGTACTTCGGCGAAGGGATCATCGACTGGGGACCGTACCTCTACGAGTGGACATGGCAGACGCAGGTCGGCTTCGTTTACGACCGCGCGACCTTCCAGCCAGTCCGCACCTTCCACTATTCCGGCGAAGGCTGGGGAATGACGCGCACCGCAAAAGAGATCATCACCAGCGACGGAAGCTCAACACTCCGCTTTCGCGATCCCGCAACCTTCGCGGTGACACGCAGCCTGAATGTAACCGACGCCGGCCAGCCGGTGAATCAGCTCAACGAGCTCGAATACATCAAGGGCGAGATCTACGCGAACGTCTGGCACAGCAACCGGATCGCGCGGATCTCGCCAGCCGACGGACACGTCATCGACTGGATCGATCTCACCGGCATTCTCTCGCCCATGCTGCAGGGCGGCCCGGAGGCAGTGCTCAACGGCATCGCCTACGACGCGCAGCACGACCGTCTCTTTGTGACCGGCAAGCAGTGGCCGCTCATCTTTCAAATCAAGGTTGTTCCGAAGCCGAAATGATTAACGCTTCGTTTGACGCCAGCCAGAGGCTCGGGCGACAATGAAGCAGTCCTCAAGAGTGGGCCTGTGGCGCAGCTGGGAGCGCGCTTCCATGGCATGGAAGAGGTCATCGGTTCGATCCCGATCAGGTCCACCAACTTCCCCTTCAACAAGTTAGACCGCAACTCTGACAGCGATCGATTGCGCCGGCGCGGCAGACCTGGCCTCGCACGGCCGGCCGCTGGCGAACCTACAAGTTCAGCGCCTCCATGCCTTTCTCGATCGTGCGCGTTAACCCTGCGTCGTCTTTGCCATAGGCATCGTGCCACCGCCACCACTTGTAGCGCTCCGTCTTCGGGTATCCCTCCGGCGAGTCCTCCCAGTCTTCCTGTCGTCCCAGCGGCGTCACATCCAGGTAGCTCCACACGCTGCCCATCGCTTCGTCGCCGCGATTGTTGATGAAGTACGTGCGGAAGATCCTGTCGTTCTCGTCGCGGAAGAAGACGTTGTGTCCGTGCCACAGGTCAACGCCGAAATCCTTATCGAAGTCATCGGTGATGGTGTACCAGGGAATCTTTTCCCAGCCCATGCGCTGTTTCAGGCGTGCAATGTTCTCCTGCGATCCCCGCGACGCGTAGGCCAGCGTCGTATCGCGCGCATGCAGGTGGGAGAGATGTGAGACCTGGTCCGCGCCCAGCGAGCACCCGACGCACGCATGGTCTGGCCAGCCGTAGACGTTCGAATCATAGAAGGCGCGATAGAGCACCAGCTGCCGCCGGCCTTCAAAGAGATCGAGCAGCGAAACCTTCCCCTGCGGTCCTTCGAAGACGTACTCCTTCTCGATCGCGAGCCACGGCATGCGCCGCCGCGCCGCAGCCATCGCGTCGCGCGCGCGGGTCAGCTCCTTCTCTTTCACCAGCATTTCCTGCCAGGCCTTCTGCCATTCCTCCGCGGACACCACCGGAGGCTTCTTCATCGCTGCGATCTGCTCATTACTATGCCGATTGCCCGTCATTGCTTCCTCCCTCTTGCTGCTGCTGCGCTTTTTTGTTGAACAATTTCGTGACGGCCAGCGCGGAAACGCCGCCCGCCGAAACCGCACCTGCCGCGATCCACAATGCCGTGCCGATGCAGAACGGACACATGACTACCTCCTCGCTCGCTCCGCCGCTGCCATCCGGATACGCCCGATCAACTCGCTCCAGCCAGCGTCTACGCGACGTTCGTTCTCTCCGATCCAGCCCATCGCGCGGTGCACGAACCGCATGTGCGTCGCACCGTTTTCTTCCGTCAGACGATATTGAAGATTCGAAACCGCGGGGCTGGACATGAAGAGCGGCCCTGAGATTTCGAGCAGCGACGGAGTCTTAATGGCCTGCACCGTGCCCCAGAAGTGGCCGGTGTTGTCGCCCAGGTCGCGATACCAGCGCCCTCCCGGCCAGGCCTCCAGCACCATCGGCATGGGTTTTTCGGGGGTGGAGTTCAAGGGGCCCATCTGCTCCAGAATTGTCTCGAACACGATCTCGATCGGGGCCGCGATCTCCTCTTCCTTGATGATCTCGAAGGCCTGCAGAACGCCCTCTTTTACTGTGGCTGCCATTACTCCTCCTCGTTTTGTTTTGTGTCATCATCCACGCGAACCATTCGGTCTAGCGCCTTCCGCTCGGCACGCTGCTTGATCTGATCGACCTGGTGTGTCCAGTAGCGTTCGAAGACCTTCACCCACTCGTGCACGGGCTTGAGGCCCTCCGCGTTCAGGCGGTACATGCGGTGCTGTCCGCGCTTGACCACCGTGACCACCCCGGCCTTGCGCAGTGCGCCGAGGTGCTTGGACACTGCAGGCTGGCCCACCTTCATGCGCACGACGATCTCGTTGACCGCGTACTCCTGGCCGTCAGACAGCACCGCGATCACCTCGCGCCGCCGTGGTTCGGCGATTGCGCTGAAGACATCGGTCGGATGGGCTCTGCGCGTCATGGATTTTGAATATATTCCTATTTAGGAATATGTCAAGCGCACATTCAGGAGAATTGAGAGAAAGTTTTTGAGTTATTTCAGTGCATGACGCGTCGCCCAGTCATCTGTAGACGTCCCACGGCCTGAGCGGATGCTCAAACCTCTCCATGTCCACATGGCTCCCGCTGAACTCCACGCCTTCCAATTCGAGGCGCGCTCGTTGTTCGTGAGCCGCAACACCACGCAGCTTGATGTGGCCGCCCGCGCCTACCACCCGATGCCATGGCAACTGATCGACGTCCTCCGTGCGTAATAACCGGGCGACGGCACGATGGTAGCGTGGGTGACCGGCGGCCGCAGCAACCCCGCCGTAAGTGCTGACCTTCCCCGCAGGAATGGAGAGGATCATGCGCCGAAAGGCGATGTCGCGCGGCTCGTTCGGCCGCATTGCGTCTCGCAGCAGCCTTCGTTTATCGCGTTCGACTGTCAGTTGATCGAATGCAAAGCCTTTCCGGGGCGCTCGTCCTTTGGATCTGCGCTCAGGACTCATCGGCTAACGGACGATTCCGTCGCGGACGTCGTAGACGACGATGCCAAGGTCGTTCAGCTCGCGCACCGTGACCTCCAGGTTGCGCCGAACCTGCGGCTCGGCCTTGGCTGGAGTATTCGTGGGCTCTTCCACCGACACCACCCGGCCATACGGCCAGGCGCTCTCGGGAATCGAGCTCACCGCCTCATCCAGCTTGTCGAGTGAGATGTTCAGCTCCTGCTGGCGCGCCGCGACTGGCCGCAGCATGCCACCACTGCCGAGCTGCGGGGTTGGGTCGGCGACGGTGACGCGCAGCTCCAGCATTCCGGGCTCGACCGTGATCGACGGATTCTCCCACGACTCCGCGGTGTGGATGGCCATAAAGCGGCTTTTGGAAGGCGGTGGAATCATGTCCAGCTGCTGGCGCGCGCTGTCCTGTTCGGCATTGCGCTCGGCGCGCGCCTGCTCCGCGTCTTCACTGAACGTGTGGCTGTGACAGCCATAAAACACCGTGAGGAGCGGAGCCAGAACGAGACAGGAAACGAGCGGGAGACTGCAGCGGGTCACGAGTTAAGAATAGCAGCGTATATTGGCCTATTTCCCCGTCCATTTGGGTGCTCGTTTTTCGAGAAATGCTGCCAGCCCCTCGCGTTTGTCGGCAGTTCCACACAAGTTTCCAAAGATTTCCGCTTCCACATTCAACGCATCCTGAATGGCCAGACCTTCGCCGCGCGCAACCGCCTGCATCACGGCGGCGATCGCCAACGGCGCCATCGCGGCGATGGACTCAGCAACCGCCTGCGCGCGATTCATCAGCTCGCCCGCCGCGACGACTTCATCCACCAGACCAAGCCGCAAGGCTTCGGTGGCGTCAACAGCGGTTCCGGTGAGCATCAGCCGCAGCGCCGCGCTTCTGCCGATCAACCGAGGGAGCCGTTGCGTTCCGCCGTAGCCTGGAATCAGCCCTAGCTTCAGCTCCGGCAGTCCAAGCTTCGCGCCCTCGGTGGCGATGCGGAAGGTGCATGCCAAAGCAAGCTCACATCCTCCGCCCAGTGCGACTCCGTTCACGCACGCGATCACAGGCTTTCCGCAGCGCTCGATCTGGAGAAAGACCTGCTGTCCACGTTCCGAGGCTGCGCGGCCTGATGCGGCACCGGTCTGCGTGAGTGCGCGGATGTCTGCGCCGGCAGCGAAGGCGCGTTCGCCGGAACCGGTGAGCAAAATCACCGTCACGCTCGCGTCTTTGCTCAGCTCGGCGAAGGCACGCTCCAGCTCGTCAAACATCACCGCGTCGAGCGCGTGCAAGACTTCTGGACGATCGAGCGTCACGGTTGCGATTGCGCCTTCGCGTTTTACCCGCAGTCTGGTCTCAGCCTTTGATTCGTCCTGCATGCCCTCTCCGCTGACTTGCTGACTCGCTAACTTGCTAGCTTGCTAATCACCTGACGATACAATCGTTCCCATGATCAAGGGAATCACCAGCATCGCGCCGGTTGCGTCGGAGGACGCCTATGCGAAGCTGGGCAGCCTGTTCCGTTCGCTCGGCTTTGAAGAGGGCAAGGGATGGGCGGACGATAGCGGCAAGGGCGCAGCGTTCCTCGCGCCCCTCGGCAACCTGGAGTTGGTCGCCGGCCGCGCGCCTGCTGTTCCGCCAATCCTGATCGAAACGACGCAGCTCGACGCCGTGTATGCGGTTGTGCGCGCCTGGATGGCGGCGAACTTCCGCACCGAAGAGGCCGTGGTTCGTCTCACTGCACCCGCAGCGACGCACTGGAATTCGCGGCTGTTTACCGCCGACCTCGCTCCCGGGCTGAAGGTCGGCTTCTGGCAATCCGAGAACCCGCTGCGTGGCCGGCCAATTGCGATTGAAGGCGATCTCTCGGCCGAAGGCAAACGCTTCGCAATCGTCGTCGCGCGCTGGAATGCAGTGATTACGGATCGTCTGCTGCAGGGCGCGCTGGACGCGCTGCTGCGCTCCGGGGCGGAGTCGAGGCTGATTGAGATTGTGCGGGTGCCGGGGGCGTGGGAGATTCCGGCCGCGGCGCGCACGCTGGCCGAGTCCAGGCGCTTTGCGGCGATCATCACGCTGGGCGTGCTGCTGCGCGGGGAGACGGCGCACTATGAGGCGATCTACACCGAGGTGGCGCGGGGGATTGGGCAGTCGCAGCAGGAGACCGGGGTGCCGCACGCGTTTGGCGTGCTGACCTGCGAGACGCTGGAGCAGGCGCTGGACCGGGCGGGGCTGAAGGCCGGCAACAAGGGCTTCGAGGCTGGCGTTGCGGCGATCGAGATGGCGTCGCTGGGCGAGAAGCTGGGCGCGCGGCTGCAAGGCCATGAGACGGAAGCGGGACGCTGATGGGAACGCGCCGCAAAAGCCGCGAGCTGGCCATGCAGATGCTCTTCCAGGGAGACCTCGGCAAGCAGAAGCCGGAGGAGGTGGAGAGCCTGTTCTGGGCCTCTCGTGATGATGTCGACGACGAGACCAGAGGCTTTGCCGACGACCTTCACCGGCTGGCAACAAGGCGCGAGGACGAGGTCGACAAGCTGATTCAGAAGCATGCCAAGAACTGGCGGCTGGAGCGGATGCCGGCGGTGGACAGGAACCTGCTGCGGGCAGCGGTGGCCGAGATGCTGGGGTATCCGAACACTCCGGCGCCGATCGTGATCAACGAGACGCTGGAGATTGCCAAGCGGTATGCAGCGCCGGAGAGCCTGCAATTTTTGAATGGTGTGCTCGATGCGATCGGCCGGGAATTGCTTGAGGAGAGGTTGAAAGGGTAGGTACCCCCCCTCCCCCCTGTTTTTGCGCAAAGTCTTCGATCCAGAGACTTTAGGTCTGGACTTCAGGTTGCGGAAAGGCGACGGCCCGGGGTTAAGGCGTCCTTCCGGAGAGATGTTTTGTCAAGCGGCCCGTCTTTTGCTTCGAAGACGGGTCAAGAGGATGCAGGGGGCGCGACGGGGATCGCGCCCCTGTGGTCTTTTAGGACTGCAGCCTCTTCGGGTGCTGGGCGATGAGGTCGACCGGGGCGTTGCCGCTGCCGGATGCCAGGGGCAGGGCGGGCTTTAGGACACCGGTTTCGGTGGCGGTGGTCCCGTTGATGGAGATCAGGTGGACCTGGCCGTCGGAGCCGCCGGCGTAGAAGTTCAGGTTGTCGGTGGAAAAGACGCCGCTGAGCGGGGAGGTGGCGGTGGTGGCACCGTTGCCGAGCTGCAGATACTTAACCGCGCCGGTAGCCGGGATGTACTCGGGGAGCAGGCCGCTGGAGCCGGTGTAGGTGACGAAGGCGAGCGCCGAATTGGACGCGGGAACGACATCGTCAATCTTTGTGGCCGTGATGCTCGAGAGCGGGTGCGTGGTGTAGTTGCTCTTGAAGAAGCCGACCGAAACGACGTTAGGCGGCTGCGGACACGCCGTGGTGACAGGAAGGGTCACGTTGAGATCGTTGAGTGCCGGCGTTCCGCCCTGTACGGTGGCGCCGAGGATGTGGTTTCCGTCGGTGGTGGCCGCCAGGCGATCGGTCTGTGCGGAGCTCTGGTCGGCGAGCGGATAGTACTCGTTGGCCGTGGTGGGCGGGTTACCGTTGGAGCCGGGCGTTTGGATGGTGGTGTTGGCGCAGTAGCTGCGGCCGTCGGTTTCAGTTCCGGAGAAGTAGGCGCCGATGTGAGGGACGGTGGCGGCGACGTCGGTATAGAGCGTGTTGGTCGGGGTGACCTGCCAGTTGTTGAAGGTGTTATGTGTGAGGAGCGTGTTGGTGTTGGTGGTGATGTAGACGGTCTGGCTGTCCGGCGACCATGCGGCGCTGGTGCCGATGACGTTTCCGTAGCTGGTGACGATTGTGCCGTTGCCGACCAGCGAGACGGTCTGACGGGTGGGATCCGTGACGACGACGGTGGTGCCGTCAGGGGAGACGGCGAGAACGGTTCCCGGGTTGGCCTGGTTGGCAGCCGAGGCAGTGTTACCGGCCGTGCTGATGGTCATCAGGCCCTGCGGACTGCCGAAGTACAGAGTGGAGCCGTCCTGGGTCATGACCATGGAGTTGGGCACGTACTGCAGCTTGATAGGAGTGCCCTGCTGGTTGAGCGTGAAGTCGTAGGGCACGACGTATTGCGAGCTGGTGGAGGCCATGTAGAGCAGGGTGCCGCTGGTGCCCGCGGTGTTGACGGTGATGGCGTTGGAGGTGAGCGGCTTCCCGTTGCCCAGGTAGCCTACCTGGCTGAGCGGCGAGGGATTGCAGGACGCGGGCTGGCAGACGGCGGTGATGTTGGCCGAGCCGGGGAAGGTGGGCAGGATGGAGCCGGACGAGGCGGAAATGGTCTGCGGCGTGGTGGAGTTGAACTCCAGGCTGATGCCGGTGATCGGATTGTGATTGGTGTCGAAGACCGTGGCGGTGAGCGGCTGCGCGTTGTTGAGCGAGACGTTGATGTTCGTGCCGGTTTGATTGACGGCTGCGAGCTGGATGCTGGCCGGCGGGCAGGTGGAGAAGAAGCCGGCGTTCGACGCCGTGGTGGAGTTGGAGACGGTGGCCGTGATGTTCACCGAGCCCGGCTGGTTGGCGGTGGCGAAGCCGGCCTGGTCGATGGTGACGACGTTGGAGGCGCCCTGGGCGGCGAAGGTGAGGTGTCCGACCTGGCAGGTGATGTTGTGCGCGGCGTCGGTGAAGCCGCCGTAGTAGACCTTGCCGGCGAGCTGGACGCGGATGTTCTGCGAGACGCAGGAGAGGCCGTCATATCCGGGCGCTGGCGATTCCTGCGTGGTGGTGTTGTTGGAGGCGCAGCAGTTGCTGGTAGGGTCCGTTGTTGTACTGCAAACCGAGGCCGACTCAGGTGTGACGAGCTGGACGCCGGTGACAGTCGGGTGGACGTAGACCGCGATGGTGTTGGAGGCCACGCCGTCGGCGTTGGCGGTGATGTACGCGACGGTATTGGAGGGCGGAGTGGCGGGCGGGTTGCAGATGGTGTAGTCGGGGATGCCGCTACCGGACTGGCGATTCCACGTGCCGCCGCAGACGGCGCCGGTCGACGGGTTGACGTCGGCGATGGTCATGTCGGTGGTGGAGTAGGTGTATTTGCTGACGGAGACGCTGTTGCCCTTGCAATCCGTTGTGGTGGCGGAGAGTCCGGAGACGATCTGACCGAAGTTGACGGATTCGCCGACGATGGCAAGGTTGGGCGAAAGGCTGATGGCGTAGGCCTGGCCAACGACGGGACCGGAGTTTGTGCTGGTGTTGCAGTAGACCGGCGGCGCGGTCTTGTGACCGCAGCCAATGACCGACAGACCAAAGGGAACTGTGAAGAAAAGCAGAGATGCCAGACCGACGCAACGCCGGACTGATCTGGTGACAAACAGCCGCACTAAGAACCTCCCCGTTCAACCGGAACTCGCGGTGAACGGTCAAATCTGAACCGCCGGATCGCTGATTTGCACCCCAGCCAACAAGTTGGCTGGGGACCCCGCTGAATCTCCGAGCCTCCAGTGTAGGTGTTGGACGGGAAAGCGGGCAAATGGGGGACGAGGGAAAAGTGGGGCGGGAGGCAAGACAGTAGAGGGTGGACAGTAGACAGTAGAAGAGCGGAAGGCCGGCGGCTGCCGGCCCTCTACTGTCTACCTCTCTACTGTCTCGCACCTACTTCTGGGCGGTTTGAGTGTTGCTGCTGGAAGGAGCGGGCATGTTGTCGGCGAACCATTTGATCATGCGTTCATTGCGGTCGGCGATATGGGCTGGGTTGCGGAATCCGTGCCCTTCGTCGGGGTAGACGACGAGCTCGGTTTTAACGCCGAGATCGCGGAGGGCGTGCCAGAACTCGAAGGATTGCGGTGCGGGGCACTCGCCGTCGCGGTCGCCGACGATGACGAGCGTGGGCGTCTTGACGTTCTTGATGTAGGTGATGGCGGAGGATTTGGCGTAGACGGCGGGGTCGTCATAGACACTGGCGCCGAAGAACGGGATCATCCACTGGTCGATGGAGTTTTCGCCGTAATAGCTGAGCCAGTCGGAGAGACCGGCGCCGGCGACGGCGGCGCGGAAGCGGTGGGTCTGGGTGACGGCGAACATGGTCATGAAGCCGCCGTAGCTCCAGCCGGTGATGCCTTCGCGGGACTTGTCGATGGGGTATTTGGCCTCGACGGTGTCCATGCCCTTGAGGATGTCGCGGAGATCGCCGTAGCCGAAGTCCTTGCGGTTGGCCTGCACGAATTTTTCACCCTGACCGAACGAGCCGCGCGGGTTGGGATTCAGGACGAAGTAGCCATGCTGGGACCACATGTCGCTGGCGGTGGAGGGCGGGCCGGCAGAGGACGAAGGACCGCCATGAACCTCGACGATGAGAGGGTACGTTTTGGAGGCGTCGTAGTCCTTGGGAAAGGTGAGCCAGCCCTGGACGTGGAAGCCTTCGTTCTCCCACTCGATGGATTCGAAGCGGGGCGGGTGAAGCTGGACGGCGTCGTTGAGGTGGGTGAGCTGTTGCGGGGCGTAGGCGCCGGTCTGGATATAGATTTCGGCGGGTTTGTTGGGGCTGCGCAAGACAAAGGCTGCGACGGGCTCCTGGGAGCTGCCGCTGCGGCCGGCGACGGAGATGGCGTCCTTAATCTCGCCGCCGGAGAGGTAGACCTCGCCGAGGTCGGTTGAGCCGATTTCTTTTTTGGTGTCGGGGTTCCAGTCGACGAGGCGGGTGTGGCCGCTGCGGTCTTCGACGAAGCCGAGCTCGTGGTCGGTGATCCAGGTTTCGAAGCACGGGGTGCCGTCGATGTTGGGCGTGATGTCAGTGGGTTCGCCTTTACCGCTTGAGGCGATGGTCCATACGTCCCCGCCGGTGGAGCCCTGGTCGGACATGAGGCCGCCGATGAAGGCGATGCGGGAGCCGTCAGGCGACCAGCGCGGGACGGCGATCTGGAGGCCGTGGAGGGCGGAATGGGTGGTGCCGGGGTCGAAGACGGTGTGGAGCTCTTCGTTTACTCGGTCATGGGTGTTGCCGTTGGTTTGGGAGATGTTGCGTGTGAAGTCGACGCTATAGAGCTTGGCGACCCACCAGTTGTTTTCGCCGGGAGGGTTGGCGGCGATGAAGGCGATGTTGCGCGAGCTTGGAGACCAGTCGAACTCGTAGACGTGGAGGTTGGCAGGGGTGACGAAGTTGTCGTTGCCGGTGGCGACGTCGACGGCACTGACGCGCTGGACCTCGACGCCGTCTTCGCCGATGACGCCGGACCAGGGCTTCATGGCGTCGAGCGCGCCGGCGGTGCGGGTGGCGTTTTCGACGAAGAGGAAGGCGATGGATTTGCCGTCAGGGGACCAGGCGGGCTGGTTGATGTCGCCGGTGAGGTGGGTGAGCTGGCGGACGTCGCCGGTGGACTTGGACCAGAGGTAGATCTGGGACTGGCGGGGGACGGTGGGGTCGGCGGAGGCGGGGGCGCAGGCGGCGAGGAAGGCGAGCGTGGCGTCGTCGGGCGACCAGATGGGCGAGGAGTAGGCGCAGCCGGTGGCGTTGGGGATGGCGATGGTCTTGTCGTCTGTCGAGCTGGAGACGGACGTCAGGTGGAGGGTCGAGCCGTCCCGGGAGCGGAGGGTCCAGGCGACGGTTGTGGCGTCGGGCGAGAGGGCGATGCCGCCGGGTGCGTGCATGTAGCCCATGCCGCGCTGGGCGATGGCGCGGACGGTGATGAGGGTGGAGCAGAAGAGCGTAAGAGCGGCCAGAGAACGCTTCAGGAGCATGGAATGGAGCGTATCACCGGCTGCGGTCGCGGTGCTGCGGGTTGGCGGCTCAGGGATGAGTGGCTGGCGTGGTTTGGGCGAGTGCCTGGCAGGGGCCGTAGTTCTTTTGCATCTTCTGGACGAAGAAGACCTGGTCGCCGGTGGCGTTCTTGTCGCGCTTTTCGCGGTCACCGTGGAGGCGGAGAGTGTTGCCGGGGGCGATGTCGGCGGTGGTGCCGGAGAGGGCGTAGGTTTTGCTGTCGGTGGTGCGGAGCTCGAGGCCGGAGGGGGTGTTGAAGACGCAGCCCTGGAGGGTGTGGTGAGACTTCTTGACCTCGTGGACGGCGACGACGGTGACCACGACGACTCCGGCGACGGCTGCGACAGCGCCGATGACCTCGCCTTTGCTGGGGCCGATGCTGTCGTTGCTGGAGTTGCAGGAGCCGCTGGTGGCGCCGCAGCAGACGAGGAGGGAGAGGATCAGGGCAAGGGGTGTGGCAGGACGCAGACGCACGAGGTGCCTCCGGGGGTGAGAAATGCTGGCCCGATGCTTCTGGGACGCGGGGAGGAGAGTGGCTTGGTTGCGCGAGAGCTTATGCGCCGGAGCACGACGCGTCAATCGAAAATAGTGTCGGGATATGCCCGGTTTGCAGCTGCCGAGAGCCGGCCTCCTAGAGAGAGGTGAACCTTTCGAGCACTGGCAGCGTAGTCGAGTGCATGCGAAGGATTTGGATAAGGGCAGGCGAATCTGCAGTTGTGGTGATTTTGCTGCTGGCGGGAATGGCAGGTGCGCAAAGCGCGCGGGACGTGGCGGGGACATGGCAAGGGGTTCTGCCGATCGGCAAGGGACACCGGCTGGTATTGAAGGTTGCCAAGAAGAACGCGGAGTGGAGCGGAATGGCGTACGACTTGGACTCGAGCGTGCCGTCGGAGGGCAGGAAAACGACGCAGATGAGCGTTGTGGGCGGGGAAATGCGCTTTGCGATTGCGCCAGCGGATGTGAGCTTCGAGGGCAAATTGAGCGACGATGGAGCGTCGATTACGGGAACGTGGACGCAGGGCGGACAGGCACGGCCTTTAAGCCTGGCGCGAGCCACGGGCGATGCGGAGTGGGAGATTCCGAAGCCGGCGGCGAAGATGACGGCCAATGCGGACCCGGACTGGGACGTGGTGACGGTAAAGCCGACCGATCCGGCCGAGAACAACGCCTCGGTTCGCATGGACGGAAGGGAATTCGTGATGACGAACCGTTCCGTAGAGACGCTGCTTTTGATCGGGTATAGCGTTCATAAGAAGCAGATTGTGAACGCGCCGAACTGGATCCGTACGGAGCGGTGGGACATAAGGGGTGTGCCGGACGTGCCGGGACAGCCGAGCCTGAAACAGATGCAGGCGCTGGCTCGGAAGGTGCTGGCGGAGCGGTTCGGGCTGGTGACGCATACGGAGAAGCGGGAGATGGATGTGTATGCGCTAACGGTGGCGAAGGGCGGAGAGAAGATGACGCCGAGCACGGGCGACCCGAACGGGGTGCCCGACGAGAATGATGGCGACAACGGTGGGGTAAGGACGATGCGCGTGGCGAATATCTCCATGCCCGAATTCGCGCTTATCATGAAGTTTTTTATGGACCGGCCGGTGGTTGACCAGACGGGCCTGGCCGGGCGATATGACTTTCAACTGAAGTGGACCTTTGACGATTCAAGGGTGACCCCTGACAGCAACGCTCCGCCGGGCTTGTTTACGGCGATTCAGGAGCAATTGGGATTGAAGCTGGAGGCCACGAAGGCGCAGACGGACGTGGTGGTGCTGGATAAGGTGGAGCATCCTTCAGCGAATTGAACCGTGAAAACGGGCCCATTGCCGCTCGGTTGGTAGTGACAAGGTTTGGCAAACGTTGCCACTACCGCTCGGTTCCAATGGTTGACTCACCTACCCTAACTTGTTATCTTTAGTAAGTTCCGCGTATTTCGGGAACGTCTCCGACTGGACGGGCAGTTTTTGAGCCAGCGGAACCTGTCTGTGAGCCTGCGACACCCTCCTTCCCTGGCAGCACAATGGGGACCCTATAAGGACGGGCTATGTGGGCCGGAACAGAGCGAAACGGAAGTGGGCATTTAGACCCGGTTTACGTCGCCTGTCTCAAGCATGAGCAGTGTGAGTAAGATGCGCAGTCTGTATTACGGCCGCGTGCAGGATTCAGAACTTCGCCGGTGAGATTTTGGGTCTCACCGCCTTTCGTGTGTGTGCGAGAGAAGAGCGAAGGAGCTGCCCTGCGGCGTGTCCGACGGAGAAATCGGAAGCCCGGTCGCGATATCGCAGGCCGGAGTTGCAAGAAGGAAGAGGGATTTTAGAGTGCCGACATTTCATCAGCTCGTGAAACAGGGCCGCACGCCCACCAAGTACAAGACTGCCAGCCCTGCGCTGCAGGGATCGCCGCAGCGCCGCGGCGTTTGCACGCGTGTGTACACGCAGACCCCGAAGAAGCCGAACTCGGCGCTGCGCAAGGTTGCGCGTGTCCGCCTGACGAATGGGATTGAGGTGACGACGTACATTCCGGGCATCGGCCACAACCTGCAGGAGCACTCGATTGTGCTGATTCGCGGCGGCCGTGTGAAGGACCTGCCGGGAGTTCGCTATCACGTGGTGCGTGGAACGCTGGATTCGGTCGGCGTCGCGAACCGGAAGCAGAGCCGCTCGAAGTATGGGGCCAAGAGGCCGAAGGCGGCGGCGAAATAGGGATTAGCGAGTCAGCTGGTTAGCAAGTCAGCGAGTCAGTAAGAGCAAGCCCAGAACGTGAGAGGTTCACCGCGCTGGGGGAAGAAGAGAGAGAAGAATGCCGAGAAAAGGTTACATCGCGAAGCGGGAAGTGGCAGCGGATCCGATTTATCAGTCGACGCTGGTCACGAAGTTTGTCAACAGCATGATGTGGGGCGGCAAGAAGTCGACCGCCCAGGCCATCTTCTACGAGGCGATGGAGAACCTCGAGAAGAAGGGCGGCGATGAGGCGATCAAGCTGTTCAAGAAGGCTGTCGAGAACGTGAAGCCGATGCTGGAAGTGAAGAGCCGCCGCGTGGGTGGAGCAAACTACCAGGTGCCGATCGAAGTGAACCCGGAGCGCCGGACCTCTCTCGCGATTCGCTGGCTTGTGACCTACGGCCGCGCGCGCGGAGAGAAGGGCATGGTCGACAAGCTGACCGCTGAGCTGCTCGATGCTGCCAATGGACGCGGTGCCGCGATGAAGAAGAAGGAAGACGTTCACCGCATGGCGGAAGCGAATAAGGCGTTTGCGCACTATCGCTGGTAAGACGAGCAAGTTAGGGCGTTAGCGAGTCAGCAAGTCAGGAAAGAAGCAACGGCGGACCAAGTCCGCAGAAAGAACTACCGTGGCACGCACAGTACCTCTAGCCAAGTGTCGGAATATCGGCATCATGGCGCACATCGACGCCGGCAAGACGACGACGACGGAGCGAATCCTCTTCTATACGGGCATCACGCACCGTATCGGCGAGGTGCACGAGGGCACCGCGACGATGGACTGGATGGAGCAGGAGCAGGAGCGCGGCATCACGATTACGTCGGCTGCAACGACCTGCACATGGAACGGCATTCGCATCAATATCATCGACACGCCCGGCCACGTGGACTTCACGGCCGAGGTGGAGCGCAGCCTGCGCGTGCTGGACGGCGCGGTGGCGGCGTTCGATGCGGTTGCCGGCGTGCAGCCGCAGTCGGAGACGGTGTGGCGGCAGGCCAATAAGTACAGGGTTCCCCGCATCTCCTTTATCAATAAGATGGACAAGGCGGGCGCGAACTTTGAGTATGCGACCTCGACGATCGTGAATCGTCTGGGCGCGCGTGCGATTCCGATTCAGATTCCTATCGGTGAAGAGGCGAAGTTCCAGGGTGTTGTGGATCTGGTTGAGATGCGCGGCATTGTCTGGAAGGACGAGACGATGGGCGCGAAGTACGACGTCATTGAGATCCCGGCCAACCTGAAGGACAAGGCCGAGGAGATGCGCAACCAGCTCATCGAGGCGGTTGCGGACTCCGATGACGAGGTGATGCACAAGTACCTCGAGGGCGAGGCGATCACGGTTGAGGAGCTGAAGCGCGCGATCCGCAAGGCGACGATTGCGATGAGTATCTTCCCGGTGATGTGCGGGACGGCGTTCAAGAACAAGGGCATTCAGACGCTGCTCGACGCCGTGGTGGATTATCTGCCGAGCCCGCTGGACGTGCCGGCGATTGAGGGCGTCGATCCGGAGAACCCGGAGCACAAGCTGGTGCGCAAGGCGGACGACAATGAGCCGTTTGCTGCGCTGGGCTTCAAGATCATGACTGACCCGTTCGTCGGGCAGCTGATCTTCATCCGTGTGTACTCGGGCACGCTGAAGACGGGTGATTCGGTGCTGAACCCGCGCACGCGCAAGACGGAGCGTATCGGCCGTCTGCTGAAGATGCACGCCAACAAGCGCGAGGAGATCACGGAGATTCTTGCCGGTGATATCTGCGCGGCGGTCGGCCTGAAGAACCTGGTGACGGGCGACACGATCTGCACGGAGAAGGCTCCGATTGTGCTCGAGTCAATTGACTTCCCGGCGCCGGTGATCGAGGTTGCGGTTGAGCCGAAGACCAAGGCTGACCAGGAGAAGATGGGTCTGGCGCTGGCGAAGCTGGCGCAGGAAGATCCGACCTTCAAGGTGCGCACGGACCAGACCAGCGGGCAGACGATTATTGCCGGCATGGGCGAGTTGCATTTGGAGATCATCGTCGACCGCATGATGCGCGAGTACAAGGTCGAGGCGAATGTCGGCAAGCCGCAGGTGAACTACCGCGAGACGATCCGCGCCAAGGCTGAGGCGGAGGGCAAGTACATTCGCCAGACGGGTGGCTCGGGTAACTACGGTCACGCCAAGATTCGGATCGAGCCGAACGAGCCGGGCAAGGGCTATGAGTTCTCGAACGACATCAAGGGCGGCGTGATTCCGAAGGAGTACATCAAGCCGATCGACCAGGGTATTCAGGAGGCGATGGCGGGCGGTGTGCTGGCGGGGTACGAGATGGTCGACATTAAGGTGTCGCTCTATGACGGCAGCTATCACGATGTGGACTCCAACGAGATGGCCTTCAAGATCGCCGGGTCGATGGCGTTCAAGGAGGCGGCGCGCAAGGCCAAGCCTGTGCTGCTGGAGCCGGTGATGGCGGTTGAGGTGACGGTGCCGGAGGAGTACATGGGCACGATCATCGGCGACCTGAACTCGCGGCGCGGACGCATTGAGGGCATGGAGATGGTCGGCGGTGTGCAGGCCATCAAGGCCACGGTTCCGCTGTCGAACATGTTCGGCTATGCGACGGCGATGCGTGGCTCGACGCAGGGACGCGCGAACTTTTCGATGGAGTTCAAGCAGTATGAAGAGGCGCCGCGGTCGGTGAGCGAAGAGGTCATCGCCAAGGTGCAGGGCGAGAAGAAGTAAGGTTTGCAGCAATGTAGGCCGCGCGCTGGAGCCGATTGTGATCGATCGGCGCGCGCAGAACGAAAACGGATTCTTAGCAACACGAAGACGGAGAAGGATCATGGCGAAGGAAAAATTTGATCGCAGCAAGCCGCATGTGAACGTTGGGACGATTGGTCATATTGATCACGGCAAGACGACGTTGACGGCGGCGATCACGAAGGTGCTGTCCAAGCACAACCCGAAGAACACG
>DASRGC010000021.1:0-41884 GCA_035651235.1 Acidobacteriaceae bacterium
GCAAGGGAGCACCAGCGGCGAACTCCCACGGCGCAGCTGAGGTGTCTGCCCCTATGGGCTGCAGCTCGGGAGCCAGAGTCTCTCGAAAGACCGACTCAATCTCCGCACGGCTTTCCTGCGGCTGCGGCAACAGCACTGCTATTCGAGGAGCGGTGGATTGAGGCGCGCCCTCGGAGAACAATTGCCGAATCCATCGCGCCGCGAAAACGACCTCGTCGCGTGACGAAGGGACGACACTGCTGACGCGCGACGCAGTAAGTGATCCGCTCCATTCGATTGCAGTTTCGTCGATCTGCGCGCCACCCAGCCGCAAGCTCTCTAGAAGTGCTGCCTGCGCAGGCGTAAGTTCATCAAATCCCACCAGAAGGACGGGGTGATCCAGGCGCAGGTTACCGCAGACCGCGTGCGCGCGAAGAGCGTGTTCTATCTCTGCCGACGAGATGCAACTCTCCGCGGTGCAGATTTTCCTGAAGCTCTCGGACCATCCTGCGAATGTTCGGCTGTCGAATGTCGTCGCTGTGGCCCGGATGCGAGCAGTTAGGAGGTGAGCAGCGGCAAGGGACCAGGCAGAACGCGCCATCTCGGCCAGTGCCTCCGGCGAACTCAGCGTCCGGCCGGCAATCGAAGTCTCAATGATCTCGCGCCACAAGCTGTGCTCCTGGGCGGCGTTCAGCAGTAACCGAAGCTCCTGGCCTTGAACCGCGAGCGCCGACCACAGGCTGCGCGTCCAGTCCATCCAGGCCGGCACCCCGGCGGCGTCCCATGCGCGATGCCCGGCCGCGCGCTGGCGTGTGTCATAGGCCTGGCGTAGAGTTCGCGCCGCACGCCGGTTTGGCAACACGACGAGAACGCCACGCGCCAGCGCGTCCAACAGGTCGGGCTCGGAAGTAAATGCCGGCATCTGGCCCTTTTAGCCTCTTCCCTTTATACGCCGACTTTCACCGAACTTTCGCCCTGCGTCGGGGTGGAAAACGCGTCCGTTGAGCGGAATAGGAGGCTAAGAAGAAGCAGCACAACGGCCAGTGTCCAGGGAACCGCCATTGCGATCCTCAAGGACCCTGTCTGGGTCGACAGCACCCCCATCATCCACGGGAAAAGTGCCGCGCCCAAGCCGGAGACGGCGAGGACAAATCCCGCAGTCCGTGCCGGAGGCTGCTTGCGCATCAGTACTGCGAACGTGGCAGGGAAGAAGGGGGCCAGCCCTAGCCCGAGCAGAATGCAGCAGGCAGAGAGTATCCAACCGTGGTGAGCCCACGCGAGCACCGCGATCATCACGCTTACCACCAGAAGACCGATCCGCTGCACAGCCTGTTCGCTCGCGTGTCTCAATGCAATCGACGACAGCGCGCGGCCGCCTGTCAATGACGCCCACATCAGCACAACTCCTGACTGGCCACCCAACAGGCGGAGATCTGAAAACCGAACAGTGAACGTCGTAATCCAGGCAGTCAAGCACGTCTCGAGGCCGCCATACAGAAACAGCAGCAACGCGAAAAACGTAATCGTGCCCGCCGCGATCGCGCGCGGCGGCTCAGACTCACTCTCAACCTCAGCAGCGGAGCCGGCCTTCCGAACAACGCCGCCCATCCCGCTGACAAGATAAAGAGCAGCGAAACACAGCAGAGGATTGCGTAGGCCGAAGCGGGGCACAAACGCACCGACCAGCACCCCGGTGATGACAGCGCCGAAGCTCCAGAAGAAGTTCAGCGAGGACAGCGCAGATCCGGTATGCGTGCGATAGCGGCGGCCGGTGAGAATGTTCGTGGATGCGATGATCTGGCCAAGCCCGATCCCGCTGACAAACAGAGACGCACAACCGGGCAAGAGCGAGTCTGAAAGTGCGAATGCACCAAACCCGCCGCATGTCAGTAGCGACCCGGCGAAGATCCCGAAGCCAAGCCGCCGCGGAACCGTTACGCCACCGAGAAACGCTCCCACAAACTTCGCCAGCAGCAGCAATCCGCTCTGTGCATCCGTAAGATTCCACGCGTGTGCTACAGCCGGAAGCAGCGGGCCGAGCAACACCGTACCAAGTCCCGCAAGCAGGAAATCTACGGCGAGCCATGGCAGCGATGGGCCTGAACTGATCGCGGACAATTTCGGTTCTTCCGGCAAGAGCACGGCTCCGAACGGGGCGCAGGATTGCGACTAAAGGTGCGCTCAAGGCGAGGCTGCTACAAACAGCGTGAGCCACGCCTCCCCGCAGTGGCCGCCGCACCTGGTCGGCCCTGTGAAGCGCAGCAAAACCTTGATGCTAGCACGCGGCTATCATGGAAGATGTGAACCGAAGCGCAAGAAAAAGGCTGTCCATCGCAGTTCTAATACTCGCCGGCGCACTCGTCGGAGTCTCTCTAGCAGGCCTCGAAGGATGCCATCGCAGCTCGAACGCAACCACAAGCACAACCAAGCAATATCCGATCCGCGGCACTGTCATGCGCGTCGACGCACAGGACGGACAGGTGACACTGCAGCATCAAGCCATCCCTGGCCTGATGGAAGCAATGACGATGTCCTACCCGGTGACGGATCGCTCTGCTCTGTCCGAACTGCATCCGGGCGACAAGATCATGGCTACCATGCTCGCTGACCCGAGCCCGCAGGGTCCTGTGAATCTTCGTCTCAGCGAGATCGTCATCATCGCCCAGGCAAAGCCCGATTACGTTCAGGCAGTGCAGTATCACGTGCCCACGCCGGGCGATGAAGTCCCGGACTTCACACTCCTGAACCAATCCGATAAGAAGATCGACCTCAAGCAGTATCGCGGCAAAGTGCTGCTGATGACCTTCATCTACACCCGTTGTCCGCTGGCTGACTACTGCCCGCGCATGAGCCGTAACTTTGCGCAAATCGACCAGCAACTTGCCACGGATCCGAAGCTCTACAAGGACACACACCTGCTCAGCGTCAGCTTCGATCCGACATACGACACGCCTAAGGTGCTCAAGAGCTACGGCGGCGCTTACACCGGCAGGTACTCGAAGGAGACCTTCGATCACTGGGAGTTCGCTGCTCCAAGTGAAAAGGAACTGCCGAAGATGGAGCAGTTCTTTGACGTCGGCGTAACACCCGGCGAAAAGGGTACGCTGCAACATTCGCTCGCTACCGTTGTGATTGGCAAAGACGGAAGGGTCATCGCGTTCTACCCTACGAATGACTGGAGTGTCGCGACAGTTCTGCAGCAGGTGAAGCAGGCGGCGGCCGCATAGGAGAAGACATTGGCGAAGCTCACGATTGCGTTTGGCATTGTGCTTGGAATCATCGGTGTTGCATATTTTTTCGGTACCGGCAGCACTCATCCGACGGCGCTCATTCCGCTGTGGTTCGGCGTGGTCTTGATAATCTGCGGCGGTCTCGCGCTCACGGAGAATGCCCGTCGTCGCATGCTGTGGATGCATATCGCCGTTACCGTCGGTCTGCTCGGCTTTCTATTTCCCGGCTTTATGGCTATTAAGGAGTGGGTCGCTGCCCACGGCGGTCGGCTCGCTCATCCTGCGGCCGTGCAGGAGCAAGCGTTGATGTCCCTTGTCTGCCTCATCTTCACGATCCTCTGCGTTCGCAGCTTCATCGCCGCGCGACGCTCACGCACTGCCTAGGACAATTGTTCGGCTACATGCCCTCTCATAGCGGCTACACTTACACCACACATGGGCGGCTTTAGACCTGGCATCGGTGGGAGTGGCATTAAAGCGGCGGATCGCCCCTCACGCAATACCGGTAAGGCAATCGGCGCGGACCTCACGGCCAAGCGGCCGAAGGTAAAGTTCCGCGACGTCTGGCCGGAGATATGGACGCTTATCAAGCCGCGCCGCTGGCTGATGGCCGGCTGCTTTTGCATCATGATTGTGAACCGGGCCTGTTCGCTGGTTCTGCCGCTATCGTTCAAGCCGCTCATTGACCAGGTATTCACGCTGGGACGCATGCGGCTGCTGCCCTACGTGGTGGGGATTGTGCTGCTGGCGACGTTGATCCAGGGCATCACGTCCTACGCGCTAACGCAGCTGCTTTCGAAATCCGGCCAGCGCATGATCGCTGAGCTGCGGAAGCAGGTTCAGCAGCATGTCGGCCGCCTGCCGGTCGCCTTCTACGACGAGAACCGCACCGGCACCCTTGTAGCGCGCATCATGACCGACGTCGAAGGTGTGCGCAACATCATTGGCACGGGTGTGGTGGACTTTGTCGGTGGTGTACTGACCGCCCTCTTTGCGTTCGCATATCTGTTGCATGTCAGCGTGAGCATGACGCTGCTCGCCTTTGTCATCATGACTGCCTTCGCGCTCGTGCTGCAGCGCGCGTTTAAGACGATACGGCCAATCTTTCGTGAGCGCGCCAAGATCAACGCCGAGGTGACCGGGCGACTTACTGAGTCGCTCGGTGGCGTTCGCGTCGTGAAGGGATATCACGCGGAGGCGAGCGAAGCCGGCGTTTTCGCCGGTGGTGTGGCCCGGCTGCTGAACAACGTCATCAGTTCACTGACGGCGCAATCGCTCATGACGCTTTCATCCACCGTGATCCTTGGAGTCGTGGGGGTTGTGGTCATGTGGATGGGCGCACACCTTCACGCAATCGGGCGGCTGACTACCGGCGGGTATTTCGCATATGTGATGGTTTTGGCCTTTATGACCGCGCCAATCGTACAACTCGTCGCGATCGGAACCCAGCTGACAGAAGCCATGGCTGGCCTGGACCGCACCCGCGAAGTTATGAACGAGCGCGCTGAAGACGCCGACCCGCAACGCACCCGAGAGGCAGGCGTCATTCGCGGCGACGTGCGGTTCAACGATGTAAGCTTCGCGTACGTCGCAGATAAGCCTGTGCTTCACGGCGTCAGCTTCCATTCGCAGCCCGGCACTGTAACCGCTCTCGTCGGTTCCAGCGGCTCCGGTAAGTCAACGATCATCAGCCTGATCTGTGGCTTTCACACTGCACAATCCGGCGCCGTGCTCATCGACGGCCAGGACCTCGCCACCATCCGGTTGAGCAGCTACCGTCGCCAGCTCGGTGTCGTTCTTCAGGAGACCTTCCTCTTCGACGGCACAATCCGCGAGAACATCATGTTCTCCCGCCCATCCGCTACGGAAGAGCAATTCCTCGAGGCTTGCCGCATCGCGCGCGTCGACGAGTTCGCTGAGCGTTTCCCCGAAGGTTACGAGACCATCGTCGGCGAGCGGGGCGTGAAGCTCTCCGGCGGCCAGCGCCAGCGCCTCTCGATCGCGCGTGCGATCCTCGCCGACCCGCGCATTCTCATCCTCGACGAGGCAACAAGCTCTCTCGACTCCGAAAGCGAAGCAATGATCCAGCAGGGACTCGGCTATCTGATGCAGGGTCGCACGACCTTCGTCATCGCGCACCGCCTCTCGACAATCCGCCGCGCCGATCAGATTCTCGTCGTCGAAGAGGGCCGGATCATTGAGCGCGGTACACATGAAGAGCTTTACGCGGCAGGCGGACGCTACTTCGATCTCTACACCCGCCAGCATGGCCTGGAGACCAACCTCTTCCTCGCTCCCGGCGAAGGCGACGGCGGCCTCCCCGAAGAGGTCGAGCGCTGACCGGCTCTATGATCCGATCCTCTTCTCCGCGCCCAACTCCCGCAGCAGAAACGCATCGTCGAATGCAATCTCCTTCAGGTAGTCATAGCGACCCGAAGCCCCGCCATGCCCCGCATCCATATTGATATGCAGCAACAGCGGCGTGTCGTTCGTCTTCAGTGTGCGCAGCTTCGCGACATACTTCGCGGGCTCCCAGTACATCACCTGCGAATCGTTCAGGCTCGTCTTCACCAGCATCGCCGGATATGCGCCCTCGCGCAGATTGTCATAGGGCGAATAGCTGCGCATGTACGCAAACGCCTCGGGTTCATTTGGATCGCCCCACTCTTCATACTCACCGACGGTCAGGGGAAGGGAAGCATCCAGCATCGTGTTCATCACGTCGACAAACGGCACATGCGAAACAACGGCGCGGAACAGGTTCGGCTTTCCGCGCTCCATCGCAAGGTTCACCACTGCGCCCATCAGCAGGCCGCCCGCACTTCCGCCCTCAATCGCCACCCGCGACGCATCTCCATATCCTTCGCGCACCAGGAATTCCACGGCCTCCAGAAAGTCCGCGAACGTATTGCGTTTCTGCATCATCTTGCCGGCATCGTGCCAGGGATCGCCAAGCTCGCCACCACCGCGAACATGCGCGTACGCCACTACGAGTCCACGATCGAGCAACGCCAGACGTGACGCCGAGAACCCAAGCGGCAACGGGTATCCGTAGCTTCCGTACCCATACACGTAGAGAGGATTTTTCCCTTTCTCAAAGGCATCCCGGCGGTAAACCAGCGACACCGGAACCTCTGTGCCATCATGCGCGCGAAACCACAGCCGCTCGGATTGGTAATTTGCGGCGTCGAAACCTCCCGGAACCTCCTGCTGCTTGAGCAGTGTCGATTTGCCCGTGGCAATGTCGTACTCGAAGACCGACGACGGGCGCACCAGCGACTGGTACGCATATCGAAACGTCTTCGCATTGAAGTCGCGATTGATTTCGCTGAAGGCTGTGTATGCCGGGTCAGGGAAGCGTATTTCCCGCGGCTCGGCCGGGCGCCCGTCACCCTCCAGCGAAAACATCCGCAGCACCGGCAACCCGCGTTCGCGATAGGTCGCCACCAGAAAGCTCTGGAAGAGATCAAAGTCCTCGAACGGCGCATCCTTGTGCTCTGGAAGCAACTCCTCCCATTGCTCGCGGCCTGTCGCGTCAACCCGTGCGCGCATCAGCTTGAACTGCTCAGCCTCGCGGTTGGAGCGAATATAGAAAAAACCATCGCGATGATCGACGTAATACTCCTCGTCGTCAATTCGCGGAGCAATCATCTTAAACGTCTCCTCCGGGTTGGCGCTCGAAACAAACCAGCTCTCGCTCGTCGTGTGGCTGCCAATCTGCAATAGGAGATATTTGCGGTCCCGCGTGCGCCCCACACCTAAGTTGAAGCGCTCATCCGGCTCATGAAACACCTCGAGATCCGCACTGGGCGGATCGCCCACTTTGTGCCGAAACAACCTGTCCTGCCGCTTCGTTTGCTCGTCCTCGGTTGAATAAAACAGCGTTTTGGAATCCGCCGCCCACGCCAGGGAACCCACCCGCTCGGCTGTGTCGCCCAGCAACGCTCCTGTCACCAGGTCCTTGATGTGCAGCGTGTACTGCCGGAATCCCGTATTGTCGGTCGTGTACGCCAGCAGCTTCCCGTCTGGGCTCACCGCGCTGTCGCCGATCGCCATAAACGGCTCTCCCTCGGCAAGCTGATTGACATCCAGAATCGCCGTCTCGGCCGCCGTCGTCTCGGTGGAGTACAAATTGGCCGCGGCCCCTGCCGGCCGCCGACAGTACCGGGGGTACTGGAGGCCTTTCTCCGTGCGTACCAGATACTCCCACTCACCGTCGCGGTACGGTACGGAGACGTCGTCCTCCTTTATGTGCGAAAGGATCTCGTCATAGAGCTGTTTCTGCAGCTCTTCCGTGCCGGCCATCATCGCGGCCGTGTACGCATTCTCCGCCCGCAGGTAGTCCAGCACGCGCGGGCTCTCCTTGTCTCGCATCCACGCATAGTCGTCGTGGAGCTCAGTCGAGTGAATCGGCGTCATGCGTGGTTCTCGTTCGGCAATGGGCGGCTGCGTGAGGGCTGTGGTCTGCATAAATCTCCGATGATGTACAGGATATCGATACGAGTTGCCAAAAGCGATGCAACGCCGATTCTTCGCGTGGACTCTCAACCATCGTGTGTCATTTACGACCCGCGGAACGGCCGCGTTCAGGAGAAAGACAATGAACCGAGTTAGTCATCTGATGTGCTGTCTAGCCGTGGGCTCAACAGCACTCATCTGCACGCAGAACACAAAGGCCCAGGCCACCGACCAGGACAAGCAGTTCCTCACCAATGCCTCCCAGGGCAACTACGATGAAATTCAACTCGGCAAGCTGGCAGAGGAGAAGGCCACTAACCCCGCCGTGAAGGCTTTCGGCCGACGCATGGTCACAGATCACACCCGGCTCACCGAGAAGATGAAGCCTTATGCTGATTCCTGGGGAATCTCGGCGCCTGACGCGCTCAGCTCTGATGCCCAGAAGGAATACAACAAGCTGCAGGGCCTCTCCGGTAAGGACTTCGACAAGGAATACATCTCCGACATGGTCACGGATCACTCCCACGATCTGGACGCGTTCACCAAAGAGGTGAAGGACACGAAAGATGCAAAGTTCAGGGCGTCCGTCAAGCAGGGTAAGAGTGTCGTCGCCGCTCACAAAAACATGGCCTACGACCTGAAGAAGAAGCTGTAATTGGCCCTCCTGTTGATCGCATCACAAAACCCCTGCGCCCGTCGGCGCAGGGGTTTCTGTTGTCGCCCGTCGTACGATAGCTCTGTGAAAGCTCTTCGCCGTATGGCTGTCCTGCTTCTCGCGGTATCCGCAGTCCTGTGCTGTGCGGGTGCCGAAACTGTCAGCCAGCTCCCGCGACCCAACAACACGTATGTTGCAGACTTTGCGGGCGTGATCGACACAGATTCGAAGCAGCAGATCGATCAGCTCAGCCGGGAGGTGTACCAGCAGGCACACGCGACGATTGTCGTAGTTACGATTCATTCTCTCAACGGCGAGAGCATCGAAGAGTTCGCCACCGACCTCGAAGACAAGTGGAAGGTCGGCCCCAAAGACACCGACCGCGGCGTGCTCATGATCCTTGCCATCAACGACCACAAACGCCGCATCGAGATCGGCTATGGGTTGGAAGGCATTCTCAATGATGCAAAGGTCGGAGATATCGGCCGCACCATGGTTCCATATCTGCAACGCGGCGAGTACGGTCCGGCCTTGCTGGAAGCCGAGCAACAGATCGCCAACGTGATCGCCGCTGACGCGCACGTCACCCTCACGCCTCTCCAGCATCCTGTACGCCAGCCGGCTCCACAACGCGGCCGTAATGACTGGCTCGGCGTCATCATCTTCTTCGTCATTCTTTTCTTCATCTTTGGCGGAGGCCGTCGTGGTGGAGGCGGCTGGCTGCCGTGGTTCATCCTTGGAAACATGATCGGCGGCAATCGTCGTGGAAGCGGTTGGGGCGGAGGCGACGGCGGTTTCGGCGGCGGTGATGGCGGAGGCGGGGGTGACGGCGGCGGAGGAGACTTCGGCGGCGGCTTCGGTGGAGGTTCCGGCGGCGGCGGCGCCAGCGGGGACTGGTAGTTCGAGTAATCTGAGTTCAAGCGCAACGCGCACGAAAGGAAGAACATGAAAGGTGCCTGGGTAGCACTTGTAGTCGTGGTGTTGGTGGCCCTGTTGGTAGGCGGCAGCTATGTCAGTTCCAGGAACCACATGGTGGCCCTAGATCAGCAGATAGACAGCGCCTACTCACAAGTGGACATCGAACAGCAACGCCGGCTCGATCTCATTCCGAATTTAGTGGCCAGCGTTAAGGGCTATGTAAAAGAGGAGGAGACCGTCCTCACCAATATCGCGAACGCTCGCGCCGCCGTGCTCGCCTCCGGATCCGATCGCGCCTCAAGCATCAACGCCAACCAGCGCCTGGATGTGGCGCTCGGTCCGCTCTACCGGCTGCAGGAGGAGTATCCCAACCTGAAAGGCAACGATCAGTTCATGCGTCTTGAGGACGAACTGGCCGGTACTGAGAACCGCATCGCGGTCGCCCGCCGCCGTTACAACGAGACCTTGCGGGCGTACAACACCTATGTGCAGCAGTTTCCCAATAGCCTTTGGGCCGGCGCTCGGTTTCCCGTGCGCAATGAATACTTCAAAGGGAATCCGCAGAACAGCCAGGTACCTACGGTTGACTTCAGCAAATAGTGCCCCCGCATCACCAAATCCTGCAGCCACCGCCTAAGCGGTGGCTGTTTGCTGTGCAGTAGCATCCGATAGACTGCCTCCACACTCGTGGAGTGCACCCGTCGCGCGGGATGCGTTAGGGTTAGGAAAGATTCAGGCATTTATGGATAACACTGCGACCAACCCGACCACAGTAGCAATGCTTGTCGGCATGCAGGTCGTAGATGCCTCCGGCCGGAGCTATGGCCGGGTTCAGGAGCTCGCGGTCGACGTCGGCAAGGACGCGAGTCGAGTCTCTGGTCTGTTGGTCTCCAGGGGCCGCAGCGGCAAGGCTCACCGATCCATGATCGCCATCGAAGACCTCGAAAATCCCGGCGCCTCACCCAGACGCCTCCGCACCAGCTCCAAGCCCCACGATATCCCCAGCCTCAGCGATACTCTCCTGCTGGAGCGCGACCTCCTCGACCAGCAGATCATTGACGTTGACGGCCGCAAGGTCGTGCGCGTAAACGACGTAAATCTGGCGTGGGCAGAGGACGCGGGCGACCGTCACGCTACCGCCCTCCTGATTCAAGATGTCGAAATCGGCCTGCGCGGTGCCGCCCGCCGCCTGCTCAAAGGGTTGCCGGGTTCAACCGTCGACGCCATCGTCAGCAGTATCCCCTCCAAGGTCATCCCCTGGAGCTGCGTTGACGTCATCGAACGCGATCCCGCCCGCCGGGTTCGGCTCAAGATCGGCCAGGAGCGCCTCGCCAAACTGCACCCTTCGGACATCGCCGACATCCTCGAAGAGCTTGCGCCCGCCGAGCGCGAGGCCGTCTTCACCAGCCTGCCGGAAGAGACCGCTGCCGAAGCCCTCGAGGAGATCGATCCGCGCCTCCAGAAGGAGCTCCTGCAGCGCATCGACTCCGAGCGCGCGGCCGACATCATCGAGGAGATGGACCCCGGCGCCGCCGCCGACGTCCTTGCCGAACTCAGCGAAGAGGAGTCCGGAAAGATCCTCGAGGAGATGGAACCCGAGGAGCGCCAGGATGTCGAAGAGCTCCTCGAGTTCTCCGCCGAAACTGCCGCGGGCCGCATGACCACCGACTTCATCAGCGTGTCCCGCGACGCCAACGTCCCGGATGCCATCGAAGCTCTCCGCCAGTTCGAAGGCGATCCCGACACCATCTCCGAGATCTATCTCCTCGACGACGAGAAGAGGCTCGACGGCGTCGTCATGCTGCCGCGCCTGCTGCTCGCTCAGCCCGACGCCAAACTCTCTTCGCTCTCCGAAGGCCACATCGTCTCCTGCGGCCTGCACGCGCGCGACGCTGAGGTTGCCGAGCTCTTTGACAAATACAACCTGCGCTCTCTGCCCGTGGTCAATACCACTCGCCACGTCGCCGGCGTCATCCACGCCGAGCAGGTGATCGCAGCGCTGCGTGAGGGCTGATCGGGCATGCCAGAACGCCCGCTGAAAATCCTCTACGCCTCAGGCCTCTCGCCCAACGACTCCTCGCTATACCGCCTCTGGGCGCTTGAACGCCAGGGTCACACCGTCATCCCCATCAACGCCTACGAGTACCTGCCTTCCAGCGCGCTTATAAAAAAAATCGTCCACCGCGCGCAGGTCGGCCCCTGGGTTACACGCCTCAACCGCGACATCCTCGCCGCTGCCGAACGCGAGCGCCCCGACATCTTCTGGGCCGACAAGCTCCTCTCGCTCCAGCCCCAGACGCTCGAAAAGCTCCGCCGCATGGGCATCGCCAGCGTCAGCTACATGATCGACAACGTGTTCGGTGTGCGTGGCGATCCCGGCTGGCGCCTCTACAAAAAAGACCTCACACACTTCGACCTCCACGTAGTCCAGCGCGACAAAAATGTCCTCGAATACCGCGAGCACGGCGCGCGCGACGTCCTCAAGATTCAGACCGCATACGAGCCCACCATCCACTTCCCGCCGCCCCCCGGCTGGAGCGACGCCGACCGCGACAGCGGCGTCTCCTTCATCGGCACGCCGTACGACGACCGCGCCGGCTTCCTCACGCGCCTCTGGAAGGAATTCAAGCTTCCCGTTACCATCTCCGGCAGCTCCGTCTGGCGCGAGCGCCTGACACCCGAAGCCCAACAGGCCATCTACACGGGCAGGGAACTGTACGGCCGCGACTACCGCGAAGCGATCTGGCGCGCCAAAATCAACCTCAGCTTCCTCACACACTCCAATCACGACGAGTTCGCCCACAAGAGCTTCGAGATCGCCGCCTGCGAAGGCTTCCTGCTCGTCGAGCGCTCACCCGGCCACCTCGCCCGCTTCGTCGAAGACCAAGAGGCAGTCTTTTTCGAAGGCATTGAAGAATGCGTGCAAAAGATCCGCCACTATCTTCCCGACGAAGCCACGCGAGCGCGGATCGCCGCCGCCGGCCGTGCGCGCGCCGAGCGCAGCGGCTACCACAATGACGCGCAGGTCGCCAAAATCGTCGCCCGGCTGCGCGGTATCCTCGACAAATCCTGACGAAAACACCTCGGCAGAATGGAAAGGAAAAAGATGCAACACATCCGGCTCGCATCCAGCGGCCGCGAGACAAGCCGCCTCGGCTTCGGTTGCTCCGTGCTCATGGCCGGCATCTCCCGTCGCCAAAGCGCGCGTCTCCTCGACGCCGCCTACGACGCCGGCATCCGCCACTTCGACGTCGCGCCTCTTTACGGCTACGGTGAGGCCGAGTCCTGCGTCGGCGATCTCCTCGCCCGCCACCCTGACATCACCATCACAACCAAGTTCGGCATCGACCCACCCGCTCGCGGTGGCCTCATCCGCACCGTACGCCGGGTGGCGAGTCCTGTGCTGCAGCGCGTCCCGGCACTCAAGCGCCTCGCGCGCTCCGCCGGGGCCACCGCCGCCCCTCCGGCGAAATCCAACTTCAACGCCGCCGAAGCCCGCGCCTCACTGGAACGCAGCCTCCGCAATTTGCGCACCACGCAAATCGATATTCTGCTCCTGCACGAACCCGAATCCACCGACCTCACCGACACCGCTCTGCTCGATTTCCTCAACAACGCGGTGGCACAAGACAACATCGGCGGATTCGGTATCGCCAGCGACAGCACAAAAGTCTCTGCACTCCTCCGCGATCGCCCGGCCTACTGCCGCATCGTCCAACATGACTGGTCCATCCTCAATCCTCTTGAGCCCAAGCTCCTCCAGCCGGCCTTCCACATTCACCACCGTGCGTTGACCGAACATTTACCAGCCCTCCACGACGCTCTCACCCGCGATAAGGAGCGGTGCCGCCGGTGGTCCCAGATCACGGGCCGCGATTTGGCGCGACGCGAAGTGCTCGCAGCGCTTATGCTGAAGGCAGCCTTGGTTCTGCATCCGAACACCGTCCTTCTGGTGTCCTCTAAGAACCCTGTGCACATCAGAGAGAATGTCCGTGTAGCAGAGGACGCGAGCCTCGAAGAACCCGCTCGGCGTCTTCATCAACTTGTGCAGCGTGAAGGCCTGGCCTCCGCAGCCAACTAACCCGCCGGAGGGCCGCCGATGAACCGCTGGAGACGCTGGCGCACAAGCATTCTGCTGATCCTCGCAGTGCTTGGGCCCGGCTTTATCACGGCCAACGTAGATAACGACTCCGGCGGCATCTACACCTATGCCACCGCAGGCGCGCAGTTCGGCTACGCGCTGCTGTGGACCATGATCCCCATGGCGATCATGCTTGCCTTTGCGCAGGAGATCTCCGCGCGCATGGGCGTGGTCACCGGCAAGGGCCTCAGCGAGCTCATCCGCGAAGAGTTCGGTCTCCGCATTACAGCCATGCTCATGTTCGGCCTCGTCCTGTGCAACCTCGGCGACGTCGTCAGCGAGTTCGCCGGCGTCAGCTCCAGCGCCGCGCTCTTCCACATCAGCAAGTGGATTTCTGTGCCCATCGTGATGGTGCTTGTCTGGGTGCTGGTCGTCTACGGCGACTACAAAAAGCTCGAAAAACTCTTCGTCTTTCTCAGCTTCCTCTACATCGCTTACATCATCACTGCCGTACTCGCACACCCCAACTGGAGCTCCGCGGTCAAGGACACACTGCGCTTTCCACGAATTCGTGACCTGCGCAACTCCGACTACCTTTATCTCTCTGTCGGGCTGATCGGAGCCACTGTCGCGCCATGGCAGCAGTTTTATCTGCAAGCCTCCGTCGTCGACAAAGGCACACCTGCATCGAAGCTCAAGTTCGCTCAGACTGACGCGGTCTTCGGCTCCGTCTTCTCCATCATCGTCGCGGCCTTCATCGTGATCGCCTGTGCCGCCACGCTCTTCGTCGGCAACATTCACAACATCTCTGACGCCGCCGACGCCGCCCAGTCCCTTCGCCCTCTTGGCGGCCAGTACGCCTCGGTTCTCTTCGCCTTCGGTCTTCTGAACGCATCCATCTTCGCTGCTTCGATCCTTCCGCTCTCCACCGCATACACGGTCTGCGAAGCGCTCGGCTTCGAAAGTGGCCTCAGCAAAAAGTTCCGCGAAGCGCCCGTCTTTTATTGGCTCTATACCGGCCTTCTCGTCCTTGGCGCGGCGGTCATCCTCATCTCCAACCGGCCCCCCGCAAAGCTCGCCGTGCTCTCGCAGGTGCTCAACGGCGTATTGTTGCCCGCGGTGCTGGTCTTCATGCTCATCCTGGTCAACAAAAAATCCCTGATGGGCGCCAGGCGCAACAAGACGTCCTACAACATCGTGGCGTGGACACTCACGGCTCTTGCCACCATCCTCACGGCTGTCATGCTGGTCGGTCTGCTCAAGGCAAGTTAAAGCAGCTTGCCCTCCGCAAGCTCGCGAATCAACGTCTGATCTGCCGCGAGAAAGTCATACTCCGGCAGGCGGTCGAACGTGCTCCACTGCATCTCCTCAAACACCAGGTTCCGCAGCTCGCCCGTGAAGCTTTCAATAGTGAAGAACTGAATATGAATTGAACCGCCATTGCGATACTTGTGGCGAATGGCTGTAATCTCCGGGCCAATCCTTGCCTGAATCCCCAGCTCCTCATCGAGCTCCCGCGCGAGGGCCTGCTCGGGAGTCTCGCCCGGCTCAACCTTCCCGCCCGGAAACTCCCACTTCAGCCCCATCGGCTTGTCCGCACTGCGCTGGCAGATCAGCACCTCGCGCTGCGAATGCTCGCCACGAAGAATCAGTCCGGCAACCACGTACCGAAGCGGCCGCGGACTGGAGGAATGATTCGACGGCAGTTTGCGAATAGACTCTTTCACGTCGTGCTGTCAGTGTAAGACGGGTGTCAGACCGCCCGGGGGTACACCTCTGGGTTCCCACTTTGAACCCAGCAATCAGATTGTTATCGTGGAACCGGATAGTAAACCGGCCATCCGTGGTCCGCGCTGAACCGTGCCAGCTCTGCCGACGGGTTCACCGGGAAAGGATGCCGCGCGATCGAAAGCATCGCCGCATCATGCACCGAGTTGCCGAACACGGCATCCGGTGATTTGATCCCGGCGCGAGCAAGGGAAGAGACCTTTCCTTCATCCGTTGGCACATCGCGCAGCACATCGGATGCAACTCCATTGCTGCATTGGACGCAGGCCGCAAGCACGCGCTCGGCCGGAATTCCGAACCGCCTCACACCCTCTTCCACAACCCAGTCGCACGTCGAGCTCACCGCCCAGATATCAGTCCCGGCAACCTGCAGATCGCGCACTACCTGCAGCATCTCGGGAAAAATCTGCGCTTCGATCTTGTCGCGGAAGAACTCCGCCGCGGCTCTGCGCAGCGTCTCTTCCGGAAGCCCGCGATACACCTGGACCATCTCTCCGCAGATCGCCAGTTCCGATACATCGCCGCGTTTATATCCGGCGTACCGCTCGTTCAGCCACCCCGTCGCTTCTGCGGAAAGCAGTCCCGTCTCGATCGTCCAGTACATGAACGCCGAGCCCGAATCCGGCCCCCACAACGTTCCATCGCAATCAAACACCGCCACACGCGGTCCGGCCTCATAGACGCGTGCGAGGAACTCAGTTGTAGTAAGCGTTTCAGGGGTTTGCAGAGCGTTCAAACAAATCTCCAGGATGGGTAGGATGGGGAAGGCTTCAGACTCCAGTAGACCACGCAAGCGGCGGGCGAATCACAGACCTGTCAGACAGGCGTGCGCGACTTTTGATAGCCTGTCGTCCGTAGCTACTAAGACCAACGAGCACAACCAAGAGGATGAACCATGTTGGATGAAAACAGGCTGTTTCCTGCCGAGCCTGCGGCGCGCAGTGTTGCGGCAAAGCTCTACAAGTCCATACGGAATCTACCGATCATCAGCCCGCACGGACATACTGATCCGAAATGGTTTGCCGATGACTCGCCGTTCCCTGATCCTGCCGCCCTCTTCATTCAACCGGATCACTACATCTTCCGCATGCTCTACTCGCAGGGAATTAGTTTGGAGTCCCTCGGAATTCCTCAGTCAGACGGCAAGCAGAGGGCTGACCCGCGTGAAGTCTGGCGCATCTTCGCTAAAAACTACTACCTCTTCCGCGGAACTCCCACGCGCCTGTGGATTGATTACGCCTTCGAGAAGCAGTTCGGTCTGAAGGACCGGCTCAGCCCTGACAACGCTGACGAGTACTACGACACCATTGACAAGGCTTTGCGCACACCTGCGTTCCGCCCGCGCGCCCTCTTCGAAAGCTTCAACATCGAGGTGCTCGCCACAACCGACACGGCCTTCGACCCGCTGAGGCAGCACAAAAAAATTCGCGAGAGTGGATGGAAAGGACGCATCGTTCCCACCTTCCGTCCCGACGCTGTCGTCGACGCGGAGTACATCGGGTTCCACGACAACCTGAAGAAGCTGGCCGAGTCCGCCAACGAGGACGTCTCGAACTATAAGGGCTATCTCAGCGCCCTCCGCAAGCGGCGCGCGTTCTTCAAGCAGAATGGCGCCACGGCCACCGATCACGGCCACCTCACCGCGCGCACCGCGGATCTGCCCTTCAGTGAAGCCTCCGCGCTCTACGAACGGATCTACACCGGCAAGACGCAGACCGGCGACGTCGAGCTGTTTCAGGCCCAGATGCTGACCGAGATGGCGGGAATGAGCGTGGAAGACGGCCTCACGATGCAGCTCCATCCCGGCTCGATTCGCAACCACAACGCGCTGGTCTACGCGAAATTTGGGCGAGACAAGGGAGCGGACATTCCCTCTCCGACTGAGTACGTGCGTGGCCTCCAGCCTCTGCTCTCGAAGTATGGCAACGAGCCGAACTTCACCTTCATCCTCTTCACGCTCGACGAGTCGACCTACTCGCGCGAGCTGGCGCCGCTCGCCGGCCACTATCCATGCCTGCGGCTGGGGCCGCCGTGGTGGTTCCATGACTCGCCCGAGGGCATGATGCGGTTTCGTGAGCAGGCGACCGAGACGGCCGGCTTCTACAACACGGTAGGGTTCAACGACGACACCCGGGCGTTCCTGTCCATTCCGGCCCGACACGACCTGGCCCGAAGGATCGACTGCGCGTTCCTCGGAAGACTGGTTGCCGAGGGCAGGCTCGACGAGGATGAAGCCTTCGAAACGGCCCAGGACCTCACCGTGAATCTGGTGAGGAAGGCGTACAGGTTGTAGATACCCCTCCCCCCCGGGGTTTTGTGCAAAGTATTCGAAAGATGGGACTTAGGTCTGGACTTCGTGTCTTCGAAGTAAGAAAAGTCCCGTTTTTTCGGGGTGAGGCCTGCAAAGTCTTCATAGAACGTAAGTTATAAAATGCGAATGCCCGGCGATTTGCCCCAGCAAGCAAGCTTGGCAAGGGCCCCGAACGCCGGGCACTTCTTCTTCATTCTTGAGTCCAGTTTAAATGTTGTGTCAAGCACTAAAGGCTGGCTACGGTTGGCAGAAGCGGACGTACTCGACCTTCATGGTCGGAGAATTTATTGGACAGCGCCGGCTTGTGTGGCCTGAACAAGGGGAAGAAGCACGCGGTCGATCTCCCCATCGTTGACCTCCGGGAGTTCGACGTTTTTGTACAACGCCCAATCTTCAACCTGCTCGACCTCACCTCCGGGCGGAACTTTGGTGAGCGGACCGAGCGTTTCCATTTCCAGCCATTCATTGTTGGTAAAGGTCTCGAAGGAGCAGCCGAAGTCGGGATAGACCTTGTTGGGGTCCGCCTGCGCCACTTTGATGAACGCTTCTCCGTTCAAGACATACGCGCCCCAGGTGTGAGGGTTGAACAGGCCAACCTTTTGCGCGGCGGAGTTATTGGGATCCTGCCGGAGGGCTAAATATTTTTTGGTAAACGTCAGGCGTTTGTCGGAAAGATCCGTATAGGCCCACATGGCCAGCGGATTCGTTACCGCGAGATCGATCGGGTGCTTTCCTCGCGGCGGAAACGCGGTTACTTCGATGCCGCCCTGGGCCATCATGGTCAGAACCCAGGGTGAGAACTCGAGAGCAAAGAGAGAGTGGTTTCGAATGCGGTGAGCTACCCGGACCTGAGTGCCCGAAGGAGCCAAGCTTATTTCGATCTCCTTTTGAAGGTTCGTCAGCGGTTCCACAGGAGCACGCGCAATCAGTCCGGTCGGGGTGACTGCAATTTCAACCGGCACATTGTCCGGAGCCCAGGAAGCTACAGGATCCTCCGGCGCCTTCCACACGCGATCTCCGCCGCGGAGTTGGAAATCTTTCTCGCCGGACTTACCCAGCTGATCGGGAAACTCTTTGAAGAGATTCTGGCCGTTGACAAAGCCGTAACGGATGATCCGCGGGCCGACGTCGGCAGTAACGATGAGGTCCACATCGCCGTTGGTGATGCGCCAGCAGTTATGCCAGCCTTTGTATTCCACCTTTTCGACCTTGACTGCGGCATTCAGATTCATGGTGATCATCAACCCGGCCGCTGCCATCGCTACGCCTCGCAACATAAAGTCTCCTCTTTCTGCGCACGCTGCTACACGATTGTTCTATGGACCAGTTTCAATGTTTGTTCAGCCGTCCATTATTTACTTTCGAGAGGATTGTGCCAGCGGAGGCCGGGAAAGCGGGCAAAGTCACGATCGTTGGTGTGGACGACGGCGCTGTGCTCGATGGCAGTTGCGGCAAGGACTGCATCTGTAACCATTCCACCGCGGATATGTACTTTCGCACCGAGTTCGCGCAGTATTTTCCAGTGGCGATCGCCGGGATGAAGAACGCGGACGCTTGGAACTGCAAGCCAAAGATCGACGGTTTCGGAAGCTGCAGAGAAGGTCAATGGCCGGGGTTGGAAGCTCGGGTTGGTTATGAATCGCAGGAATCCGTAGATGGAGACGGACGGGATTCCGATGGATTCAGACGATGAGAGTAGTTGTTCGAACCAGGCCTTTGCGCGATTGTGGAAGGGCGAACTTGGCTGGTGAGCGTAGATGAGGAGATTAGCGTCGGGAGCGATCAAGCTTCTCTTCTCTTTCGGCTTCGTCGAGGATGTCTTCCAGCTTCCTGCCTTCCCAAGCGGCCCATTGCTCTGCAGTGATGCCGGTATCAAGGGGCTTCACTGTGAAGCGCTTCCGCTTTGCGGGATGGTTGAGGTGGTCGACGCCGCAGCGAAGGACCCGGTTGACGGTCTGCTTCCAAGGCTCGGCGGCGCGGCGGTTCTCGCGTTCCAGCAGGGCAGCGAGATCATCGTCGATGGTGAGGGTGGTGCGCACATCATGATGCTTGCAGGGAAGGCATCATGATGTCAAGCATTGCATGCGGCAGGACGCGGCTTCGCCGCCAAGACGATCGCGGGACAGACCGGGGATGAAGTCGTTTCGGTTTAGGAGCTTGTTCAGCGGTTTAGAGCGGCGGCGCTAATCCGGAGCTAACATAAGAGGCCTATGAGTCTGTTCTTTGCTGCTGGATCGCCGACAACGGAGATGTCTCCGGAGGAGTATCGGGCGGGGCTGTTTGAGGCGCTGGACAAGCTGGAGAAGATCCGGCCGCGCAAGAGGGTGCTGGCCGTGCCGCCGGATTTTACGAGGTTTCACTCCAAGGCCGGTGAGCTGACGGACATGGCGTTCGAGTACTACGGCGATCGGCTGACCGATGTGCTGCCGGCGCTGGGAACGCATAAGCCAATGAGCGAGAGCGAGCTGGCGACGATGTATCCGAAGACGCCGAAGGACAGGATCCGGGTGCACGACTGGCGCAATGACATTGTGACGCTCGGCGAGGTGCCGAGCGAGTTCATGCGCGAGGTGAGCGAGGGGAAGCTGGACTACACCTGGCCGGCGCAGGTGAACAAGCTGCTGCGGGATGGCGGGCACGATGTAATTCTGTCCATCGGGCAGGTGGTGCCGCATGAAGTGGTGGGGATGGCGAACGGGTCGAAGAATATTTTTGTGGGGACTGGAGGCGTCATGGGCATACACCGGTCGCACTTTCTGGGCGCGGTGTATGGGATGGAGCGCATGATGGGGCGCGCGGATACGCCGGTGCGTCGCGTGCTGAATTATGCGAGCGAGCACTTCGCGAAGAATCTGCCGATTGTGTATGTGCAGACCGTCGTCAACAAGAATGACAAGGGCGAACTCGTAATGCGCGGCTTGTTCATTGGCGATGACAACGAGTGCTTTGAGAAGGCCGCCGAGCTGAGTTTGAAGTGCAACTTCCTGATGCTGGATCGCGAGATCAAGAAGGCGGTGGTGTTTCTCGATCCGCATGAGTTCAAGACGACGTGGCTGGGGAACAAGAGCGTGTATCGCACGCGCATGGCGCTGGCCGACAACGCGGAGCTGATCGTGCTGGCGCCCGGTGTGCACGAGTTTGGCGAGGATGCGACGATCGACAAGCTGATACGGAAGTTTGGGTACTGCGGAACGCCCGCGACGCTTAAATATGTGAAGGAAGATCCGGGACTGGCGAGCAATCTGAGTGCAGCGGCGCATTTGATTCATGGCTCGAGCGAGGGGCGCTTCACGATTCGGTACTGCCCGGGCGGGCTGACGCGCGAGGAGGTTGAGGGCGTGTTGTTTGAGTATGGGGATTTGGGCGAGTACATGAAGAAGTACGACCCGGAGAAGCTGAAGGACGGGTGGAATGCGGTGGATGGTGAGGAGATCTTCTACATCTCGAATCCGGGTTTGGGGCTGTGGGCGTACAAGGGGCGGTTTGTAAATTAGCTCGCAGCGACGCTGCACGATTTTCGGTTGCTGTCTGACGCAATTGTTGCGCTGTCTGACCGGATGTCGATATGCTGGTGGACGCGAAGACGCCGTGATTTCCTTGAGCGTCAGAATGATTCCAGACAGGTTTTTTTGATTGGAGAGCTGTGATGGCGAGTGAGATGCGTTTGCCGAAGTATTCGGTGGGAGTGGGCGACCGGTTCGCGCACCAGGCGAAGGCCCAGTTGGCGGCCTGCATCAAGGCGAAGGAAGCGGGATGTGAGGTTGTGCCGGTGTGGAACAAGTCTAACCGCGAGCACACGATCATCAACAGCGAGCCGAAGGGAACGCGCAAGGCGGCGGATGCGGCCGTGAAGGAGCTGGGTTGGAAGCAGCCATACTTCCTGGACGCGGACCACATCAATCTGAAAAACGTGGAGCGGTTCATCGAGCCGTGCGACTTCTTCACGATTGATGTCGCCGAGGAGATTGGCAAGCCAGCGAAGCCGGAAGACGTGGATGCGTTTGTGTCGCGGCATCCGGAGTTGATTGGCGAGGTGCGGATTCCGCGGGTTGCGGCGCCGTTCAAGACGGATGTGACGTTTGTGAAGAATGTCGCGAACAAGTTTCTTGCAGCCGTGCAGGACGCCGGACGAATCTATCGGTTCCTGGTGGAGAAGAAGGGCGAGGGCAAGTTCGTTCCTGAGGTTTCGATGGACGAGACGGATGCGCCGCAGACGCCGGTGGAGCTGCTGATTATCCTGGCGGCGATTGCGGACGAGAAGATTCCGATCCAGACGATTGCGCCGAAGTTTACGGGGCGGTTCAACAAGGGCGTGGACTACGTGGGCGATGTGAAGCAGTTTGCCAAGGAGTTCGAGGAGGACATCGCGGCGATTGCGTTTGCGGTGCAGCGGTATGGGCTGCCGGAGAATTTGAAGCTGAGCGTGCACTCGGGGTCGGACAAGTTTTCGATCTATGCGTCGATTCATGCGGCGGTGACGAAGTTCGACGCGGGCGTGCACCTGAAGACGGCAGGCACGACGTGGCTGGAGGAGCTGATCGGGCTGGCGGAGGCCGGCGGGTCGGGACTGCAGCTCGCGAAGGACGTCTACCGCGAGGCGTATGCGCATGCGGATGAACTGTGCGCGCCGTATGCGACGGTGATCGACATCGACCGCGCGAAGCTACCGAAGCCAGAAGAGGTCGACGGGTGGACCAGCGAGCAGTACACGTCGGCGCTGCGGCACGATCAGAAGAATCCGGCGTATAACCCGAGCTTCCGGCAGTTGCTGCACGTGGGTTTCAAGGTTGCGGCAAAGATGGGCGAGCGGTACACGAAGGAGCTCGAGGAGCACGAGGATGTGATCGCGAAGAACGTGACGACGAACCTTTGGGACCGGCATATCCGGCCGGTGTTTCTGGGCCAGAGCGCGTAAGGTAGAGGGATGTGCACCCCACCCTGCCAGCTGCGCCGGTCGAGGGTGGGGCACCCGAGTGGTACAGTGGCATAGATTTTGTTCGGAGATGCGCGGAAATGATTGTGGTGCTGATGGGAGTGACCGGGTCGGGGAAGACAACGATCGGCACTTTGCTGGCGCAGCGCACCGGCACGGTCTTCGCTGATGCGGACGACTATCATCCCGCGGCGAACAAAGAGAAGATGCGCGCGGGGATTCCACTGAACGATGAGGATCGCCAGCCCTGGCTGGAGATCCTGAACAGCCTGCTGCGGAGTTGGTACCAGAGCAAAGAGGGCGGAGTGCTGGCGTGTTCGGCGCTGAAGGAGAAATACCGGCAGACGCTGGCCAACGGAATTCCGCCGAATGCGATGACGTTTGTGTGGTTGGATGGGGATAAGGAGCTGCTGAGTGAGCGGCTCGCTGCGCGGCATCACGAGTATATGAATCCGAAGCTGCTGGACAGCCAGTTTGCGACGCTGGAGCCGCCGAAGGATGCGCTGCGCGTGGTGAATGATTGTCCGCCGGAGCAGGTAGTCGATCAGATTTTGCAGCATGTGGCTTTGAATTCGGGCGAGCCGGTCACGGGGGAGCAAGGACAAGCGACGCAGCAGGGCAAGGCATAAGGAGAGGCTGATGGCTGGACTGTTTGATTTGACGGGAAAGACGGCGGTGGTGGTGGGTGGAACGTCAGGCATTGGCCTGGCGATGGCCCTCGGATTGGCGGACGCGGGGGCGGATGTTGTGGCGAGCTCGCGCCGGCAGGAGCAGGTGGACGAAGCGGCGAAGCAGATTGAGGCGCGCGGGCGGCGGAGTCTGCGAGTGGCCTCGGATGTGGGCGACCGTGCGAGCCTGCAGGCGCTTTGCGATGCGACGATCGGTGCGTTCGGGAAGGTGGACATCCTGATCAACTCGGCGGGGAAGATCAAGCGCGCCCCGACGGTCGATTTTCCTGAGGACGAGTGGAACTCCATCATGGAGACGAACGTGACCGGGACGCTGCGCGCGTGCCAGATCTTTGGCAAGAAGATGCTCGAGAAGGGTTATGGGCGGATCATCAACATTGCGTCGCTGAACACGTTCGTGTCGCTGAAAGAGGTGACGGCGTATGCGTGTTCGAAGGCTGCCGTGGGTGCGTTGACGCGGTCGCTGGCGGTGGAGTGGTCAGCACAGGGCGTGACGGTGAATGGCATTGCTCCGGGTGTATTTCGCACGGCGCTCAATGCGGAGTTGCTGGATAAGAGTGAGCGCGGCAAGGAGCTGCGCATGCGCACGCCGATGGGTCGTTTCGGCAGGACGGAGGAGCTCGTAGGCGCGGCCGTCTATCTGGCGTCCGATGCGGCGGCGTTTGTGACCGGCGAAATTCTGGTTGTGGATGGCGGGTTCCTGGCGAGCGGAGTGAATCAGTAGGGAACAGGGAACGGGGGATCAGGGATCAGGAGAGAGGCAGCCAGATCCGCCCTAAATCGAAAGACAATCGATTTTCTTTGCAAATCATATGCAGCCAGTCGTGCATGCAAGATGCTAGACTGGCTGCCTTATTTGCAAAGGAGCGAAACGCGTGACGAAGGTAGCCCATCGTGTGGCCGTGCTTGGATTGCTCGGCGTGACTGCATTGGCGGTATCGGCGCAGAGCAACAAGGGGAAGAACTGGCCGTGGATGGACGCGAAGCTGTCGCCGGAGCGGCGCGCCGACCTGGTGCTTGAGCAGATGACGCTGGATGAGAAGATTTCGCTGCTGCATGGCAATGGCATGGCACGGCAGAAGAACCTGCCGCCGGAGATTCAGGCGGTGCAGGATCAGTCGAACGGCGGCGCTGGGTTTGTGCTGGGCGTGCCGCGGCTGGGCATTCCATTGATCCAGATGAGCGATGCGGCGTATGGTGTGCGGCAGAGTGCGGAGAATGGACGCTACTCGACTGCGCTGCCGTCAAATGTGGGCTCGGCTGCGAGCTGGGACCCGGAAGAGGCGTGTGCATACGGCAAGCTGATCGGCGATGAGCTGCGGATGCAGGGTTACAACACGACGCTCGGCGGAGGCACGAACCTCACGCGCGATCCGCGGAACGGGCGCACATTTGAGTACATGGGCGAGGACCCGGTGCTTGCAGGGACGATGGTCGGCGCGCGCATCCGATGCGAGGGCGGCGAGCATGTGATCTCCGACATCAAGCATTACGCGTTCAACGATCAGGAGAGCGGACGGCAGGAGGTGGATGCGCAGATTGGCGAGCGTGCGGGACGAGAGAGCGATTTGCTCGCATTTGAGATTGGCGTGAAGACCGGACATCCGGATGCGGTGATGTGCAGCTACAACGGGGTTAACGGCGATTATGCGTGCGAGAACACATGGCTGCTGCACGATGTGCTGAAGGCGGAGTGGAAATTTCCAGGATTTGTGATGTCGGACTGGGAGGGCACCCACAGCACCGTGAAGGCGTCGCATGCGGGGCTCGACCAGGAGCAGCCGCTGGATCTGTTTTACGGTGCGGAGCTTAAGAAGGCTGTTGAAGACGGCGAGGTTCCGCAGGCGGAGCTGAATGATCATGTGCGTCGCGTGCTGTGGGCGGAGTTCGCGAGCGGGATCATTGATGATCCAGTAGTGCGTGGCGTGGTGGATCCGGTGCATGGGTTTGAGGTATCGCAAAAGGTTGAAGAGGGAAGCGCGGTCTTGCTGCGCAATGAGCATGCGACGCTGCCGATTGATGCGCAGAAGGTGCGCTCGATTGCGGTGATTGGGTTCAACGCGGACATGGGGATGATCTCGGGCGGCGGGTCGGCGCAGGTGGATGCGCCGGGGCAGGTTGGCGGGACCCCATGGCGAAAGCACATCTGGTTCCCCACGTCGCCTCTGAAGGCGATTCGTGCTCAGGCGAAGGACGCGACGGTGAGCTTCAGCTCTGGCGAGCGGATCGAAGATGCGGTCGCGAGGGCGAAGACCGCGGATGTGGCGATTGTGTTTGCGTGGCAGTTCGAGGCCGAGGGCAACGATCTGGAAAATCTGTCGCTGCCGGGCAACCAGGACAAGCTGATTGAGGCAGTCGCGAAGGCGAATCCGCATACCGTGGTGGTGCTGGAGACAGGCACGGCGGCGACGATGCCTTGGCTCGACAGTACGGCTGCCGTGCTGGAGGCGTGGTACGGCGGATCGAAGGGAGCGGACGCGGTCGCGCGCTTGCTGTTCGGCGAGGTGAACCCGAGCGGCAAGCTGCCCATGACGTTCCCGCAGAGCACGGATGAATTGCCGCGCACGGCGATTGCGCAGCCTCCGCCACCGGTGAAGAACGGTGTGTTGAGCTTCAAGGTGGATTACAACATCGAGGGCGCGGCAGTTGGATACAAGTGGTACGAGTCGCAGAAGAAGCCGGTGCTGTTTCCGTTCGGCTTCGGGCTGTCGTACACGACGTTCAAATATTCGGTTTTGAAGGTGGGGCATGATGGTGAGTCCGTGACACTCACTGTCACGAACACCGGTGCGCGCGCTGGTGCTGAGGTGGCCGAGGTGTACGCGAGCCTCCCATCGAGCGCGGGTGAGCCCTGGAAGCGGCTGATTGCGTACAGGAAGGTCGAGCTGGCGCCGGGTGAGAGCAGGACGGTGACGATGGATGTCGATCCGATTTATGAGTCGATTTGGGATGTCGCTGCGAAACGCTGGACGCGGCCGGGCGGCGAATACAAGGTGATGGCGGGGCCGTCGTCGGCGGAGACGCCGCTGGAGGCGACGTTCACGGTGCGGTGATGTCGCTGAGAGGCAAAGGCACTCGGGCGTCTTAACGCGCGATGCCTACGTTAGCGTGCGGCTCACCCCGCGAGCAAGCTCTCCGGGGATTCCGAAGATGGGGCGCCCGCGTTTGTGGGAGGGCATTAGTGTGCGCCGGCGGGGCCGCGGCCTGGCTTCACCTTCTTGAAGAACCAGACGACGATGACGCAGGCGGCGCAGAGCAGCGATAGCCAGCGGAAGACGTCGACGAACGCCCAGGTCGAGGACTCTTTCAGGAGTTGCTGATAGAGACTGGCCTGCGCGGGTATTGCTGCGTTCGCACCGCCGAAGTAGCCGGACAGGAAGTGCTGCGAGCCTTGCACGCTGTTCTGGAAGGCCAGGCTGGTGCTCGGAACGTGGTTGACGATCTCGTTCTGGTGAACGTCGGCACGGCGGACGAGTAATGTAGTGGCGAGCGAGATGCCGATTGATCCTCCGACGTTGCGCATCAGGTTGAACAGGCCGCTGGCGTTGCCAATCTGGTCGTTGCGCAGTGTGCCGTATGCCGCAGTGTTGATGGGCACGAAGACGAAGCTGAGGCCGAAGCCGGTGATGAGGATCGGAAGAAAGAGCGTGGTCGGCGAGATACCCGTGGTGACCGAGCCGAAGTAGAACGTCGTAAGACCGAAGACGATGAAGCCGAAGGTCAGCAGATAACGCGGGTCTGCTTTGTTCGAGAGATAACCGATGACGGGCATGCCGCAGATGGCGCCGAGTCCGCGCGGAGCGACGACGAGGCCAGCGGTAAATGCCGTGTAGCCGAGCAACTCCTGGTAGAAGAGCGGCAGCACAGTAACGGTCGAGTAGATGCCGATACCGAACAGGAAGATGAGTATGCAGCCTATGAGGAAGTTGCGGTTGCCGAGCACGCGAAGATCAACCAGCGGGTCCTTCTGGAACGACCGCCAGATGAACCACGCGAACGCGATGACGAAGGTGAGGGTGGCCCAGCGCAGCCAGATGGCCCCGAACCAGTCGACCTCCTGACCTTTGTCGAGGATGACCTGCAGGCAGCCGGTCCAGACGGCAAGCGTGCCGAAGCCGATCTTGTCGAAGGCGGCGACCTTGGCCTTGGAAATGTACGGCGGGTCGTGAACGAAGCGGCTGATCATGAAGACCGCCATCGCGCCGACAGGAATGTTGATGTAGAAGGCGTAGCGCCAGGAGTAGGTGTCGGTGAGCCAACCGCCGAGCGTGGGGCCGAGCACCGGTGCAACCACGACGCCGAAGGCGAAGACGGCCATGGCGGCGCCGCGTTTGCGCGGAGGGAAGCTCTCCAGCAGGATGGCCTGCGAGAGCGGTTGCAGCGCGCCGCCACCTGCACCCTGGATGACGCGCGCAAACAGGATAAAGCCGAGCGTTGGTGCGGCTCCGCAGGCGAAGCTGGCGATGGTGAAGATGATGACGCAGGAGATGAGAAAGCGCTTGCGTCCGAAGCGGAGTGAGAACCAGTTGGACGCCGGGAGGATGATGGCGTTGGCGACCAGATAGCTGGTGAGCACCCACGTGGCCTGGTCGGTGGATGCGGAGAGCGAGCCCGCGATGTAGGGAAGCGCGACCGAGGCGATCGCGGTGTCAAGCACCTCCATGAACGTCGCGAGCATGACCGACGCCGCGATGAGCCATGGATTTACGCCCTGCGTGACCTCCTGCGGCGCCTCAGTGGCCGTGGATTGGTCGAGCGTCGCGGTAGCGCTTGCCATGCGTCCGGTGCCTGCTTCCTTCGTGCGGGGATCGGGCGAGCAAAGTCGCCACCCTGCTTTGGATGCCTGAGCCGGAAATCGGATGCGAGGTGGCCGATGTTCGTTCGATGAATTCGTAATTCGACACGGGGTTTCTGTAACCAGACAACGTGCGAGGTTTCAACGTCATTCGGAACTGCGGCGTGCCGCGGTGCGTAGTTGTCTGTTAACAAACAGGAGGCGAATGCGGTGGCTCCTTTGGCAATGAAATTACAGGAATGGAGAGCGCTCATCTTGATCGGCGCGCTCGCGATCCTTGCGACTGATCTGCAGAGGATGAGTGCGCAGACGGCTCCCACCTCCGCGGCGGCCGGGTTTGAAGTGGCATCGATTCGGCCTCATGTGGGCGAGGATGACCATCAGGAGACAGATCTTCTTCCCGGAGGACGATACGTCGGGACGAATGCGACGGTGCAGAAGCTGATCAGGCTGGCGCTGGGCGTAGAGGACGAGCAAATCCTCGAAGCTCCTGGATGGATTGATAAGGAGCGGTACGACATTGAAGCGAAGACAGGTTCGAATGAGCGACTCGAGCCACCGGAATTTCAACGAGACCTGCTTGTGTTGCTACAGGACCGCTTTCAGTTTCGCTTTCATCGCGAGACGCGGGAGCGAGTGGTCTACTGGCTGATTGTGCCGAGGGAAGGCATGAAGCTGAAGGCCGCGACTGCGGCGGAAGAGGCTTCCATGAGCACGAACGCCAACGGAACGACAAAGGTACTGGACGCGAAGGCGATGTCGATGAGGGAGTTGGCGGGCGCGCTGTCGAGGCAAACCGGAAAGAACGTGGAGGACCATACAGGATTGCCGGGAAGGTTCGACGTGAAGTTGGAGTGGGACGACAGCCAGGCGCCGAACGCTGAGTTGCCCTCCATCTTTACGGCAATCCAGGAACAGCTTGGGTTGAAGCTGAATAAGGCGAAGGGTGAGGTAGGCGTAATTGTGGTCGATCATGTCGAGCAACCGTCGGTGAATTAGAGCGAGGTGGAGGGATTCGACGCGGTGTGGGCGGGGTCGGGAAGCGGCGAATGCATCGGGAAACGTCGTTTGTAGCGGAGAATCGGCAGCTCGAACAAGTAATACGACATCGTGGCGAGCACGACGGTGATGGGAAACGCGATGAGAAACCGCGCGAGTTGATACCTCGCTCCGGAGGTTGCGTGCGCGGCGTGGCCGCCGAGGACATCAATCAGCGGCTCGATGAAGATGTGCAGCACGTAGAAGCCGTAGCTGATGCGGCCGAGGAAGCGCAGAGGCAGCGACGACAAAATACTGCGCAGGCGACCCGTTCGCATTGCGATGGGAATGATTGCGGTAGACGCAATACCCACTCCCAGCAGACCGACGGTGAACTGCGGATAAGGCGAGAGATAAAAGCTCGCGGAGCGCCAGCTCGCGAGCAGGTAAAGAGCGACGCCCGACCAGAAGGCAGTGACAGCCCAGCGCTCGATGAGCGGCCATTGCTCACCGCGAAGCGCAAGCGCAAGAGCAGCGCCGAGCGCGAGTGTGCCCGCATGCGTGAGCAGGAATGGATCCAGCGTGGTGGCGAAGGCCGGCGGAACGATGGGAAGATGCGTGAGAATGCGGAAGACCTCAGAGAGCGCCACGATCCACAAGCTGAGGTTCAGCGCCCGCGAGCGTGTGCCGGCAAAGAGAACCAGCGCAGGCCAGAGGATATAGAACTGTTCTTCGACCGCGAGGCTCCAGAGATGAAAGAGCGGCAGCGGTGAAATTGGCAGTAGCGCTGTGCTGACGAGACCCGGAAGGTTCTGCAGAAAACCGGCGTAGAGGAGAACCGGTGTCAGCTCCGCCAGGCGAGTGCCGCGCGCGATCGACGCGAGGAGCGCGATGAGGATGACGGCGTAGTACAGCGGAAAGATTCGGAGCACGCGTCGCGTGTAGAAGTTGCGCAGCACGTCGCGCTCTTCACGCGAGTCCCACAGGCTGCCCGTAATGAGGAAGCCGGAGAGCGCGAAGAAAAGGATCACGCCAGTCCAGCCGGTTTCGGTGAAGTATCCCAGGCCGCGCACGAGCGGATTCGTGGAACGCAGGCCGCCGCCGTAGTGAAAGATGTAGACGAGCAGAATGGCGACTCCGCGCAGACCGTCGAGTGCTGGATCGCGGCGGCCCGTGGCCGCTCGAAAACGCGCAGAGGGCATTGGGCTCAGCCTACGTTTGCGCGCGGGGTGAGTCAACGCTGCGGGCGCAGTTTGTTTACGTCTCGTTGAAGAGATCGGCGCGCGGGTCTTCAGGGTTCAGGCGCTGCAGCTCGCGCAGAATCTCTTTCGAACGCTCGTCCTGAATCCGTGGAACGATGATCTTGATCTCTACGATCTCATCGCCGCGCTGGCCTTCGCGCGTTGCGCTGGGGACGCCCTTCTCGCGCATGCGCAGCTTCTGTCCAGTTTGCGTTCCGGGCGGGATCTTGAGCTGTGCGCGTCCGGCTTGATGGCCTTCGCCGTCAATCGTCGGGACCTCGATGCGTGTGCCAAGCGCGGCCTCCATCGCGGTGACCGGGACCGTGATGTGAATGTCGTCCGCAACGCGGCGAAACAGCTTGTGATGCCCGACGCGAATGATGAGGTAAAGGTCGCCGGCGGACGCCCCTTCGGTGCCCGCATTGCCCCTGCCGGCGAGGCGGATCCGCTGCCCGTCGCGCGTGCCGGGCTTGATGCGAAATTCAAGCGGCTCGTGACGCGTAGTGACGCCCGCGCCGTCGCACGTGGGACAAGTGTTCTGCACCTTGCCGCTGCCGCCGCACCGTGGGCACTGGATGTTGAACTTCATGCGTCCGCCGGTTTGCTGCACCTGGCCGGTGCCGTGGCACTCCGGACACTCCATCGGCTTGCCCACGGCACCCGAGCCTTTGCATGTAGGGCATGGTGACTGCCGTTGAATTTCGAGGCGCGTAACGCCGCCGCGAATCGCGGTCCAGAAATCAATCTCCACCTGGTACTCAAGATCGGTGCCGGGCTGCGGCCCTCGCGGCTGGCGGCCTCCGCCGCTGAACATGCTTCCGAAGATGTCGCGGAAGCTGGAGCCGAAGCCGCTGGATTCAGACTGCGACGTGCGCCGTCCCTCGGGTGTGAATCCGGAGAAGTCAAAGCCGGAGAAGTCGAACGGAACCCCCTGGCCTCGGGCAGCGTGCCCGCCTCCAAAGCCGCCAGCACCAGCACCGGCGCCCGCGCGGGCATAGGCTTCGGCCGCGGCCGGGTCGATGTTGTCGGAGTAGAAGCCGAGCTGGTCATAGACCTTGCGCTTCTTGTCGTCCGAGAGAACATCGTTGGCCTCGGAGATCTCCTTGAACTTCTCCTCGGCCTTCTTGTCGCCGGGGTTCACGTCCGGATGGTACTTGCGCGCGAGCTTGCGGAACGCCTTGCGGATCTCCTCCTGCGAGGCGGTCTTCTTCACGCCGAGTGTGCCGTAGTAGTCCTTGGTCTTTGGTCCTGCCATAGTGTTCTTACTCAACTTACTCTACAGAAGCGGTGCGACGTAAGACCGCATCATCGAGGTGTAGCCGCCTGACACACGGGGCACCAGTAGAGCGTCCGTCCGGCGATGTCGCGGCGCTCGATCTTTGTGCCGCAGACGAAGCATGGCTTGCCGTGCCGGCGGTAAACGTAGTGGACTTCTTCCTTCAGCGGCTGCCCGGTCTTTTTCGTGGGCCGGTGCCTGGCACGCGTGGTAACGATCCGGCGATCGACCATGCCGGCGCGCAGCAGCGGAATGGAATCCTTCCAGATCGCCTTGAGCGTCGCCAACGGCACCTCGCGGCCCTCGACAAACGGATCGAGCCCCGCGCGAAACAGCAGCTCCGCTCGGTAGATGTTCCCGATGCCCGAGAGCACGGACTGGTCCATCAGCAGAACGCTGATCGGCGTCTTTGCGCTCAGGATGCGATCGAACGCCCGCTGCGGATCATCCGCTCCTGTTGGCTCATCGCCGAGAGCGTCAGGGCCGAGCCGCTCGAGCAGCGCCTGCCACTCCGCATCTGTCCAGAGCTCGCACGCCGCGGCGCCGCGCAGCTCCAGCCAGTCGATGTCGCTCGGCGCAAGGGAACTCGTGCCGTCATCCGACGAGTACCAGCCGTGCCGCTTGTTCGGCGTGACTGCACCCCCGCGCGACTTCGCTCCAACTGGCCACATGCGCAATCGCAGCGCACCCTTCGGCTCCGCGAGCGGCATCTGGCCTTCGGTCCAATCGCCATAACGGCCCAGATGCACGTGCAGGATGCGGTCTCTGCCAAAGACATAGCCGAGGTGTTTGCCCTTGGCGAGCACGCGCTCCAGCTTGCGGTTGTCGAGCGCCACGGCGTCAGGGAAGCGGCCGTTCGGCGACTCCATGCGCAGCTTCCTGCCGGCGAGCGCCGCGCCGTGCCGCTCCGCCCAGCGATGAATCTCATTGCCTTCAGGCAAGGTCGCGCTCCCGTGCAGCAGCCTCGGCCTTCCGCCGTGCGCGACGGCTCATCGGCTGTATGGGTGCCTCAGAGCTTTCAAGTTCATAGCGGTAATGATCCAAAATTCGCTCCGGCGTCCACAGCGAATAGTGGTTGGCGTTCCTGGCATGCATGCGCTTGATCTGGATCTCGTCCATGGCGCGCATCAGCTTGCGAAGGTCGCTGTACTGCACCGAGTACGGGCTGTCCGGGTTTTCGATCAGCGGCTGCAGGTCCACATAGACAGGCTGCGCCCATTCATAGAACGTGTGCCAGACGTCATACACGTCCAGATGCACCTTCTTGACCAACAGGCCGAGGTGCTCGTAAAAGTCGAGCACCTCGAATGCCGCGATGGGTGGCTCATCGATGCTCCAGGGAAGCAGCCCGTTCTCACCCACACGCGCCTGTGCGAGACGCCGCCGCGCCGCCACAAAGGAATCGCTGAGGAAGAAGCTGAGCTGCTTTTCCAGGTTGTTCACGGACCGGTACTCGCGCTCGTGCCGAAGCTGGAGCGCCGCATACGCGATGGCGCCGCCGCTGGTGATCACGAGCACAACGCTTGCGACGGCCTGCACGGCCAGCCAGTTGACGCTCATCTTGCTTGCTCCGCTACAACGCGCATACAACAACCACTGCGACGCGCACACAACAACCGCGGCCCTGTTTTGAGCCGCGGTTGTTGTATGCCCGAGACGTCAATAGACCGGCTAGTTCCACACGGTCGAGGCCTTGATCGCCTCCACGTTGAACACCTGGTCCGGTTCCACCTGCTGCATGCGCGCGACGAACTCCTCCGCTTCTTCGCGCGTCGCAAAAAGACTCCGCTGATACAAACGGCCGGCGCGAAGCGCGTCACACCGCCAAAGGATCTCGCCCATGTGCTCGTGCCCGAAGCCGAGGTTCCACTGCACTCCCTGTGGCCAGGCCCCATCGTCCTTCGCTCTCTCGTTTGTCATCCCTCCGCCACCCTTCTGCCCGAAATTCCGGCTAATTATTAGAACCCGTTCCACCCGTTTTCGATTCGTTTTTCGAGTCAATTCCGTGTCGTTTCTTCGTCATCGCTTTGTCGCATCGGTGACGCAAGATGCAGCCATCGCTGACGCCGATACAACAAGGAGGAGGCCTCAGCTTCGAAGCACTCCTCCTTGTAATACGCGCCAGGAGTCGAATTGGTTCTTATCTGGCTTCTGACTCCCGTCTCTTACTTCTCTGTGTCGACATACTCCGCGTCGATCACGCCTTCGTCCTTCGGCTGCTCGGTGGTTCCACCGGCCGCTGCACCGCCGTCGGTCGGAGGAGCGGACCCACCCGCGGACTGCGCCTTGTACAGCGCCTCAGCGAGCTTGTGGCTTGCCGTCGTCAGCCGCTCACGTGCAGCGTCGAGCTCCGTCTTCGAAGGATCCCCGCCGCTCAGCGTCGTCTTGGCATCGGCCAGAGCAGTCTCGACGTCGCTCTTGTCTGCCGCCGCAACCTTGTCGCCGCCTTCGCGCAGCATCTTCTCGACGTTGTAGACCATCGAGTCAAGCTGGTTGCGCGCCTCGATCTTCTCCTTGGCGTCCTTGTCCTCGGCAGCATGGGCCTCGGCATCCTTGGCCATGCGGTCGATCTCATCCTTGCTCAGACCCGAAGAGCTCGTAATCGTGATCTTCTGGTCCTTGCCGGTTGCGTTGTCCTTGGCCGTCACGTTCAGGATGCCGTTCGCATCGATGTCAAACGTGACCTCGATCTGCGGCATGCCGCGCGGAGCCGGCGGAATTCCGCCGAGCTTGAACTTGCCCAGCGTGCGGTTCTGCGCCGCCATCGGCCGCTCGCCCTGCAGGACGTGAATCTCGACCTCAGTCTGGTTGTCGGCCGCCGTCGAAAACGTCTCCGTCTTCTTGGTCGGGATCGTGGTGTTGCGTGGGATCATCGGCGTCGCCACGCTGCCCATCGTCTCGATGGCCAGCGTCAGCGGCGTCACATCCAGCAGCAGCAGGTCCTTCACATCGCCGGCGAGCACGCCAGCCTGGACCGCCGCACCAACCGCGACCACCTCGTCCGGATTGACGCCCTTGTGCGGCTCACGCCCAAAGAGATCCTTCACCAGCTGCTGAATCTTCGGCATGCGCGTCTGTCCGCCCACCAGCACGACCTCATCGATCTTGCTCGCGTCCACACCGGCGTCCTTCATCGCCTGCTTGCAGGGTCCAATCGACTTCTGCAGCAGGTCATCGACGAGAGATTCCAGCTTCGCGCGGCTCAGTGTGCGCACCAGGTGCTTTGGTCCGGAGGCATCTGCGGTGATAAACGGCAGATTGATCTCCGTCTCCTGTGCGGTCGAGAGCTCAATCTTGGCGCGCTCGGCGGCATCCTTCAGCCGCTGCAACGCCATCTCGTTGCCCTTGGAGCGGAGGTCGAGACCGCTCTCTTGCTTGAACTCCGAGATCAGCCACTCAACGATGCGCTCGTCCAGGTTGTCGCCGCCCAGGTGCGTGTCGCCGTTGGTCGACTTCACCTCGATGACGCCTTCGCCAACCTCGAGGATCGAAATATCGAACGTTCCGCCGCCGAAGTCGTACACGGCGATCGTCTCGTCCTTCTTCTTGTCGAGCCCATAGGCCAGCGCGGCCGCCGTCGGCTCATTCACGATGCGCTTCACGTCGAGACCGGCAATCCGGCCGGCATCCTTGGTCGCCTGGCGCTGCGCGTCGTTGAAGTACGCCGGCACCGTGATCACGGCCTCGGTGACGGTCGTGCCGAGGTAGTCTTCCGCGGCCTTCTTCAGCTTCTGCAGGATCATCGCCGAGACCTCAGGCGGGGTGTACAGCTTGCCCTGCGCCTCAACGGCGACGTGGTCGCCCTGCTGGACGACCTTGTAGGGCACCATCTTCATCTCGTCGTTGACTTCGTTGTAGCGCCTGCCCATAAAGCGCTTGATCGAGTAAATCGTGTTCTGCGGGTTGGTAATCGCCTGGCGCTTCGCCACCTGGCCCACCAGCCGCTCGCCGTTCTTGGTGAACGCAACGATCGACGGGGTCGTGCGCCCGCCTTCCTCATTGGGAATAACCTTGGGCTCTCCACCTTCCATCACGGCCACGCAGCTATTGGTCGTGCCGAGATCGATTCCGATAATCTTTGCCATGTTGTTGCTCCTGTACCGGGCCTTATTCCGGCCCTGAATCGGGTTTAGCCCGGCCCGGCCGGGTCTGTCTGACCTCCCTCACTCTCGCATGTGAGTGGAGTATTGTCAATCTATCTGATGCTCGGGTTCGCAATTGGATGCTGTTGAATGAGCATTTTCCATCGAAAACACGCCACAAACCGGGTGTTTTGGGCCGCCATGCGGGGGTGGGGGTAACCGTTCCGGGTAATGGTGCCGGGCGGGGGGTCTTGCAATACTTGGGCCAACTGCCTTAGCAGCCGCTAAGCCGGAGCCCGCTATGCCGTTTCGCCGCACCCTGATTGCTGTTCCAACATTGGTTTTGATGCTGTCGCTGGCCGGCTGTGCCGACGATGGCGTGATCTATGACACACCCCAGAATCCGGTGAGCGGCAACTGGCAGGTCAGCGCCTCGGGCGGGGTTCCGCTACCGAGCATCTCCGGCTCCTTGACCGACAGCACCACAAACCTAGGCACGAGCCCGGTCAAGGGAATCTTTCATGCGGACGCGACAACCGGCTGCGCGACCGCGAGCGACCTCATCACGGTCAGCGGGACAACAGACTCGAATAACGTCACCACGCTGACCGGATCGGTTGCCGGCGGCACCCTGACCGTTACCGGCACCTTGTCTGCGGACGGACGCTCTTTGTCCAAGGCTACGGTCAACGTCTCGGGCGGGCAGTGCGCATTCGCATCCGCAGCGCAGGCCTCGGTACAGAACTTCAGCTCGGTAACCGGAACGTACGCGGGGAGCTTCGCGGACGCGAGCGGCCCCGTGATGAACGTGACTGCGAGTCTGACGCAGTCTCCGGACGGAGATTCCAACGGCAACTTCACGCTCAGCGGAACGGCCAACCTGGGAACGAACAAGTGCTTCGTCAGCCCAGTGCCGGTGGTGAACTCGCAGGTGACCGGCGGCAACTTTGTCCTGACCTACACGGACAACACGACGGGCAACAGCGTCACCGCGACGGGCAGCTTCTCGGCGGATGGATCGACGCTGACTGTATCGAACTGGTCGCTGACCGGCCCGTGCGGTGCAGACACGGGAACAGGATCGCTGAGCAAGCAGTCTGGAAGTTAGGAGGAGTCAGGAACTCGAGGCCGTCTCTAACTCGCTAACCCCTAACTCTCTTTCCCCGCACCAGAAAATAGCTCAGCAGCAGCGCCGCTCCTAATCCGCCGACGACACAATCGATGCCCGGCAGGCCACGTGTGCCCCAGCGGTCGGCGCCCCAGCCGTCCACCTCGATCATGTAGAGAACCGGAATGTTGCCCATCGAGTTGATGATGGAGTAGCGTCCGCTGCCGCTCTTGCCGGAGTCACCGAGGAACTCGAGCACCACGGCCGTGAAGAGCGCATACGCCGTGCCGACGGTGAACAGGTACAGCAGAACACCGACATAGTAGGTCGCAGGCGTCATCGGACCCAGCCAGAGCACAGCAATGGTGGCCGCATTGACGATACCCACGCAGAGATAGACGACCGGTGCTGACATGCGTGCGGGAATCGCCGCCCCGACAAGCGATCCACCGGCGGTGAGCAGGCCGCCAACAAGGCCGTTCACCCAGGCGACGTGGTCGCCGTTCACGCCATAGCTCTTCGCAATACCCGGAATAAGGCCGACGGCCGAGCCGGTGGCGATTGGAAAGAGCATGCAGAGCGTGTAGGGAATCGCTCTCCAGTTCAGGAACGTTCCCTTGAACTCCAGCCAGACACGATGCATGGTGTGGCCAAAGGAGCCTGTCGCCAGCTGGTCCTGCTTTGGAGCGGCGAGTGCGAACAGCGTCGGCAGCCCGATGAGCGCAGCGGCGGCGAGAGAAAGCGTGTCGCGCGAGACGCGCGAGCTGAGCCCGATGAGAACACTGACGGAAAGCGCTCCGAGCCCCATGGATCCAGCCTGGTAGAAGCTGCCCGCAACCCGCTTGCTGCGTTCCGATTGCAACGCACCCATCATGCCGCCGCAGCTTGAAACGACGAGCTGGCTGAGACACGCGCTCAGCAGCATCAGAAACAGCGCAGGCGTGGAGCTAAGGTCTTTCTGGTGGAATGCCGCGGCCATCAGAACCGCGGACAGCAGACCGCCGACCAGCGACCATGTGCGGCGCCGCACGAAGAAGTCGGTGATCGGGCTCCAGAGAAAGTAGAGACTTGTCGGCAGAGCGAGCAGGCCGATCAGATGGGACTGCACCTTGCTGCCGATGCCTTGCTGGCTCAACAGAAAGCCGAGCACCCCACCCTGGATGACTCCATTGGCGACAATGGCTGACGGCGCAATGATGAAGCCGAAGATCCACGGGCGCTCTGGCCCGCCGGATACCGTAGCCTGGGGCGGAGCTTCGCTAAGCGCTGCCTCCGCGCCGACGGCTTCAATCTCATTCATCCACAGGAAGGTATCACGGCGCTGATGGGAGAACGTACTGGTTCACCAGGCTTGCGAAGAGCTGGCTGGTGGCGGGACAGACGCCGTGGACGCGGGCGGCGAGCCAGGCGTGCGGTGTGATGATGATCTCGGCGCAGCCATGCGTGACGGCGGAGTAGATGCGGCAGGCGGCGTGCTCAGGAGTGGTCGCGATGCCGGGAGTCTTGGCGCTGAACATGAACCAGCGTTTTTCGGCTTCGACGTCGCCGGTGAAGTGTGCGTGATTTTCTCCGCCAGTGCGCATGAGGCCCGGACAGACGGTGGTGACGAGGATGTTGTCCTTGCGAAGCTCGGCGTGCAGACCTTCGGAGAAGCCGACGAGGGCGAACTTCGAGGCGGCATAGGGAAGCAGGTGTGGGACGGTGACCTTTCCGCCGATGGAGGCGATATTGACGATGGCGCAGCGGCGGTTCCAGCCCGGCATGGGGTATTGCTGGCGCAGGCGCGGCAGCGCGGCCCAGAGGATGTGGAGTGGAGCGTAGAAGTGGATGTGCATGGCGCGGTAGAAGGAGTCGAGCGATTGGGCCTCGGCGGGGCCGACCTCGATGATGCCGGCGTCGTTGACGAGGACGTCGATGCGGCCGAAGTGAGCGAAGACTTCCTCGACGAGGCGCTGACACTCGGCGGGGTGGCACAGGTCGCCGTCGAAGAGGTAGAAGTCCTCGGGACGAAGGTGTGGGTGCTCGTCGATGAGGGTCTGTTGCGCGGTCATGAGTTCGAGGCGGTCGCGGGCGACGAGGACCAGGCGCACGGGGCGCCGGGCGAAGCGGGACGCGATGGCGTAGCCCAGGCCACGCGAGCCGCCGGTGATGAGGACGACGGCGCCGTGCGGCGGTGGTGCGGCGCGGAGCGCGCGGGTGGTGGCGATGGCGGCGGCGGCGAATCCGGCTCCGAGGCCGGCGAGGAAGAGGGGGTTCAGCGAGCGGGCCATGCGGGGCTCCTTCGTATAGCGGATCAGCGGGGCAGCGGGTCAGAAGGGTTAGGAAAGCTGCGTCTCGTTTGGGTGTTGGATGCGAGGACGCTTCGCTCAGGGTATTCTTTTGCCGATGGCGACGAAGAGGAAGTCCAAGGGAGCGTACATGATCTCGGCGGTGGCCGAGATGTATGACATTCACCCGCAGACGCTGCGGCTGTATGAGCGCGAGGGATTGCTGCGGCCGTCGCGGTCGGAGGGAAACACGAGGCTGTACACGGATGAGGACCTGGAGCGGCTGGAGTTCATCCTGAACCTGGCGCGTGACCTGGGCGTGAACATCGCAGGCATTGCGATTGTTTTGCAGATGCGCGAGCGCATGGAGGAGATGAACCGGCAGATGCAGGGTTTTGTGGAGTACGTCCGGACGGAGATGCTGAGCCGGATGCAGCAGGCACAGGGCCAGCAGGCGGGGCTGGTTCCAGTGCGCCGGCCGGTGGCGGTGCCGCTGCGCGATGCGGTGCAGTCGGCGGGGAAGAAGCGGAGGTAGACCACCCCAGCGAGTGAAAGTCGCCGGGAGTCGGGATGTAACCCCCCCCTCCCCCCTGTTTTGTGCAAAATCTTCAAAACAAATAGCTTAGGGGTGGACCTATTTTGCAAATTCCTGATTCTAAAGGGCCGGATTGGACACAGGGGTGGTGGGAGAAATTAGCGTTTCAGCTGGCCGGTTTGTCGGTCGGCCAGTGAGCCAGTTGTCCTGATGCGGAGTTTGTAAAGATACACTGGACGGACGGGGCTTCAGGGCTGCGGAAGCCCGTCTTTTCTGACAATGCATATTGCACTTCGCGTTCTCTTCTGGGTTGCGGCCGCAGGGTCGGTGACCTCCTCGGTTTACTGCGGCATGGTGGTGGCCGCGGCGGCGCGGTTTGCGCTGCGGCGGCGGCGCGACGAGGGTGTGCCGGCGGATTTTCTGCCGCGGATCAGCGTGCTCAAGCCGGTCCACGGGACCGAGCAGGGCCTGGAGCGGAACTTCGAGACGTTTTTTGAGCAGGACTATCCGGACTACGAACTGCTTTTCTGCGCGCGGCATGAAACGGATGCGGGTTTGCGGCTGGCGCGGCGCGTGGCGGCGAAGTATCCGCACGTGAATGCGAAGTTTGTGACCTGTGGGGAGCCGATGCCGAAGTTTCATAACGCCAAGGTGTACTCGCTGGCGAAGCTGGATTCTGTGGCGGAGAACGATCTGTACGTTACAAGCGATGCGGATGTGCGGGTGCGGCCGAACTATCTGCGCGCGATGGTGCAGACGCTGAAGGATCCGAAGGTGGGGCTGGCGAGCTGTGTGTACCTGGGCACGCCGCATGAGCGAGCGGGGCTGGCGTCGCACCTGGATGCGGTCGGGAAGAGCGTGGAGATGACGAGCGGCGTGCTGGTCGCGGACATGATCGAAGGCACGAGATTTGCGCTGGGCGCGACGATGGCGGTGCGGCGGAAGAGCTTTCAGGATGTGGGCGGGTTCGGCGAGTTGGGGCAGTTTTATGCGGATGACTTTGTGCTGGGGAACCGGCTGGCCGCACAGGGCACGGGCGTGCTGATGGCGACGCATGTGATCCGGCTGATGGTGCAGGATTCACCGTTCAGGCTGAGTTTTCGAAATCAGTTGCGGTGGATGCAGAGCACGAGAAAGTCCCGGCCGTGGGGGCACCTGGGCAGCGGGCTGACCTTTGCGATGCCGTTTGGTGTGCTGGGCCTGCTGTGGGGATTGCTGAGCGGGCATGCGGTGGCCGGCGGGTTGTGGCTGCTCGCGATGGTGGCGAACCGGTGGTTGCAGGCTGGGGCGGTTTTGACGGCGCTGGGCGATTCGCAATGGGTGTCGAACGCGGCGATTTATCCGCTACGGGATCTGCTGGGGAGTGTGCTGTGGGTTGCGAGCTATGGAGGGGAGAATTTTTATTACAGAGGGAAGATTTACAAGCTGAAGGAAGGCGGGAGGGTGGAAGCGCCGGAGTAGGGGTGCTCCGGGCGGCAAGGCATCCACAGGGGCGAAAGCCCCTTTTCTTTTTGAGGTGAGAGCAACAGCAAAGACAAGAGCAACAGCAAAGACACTCGCGCGCTACCACGCGCGATACCCCTTTCACGATGAGACTGTGAAAGGGTGGGCCACCCGGGTCATTGGCGCTCGATCAGCGGTTGCTGAGCAGGGTTTTGCCGCCGGAGTCGGTGAGGTCGTGGACCGGGCCAGAGGGTGTGAGGAAGTGTTCGCGCTGGGTGGCGTTGTAGGTGAGCAGGAAGATGCGGTGGGGGCCGCGCCAGAGACGAGCGAGATCCTGGTCTGAGAGAAAGAGGTGTGGGGCGTCGGGAAAGAAGCTTCCGAACCAGGGGCCGTTGACGCGGCCGTTGACGAGGAGCGCGGGCTGGCGGGTGTAGAAGAGCAGCGAGGAGCCGGAGGTGAGCTCGCCGTCGATGAGGATGAGATCGCCGGGGCGCTTCTGCGCGTTGATGGCGAGCGCGATGTCTTTGGAGCCGAGGATGGGATTGAAGCGGACATAGGCTTCATGTGCGGCGAGGAGCATCCCGGTAGTGGCGGCGGCGATGAGGAGGTTGGCGGCGAAGGTGCGTCCTGGCTTGGGAGCGCGCAATTTGCCTGCGGCGCCTGTGCGGATGAGGTGCTGGATGGGGCCGAGGACGAGGGCGGAGAGGGCGACGACGGTGAGGGGCCAGCGGAACAAGCCCATGGCGGAGCCGGTGAGATCGAAGACGTGGCCGAGGGAGAGGTCGTAGAGCGCGGGGTTGGAGCTGAGGAGGTCGTTGAGGGTGACGCCGGGGCGGGGTGCAGGGGCGAAGAGAGCGAAGTATCCGCAGACCATGAAGAGGACGGTGCCGATGGGGACGAGGCCGAAGAGAGAGGCGCGGAGGGTGCGGCGGAGGGGTTCGGCGGTGAAGGGGAGAGCGTTGAATCGGGGAGCGTCCGCGGCGGAGAGGAGGCCGCCGACGAGGAGAGCGAGCGCGGGGAGCGCGGGGAGGTGGTAGTACTCCTGACGCGAGGAGAGGGTGAAGAAGCCGAGGACGATGCCGGCCCAGAGGAGGAGAGCGAGGGCGGCTTCGTGGGA
>DASRGC010000022.1:0-52196 GCA_035651235.1 Acidobacteriaceae bacterium
AGCTATCGACGACACTGTACATCTGGTCTTCACGAGATGATATGGCGCGGATCAACAACCGGCTGCCGGTGGCGTTGCGGATAGGCGACTGGAACGGCGTCGTGAAGCTGGTGGACGGGGAGAGAATTCCGGAGCAGGAGAGCTCGAAGAATTTGCGTGCGCTGGATGCGGCGCTGCACGCGTATGCGAGCGGCATGGCTGCGCTGGACCGGAACGATGTTGGGGCGGCGCGGCAGGCGTCCGACGCGATGGATGCAGGCTTGTGGCGCGCCGAGAGTGCGCAGCCGGAGAAGAAGCCGGAGGATTCCGGCAAGCATGATGATGCGGGCAAACCGGCTGCAATGCCGGTGATGCCGGACGCGGAGGGCGAACCGATGCTGAAAGCGATGCGGATTGCGTCGCTGGAGCTGCGTGGCGCGATCCTGGTGCAGGAGAAGAACCTGGCGGAAGGCAGGAAGCTATTTGCAGACGCGGCGCGGCAGGAAAAGGCGCTGGGGTATCACGAGCCGCCGGGATATGTGCGTCCTGTGGCGGAGACCGAGGGCGATGCGTTGCTGAAGGCGGGCGACTACGCGGATGCGGAGACGGCGTTTCATGCGGCGCTGGTGGAGCGGCCAAACTCGGGATTTGGGTTGTATGGGTTGGCGCGAGCGGAAGATCTTGGCGGCGATAAGGTTGCGGCGAAGCGGGACTACGAGGCGTTCCTGAAGGCGTGGAGGGCGGCTGATCCGACGCTGCCGCAGTTGGCGGAGGCGCGCAAGGCGCTGGATGTGCAGGTGGCGTCAGGACGCTAGAGCGAGTGCAGCGCGGCTTGATGAACTGGAGATGAGGCGAGCCAGTCGTTCCAGGCTGTGAGGGCGCGATCGCATTGAATGCGGTGGCGCTCTTTTTTGTCGCGGATCTTGCGGCGGAAATCTTCTTCGAGCGGTGGAATCAGGTCGAACGTGATGTTCGCAGGCTGGAAGTGTTTGGCTTCCGCGTGCGTGATGTAGTGCGTGAGCGAGCCGTTGGCGGTGAGGCGAGGGGCGGGCTGTGGTTGTTGGCCGTGAGCGAGGGCGGCGGCGAAGCGTCCGGCGAGGAGGCCTGAGGCGATGGATTCGGTGTAGCCTTCGACGCCGGAGAGCTGGCCGGCGATGAGAATGGTGGGGTGCTGCTTGAGCTGGAGAGTTTCGGTGAGCAGCGAAGGCGCGTGGATGTAGGTGTTGCGGTGGATCTGGCCGTAGCGCAGAAAAGTGGCGTTTTCGAGGCCGGGGATGAGGCGGAGGAGGCGTGCCTGCTCGCCGAACTTGAGGTGGTTCTGGAAGCCGACGAGGTTGTAGCTGTCGGCGCGAAGATTTTCCTGGCGCAGCTGCACGACGGCGTAGGGCCACTTCCCGGTGCGCGGGTTGGTGAGGCCGGCGGGCTTCATCGGGCCGAAGCGGAGTGTGTCGCGGCCGCGGCGGGCAGTTTCTTCGATGGGGAGGCAGCCTTCGAAGTACTGCAGTTTCTCCCACTCTTTGGATTGGACCTCTTCCGCGGAGGTGAGGGCGTCGAGGAAACGGTCATACTCCTTTTTGGTGAAGGGGCAGTTGATGTAGTCCGCAGTGCCTTTGTCCCAGCGAGCGGCGAAGTAGACCTTGTCCATGTCGATGGTGGAGGCGTCGACGATGGGCGAGATGGAGTCGTAGAAGGCGAGATGGTCGGCGCCGGTGAGGCGCTGGAGCTCGGCGGCGAGGGGCGAGGACGTGAGCGGGCCTGTGGCGAGGATGGTGATCGTGTCTTCGCTGTTTTCGTCGAGTGACGTAACTTCTTCGCGCTGAATGGTGATGCGCGGATTGTGCTCGAGCTGCTCGGCGACGCGGCGGGAGAACTCGATGCGGTCGACGGCGAGGGCGTGCCCGGCGGGGACGGCGGAGGCGTCGGCTGCGGCGAGGAGGAACGAGTTGGCGCGGCGCATCTCCTGCTTGAGGAGCCAAGGTGCGGTGTTTTCGGATTCGGACTTGAGGGAGTTGGAGCAGACGAGCTCGGCGAAGTCGGCAGTCTGGTGGGCTTCGGTGGAACGCAGCGGGCGCATCTCCGAGAGGGTGACATTGCAGCCTAGTGCGGCGGCCTGGAGAGCGGCTTCAGGGCCGGCGAGTCCGCCGCCGATGATGTGGATCTTTTTCATGCTGGGTTAAGGATACGTGGCGCAACCGGCATTCGCAGCGGATGGCGCAAACAGCAGGTTCCCCGCGGCACTCGGAATGGCAGAAAGAAAAGCAAAGTCAAAAGCATCTGCAACAGCAGAGTCAGCGGGCTTGTGCGGCGAGGGTGTGGAGTGCGTCGCCGCTCAGGCGCATGATGCGCCATTCGGTTTGCATCCGCGCGCCGAGGCGGTGGTAGACAGCGATGGCGGGCTCGTTCCAGTCGAGCACGTCCCACTCGAGGCGCGGGCAGCCTTCGTCGATGGCGATGCGCGCGAGGCGCGTGAGCAGGGCGCGGCCAATTCCCTTCCCGCGCAGTGAGGGTGTGACGTAGAGATCTTCGAGGCGGATGCCGTGGTGGCCGAGCCAGGTGGAGTAGCTGTTGAAGAAGAGTGCGAAGCCGGCGGGTGTCGTTGTGCTGTCTTCTGTGAGCTCGGCGATGAGCGCGCGGAAACGTGCGGGCGTATCGAGTGGCGTGCCGTCGGGAGCGAGCGAGAAGCCGTCGCGGAGCAGGTCGGCTTCGGTGGCGATGACGGCGTCGGGTTCGCGCTCGTAGTGGGCGAGCTCGTGGATGAAGCGGAGCATGGTGGGAACGTCGGTGGGCGTGGCGGGGCGGATGGTGAGCATGAAAGGCAGGGATCAGGGATTAGGGATTAGGTATTGGGAACCGCAGGTCGAAGCGGATGGATGGTCAGTGGCCGCTGGAGGACGGCGCGGAGGTCGTTGGACGAAGGGGGATTTCGAAGGTGTCGAGCGCTTTGTTGGTCGCGGCCCAGCGGACCTTGAGGAGTTCGATGGTGGCGCCTTTGAGCGGGTCGGCGTCGAGATCGCGGATGTCGTAGTATAGCCAGCCGGCGGCGGTGGAGTGCGGCGCGATGGTGGAGGACTTGAAGCCGAAGTCCTTGTCGTCAGCGGCGATCTGATTGTCGACGGGCTTGGGTTTCCTGGTGATGGGCGGCAGCGGCGCGGGCAGGGGAATTTGTTTGCCCTTGATGGTGCGGAGCTGAAAGATGCCACGTTCGAGGTCGTCCGGGCTGGCGGCGTTCTCGCTGAAGTCGTTGGCAGCGACGAAGAGGATGCGCGCGTCGTCGAGCGAGAGAGGCTGCGAAGAATCATTGGTAACGATGATGCGGATGGGCATGAAACCGTGGCCGAGGTAGTCGAGACGCGTGTGGGGCGCGGTCTCCTTGGTGTCGGCGGGGTCGGCGGCGATGGTGATCTGCTCGTGCGTGTCGTGTGCAGGGTATTGCGCGGCGGGAAGCGGCGGCGGGACCTTGCGGGGCTTGTCAGCGTGGGCGGCGAGCGGCGCCGCGAGGGTGAGAGTGATGAGGAGCCGCAACTTGAAAGACATACGATTGAATTATGCTCTGGGAAATGCGAGGCGGGCAAAGTGAGCTGGTGTGTGGCGTGGTGATTGCTGGCGAGCGTGCGCGATGATGTGGCTGTATAGCGCGCTGCTGGTCGCGGCGCTGGTGGTGAGTTCTCCGTGGTGGGTTGCGCGGATGCTGACGACCGAGCGGTATCGTGAGGGGATGTCTGAGCGGCTGGGTCGGGTTCCGCAGCGGTTGCGGGAGGCTGTTGCGGGGGTTGCGGAGCGGCGCCGCGTGATATGGGTGCATGCGGTCAGTGTGGGAGAAGTGCTCGCAGCTTCGCGGCTGGTCAAGGAGTTGGAGACGAGGCTGAACGAGAGCGGCGACGGTTGGCGTGTGGTGATCTCGACAACGACTCGCACGGGACAGGCGCTGGCAAGGGAGCGGTTTGGAGCGGAGCGAGTTTTTTATTTTCCGCTGGACTTCGCGTTTGCGGTGCGCGCTTATCTGCGGGAGTTGAATCCGGCGGCGCTGGTGCTGATGGAGAGCGAGATATGGCCGCGTGTGCTGCATGAGTGCCACAAGGCAGAGACGCTGGTGATGGTTGTGAATGCGCGGGTGAGCGACAGGTCGTTCGCGCGCGGAATGGCCGTGCGGCACGTGTGGGGACGCGTGCTGGGGCAGGTTGACTTGTGGTTGACGCAGAGCGAGGAGGACGCGCGCAGGCTGGTGGAAATGGGCGCGAATGCGGAGGTTGTGCGGGCGATCGGCAACCTGAAGTATGACGTGCGTGCGCGGAAGGAAAGCAAGGTTGCGGCGTTGATCAAGGAGGCGGCGGCGGGACGACAGATTGTCGTGGCGGGAAGCACGACGGACGATCCGAGCGGAAAGCGCGCGTCGTGGGAGGAACTTGCGGTGCTGCAGGCATGGCAGAAAGGAACGGCTCATGAACCGATAGAGGCTTTGCTGGTACTCGCGCCAAGGCACCCGGAGCGGTTCTCCGCGGCCGAGGCGGCGGCGTTTGAATTTCGTTACGCGCTGGTGAGCAAGTGGCTGGCGCGCGAGAGGATCGACAAAGGTGATAAGCCGCGCGAGGTCGTGATCCTGGATACGATTGGCGATCTTGCGGCGGTGTATGGAGTGGCGGATATTGCGTTTGTGGGAGGAAGCCTCGTCAGGCGAGGCGGACATAATCCGCTGGAGCCGGCGCAGTTTGGGGTGCCGGTGGTGATTGGACCGTCGTACGAGAATTTTCGGGACATTGTGTCGACGATGCAGAAGGCGAACGCGATTCGTGTGGTGGAGAACCGCGACGAGCTGCGGGACGCGATTGCGGAGCTGCTTTCGAACCGCAAGGTTGCTGTGGCGATGGGCGAGCGAGGACGCATCGTATTTGAGAAGCAGCAGGGCGCTACACGCCACGCGGTGCGAGTTATTGTGGAGGTGTTGCGGGGAGGCGCGCCGTGAGTGCACGCAGGCCGTGGGCGTGGCCGCTGGTGCCGCTGTATCGCGCGACGATCGCGCTGAAGGATGGACTGCGGAACATTGGCCTGCTGAAGGTACGGCAGCTGGAACGGCCGGTGGTGAGTGTCGGGTCGATCTCGGCGGGCGGGGCGGGCAAGACTCCGGTAGTGATTTCGCTGGCGAAGATGCTGCGGGCGCGTGGTTGGGACGTGGATGTGCTCTCGCGGGGGTATGGGCGGATTGGACATGGAGTGGAGTGGGTGGCCGCGATGGGAGACCGCGTAGCAGAGCGCTATGGCGATGAACCTGTCGTGATTGCGCGAGCGACTGGGGTTCCGGTTTGGGTGAGCGGAAACAGGTTTGCGGCGGGGCGCGCGGCGGAGAGCGGCGTTGCGGGCGAAGTGCGCGGGGCAAACGGGAATCATAACCACAATCACAGTCATGTGAATGGCGGAGAAGTTGGCGAGCGGGCGCGGAGTCCGAAGGCTGTGCATCTGCTTGATGATGGATTTCAGCACCGGCAGTTGGCTCGGAATTTTGATGTTGTGCTGGTGACAGCGGAGGACCTGAACGATACGTTGATGCCGGCGGGTAATCTGCGCGAAGGATTCAATGCGCTGCAGCGGGCGGATGCGGTTGTGGTGCGTGAAGATGAGCTGGAGGATGTGAAGGAGCGCGCGTGGAAGCTGATGCGTGAGGGCGCGCAGATGTGGGTGGTGCGAAGGAAGCTCGTGTTCCCTGCACCGCTGCTCGTATTTACTGCAGGGTTACGGCCGGTGGCGTTTTGCGCGATCGCGCGGCCAGAAGGGTTCCAGTCGATGCTGACGGAGGCAGGGTGCGGGGTTGTGGACACGATTGTGTTTCCCGATCACCACGCGTACGGGATGCATGATATGGAGAGGATCCTGGAGCTGGGACGTCAGTTGAATGCAACGGGGTTTGTGACGACTGAAAAGGACAACGTGAAATTGACAAAGGCGATGTGCGACCGGCTGGAGACGCTGGGTCCGTTGATGGTGGTGGGGCTCGAGGCGGAGTTCGCGGATGCGAACGCGGTGGTGAGTGCACTGGAAGCGCGCCTGGGAGAACAGCGCGCGTGAAGCTATCAGGGGCGGAGCAGGCGTGAAGTTATTAATCGTCCGGATTGGAGCGCTGGGCGACGTGTTGCACGCGCTGCCGGCGGCAACGGCGCTGCGCAATGCCCGGCCTGATTGGACGATTGACTGGGTGGTGGATCCGCGATGGGCTCCGCTGCTGGTAGACAGCGAAGGACGCGGGGAGGTTGTGAATCGAGTTCATCTCGCGGAGACGAAGATGTGGAGCGCGGCGCCGTTCTCGTGGAAGACGCTGCGGTCGGTGGCGAAGCTGCGCAGAGAGCTGCGTGAGGAGCGGTACGACGTTGTCGTGGATATGCAGGGCACGATGCGTTCGGCAGTGATTGGACGATTTGCGCGTGCGCGAGAGTTTGCGGGTTACGAGAATCCGCGCGAGGCCGCGGCGGCGCATCTCTACCGGAGCACGCTGCGGCGAATCGGCAGGCACGTGGTTGAGCAGGGTGCGGCGTTGCTAAGCGCGACGTGCGGTATTGCGCTCGAGCCTGCGGCGGTGAAGCTGCCGCATGAGGGGTGGGCGGATAACTGGGCGGCGGAGTTGGTGGGCGATCGTAAGGTGTGTTTGCTGGCGGCATCGGCGGGATGGGGAGCGAAGCAGTGGCCGGCGGAGCGCTATGGAACGCTGGCGCGCGAGCTGCGCGAGATGGGGTTCGTTCCGTTGGTGAATGCGGCGAAGAAGCATGATGCGGTAGCGGCGAGTGTGGTTGCCGCCGGTGGTGGTGCAGCGGAGATGGTGGTGTGCAACGTCACTGGACTGATTGCGCTGATGCGGAGGACCTCGCTGATCGTAGGCGGTGACTCAGGGCCGACGCATCTGGCGGCAGCGCTGGGGATTCCGCTGGTGGCGCTGTATGGGCCAACCGATCCGGCGAGGAATGGGCCGTGGGGATCAGGGCCGATGCGCGTCCTGCGCGGCGTGGGATCAGTGACGAGTCATAAGCGCGTGGCGGAGATCGACGCGGGCCTGGCGAGGATTACGGTGGACGAGGTGGTGCGCGAGGTCCGGGAGATCGTCGGCTGACGTGGCGAACAGCAGGGTCCTCGCTGTGACCACTCCGCGAGCAGGGCTCGCCCGGACCCGGTGCGCTCGGAATGACAACAAGAATAGCAAGAGCAGCACTTCTGCGAAGATGGAGAGATGGGAACAGAGCGGCGGGGCTGGCAGAAGATTGCGCGGAGGGCGCGCGTGCCGCTGGGATTTGTGGTGGCGGCTGTGTTCCTCATCTTTGCGCGGCCGACGTGGACGACGCTGGTCTGGGGACTCGTGCTGGTGCTGCCGGGATTGTGGCTGCGCGGATACGCAGCTGGATACGTCAAAAAGAATGCTGAGCTGACGCGCACGGGGCCGTACGCATATACACGCAACCCGTTGTATCTCGGGTCGATGTCGATTGCAGCGGGCTTTGCAGTCGCGGCGGGGAGGTGGTGGCTGGTCGTGTTGCTGGTCGCGATGTTTCTTGCGATTTATGTGCCGACGATCCTGTCCGAAGAGGAATTTTTGCGCGGCACGTTTCCACCGTTCGAAGAGTATGCGCAGCGCGTGCCCCGCCTCCTGCCGCGGCTTACACCGGCACGATTTGCAGACACAGAACGGGGGATGGGCAGGTTCTCGCACGAGCGGTATCGTCATCACCGCGAGTACAATGCCAGCATTGGTGCAGCCGCGCTGTACGTAGCCTTAATTCTTCGCATGTGGCTGTATCGCGGGCATTTCTAGACGTAGGGGGAGACGGCATTTTGAAGGCCTGGATGTGCTCGGCTCTACGAACCGTCTCCGCGTTTGGCGCGACTATGGCCGTGGCAGCTGGGCTGAGCGCACAGATTGTGTCGCGAGCGCCTGGCCCCCAGCGACCCATCCCTCCGTTGCAGCCGCCCGTTCCGGGGTTCGAGTATCCGCAGCACGAGACGCTGACGTTCACGGTCGACTGGCGGGTGTTCACGGCTGGAGTCGCGGTGTTCCACATCGATCAGGTGGGCGATGCGCTGAAGATATCCGCGACGGCGGATACGATTGGGGCGATCAACATGCTGTTCCCGGTCGTCGATCGTTTTCAATCGAGCTTTAATCTTCAGACAGGATGCTCGACAGGGTTCAACAAGCAGACTCAGGAGGGCCGGCGCAAGGTTGCAAGCGAGTTGATGTTTGACTATGCGCATGGGCGACAGACCCAGAACGAGCGCAACCTGGTGAAGGGCACGGCGACGCACAAAGAGGCGAATATCCCGGCATGCGTGGCGGATTCGCTTTCGGCGATCTTCTATACCCAGTCGCAGCCTCTGAATGTGGGCCAGACGATGTATTTTCCTCTGGCGGACAGTATGCGGACAGTGACGGTCGGGATGAAAGTTGAGTCGAAAGAGGAGATTAAGACAGCCGCTGGCACCTTTCAGACCGTCAAAGTGCAAGCGACCGCCGATGAGGGCGTGGTGAAGAACCGGGGCCAGATATGGATCTGGTACACAGACGACACGCGCCATCTGCCGGTGCAGATGCAGGCGCGGCTGTTCTGGGGAACGATTACGTTTCACCTGCAGTCAATTGAGCAGAAGTAATTCGAATTGCGAGCAGAGATAGGGCGACGGCAGGTCCGCCGCCGGAGACGAGATGAGCATGAGCGAACAGAGTGAGGAGTTGGAACGGCTGAGGGAGGAGTCCGCCGCATACCCGGCCGAGGGGCTGGTGACGGTGGCGGAGTTTGCGGAGCCGGTGAGTGCAAACATGGCACGGATGGCGCTGGATGCAGTGGGGATTGCCTCGTTCCTGCAGGGCGAGAACGCGAACACGCTGATTCCTCCGGCCTTTGCGTCGCGGTTGCAGGTGCGGCCGGAGGATGAGGCAGCGGCCCGGGAGGTGCTGGCCGGACCTGTCGAGGCGCCGGAGAGCATGGAAGACGTGACCGCGGCAGAGATTGCCGACGAGCCAAAACGGGGCTAACCCTCGACGAGTGCCCAGCTTGCCCGGAGTTGAACGGGGGGCAGGGATGCATGTAACTTGGTCGTGCTGCCCGCAATGCCGACCCTGACCGGAGAGATGGTGGCAGGGGCCGGTTTCGCGCGTCCAAATGAGAGTGGACAGCGGACGAGAACCGCAATGTTTCGTGTGAAGGAAGGAAACGGATGAGAACCTGGAGAGAGATTTTGCTAACGGCAACCGCGGTGGTTGCGATTGGTTTAGCTGCACCTGCGATTGCGCAGGATGCCACCGTGCATGGACACGTGCAGAACCCCGCGGGGCAGCCGCTTACCGAGGGAACGGTGCAGTTCACCCACGATACGACGGGCGGCGAGTGGAAGGGTAAGAAGATCGAAAATTCCTTCCCTATCGACTCGAGCGGCAACTTCAAGGGATCCGGCGTAAAGCCAGGAGATTACATCGCCGCGGTAGTAACGAACGATAAGAGCATCGATTTTCAGCAGGTGACGATCAAGGCAGGCGAGGACAAGACAATCGACTTCGACATGAGCCGCCCCGAGTACATCAATAAGATGACGCCGGAGGAGAAGAAAGAACTCGAAGAGTACAAGAAGAACAACGCGGCGGCGGCGGAGGCCAACAAGAAGATCGCCAACCTGAACGCGACGCTGGCGACCGTTCGGGCAGACCTGAAGGCGGCACAGCCGACACACGGGGATGTCAGCAAAGACGTCACCGACATGAAGTCCGCAGTCGATGCGAAGCCGGATGAGAGCATCCTGTGGATCAGCTACGGCAATGCTCTCGAGGCCCAGGGAGACCACCTGGCGCAGGCCGACAAGGATGCGCATAAGCCGGTCAGCGGTGATGCCGACGCAATGAAGACCTACGACGACGCCATCGAGGCTTACAAGAAGGGCGCAGAGTTGAATGCGGCCTCGAAAAAGCCGGTGCCGGCGGATCAGGCGGCAGCGTGGAATGGCGCGGGCAACGTGTATGCCAAGGAAGGCAAGCCCACCGATGCCGCTTCTGCTTTTGAGAACGCGGTGAAGGCGCAGCCGACCAACGCCGGGATGTTTTACGGTAACGAGGCTGCGGTGCTGTTCAACGCGCAACAGACCGACGCGGCTGCGGCTGCGGCGGACAAGGCGATTGCTGCGGACCCGACGCGTCCTGACCCGTACTTCATCAAGGGTCAGGCGCTGATCGCGAAGTCGAGCTTCGATGCGAAGACTCAGAAGATCGTTCCGCCGCCGGGATGCGTCGAGGCGTACCAGAAGTATTTGCAGCTTGCACCGAATGGACAGCATGCGCAGGCGGTGCAGGAGGTCCTGACAAGCCTCGGCGAGAAGGTCGACACGAGGTATAACGCGAGGAAGAAGTAAGCTTGCAACGACGCGAGCCCCGGTCGAGTACCTCGGCCAGGGCTTTTGCTTTTGAGGTTGAGTGTGAGCGAGCGGGTGCTTGAGTTCGATGAAGCGCTGGCGGAGGTTTTGCGGCATGCAGCCACGGTAGCGAAGCCGGCGCGGGATCCTGAGCCGGTGCGTTTGAAAGATGCGATGGGCCGGGTGCTCGCTGAGCCGGTGCGCGCGGACCGGGACCAGCCGCCGTTTGCCCGGTCCACGCGAGACGGATATGCGGTTCGGAGCGCGGATGTGTCTTCTGCGTCGAACGCACCACCGCTGCGGAGCATCCGGATCGTCGGCTCGGTGCGCGCGGGCGAGATGTGGCGCGGTGAACCTGTGGGTGAAGGCGAGGCCATCGAGATTATGACTGGAGCGCCGTTGCCGGATGGCGCGGACGGCGTGGTGATGTTGGAGCACGCGGAGATTGGAGCCGATGGTCTGCTGCGCGTCGCGGCTGGGCGAACGTTGCAAGCTGGAGAGAATGTTGTTCCGCGAGCAGCGGAGGCGCGCGCGGGAGCCGAGGTGATTCCGGCAGGGCGATGGATTGGAGCGGCGGAGATTGCGCTGGCGGCGAGTTGCGGTTACCCGCGGCTGGAGGTTTTCGAGGTGCCGAAGGTTGCAATTGTGGCGACGGGCGATGAATTGGTGGAACTCGACACGAAACCGGAGCCGTGGCAGATCTATAACTCGAACAGCTATGCGCTCGCGGCGATGGTGGCGAGCGAGGGTGGGTCAGGTGGAAGGCTGGAGATTGCACGAGACACGCTGGGGGATCTGCGGGAGCGGATTGCGCACGCGCGTGTGTCCGACCTGATGCTGCTTTCCGGCGGCGTGTCGATGGGAAAGTACGACCTGGTGGAGGGAGTGCTGGCAGAGTACGGCGCGGAGCTTTTCTTTACCGGAGCAATGATTCAGCCGGGCAAACCGGTGGTGTTCGGGCGGATCCGGAGAGATCAGAGATCAGAGATCAGGGATCAGCGCGAGTGGATTTACTTCTTAGGGCTGCCCGGGAATCCCGTATCGACAGAGGTTTGCTTCCGGCTGTTTGTTGCGCCCATGCTGCGGGCGCTCAGCGGGCAAACGCAGATCGCGCCGCGGTTTGTCGAGGGGAGGCTGGCGGAGGATGTGAAGGGTGGCACGCGTGTCACGCGGTTTCTGCCGGCTCTTGTCGAAAGCGATTGGAAGCAGGTGAGCGTGCGTGTGGTGCCGTGGCAAGGATCCGGTGATCTTGCGGCGAATGCGCGGGCGAATGGCTTTGTCGTGCTGCCGAGGGGGGGGGAACGGTTTGCGGCGGGTGAGAACGTGAGGGTGTTGCTGCGGTAGCATCGATGGAAGAACCGCAAAGGCTTGCAAACCTATGCCGGACAAGCTTTCACATTTTGACGAGGCGGGCCAGGCGCACATGGTCGACGTGAGTGCGAAGGCAAAGACGCGGCGCGAGGCTGTCGCGCGTGCGTTCGTCGAGCTGAATGAAGCAGTGCTGGCGGCGTTGCCGAAGAATCCCAAGGGCAATCCGCTGGAGGTGGCGCGATTCGCCGGGATTCAGGCGGCGAAGCGCACCAGCGAGCTGATTCCGATGTGTCATCCGCTGCCCTTGAGCTTTGTGGACGTGCAAGCGAATGTCGTTGCGGGTGGTGTGGCAATTCACGCGACGGCGGCGACCGTCGCGGGCACAGGTGTCGAGATGGAAGCGATGACCGCCGCTGCAGTTGCCGCGCTGACCGTCTATGACATGACGAAGGCGCTCGATAAGGGCATTCGCATTCGCGAGGTGCTGCTGGAGTCAAAGAGCGGTGGAAAGAGCGGCGACTACAAGCGCATGCCTTAGACCGGGTAGGCGAGCGCAACCGCGAAGTGGTGGTAGGGGTCCTCGAACCATTGCGGCGAGCTGAAGCCGCAATCGTGCAGCAGCCCGCGCAAGCCTCGCTCGGTAAATTTGTAGCTGTTTTCCGTGTGGATGCTCTCGCCGTGAGCGAAGGCGATCTGCTGATCGTCGATGTGGACGGTTTGGGCGGCCGTGCTCTCCAGGTGCATTTCGATGCGGCTTTCCTGCGCGTTCCAGTAGGCACGGTGGACGAAGTTGTCGAGATTGAAATTGGCGTCGAGCTCGCGGTTCAACCGCGCGAGGATGTTCTTGTTGAACTCCGCAGTGACACCAGCGGCGTCGTCGTAAGCCGCGATCAGTTGCTCGACAGATTTGTCGCGGTTGGGCGCGAGGTCAACGCCAAGCAGGAGGGCATCGCCAACTTCCTTCACCTGCTTGCGCAGTTTGCGGAGGATGCATCGTGCTTCGTCCGGCCCGAAGTTGCCAATGCTGGAGCCGATGTAGAGCGCGAGGACGGAGCAGTGGTCGATGCGGTCGATCTTGTAACCGTTGGTGATGTAATTGGCGATCTGCGGCCGCACGGTAACGCCGGGAATCGCGGCGGAGATGCTGGCGGCAGCCTGCTCCACAGCCGAGTGGCTGACGTCGATTGGCTGATAGAGCAGTTCGGGCTGGCGCTTCACCGCGGCGGCGAGCAGCAGGCCGGTCTTCGACGCAGCGCCGGAGCCGAGCTCGGCAATCGTAACTGGGCTGCCGGCGCTGCCGATGATCTCGTCGGCACGCTCGGCGAAGATGGAGCGCTCGGCGCGGGTGAGGTAGTACTCGGGCAGTTCGGTGATCGTCTCGAACAATGCGGAACCGGCCGCATCGTAGAAGAGCCAAGGCGGAAGCGTCTTCTGCTGGCCAGCCGGAACGGCGAGGCCGCGCAGTGCTTCGGCGAGCACGGCATTGCGCAGATCAGTGTCGGGCTGCAATGCCTCACGCGAGGCCTCAGGAGCTTGGAGCATCAAAATTTCCGCCTCGCAATGGTTTTTATACCTCTTGGTCTGCGATTCCTGAAGTTGCGCATCTCGTTGCTTCAGCTTGCGCCGTCACGCGCAAGGCGAAAGCCGCTGAACTGCCAACGCGTCGCCGGATGAAAGAAATTGCGGTATGTTGCGCGGATGTGCGACGCGGGCGTGACGCACGAGCCTCCACGCAGAACCATCTGCGAGCTCATGAACTTGCCGTTGTACTCGCCGAGGGCACCGGGAAGCGGTTTGTAGCCGGGATAGCCGGTGTAGGGCGAGGCGGTCCACTCCCAGACATCGCCATAGAGCTGCTGCGGCTGATGCCGGTCTTCGAGGGCCACCGGAGGCCGCGGATGCAGCGCACCGGATTCGAGCAGATTGCCTGTCACAGGATATTGCGCCGCGACGTACTCCCATTCGAATTCGGTCGGGAGGCGCGCGCCGCTCCAGCGGGCGAAGGCGTCGGCCTCGAAGAAGCTCAGGTGGCAGACCGGCGTCTCGGAGAGCTGCTCGAGCGGCCGCGTGCCATCGAGGGTGAAGATGCTCCAGCCGGAGCGGGTTGCGGGATCGCGCTGCCAGTAGAGCGGAGCGCTCCACGCTTGCGCGCGCATGGTATCCCAGCCCTCAGAGAGCCAGAGCTCGGGGCGCGCGTAGCCGTCTTCGTCGATGAAGGCGAGGAACTCCGCGCAGGTGATGAGGCGCGCCCCGAGGCGGAATGGTGCGAGATACGCGGGGTGGCGTGGTGTCTCGTTGTCGAAGGCGAAGCTGTCAAGCGCCTTCGGATCCGGCGTGACGCCGATGCTGACGAGGCCGGGCGCAGGCGGAGTGAAGCTGACCCATTCGAGCGGCGGCGCGATGGTTTCGGGACCATGCTCCAGAGCGCGATCGCGGTAGCTCGGGCGCAGTGGGTTGGTGAAGAAGGCGTTCTTGATGTCGGTCGCGGCGAGCTCGAGGTGCTGCTGTTCGTGTTCGAGTCCGAGCGTGATGCGGCGGAGCGCCTCGTCTTCGGTGCCCTGCTCCAGAAGACGGCTGATGGCGGCGTCCACGTGCCCGCGGTAGGCGAGGATCTGCTCGAGCGGGGGACGCGAGAAGCTGGCGCGCAGTTTCTTCTCCGGCATGTCGCCGAGCGCTTTGTAGTAGCTGTTGAACAGCCAGCGGAAGTCGGCGTGGAACGGCTGGTAGGCGGCGACGAACTCATTGAGGATAAAGGTTTCGAAGAACCAGGAGGTGTGCGCCAGGTGCCACTTGATGGGCGAGGCCTCAGGACAGGACTGCACCATCATGTCCTCAGGCGTGAGCGGAGCGCAGAACTGCATGGTGGCGGAACGAACGACGCGAAAGCGGGCGAGCAGCGTAGGGGCTGAGGACTGCTGAATCAACATGACAGGCTGGCTCCTGCTATCCGATGCTCGCGTTGATGCCGCCGTTGCTCTCAGGCCAAACATCGCGCGAGATAACGCAGAGTGTACGCCTGAGAGATGCGCGAAATCGTCAGGAGCTTCAATTTTGATTGGACGCTGTCGTACGCCCGTCTAAGGCATCCACGGAAGGAAAGCATCTGCCTCGGGAAGCGAATTATCCGCCTCCTCGCGACGAGGGTGAGGCGCGGGCAAGATGCAGCCTGCCCAGCAGAAGACCCGGCGTCTGACAGAATTTGTGACCACCAGCGCGTCTTCCCTTCCACTTCGCCGTCTTAATTCGTAGCGATTCGATCAGAAAAGGAGCAGCCATGAGCCGGCAGAGGAAATGGGCAGCAGCAGTCGTCATGACTTTGCTGATGCCGCTGTGTGGCGTGAACACCAGGGCACAGGAGACGGACCGCCCCGGCGCCGGACGCGGACAATATGCCGGGATGCAGCGCATCGGCGGCCTCATCACTGCTGTCTCGGGTCCGCAGGTGACCATCAAGACCGTGGACGGCGCCGTATACCAGGTAGTCACGACCGACAACACCCGCGTGATGCGCGGACGCGGCGAGGCGATTAAGGTGACGGACCTGAAGCCTGGCGACGGGCTGATGGCCATCGGCAACATGGACGCACTGAACAAGACAATGCACGCGGCGATGGTGATGGCCATGGACGCCGAGCAGATGAAGCGGATCGATGAGGCGCGAAAGCAACAGCTTGCAAATCTCGGGAAGACGCTGATCGCCGGCACTGTGACTGCAATCGACATGGATAACGCGACGATGACAGTGGAGCGGCCGGATGGCGTCTCGCAGACGATCGGACTTGACGAGGGCACGTCCTTCCGGCGCGGGCGGATCATGATGGGAAATCGTTCGACGGCGCAGCCGGGAACCGTGGGCAGCGGCGGCTCGGCCGGAATGGCAGAGAACGAGAGCATCACGCTGGCGGACATCAAGGTTGGGGATCGGGTGGCGGGACCAGGCGAGGTTAAGAGTGGACGTTTCGTGGCCAAGGAGTTGACGGTGATGACGCCGGGCAATGGGCGCCGCCGCTCAACGGACAACAAGGAAGGTTCAGAGAGGGGGACCTCGGAGACTGGAACGCCGGAGAATGGCAAGCCTTCTTCGACGCCGCCGCCAGCGCCCAAGTAAGTACCGTGAGATGGCTGCACGGTGCGTTCGGCGCGGCAAGTACGAGTGTTCCCGGAGAGTTTTTGGAAGGAGGAGTTGGTGAGGCTGAGGGCGAGCGGGTGGGGTGTGTTTCTATGCATGGCAGGCCTTGTGCCGCTGAGCGCGCAAACGGGCGCGCCTGCACCGGCTCAGCCGGGTGCGACGGCTACGACAGCGACGCAGCCGGCCGCGCAAGCCCCTGGTCCCTCGGGTGCAGCAGCTCAGACAACCGCCCGGGCTCCGGCAGCACAAGGTGGGACAATCCGCGGCACCGTCGTAGCGAGAACGCCGGGGAAACCGGGTGGCGTGCCGCTGCCCGGCGTTGCGGTAACCGCGACGAACACGCTGACCGGCAAGAAATATGCCGCCGCAACCGCGGTCGATGGCACCTACGCCATGGCGATTCCACGCAACGGCCGTTATGTGGTGCGTGCTGAGCTGGCGGGGTTCGCTCCGGTTACGCAGGAGGTCGTGCTGAATGCGAGCGACGCAACCGCGGGTGCCGCACTGGTGAAGACCTCCGACTTCGGGATGCAGTTGGCCAGCCGCGTGGCCGCCGCTGAGGCGAAGCAGGAGGCTGCAGCGAATGCGACGGCGGTGGGGCGCGGAACCCAGAACCTCAGCCTGAACGCCGGCGAAACCGATGTCACGGACGCGAGCGCCGCGAATGGCAACAGCGATGTTGCGATGCCGACTCTCGGCAACCTGGGACAGACCGCTACGGATGAGGCCAGCCAGGGCAGCGAATCGATCACGGTGAACGGGCAGATGGGCCAGACCAACGGGCTGGCGAACTTCAGCGAGGACGAGATCCGCCAGCGTGTGCAGGATGCGGTGGAACAGGCGCGTGCGAGCGGCCAGTTGCCGGAGGGCGCCGATCCAACCAATCGCATCGTGGCGGTGATTGGCGGCATGATGGGCGGTGGCGGATTCGGCGGTCCGGGAGGAGGACGCGGCGGCCGTGGTGGCGGAGGGATGCGTGGCGGCGGTGGCTTCGGCGCGTTCCGCAACTTCAATCCCGCGCAGCCGCACGGCAACATCTTTTACCAGGGAGGAAATAATGCGCTGGATTCGGCCCCGTGGTCGCCCACGCCCGAGCCGATCCCCCAGCCATCGGGCTATCAGAACCGCTTCGGCGCCAGCATCGCCGGAAGCCCGTACATCCCGGGCCTGACGAAACCGAACACGAAGCAGTTCGCCTTTCTAAACATCAGCGGACAGCGCAACCTGGCTGCCTTTTTACCGTTGCCGGCGCGCGTGCCCACTCTTCTTGAGCGCCAAGGCGACTTCTCGCAGTCGTTTACAGTCGCGCAAGGCGTTTCGAAGCCTGTGCAGCTGTACGATCCCGTCACAGGACAGCCGATTGCCGGCAATAATCTCGCCAATGCGAGCCTGCCTATTTCGCCACAGGCGCTCGCCGTACTGAACTACTATCCTCTGCCGAACATCCCTCTCACGCCCGAAGGTGATAACTACCAGATCGTTTCGAATGCGGGAAACAACAACTTCAACCTGAACACGCGTTATGTGCGCACGCTGGGACAGGCCACCAACACGCCGTTTGGACGCTTTGGCGGCGGCGGTGGCGGACGGCGCAATGGAGGCAACACGAATGCGCCGCCTTCATTGCGGCAGAACATCAACGTCGGCTACAACTTCTCACACTCCGCATCGGACCAGCGCAATATCTTTCTCCTGCTCGGCGGAGCAACGGAGAGCGGCGGCAATGCACTGAGCCTCGGTTACACGATTGGTTATGGCAGGCTCTCCAATAACGCGAACCTGAACTGGAACCGGATGGACACGCAGGTTCGCAACTACTTCACGAATACCAACAACGATCCGACGCTGAAGGCGGGGTTGAATGTGCCGAATAATTCCGGTGGGTTCGCAAATCCGAATTTCTATAACGGCCTGCCGAGCTTCAGCATCAGCAACTACCAATCGCTTTCCAACAACACGCCGAGCCAGCTGATCAACCAGACGCTCAGCTTCTCGGACTTCCTCTCCTGGCGGCACAAGAAGCACAATCTGCGGTTCGGCTTCGACATCCGGCGCGTGCATGCGGACTCGACTGGCGGCAACAACCCGCTGGGCCGCTACACATTCACCGGGTACGCAACCGCCAGCCCGGCCGCCCAGGTGGCGGGAAACGCGGGCATCAGCTCAGGCTCGGCACTGGCGGACTTCCTGCTTGGACTGCCGACGAGCACCTCGATAGAAGCCGGGATCTATAAGACCTACCTACGCGAAAACGTCTACGACTGGTACGCGCTGGATGACTTCCGCATCAAGCCGAACCTCACGCTCAACTACAGCGTGCGTTATGAGTATTTCGGACCGTACAGCGAGAAGAATAATCACCTGGCGAATCTTTATCCGACTCCCAACGGACCGTTGCCGTATCAAGTCGTGATGCCCGGCAACGGAAGTGAAGCCGGCCTCGTACATCCGGACCACACGATGTACGCGCCGCGACTGGGCTTCGCGTACAGGTTCAAGAATTCCGGACTGACGAAAGAGACGGTGCTGCGCGGCGGCTACAGCGTGATGTACAACACGGGCCAGTACGCGACGTTTGCGCGCAACCTCTCGCACCAGCCGCCGTTCGCTGTCACCCAGAACAACGCGGCCTATGCGCCGACGATTGTGAATCCGCATCCTACAGCGACGGGCTGCACCACTACGCAGACCGCGTATACGGATCCGATCAGAGGGTTTACGCGCCCTGCTACGACCGCGAACTTCACACTCGCAAACGGCTTTGGCTGCTCGGCGAACGCATACACGATTCAAAACAACTGGGCTGTCGATCCCAACTACAAGCTCGGGATGGTGCAGATCTATAACCTGAATCTGCAGCGCACTCTGCCGCTGGGTATCGTCTTCAATCTCGGCTACAACGGTGCAAAGGGCAGCAACCTCGACGTTGTGGGCTCGCCGAACGCGACGCCCACGGGGGTAAGTACGCCGTCGATCGCGCCCTTTGACTGGGAGGAGTCGCGCGCCGGCTCGCATGCGAATGCGCTCTTTGTCAGCGTGCAGAAGCGGCAGTCGAGAGGTATTGCGCTCGGCGCCACGTACACCTATTCGCACTCGATCGACAACGCGTCGGGGGTTGGCGGAGCCATCGGTCAGCCGGTGCAAAACCTGTATCGGCTTGATCTCGAAGAAGGCAACGCGAGCTTCGATCAGCGTCATAGGCTTCAAGGCAGCTGGATCGTCGAGCTTCCGTTCGGCGCCAATCGCGCGTTCCTGAACAAAGGCGGCTTCTGGGGCTACGCCCTTGATGGATTCTCGGTGAGCGGCACCTTCACCTTTGCATCGGGTGAATATCTCACGCCTATCTACTCCGGAAACGAGACCGAAGCGCTGGCAGCAAACGTATTCGTGCAGCGTCCCAACCGCGACTTCACGCAATCGATCAAAGGACCGGGCACGAAGGAACACTGGTTCAACTCCGCAGCATTTACAGCTCCGGCTACGTCCTACGGAACCGCCTCGCAAGGATCGATCGAAGGCCCTGGAACCGTCGCAATCACAGCCGCACTCTCCCGAACCTTCACGCTGGGCGAGACTCGCTCGCTGGAGGCGCGCGTCACGGCCTCGAATCCGTTCAACACCGTGCAGTACAGCGGCATTGATGTGGTCGAAAATGATCCCGAGTTCGGGCAGGTGCGATCCGCCGCAACAATGCGCACGCTGCAGGTGCAGGCACGCTACAGGTTTTAAGAGGCAGAGGAAGAGCATATGAAGCACGTACTGGCTGCAGCAACTGGGATCGCGATGGTGCTCGGAGGCTCGCCACAGCAGACGCCCACGCCCACGCCACAGACTCGCGACACGCAAGGCATGGCCGCGCAGCAGAATTCGCAGGGTAGCTACACGCTGAGCGTGAATGCCAACATCGTGCTTACCAACGTCGTTGTCCGCAATCGCAAGACCGGCGCGCTGGTGAAAGACCTCAAAGCCAGCGATTTCCAGATCTTCGAGAACGGCAAGCCACAGAAGATCGCAAGCTTCGACTACGAGAACGTTGACGAGGCGGCGGCGCTTGCCGAAAAAACCGTGAGTGGAAAGGCGACGATCGCCGATCTCCTCGAGCGCAGCTTCGGCTCCGATCCGGAGAAGCTCAAGGATCATCGCCTCATCGTCATGTTCTTCGATCTGAGCTCGATGCAGGATGAGGACATCGATCGTGCCGTGGATGCGGCAAAGGACTACGTCAACAAACAGATGCAGCCTGCCGACCTGGTCGCAATGGTGAGCATGTCCACGGGTCTCAGCCTCGACCAGGACTTCACGAGTGACAAGAACGCTCTGCTGCGCGTGCTTGCGGGATATAACGGCGACGACACAACCGGTTTCGCAAACGGCGCCACGGGCACAACCGATGCCACTCCGGACGACACGACCGCATTTGCCGCGGATGACACCGAATACAACAGCCTGAACACTGATCGCGAGCTGCTGGCGATTCGCTCGATCGCGAAGAGCCTCGAGCACGTGGATCAACGCAAGTCGATGCTTTATTTTTCGGGCGGACTCACCCGCAACGGCATTGAGAACCAGGCGAGCCTGCGCGCGGCAACGAACGAAGCCGCCAAGGCGAACCTGGCCATCTACAGCGTCGATTCGCGCGGCCTGCAGGCGATGCCTCCGGGGGGCGATGCGAGCAAGGGCAGCCTGCGCGGCAATTCTGCCTACAACGGCTCCGCGGTCACGGCGCAGTTCAACGCGAATTTCTCCTCCCAGGAGACGCTCGCGACGCTCAGCAGCGATACTGGCGGAAAGGCCTTCTTCGATTCCAACGACTTCGCCCCCGCATTCCAGCAGGTGCAGAACGATACTGCGGCCTACTACATTCTCGGCTTCAAATCGACGGATCAGCGGCAGGACGGAAGCTATCGTCACCTGACCGTCAAGGTGAATCGTCCCGACGTGAAGCTGGAGTACCGTCCCGGCTACTACGCGCCCGCCGATTTCAAGCACCAGAAGATCGAGGACCGTGAGCTTGCGCTGCAGGAGCAGATGCGCAGTGACCTGCCCGCAACCGATGTCGCGATATACCTCCAGGCCCTCTACTTCCGCGCGAATGACTCGCGCAATAGCGATCTCTTCGTGCCCGTCAGCCTGATCGTTCCGGGCTCGCAGATTCCGTTTGCCAAGGTGAAGGACCTCGACAAAGCAAGCCTCGACATCATGGGGCAGGTGCGCCGGCCCGTCGGCAAAGGCACTGAGGTCTGCTCGATCGATTCCACAGAGGACGAACATAACTTCGTCAGCGTCGGCAACGTGCGCGACACGGTGAAGCTCGCGGTGAATCAATCGCAGCAGGTCGAGCGCAAGAACATTCAGTACTCGACCGGCTTCACGCTTGCGCCCGGTTGCTACCAGCTAAAATTCGTCGTGCGCGAGAACCAGACTGGAGCGATGGGCAGTTTCGAGACACTGATTAATGTGCCCGATCTCAAGAAAGCGCCAGTGAAGCTGAGCTCGGTTGTGCTCTCTAACCAGCGCACGCCGGTGAAGGACAAGAACTCAACGAATCCGCTCGACCGGGACGGCGTGCAATGGGTGCCCAACGTCGCGCACGTCTTCCGGCAGAACCAGCACCTCTATCTGCTCTATGAAGTCTATGATCCAACCCGCGAAAAGGGAGCACCCGCGCAGGCTGCATCGCCGGGCCTGGCACGCAGAGAAGAAGGCCCAGTGCGCGTTCTCACCAGCCTGGAGTTGCTCTCCGGTGGTGTGAAGGTCTACGAGACTCCGGTTGTCACCGCAACCAGTCTCAACGATCCGCAACGCGGCGCAGTCGCCTTCCAGTTCGATGTTCCACTCGCGGACCTGAAGCCCGGCACCTATGTCTGCCAGATCAACGTCATTGACGATGCCGGCGGAAGTTTTAGCTTCCCGCGTGTTGCCGTGCGGGTTCTGCCGCCGCCTGTCGCGCCGCCCGCGGCCACTACAACTGCGTCAGTCAGCACGCCCGCCGCAGCAGCACACTGATCATGAGAGACTGTCTGCGTTTCGGCACCAAAGGTGAAAGGACCCACGGAGATTTATGTGCCTGAAACGTCGCATCGGCTCACTCCTGCTCGCACTCCCAATCGTTCCGCTTGCATCTATGTCCGCCCAGGCGCCTGCTTCGTCAAACGCCGAACACATGACGATCCACGTTAGCGTAACTGGACGAAACGGCAGTGCAGTCGAAGGTCTTACGAAGGATGACTTCGCGCTCTTCGACAATAAACACCCAGAGCCAATCACCGACTTCCAGGCGCTGAGCACAACTCCGACTCGTATCGTCATCGTGCTGGACGCGGTGAATCTGCCCTATAGCCAGGTCTCGTTCGCGCGTCAGCAGCTTCAGCAATTCCTCTCGTCGAACAGCGGTCATCTGCCTCAGCCGACGACGCTCGCCGTGTTGCAGGATCGCGGCATGCAGATTCAGCCTGGCTTCACGACGGACGGTAATGCACTGCGCACCTCGCTCGATCAGTTCTCCATCGGGCTCCGGGATCTTACGCGGTCCGCCGGATTCTACGGTGCGTCGGAGCGGCTTGAGATTTCGCTGACAAACTTTAAGATGCTCGTCTCCAGGCTGCCGGAGGACGGCCGCAAGCGAATCATCTGGATCTCGCCCGGGTGGCCGCTGCTCAGCGGGCCGGGCGTCGAGCTGAATCCCAACCAACGTACCCGGGCTTTCAACGACGTCGTGGCAATTACAACCGAGCTATACCGCACCGACACGATTGTGGATGCCATCAATCCGATCGGCACCGTCGAGGACGTCGGGCGCACGAATTTCTATCAAACGTTCCTGCACGCACCACGAAGCGCGCGCGACATTGAGCTCGGCGATCTGGGCCTGCAGGTTTTTGCCGAGCAAAGCGGCGGATTGGTGCTGAATGGAAGCAATGACATCTCCGGTCTGATTCAACGCGCCGTTGCGCAGAGCAGCGGCGGCTACGAGCTGACCTTCACTCCATCGCCCGGCGAGAGTGGCAACGAGTACCACGAGCTTCAGGTAAAGGTTCAGCGCCCCGGGGTCGCCGTACACACCACCGCTGGCTACTACGCGAGGCCAGTCTTTCCTGGTGGTCCGCTCCCCGTACCAGTGCCGGCCCCGCGCTGACTGGCCGGATTCTCACTCTTGACGGAGGTCCTTCGGAGGCAGAAGATATTGAGCGGACTCCAGGAGGTGACGTATGCGTTCCCGCGTACTGTTGCTCGCCTTCGTTCTCGCGCCTTTAGCGGCGTATGCCGCTGAATCCTCTGCAGTTCCGCCACAGCAATCGGCCCCGCTTACCTCGGCGGAGGAGCGCGCGGATCTGCACAACAGTCCTGACTGGGCGCTGATTCAGCCGCATCTTCCGGACCCAAAAACAGCCACTGCCGCCGAGCTCGAAACCGCCGGCGACGTTCTGCGTGCACGCCGATTCCCCGAAGACGCGCTGGACTACTACGGTTATGCTCTGCAACGCGGCGGCGATGTCAGCACGTTACTCAACAAGATGGGTATCGTCCGGCTCGAGCTTCATCAGGTCGATCTCGCCCGAACGATGTTCCTGCGCACGGTGCGCGCACGCAAGAAGGATCCAACCGCGTGGAACAATCTCGGCGTGACCTACTATGCCATGCAGGACTACCGCGCCGCGATCGACGCCTATAGACGCGCAGTCAAGCTCAATCGGAAGTCCGCAGTCTTCCACTCCAACCTTGGGCTGGCATACTTCGAGAAGGGCGATGGTGAGGACGCGCGGACCGAGTTCTCGCGCGCGCTGCAGCTCGACCCGGCGATCATGAGCGGCACCGACAGCGGTGGGACCACCGCGCACATCCTTGGCTCGCACAACTATCCCGGCATGTGCCTCGAGATGGCGAAACTGTTTGCGCGCGAGCATGACGTGGACCGGATGCTCTTCTGGTTGGGCAAGGGCAGCGATGCCGGCCTCGATGTGCGCTCAGCAATGCACGAAGACCCGGCTCTGAATGTCTACGCAAAAGATCCACGCGTCTCGCTGCTCATCGCAAATGCAGCGCAATTGCACGCGCGTTCCGTCGCATCGGCCAAACCGCCGAGCCTCGGCAGTTCAACATCGCACTGAGTCTCAGCGAAACGGGCAGTGTCTGCAACCCGAGTTGCAGCAGTAGCCGCGCTTCCGGTGATAGGCCGCGGTGAAGACCATCAGTCCGTTCTCGTAATAGAAATCCTCGGGCTCGAGCGGCGTAGATGGAATCGGCGAGTTCGCTGGCCGCGGCTCTGCGGTTTTCTGTTCGGCCGCGGAGGGAATTGATTCGCTCATCGCGTTTCAGCCTCCGCCCACAGAGACGCCGCCGGAATGGCCGCAGGAATCGCATCGGCAACTCTTTCAGAAGCACTCTCCGCGCCTTCAAGACTTCCATTACGAAGTTGAACCTGCCGTCCCGGAATGGCCGCGACGCGCTCACCGGGCAGAAGAATCCCAACCAGGTTCAGCGGATCGGCGGCAGAGAGAGCTACAGACACACCGCTTGATGAGTTACGCGTCGCGCGTAATCCCTCAGCGGCCTCTTCCAGCGCAAACTGCTCGCCAAATGCTCCGCTGACGAACCGCCCGCCACGGATCTCACCACGCGCCTCCAGCCGCCGCAGCATCGGCGCAAGATCACGCCACGCAGGAGCATTCGCCTCGCGCGCGAGCAACTCGCGGAACAGGACGCCATATCGCGCCAGCAGAATGCGCGCATGCGCCTCGAGCGCCGCATCGGCGTGCTTCGCTGCGTCAATGATTCGCGCGCGCTCGTCGTCCGTCGCATTCGCCAGCCGCTTTCCTGAAACATGCGCGTCCTGCTCCGGAGGCCCCGCTGGATCCCACAGCAGCGACCATCGGCCCGCGGTCGTGCGCGCAGCCGCCCGCTTGCGCAGACTTACTGCCGGCGTCTGCGCCAGCGCTACAGACTTGCGCCTCGGATCCATCATCGCGCGCAATTGGTCGAAGCCATCCGCAGACGCCAGCCCCGCTGCAGCGAGTTCCCAAAGCGCAGTCGTCGCCTGCAACTTGCTCAGTCCCGAGAGACGTTGCAGATCCGCAGTAAACGCCGCGCCGCGCTCGGTAAGCAGCGCACGAATCCGCTGCGCCTCCGGCGAGAGCGACCGCGCCAGCGTGAGCTCATCAATGCGCTTTGCCGAAAGCGTTGAATGCAGCCACTCCGCCGACTCACGCAGGAAGAACGTAATCGGCGCGGCCGAGGTTGGAATCACGCGCCGAGGCGCCGACGTTGATCCATCCGCCTTTTGCCAGGCCGGATGCGGCGAAATTCTTCCCCAGCCAACAATACCGGCGAGGCATAGATTATCCAGCCAGCGTGGATCGTAGTTGGCGACCCGCGCCGGCAGCAGAGAGCGCTCCCACTCCGCCGCGGGCGCCTCAAATCCTTCGAGCTGCTCGATCGCAGCAAGCACCGCCTCTTCGCCCGCAAGCTGCCGCGCGTCCTCAGATCCAGCTATCACACGATGCCACTCCAGCAGCCAGCGCATGAATGTCGTTGCTGAAACCGATTCAATGCGCTGCCGCAGCGAGCGCACCGCAAGCCGGTGAATCCGATGCAGAATCCGCCGCTCGCACCACTCAATCGCAAACGGCTGATCATCTGCGGGCCGTGGCCGCTCGAACACACCGCGCATCGCCAGCCCCTGCATCTCCATCTTCAGCATTGCCTGATGAACCGCCCCCGACTGTAATCCAACAATGCTCGCCAGGTGTGCCGCCGTCGTCGGCCCCAGAAGCTGCAACCAGCCCTGCACCAGTCGAGCCGTGGCCTCGTCTCGCGACAACGCGCCATCCTCCGTGCTCGCACTCTCAAACGAATTCGGCCAAAGCAGCGCCGCATCATCTAACCGCTCTGCTGCAATCCAGGCGTCACATTCGCCAAGCTCCACAAGCAGCGCACGTCCGCTCTGCTGCAGCCGAGCAAAGAACACGTCCCAGTGCTTCGTCTTCTCGCGCCGAATCTCAGCCTGACCCTCGAGCCAGCCCACCGGCAACGCACCCAGCGACAGCAGCAGATCATGCAGCTCATGCTCATCCCGCACATCCGGCCAAAGCTGTTCGCGCACTGTCGCAATCGCCTGCGGATCAATACGCATCCCACCATCACTGATCGAATTCGGCAGAGTCCTGCTCAAGGAAACCGCACGCGTGCGCCGCGCCGCAGCATCTTCGGGATCAAGAAAGCTGTATGGCATCGCATTGATCAGCTCATGCGCGAACTGCGACGGCACCATCGTGTCCACCCCAATGCACCGGATCTCCCCCGATGCAATCCCGCGCAACACCTCATTCAAGCCATCGATATCCATTGCTTCAGACAACGTGTCGCGCATCACCTCGCGTACCAGCGGATGATCTGGAATCTCAATATCACCCACCATCGTCTCCGGGCACGCCGATGCATGCGGAAATACGCTCGCCAGCAGATCATCCGAGCGCGTGCGCTGAATCTGCGGAGCCACCCGCTTGCCCTTCTGCATCCGCAGCAGTTGCAGCGACCGCCCCGCCGCCCACCGCCAACGATTCTTGAACAGCGGCGACGGAATTGACGCCTGTTCCAGCAGCTCGCGCGCGGTCTGTTCCGTCAAAAACTGAAAGACATCCGCGAGCGGAAAGCTGTGCTGCTCCGCCAGCGAGATATTGATGCCGTTGTCCGTCGCCGCAGCCTGCAGCTCGAAGTTGAACCCGCGACAGAAGCGCTTGCGCAACGCCAGCCCCCAGGCCTTATTCAACCGTCCGCCAAAGGGAGCGTGCAGAATCAACTGCTGCCCGCCGCCGTCATCGAAGAACCGCTCCGCCACAATCGTCGTCTTCGTTGGTACGGTGCCAAGCACCGCTCGCCCATTCACGATGTAGCCGATAATCTGCCGCGCCGCAGATTCATCCACGCCGCACTCAGCCCCGAGCCACTCCAACACGTCCCCAAGCTGCGCCTCAACATCCTCCGACGCGCACCCCAGAATCAGATCGTTTGGCGTCAATAGGTTCGTTCGCCGGTCAATCTCCTCGCGCAATTCCGCAACTCCGCTCGACAGCACAGCGGTCCGCTGCGGAGCCTCACCTTCCCAGAACGGAATGCTCGGCGGAGCGCCGTGCGCATCCTCCACCAGCACCTTGCCCTGCGGATCGATCCGTTGAATCCGCCAGCTCGTATTGCCCAGCAGCACGACATCACCCGGCGAGGAGTCCACCGCAAAGTGCTCATCCAGCGTGGCAATCTGCACATTTTCCGGCTGCAGCATCACCGCAAACAATGACGTATCGGGAATCGCGCCGCCATTTGAGATCGCAATCATCCGCGCACCGCGCCGCGCATGCAGCTGCCCGTTCACACGATCGCGCAGCAGGTACGCGCCATACCGCCCGCGCGAGCTCTCAATGCCCTCGTGCAGCAGCGTTACAATCTCGTCGAACTCCGCGCGCGTCAGGTTGCGATACGGCCATGCGCGCCGCATCACTTCATACAGCGCATCCTCCTGCCACGACTCCGCGCCGCACGCCGCTACGATCTGCTGCATCAGCACATCGATCGGCTGCTCCGGAATCTCTAGTCGGTCCAGCTCGCCCACACGCATCGCGCGCACAAGCGCACAGTGCTCCATCAAGTCATCGCGCGTCAGCGCGAACAGCCGGCCCTTCGGCACCGCGCCACGCCAGTGCCCTGCTCTGCCCACACGCTGCATCGCCACGGAGACAGACCGCGTCGTCGCGATCTGACAAACGAGATCCACGTTGCCAATATCAATGCCCAGTTCCAGCGACGCCGTCGCAACCAGAATCCGAATCTCGCCGTTCTTCAGCCGCTGTTCCGCATCCAATCGCAGCGCGCGCGACAGCGATCCATGATGTGCCGCCACCGCCTCCGGCCCAAGCCGCGCCGCCAGCTCAAAGCTGATCTTCTCCACAAACTTGCGCGTGTTCACGAACACCAGCGTCGACCGGTGCTCCAGCGCCAATCGCGCCAGCTTGTCGTAAATCTCCTCCCACATCGGGATCGACGTCAGCGATCCCAACTCCGCAGACGGAACCTCGATCGCAAGATCCAGCGTTCTTCGCTGCCCTACCTGCACAATTGTCGCGCGCTCACGCCACGATGGAGCGCCCACAAGAAAATCCGCGACCAGCTCAATCGGATTCTGCGTCGCCGACAATCCAATGCGCTGCGGCGGCGCACTCATTCCCGTAAGCATCGCGCCCGGCGAAAGCCGGTTCTCGCCGCACACCAGCGCGTCCAGTCTCTCCAGCGACAGCGCCAGGTGTGACCCGCGCTTATCATCCGCCAGCGCATGAATCTCATCAACGATCACCGTCGACACGCGCTCCAGATTCTTGCGCGGCTTATTTGCCGTCAGCAGAATGTACAGCGACTCCGGCGTCGTTACCAGGATGTGCGGCGGATGGCGAAGCATACTCGCCCGGTCCTTCGCCAGCGTGTCCCCTGTCCTCACGCCCGCGCGAATCTCCGGGCACAAATACCCGCGCGCCAGCGCCAGCTCCTGAATCTCGCGCAAAGGACCCTCGAGATTCTTCTGCACGTCGTTCGACAGCGCCTTCAGCGGCGACACATACACAACGTGCGTATGCGGCGAGAGCCTGCCTTCCAACGCCGCGCGCAACAGCTTGTCGATGCACACCAGAAACGCCGCGAGCGTTTTCCCAGACCCCGTCGGTGCGGAGATCAGCGTCGGCTCACCGCGCAAAATCGTCGGCCATCCGGCAATCTGCGGCTCGGTCGGCGTGCCAAACCGCGCAATGAACCACTCCTGCACCAGCGGATGCGCCCACGCCAGGTCCGGATGAGACAGGCATTCCGTCCTCTCAATTGCGTGGGCTGAGTTCATAGCTCATTCTACCGCCGCGTTCGTGCTTTCTTCGCTTTTCAACAACAGGTGTAGCTTGGAAGACATGAAGACGATTCGTGCCGCCGAAACAGCAACGCAGCGTGGGTCCGCCGAGTGGTTCGACGGCGAGGTTTGGATTCAACCAGTCCTCGGCGCCGACGACTCACCCTCCCAGCGTAGCGCGGTGGTCTCCTTCTCCGCCGGTGCACGCACCGCATGGCACAACCATCCGCGCGGCCAGATGATTTTCATCCTCAGCGGTGTCTGCCATGCGCAGCGCGAGGGCACGGAGGTAGAGCGCCTCACGCCCGGTGACGCCGCCTGGTTCGCTCCCGGCGAAAAACACTGGCACGGCGCCGCACCCGGCCACCCCATGGCTCACCTCGCCGTGCAGGAAGCCGACGAGCGCGGCGAGGTCGTCACCTGGATGGAGCACGTCAGCATTTAGGCCTTACATATTCCCGACACCTATGTCCGCCTTCTTCGCCTCCACATTCTCCGGATCGAGATACTGCTCGATCGTCTGGCTCAGCACGCCGCGGGCCTCCAGCAGCAGATCGATCGTGTCCCGCGCCGCACCCTGACCGCCAGGATGCTCCGTCACAAAGTGCGCCATCGCCTTCACCTGGGGCCGCGCATTGGCCGACGCCACCGCCAGCCCCACCTTGCGCAGTACTGGCAGATCGATGATGTCGTCGCCGACGTACGCAATCTCCTCGAGCGTGCATCCCTCGTCGGCAATCACCTGGTCCAGCGCCTGCACCTTGTAGTGCTGGCCTTGATACACATGCTCAATGCGCAGATCGCGCGCGCGAATCGCTACCACCTGCGAGACGCGCTTTGTAATCCATCCCACCTTCAGCCCCGCAACATGCGCCAGCGCAATGCCCATGCCGTCGTGCGCGGAGAAGCTCTTTACCTCGACGCCCGAAAGCTCCGACGAGTTTGCGTTAGGAATAATCGTGATACTGCCGTCGGTGAGAACGCCGTCAACGTCGAACAGCAATACCTTGATCCGGCGCGCGCGCGCGGCCAGTGCAGGTTCAATCATTCGTTGATGATACAAGCGCGCAAAACAACAACGGCGAGCAGTCTCCCGCTCGCCGTTGACCGTCGAAGGAGCGTTAGCGGCGCCAGTGGCCCTCCACCCACACGTATCCGCGGGGCGTAGGCCGCCAGTGGCCCGGAACCCAGTGGGCGTGCCTGTACGGAGGCGCAACATACGTTCCGGGAACCCACACATACGCGTGGCCGTCCCAGCGCTGATAGCCCTCGTGCCACACCCAGTCCGGATGCTCATGCGGCGGTGGCGGAACAATCTCCCGAGGATGCTCTGGAGGTCCGACACGTACATAGACCTGTGCTCCCGCAGCCGTTGCGATGCCAAGTACAGTCGCGATTGCTGCAGTAAGCAGTTGCTTTCTCATGAAGTTACTCCTTCCAGTGGGCCGTTGCCCTCTCTACTATCCGCTCAGACGCCGGAACAGCACGGGAAGTTGTGGTGGAAACCGATGTACAGTGAGATTCATTGGTAACCTTGCAACACTTGTTGTTGCAAGCACAGGAGATAGTCAACATGCGGGCTTTTGGCGGCTTTCTGCTCGGGATAATCGTAACGCTGGTGATCGTCGTGGGCGGCGTCTGGTGCTATCTGAAATACGGCTCGCTGCCGGTCGCCACGTCTGACAAGCCGTTTCCGCTCGAAGCCCAGATCGTGCGGCTTCCGCTCAATGCCAGGATTCACCACAACATGGAGGAGCCGCCGTTCTCGGGCAATGAGCAGGTGTATGAGGCCGGCGCGCAGATCTATTCCCAGCAGTGCGCCGCCTGCCACGGCTCCCCCGGGCGCGACTCCGACTTCGCGCAGTGGATGTATCCAAAGGCGCCGCAGCTCTGGAAGAAGCACGGAAAGAAGAACGTGGTTGGCGTGAGCGACGACGACCCCGGCGAGACCTTCTGGAAGGTGAAAAACGGCATCCGCCTCACTGGCATGCCATCCTTCGAGCACGTCCTCAGCAACGAGCAGATGTGGGAGGTCACGCTGCTCCTCAAGGCCGCCGATCAGCCGTTGTCCCCGCAGGTGCAGTCATCACTCATGGCGAAGCCATAGTTTCATTGCCGCGCCGAGACGGCACTGAGGAAGTGCACGACGCTGCCCAAGTCGAGCGCATTCCATCCCTCGCTGATCAGGCCATCACGAAGGTGGAAGATCGACATGCCGTGCACATGCACGATTCGTCCGGTGGGTGCGAAGCCCAGTCCTGAACCTGTGTGCTTCATCGTCCCCGTCCAGCGGACGGCGACGCGGTAGCCTTCAGCAACCGTCTCGTCCACGCTCAGATGAATGTGCGTAAAGGAGCGGCGGAACTCCAGCACGTATTCCTTGAACTCTTCGCGGTTCAGGACGGACTCCGGCTGCGGAAAGCCATAGCACTTCGCATCCGGCGTGGCGAGCTCGTCCACAGCCTCCAGCCTGCCCTTGTTCCAGACCTCTTCAAACCACCGGACCGCGATATCGGGCGGAGACTGCGCCATGGCATCCTCCAGCGTTCAAGGTAAGTCGCCGGGACGATCCGGCTACGGTTGTTGGATGATCGGGAGCTGCGGGCTGGCTGCAAATCCATCAGCAGGCGCAGCCGTCAGGCTGGAAGAATAGCGCACTCTTGATGCGCGTGAGAACTTTGTTCACGGCGCGGCACATCCCTCTGCCGAAGCGGCTCGACCGTTGCACGACTCCGATGGTGTCGTCCTCGAGGACTGTTGCCCGGGCACCGCCCCAAACCTTTGCGAATGCTTTATTCCGGAGTTGCGGGAAGCCGCACGGCAGCGGCAGCCTGGTGGGCGGGAAGATGTTCGACGGCCAGCAGGTGCGTCGCCAGCGCGGTCCACTCGGCGTGCAGCGAGCCGGTGAAAGCCGAGCGCCCTGCCCTGCCATACCAATAACCCGCGTTGAACGTATCGCCCTCTTTGCGATGCAGGTAGGCGTGGACCCAGGCAGCGTCAGAACTCTCAATACCTTGCGTGATCGAGTGCGCGCGCTCCTAATCGCCATGCGCCTCGTGCCACAGCGCATGCAGAAGCAGCGGGAGATTCCCCGCCCGGCTGGCGGAACATTCGACGAGATCGGATGGACACGCGGGAATGGATGCCGGCATCATGTTCGTCCTCGCCTTCTGCTGAGAGCTCTTTCCGGGGATCACGGCACCCAAGTAACGGGAAGAAGAACCAGCCTGCGAAACTGCACTACTGTTTAAGCTTAAACCGGTACTGCGCAGAATGTCGCGACAACGGAATGCGCCACAATGAAGCGTGGAGGAATCGACATGGACCGGCGAGCGTTGATGACGGGTATGACGGCGATGGCAATGACAGCAGGCGCAACCGGCGGCGGACAAGCTCAAGTCACCGACGAAACCGTGTATGAGCTGCGTATCTATCACCTGAACGAAGGCAAGCTGCCGTTGATCCTCGAGCGCTTCCGCACGCGCGAGACGAAGATCTTCGAGCGGCTGGGAATGCATCCGGTCGGCTATTGGGTTCCGACCGATGAGCCGCTCACGGGCCGCACGCTGGTCTACATGCTCCGCCACAAGAGCCGCGCCGCCGCCGATGCAGCCTGGGCCAGGTTCCGCACCGATCCCGAGTGGGTTGCACTCAAGAAGGAGAGTGAAAAGGACGGCGAGTTCGTGAACAAGCACGACATCACCTTCCTCAAATTGACCGACTTTTCGCCGAAGGTATAAGTCGTTCGGTCAAATCGAGACGTAACTCGCTCCGTTCAGGGCTCGCGAAGCGATGAGAGCGATGGAAATTTCTGTGGCGCTGATGGCCTCCGGGCTGGGATAATCCCTCGTCCGCCATAAGGCCCCATGTGTTTTCGCCAGGAGGTCCCCTGATGCCCGAGACTGCCGCGGAGCCCGTGCTCTGGACCGAAATCGAGCGCCCCGCGCCCAACGTCATCCTGGTCCGCTGCCACGGCCGGCTGGTCTCCGGCGGCGCCGACGATCTCCTCTACCGCACCGTGAAGGACCTGATCCCGACCACGCCGCGCATCGTGCTGGATCTCGCGGAGCTGAAGCACACCGACAGCATGGGTCTCGGCACGCTGGTGCGCCTCTACGTCAGCGCCAAGGCCGCCGGTTGCAGGCTGGAGCTGATGCACCTGAACAAGCAGATCCGAAATCTGCTAGGGCTTACCGGCTTGTTCGATGTCTTCGCGATCATCGGCGAGAACGGCGTGAAGTTCATGTAGTCGCTCGCTGCCGGTTCGACTGCCGTTCCTGCATCCTTTTTTGGTCGGCGCGAGGGATGCACCCCCCTCCCCCCTTTTTTTGCGCAAAATCTTCATCCTGTTGGACATAAGGGTGGACCTTTAGACGCGTTTGCAGCGGAAGTGGTGCATGAGCCGCGGACAGTTCGGAGCCAGAGGTGCCTATCTTGCGCCTATCTGGGACGCCCCCAGGCGGGGTAGCCGGACTGGGCTTTTGCGTCACTGGAGGATGGAATTTGATCTGATCCGGGTTCGGCGTCCTGGGTGGCGGAAGCCGATGGAGTCAGATTCAACAGGGTCTCTTCGTCGATCTTCAGGATCTTTACTGCCATGCTGCGTCCCAACGGGGCGAGAGACGACCGGATCCTCTCCACTACCTGCGCCATTGTCAGGTCAGGGTTGTGTAGTCGATAGACCGCTGGAACTTCATTCGCCTTCTGGGCCGTGGTCTGAACGACAGGATGGAATCCCTGGGCCGCCATCTGTTTGTGTACGGCTCTGTAGTCAATCCCGGCGGAGCCGTGCTGATGGGTAACGATGTGAGCCTCGAAGAAGCCTCGGGGAGACATAGCGGAGGCCTCCGTGCCTACTTCCACAGTACGCTTTAACGGGTCACACGGGCGCGGATGAGCTTACCGGTCAAGCTGGTGCCTCGTGAGCTTATAAGGCTGGTCGGATCCACGCTGCATCTAATCAGCATAGGATCCACTTATGGACAAGCCGCACGGCAGAGCCGAGGCCGAATCCTATCGGCGACGGGTTATGGCGATGTACGAACGCTCGTGGAGCGCACAACAGAAGGCCAGGGCTTCCGGGGCTTCCGATTTGGTGTTTGCCGAATTTGCGAGAGGTGTAGCGTCACCCTTTGGAGTGCACACGGAGACGCAAAGCGCATCCGACGCTGGGTTGTGGCACCGGGATCGTCTTCGCGACATGAGGAAGTTACCCCAGATCGGGGACGTACATCGGTACGCTACGGGTGAGAGGCGAAAGGTTCTCTTTGTGGTGTTTGAGCGTAATCGGCTGCAGGTGCCTGACGGACTGAGGAATGGCCCGGATTTGGGCCGGCGTCCGCGGCAGGTGAGCCTTGCACCCCCCTCCCCCCGTTTTTTGCGCAAAATCTTCAGCGGATTGGAGATCGGGGTGGACCTTTGGATGCGATTGCACTGAGAGTTGTGCATGGGTTCCGGACGAATTCGGCGGTTCGGAGGAAGGCAATTCAGTCGCTTCGGCTGCGCTTTCGCGACGGCCTTCGGCGCGGAATCCCGCTCATGCCGACTGCGTCGTCGTGAATGGGGCACCCGTCGATCACCATACCCGATCAGTGATCTTGCCTGCGAGTTTCTTGCTGGCGCACTCTGTGGCCTGCTGGTAGCGCTTGTTCTTTTCACCTTGCATGACATCGACGATGGCGGCGCGGTAGCCGCTTCGGAAGATGGAACATTAGGTGGGGTGATGGTGTCTATGGGAGTGTAGTTTGCTACATAGAGGTGCTGGAGGTGCGTGATGCGGAGTGCTCGCCCTGGGATTACGTTTGGGAGATTTGCTGCGGTCTGGTTTGCAGCGTTAGCGGCGGTGACGGTGGTGGCCATCGTCGCGGCGGCGGGTGGGTGGTTGGTTGTCTCGGCGCGGGCGGGAAGCCGACCGATGGCCGGTAGATGGGTGGGAAGCTGCGAAGATGGCAAGCCGTTTGTGCTGCTGGACCTGAGGCCGGCGGTGGGCGGATATGGCGGGACTATCAGTCTCGGGAATGTGAAGGTCACGAGCTCACCGGCAGCGGCGACGGGAAACTGCCTGGTGAAGGACCCGGCGAGTCCGGAGCATGCGATGAAGATTACGAAGGCGTCGGTGGCCGGGGATTTGCTGACCCTCGATTCGGACCATGGGCAGGAGTAGGAGATGATGCTGACGGGGGGTGATACCGCGGAGCTGCGGTTCGTGGCAACGACTCATGATGAGTCGTGGTTTGCGTTGCGGAGGGAGAACTAGCTGAGATTTGTGGTGTTCCGAAGGAAGGCAATTCAGTCGTTTCGGCGTCGCCTACACGACGGCCTTCGGCAGAGCGGAAGCGCCTTTCGGGCGGTGTTTATGGCACGGCTGAAGCCGTGCCCCTTCAGAGGCGGTTGTGGCCTACAAATTGGTCCTGTGATTGTGTTTGGGTTGGGAGCGCGGCGACTTCCGAGGCCGAGAGCGCGCGGAGGGCGGCGGGGGTCATTGATTCGCCCACTTCATTAGGTCCTCGATGCGGTTCTCGCAGATCACTCTTGGTGCGCCGGTTCCGCTGAACCGGATAAGGATGTGGTTGCTCTTTGTCGAGATCGAGTATCTCGGTTCTGCCGTCAACTGATTTCCCATCTGAATTCGCAGTCCCTTTGCGCCATCCTTGCATTGATAATTGCCGTGCGTCTTTCCCTCCGTAACGCCTGGCCCATACTTTTCTGAGATCACGATGAGGTCTGGTTTCCCATCCTTCATCGCTTCGTGGAGCTCTGTCGAGTGACACGATTCCAGGCCGTGATGGGGCGCTACCAGTACCGACAATCCGTATGTGCTGAGTCGGCTTTTTAGGCTTGGCTGATTAAAGGTCTCCTTAGACCAGCGGGGATTCTTGCTCTGAAATTGCTGATTGAAGATCGTAAAGCGTTTCTCCGCTCCTTCCCGTTCTCCCAAAATGGCAGCCATAGCCTCCGGCGTTATGTCGCCCGGAAAAAGAATGGATTGTGACCCATACCGGAAGTATGTCACCAAGCTGATTGCATTTCCGTAGTCGTTGTCCACGGTGTGCAATTTCTCGCAGATTGGAGGGCGGAGATAGTAGATTCCGTATTCAAATTCGGACGGCTTGATATATGGCGAATCGTGCTCTATCGTTTGGAGTCCTGCGGAACGTCCCTCGAAAAGTGCGCGATATTTCGCGAGGCTCTTGTCTTTGTCAATGTTTTTGATGCGGCTCCAATTGACGGCCTCAGCGGGGATCTTGTCATTCGGGCAAGTCAACAGCTTCGGATATAGCTTGCTTCCGCTTGCGAGTGCTTCGCAATCCGAGATGTGATCCGTGTGTGGGTGAGTCAAAATTGCTTGAGCGATTCTTTTTTCGTCCTGAGTTGAGAGCTTGTCGTACAGGTTATCGAGGATAAATTTCGAAGTGCTGAATGGTTCGCTTCGAGAGATGTCGATGAGTATCCCCTTATTAAAGGGAGTTCGGACGAAGGCGGCTGATCCTCGTCCAACATTGAAAATCCAGATGACTGCGTCTGATGTCGTGTTCCAAGCCATTATTTGTCCCTGTCGGTCTGCTTTGTGTCCGTTGATGTTGTGCGGACTGCGATTGCGCTCAGCGTATAGCGGACTCGGTACTCTCCAAAGCGGTGGAACCGAGTGTAAAAAAGTGCTGCGCCAAACGAGCTCATAATTGCGAGCGCAATGACGAGCGATGTTGGTAGTACGATCGTCGATCCGCTGATTGTTACGAATGTATGGTGGAGAGCTCTAATCAGGCAGCTTAGGGAAATTGCTATCAGTGATATCGAGGAGCCACGATAGAACCCTTCCCGATAGACATACATTTCGTGTTCCTCGGAGCTACCGTTTTGCGATATTACAGCCTGAGATAGCGAGACGATATCTCTGAACCTCGTGACTTCCGTGCCGACCCCGAATTTCGAATAGAGAATCTGCTTCGCTGATTCCGCCAAGTCGTTACAGCTTTCTTGGAGTTTCTGTCTTGCCTCGGCTCTCTCCATCACATTGCTGATTGCCTGAATGAAATGACCGGTGAGATAGCAGCAAAAGAGGAAGGCACCTAGCGTAACTACGTTGTAGGTTGGTGTGCTCAACCGTATCGGTGTCGACGGGTAATAGATTCCCCAAATGCAGAGAAACAGAGCCGCCAACGCCAGGGCACCCGGCGTCGCGTAACCGAATATTTCGTACAGCGTCACTCTGAGGCTCTGCATGTTTTCTATTTCACCTATAAAGTCAAGAGCCCCGCTCGCGCGGGGCTTTTGGTATTGGCGCGAAGCGCGTTCGCCTCGATGGCAGATCGCTAGCTGCAGCCGGAGGTGCTGCCGCATTCCATGCAGCGGTAGCAGGAGCCGTTGCGGGTCATGATGGATCCGCAGGTGCTGCAGGAGGGGGCGTCGCCCATGTTGTAGAGGGCCTTCATGGCGGTGGCGGCGTGGAAGACTGCCCCAGAGCCGGAGGCTCCGGGGACCCCGTAGATGCCGCGGTCGGGGAGGGTGAGGTTGTCCGTTCTCCGTTCTCCGTTGTCCGTGAGGCCGGAGGAGGCGGAGAGGTCGGGGGCGATGCCTTGCTGCGGGGCGCGGCGATCGTTGAGCTGCTCGGCGGAGGAGCCGTGGGTTGAGGTTGGTTCGTAGGCGATGACGGTGTTGTCAGGGGCGTTGACGGTGCCGGTGACGGGGATGGCGGACTCTCCGGAGAGATGGGCGGGAGCGGACCCCACCCTGCCCTCGCCCGTTCCGGTCGAGGTCGAGGATGGGGCACCCAATGGGAGTGCCGGCGTGGCCGAGTTGAGGGTTTTGAGGTTGAAGAGGGAGAGCTGGTGGCCGGAGAGGAAGCGGAGCTGCATCCAGCGGAAGAGGTAATCCATGATGGATTTGGCAAAGCCGATCTCTTCGTTGCCGGTCCAGCCGGAGGGCTCGAAGCGGGTGTGGGCGAACTTTTCGCAGAGCACCTTGAGCGGCACGCCGTGCTGGAGGCAGAGGGAGGCGGCCGTGGCGAAGGAGTCCATGAGGCCGGAGATGGTGGAGCCTTCCTTGGCCATGCGGATGAAGATTTCGCCGGGCTGTCCGTTGGGGTAGAGGCCGACGGTCATGTAGCCTTCGTGGCCGGCGATGGAGAATTTGTGGGTGACGGAGGCGCGCTCGGCGGGCAGGCGGTGGCGGATGGCGACGGGCGGTGCCTGGGCGTCGAGGGTGTCGTTGCCCTCGGAGATGGCGCGGCGGAGGGCTTCGAGCTGGGCGTTGAGGGTGGTGGCGGTGCGCTCGGAGGTGATGAGGCGGGCCTGGGTGGAGGCGAGCTCGTCGCGGAGGATGGCGGCGTCTGCGGCGGCCTGGGCGTTGGCGGCGATGAGGGCGGTTATGGTTTCAGACCCCACCCTGTCTTCGCCCGTTCCGGTCGAAGCCGAGGATGGGGCACCCGGGGCTTCTTTTTTGTCGGATTTTTCGACGGCGGAGACGTTGAGGGGTTGGGTGCCCTTGGAGCCGTCGCGGTAGATGGCGACGGCCTTGAGGCCGAGGCGCCAGGCTTCGGTGTAGGCCTCGGCGATGTCGGCGGCGGTGCAGTCGTTGGGGAGGTTGACAGTTTTGGAGATGGCGCCGGAGAGGAAGGGCTGGGTGGCGGCCATCATCTTGACGTGGCCCTGCCAGGAGATGGAGCGAGTGCCCTTGGCGGGCTTGAAGGAGCAGTCGAAGACGGCGAGGTGTTCGGGCTTGATGCCGGGGGCGCCTTCGATGGTGCCGGTGGCGTCGATGTAGTTGACGATGCCCTGGACCTCGGCGTCCTTGTAGCCGAGCTTGAAGAGGGCGCCGGGGACGGTGTTGTTGACGATCTTGATCATGCCGCCGCCGACGAGCTTCTTGTACTTGACGAGGGCGAGGTCGGGCTCGATGCCGGTGGTGTCGCAGTCCATCATGAAGCCTATGGTGCCGGTGGGGGCGAGGACGGTGACCTGGGAGTTGCGGTAGCCGAACTGTTCGCCGAGGACGAGGGCCTCGTCCCAGGCTAGCTGGGCGGCGGCTTTGAGTTCGTCGAGCTGGGGCGCGATGAAGCCTTGCGCGTCTGCGGAGCCTTTGGGGCTGGGCTTGAGATTCTTGTCTATGTTGTTGACCTCGGCGCGGTGCATGCGGATGACGTCGAGGAAGGGCTCGCGGTTGACGTAGAAGCCGGGGCAGGCACCGCCGTCGCGCTCGACGCGCTGAGTCAGAGGTGTGGCGGCGCCGAGCGGCGGGCAGGATTCGGCGATGCGGGCGGACTGGGCGTAGGCGTCGCCGCAGAGGATGGCCGTTACGGTGGCGGCGAAGGCGCGGCCGGCGTCGGAGTCGTAGGGCAGGCCGAAGTCCATGAGAAGAGCGCCGAGGTTGGCGTAGCCGAGGCCGAGCGGGCGGTAGTCGTGCGAGTTGCGGGAGATCTGTTCGGTGGGGTAGCCGGCGGCGTCGACGATGATCTCCATGGCGGTGGTGACGACGGCGATGGCGTGGCGGTAGGCGGGGACGTCGAACTGGCCGCCGGGGGTGAGGAACTTCATCAGGTTGAAGCTGGCGAGGTTGCAGGCGGAGTCGTCGAGGAACATGTACTCGCTGCAGGGGTTCGAGGCGTTGATGCGCGCGGTGTTCTTGGAGGTGTGCCAGCGGTTGATGGTGGAGTCGTACTGCATGCCGGGGTCGCCGCACTGCCAGGTGGCTTCGGCGATGTGGTGCATGATGTCGCGGGCGCGGTACTCCTTGACCGGCGCGCCGTTCTTGACAGACTTGGTGAAGAACGTGTCGTTGTTCTGGACGGCGTTCATGAACTCGTCAGTGACGCGGACGGAGTTGTTGGCGTTCTGGAAGAAGATCGAGGTGAACGCTTCGCTGTCAGGCGAGGAGCCATCGTAGCCGGCGGACATGAGGGTCCAGGCCTTGCGCTCTTCGGCGACCTTGCACTCGATGAAGTCGGAGATGTCGGGGTGGTCGACATTGAGGATGACCATCTTGGCAGCGCGGCGGGTCTTGCCGCCGGACTTGATGACGCCGGCGAAGGCGTCGAAGCCGCGCATGAACGAGAGCGGGCCGGAGGCGGTGCCGCCGCCGGAGAGGGTTTCCATCGAGCCGCGGATCTTGGACAGGTTGGAGCCGGCGCCGGAGCCCCACTTGAAGAGCATGCCCTCGGTCTTGGCGAGGGTGAGGATGCTGTCAAGCGAGTCGTCGACGGAGTTGATGAAGCAGGCGGAGCACTGCGGGCGGGTGTAGCCGGTTTTGGAGAAGACGGTGTCGTTCTTCTCGGCGTCCCAGTGCCAGTTGTGGGCATCGGAGTTGGGCTCGAGGCGATCGCAGCCGACGTTGAACCAGACGGGCGAGTTGAAGGCGGCCTTCTGATTGAGGAGGAGATGGCAGAGCTCGTCGAAGAAGACGGCGGCGTCTTCGGGCGAGGCGAAGTAGCCGTCGCGGAGGCCCCAGTCCCGGATGGATTCGGCGACGCGGGAGACGAGGGCGCGGACGCCGGATTCACGCTCCGGCGTGCCCACCTGGCCGTGGAGGTACTTGGACGCGACGATGTTGGTCGCGGTCATGGACCAGGAGGAGGGTGTTTCGACGTCCTTTTGCTCGAAGATGACCTTGCCTTTGAAGTCCTGAATGATGGCGTCGCGGAGCTCCCAGGTGAGCTCGTCGAAGGGGGAGACGCCGGGTTTGGTGAAGTGACGTTCGAATTTCAAGCCGCGGGCGCTCTTGAGTCCGTCGGGGGTGGTCGCCGGATTGGAGGAGGTCTGAGTGGCGGAAGCGGAAGCGGCGGGAGTAACGATATCGGCCATGGGCGAAACCTCTCGAAGAGCTGAGATGGCCGAGGCCGAGGGGCCTGCGGTCATGGATTTTTAGGCGGTGCCGGGGGGTGTCACCCCAGCCAGCAAGCTGTCCGGGGACCCCGATTCACCGGCGGGGTGAAGCTACCTGAACTCGACCTGGATTTCTTGGGCCGGTCTCGAGTCCTACGGGTGGGACGGAGCCGGGTTAAAGGTCCTGGGTCAGGGTGTGAGCCAAGGAGTCAGGCGCTTCACCAAAGCCGGGCGTGAAGACGAAAGTACCGCCAGCTCTGGTACGAGTCAAGTATAAAACAACTAGATATTGTGGTGCTACCGCAGATACTCCCCAAAATGGGCATTGGAGGATTTGGGGTCTCAAAAATGCTGGCGTTTTGCTGTGGAAAGCGGGCAGAGGCCGCGTCAGTCGTGGAGGAGAGCCCGGTGCAAAAGTGGTCAACAGGGGTCCGGCAAGGTTCAGGGTAGTTCTGCGGGCTCGTGGACGCAAGATAAGCAGCGGTGGAGAGCAGGGCCAGATAGTGGAAAACAGGGTGCGAGGGTTGACTGTCCGCCCGGCTCTTCCCGCTCATGCGCAAAAGCGCGCATGAACGGGGCACCCGCAGGCGGCGGGATTACGAATTTGCTTTGCAGGCGGGGTGCGTGGGGATAGGCTGCCGAGCATGCGACCGGTCTCGCGGATGTGGCTGAACACGATTGCGGCGATGGTGTGTGTGCTGACCGTGTTTGTGCCGCTGGCCAGGCTGGCCGGGGCAAGAGCGTCGGACTTTATGAGCCACTATGCGGCGGGCGAGATTGTTCGGCAGGAGCCGCAGAATCTGTACTCGTTGAGCGTGCAGAAGCAGTACCAGACGGCGGTGCGGGGCCGGCAATTTTTGCCGTGGGTACACCCGCCGGTGGAGGCGCTGCTGTTTGCGCCGCTGACGTTGATGGGAATCGACCGGGCGTTCCGGGTGTGGGAGGCGCTGAGTATCGGTGGGCTGTGCTGGATTGCGTTCAGCATGCGCCGACTGCTGGGCGATCTGACCGGAGTGCAGCTTGGAGCGGTGTTTGCGGCGGGGTGGCTTCCGCTGGCCTGCGGGCTGGCGGCCGGGCAGGACCACATCGTTTGCCTGCTGCTGTACACGTGGGTGTTCCTGCTGGCGGACGAGGGGCGGGATGTCGCGGCTGGGTGCTGCCTGGGGTTAACGTTTGTCCGGTTTCAGCTCGCGATTCCAGTGCTGTTGTTTTTTGTGGCGATGCGGCGGTGGAGGGTGGTGGGCGGCGCGGTCGCTACAGTGGCGGGCATGGCGGCGGTGTCGTTTGCGGTGGTGGGGCGGGCGCTGGTTCCGAGCTATCGCGCGGCGATTGTGTACCTGGCGGCGGTGCACGATGTACCGAGCCTGACGCGGATGCCGTCGGTGCGGGGATTGCTGGCGTTTGTGGTGAAGGAGCCGCGCGAGCTGGTGATGGCGACAGCGGTGGCCTGGGTGGCGGTTCTGGGTGTGGGCGCGCTGATGTGGATGCGCGCGGATAAGCGGAGGTTCGACGTGGTGTTCGCGTCGGCGCTGCTGCTGGCGCTGGCGGTGGACTATCACGTGTTCATGTACGACCTGAGCGTGGTGGTGCTGGCGGGTGTGCTGATGGTGCGAAGGTGGCCGCGATTCACGGTGTGGCTGTGGGTGGTGGGCGTGGCGGAGGCTGCGCTGGTGCCGGTGAGCCAGAAGTTTGGGCTGGTGGCGCTGCTGCTGCTGGGCGCGGGATTCTGGGCGGCGCGGAGGGCGTTGATCACAGAAGCCCCGGACGGCGTGTGCCGACCGGGGCTGATTCCCTCACCGGATGTGGGCCCGACTACTGGACGGTGAGGGTGAAGGCGAGGGTGGTGTTGGCGGCGATGGAACTGGTCGTTGTGTCCCTGCCGATGACGGTGATGGTGTAGTTGGTGGTTCCAGCGCCACCGCCACCGCCGCCGGTTCCGCAGTTCGCGATGCAAGGATTGCCGAGGGACGTGCCGCCACCGCAGCCGGAGAGGCCGAGCCCTACGCCGGCCAGGACGACGACGGCGAGGAGAGCGGGCAGGCGACGGCTACGACGGCCGAGGAAGAGTAGCGAGGCGAAACTGAGACCGGCGAGCACCGGGACCGTTGGGGTATGGTGCGCGGGCGGGGCTGGGGTATGCGCGGCGGCGTTCTGCGTGCCGGTGCGAAGGAGGGCGGTTGTGCCGGACGGGCAGGAGCTGTTGCCGGTGGTGACGGTGAGGGTTGCGGTGGCGGGCGAGCTGCCGACGGTGGCGTTGGGAAGCGTGTAGCAGGCGCCGGAGACGGTGGCGCTGGAGGTCACGGTCCAGGTGACGGTGCCGGTGTATCCGTTGACGGGGGTGACGGTGATGGTGGAGGTGCCGGAGGCTGCAGTGGTGGCGGTGGCCTGGGTGATGGAGATCGCCGACGAGCTGAGAGTGAAGGCCTTGGCGTTGTTGGTGGCGGTGTTCTTCGGCCAGGCGGTGAGCAGGTTGTTGAGGTCGATGGAGCCGAGACCGGTGGCTTCGTCATAGCCAACGCCGGCGCCGTAGTTGGTCACATCCGTGCCGGTCCCGCAGTAGGTGGCGCCGATGGTGCACTCGTTGCTGCCGGTGGTGATGTCGTGGAAGGCGGAGGCGTAGGTGACGGGGTTGGAGGCGAGCGTGTAGAGCGTGGGGTCGACGACGCCCTGCCAGGTGTAGCCCCTCGCCTGGTTGAGGAGGGCGACCATGGCGGAGAAGATGGGCGCGGCGAAGCTGGTGCCGCCGGCCACGGTGAGGTCCTGGCTGGAGCTGTCGCGCAGGCCGGAGGTGCAGCTTCCCTGCTGGCCGGATGCCCAGGCGGTGGTGTCGCTGCTGCAGTAGGCGTAGGGCGCGTTGTTGGGAGAGGCATCGAGAGCGATGTCCGGCAGGAGGCGGAAGCTGGCACCGGCGGGGATGCCGGGAACGCCGGTCTGCCAGGAGGGCGCGGACGTGAACATGCTGACGCCGCCCCCGCCAGCGGAGAGGCCGGAGGAGATGCTCGCAGCGGAGCTGTCGTTCCAGGCCTGCTCGGGGATGTAGGAGAGGGCGGAGACGAGGACGTCCGAGCTGCCGTTGGCGGAGAAATAGGTTGTGCTGCTGCTGCTGGCGGTAACGTCGGCTGCGAGGAACTCGGTGCCGCCGACGCCGGTGACGTATTGGCTGGAGGAGGGGAAGTCGACGCCGAGGCCCTGGGTCTGGACGATGGTGGTGGGGCTGGTGGGGTCGTAGCAGTCGCTGGAGCCGCTATCGCCGGCGGCGGAGACGATGGTCTGGCCCTGGGCGGCGGCCTGCTGCAGCGTGGCGTTGAGGGATGTGTACTGCGACTGGCCGAGGTTGGCTTCGCACTCGCCGTAGCTGATGTTGAGGATGGGGGCGATGCGATTGGTGATGGCCCAGGTGAGTGAATCGAAGACGCTGGCGGTGGCGTTGGCGCCGACGTAGACGAAGTCGATGGTGGCGCCGGGAGCCATGCCGGTGGCGTACTCGGTATCGAGATCGGATTCGGATTCATCGCCGCTGTAGGTCTGCGAGGCGCCGGTGTTGGGAACGAGGATGGCGTTGGGCGGGTTCGCGGTTTGGCCGATGGCGGTCTGGAAGCGGGTGACGTCGGTGCTGGAGATGGCGGACTGGCCCATGACGGCGATGGTCTGGCCGGAGCCGTTGTAGCCGGCGTTGTAGGCCGCCTTGATGTCGTAGATGACGGCGATGTCGCCGGGGGTGAGGAAGTGATTGCCGGTCTGGCCGGAGGTGAAGGCGGGCTTAAAGGCCGCGCCGTTGCCCTTGCGGAGGTGGGGGTGAGGGCGGTAGTCGGAGAGACCGCGGATGCCAGTGACGATGCCCGCGAGCGCGGAGGGGAGGGTGATGTCGGCGGAGGGAGCGATGTGGTTTTCGCCGTTGAGGCTGTAGCGGTGGAGCGGAGTTCCGAAGGCCGCGGCGACGGTGGCTGCCGTGCCGGAGAAGGTGATGGTGTTGCGGCTGGGGCTGACGCTCTGGATGGTGAAGCCCTGGGACTCGAGCCAGGACTCGGTCTTGGCGATGTCGGCGTCGGCAACGCCGAAGCGGGCGCCGAACTCGGCGGGGGTGAGCCACTGGTGATATTGCGGCGAGGCGGGATTCTGCTGGGCAGCGATGAGGGCGTCGAGATCGCTCTGCTGCTGTGCGCTGCGGCTGAAGTACAGGGTGATGGACTGGAGCGGCGTGGCGGGATCGACGGCGCCGAGGTCGTGCGCGATGCGGGCGCGTGGCGGCTGCGAGCCGAGGAGGGTGGCGCGGGAGGTGTTGGCGATGGCAGTGGAGAGACGCGCCTGAGGCTGCTGAGCTTGAGCGAGAGCGGCGGAAAAGAGGCTGGCAGTAACGAGAAGAGCGGGGGTAAGGCGGGTTACTTTCATGGAAGATCCTGCGAACGGAGCCCTTTGTTTCAGAGTTGAACGTTGACGTAAACGGATGGCGTGCCTGCGGGCCCGGTCCGGAGATTCAAGTGCGACTGGTAACTCGCTTTAGTGAGACGAAAGGATTAGACCCCTAGAGTACAGGGGAGTTGCGCGCCGGATGTTCTGGAGGACGAGGGACGGCGCGAACGGAAGTGGCATGGCGAGGACGCGATTGTATGTTTAGCGCGGGTAAGTAGTTATAGCGAAAGAGGAGAGAGGCTGGTCGTTGGCGTTTTGAGAGGCATCGAAGGGAAAGGCTAAGGAGGGCGTATGGCGAGGGATGAGGCGAAGGATGGCAAAGGGACGATGGAGGGCGATCGGGGAGACTCGAAGGCTCAGCCGTCAGGGCCGCGGGGAGACAATCCGGGGACGGCGGGCGACGGAGAGACGCATGTGAACTCGAGTACGCCGGAGAATGCGGAGAATCAGATCAATCCGTCGGCGCCGGGAGAGACGGGGACGACTTCCGGAAAGAAAGGCTGAGCGTGCGAGGCAGCGTCAGCGAATGAGCTGCGATGGATGGAGATAAATCGCGGTTGTGAACAAGGCAAAAAAGCGGAGCGAGCGAGAGTGCGAGCTCGTGCATTTTGCGCGGTAATCGTCATGGCTGCAACCCGATACGAGTGATTGCGGCTCTGAGGGAGTACCGTTGCAAGTGAGGGGATGAATCCTCTTCTGGCCTGTTTTAGTTCTGCTGGCGCATTGTGATAGAAACGACGCGTGCGCCGAGTCCTCCGTATGAGGCGGAGAATGGGCGCCTCGCACGGAATTGGTACGCCTCAACCCCCTGAGGAGTATTGCTGGTGTTCCGCGTTCGCGTCATTCCGGTGTTGTTGGGCTGCATGGCCGCCTCATGCAGCCAAGCGCAGAGCGGAAGTCCGTTCGTCAATACCAATATTTTTGAGCCTGTATCGACGCCGGCGCACGATGTTCACGCGCTGTCACTGTTCGTGCTGACGATTACGGGCGGGATTTTTCTGGGCGTGAGCTCGCTGCTGGTGTATGCGCTGATTCGCTTCCGCTGCAGACCGGACGACAAGACGGAACCACCGCAGGTGTTCGGCAGCACGCAGATCGAGCTGGCATGGACGATCATTCCGGTGCTGCTGATTACGGTGTTGTTTCTGGGGACTGCGAGGATGATCTTCGCGATTCAGGACGCGCCGAAGCCGGCGAATGCGCTGGATGTGATCGTGGTGGGGCACCAGTTCTGGTGGGAGTACCGGTATCCGAAGTATGGCGTGGTGACGGCAAACGAGCTGCACGTTCCGCAGAGCACGAAGGAACATCCGCTGCCGACGTTTTTGAAGCTGACGTCGGCGGACGTGATGCACAGCTACTGGGTGCCCAGGCTGGCGGGAAAGACGGACGTGCTGCCGAACCGGGTGAACGAGCTGTGGTTCGACCCGCATATACCGGGTGTGTACCTGGGACAGTGCGCGCAGTTCTGCGGACCGGAGCACGCGAAGATGCTGCTGCGCGTGTATGTCGATCCTCCGAACAAGTTTGAGGCCTGGATCAAGGCGCAGCAGCAGGCGCAGACGGAGCTGCCAGAGGAAGGGATGAGGGACCAGGGATCAGGGATCAGAGGTGCGGCGACGGGTGGGGCGACCGTAGTGCGCGTGAATGCGCAGGCGGTGAATGCGGCGCAGAGCTCGAATGATGTGAACGCGCACACGGGGCAGATGGTGTTTGAGCGGCAGGCATGCGTGAACTGCCACACGGTGAAGGGCACGATGGCGAATGGACGATATGGACCGGACCTGACGCACCTGATGAGCCGCGACACGATCGGCGCGGGAATTTTGCCGAACAATCAGCAGAACCTAGTGCGGTGGATCAATGACCCGAACGACTTCAAACCCGGCTGCCTGATGCCGGCGATGCACCTGACTGACGAACAGAACGAACAGATTACGGCTTATCTGCTAACGCTCCATTAGGCAGGAACTTCTTTAAGGGGAGAGCGACGATGGCGACTCCGAGCGTGCCCATCCCGAACCGCGTTGAAGGCGTTGTTGACCAGACGCCGCCGCGAACCTTTGCGGGCACTTACCTGGAGGTGATTCACGACTGGGTGGTGACGGTCGATCACAAGAAGATCGGCATCATGTACATCTCGTATGCGCTGATCTTCATGCTGGTGGCGGGGATTGAGGCGCTGATGATTCGCGCGCAGCTCTTCTTCCCGGAAAACCACCTGATCTCTCCGTTTGTATTTGACCGGCTGTTCACGATGCATGGGACGACGATGGTGTTCCTGGTGGGCATGCCGATTCTGTTAGGGTTTGGGAACTATTTAATTCCGCTGATGATCGGCGCGCGGGACATGGCGTTTCCGCGATTGAATGCGTTCAGCTTCTGGATCTCCGCGTTTGCGGGACTGATGCTGTACTTCAGCTTTATTGGCGGCAATGGGCTGACGGGAACGGGCACGGCGCCGGATGTGGCGTGGTTCGCGTATGCGCCGCTGACGGAGCGGGCGTTTTCGCCGGGGCACTCGACGGACTACTGGGCGCTGGCGCTCATCGCGAGCGGCATTGGGAGCATTGGGACCGCGATCAACATCCTGGCGACGGTGTTCAGCATGCGCTGCAAGGGGATGACGTTGTTCCGCATGCCGCTGCTGGTGTGGCTGTACACGGTGGTGTCGGGCATGGTGCTGATCACGATCAGCCCGTTGACGGCGTGCCAGGCGATGCTGACGATCGATCGCTACCTGGGCGGGCACTTCTTTGATACGCAGGCGGGCGGGTCCGCAATTCTGTGGGCGCACTTCTTCTGGATCTTCGGACACCCGGAGGTCTACATCCTGGTGCTGCCGGCGTTCGCGTTTGCGAATGAGATTATTCCGGTGTTTTCGCGCAAGGCGATCTTCGGGTATCCGGCGATGGTGGCGGCGAGCGTGGGGATCGGGTTTATCAGCCTGGGCGTGTGGGCGCACCACATGTTCACGATGGGGATGACGTCGTTTGGGAATGCGTTCTTTACGCTTTCGACGATGCTGGTGGCGATTCCGACGGGCATAAAGATCTTCAACTGGCTGGCGACGATCTGGGGCGGACGTGTGCGGTTTGCGACGCCGATGCTGTTTGCCGTTGCGTTTCTGTTCCAGTTTCTGATTGCGGGGCTGACGGGCATCATGCTGTCGGTGAGTCCGTGGAACTGGCAACTACACAACTCATACTTCGTCATCGCGCACTTCCACTATGTGCTGGTGGGCGCGATCGTGTTCATGATCTTTTCGGCCATCTACTACTGGTATCCGAAGATGACGGGACGGATGCTGGATGAGCGGCTGGGCAAGTGGCACTTCTGGCTGATGCTGATCGGGTTCCACCTGACATTCGACGTGATGCATATCCCGGGGCTGCTGGGGATGCCGCGGCAGATCTACACATACGAGGCGGACCGCGGATGGGCGATCTGGAACCAGATTGTGTCTGTGGGCGGGTTGATTCAGGCGATTGCTGTGGCAGTGCTGGTGTACAACCTGGTGCACTCGTACTTCAAAGGCAGAGAGGCGGGGCCGGACCCGTGGGATGCGTGGACGCTGGAATGGTCTACGCACTCGCCGCCGCCGGCATATAACTTCGCGTCGGATCCGGTGGTGGCAAGCCGCCGGCCGTTGTGGGATTTGAAACATCCGGAGGACCCGGATTCGGCGTTTGAGTGAGTGTATCGCGTTGAAGCTGTGAGTTTTTTAAGGAGTGGATGTGGGCACTGTACCGCTGGAACATATCGAACACCCGGAGGCGTGGAAGCTGCCATCGCGCGGCTATGTCGCGATGTCTTCGCTGATCATCGCGGAGAGTGCGATTTTCACGATCTTTGTGGTGGCGTACCTCTACTACCTGGGGCGCGATGTGTCGGGGCCGACGCCGCGCGAGGTGCTGGAGCTGCCGATCTTCGGCACGGTGTGCCTGCTGTCGAGCAGCTTCTTTATCTATCTTGCGGAGCACGCGATTACGGTCGGGAAGATGGGCGCGTTCACGCTGTGGTGGGCGGTGACGATTGTGCTGGGGTTGATTTTTATCATTGGCACAGGGGTGGAGTGGGACAAGCTGATTACGCATGATCACCTGACGATTGCGACGAACCTGTTCGGCACGACGTTCTATTCGCTGGTAGGGCTGCATGCGTCGCACGTGATTATCGGGCTCATCATGCTGCTGATCACGCTGGTGTTTGCGCTGACCGGGAGATTGAATCCCACGCACGCAGAGCGCGTGAAGGTGCTGGCGCTGTATTGGCACTTTGTAGATGCGGTGTGGGTTGTAGTGTTCACCGTGGTGTACATCGTGGGGAGATGATGGACGAGACGACACAGCCAGGGACGGGACATGCGGGCGAGACGCATCACGGGGCTGTGCATGCCACGCATCACGGCACGATTCATCTGCCGGCGCCGACGATGTGGCCGTTCCTGATGGCGATGGGCGTGACGCTGATCTTCTTTTCGCTGGTGACGTCGCCGTGGGTGATGTGGCTGGGAATCGTGTTGACGGTGGGGCCGGCGATTGGGTGGTTCCGCGCGGTGCTGCCGCATGAGCAGCATGTGGATGTTGAGGTCGACACGGCCGTGGTTGAGATTGAGCCGTCGCGTGAGGGGGTGGCACGGATTGAGGTGGATGAGACGCACCGCGCGCAGCTGCCTTTGCAGACGTTTACGTTTGCCAGCGGCATCAAGGGAGGGATTGCGGGCGGAATCGCGATGGTGATTCCGGCGGAGCTGTACGGGATTATTCGTTTTCACAGCGTGTGGTATGTGGTGAATCTGCTGGGCGGAGCGGGCGTAGGTGGATGGACGAACCCGACGATGTATCAGCTGACGCACTTCAAGCTGAGCGCATTTATCACGGCGAACATTATCCAGGGAGTGGTGACGCTGCTAGTGGGAATTTTGTATGGGGCGATGCTGCCGATATGGCCGCGGCGGCCGATCGTGCTGGGCGGCATTATTGCTCCGGTGCTGTGGACGGGAGTACTGCACAGCGCGCTGGGGATTGTGAATCCGTTTCTGCAGGAGAAGATCGACTGGTGGTCGTTCCTGGCGGCACAGATCATCTTTGGAGTGGTCGCAGGATACACGGTGAAGAGGCTGGGCAGGCTGGAGCGGCTGCGGCAGCTTCCGCTGGAGGTGCGGCTGGGTCTGGAGACGCCGGGGCTGCACCCTCCAGGCGAGCCGGGAGAGTCGAATTCGGGAGACGCGGGACAGGAGCCGAAGCCATGAGGCGTCGCGTGGCGGGGAGCTTGCTGCCCGGAATTTTGGTGACCGGGTCGCTGATGCTTGTTGGCGGCTGTCACTGGCCGGGAAGGCCGACGGCGGCGGATATTGTGCCACGGCCGGAGGCGGTGATGTCATTCGACAAGCTGTACGCGCAGAACTGCGCGGGATGTCATGGTGTTGATGGACAGAATGGGCAGGCGACGAACCTGGCGAATCCGGAGTATGAGGCGCTGGTGGATGATGCGACGCTGCGCGATGTGATTGCGAACGGAGAGAAGGGCACGCTGATGCCGGCGTTCGCGCAGAGTGCGGGAGGCAATCTGACGGACGCGCAGGTGAATGCGGTTGTGAGCGGGATGCGGGCGAAGTGGTCGAAGGGGAACGTGCTGACCGGACAGAATGCGCCGCCGTATCAGGCCTCCGGTACCGGAGACCCCGGACATGGACAACAGGTGTATGCGACGGCCTGCGCGCGTTGCCATGGCGCGGCGGGACAGAAGCCGGGGCCGGCGGGGTCAATTCTGGACGGATCGTTTCTGGCGCTGGTGAATGCGCAGATGATTCGCACGACAGTGATTGCAGGACGGCCGGATATTGGGCAGCCGGACTGGCGCGGCGATGTGCCTGGGCATCCGCTGACCGATGCGGATATTAACGATGTGACGGCGTGGATGATGGCACAGCGGCCGGCGAATCCGGGACAGCCGTACCCGGACAACAACACGACTTCAGAGAAGCCGGGAGAGGCGCAGCCGATTGCGCCGGTTTCACCCCAGCGAGCGAGCTCGCCGGGGACGCCGGGGAAACATTGAGAGGAGTGAACGAGATGGATGAGAAGTTGCCGCCACCGTCTCCGGAGGAACAGGAGCACCGGCTCGAGGTAGAACGGATCTCGCGGCGCACGCTGCTGATGAATGTGGGGATCGCGCTGAACGCGATTGTCGGGATCGCAATTGCGACGCCGGTGGTGGTGTATCTGCTGGGGCCGACGCTGCGGAGCAAAGAATATCGGCACTGGGTTGCGATTGGGGATGTGAACGAATTTCATCCGGGCGATACGAAGCTGGTGACGTTTCGCAATCCGTTCAAGGAGTCGTGGGATGGCGCGACGGACAACGTGCCGGCGTATGTTCGGTGTACGGCACCGGGAAAGTTTGTGGTGTTTGCAATCAACTGCGCGCACCTGGGCTGTCCGGTGCGGTGGTTCTCGGAGTCGCAGTTGTTTATGTGTCCGTGCCATGGCGGTGTGTACTACGCGGACGGCAGCCGAGCGTCGGGGCCGCCGGAACGCGGGCTGTTTACGTATGAAGCGAAGGTTGAGAACGGGCAGTTGATGATCGATGCGGGACAGATGCCGACGCTGTCGAATCGCGCGAAGGCGGAGTGCCCGGGCGCAAAGAATCACACGCAGGTTGCGACAAATTCTGTCTCTAACGAGTTGGTAAGGATTGCTCCATGGCCTGGTACAAAGACACCTACGATTGGTTAGAGCGGCGGCTGCAGCTCGAAGGGCCGATCAAAGAGGCCGTGCTGCATCCTGTGCCGAAGAGCACGGCGAGCTGGTGGTATGTGTTCGGCAGCGCGAGCCTGACGCTGCTGATTCTGCAGATCGTCACGGGAATTCTGCTGGCGCTGGTGTATGTGCCGTCGGCGGGGCACGCGTGGGAGACGCTGCAGGTGCTGAACTACCAGCTTCCGCTGGGATGGTTTCTGCGCGCGATGCATGGGTGGGGATCGAACTTCATGGTCGCCGTCGTGCTCATTCACATGGCGCAGGTATTTCTGTTCGGCGCGTACAAGTTTCCGCGGGAGCTGACGTGGACTCTCGGTGTGTTCATGCTGCTGATGACGCTGGGCATGGCGTTCACGGGGCAGGTGCTGCGCTTCGATCAGGATGCGTACTGGGGATTGGGCATCGGCGCGTCGATCATGGGGCGCGTGCCGTTTATTGGCGGAGCGCTGGTGCAGCTGCTGCTGGGTGGGCCGATTATCAACGGCGCGACGCTGACGCGATTCTTCGCGCTGCATGTGTTCGTGATTCCGGGCGTGCTGCTG
>DASRGC010000023.1:0-29102 GCA_035651235.1 Acidobacteriaceae bacterium
AACAAGCTGCGCGGCACGTTGAACGTCTGCGCCGTGAAGGCCCCGGGCTTCCGCGACCGCCGCAAGGCCATGCTCGCAGACATCGCCATCCTCACCGGTGGCGCTCTCTCCAAATTCTCCAAGCCCGTCACCGGCGACATGATCGCCCAGGTCGGCACCATCTCCGCCAACTCCGACGACACCATCGGCACCATCATCGCCGAGGCCATGAAGAAGGTCGGCAAGGATGGCGTCATCACCGTCGAAGAGTCGAAGACCCTCGAGACCCAGCTCGAAGTCGTCGAAGGCATGCAGTTCGACCGCGGCTACCTCTCGCCCTACTTCGTCACCGATCCTGACCGCATGGAAGCCGTCCAGGAAGAGCCCTACATCCTGATCTACGAGAAGAAGATCAGCTCCATGAAGGACCTCCTCCCGCTGCTCGAGCAGGTTGCCCGCAACGGCAAGCCGCTGGTCATCATCGCTGAGGACGTCGACGGCGAAGCCCTCGCCACCCTCGTCGTCAACAAGCTGCGTGGTTCGCTCAAGGTCGCGGCCGTCAAGGCTCCCGGCTTCGGCGATCGCCGCAAGGCGATGCTCGAGGACATCGCTGTTCTCACCGGCGGCAAGGCCATCACTGAGGACCTCGGCATCAAGCTCGAGGGCGTCAAGATCGAAGATCTCGGTTCCGCCAAGCGCGTCACCATCGACAAGGACAACACCACCATCGTCGATGGCGGCGGAGCGGACGACAAGATCTCCGGCCGCGTGAAGGAGATTCGCGCGCAGGTCGAGAAGACCACCTCCGACTACGACCGCGAGAAGCTGCAGGAGCGTCTCGCCAAGCTCGTCGGCGGCGTCGCCGTCATCAAGGTCGGTGCTGCTACCGAAACCGAGATGAAGGAGAAGAAGGCCCGCGTCGAGGACGCGATGCACGCAACCCGCGCTGCCGTCGAAGAGGGCATCGTCCCGGGCGGTGGCGTGGCCCTGGTTCGCGCCGGCAAGGCCGTCGACAAGCTCGTCGGCACCCTCGAGGGTGATGAGAAGGTCGGCGCGCAGATCATCCGCCGCGCGCTCGAGGAGCCGCTGCGCATGATCGTCCAGAACGCCGGCGAAGAGGGCTCGGTCGTCATCGGCAAGATCAATGACTCCAAGGAGGCCAACTTCGGCTACAACGCCGGAACCGGCGTCTACGAGGACCTGGTCAAAGCCGGCGTCATCGACCCGACCAAGGTCACCCGCACCGCCCTGCAGAATGCGGCGTCCATCGCTGGCCTCATGCTCACCACCGAGGCCATGATCGCCGAGATCCCGGAGAAGAAGGAAGCTCCGGCCGGCGGCCACAACCACGGCGGCATGGACGGCATGTACTAGTCCGCAGCCTGCCCTGAGCGCAGTCGAAGTGCTGACGGCGAGACGCGCCTTCGGCGCAAAAACAAAGTGAAGCCTCGGAGCAATCCGGGGCTTCACTGTTTGCGCAGATAGGGCCGCCAGCCGCTCCTCCTCTACACTGGTTAAATCAACAAGTTGCTCCGCGCCAGGAACCTTCTCTGGCTCTTTTTTGCGTCAGTCTCCTCTGCTACCTTTCCCACAGTGAAATGTCGTCCCACTGTAGACGCAGGGAATTAACCAGCCGTCTACGACAATGCTGGCTGGAGAAACCGCGCTAGGGCCTTTGGAGGTTGTTTGATCGTCCTGGAAGCAGTCGAGAGAAAACCCTCGGTCTCTCGACGCATTGGCGATTTCGCCCACAGCCAACCCGCCGCGGTTTGGGTCACCGGCGCAACTCTTCTCGCCTTCCTCATCCGCTTCATCGTCGTCTGCTGCGGATTCCGCGACATCGCCGATCCCTTCAACGCCCACGCTAACTTCGGCTTCGAGATGGGCTGGACCGCCCGCTGCATCTTCCTCGGCCACGGATTCAGCGGGCCCTTCCAGGCCATTACCGGCCCCACCGCAATCGTCCCGCCGCTCTACCCATATATTCTCGCCGGCATCTTCAAGCTCTTCGGCCTCTACACGCCGCTCGCCGCCTTCGTGGCGCTGGGTCTCAACGCCGTCCTCTCCTCGCTCACCTGCATCCCGGTCTACGGCGCCGCGCGCGAAGCCTCCGGCGAGCGCCTCGCCCGCTGGGCAGCCCTCGGCTGGGCCATCTACCCCTTCGCCATCTACTTCTCTGCAGGCCGCGTCTGGGACTACGCCCTCACCTCATTCCTCTTCGCCTGCCTGTTCTGGTGGGCCATGCGCCTGCATCGCGCGGTGGGCGTCGGCGCATGGCTGCTCTTCGGCTTCGTCTTCGGCATCAACGCGCTCTCCAACCCCTCCGTCGTCTCCATCCTGCCCTTCCTTCTGCTGATCGCCGTGCACCGCGCCCGCCAGATCGGCGTGCCGTCGTTCAAGCGCGCCATGGTCGCCTTCGCCGCCTTCGCCCTGACCATCATCCCCTGGACCATCCGCAACTATCGCGTCCTGCATATCGTTGCCCCGCTGCGTGATGGTCTTGCTCTCGAGCTCTACGCCGGCAACATCGGCGATAACTACGACAGCAACTCACCCTCTGCGCACCCCGCTAGCAACCCCGCCGAGCTCGCGCTCTACGCAAAAATGGGTGAGCCCGCCTACATGGCCCAAAAGCACGTCCTCGCCCTCGCCACCATTCGCGACCACAAGCGCATGTTCGCCAACGCAACCGTTCACCGCTTCTTCCGCTACTGGACCGGATACTGGAGCCTCGCGCCGTCCTACCTCTCCCACGAGCCCTTCGACATCCCCAACGTTCCCTTCTGCACCACGCTGTCGCTCTTCCTCATCGGCGGCCTTGTCACCTGGCGGCGCAACCGCCGCGACACGCTGCTTCCGTTCGCTCTCCTCGTCCTTGTCTTCCCCATCCCTTACTACCTCACCCACTCCTCCATGGACTACCGCCAGCCCATCGAGCCCGAGCTCGCCATCCTCGTCACCGCCGGCATGCTCGCCCTGCGCGACCGCGTGACAGAACGCGCCTCCGAGCCCATCGAGATTCCCGCGACCGACCTCGATCTCGTCCCGTCCTAGTCTTCGCTGTTAGACCTTGCCTGCACCGAAAAAAGCAGAGGCTCCGCATCGCGGAGCCTCTTTCACTTTGCATATAGTCCAGCAAAGTCTTACCGTTCAGCAACCGTCATCTCATCCAGCCCCGCACGCACCTCCTCCGGCGCATGCACCTTCACGCCGGACTGGTTCGACTTCACCTTGATCCGCACCAGCGTGTCGCGTTTGCCCTGAGCGTTCGCCATGAAGCCAAGCTCATAGCTTGAGTTGATCGCATGCTCGAACTGGTTCAGATACGGCCCAATCGATACGGGCGTAATCGGCCCCTGGTTGAACAGCGTTCCTCCCGTCGCATCGCCCACCTGCTGCAGGTAGCTCTGCCCGCTCAGGCTGCCGCGTCCGCCGCGGAAGCCCGAATCCTGGAAGTAGATCGAGTACACAGCCACGCCCGCACGTATCGCGTCATCCTGCGCCGCCTGCACATACGGACTGTCCTGGTTCATCAGCGACGCCCTGCCGTTATACGGATCAACGCCGTTGGTGATCATCAGCACAAACCGCGCCGCCGGCTCCTGCGAAGGCCAGTGCTTCACAAAATCCGACAGGCAGAAGTACGGGCTCGCACTCTGTCCCGGAACTCCGATCGGCACCCGAATCTGGCTCGCGATCTCCTGGTGGTCCGCCGTGAAGTGGCCCGACGACCTCACCGTGCCGTTCTCCATATAGCCCACCAGCACCTTCGCATTCGGCGGCAGGCTTTTCACAAAGTTGCTGATCTCGTTCAACTGCAGCCCAAAGTTCGTCCGCAGTCCATCGTCGATCAGGATCGCGATCTCCTCGTTTCCCGAGGCCGCTGATCTCACCGAGGTGATCGGCGTCTCATGCCCGTTCACCTGCAACGTCAGCCCCCGCGGGTCAAGCTGAACAGCATTCTTCGATTCCACATTAACCAGCGCAGTCGTCGGAACCGGGCCCTCGTGCGGAAGCTCCTGGGCCAGCGCTGGAACCGCAACTCCGGCGGCCAGCGCGGCCAACATAAAGCTTGAACGAATTCCTCTTAGCATCGTTTGCTTCTCCTTCCATCTACCTATTAGATGAAGACGCGCCGCAAACGATGGAGTTGCGCTGTGGCCGCATTTGGGGCGGCCACAACGCCGGGTGCCCCATCCGTACGCGAACCGGGGTCCGCGGCGAGTTCACTCGCTGGGGTGAAAGCGGACGGGTGGTTCCCATGCTGCCGGACCCCACTTCAGTCCCCGCCAATCCGTATCTTCAGCCCGCCGCGAGCCGTAAGCGGCAGCGAAGGATACCCAATCGGCCCGATGTGCTGGTTATTCATCAGGTTCTGGGCCTGCGCGAAAACCGTGATCCGCCTGCCAATCGCATACGTTCCACCCAGGTCGAGCTTCGCATACCCAAAATCCAGGTCACGATTCGGCAGCAGCAGAGTGTTATCGAAGTTCGGCGTGAGCCCATCCAGAAACGTCGAATCATCGCTGCGGCTCGCGTACGCTCCCTGGAACAGCACACTGAACTTCGGCCGCGCGTACTCCACCGTCGTAAATCCTGTGTGCGGTGGCCGACGAAACACCCGCGCACCCACCAGCGGACTCTCCGCCCCAATCGGCACCCCCGGAATTCGCGGGTTCTCTGTCGGCGCTCCCTGGTTCGCCGCCACGGCGTCCGACGCAAACGACTGCAGCACCACCGTGTCGAGATACGTATATCCGCCGCGCACCATCCAGTGCACCGTCGGCTGCCACTGCAGCTCCAGCTCCGCTCCCTGCGCGCGATACGCCAGCGAGTTCACATACGCCTCATAGATGGAAGAAAACGGGCACACCGTCCCGCCGCACGGCGTCCCAATCCCGAAGTACTGCGCCAGCGCTCCGCTGCCCACACCCTCCAGCTGATGGTCGAAGATGTTGTGGAAGTAGCCCGCGCGCAGCACCAGCTTCTCGCCCACAATGTTTTGGTCCACTCCAACGTCATACGTGCGCGAGCGCTCTGCTCCCTGCGGCCCAATGTGATACGCCGCAATGTCGGTCGTGTCGCCGTTGTTGAGCAGCTGCGTGTACAGGCTGTTGAACTCCAGCGCCAGCGTCGGCTCCTGCACACCCGTCGCCGCATTCGCGCGCAGCCGCGTTCCATGAAACCACTTCGCCGACGGCCGCACCGGAACATACGTAAACCCAATCCGCGGCGTGCCGGCAATCCCATACAGATGGTTCTTCTCCACCGCTCCGCCCAGCGAGTATGAAAACCGCCCTTTCAACTCACCCTGGAACTGGAGGTTGAACTCATAGTTCGTGCGCTGAATCCGCTCGTGCTCAAAGAACTCCGCGTTGTTGTAACTCCCGCGCTCATTGTCATACCTGAACCCGAACAGCACATTCACCAGCGGGCTGCGCGTCCAGTCGCTCTGGTAGTAAAGCTGGTCGCGATTGGACGACTGATCGTCCGTGCCCGTCAGAAATGCTGCCTGTCCCGTCGCCGCATACCCATTCGCTCCGCGGAACAAAACGTTGTTGCCGAAATACTCGGTGAACTCAAACGGTGTCCCCGCCCCGAAGGTGATCGGGTTCCCCACATTCCCGAACTGCGTCTCCTGCTCGCGCTTTCGCGCGATCCCATAACGCACCAGGTTGTGCCAGTTCCCCGCCGTCCGGTATTCCGCCGTCAGGCCCGAGTACAAATCCTGATCGCCCATTTTCGCCGTATTCGTAATGCTGTAAAAATCCCACGGCCCCGGCAGCCCCTGCGCCGCATTCGTATTGCGAATCGTGAACCGCACATCCGCGTTGCCGCTGAACGAGTAGCCCAGATTCGCCGCCGCCGTCGCTGCGTGAAACTTATCGTTCGGCAGCGCATTCCGCGTGTCGAACCTCGAGAACGCGCCGAAGTAATCAAGCTTCCCGTACGTCCCGCCCACGGTCGCCTCATTCCGATACTCATGCAGCGTTCCCGCATCCCCCGTGTAGTTCAGCACCGGCTTCAGCGTGTACCCACGCGGCGTCTCAATCGTCACCACACCCGCGCCCGCATCCGTCCCATAAATCGCCGAATCCGGCCCGCGATACACCTCAATCCGGTCGATGCCGGTCGAGCTCACCGTGCCGAAATCAAACGTCCCGCCAACATCCTCCGCCGGAATCCCATCCACCAGCACCAGGTTCGCAGTCGAGTTCCCGCCGCGCAAAAACAGCGACGTCACACCGCCGCCCTGCCCGCTCTGCGCCAGAAACACTCCCGGCGTCTGCCGCAGCGTATCCACCACACCCACATGCGTCGCCAGCTGCCCGCCCGGAATCACCATCACCGGCGCAGTCAACTGCGGAATCGGCGTCGGAATTCCAGTCGCGCTCACGCTCACCGCCTGCTGCACACTCACCGCGGAGAGCACAACATCCCGCTCCACAACATCCGTCGCGCCGCCGTAAAACTCCTGCCCAATCGACGGCAGATACCCGGTCGACGATCCCAGCAGAGTGAACCTTCCCGCGTCCGCCGAACGGATCTCATAATCCCCCGACGCAGTCGCATACCCGATCGCCGCAACCTGTCCCTGCTTAATCAACTGCACACGCGCGCCCGGCACAGCCCTGCCCAGCGGATCCGTCACGCGCCCGCGAATAACCACCGCGTCCGCGGGAAGCACAATCAAAGCACTCAAAACTGTAAAGAGAAAAACGCGCGCAGCACCATTGCGCGACAGCCGACCGCGCGCCCGCAGGCGCCGATTCAGAAGAGTCATCGTATGTCTCCTCGCTTCCCCGTCGGAAGCGTGGCAGAGGCATCACTCAGAGAACCGGTCTCCTGACTGGCGCGATTTCAAAGCCGTTCACCTTAGCAGCTCCTTCCCGATGCAGAACATCAGTGGACGTTGCCGGAACAGCCTCACCCCGAAGGGGTGCGCGCTTCACAGTTGCGGGGCAGTGGCGGAGTTTCACCGCGCTTCCCGAACATTCCCGAGCGGTAGCAGTTATCAGTCACACATCGCCAACAAACAGCGACGCAGGAATCAGAATCCTCAGTGTACACGCGCGCGTTTGCTTTTCTTTCTGTCATCCCGAAGGGGATCCGCCCTTGCCGGGTGCCCCATCCTCGGCTCGCGAAGCGAGACAGGGTGGGGTATCGCGCGTTAACACGCGCGAGAGGAATCTCTCACGGAACAATCAGCACCTTCCCGGTCGTCTTCCTCGCCTGCAGATCCACATGCGCCTGCCGCGCCTCCTCCAGCGAATACCTGTGCCCCACCCGCACCTTCAGCTTCCCGTCCGCAACCCACCCAAACACATCCCCCGCCCGCCGCTCCAGCTCCTCACGCGTCTGCACATAATCCTTCAGCGTCGGCCGCGTGCAGTACAACGACCCCATCGTCGACAGCCGTATCAAATCAAACGGCGGCACCGCCCCGCTCGACCCTCCATACAGCGCCATCAACCCCCTCGGCCGCAGGCACTTCAGCGAATCCTCAAACGTCGTCTTCCCCACCGAGTCATACACCACCGGCAAACCCTCCGGCACGATCCTCTTCACAGCTTCGGCAAAATTCTCCCGCGTGTACAAAATCACATCATCCGCGCCCGCCGCCCGCGACAACTCCGCCTTCTCCTCCGTCGACACGGTCGTGATCACCCGCGCGCCAATCATCTTCAGCATCTGCGTAATCAGCAGCCCCACCCCGCCCGCACCCGCATGCACCAGCACCGCATCGCCCCGCTGCACACGATACGTGTCATAGATCAGGTAGTGCGCGGTCATTCCCTGCAGCAGCACCGCCGCCGCATCCTCCAGGCCCATCCCATTCGGCACATGCAACAAATCCTTCGCGGCCGCGCACGCATACTCCGCGTAGGTCCCGCGCGTCCCGTTCCACGCAACGTGGTCGCCTACAGCAAACCCGGTCACACCCTCACCCAGCTTCTCAACGACCCCCGCCGCCTCCTGCCCCGGAACAAACGGCAGCTCCGCCGGATACCGCCCCTCGCGCAAATAGGTGTCGATGAAGTTCACGCCCGACGCCGCGATGCGCACCAGCACCTCGCCGGTCTTCGGCTCCGGCCGCGGAATCTCCACCAGCTCCAGAACCTCCGGCCCACCCGTCTTCTTTACCTGAATCGCTCGCATTGAAAAAGCATACCGCCGCCCAGCAGCCCACCGCCGCGCTGCACGCACTTGCTGATCCCTGATCCCTGTTCCCTGATCCCTGCTTCTACCGCAGCAGGCTCTCTTCCGACGACCGCATCCGCACAACGCGCTCCACCGCATACGGCGACCTGTGCGACTGCGTAAAGAAGTGCCGAACCTGCAGCTCACCCAGCAGCCCCACGCCGATCAACTGCATCCCCGCCACAATCAGCACACTCGCAATGATGAACATCGGCGCGTGCTCGCCCGCGACATCATGCCCTGACAGCAGCTTGTGAATCAGCAGCCACAGCGCAATCCCTCCGCCGCTCAGCACACCCACCGACCCCAGCCCGCCGAAGAAGTGCAGCGGCCGCGTCATGTACTTCAGCAGAAACCGAATCGTCAGCAGATCGAAGAACACGCGGAACGTACGCCCCAGGCCATAGTGGCTCTGCCCGTTCTCGCGCGCCGGGTTCGAGATCGGCACCTCGCAGATCGTCGCTCCGTACCAGCTCGCCAGCGCCGGAATGAACCGGTGCATCTCGCCGTACAGCGGAATGTTCTGGATCAGCTCCCGCCTGTACGCCTTGAACGTCGTCCCAAAATCATGAATGTCCACACCGGACAGTTGCGCCATCAGCCAGTTCGCCACACGCGACGGCACGCGCCGCAGCACAAAATTGTCCGCGCGTTGCGATCGCCATCCACTCACAACGTCGTAACCCTCTTCCAGCTTCGCCAGGAACCGCGGAATCTCGCCCGGATCATGCTGCAGGTCGCCATCCATCGCCACGATGAACTCGCCCGTCGCATGATCGAACCCCGCCGCCAGTGCCGACGTCTGCCCGAAGTTCCGCCGCAGCTTCACCACCAGCACCCGCGAGTCGACCGCCGCAATCTCCTCCAGCAGCCTGTACGTGCGGTCGCGCGAGCCATCATCGACAAACACCAGCTCAAAGCTCGCCTCGACATGCTCCATCACGTCCTTCACGCGGTCATATAACCGCGTGACGTTCTCCTCTTCGTTGTGAAAAGGCACGACGATGGAATACTTCGGCACGACTTAGATGATACCCCCTCGCCACCCTCAAGCGGCCAAATCGCACCCTCCGGGCTTCAACCGCGCCTCACGATACACTGAATGCACTGGCCCCGTAGCTCAGATGCATAGAGCGGCGCACTCCTAACGCGAAGGTCGCAGGTTGGACTCCTGCCGGGGCCACCATTCACAAACACCGATCGGATCGCGCTTTGCCACAGGACTCCTGCCGGGGCCATCATTCACAAACACCGATCGGATCGCGCTTTGCCACAGGACTCCTGCCGGGGCCACCATTCACAAACACTGATCGGATCGCGCTTTGCCACAGGACTCCTGCCGGGGCCACCATTTATCTAAAAACTGGTCGGATCAGCCTGCTTCAGGAGCCTGCCGCATCGCATCAATTGATGCTGGAAAGCGCGAACGCCTGCACGCCTGTCGCCTTCACGTACTCCCAATCCAGGTAGATATACCCTGCGTCCGCGAAGCAGTTACTCCAGCTGTTCTTGATAATGAAATAGCCCGGCCCCACAGCCGCCGGAATCCCCGCGGGCAGCTCGTCATTCGCCGCAAAACCGACCACCTGAACCACATGTCCTCCCAGCGGCTTGGCCTGCACATCACTCGCGTTATACGTAACGTACCCCGGCGTTGTCACCACAGTCTGGCCCTTGCTGTTGACTGTCGTGTTTCCGCCTGCACCGAAGTTCGGACTCACGTTGAAGCTCCAAACCACAGCTTGATTGAACGCGAGATTCAGAATCATATACTCCGCCGAGAGCTCCGTGTTACCTGGGTTCCAGAACGACGTCACCGACGTCGGATGATACGGCGAGCCCGACACTCCGGCATCATGCAACGAACACAGCGGAATGTAGATTCCGAAGAAATCAAGGTCTACGCATGTGCCCGGAGCCTGCGGCGCCGAGTCCGAACACCCAGGTTCGCTGCTCGGATAGTTCGCGCACGAGTTGTGATAGATCGCATCCGAAAACGACCGCGAGTGCGAAGGGTTATAGTCCCACGACTTTTCATACGGGAAGAAGTAGTTGTTGTTGATCGCACCGCTGAGCTCCTCAAACGAGTCTCCCGTCTCATGCATGTATCCCGGGCTCCACGTCAAACGATAGTGCTCCATCAGGTCCTCTTCGGCCAGGTTCACCTTCACCCCGTGATTCTGCGAAACCATCAGCTCCATCGCCGACGTCGCCGCAAACGTATGACACGTCTCGCGGCTGCCCTGGTCCTTCACGCACGTCAGATACGGCCGCAGCGGAAAGTTTGAATCCGGCAGCGTCTCGTACAGCCCGGTCGACGACGGCGTGCACGCGTTATTGTTCCCCGACCGGTCCCCGTAGTTCCCGTTCTGTGCCGTGCCCCCAATCTCTCCATCGCAGTCAGCCGGCGACGGAGGATACAGTGAGGGCAGCGGATTGCGCAAAATGACAGGCCAATTCGTAGCCAGCGAACCCAGCGCAGCAACGATACTCGAAACCGGCGCGCCAGTAAGGCTCGACGGCATCGGAAGATTGCCGAGATTGCACGACTGGCTTACGTCACTCGGCGCTCTCGTTCCCGGCGTGCTGCAGCTTTGCAAGGCATTAATGTAAGCGTTGGTGTACAGGTTCAGCTGCGCACCAGCGCTCTCCGCGAAAACAACCGAGTCGTAGATGCCGCTGATCTTGCCCGAGATTCCTTGCGTCTCAACCATCCTGGTCGGCGGAGGACAATTCGCCGCATCTGCCGCACCCGTCAAACACCCCGGCGGCATCGTGAGCGGAACCGTCACCCTCCAGTTGCCGTCGCCGACCGGCTGCACATTCGTGCTCGGAGCCGGATTCGAAAGCAGAAGCTTCAGCAGCTGCGGATTCGGATTCTTGATCAGGTAATCCGCAATCACCAGCAGGTGCACGATGTCCTGAATCGTGAGCTGCTCGTTCTGCTGCACGACGGCCAGGCACGGGTCTGGCGGCTCATACAACGCCGCGTTTGCGGTCGGTGCAACCGCCCGGCAGAAGTCGAACAGCGTCCTGATATTCGGCGTAGTGCCCTGCGCAGCCGCGCTGGAAAGCAGAGCGGACGCAATCGCGAAGACGAAAAACAGCTGCAGTACGCGATGTGTACGAGCGTGCATGGAGATCCTCCATTCAGACCTTGTTTGCTGCGAGAGCAATCGAATGGGGGATCAGCAACAGAGCTGACCTCGTCGATCGCTCGTTTCTGTTGCATGCTGGACTGGCTGGGCCGGAAGCTCGTGCGAGCAGCGAAAAGTCTGGCCTCGTCCTCAAGAATTGTCAAAGATTTTCGCAGGACGACCGATCTGCGCGCGCGCAGATTCAGCAGCGCCTTTCGCATGCCCTTGATTCGCAAAGAAGAGTTGCGCCGCCCAGCACGACCAGGCCCCCGGCTGAGGCCGCAATCCTGCCTGCGCTACCATGGCTCAAAATCCCGGAGCTCTGATGAATCCCCTTCTCTCGCCCTGGCAGAACTTTTACGTTATCGTCGGCTCGGCCGCCGGCGCACTCATCGGTCTTCAGTTCGTCGTCATGGCGCTGATGGCGAACATGCCCGTCATGGAAAACGAATCTCAGGCGGTCTCCGCCTTTTCCACTCCCAGCGTCGTCAACTTCGGCGTCGTCCTCGCCCTCGCTGCAGTCGAAGTCATGCCCTGGCGCCGTCTCATGCCCGTATCGATCCTCTGGGCAGTATCCGGCATTCTGGGCATCATCTACACCGCAATCACAGCCCGCCGCTTTCAGACGCAGAGCCAGACGCAGAGCGCCTACACACCCGTCCTGGTCGATTGGGTTTACCGCATCATCCTTCCGTTCCTCGGCTATTCCTGTCTCGGCGCAGCGGCGCTCGTCGCTCGGTCTCATCCCACCGGCGCACTATTCGAGGTCGCTGCCGTCATCCTGCTGCTCCTCTTCATCGGCATTCACGACGCCTGGGACAACGCCACCTTCCTCGTCTTCTACAAGCGCGGCCAGGTCGATCCCCACAATCCCACTTAGCTCAAAATTCGGGCTAACAGCTCACGGCCACTTCAGCCCGCTAACGTGAAACACAAACTCCTGGTTCACGCCAAACATCGGCGGCGTCACCCGCACCTCTTTCGCCTGCTCCACCTCGTGCAGCAGCCGCTGCGGATCAGGCAAAAACAGAATGCGCGTTCCTCCACCTGTGTCATCCGTTCCCTGCACCGTCTGCTGCACTCCATCCACGCTCAGCTTGGTCTGGCAGCGCCCATGCGAACAGAAGAACGGATTGCCCTCCCTCCAGGGCAGATGCAGATAACTGTCGAGATGCCCCTTCGATCTGCGGAAGCAAAGCTCCGCTGCATCATCAACAGACCGCGCGCACGCCCACGAGTCGCCGCCCTCCGTCTTGTACTCCCAGTTCGAAACCGGCGCCGCAGGCTTCGCTCGAACGTCCGGATCGTCCTCCTCATGAATCACAACCTTCGGACCCGCATTGCACGAGACCAGCAACATCACACACGCGAGCAGCACAACCGCCTTCATGCGCGCAGTCTATCGCAACTCTGCGCTGCATCGGTCATCTTCTCGCGCCAGAAAAGAATGCCCGCGCCAAACCCAGCCGCGGGCTTCCTCAACATTGCTTCTGTTTACGCCTTCCGCATCCTGCGACGGAACACGCCACCCATGCCCAGCAATCCAGTCCCGAGCAACGCAAGCGTTCCCGGCTCCGGCGTCGCCGAGCCAATGAACGTCTGCGGCACGCCATTCGCATAGCTCGCATCATCCGGCACGTACAGCACAAATCCGTCATACTTGCTCAGGTCCGCAGGCGTCGCATTCGCGAAAGCGCTGTTCAGCAGTCCATCGATTGCCGTTTCGTTCGCGGCGTAGTACGGATCATACGCAGCGTTCGCCACCGTCGGATCTCCCACCGCCCACGCGGCAAACTGAACGTTCGCGATCTGAGCATTGGTGCTGCTCGGCGTAATCTGCGAAAACAGCCATGCATCCGCTTCATAATCCTTCAACTGCGTGGTATTCGCCGAAGCCTGCGCGATCGACTCCGCCTTCACGTCCCAGCTCTCGCCGTTCGTAATTTCATTGTCAAAGCTGATGCACATCAGCTGCGTGTTCGCAGACGACCCGTTCACGCTGAAGTTATACGGGTACAGATACACATTCTCCGGACCCACAGTCTTACTACCCGCATCTTGGATCTGGCCCGTCGAGCCATTAAACTTCAACGTGTCTGCACGACTTACTTGCGACGTTGCCACAAGACACATCACACCCGCCACTGCGAACCACTTCGAACTACGCATAATCGTCTCCTGCCGGCGTTCTCTGCTCGGCGGTTTGAGGCGGGCGCTCTCTCTACACACGCACCCACGCTTTGCTCTACATACCGCCTGTTTCGGACACACGCTCACTGTGCCGCGATCTCCGCAGCATTCATGAGCTCCCAGAACAGGAGATTCAGACTTTTCCTTGCTTCTGTGAAGTTACGGCCAGATCACGCATGCGTGAAGATTGCGAGGGTAATTCCCGCCCCAAGACTTAGTAACCGACATCGCGGGAATGAGTACTCAAATGTCGCACTCTGCAACAACCCACAACAAAAAAGCGGCGGCGACTGGTCACCGCTCTCTGTCTTTCACTAACTACGAACCACTAACTACGAACCACTCTCATCCCAGCGCCTGCTCCAGATCCGCGATGATGTCTTCCACATCCTCAATCCCCACCGAGATCCGAATCAGGCCATCCGTAATCCCAAGCTTCTTTCTTCCCTCCGCGCCCACCGCCGCATGCGTCATCGTCGCCGGATGACACACCAGCGTCTCCACCCCTCCCAGCGACTCCGCAAAATAACAAAGCTTCAGCTTCGACACAAACGCATTCGCCTTCTCCAGCGATCCCAGCTCAAACGACAGCATCGACCCAAACCCCTTCTGCTGCCGTACGGCGAGCTCATGCTGCGGATGCGTCTTCAGCCCCGGATAAAAAACCTTCTCCGGCCCAAACCTCTTCACCAGCCACTCCGCCACCGCGCGCCCATTCGCATCATGCTGCTTCATCCGCACCGCCAGCGTCTTCACGCCACGCAGCAGCAGATACGAATCAAACGGCGACAAAATCCCGCCCGTACACTTCTGCACAAACCGAAACCGTTCCGCATGCTCCGGCTTTGTCCCCACCAGCACCCCACCCAACCCATCCGAGTGCCCATTGAGAAATTTGGTAGTGGAGTGCATCACGATATCCGCGCCCAGTTCTACTGGCCGCTGCAGATACGGCGATAGAAAAGTGTTGTCGACACTCACCTCCACGCCCTGCGCATGGCACACCTCCGCCACCGCACGAATATCCGTCACCGACATCATCGGATTCGTCGGCGTCTCGACATGCACCAGCTTCGTCTCCGTTCGCAGCGCCGCCTTCACCGCATTCACGTCGCGCGTATCCACATACGTGAACTGCAAGCCATAGTTCACCAGCACCTGGTTGAACAGCCGCGACGTCCCGCCGTACACGTTGTCCGTGCACACCACGTGATCACCCGCCTTCATCATCGTGCACAGCGCCGTAATCGCCGCCATCCCCGACCCGAAACAATGCGCACTCGTTCCACCCTCCAGCGCACACAAACTCTCCTCCAGGGCATCACGTGTCGGATTCGTCAGCCGCCCGTACTCATACCCACGCCGCATCTTTCCAATGCCGTCCTGCTTGTACGTGGAGGTCAGATAAATCGGCACATTCACCGCTCCGGTCAGCTCCTCCGGCTCCTGACCCTCATGAATCGCCCGCGTCGCAAACCCCATCGTCTTCTCACTCATCTCCAACACTCACTCCAAAAAAGAACGGCAGCCATTTACGGCCACCGTTCTACTGTCTATTGCTCTACTGTCTACTGTCTAGTTTTTACGCCTGCGGCTTCGGCCGGAACAGCACAAACTCCTTCGCCGCGCTCTCCCAATCCGCAAGCATTCCCTGCGCCAGCACAGAATCCGTCAGCCGCACATGCTCTTCCAGCAGCTCACGCAACTGCGCCTGCTCCTCATCCGTGCACGCCCCAAACGCCACCGCCTCCAGGAACTCATCGTGATAGCGCGTCTTCTCCACAATCTCGCCATCGCGATCCAGCACCCACGCCAGTCCGCCGGTCATGCCCGCGCCGAAGTTGATCCCAATCTCGCCCAGGATCACCACCATGCCGCCGGTCATGTATTCGCAGCCGTGGTCGCCCACGCCTTCGACCACCGCCGTCGCACCCGAGTTCCGCACCGCAAACCGCTCGCCCGCGCGTCCCGCAGCAAACAGCTTGCCCGCAGTCGCACCATACAGAGCGACATTGCCCAGCAGCACATGATCGCCGCTGCGCTCCGCCGCTCGTCCCACCGGCCGCATCACCAGCTCCGCGCCCGACAGTCCCTTGCCGACAAAATCATTCGCCTGCCCGGTCAGGATCAGCTTGATCCCCTCCGCCGCAAACGCACCGAAGCTCTGCCCCGCCGTCCCATGCAGATCGAACGTCACATCCACGCACTCGATCTCGCCCTTCGCGCGCAGCAGCGCCAGCTCACCCGAGAGCCGCGCACCCACCGACCGATCCTCATTACAGATCTCCGACCCAACCTCGAAGCTCTTGCCCTTCTGAGCAGCAGCCACAGCCTGCCGCGTCCACTGCTCGTCCAAAGGCTCATTCGCCTCAGGACGATCATTCCGTCCACCGCCCCAGCGCCGCGGCCCGTCATCTGAATTCGCAAGCAGCGGCGTCAGATTCAAATTCCCGTCGAACCGCACCTGCTCCAGCAGATCCACACGTCCGACCGCCGCCTCCAGGCTCGGCAGCCCAAACTTCGCCAGCAGCCGCTGCAGGTCACCCGCAAGCTGCCGGAAGAACGTCACCACATGCTCCGGCTTGCCACGAAACTTCGCCCGCAGTTCCGGCTTCTGCGTCGCAATGCCCGTCGGGCACGTATTCAAATGGCACTGCCGAGCCATGTCGCAACCCAGCGACACCAGCACCGCCGTGCCAAACGCGTACTCGTCCGCACCCAGCAGCGCCGCAATCAACACATCACGCGCGGTCGCAATGCCGCCATCCGTGCGCAGCCGCACGCGCTCGCGCATCCCATTCGCACGCAACACCTGCTGCGCCTCACTCAGCCCAAGCTCCCACGGATTGCCCGCATACTTGATGCTCGAAAGCGCCGCCGCTCCCGTCCCGCCCGTGTTGCCGGCGATCACCACATAATCCGCATACGCCTTCGCCACACCCGCGGCCACCGTGCCCACGCCAAAGCTCGACACCAGCTTCACACCAACCGCCGCGCGCTTGTTCACGCGCTTCAGGTCGTAGATCAACTGCGCGAGATCTTCGATGGAGTAAATGTCATGATGCGGCGGAGGCGAAATCAGCGCCACCCCCGGCTGCGCATGCCGCAGCCGTGCAATCAGCCCCGAAACCTTGTGCCCCGGAAGCTGTCCACCCTCACCGGGCTTCGCTCCCTGCGCCACCTTAATCTCAATCTCTTCCGCATGCGCCAGGTACTCCGCCGTCACACCAAACCGTCCCGAAGCAATCTGCTTAATCTTATTGCTCAGACTCGTATGCACCGCCGGCGCACTCACCATCTCCGCCACCGCCGCCCCACCCGAGGAACCCGGGTGTCCCATCTTCGCAACAGCTTCATCGTCGCTAAGGTGGGTTGGACTACCACCTGATCCCTGATCCCTGATCCCTGACCCCTGCACCCGATACACCGCCGGGTCCTCGCCACCCTCACCCGTATTCGACCGCGCGCCCAGCATGTTCATCGCCTGCGTAATCGTCGAGTGCGCCTCCGGGCTCAGCGACCCCAGGCTCATCGCGCTCGCTATAAAGTGACGACACAAACTCTCCGGAGCCTCAACATCATCCACGGCCAGCTCCGGCCCCGCTGGACGAACCTCCAGCAGATCCCGCAGCGACTTCGCCTCCGCCGTATCCACATTCCGGCTGAACATCTGGAACGCATGCGCCGGATCTGTCGCAGCAGCAACTCCCCGCGCGCTGCCCACCACCGTCTGCAACGCCTTCACATTCGGCGGCTGCCACTGATGCGGCTCCGCCATATCCGCCTTGCGGAATCGAACCCATCCATAATCCGGCAAATCCGCCTTCGCCGCGGCCGGCTCGGCGCTCTCACCAATCCACGCCGCCCGCAACCTGCGATCCAGCTCCGCAAACCCAATCCCTGACAACGGCGCCGGCGTCTCCGGGAAGCACCGGTCCACCACGCTCTTATGCAGTCCCAAAATGTCGAACTGATGCGCCATCCGATAGCTGTTCACCACGCTGATGCCCATCTTCGACATCACCTTCGCCAGCCCCGCATCCAGCGCCTTCAGGACATACTTCTCGCCGTCCACACCCTCCGGAAAGCCCTTCTCGCCCACATACGTCCGCGCCGTCTCCAGCGCCAGCCACGGGCACACCGCGCCCGCGCCATATCCGATCAGCACCGCCGCGTGATGCACATCGCGACAATCCCCAGCCTCCACCGCCAGCCCCGCCAGCGTGCGCAGCCCGGCCCCCACCAGCGCCTCATGCACCGCGCCCACCGCCATCGCCATCGGCACGGGAATGTTCTCGGCCGATGCCTTACGGTCCGTCAGCACCAGCAGCCGCGCTCCGTTCCGCACCAGCTCCACCGCGCGCAAACATAGCTCATCAATCGCCTGCTCCAGCGTCTTCTCCGGCGCAAACACACACGCCAGCTCCTCCAGCCGCAGCTCTTCCCTGTGCGGATACTGCCCGCTCCGCAGCGCCGCCATCTGTCCCAGCGACAAAAACGGCGAGTCCAGCGCAATCCCTGGCAGCGGCGCATTCTTCTCAAGAAAGTGCGGCCACGGTCCCAGCCGCGTGTGCAGACTCACCACCACCGACTCACGCAGCGAATCAATCGGCGGATTCGTCACCTGCGCAAACCGCTGCCGGAAGAACGCATACAGCGGCCGCGGGCTCTTCGCCAGAAACGCCAGCGGCGTGTCATCGCCCATCGACCACACCGCATCTTTCCCGGTGCTCGCCATGGGCTTCAAAATCATGTTGACGTCTTCCTTCGTATACCCGAAGCCCTTCTGCACCTCCGCTAAGTTGGCAGGAATCTCTCCCAACTCTGCTCCATGCAATGGCTCCAGCGGCTCCATCCGCGTCAGCGCCAGAAACTCCTCGCGCGAGTCGAAGACGTCCATCATGTCTTCGTTGTGGTACACCTTCCGCTCGGACATATCCACGCCGATCATCTGGCCCGGCCCCAGTCGTCCGCTCTCGATGACGGTGCCCGGATCCAGGTCCACCAGCCCCGCCTCCGACCCCGCCACAACAATTCCCTCACTCGTGATCGCGTACCGGCAAGGCCGCAGCCCATTGCGATCCAGCGCCGCGCCCACAACAATGCCATCGCTGAACGCAATCGCTGCCGGCCCATCCCACGGCTCGGCGCACTCGCGGTGATACTCCAGAAACGGATGCTTGCGCTTGGTCACCGCCGGCGGCAGCAGCATGCGCACACTCTCCGCAATCGTCCGCCCGTTGTGGCTCAGCAGCTCAATCGCCTCATCCAGGCTTGCCGAATCCGTTCCACCTTCGGTCAGCACCGGCTTGCACTCCACCGGCAGGGTCGATCCGCGCGCCCGCATCCGCGCACGGTTCCCCCACACCGTATTGATCTCGCCGTTGTGCGCCAGTTTCCGTGAAGGCTGTGCGCGATGCCACGTCGGCAGCGTGTTCGTCGCATACCGCTGATGAAAGATCGCAAACGCCGTCACATACTCCGCGTTCGCCAGGTCCGGATAAAACTCCGGCAGCAATCTCCCCAGGCACATCGCCTTGTACACAATCGTCTGCGCCGACAGAGAGCACACATACCCCGTCACCTCGCCCAGCTCCACCGCGCGCTCAAACTGCTTGCGCGCCAGGTACAGCCGGCGCTCCATCGGGTCAATGCCCTCGTGCTGCGCATCATCCGCAACCAGCACCTGCCGCACCTTCGGCATCGTGCTCCGCGCAATCTCGCCCAGAATCTCCGGCCGCATCGGCACATCGCGCCAACACAGCACCTTCAGCTCCTGCGCCTTCAGCGCACGCTCAATCACCGCCTCCGCGCGCGTCTCCCCCTGCGGCAGAAACACCATGCCTACGCCCAGCGTCGCCTCATCCGGCAGTTCAACCCCTGCCGACTTCAGCAGCAGCGCGCGCGGCACATTCGTCATCAGGCCAACGCCGTCGCTCGACGCGCCATCGGCCGCCACCGCTCCGCGATGCTCCAGCCGCGCCAGCGCCGTCAGCGCATCTTCCAGAATCTTGTGGTTGGCCTTGGCTAACGCAGAAGCAACAAACCCCACGCCGCAGGAATCCCGGTCAAAACGCGGATCGATTAAGCTTTGCGGGCCTTCGGCGAAGCTTTGGGCGCCTTCGGCGAAGCTCTTCAGCCCTTTGGCAAGTAAGCTCTCGGGACCCTCGGCAAGGCCCGCCCGGCCTTCCACCAATGCAACTTCACTCAAATTCCCGCCTCCAGGCTGTACATCGCCCGTCGACAGACACTCCGGCCGCTGAGGAAAAAGAAGGGGCATGCTTCACTATACTTCCATTGTTTGACTAGCGCACCATCGAGGCAGTGAATCTTCTTAGGAAATCCCGGCCTAAACCAGTTCCACACCCTTGACATTCGCGCTATGTATATTTATACATGAATTGTGGATTTTTATGCATCAGGCGTGGCGCCCTCTGCGTCACGCTTTTCGTTGCGCTTAAAACGCCACTTTTCAGGCCAACCCGCCTGAACAAATGCAAAACAATTCGGAGAAGGCTTTTCCTAACTCCTCACCCCTAACCCCTAACTGTTCTTCCCCCATGAAAGACCAACGCCAAAACGCGATCCGGGACCTCCTGGCCAAGGCCGCCGCCTCCAACGGCACAGCCGCCATCAATAACCAGGACGACCTCCGCCGCAAGCTCGCCGCCCGTGGCATCCACGTCACCCAGGCGACCCTCTCCCGCGACATCCGCGAGCTCAAGCTCCTCAAGGGCCCCGCCGGCTACGAACTCCCGCCCAACGCCGAAGAGGAGGAAGAGCTCCCCGAGATCGGCGACGTCCTCCAGGACTTCGGCCTCGAGGTCCGCCAGGCCCAGAACCTTCTCATCGTCCTCACCACCGTCGGCGGTGCCCAGCCCGTCGCCGCCTCGCTCGACTACGAAGAGTGGACCGAGGTCGTGGGCACCCTCGCCGGCGACAACACCGTCCTCATCATCTGCCCCGACAACCGCCGCGCCGAAACTCTCAAAGCCCGCATCGAGACCTTCATTGCCTAAGCCACACTCCAATCCGGTGCAAGACCCCGGGTGCCCCACCCTCGACGCGCAGCGGCAGGGTGGGGTCCGTCCTGGCAACGATCTCCGCGTCGCCGTCGCCGGCGTCACCGGCTACGCTGGCGCCGAGCTCGCACGCCTCCTCCTCCATCACCCGCGCCTCTCCACGCCGCCTGTCTTCCTCGGCCGCGAAGGCGCCGAAGAAACCCTGCGCCTCACCGACATCCACCCCACGCTCTCCGGCACGCCTAACGCCGACGCCGCCCTCGTCGTCCCATTCTCCTTCGACACCCTCACCAAAGAAGGCGTCAACCTCCTCTTCCTCGCGCTCCCCCACGAGCAGTCCCGCGACCTCGCGCCCATCGCCCTGCAAAACAACATCAAGGTCGTTGACCTCTCCGCCGCCTGGCGTCTCCAGCACGACACCAACCGCGCCGTCTACAAGCTCCACGACGCCAACCCTGACTGCGCCGCCAAACTCCAGGCCGAAGCCGTCTACGGCTCGCCCGAGCTGCACGCGCCCGCCATCCGCAACGCACGCCTCGTCGCGAACCCCGGCTGCTACGCCACCTCCGTCATCCTCGCGCTCGCGCCGCTCGTGCGCGCCAACATCCTCGACCTCGACCACGGCATCGTCGCCGACGCCAAATCCGGCGTCTCCGGCGCGGGCAAAGCCCCTACGCCCACCACGCACTTCATGCACGCGGCCGACAACCTCTCCGCCTACGCGGTCTTCCACCACCGCCACACCGGCGAGCTCCTCGAGCAGCTCCAACTCACGCGCGAACAAATCATCTTCACGCCCCACCTGCTGCCCATCCCCCGCGGAATTCTCTCCACCGTCTACCTGCGTCTAAATAAGGAGTGCACCGCGGAAGAAATCCAGTCCTGCTTCGACGACTTCTACGCCAACGCTCCGCTCGTCCGCATCCGCCGCTCGTCCACCCTCCCGCAGATCCAGCACGTCGCGCGCACCAACTTCTGCGACCTCGGCTTCCAGCTCGCAGGCGCCGCGGCAGGAAAAGAAGCGCATCGCCGCCTGATAGTCATCTCCTGTCTCGACAACCTCCTCAAAGGCGCCGCCTCCCAGGCGGTCGAAAACATGAACCTCATGGCCGGCTTCCACCAGCAGGAGGGCCTCCTATGACGCACGCCTCTTTTTTTGTCATTCCCGAAGTGAATCTGCGTTTCGCTTTTGGCTTTGCCTTTCTTTCCGTCATCCCCGCAGGGGACCTGCTTCTTTCACCCGGAGTCCACCCATGAAACTCGTCGTCAAACTCGGCGGAGCCGCCCTCGAAAACCCCGCGCTCCTCGCCACCTGCGCGCAGGCCATCGCCGACCTCACCCGCGACGGCCACCAGGTCGCGCTCGTCCACGGCGGCGGCGTGCAGCTCACCAAGCTCCTCGCCCAGATGGGCAAAAAGTCCGAGTTCGTCGCCGGTCTCCGCATCACCGACGCCGAGACCCGCGACGCCGCCCTCATGGTCCTCGGCGGCCGCGTCAACAAATCCCTCGTCGCCGCATTAACCCAGCACGGCGTCTCCGCCGTCGGCCTCACCGGCGGAGACGCCCAGGTCTTCCGCGCGCGCAAGAAGAAAACCGAGCACGACCTCGGCTTCGTCGGCGAAATCGCCTCCACCGACCCCCGCTGGCTCGACGCCATCTGGAAGATGGGCGCCATCCCCGTCATCTCCTCCATCGCTCTCGGCTTTGACGGCGAGTACTACAACATCAACGCCGACGAGATGGCCGCCGCCGCCGCCATCTCCACCAAGGCCGACGCCCTCGTATTTCTCACCGACGTCCCGGGCGTCAAAGGCGCCGACGGCTCCGTCATGCGCTGGCTCTCGCTCAAAGAAGTTCCCGCACTCGAAAAGGCCGCAGTCGTCTCCGGCGGCATGCTGCCCAAGCTCAACGCCTGCAAGGAAGCCCTCACCCACGGCGTCAAGCGCGTGCGCATCCTCCCCGCCGAATCCGCCGCCGTCCTGCCCAACTTCTCCTCGACCCGCATCAATGACGGAACGGAGGTCATCGCCGCATGAACAACTCACTGAAAGATCTTCAAGCCGCCGAATCGAAACTCGTCATGAACACCTACGCGCGCTATCCCATCCTCCTCACGCGCGGCGAAGGCGTCTTCGTCTACGACGAGCACAACACCGAATACCTCGACCTCCTCTCCGGCATCGGCGTGTGCGCGCTCGGCTACAACCACCCCGCGATCACCGCGGCCATCACCGCGCAGGCGCAAACCCTCGTCCACACCAGCAACCTCTTCTACCACCCTCACACCGCCGAGCTCGCACTGCGCCTCACTGAAATCACCGGCCTCGATCGCGTCTTCCTCACCAACTCCGGCACCGAAGCCTGGGAGGCCGCGCTCAAGCTCGCCCGCGCCCACGCGAAGCTCCTCCGCTCCGAAGGCAAGGGCGTCGGCACCAAGTTCCTCGCGCTCGAGCACAGCTTCCACGGCCGCTCCATGGGCGCCGTCGCCACCACGCACAAGTCCGCCTATCGCGAGCCCTTCGCACCCGTCATGCCCGACGTTGAATTCGTCCCCTTCAACGACGTCGCCGCACTCCAGGCCGCCTTCAGCACCGACGTCTGCGGCATCTGCATCGAGGTCCTGCAAGGCGAAGGTGGCATCAATCCCGTCTCCGCAGACTTCCTCCGCACCGCACGCCAACTCTGCGACTCCACCGGCGCTCTTCTCCTCTTCGACGAGATCCAGTCCGGCATGGGCCGCACCGGCAAGTGGACCGCCTATCAGCACACCGACGTCAGCCCAGACATCACCACGCTCGCCAAGCCCATCGCCGGCGGCATCCCCATGGGCGCCATGCTCGCCACCGAGGAAGCCGCACGCGCCTTCACGCCCGGCATGCACGGCACAACCTTTGGCGGCAATCCCTTCGCCTGCGCCGTGGCCATCGCCGCCATCGACACGATCAAGCGTGACAACCTGCTCGCCCACAACACCGAGCTCGGCGCCTACTTACTCGCCCAGCTCCGCAACCTCGCGGCAAAGCACTCATCCATTAAAGAAGCGCGCGGCCTCGGCCTCATGGTCGGCCTCGAGCTCCACTCCGCCGACCTCGCCAAGTCCGTGCACGAGGCCATGATGAACACGCATCACATCCTCCTCAACCGCACGCATGACACGGTCCTGCGCTTCCTTCCGCCCTTCATCATCCAGCGCGAGCACGTCGACCGCGCCATCCCCGCCCTCGACCAGCTCCTCACCCAACACCTCACCCCCGAGCCCCAGACCGCTGAGGCCACCGCAAAATAGCTCGCACTCCCAGGAACCCAATGGACACCAAAACCATCGTCATGAACCCCAAATCCCGCAAGCCCTCCGGCATCCAGTCCGACACCGCCTTTACCGAGCTCGCCAAGGGCCTCAACGGCCGCGACCTCGTCTCCATGTCCGACCTCTCGCCGCAGGAGCTCGCCGCCATCCTCGAGCTCGCGCACGCCGTCAAAGCCAGCCCCGAAGACTTCCGCCACGCCCTCGACGCCAAACAGATGATCCTCATCTTCGAGAAGGCTTCCCTCCGCACGCGCCTCACCTTCGAAGCCGCCATGAACACCGCCGGCGGCAACGCCATCTTCTACGACCAGACCAAGCAGCCGCTCGGCGAGCGCGAGTCCATCCCCGACGTCGCCCGCAACCTCGAGCGCTGGATGTCCGTCATCGTCCTCCGCACCTTCGCGCACTCCACCATCACCGAGATGGCCGCCAACGCAAAAATCCCCGTCATCAACGCACTCTCCGACCTCGAGCATCCCTGCCAGGCCATCGCCGACTTCATGACCCTCGAAGAACGCTTCGGCGCCGTCGACGGCCTGCACTTCACCTACGTCGGCGACGGCAACAACGTCTGCCACTCCCTCATGCTCGCCGGCGCCCTGCTCGGCTCGCACGTCACCATCGCCACACCCAAAGGCTTCGAGCCCAAGCTCGACATCATCCACAAGGCCATCGAGATCGCCGAGTCCACCGGCGGCTCCCTCACCCTCACCCACGACCCCATTAAGGCCGCCACCGGCGCCGACGCCATCTACACCGACGTCTGCGTCTCCATGGGCCAAGAGCACGAGACCGCCCGCCGCGCTCCCATCTTCGTTCCCTTCCAGGTCAACGATCAGCTGATGTCCAACGCACAATCCGGCGCCGTCTTCATGCACTGCCTGCCCGCACACCGCGGGGCGGAGGTTACTGATTCCGTCCTCGACAGCCCGCAATCCATCGTCTTCGACCAGGCCGAAAACCGCATGCACGCCCAGAAGGCCATCACCCTCATGCTCCTCGGCGGCGCCAAGCGCCTCCCCAAAACCCCCAACCGCCGCCGGTAACAGGAAGCTCGCAAGAAGTTTTGAAGGGGCACGGCTTCAGCCGTGCCGTAACAGTTCAGCAGGACACGGGGCTTTAGCCCCTGAGGTAATCGGAGCAAGCCCATGAAGGAATCAACCCTCGATCTGGCAGTAGAAGGGCTTTACAAGGAACTGGGGAGGGTCGATAACGACCTTTCAAAGATTCCGCCGGTCACCGTCCCCATCGCCCTTCTTTATATGTTTCAAGGGATGGTGGACAACGGCGGTTTTCAGTACCCAATGGAGACCGACTTCCCTGGCTGCCCACCATACTCTGCCTTCGTCGAGGCATACCAAAGAATCGGAGCGAACGAAGCAGCCAAGGCGCTCGAGCAAGCCGTTGCGTTGTTCCCATTCGACCATCCGGAACACAAAGCACAAGCTCGTTGCGAATTCTTCGGCTCACTCGAGGAGGGCAGCCTCTTTGAGCAGCTCAGCGACAAGGTTTGCGGCGATGGCAGCATATGGAAGCGCATGGATGAATATGTCGCAACTCACCACGACGCCTTTGCTCCATTCATCACACAGTAAGTCAACTCGCAGTTGCAAAAGAGATATCGACGGAAGACATGACGAATTCGCCCCAACCAACCAAGATGTGGTCCGGCCGCTTCCGCGAGCCCCTCGACCGCACCTTCGAGCAGTGGCAGTGCAGCTTCTCCTTCGACTGGCGCCTATTGCCCTACGAAGTAGCCGCGAGCCAGGCGCACGCCCGCGCCCTCGCCGCCGCCGGCATCCTCACGCCTGACGAACTCGACACCATGCTCGCCGGCCTCACCCGCGTCGGCGAACGCCTCCTCAACTGGTCGCACCGGATTAGCGCAACATCAGGCCAAATCGACTACGAAACATCAAACGCCCAGATCGGCGCCGCCATCGTCGCCAGCGCCCCGCAGGCCGAAGACATCCATCACTTCGTCGAACTCGAACTCACCAAAGAGATCGGCGCCCTCGCCCTCAAGCTCCACACCGGCCGCTCGCGCAACGAACAAATCGCGACCGACATGCGCCTCTTCGTCCGCGACGCCATCGATGCGACAACCCACGGCCTCCTCGACTGGATCACCGCGCTCCTCACCCAGGCCGAAGCCCACACAAATCCTGAAGCAGACGTCATGCCCGGCTACACCCACCTCCAGCGCGCCGAGCCCGTCCTCCTCGCGCACTGGCTCCTCGCCTACGTCTCGATGTTGGAACGCGACCTCTCCCGCTTCGCCGACGCCCGCACTCGCATGAACCTCTGCCCGCTCGGCTCAGGAGCCATCGCCGGCGCCACCCTCGCCCTCAACCGCAACATCGCCGCCCGCGCCCTCGACTTCACAGCTCCCACGCCCAACTCCATCGACGCCACCTCCGACCGCGACTTCATGCTCGACTACAGTCAGGCGGCATCGACCCTCGGCCTCCACATCTCGCGCTTCGCCGAAGAAATCACGTTGTACGCCACCGCCGAGTTCGCCTTCGTCGATCTCCCCGAGGCCTTCTCCACCGGCTCCTCCGCGATGCCGCAAAAAAAGAACCCCGACCTCACCGAGCTCGCCCGCGGCAAATCCGCCCGCCTCCTCGGCGCCGCCACCGCTCTCGCCACCCTCCTCAAAGGCCTCCCACTCGCCTACAACAAAGACCTTCAGGAAGGCCAGGAGCAAATATTCGACATCGCCGACACCCTCGCCGGCCTGCTCAGCGTCCTCCCCAGCTTCACCCGCGCCCTCAAATTCCGCACGCCCACCATGCAGCGCGCCGCCGAAACCGGCTATCTCAACGCCATGGCCGCGGCCACCTACCTCAGCAACAAAGGCGTGCCCTTTCGCAAAGCCCACGAGATCGTCGGCAACGCCGTCCGCCTCGGCCTATTAAGAAATGAGCAGAGCTCTGGAAAAGAAGCCCTCGAGCTCAACGCCATCCCTCTAGCCGACCTCCAACAACTCTCGCCCGAATTCACCGAAGACTTCTTCGCGGCCATCTCCCTCACCGCCACCCTCGACTGCCACGACGTCCCCGGCGGCACCGCCACTCACCGCGTCCGCGAAGCCCTCGCCGCCGCGAAGCAGCGCCTTTCCACCCTCTACCCGCTACCCTCTACCCTCTAACCCCATGTCCACTGACCTCGTCACTCTCGATCTCGGCCCCCACGACCCGGCACCCGCCACCGCCGCGCCCATCCGCGTCCACAAAGCCCGCCTCCAGGACGCCCGCAACATCTTCGACCTCGTCAACGCCTACTCCCACGACGGCACCCTCCTCCGCCGCTCCTACGCCGAGCTCTGCGAAAACATCCGCGACTTCACCGTCGCCTACCGCACCATCCCCAACCCCGAAACCCACCAGCCCGAAGAAGAGTTCCTCGGCTGCGGCGCCCTCCACCTCTACGGCCCGCACCTCGCCGAGGTCCGTTCCATCGTCGTCCGCCCCGACCGCCGCGGCCTCGGCGCCGGCGACGCCATCCTCCAGGCCCTCATCGCCGAAGCCGACGACCACGAAGTCGCCTCCGTCTGCCTCTTCACCCGCATCCCCGACTACTTCGAGCACCTCGGCTTCCGCGTTGCTGAACGCGACGCCATGCCCGACAAAATCTACAAGGACTGCCAGACCTGCCCGCGCCTCTACGCCTGCGACGAAGTCGCCATGGTCCGCGGCCCACTCCCCAACATCGCCGTCCTCGGCCCCCGCGAGCCCCAGCTCCCCAACCTCGTCCAGATCAACCCCCTCGCCCCCACCGGCACCCGCTAAACCTTCCGCGCGCACGAACCGGTGCCCCATCTTCGCGACGGTCTCATCGTCGCTAAGGTGGGCTATCGCGCAAAGCGCGATGCTTTGCTCTTCAACCCGCATCCCGGGTTGCCCGCGAGTGACCAAAGTTCCACCCAAACCTCCCGAAATCTTGGACATCCACACCCATGTCCCACCTCATCCGACTCTCAGGTGTCACGGAGGATCTCATGCGCAACCGATGGATCGCAGGCCTCACCGGCACATGTCTCGCGCTCGCCCTCGCCCTTCCCGCCGCCGCCTCGCAAACCCCCGCGCAGAAGCGCGCAAAACACGCCGCCCACGCCCGCGCCAAGGCCCAGGTCGAAGCCCGCGACGCGCAGCACCACAACAAGCTCAAGACCGAAGGCATCCCCGCCGTCGCCGGAGCCGTTACCGGAGGCGTCGTCGCCGGCCCTGCCGGTGCCTTCGCCGGAGCCAAAACCGGACACTCCGTCGGCACCGGCTTCCACATGATCAAGAAGCACCACGACATCAAGCAGCAGGAGAAGCGCAACGCCACCGCTCACCGCCGCTACGTCTCGCACCGCCGCCGCAGCTCCACCTACACAGCCCACCGGCGCATCTCGCAGTAACCTGCCTCACTTCATCGCCACGAGGAACCACCGAGCCCGGCCCACGAGCCGGGCTCTCTCATTTGCCCTTGCCGGGGTGCCCCGTTCATACGCGTAGCGGATGAGCGGGCAATCGAGCGAAGCTCGAACGCCGCCCAGGTCATCCGGATTGCAGGCAAACCGGGAGCATTCGGCCACTCGAAGTTCATTGCACTTTGTTCTTCTGTATTCCAGAAATTGCCCACTCTTTGACTTCCTGCTGTTGATCATGAGTCAGAGACCTCTTCGGAACACGCACGAAACTTGTTTCGTTCGGTAGAAGGACGAACGAATCGGGCAGGTCGAGCAGCCGTTCGAAGGCTTGCCACGCATACCGATAGCTTGCATTACCGTTCGCCCATTGGCCGGAGATGCCATCGTGAGTGATCTTCATGATCTGCCCATTCAGCTGTTTTTCTTGAGCGAGGTAGGTTCGTCTCAAACATTTCGGCATCCTGAACCTCAGCCAAATCCAACACAGGCAGGGCAACAACACACAGACGATGGAAGCAAGAACCGTCACATCGCGTAGCCCCGTTTGAAGCCCTATGACGAAGAGGACGGCGAAGGCAAGAGCGATCAGACCTCTTGTTATTAGGCTCCTGCCAGACCTTTCAGGTGGCTTGCGCATCGCCTCTAACATCGCCCTATACTCTTCAAAATTGATCGTTGCTTGGATCTCCAAAATTGGCTCTCCGAAAGCTGAATTATCCATTGCAGCCTTGGCACCCGCAAACTGGAAGTTTCGCGGAAGCGCTCAAAATCCTCGCTTAATTTTCTCTAGCACACCGCTCCCCCGAAAATGCTATATCGCCCCGCCCTCGATCCCGCCTAACGTA
>DASRGC010000024.1:0-93329 GCA_035651235.1 Acidobacteriaceae bacterium
CGCCTGAAGTCCACGGGAGTCACCACCGAGGTCGTCTACGGCACCGCCGGAACCGTTCGCGTTGCCACGCTCCCGGAAGCTGAGTTCGTGGTCTCCGCGATCGTGGGCGTAGCCGGGCTTGAGGCTACTTACGCTGCGGTCCTTGCCGGCAAAACTGTCGGCCTTGCGAATAAGGAGTGCCTCGTCGCGGCCGGCGACCTGATCCTCGCGGCTGCCCGTGAGCGCGGCGTGAACCTTCTGCCGATCGACAGCGAGCACAACGCCATCCACCAGTGCCTGCGCGGAGGCGAGCCGAACGAAGTCAAACAGATCTGGCTCACCGCGTCGGGCGGCCCGTTCCGCAACACCCCACTCGCTGACTTCGAGCACATCACCCCGGCGCAAGCGCTCAAGCACCCCACCTGGGTCATGGGCCAGCGCATCACCATCGATTCCGCGACGATGCTCAACAAAGGATTGGAGATCATCGAGGCCTGCCGCCTCTTCAACCTGCTGCCGTCGCAGGTGAAGGTTACCGTCCATCCGCAGTCCACCATTCACTCGCTGGTCGAGTATGTCGACGGCTCGATCCTCGCGCAGATCTCTGTGACGGATATGCGTCTGCCGATTCTCTATGCTCTGTCGTGGCCCGAGCGCATCGCCAGCGACCTGACGTTCGGCATGACCACGTTGAAACAGCTCGACTTCCAGACGCCGGATCTCGAGCGTTTCCCTTGTGTACGTCTCGCGTACGAAGCGGCGGGCGCTTCACAGGCGCACTGCATTGCTCTCAACGCAGCCGACGAAATCGCTGTAGCTGCCTTCCTCGAAGGTCGACTGTCATTCCTCGGCATTCCACGTACAATCGAGTCTGTGCTTTCGCTCACCCGAGCTACCTCGCCGGCGTCCATCCGCGAGGTCCTCGAGCTGGATCAGTCCGCAAGAGCGCTCGCTGAGCAGGTGATCGAGCAGCATCACCCGCATCTCATCACGCACTGAGGTTTTCGCAAGCCCCCTATGCATCTTCTATCCGTCCTCGTTGAGTTCGGCATCGTGCTCGGCATCATGGTGCTCGTGCACGAGTTCGGGCACTTTGCCGTGGCCAAGCTCTGCGGTGTGCGCGTCGAAACCTTCTCGATCGGTTTCGGCCCACGACTCTTCGGCTGGCGCCGCGGCGACACCGACTATCGACTCTCACTGCTTCCACTAGGCGGCTACGTCAAGATGTCCGGCGACGTGCCCGGCGAGCAGCCGACCGGGGATCCGGGCGAGTTCAACGCGCATTCGCGGTGGCAGCGCGTGCTCATCGCACTCGCAGGACCGGTCGCCAACTTCCTGCTCTCGTTCGTTCTGCTGGTGTTTGTCGGTCTGTTCCATCATGAGGTGGCCCAGTACCTCGATGGTCCGGCGGTCGTCGATTACGTCTCGCAAGGCTCGCAGGCCGCAACGCTCGGGCTCGCTCCCGGCGATGTGATTACGCAATTCGGACAGGACAAGAACCCTACATGGGAACGCATCCTGATCGACTGCAACCTGCACATCAACGGCACGGTGCCGATCGCTTTCTCGCATAACGGACAGGAGACGCAAACGGCACTGCACCTTGCCTACAGTGGAAGCGATGGCGAGTTCGGAATGGATGATCTGCAGTCGCTCGGGATCAATCCTGCGATGCAGCCATCTCTTGGCGTGCTCAGCGTCTCGGCGGGTGATCCGGCAGCTCGCGCCGGACTGCAAGCGGGTGATCAGGTAACGCAGATTGACAACCTGAAGCTGCACTCGGTCTACACGCTGCTGGCGTATCTAAAAGACAGCAATGGCCATCCCTCGACCGTCTATGTGTTGCGCAACGGCAAGCCGCTGACGTTGCACATCACGCCGGTGAAGCTGGACAACGGCGCGGGGGATGTACAGTACCGGCTCGGTTTCCAGAACGAAAATCCGCCGGTGAAGGTGGTAAAGTTGCCGCTCGGCGACGCGATTGTTCAGTCATTCAAGGACAACAAGGACGACTCGACCCTTATCATTCGGGTGCTGAAGGGCATGTTCACGCGGCAGGTGTCGGTGCGCTCGCTGTCCGGCCCGATTGGCATTGCGCAGCAGATTGATATCGCCACGAAGCTCGGCTTCTGGACGCTGGTCCAGTTCATGGCGACGATTTCACTCAACCTCGGCATCTTCAACCTGCTGCCGATTCCGATCCTTGACGGCGGAATGATTCTGTTCCTCGCGATTGAGTCGATCATGCGCCGCGACCTCAACCAGGAGATCAAAGAGCGCGTGTACCAGGTCGCGTTTGTCTGCCTGATTGTGTTCGCGGTATTCGTGATCTTCAACGACATCACGAAGCTGCACCATCCGTAACTCGCGAGAACTGCGGCTACGAGGGTTTACGCCTCGCGCTGCCGCAGTTCTTCCGCAATCTCGTTGGCCGCAGCGCGTGCGGCATCTTCCTTTTCGACCGGGAAGCTGATGGCGCCGACGCGTGCGTGCCCGCCACCGCCATAACGCTCACAGATCTCTGCGAGATTCGCAAGCTGGGTTGCCGGCTTTTTCGTCCATGGATTCGTGCCGACCGAGACCTTGGTGCGAAAGCTCGACTTCGACAACCCGACGTTATACGTACCCTCAGGATGCAGGTAGTAGGGAATGAATTTGTTGTAGCCCTCAGTCGGCTGATCAGTGATGTCGAACGTAATCACGCCGCGGTCGCAGGTGGAGCGCGCGCGAATGAGCTCGATGTCACGGCGGTGCTTGGCGAGCAGTGGATCGAGCAGCTCCTGCACGAATGGTTGCGCTAATACCTGCTCGAGGGGCATCGCCGTGAGCAGCGGAATGATGCGCTGCACCAGGGCGGAATCCTGCGCGCTCTCGATCACCATCGTCAGCTTCATCGCCGGTGCGGCCATCTCGACGGCCGACTCTGCGCTCTCGTACTTCGCGCCGTCAACAATGTCTGCCCAGTAGATGAGCTCCTTCAGGGGCGCAACATCCATGCTGAACCTGGTGCTCGCGATGTGCGCGATCCAGCTGGTGCAGCTGGTGTATTCCGGATCGAAGAACTGCCGGTTTGCGAGTGGGCCCGGTGTGCCGTCTGCATTCTTCTGTCCGCGGCGGAAGTGCTCCTCGTCTGCGGGCGTCAAGAATGCAGACAGGTGATGATCGAACCACCACGTCACGCGCGGCGAGGCAGAGTACTTGAAGTCGACGATTGCATTTTCGTGTGCCTTCTCAAACCAGCTCTCGTCATAGAGCGATCCGGCCCGGTGCACGAGCCCCTGGTACTCGAATGAGTCAGCCGTGCCGATGCACTCGCGATGAAAGCGGGTAAAGAGCGAAGCCGAGCATGCGCCATCGAAGCACTTGTCGTGGTAAAAGACGCGGCAGTTCAAGTAGTGAGGACCTCCGGATGAGGGAACAAGCCTTCAGCATAGCGGAAGCCGTGGAGGAACTGGGATACGCGGCGGAACGTATCATCGGATGAGCATCGTTGAAAGGGAGTTTGATGTCGTACCCGCTCAGAGAGCCGCCGCCGGAAGAACCGGCAAGCACACCCGAATCTGTCTTCGCGAATGATGCCGGTCTGCGTCCGTGGTGGCGTCTGCTGCTTTATTTGGCGATTGTGTTGACGCCGTGGTTGCTGATGAAGCTGGCGGAGCACCTCGCCGGTGCAGGCGCGCAGACGCAATCTTTCCAGCAACTCTCCCCGGTGGTGGAGGGCATCGACGAATGGATGCAGTTCGGATTCGTCTTCTTCGCGACGTGGATTATGTCGCGCATTGAAGACCGCAGTGTTCTCAGTTATGGACTGCAGCCTTCCCGCTCGAGTGCGCGGAGGGTGTTCGTTGGCGCTGCATGGGGTCTGCTATGCATATCGCTGCTCATCGCGGCACTGTGGAGCACACATCATCTTGTCTTCACCGGATTGCTGCAGCATGGAGCCGGCGCTGTACTCAGCGGTGCGGCGTGGGCGTTTGTGATGCTCGGAGTCGCGTTTTTCGAAGAGTTCTTCTTTCGCGGCTACATGTTGTTCATCGTTACGTTATGCTTCGCTGATATGCTGCGCAGGCGATTCAGGCGAACGCGGGGTGTCGACGCTGCTGCCTTCTGGTGCGCCGCTGTCTTTATCTCGTTTGCGTTTGGGTGCGTGCACTCCGTGAATCCGGGCGAGTCTCCGATCGGGCTCGTCTGTGCGGGGCTGGCGGGGCTGGTTTTCGCGTTCACGCTGTGGCGCACAGGCTCGCTGTGGTGGGCCATCGGATTTCATACGGCGTGGGACTGGGCGCAGTCGTTCCTGTTTGGCGTGGCGGACAGCGGTGGCGTCAGCGCAGGCCGGCTGCTCTCATCGCATCCGCGAGGCTCGGTGCTGATGAGCGGCGGCTCGACCGGTCCTGAGGGCAGTCTGTTCGTTCTGCCGATCATGCTGCTGATCACGCTGATCGTGATCACAACTCTTCGGCGGTCCGATACATCCGTATTGCCGTGGCCGCACATGGAGAAGGACCTCGCGCCAGAGGTACACTGAGCCGGAGAATGAGTTTCACAGACGATGCGGCTGGATCGCGGGAGCGGGAACAGGATCGGCTTGCCGCATTGCGGCCGGAGACGGACGATGAGCCGCGGCTGCTAACGCGCGAGGATATCGATCATTCCTATGGAGCGGCGAGTTCACGGGCGCCGCGTCGCAGAAGAGTGTTTCGCGGGTTCTTAATTGCCCTCACAGTCCTTGTGATTCTTGCGGTGGGCCTTACGATTGCGGGGACGATCTGGGCTCGGCACATGATGCACGCGTCACTGCCTGTCATCGATGGCACGATCCCGGTCGCGGGGCTGCGCGCGCCCGTTACTGTTGCGCGCAATGCACAGGGAGTGCCGTCGATTCGCGCAGGCAGCGAAGATGATTTGCTCTTCGCGCAGGGGTATGTGACTGCACAGGATCGGCTGTGGCAGATGGATACACTGCGGCGTCACGCTGCGGGCGAGCTTGCAGAGATACTTGGGCCGGGACTTGTGCAGCACGACAAGCTGCAGCGGTATCTGCGGCTTCGGGCCGCGGCAGATCGCGCTGCGGCATCGCTTCCTGCAGATCAGCGGCGTGAGCTCGAGGCGTATGCGCGCGGCGTAAACGCGTTCATCGACAGCCACAGGAATAATCTTCCGCTGGAGTTTCATCTGCTCCACTATGCGCCGCGTCCGTGGACGCCGCGCGATTCGCTGCTTGTGTCACTGGTGATGTGGCAGAATTTGTCGACGAGCTTCACGACGAAGCTCGACCGCGAGGCACTGTCGCGGCATCTTCCGCGGTCCCTGCTGCCGGATCTTTATCCGGTGGGATCATGGCGCGACCATCCGCCGACGCAGCCTGCGACGGACCTCACGACACCGCATGAGATCGAAGAGATTCCGCTGGACAAGACGCAGTCGCGAGTTGAGCGGCCGTCAATGCTGGCGAATCCGCGGGATCTCCTTGCGCTCACGTCGGCACTCGATCCACCAGCGTGCAATGACTGCCGCGCAGGATCAAACAACTGGGCTGTATCCGGTGCGCACTCCGCCTCAGGGAAGCCGCTCGTCTCGAACGATATGCACCTGGATCTGCGGGTTCCGGATATCTGGTACGAAGCGGCGCTGCACCTGTCGGCGAACGGCACTGAGCCGCCGCTGGATGTGGCCGGGTTCACGCTGCCTGGGTTTCCGTGGGTAATCGTCGGGCGCAATGCGCATGTGGCGTGGAGCTTCACGAATCTCGGCGGCGATGTGCAGGATGTGCGCATCGAGCACTTCCGCGGCTCCGGCGCAGACATGCAGTTTGAGCAGGCCGACGGGACGTGGGCGCCCGTGCAGCATCACACCGAGCAGATCGTTGTGCGTGGTGGACGCAATGTGTCGCTGGATGTGCTTACGGTCCAGCACGCTTCGGGCGCCGGAATGATGGAGAGCCCCATTATCTCTCCCGTGATTCCGACGGAGCATCGCATGCTGTCACTGGATTGGGAGATCTATGATCCTGCGTGCGTGGACAGTTCGATGTTGGCGGCGAACAGCGCGGCCGATGGCGCCTCGCTCGTCGCCAGCTTCGCGAACTTTGGCGGACCGTCGCTCAATCTCATCTACGGCGACGATGAGGGCCACATCGGCTATCACGCGATCGGGCGCATTCCGATCCGCGGGCCCGCGGTCCAACATCCACGCGCTCAGCAACAGTTCGTGCTGCCTTCGCCGGAGCCGGAGTCGGATGAGGAAGAGGGCAGCGAGCCTCCCTCGCCATCCGTGAGCCAGCCGGAGCAGGAGCCACAGCCGCATTCACAGCCTAAGGCCGGCGGTTCGCAACCGCAGATTGCGCTCGAACCAACACAGAGCTACACCATTGGCTCGCCTATTTCCATGGCGCCGGTGGATGCACTCGACACCTCGCAGATATGGTCCGGATTCGTGCCGTATAACGAGCTGCCGTCGATTCAGGACCCGAGCTCGGGCATTCTGGCCACAGCGAATGCGAGCGTGACGCCGGATGATTATCCGTATGCGCTTGCGGATGACTGGATCGATCCGTACCGCGTCGAGCGGATCTATCGGCTGCTCGGCGAGCGATCTGCATGGAAGCCGGAGCAGATGCTCCACCTGGAGCTTGACCAGCACTCCGAGTTTGATCTTGTGCTCGCACACAGGCTGGCCTACGCCATCGATCACTCATCGACGAAAGCGCGAAGCGGTGACGCACAGAGGCTCCAGCGGGCTGCCGATCTTCTTCGCACATGGAACGGCGAGATGAGTGCCGGATCTCCGGCGGCAGCGATCGTCGCCGCAACGCGTGGCGATCTCTGGACTGCACTGCTCGTTCCGCAGATCATCGCGCATGACGGTGGGTCGCGTAATGCCGCCGTCCGCATATCGCGTCTCAACACCTGGCACGAAGACAACACCGCGCTCGAAGATCTCCTGGAGCACATGCCTGCCCGCTGGCTGCCTCGCGGAGTCGCGAACTGGAGCGACTTCCTCACCTCTGTGGTCGAGCAGGGGCTTCATGATGCGAGCGCACCGCGCAATCTCGCTGAATGGCGGTACGGCTCAATGCATCCGATCGTTATCGAGCATCCGCTCTTCGCAGGGCGCTCATACCTCAATTGGCTGCTCGGCACGCCGACCGGAAGCGGCGCGCAACCTGCAGGCGGCGACATGACCACCGTTGACGCGATCGGCCCAAGCTTTGGCCCGAGTGAGCGCTATACGGCGGACCTCTCCGACCCGTCGGCAACGCTCGCCAACATTGTTACCGGCGAGTCGGGCAACGTCAGCTCGCCATGGTACCTCGACCAGCTTCAGCCGTGGCTTCACGGCACAACGTTCACTCTGCCGCTGCAAGGCGACAACGCGGAGCACTCACTGACACTCGTTCCGGCACACTGAATGGCTCTTCCGGTTGAGGCAGTCGGTTAAGCTGGACAGCATGCACCGTTCTTCAGCGGCCTTTGCGCGAGCATGGCCTGCGATGCTGCTTCCGTTGCTCGCGCTGATTGTTGTTGCGCCGCTGATTGCGCACGGCGTCTCGTGCGGGCACGATTTCGAGTTCCACCTGCAAAGCTGGCTGGATGCCGCCGCACAGATGCGACATGGCACGGTGGATCCGGCCTGGACCATCTCGGCCGCATGGAACGCCGGGGAGCCGCGCTTCCTGTTCTATCCGCCAGTTTCGTGGATCTTCGGTGCGCTGCTTTCGCTCGCGATGCCGCTTTCTGCAGTGCCGATCGTCTTCACGGCCGCCGCGCTGCTCGGCGCCGGCATCACAATGTATCTGCTCGCACGCGACTATGCGCCCAGGGCCGCCGCGCTCCTGGCGATGGCTGTCTACATGGGCAGTCCCTACATGCTCTTCACTGCGTTCGAGCGCACGGCTTACGGGGAACTCTTAGCTGCCGCGTGGATTCCATTGCTGATCCGTGCCGCACTGCGCGTGAAGCCCAGCATTCCCGGAATCGCGATTCCGACCGCTCTGCTCTGGCTGACGAATGCGCCCGCTGCCGTAATCGGCATCTATACGCTGCTGCTGATTGGACTGGTGCGAATTGCGTTGGCGCTGTTTCCCGAGGCACGGCGATCGAAGGCGATGGTGCAGATGCTGGTGGTGCGCTTCAGTGCGGGAGGTGTGCTTGGGCTCGCGCTGGCTGCGTTCTATCTGCTGCCCGCTGCTTATGAACGACGCTACGTCCAGGTTGCGATGGCGATCATCGCGAACATGAGGGTCGAGGACAATTTCCTGTTCGGCCACACGGGTGACGGACCGCACGATGCCGTCCTGCACACGGCCAGCCTGATCGCGGTTGCGATGCTCATTGCTGCAGTCATTGCAATCGCAATTGCGTTCCTGGTGCGCAGGCGAGATCGCAACTACGATGAATCGGCAGACGATCGCTCTGATGATCGCTCCGCGCCGCTTCTGATAGTCGCCGCCCTGACGATCTGCATCGCCTTTCTGCTCACGCCTGTCTCGCTGCCGATCTGGCATCATGTTCCCGAGCTTGCGTTCCTTCAATTTCCATGGCGGCTTCTGTGCGTGATCGGAGCCACGCTGGCGCTCACGATTGCGCTGGCGCTCCGCTCCATTCCGAACCTCAAGACAACGATTCTGTTGTTGTCGCTCGTTGGCGTTGCGTTCGTTGGCACGATGACGGCGCGCGAGATCGTCGCCTTTCGTCAGCCGTGCGAGGCGCTTGATGTTCCCTCTGCGCGCGCGCAACTCTTCGCCACCCATCACGGCGTCGAGCCCACTGATGAGTACACGCCAATTGACGCCGATAACGACGTGCTGCGCTGGGACGACCCGGGCTACTGGCTGGCGACGAACCCCGCCGCCTTTGCGCCGGGCACCGTGCCGAATCCAGCTGCGATGATCGTCAACTACGATGTGCCTCCACCTGTGAGCGAGACGATCAGCGGAGTGGCGCCGCGGCATCTTCAACTCTCGCTTTTGCAACCTGAGATACTTGTGCTCAATCTGCGCGACTTTCCTGAGTGGCAGGTCTTCCGGAACGGCACATTGTTGGCGAACCATCTGGAACGCGATGACGGACTGCTCGCCATCGCGGTGCCTGCCGGCGGTTCCACGATTGACGTTCGCTGGCATCGCACATGGGATGAGTGGCTGGGTGACGCGATCAGCCTGCTGGCGTTGGGGATGCTTGCAGTGGTCATCGTGCGCTCGCGTACAATCAAGCCTGACGCATGACCGCCGATGTGCACTCGCTTTTGAAGACAGGCGCCGCGCTGGCTGACGACGCTCTTGAGCGTCTGCTGCCGGCGCCTACTTTTGAACCCCATTCCATTCATCGCGCGATGCGGCACTCCACCTTCGCCGGTGGCAAGCGCCTTCGACCAATTCTCTGCATGGAGGCTGCGTGCTGCGTCGCGCATGAGTTGCCGCGGGCCACGCCGAACCTCGGTGCCGCAATCGAAATGGTGCACACCTATTCGCTGATTCACGACGATTTGCCGGCACTCGACAATGATGATTTGCGGCGAGGCAAAGCCACCTGCCATGTGGCGTATGGCGAGGCGATCGCGATTCTCGCCGGCGATGCGCTTCAGACGCTGGCGTTTCAGACGATTGCGCAACTCGACGCGGGCGCGGCGACGGTGGTGGAAATCCTGCGCGAATTCTCAATCGCGATCGGCACGGGAGTTGGCGCTCCAACGCCGCTTCCCCCCGGCATGATCGGCGGCCAGGTGATGGATATTGAGAGCGAAGGCCGCAAGCCGACGGCAGAGCTGGTGGAACGAATTCATCGGTCGAAGACCGGCGCGCTCATCACGACCTCGATCGTCTGCGGTGGCCTGCTCGGGCTTGATCATTGCTTGTCCACGAACCAGGGCGCAGCACGCCTCGCGTGCTCGGCGCAGGATACCATTTCACGTCTGCGCACCTTCGGCGAAAACGCGGGTCTCGCATTCCAGATCATCGACGACGTGCTGGATATGACGCAGACGTCGGCGGAACTCGGCAAGACCGCAGGAAAAGATACTGCGTCGGACAAGGCGACCTGGCCCGCTGTTTTTGGGATCGATCGCTCGCGGCAAGATGCAAGCGCGCTGATCCAGGACGCCTTCGCCGCGCTGGAACCATTCGGGGCGGCAGCCGATCCGCTCAAATCACTCGCACTTTATCTCGTCGAGCGCACGCACTAGCATCGGAGTTCATCATGCGCTTTCGCCCACGCCACTACGTTCTCATCGCCATCATTCTCGCGCTCGGCGTGTACAACTTCGTGCGTATGCATCGGGCGTCGCAGCGCGTGATCGCGCCGACAGCCGTTCCGGTCAACGTGGGGCCAGTGCCGCAGTCGACCGCGTGGCAGGCGTTCGATAAAGCCGCATCGCTCCGAGATGCAGCCGACGATCAGTTCCAGCCAGCGCTAGCCGCGCTGAAGCAGCAGATCGGCACGGCTTCGGAAAAGGAGAGAACAGACTTGGATGGCTGCCAGACATGGCTGCTCTTTTACCGGCAGAACGCGCACGCCTCCGCGAAGGATGCATGGCGACAGCGCAGCACGGAGCACCTCGACAACTGCGCGCGTTACCACCGCGACATCAGCAGCTAACATCAGATGTAACGATGACGGATGCCGATCTCCTCAACATGCTTCGCGACTGCTACGACTCGCTGCAGCAGCGCAACATTGTCGATCTTGGCCTGGTGCAGTCCGCCTCACTGACGCGCGATACGGAAGCTCCCGGTGCGACGGTCCGCGGCGTCGAACCGCGCCATATCGCAAGAGTCACGCTGCGTGCACCCAGCTCTGACGATACCCGCAACGCGCAACTCCGCGCGCAGATTGAAAATCGGCTTGCAGGTTTGCCAGCGATCTCGCGCACTGAAATCAAGATGCTTCCCGCGCTCTTTCCCATCCTGGGCGAACGGCGCTCCTGATGCCGGCACGCAAAGCAGCCGTTCACCCTTTCGATGTCGCCCATGGCACTGAAACGTCGGGGCTGCTCAGCGGCAAGATCATCGCGCGCGGCACCACGGCGGAGCCAGCAGACCTCACTGCGTACTACGGGATAGCGCCGAGCATCCTGCGCGCACTGCTCGATCTATGGCTGCGGGAGTTGCATCCGCTTGCACCGATCGAGCGCACGGTCTTCCTCGATGTGGGCGCAGGTAAAGGCCGGGCAATGCTGGTCGCCTCGGAGTATCCCTTCCTGCGGGTTGAAGGCATCGAGCTCAATCCGATGCTCGCTGACATCGCACGCCAGAATATTTCTCTATGGTTGAGTGCTCCACAGTCAGCGATGCTCGCGCCGCTGAATCTGCAGGAAGCGGACGCAACCCGCGCAGCGTTGCCGAGAGAGCCGATCCTCGCGCATCTCTTTCACCCGTTCGAAGACCGCCTGCTTCGCCGGTTTCTTCGGCACGTTGAAAAGGAACTCACCGCGAAGCCAAGGCCGTTCGATCTTCTCTACGTGAACGCGGAGCACGACTCGCTGCTCGATCGACATCCCGCTTTTGAACGGAAGTGGATGGGTCGCGTGCCGATGTCCGCAGAAGATCACATCGCGGATCTCGCGGCGATCGCACAGCAGAAAGAGTATGGCTCAACCGGCGATGAACTTTGCGCGGTTTACAGATTTAGAAAACCGGGAACAAATCGGCGGCGCCATCCGTATTAATAAAATTCCCTAACAATTCAACGCGATAACCAAACGATTACCGCGCTGTTTGTGCGAAATTTACGAATCCGCGGGAACCGTCTGCCGATCTTATCCGTATCGGTATGTGTAAACGGCGTCTGGATGCAACAACCGCAATATCAGCATCAGCGCCCGGCCCCGCAGTATATGCCAGTGAATGTGACGGCTGAGTCAGGACCTCACCACCGCCCGCACTGATGAACACCACTACAACCCCAAATCGGGTTCAGCGCCGCAGCATTCGCGAGCGCCATGAGGAGACACGTATGTACGAACTTTTGATCGCAACCTTCGCCGCTCTCACCGTCTTTGTTCCGACCTTCATCGGCATCCGTGCAAGTACGAATGCCGACTGGAGACACAGCGCTTAGACCCAACCGAATAAGCCTAACGTTGCATCAGGAGCGCCGCCGGCGATGAACCTCTCGCCTCCGGCGCTCGGCGCGTTTAATCGCGCCATCGAACCACCAGCAGACGCTCTGTTTCGCTCTCACCGATCTCGATCGTCACGTCGGCGTCGGCACGGGCCACGAGCGAGGGAAAGCGTTCTCCCCACTCCGCGAGCACCAGCGCGTCCTGCCGGTCCAGCATCTCCGAGATTCCCAGCGCTTCGAGTTGGGAGTCATTCTCCAAGCGGTAAAGATCCAGGTGGTACACGGCAAGGTTGCGGCCGTTGTACTCGTGCACCAGCGTGAATGTGGGACTGGCGACATCGTCCGGCTCTGCGGCGCCGAGCGATGAGACGATCCCCTTCACCAGCGTCGTCTTGCCTGCGCCGAGATCGCCGCGCAGCAACACGAGCTTGGGTGGTCGCAACAACTCAGTCATCAATTCGCCCAACGCTATCGTGCCGTTTACGCTGCGCGTGCGCAGGCGTTTCTCGCGCGTGAACTCAGGCATGCTGACGATTCCCAAATCCCGAAAGCCCTGCAAGTCCGCTGATCCAGGTTAATCCGTCCTCGTCTTCGGCGCGCGCGCGAAAGGCCTGCCATAGATGATCGACCGTATCCGTCGCAAGGACGGTGTGCTCATCCTGCGCCAGGGTTGCGAAGTCCGCCGCGAGACCATGCAGAAAGACCGCGGCTTCCACTGCCTTGGCCACGCGCTCTGGATATTGAGCGATCATCGCCGCGACAATTCCAGTAAGGACGTCGCCGCTTCCGCCCTTCGACATCGCCGGATTTCCGGTTGTATTCACCGCCACTCGCCCATCCGGATGCGCCACCAGCGTGCGCCATCCTTTCAGCACAAGCGTGACGCGATTCTCTGTCGCGAAGCGGCGAGCAAGCCCGACGCGATCCGCCTCGACCTCCTTCACGCTCGAACCGACCAGTCGCGCCATTTCGCCCGGATGCGGCGTCAGCACAATCGTGCGTCGCTTCCCTCGTTCATCGGGAGCGGTCGCGCGCTTCAGAAGCTCGGCACGATCCGCGAGCGCATTCAGCGCATCAGCATCCAGCACCATCGGCAAAGAAACCTTCTCTATGAATCTGCGCACGAACTCCGGCGTCGTTCCCTCCTGCCCGAGCCCAGGACCGACTGCCACAACTGTCATTCCCTTCAGCAGCTTTTGCAGCGATTGCTCCTCAAGCTGAACAAGAAGCAACCCATCCTTCTCGTCCAACGGCGTGCACATCAACTCCGGCGCAACTCGGGCTACCGTCGGCAAAATGGAGCGCGGCACTGCAGCCGTCGTTAGCCCTGCGCCCGTGCGCATCGCGGCAAAGCTCGCCATTGACGGCGCGCCCGCCTTGCCAAGGCTTCCGCCGAGGATCAGCACGTGCCCGAAGCGGCCCTTGTTGCCGTTCACGTCGCGCGGACGCTCCGCAATGCGCTTCGAGGAGCCGGTCCAGCAGAGATTCGTGTGTGCCGGCATCGACTCGATCGGTGTCCCAATCGGCGCAACAACAACTGGACCGAACGTTTTGGCTGGAGTCAGTTGCCCAAATACATGTGCCATCTTGGGCGCGACGAACGTAACGACTGCATCCGCGCGAAACGCAAGTGCCTTTCCGTTTTCATCGGCTGACGTCTGGTGGGTCGAATCCGCATCCCATCCGCTGGGAAGGTCTATTGCGATCACCGGAATACGGGTGTTCGCAATCAGATCGCGCGCTGCAGCGGCCAATCCGCGAAGCGGTGGCTTGAAACCGGTGCCCACGATTGCGTCCAAAATCACGTGTGCGCCTTTGAGCGCTTCCCGCACCGCTGTTTCGTCTTTTGCTTCGACGAACTCAAGCCCCAGCGTTTCCTTGGCGCGGGCCAATGCGGCGGCTGCTTCGTCTCGCGTCTCTTCGAGCGAGCCAAGCAGTACCAGCCGAACGGGCGTTTGTATCTCGGCGAGAATTCGTGCCGCTACAGCTCCATCGCCACCGTTGTTTCCTTTTCCACAGAGCGCGACGACCGAGAAGCCCCGATAGTACTCATGGCAGAAGGCCGCCACCGCCGCGCCCGCGTTTTCCATCAACACGCGCACCGGCACGCCGCGCTCGTTCGAGTCGCGATCAACAGCACCCATCTGCGCTGCGGTCAAAATCTCCATGCTCGTCATTGTCCCTCAGATGCAGACGATAACGGAACGAAGCAGATTCCCTGAGTTGGAGACTAATTCCCGGTCGCGGTCGTCATCGCGGACTGCGTCGGCTGGGCCGGCTTCGGCGCGAAGTAGTTGCGCTCGTACATCGCGCGGTAGAACTCGCCTGTCAGCTCCGCGGCTTTTGGTCCGAAGGTCGGGCGTCCGCCCTCCAGGAAGATCACGGTGACGATCGGCCCGGTCGGAGCCTGGCCGTAGGAAACGAACCATCCGAACCTTGTGCCGTTGTTCGAGCACGTGCCCGTTTTTCCGAAGACCGGGAACTGCACGAAATTCTCCTGCAGCGATCGCGCTGTTCCGTTCCGAAACTCCACAGCTCCACGCATGCCGGGCAGAATCTCCGGGATGACATCCTGGATATCGAGCTCGCGCTTGACCTTGGGCTCAAATGCGGCGACCTCTTCCGGTGTTGTGGGGTGCTGCAGGTAGTACAGCGTGCCGCCGTTCGCAATGGCCGAAACCAGCGCGCCGAGTTGCAGCGGGGTCATCGAGATGCTCTCGCCGAACGAGCACATCCTTCCAACGCCGCCTTCCGACTGCGGCAGCTCCACATCGGGATATACGCCCAACTGCTCGCCGGGAATGTCGTATCCAGCCAGCTCACCCAGCCCGAATTCGTTCGCGTAGTGCTTCACACGCTCAAAGCCCATGGCGCGACCCAGCACTTCGAAGTAAAGATTGACCGATTTAGCGAGGGCATGCGTCAGGTCGAGCGAATAATGGCCACCCAGGTTCACCGGGGTGTCAGCCTTGATGAGACCTTCCTTCAGCGCGGCGAGTGCGACAGCGACCTTGATGGTCGAGCACGGCTCCGCGCCCGCACTCAGCGCCAGCTTCTGGTTCACCATTGCAAGGATGCGACCGTTCGAGGGATCGATCGCCAGCACGGTGCCGTTCATGTTGCCCAGCGCCTCGACGGCTGCGGCGCGCACCGTCGGGTCCTCGCCGGCGGTCACATCGCCCATGGTCAGGTTGTCAGCGAAGCTGCTGGTTGTGAACCGCTCCGTGGGGCGATACACCAGTGTGCGCCGGTAATAGTGCACGTGCCCGTGGATCACGACACGCTGCACCACAGTCCGCGAGCCGCGCGTGTGGACCGCTGTCCTGACCGTCGCACGTGTTCTCGTGGTGTGGTGAACGATGCGGTGCTGCGTGGACGCCAGCGCCACTCCCGCGCCCGCCAGCAGACTAAGAGTTAGCCCTGTGATTCTCTGATTCATGTACTCTCGCCCGCTCCCTCATCCTTCTTGACTGCTGAAAATCTGCTTACCGGCTGCGCCGAAGGAATGCCGGGATGTCCAGCTCGTCTTCATCAGATGAGGAAGAGCTTCCTCCAGCATACCCGGCAAAGCTGGGAATTCTCGCTTCCGGCCAGTGCGTCTCGGTCTTCTTCTGCTCTGCCCCAGCGGCCTCAAATTCGCGAGAATTCTCGGCTTCGCGGCTTTCATGCGTCTCTCGGGCCTCGCGAGGCATCTCTCTCGTCGTCTCCCACGATCGCGGCTCGGGCGCGGGCCTCAGTTCGTCATTCGACTTGCGGAAGAAGTCGTCGTCGAACACCGACGCCGGCACCGGCACCAACTCTGGCTTCGGCTCGGCGGAGGCGGCGGGCACGTAGGCCCCATGCACGCGCTCGGGTGCCGGCTCACGCGGCGGCGTAATCCGCAGCGGCTCCCTGGATTTCAAACGGGCCGGCTCTGGCAGTGGCTCGGCAGGCGGAGTGATCCGCAACGGCTCTTCCGAACGAGGCGTAATCCGCAGCGGCTCATCGTCGTCGATCGGCGTGATGCGCAATGGTTCATCGCGCGGAGCTACACGAAGCGGCTCCTCCGCACGCGTCACTGGAGCAGGCGGCGGAGGTGGGGGCGGCGGCTGAACCGCAACCGGCTCCGGCGGTGGCACGACCGACATCACAGACTCGCGCTTCTCTTCACGCCCCTTCTTGCGCGCAGCCTTTTCCTGCACTTCGGCGGGACGCTCCTGCTCGGCGGCGGACGCATAAATCTCGCTCGCAAACGGTGCCGGCGCCGGCGCCGGACGTTGCGCGATCCGCGGCGGAGGAGGAGGTGCGACCGGCTCCACGCGCGATGCCGGCAGCGCCGCGCCTTGCAGCATGCGCTCACGCCGCTGCGGCATCTCCTCGCGGAACCCGGTTGCGATCACCGTAATCTTCACGTCATCGCCCATCGACTCATCCTGCACCGCGCCGAAGATGATGTTTGCGTCCTCGTGGGCGGCGTTCTGGATGATCGTCGATGCTTCAAACACCTCGTTGAGCTTCAAGTTGCTCGAGCCTGTGATGTTGATCAGGATGCCCTTGGCGCCGTCGATCGCGCCGGACTCCAGCAGCGGGCTGGCCATGGCAGCAGCGGCCGCTTCCTTGGCGCGCTCCGGCCCGCTGCGGACTGCGGTTCCCATCACCGAGTAGCCCATCCCTGCCATCGTCGTGCGCACGTCCGCGAAGTCGCGGTTGATCACGCCTGGAATCGTGATGATGTCCGAGATCCCCTGCACGCCCTGGCGCAGCACGTCGTCCGCGATGCGGAAGCTCTCAAAGAAACCCGCGTCACGCGCCACAGCCAGCAGCTTCTCGTTGGGGATGACGATCAGCGTGTCGACCGACTCCAGCAGCTCCTGCATGCCGCGCTCGGCCTGCTTCATGCGGCGCTTGCCTTCGAAGCTGAATGGCTGCGTCACGACCGCAACGGTCAGCGCGCCCATCTCGCTCGCCAGCGAGGCAATTACCGGCGCCGCGCCCGTTCCCGTTCCGCCGCCCAGGCCTGCGGTCACAAACACCATGTCCGCGCCTTCGAGCGCCTCAATAATCTTGTCCGAATCCTCCAGCGCCGCGCGCCGGCCGACATCCGGGTTCGCGCCCGCTCCCAGGCCGCTCGTCAGCTTCACGCCAAGCTGCAGTTTCACAGGGGCCTGCGAGCTCTCCAGGGCCTGAACGTCCGTGTTGGCCGCGATGAACTCCACGCCCTCCACGTTCGCTGCAATCATTCGGTTCACGGCGTTGCCGCCGCCGCCGCCCACGCCGATCACCTTGATGCGCGCATTCCGCTGCGCTTCATCGTGGTAGTGGATGCGAATGGCATCCTCAGGCTGGTTGGACATACGCGGGCCTCCTCAGGCGATGGGGGTCGCCTGTTGTGATTCTGCATGAGGGAAAGGAAAACGCCTGAACAAAGCGCGTTGCCTCGTATCTTGCTGGATTCGTACCTGCCGGTTCGCTGCCTCTTTTACCGGCTGGCACGCGGCGTGTGGAACACGACGCCAATTCCAATACTTTGGATGCTGTGGCTGGACGGGCCGAACGCTTCCCCGGCACCGAGCTCAATCGCACGCAGGTCCATAACCGGAAGCAGGGTGATGTCTGCTCCCACAAACCCCTCCAGCTGTGTGTAGTTCTGGTAGCTCGTGGGTATCGTGCTCGCGGCGTTTGAGTGCATGTAGCCACCCGAGATCTGCGCATACGGATGCAGCCAGTGGAATGGCGTCTTGAACTCGCCACGCACACCGCCCAGCGCCGAATACTGGCGCACTGAATCCACACTCGCAGCGTAGGTCGTCGCACTCTTGTTAGAGTTGAGGACACTACCTCGAACGTCAACACCCAGCCGGACGGGACCGATCGAACGAAAGTCGTAGTAGCCCCCAAAGATGCTTCCGTACGGCTTCGCGACGCCACCGGGCGAGGCGCACTGCCCCTGCGGGTCCGTGCACGTAAAGCCACTGATCCGCTCTCCGGTCACGGTGCCATACACACCGAACTGGCCGCGGGCTGCAACAGAGCTGAGCAGAAAAAGAACGAGAGCAATGCCAAAGGCAGTCCTGCAACGAAACATGAGCTTTATTCTACCTGCCGGGCTGCGGAAACCCGCCTAGGTCCCCTCAGAAGCTGCCCGCAAAGATCGACCGCAGCTTCTGTCTGAGGCCCTGCTCCTCGCTCGCCTTCCTCACCTGCGTGCGATGCGTGTACAGCAGCATCCCGATCGCCGTCGAGAACTCCGGCCGCGCCAGCTCCGCCGGCATCCTGCTCAGCGGCACCGGATATCCAATCCGCGCGGGAACGCGCAGCAGGCTCTCCGCATGATCAAGCAGCCCGACCATGTGCGCTCCGCCACCGGTGAAGACGCAGCCCGCGCCCATGGCCTCCAGCACGCCGCCCGCGCGCAGATTGTCGCGCATCATCATCAGTAACTCGCGCGCGCGAGGCTCCAGAATCTCCGCCAGGAATCGCTGCCGAACCACACGCGCCGCTGCTCCTCCGGTCGCCAGGTCTCCGCCAACTTCTATCTCGTTTAACTGCGGCACCGCCGTCACCACGCAGTTGCCGAAGGTCCGCTTCAGGTGCTCGGCCTCTTCCACGCTCACGTGCAGGCCAACGGCAAGATCATTCGTAAAGTGATCCCCGCCGATCGGCAGCACCGCCGTGTGCGCCACCGAGCCCTCAAAGAACACCACCAGCTCCGTCGAGCTCGCGCCGATATCCGCGAGGCACACACCCAGCTCGCGCTCATCGGCGCTCAGCACCGCCTCGGCCGAGGCCAACCCCTCAAACACGGTATCGACCACCTCAAGCCCGGCCCGGTTCGCGCACGTAATCACGCTCTGTGCCGCGCTCCCGGAGCACGTCGACATGTGCAGGCAAACCTCCAGCCGGTTGCCGACCATGCCTACCGGGTCGTGAATCCCCGCCTGATCGTCCAGGATGAACTGCTGCGGCAGCAGGTGCAGCACCTCGCGGTCCGGCGCTAGGCCAATCGATCTTGCGCGGTCAATCGCGGAGCGCACATCCTCGCGCGTAATCTCCTTCATCCGCGAGCCCATCGTGATCCCGCCCTGCGAGTTCATCCCGCGGATATGCGGCCCGCCAACCCCCACCACTGCTGTCTCAATCGGCGCCTTCGTCGCTCGCTCTGCAGTCAGTGCGGCGTCATTGATCGCCGCCGCGGCCGGCCCCAGGTCCGAGATCACGCCCTTCCGCATCCCGCGCGAGGGCTCAATCCCGTGCCCGCGATAGCGCAGCACCCCATCCGCCAACTCAGCCACCATCACGCAGCTCTTGGAGCTGCCGGCGTCCAGCACCGTGATGATGCTCTCGTTCTTCGGATTCATTGGGCCGTAACTCCCGACGACGCGGCCGGTTTCACTCGAGCCGCTTTAGCCCGTCGCGCCGCAGCCAGATCAGCAAATATCTTGCCATTGCCCGTCTTCGCTTTTCCAGCGGAAGTTGTAGGCTTCGCTCTCACCGCTGCGGCAGAAGTATGAGACGCCTGTTTAGGTATCGGTTTCACTGCCGCCTTGGTGGGATTGACAGCGGCCTTCGGAGCTGCCGCCGGTGCTGGAGCGGCCGCCGATCCGCTCGATGCACTCGCCGACGCACCGCTGGCCGCCGGCGCACCGGAATCTCCATTCAGCGGAACGCCCGTCCCCGGCTGCATCTCCAGCACAACCTGCCGCTCATACCGCATGTCCGCCGCCGCTAACTTGGGATACTGCTGTTTCCATTCCGGCAGATGCTGCTCAAACTCCTGATACCGATGCAAAAACGCCTCATCGCCGAAGTGCACCAGGATGTCGCTCCCGCCGCCCGAGACGACGGCTTTCACATCCTCCGGGTTTGAGACATCCACCTCGCTGATCGAGCTCGAGTTCTTCTGCCCCGCACTGTCGAGCTCCTGCATGAAGCGCCGATAGATGGCCATCCGCGCCGCGCGGGTCGACAGCGGATCGCTTACCGAGAGCCCGGTTAACACCGGGAACGAGTAGTGCGGGTCGCCCGCAGCATCCTGCGGCATATCGAGCAGCACACCGGTCGCGTCCACCAGCCCAATCTGGGTTCCATGCCGAACAAACGCCACCGGTGTGCGCTCCGTCACCGCAACCCGGATCCGATTCGGCAGCAGCCGCATGACCGTCGCATGCGCCACCCACGGCAGGCGCTCGAGGTCTGCCCTGCGCTCATCCAGCGGCACACGGAAGATGTTCCGCTCGAGGTCGGCACCGAACACGCTCAGAATCTCCTCCCGTGTAACGTTGTGATTGCCGGCAACCTGGATATCCTCTGAAGTCGTCATCACGAATCGGCTGTCGTGCAGCAGCGCACTGCGGGCCGCCGCAAACGCGCCCACAAACGCACCCATCACGATAAGCAGCCCAAGCACGAACAGCCCCCGCCCGATCCAGCTCCTGGGCAGCCCCTTGCGGACCTTTAGCTTGAACCCACCTTGCCGTTTGAACGCCGGCTCCTCATACTCATCGGCGTAGTCGTCCGGAACCGGGTCCTCTTGCCGCGCATAGCTTGCCTTGCGCGCCACCCGCGCAGCCCGACGACGCGGCGTTTCCACCTCGTAGGTGGAATCATCCTCGGGCGCATCCAGCACCCCCCCACCCGGTCCTGCGCCGCGCTTTGAACGCATCTTCTTCATCTCCGCCCGGCCCGAGCTCGAGCAGTTTTCCTGAAGATACCGGTAGAGCGAAGATGCTGATGCCGTTTTCTATCAAGGAAAACGGCCTTCTCTTCCCTCTGCCAACGCCACGTATCAGGAAAACTGGTCAAGGCCGCGGACAAATCGCCTTCCCAACTATAACGGGCCAACCTGCTCGGAAAACGCGTCCTTCGCACCGGGTATCCCCGCAGGAACTGCAACCCTCGGGTCAGAGCACTGAAATGCGTCCGTTGATTGTTTGGTCATATGAAAATCCGGGCAGCCGACGCCTCCCCTCACGGCACCACGCCCGGCGCGACCACCTGATTCATATAGCTCACCAGGAAAGCACGGTGATTTGCCCGGTACGCTGGATACCCATGCCGCAGCCCAGCGTCATGGAAGTTGAGCAGCACAAACGGCTCCAGATATTGCATCTTCTGCAACACCAGCATCGCCCTGATCCCCGGGTCCAGCTTCTCCTGCGTAACTGTCCCCGCCGCCAGCTTCTTCTGCACATCCGCCAGCATCGCAGTCAGCGCGTCCATCTCCTCGCTGAGCGTGTGCACGTATCCAGTTGGCGTAAACGCACCGTTCGCGCCCGATGCCCCGGCCATGATCAACTGTCCTGCCGCTGGCGCCCCATGCGACACCCTCACCCGCTCATACACCAGCCATGACGAACGCCCGTCGCCGGTCTCGGTCTCCAACGCCGTATCCACCTTCAGCTTGCCGTTCGGCGTCGTGAACTCCGGCCGCTGCACGCGTGGAATGATAAACGGCGTCCGCGTCACCCGAGCCCACTCCGCCAACTTGGACCACGTCACTCCCGTGAACGGCTCTGCAATCACCGCGGCAACGTACTTCGACTTCGCTGCCATCCTGTCGCCTGCAGCAAACAGCTCGTCGCCCCAGTAGCGATATGCCGTCTCCCGGTCCGGGTCGATCGCGACCGCCTTCCCAAACCACACGTCCGCATTCTTGAAGTCCTTCAAGTGGAAGTACGCATCACCGGCATTCAGCGCCGGCATGTACCACTGCGGGTCTGCCTGGCTCGCCTTCACGTACAGCGGGGCCGCCGTTGCATAGTTGTGTTGGGCAAAGGCCTGCTCCGCCTGGTCATAAATTGCCTGCGCCCTTGCGGACGCCACATGCGTATATCCCACCGTCAACGGCGGCATGCCCAGCGGCGCATTGGTTGCCGCACCAACCGGTGTCTTGGAAGCGGCGTTCAGAATAGCGACGACGTATGGACTGTTGTCTCCGAGCGATTGAGCCCGGCTGATCTCTGCCAATCCCGCATCCGTCAACTCGCTCTTTACTTTCGGATCAGCCGTCGCATCCGCTTTTGCCAGCAGCCCGGAACCGTGCCGCTCCGCAAACACCGCAACCGTCTGATCCTGCTTGCACAGATCCTCATACAACGGCAGAGCCTCGAGCGGTTTGCCGGCCAGGAACAACTGATTCGCCTGATCCCGCTCCGCCTCAAAGTTCGCCTGATGCTGCGGGGCAGGCAGCGCCTGCTGCGAACTGAGCGCCTGCGGCGAACTGAGCGCCTGCGGCGAACTGGTAGCCTGCGGCGAAGCCGGGGCCGCCTGCTGGCCCATTGCACTCATACTCAACGAAAGCAGAAACACCACACTCCAGCGCATACAGCACGCTCCTGTAATCACCTGCTTTTTAGTTGCGGCAAGAGTCTAGCACCATAACGTCATTTCTGAGCTCCGGAAGACAGTGGCGGCTTAGAATGCTTCCGCAAGGCCGGAATTGAGACGCTATGGATGGATAAATTGTCCTTTCTACTTACATACCCCTTTGTCTACTTGCTGCTTGCGATTCTGATATGGTGCCTGGCGTTGATTGAGACGTTCACAGGAGGCGCCGTCACGCGATGGCGCGTGGTCAGCCGCGACCAGGAACCGCAATCGTTTCGCGCGGCAGTCCTGATGCATATCCTCGGTGGCGTTTTCTTCGTCGGATATTTCTTGTTCAGGTTCTACAGGCGTTAACGATGGGCAGATCTATGACTTGGGCAGCAGCCTCTCCAGCACCACTGGACCGGCATGCGACACGCTGCCCGCGCCCATCGTCATGATCAAATCCCCCTCTCGCGCCTGAGACACCAATCGCCCCACCGCCTCATCCACGCTCGCCGCATACTCCACTCTCGGACCACGAATCGCCTTCGCCAACGCCTCGCCCGTTACGCCGGGGATCGGCTGCTCACTCGCTGCGTAGATATCCAGCACCTCCACGGCATCCGCATCGCGAAACGCGCCCGCAAACTCCTCCATCAGGTCCCGCGTCCTTGTATAACGGTGCGGCTGAAACAGCACCAGCACCCGCTTGTAGCCGCATTCGCTCGCCGCCTGCAGCGTCGCCCGAATCTCCGTCGGATGATGCCCGTAGTCGTCCACCACGGTCACGCCGCGCACCTTGCCTTTCACCTGGAAGCGGCGGTCCACGCCTCTGAAGCCGCGCAGCGACTCGGCAATCAACTTCGGCGGAATCCCCAACTGCACTCCAATCGCCACCGCCGCCGTGGCGTTCAGCAGGTTATGCCTGCCCGGCACATTCAGATCGAACGGCCCCAGCAGCAGCCCCTGCGCATCCACCTCAAACGTCGCATGACATCCCGGCTGCGCCTCTCGCACACGCAAGCCGAAGTCGACACCCTCGCTCACACCGTACGTGTACACCTTCCTTGTCACTCGCGGCAGAATCGCCTTCAACCGCGCATCATCCGCGCACGCTGTCACTGCGCCGTAGAACGGCAGCTTGTCGATGAACTCCACAAATGACTCTTCAACGTCCTCCATATCGCGATACGCATCCATGTGCTCGCGGTCGAGATTCGTCACCACCGCGCGCACCGGGCTGAGCTTCAAAAAACTGCGATCGCTCTCATCCGCCTCTGCCACCAAATATTGCGAACGCCCCAGCCGCGCATTCGATCCCATCGCGTCCACGCGTCCGCCCACCACCACGGTCGGGTCCAGCCCTCCGCCCGCCAGCACCGCCGCGATCATGCTCGTGGTCGTCGTCTTGCCATGCATCCCCGCTATGGCGATCCCGTACTTCAGCCGCATCAGCTCCGCCAGCAGCTCCGCCCTTGGAATCACCGGCGTCTTCCGCGCCCGAGCCTCCATCACCTCGGGGTTATCCTTTGCCACGGCCGAGCTCGTCACCACCACATCGCACGCGCGCGCATTCTCCGCGGCATGCCCCACATAGATCTTCGCGCCGAGCGCCGTCAGCCGCTCCGTCACCGCGCTGGCCTTCAAGTCCGACCCCGAAACCTGGTACCCCATCGTCAGCAGAATCTCCGCGATCCCGCTCATGCCAATCCCACCGATCCCGATAAAGTGAATCCGGTGCGACGGCGCAAACATTGCATGTTCCGGCAAACTCATCCTCTACAAATCCCCACTCCATTCTGCACGAACGCAGCAACGCGCGAACTCTCGCGCTATCCTCTCCCGGCACGAAAACGAAAAGAGCCGGCCCTTTGCAGGACCAGCTCCGATTGAGACTTGAATGCTTGCTTTACGACGCGCGACGAAGCACCGTCGGGTCATTCGACGCCGCTGCCGTTGTCCCGAGAAGTTCATCGAACAGCGACCGGTAGTACACCATCGCCTGGCGCAGATCTTCCGTCGACGCACGGCCGCTGCTGTGGCGCACCGCAATTTCGCGTGCCGAGCGATAGTTCTGCACCACCGTCGGATAGTTGACCGAGATATCCTCGGCGCGCTGATCGAAGTCGCCCATCGGATATCCCCGCGCAGTCATGACGCGGTTCACCAGGCGATCGGCTTCATTCACCGCCATGGACGGATCATCGACGAAACGCCGCTGCACCGCCGCCCATTCATCCGCATACGCCGCGCGTTCTGAGGCGGGCAGTTCACGAATCGTCAGCTTATGAACACGTTCCTCACGTTCGGCGAGCGCAGCTTCAGCCTTTGCCGCGTTGCCATGCTGCTCGACTGCGCGCTCATACTCTGGCCCGAAGTGCTGTTTGAGATGCGTGGATCTGTGCCGGCGACGGGAAATCACAACAGCCGCTATCACGATGATGGCCAGCACGACGATGATGGCTATAAGAACCTTGGGATCCATCGACCTTTATCCCTCCAGTCATTCTTCGATGCAGGTTCAGGCACAACGCGTGGCACGCACGCACGCAGAATTGCGCACCGCTCCAGCTAATGAGCTGCGGAAGAACAACTTGGACTCCGTGCGGCCGGCCCCGGAACAGCAGCCGGCCGCACGGCAGCTATAGGTTGGCCGACCTGTTTCCTGTAATAAGACGAACAATCAACGTGAGAATCACAGCGCCGATCACGGCAATGATGATCGACATCACCAGTCCGTGATCTCCGCCAAATCCCAGGTGCGTCGCAATGAATCCGCCGATCAGCGCGCCCACGATGCCCACGATGATGTCCATCAGCGCTCCGTAACCAGAGCCCTTCATTAGCTTTCCGGTGATCCAGCCGGCAATCAGACCAATAATGATCCACGCAATAATCCCGTGCCCCATAGTGAAAACCTCCAGGCTTAGATTTTTAGGTCCCGCCGAAGCCTATCAGACTGCCATGAAATCTGCACAGAAGAACCCTCTCAGCGATGATGACGATCGCCAAACCGGCATCTCATCTCCATGTGTCGATCGGACGGCGTCGCGCTGAGCTTCCCCGCCCTTCGCATGAATTTCCCCCAATGGAGTGTTCCATGAGCCAGACCCTTACGGATGAAAGACTCACTACCGCCGACATCGCGAACTCTCCGCGGCCGGCGCAGATTTCCAATGCAAACGACGCAGGGCGCGATCCGGAATTCCCTGACCTCCGGAAGGACACAATCGCCCTTCCGGCTGATTCAAAGGCAGCTTCAAACACTGCGACGAATATCGCTGCAAACACCGAAGCACACGCTCCGCTCTTCCCGGAGAATGAGACTCAGGATCTGCGCACGCGCTGGGACAAAGCCCAGGGTATGTTCGTCGACGAGCCACGCAAGGCCGTCGAAGAGGCCGATGCACTGGTCGCAACGGCAGTAAAGCGCATCGCGGAGCTCTTCGCCGACGAGCGCGCCAAACTCGAGCAGCAGTGGGATCGCGGTGACAACGTCTCCACCGAAGATCTTCGCCAGGCGCTCCGTCGTTATCGCTCCTTCTTCGACAGGCTCCTCAGCTTCCAGTAAATGAAACCGGGGGAGCAGCGCTCCCCCTTTCTTTCGCACACCTTGACGCTACGTTGCTGAGCAGCGTAGTTTTCTGCGCATCAGTCCCACGGGTCCTTTCTTTATCAGCCGAACTTTTCGGCGAAAGGAACTTCTATGCGCATGATGGTGCGGTTAACTGTTCCACACGAGCCCTTTAACTCCGCGGTGCGCGACGGCACCGCCGCTCAGAAGATGAAGAAAATTCTTGATGAGCAGAAACCTGAAGCGGCCTACTTTATGGACCACAATGGCCGGCGCAGCGCCGTCCTGATCATCGATCTTCCGGATGCCTCCAAGATTCCATCGCTTGCCGAGCCGTGGTTCCTCACCTTCAACGCAGACGTCGAGGTTCATCCGGTAATGACGCCGCAGGATCTCGCCGCAAGCGGACTCGACGAACTCGGCAAGAAGTGGCGCTAGCCATCTGCGCCATCGCATCGGTTCCTCACCTAGTCATCCTCGCTCTCCAGCGAATCATCGTTGGGGCTGCTAGGGATGCGCCTTGATCCAGCGATGGGCGGTCAGGTCCATCAGGATCGATACTGCGAGCAGGAACACCGAGATCGCCAGCGCTCCCACAATCCACGGCAATTCAATCCGGCCCTTGAGCATCAGGTAGTCAAGAATCCCAAAGACGAGCACCAGCACGGCAGCCTCTGCGAAGAACGCGGAGCAGCGCCGCGACACAATCGCAATCAGATCGAGGTTCATGGCCGCACGCGGCACCGAACGCGAGCCGCTTTCTGCGAGATGAATGGAGCGGGTCGGATTTGTGGGAGCTTGGGCAGAGCCCGATTCATGGCGAGCAAGTCGATTGTGAAGCATAAAGCACCTTTTCTTCTGCTTCCAGTCTGCTCCCGAGCCCCTCCCTACTCAAAGTCAATTTCAGGTAAATGCCTGATTTTAAAGGTGTTTATGCATATCTATCCGGCGCCCGTGCATAAAGTTCCACGCCGCAATGCCGTGAGCCGTTCCCGGAATGAACGCCCGGCTCCATGCCACTGACTCCACCAGGCGCGGCTACTTCACACACAATCCCGGCGCCCTCGCAGCCATCAACGCGACGGCGGCCGGCAGGATCTCTAGTGAGCCTTATTTCACGCCGGTAAAGACGCTTGTCGAAGGACGGCTATTTGATCGACTTGATCGTCAATGTGCCGTTGTCGAGCGTGGCGTCAACTGTGACCTTCTCACCAGCATGGTCCTTCAGCATGTCAGGATTGGAAACCGGATACACCTTGCCGTCGACGACAAGCACAGCCGGCGATCCGCCTTCAATGCACTTCTTGGCGCACGCCGCGTGATCAGCGCTGGACACTTTGGCAGGATTCTTCGCACACATGGCGTCAGAAACCCATCCGGTAAATGACTCGGCAAATGCAGAACCGGCGGTAAAGGTGAGAGCAAGTGTGGCGAGCAGAGCGATTCGTTTCACTTCAAGCCTCCTGCGGATTAACTAACGGTCGCGATTATAGACCCGCAAAGCTGCCAAATTGTCACCCCGGATCGCTCGCGGTTAGCAGCAGCCACATTGACCTTGCTGGCCACCTTTGTGACACTCCCCAATATGCGATACGGCGGACGCATCGAGTACGCAGACGAGCGCAGAATTCGCAGGTTCAACAAGCCGCAATACCGGCTCGCGCACTGGCCCATCTGGATCTGGGTGTTCTTTCTGGTTCCCGGGCCGCTCACGTTTAGGCTCTTTGCCGGCGGGATCGGCTGGCCCAATCTGGCGTGGCTTCTTGTTGTGCTCACCGGTACGGGCACTGCCGGTGTACGCGGGCAACTGCCTGGTGTCGAGCCACAGCCGTATATCCTCCGCTTCGACGAAGATCGTCCCAACCCGCTGTATCGCCGCATCTGCTACACCTTCGCTTGGAACGCGCTCCTCAGCTTCGCCGCCATCAACATGCTCGCGCTCCTCATTGCCGCAGCCACCGGCGCGTGGCGTACGAAACAGCTCTACCACTGGGCGTACGCGCCGGCATGTGCCCTCGTCATACTCGCGGGCATCCTCGGCATGCTTCCGCGCGCGGGGGTCTCCACGAAGGGCGAAGGCACGGAACGCCGCTACTTCTACACCGCCGTCTGGAGCGTCACGTCCGCGCAAACGGTCCTGCTCGTCCTCTGGCAGGCGCTCCCGCTGAGCCGCAAAACCGCATTCCTCAAGCTTGCAGTCTTCACCGGCACGCTCGCCCTCATGGGAGTCGCCGGTCTGCGCGGACTTCTGCCGCGCACACGCCCCATCGTCGCGGGCGAGTTGATCATCGCCGACTGAGAGGAATCACAGCGAGCCCGATTCCACTGGCTCAATAGGTCTGAATCCTGCTGGCTGCCTGCTCCCACACCCGGGAAACCGTGTTCTTGAACCTGCCCTTGATATCGCGATGAACTCCGTTCGAACTTGGAACGGCCGCGAAATTATCCAGATCCGTAAATCGGACCACCTGAAAGCGCTGCCGGTTTTCTGCGAGAAACTGGCAGAGCCGCTCGAACCGTTCCACAACGTCCCACCGGATCACCGGCGGCTTCGTGCGATGGCGGCGTCTGGTGAGCATTTCGAACGAATGCGAAACGATGACGAAATACTCCCACCCTGCGCCCTCCGCCGTGTGGAGCGCATGAATCATCTCGGCTGTGCTGCACGCGCATAACTGGGCGGGCCTGAAGTGCCCGACGAAGTCCTCGAACACCGCCACCGGCAACTCATGGACGCCGTTGTAGTCTGTGGGATGACCTGTGGAGCTTGGTGCTGGAAATCCACACCTTTTCTGCCCATAGGTGCGATTGAAGCTGGAGTCGTACCGAATCCCACAGCGTGCCAGTGCAATGAGGGTGTCCGCATTGGCGTCAAATCCCCCGGCCCGGAAAGCCATAGGGCGAGGAGCTCCTGCCTGCTCCAATCGCAGACCCGCAAACCGGATAATTGCTTCCTGCTCGGCAGCGGGGTACGCGCTGAACAGGTGGCTGCGATAAGGAATCCCGAGATCAGGGATGTACTTCACCCATTCCGCATGAGGATGTATCTGGACATCGTGCCCGCCAGACACGATTGCCTGCACGACCTTTTGGAGCGGCTGCCCGCCGATCTCGGGAACCGCGGCAAACAGGCTCTCGACCATGAAGCTCGCTTTTAGCCCGTGCTGCTTCAGGGTTTGGAGCTGGTACTCCAGCCCGACTTCATGGCCGTCCACCTCACCGTACAAATCGCGCCTCATGTCCGCGGCGAGGCGGTCCTCTCTCCAATTCCGGCTGATCGGGTGTGTCTCTGTATCGATGGTGATCAGGACCTTGAGCATGTTGTCGTCTCAGCTTACCGATGGACTACAAAAGTATCCAAATGATAGATGAGTCGCAACAGGACTAAGCTACCGTGGGGCTGAGGCGAAGAGGCCCAAACCGGCTGGCGCCAGGTGGAGGCATCTGTACAAAACGGCCACCTTTCGGGCTTATTGAGGGGGCTGCGTGGTTTGAGGGGGCTGCGCGGTTGAAGACGGAGACGGCGATGTAGGCGTGGTGCCGGGTGCTCCATTCGGCGGCCGCTGCGTGTTCGAATTTCCCTTCGTATTCCCAGTCGTGCCGGTGGTGGAGGGGCTTGTTGTTTCAGGGTAGGTGCCGGGGGTGGAGAGGGTGGTGCCGGGCGTGGTCGGCGTGACAGGGGAGACAGGGGTTGTGGGGGTGACGGGAGAGGTTGGCGTGGTGGGGGCGATGGGCTTTGTGGTGGTGCTGGGGGTGGTTGGGGTTGTGGGGTATTGCTGCTGGGTGTTCTGCGCGGCGGCCAAGCCGGCGAAGGCGCAGAGCGTGACGATGGCCGGGAGTTGATAGAGCTTCATGGGGTCTCCTTACGGGTGTCGGATGCACCGGGCGGAGAGGAGCGAGATGTTGGTTTTGATGGTGCGGAGCCGGGGTACCCCTCCCCCGGTTTTTGCGCAAAATCTTCATTTCGCAGGAGTTAACTTGGTACCGAGTAAGTAATTTGTTTTCAATACTTTATTTAAAAGTACTGAAAACAAAGGGGTAATCCGCACATAGGTACCTGCGCTTTTATCCGTGGCCCGGGCTGGAGTCAGAAGTTGCGGAAGCGGCCGGCAGTGAGGAGGCGCAGGATCAGGGTGAGGATGACGGCGCCGATGACCGCAACGAAGACGGTGTAGAGGAAGCCGCCGGTACCGGCGTAGCCCAGCGTGATCATGATGAGGCCGCCGACGATGGCTCCGATGACGCCGACGATGATGTCGACGATGGGGCCGAAGCCGGCACCGCGCATGATTTTTCCGGTGAGATAACCGGCGATGAGGCCGATGATGATCCAGACGAGCAGCGAGTGCGTGCCTTCGGTGGACTGGATGTAGCGGCTGACGTCTACGTGATGAACGTGGTGTTCCACTTTGGTCTCCCTCTTAAGGGCTTACAAGACAGGAAGATGAGATTGGAACAGAGGCGCTGCGGGTTGCGCGGCGCCGGATGTTTGTGTTGCGAAAAAGGCTTGACTTCCGGGAGAACTGGGCGGAGCATGGGCACCGCTACCCGGGACCTAATTCCTTACAAATGAGGCGTAACGATGAAACGTAGCCATAGGAGCGTTTGTGCGCTCGCGTGTTCGATTGCTTTTGCACTCCCCTGCCTGGCGCAGGCCAACCCGTTTAACGGATCGTGGAAGGTCGATCCGGGGACGATGAAGTACGACGGCCCAACCTATTCGGTGGCGACCGATGCGGAAGGATATACGGTGACGCGCGATGGGAAGGCGCAGCCGAAGACCATTTGCGATGGAAAGCCGCACAAGGATTCGACCGCCGCGATGGTCACCTGCACGAAGTCAGGCTCTGGATACGTGGTGGAGGTAAGCAACAACGGCAAGCAGACGAACAAGGCGACGATTACGGTATCGGCCGATGGCAAGACGACGACGAGGCGAAACGAGGTTTTTCCGGACGATGGAAGCGCACCGTTCACCATGACGATGGTGGCGAAGAGGGTGTCCGGCGGGCCGGGGGCCGCGGGCACGTGGAAGCAGGTCTCGTTCAAGGAGTCGCAGGACAAGGGAATTCTGTCGATTCACGTGAACGGAAACGACGTGGCGTTCAAGGAGACGGACAACGACAAGCCGGTGAATCTCAAGCTGGACGGGACACCGGTGAAGTTCATGGGCGGAACGATGGCGGTGAAGGCGGATGGGCCGCACAAGCTGATCGTTGACTACGCCGGCGCGGATGGAAAGAATCGGCGCCACAATACGTTCGAGCTGAGCGCGGACGGCAAGACGTTGACAGAAACGGACGTGACGCCGGCACCGCAGGCGTCCACGATGTCGGTGAAGTTCCACAAGATGTAAGAGTGCCGCGCGGGCCGATGCGAGAAGTGGCATCGGCCCTGCGCGTGTTTATCCAACGGCCCGAACAAAATCCCAAAGGAGATCGAAGACGATGCGTGTACGTACAGTGTTATCGGGCTTTGCGTTGGTTGTCGGCTGCGTCGGTGTTGCGGCGGCTCAGGACGCTGCCAAGGTTGATTCGGCGCATTACAAGGTGATGAGTGAGAACGCCGAGGTTCGGATTCTGCATGTGCATTACGGACCTCATGAGAAATCGGTGATGCACAGCCATCCGGATGGAGTGGTAGTTTTCCTGACTGCGGGAAAGACGAAGTTCACGTATCCGGATGGAAAGACGGAAGTGAGGGAGATGAAGGCAGGCGACGCGATGTACACGCCGCATACGGTTCATCTGCCGGAGAACGTCAGCGACCATGCGATGGATGCGGTGCTGGTTGAGTTGAAGAAGTAAGTGCAGACAATGAACTCCCGGGAGCGGTTGTTCCGGGGGTTCGGTGTGTGGAGAGCTACTCGTGCTGCTTGCGGCAGAAGTGACTGGAGTGCTTTCAGGAGGTGACCGCTCGCCGTCGCTTTAATAGTGGAAGAGCGAGAGCGGCGGTGATCAGGGAGAAGATCGTGGCTGGTTCAGGAGTGGCGGCGGCTTGCGGTGTGACCTTGATTTCGAATGGCAAAAGGTCGGATGGCTGGCTGTCGCTGTACCCTGCCGTCGTGTGGTCACCGGCGACGAACGTGAGGGTCACATCCTGGTTTGGGGACGAGCCGGAGTACGCGAGGTTATAGAGGACCGGAAGATCGATGGTCCAAGACGACGAAGAGTAATTGAGCAGGATCGTCTGGCATTCGGCGCAACCGGAGCCCACGACGAAGTTGAGATGGATTGACTGGCTGACGCCGTTGACGGTGCCAGTGACCGCCCCAAAGTTGAACTGGTCATTGGAACTTCCAAGGCAACTGAAGCAGGGCTGTGTGGTGGTGGCGGGGAGAGAGAAGTCGATGGTCGCGCCGCCGCCGGTGATGGAGAAGTCGTCCATGTCGGCGTGAGCAGGGAGGGCGAGCGCAAGGACGAGGAGCGGGAGGAGAACGATACAAAAGAGGCGTGAGCGCATGAATTGCACCTCAATACGACGCGTTTGACCCTCCGCCTGGGCTGCGGTCTCACGCAACGTGAAGACCTTCAGCGGCTGGCCGTTGGATCCGGTAGCGGTGATCTTCGCAACCTTTCGTGAGGCGATGGTGTGGTCGCGATGATGCCGCGCACGGACAGGTTACTGGTGCTGCTTGCGGTAGTCCCTGGCTCGACGGGCGTCTGCCTTCTGCTGCTTGCGTTGCTGCTTTAAGATGGACTTCTGATATTTCTGCGCGGCTTTGTGCTGGTGCTTGTAGTCCGGACGGGCGTTCGACTGCGCCGGCGCGAGCACAGGGAGGCAGAGGAAGACAGCGAGCAGGAAGAGGTAGGTGCGGGTCGTTTTCACGGGCTCCCCGGTGAGAGTAGTTGCGGCAATCGTACACCTTGCCCTCAAGTCTGCATTGCGGGGGGTGCCACCCCCTCCCCCCTGTTTTTGCGCAAAATCTTCATTCCAGGACACTTAGGCTTGGACCTCAATGCGCAAAGTCTTGAAAACAAAGGAAGAGGGCTGGTACAGGGGCTGCACTCTTAAATCGGGTGCCGGCAAGGCGGATTTGGTTCAGAGGTTTAGCCGGGGCGGATGGCGGCCGGAAGGAAGGCAGTTAAGTCGCGTTGCGACTGTCGGTCTTCACCACGCACTGTCTCCCAGCCGGGTGGGACCAACCCCCTTCCCAATTACCTGGAGATCTTGTCGATGACCAAGGCGTGGGAGGCCTTGCGGACATACTCTTTGCCGGTGACGGTTACATGCTCACCGGCGAACGGCAGCAGTTTGGGGTTTTGCGAAGAGGAGGGCGTTTTACTGTCGATGGGGAGGAAGATGGTGCCGTCGTCGCGCAGGATGACGAGTGTAGAACCGTTCTTTGCGCATGCTTTGGCACAGGCTACGCCGATGGGTTTGTCGAGACCCTTGGTGTAGGCGCATGCCGAATCAATGACCCAACCGGAGATCGTGATGTTGGTGCCGGCATCCGCCGCGAAGGCGATGCAGGCTGCTCCGATGAAGACCGATGCCGAACACGCGCGCAACACGTGATCACGGGTTACGCGGTCCCATGCCACTTTGATCATGGTTCACCTCGCGGCGATTGTAGCGTGGATGATTTTCCGGCATGGGCGGGAGCATACCCCACTCATCGCGATGAAGCTGCGATGAATGCGGCAGTCAGAATGTGGAGAGCATGAGAAAGCCACCCACCTTGCGAGAAAAATATTGTCCTCTTACAGCTACTTAAACTAGGCGTACTAGCTGTAGCGTAACGATGTTCTCCAAGCGATGCAGTTCACTTTTGCTCACAGTATTCCAGAGGCACTTTGCGGGATAGGACTTTCCCCAACTAAGTGCCTGCAATAGATTTCACATTTAATGGTGAGCTGGTTTTAGAGAGTGCGAATTGCCGCACTATTTAGGGAATCGTGGTTGGCCCAGCGATTGCACCCATATCACTGTACCCCCGAAAGAGGAAAAATAATCATGATGAGAAATATTATTCTTCTGTGTGCCTTGTCTATGGCCCCGTGTCTTCTGCACGCGGATCAAATGAACGTACTCGGAACGGCGAATGGCTTTTCCGTGCTGGGCGCATCCACCGTCACAAATACCGGACCTACCGTTCTCAACGGTGACCTGGGCCTTTATCCCGGTACATCGATCACCGGTTTCAGCAGTTCCGTGCCGCCGGGTCCTGGCATAGTCAACGGCACCGTCCACGATACAGATGGTGTAGCGATGACTGCTCAAGCCGATGCTTTGAGTGGATATAACGTTTTGAAAGGGCTGCCCTCCACACACGATCTGTCGGGGCAGAACTTAGGCGGACTTACTCTGACGCCGGGTGTCTACACCTATGGCTCTGCTTCTCCGGCGGCGCTTCTTTCCGGAACAGATTCAACGCTGACTTTGAATTTCGAAGGGCTGAGTAATCAGAGCTTCGTCTTTCAAATTGGAAGTACTCTGACGACTGCGAGCAATTCTTCCGTGGTCCTTGAAAATCTGGGATCGAATGACAGTGTGTACTGGGCGTTGGGCAGCTCCGCCACTCTGGGCACAGATACTTCGTTTATCGGTTATCTTATTGCCGACCAAAGCATCACCATGACGACGGGTGCAACGATTGAGTGCGGCAGCGCCATCGCTCTGAATGCTGCGGTAACTCTGGACACGAATACCATCAACGCCTGCCCGGCTGGTTCGACAACGTCTGCCGCACCGGAGCCGAGTAGCCTCATGCTGCTGGGCAGCGGTCTGTTGGGTATGGCAGGGATTACGCGCCGCCGTTTTGGCCGCAAGTAGTCAGAAGAAGAGACTGCGCAGGAGACGAGCCGCCTTCGGGCGGCTCGTGTTGTTATCGCCAGAGACGTCTTTCTCGCGACATCCCACTCATCCGCGATGAAATCGCGTACGAATGGGGCACCCGCTATTTTGCTTTCTTTACCGCGTCCACCACTACTTCGAGGATTTCCTTACCTTCCTTGCTCTTCAGGAGTTCAACCACCGAAACGGGACTCCTCTTGTGCTTATGAATGACGCTTTCTATATCCCGCCCAAACGAACGTGAGCCGATTTGTAAACGGAACTTGTTCTGGTCTTCCAGTGGTAGCGGAGCGAGATACGGTCCGATTGCTTCGAGTTCGAGAGCCAATTTTCTGTTGCGCTTCTCGTCGGCGAATAACTTATCGGCTTGGAAGGCGCTGTACCCTGCGATGGCGCCGACGGAGACAAGCAATAGCACGCGACCAGCAAAGCCGATCCAGTTCATAGCACCTTTGTTGTCTTCAATCACGTGCAGGGTTTTGTATGCCAGCACCGTCAATGTGACTAATGAGCTAACCGTCAAAAACTGCCACAGCCACATCGCCCACTTCGCGCTATTTGCCGCCCGCAGATAGCCGGACGTTACTCCTAGATTTCCTATTACGCCGACTAACTTTTCTACGTGCCTTTGCTTCTCGGCAATCTCCCTAATTGCGTCTTCGGCACTCTCCTTAAATGAGCGCTCTAAAGCAGCTAAGTCTGCCCGCGTGTTCGAGGTGATGTCGGCTGTGAGCTGTTTCAGGTTCTCGGCTTGCGCAGCGAACTTTGTACGCTGATCTTCGAGTAGGTCTGAAGATTCTTGAGTTCGCTTCTCTTGTCCGGCTGTGAACTGCACCTGATATTCATTCTGAAGCCTTAGTATGTCCTGTTGCGCGGTTCGCATAACCGATGCGAACTCGTTATTTCGGCTCTCCTGTGACGTGGAGAACTGCGATTGATAATCCGATCCAAGCCTATTTACCTTTTGGACCTCGGCGTCTAGGCTACTCTTTACCGCATCGATCTGTTTTTGAAACGCACTCGCATCAGCGACGGCCTCCTGGTACGCCGTCCGGGCGCTTGTGGATGCCTGTTCAATCTGCTCTCGATAGGAGATGCTTGCACTAATCAGCTGCCCTAGCTCCTCGGGACTTTCAGTCACCGGAAGCGTTGCTGCAGAACTCAGGGCATTGTCCGTCGGCACACTGGCATTTGTGAGATGGGCAACGTTCCCGTTCGCGGCGTAGTTTTGAAGTTCATTGCGAACACCGACGAAACCATTAGCGATGCCCTCAAGCGTCGGGACGCTGGTCAGCAACGGGTCTGCGGCCGCCGCGCGCTTTCCGATATAGGCCAGGACCGCCCTGATTCTTTCGATTGACACAGTGGCCTGTTCAGCGCCATTAGCTCTTTTCAAAGCTTCGTCAATTGCTGAGCCGAGACTGGTCATCTCGGCCCATAAGCGATGATTTCGAACGCGGTCGTCCCAGTAGCTCACGAAGAAGCCAGCCCCATTTGCATTTGAATGCTCCGATCAGCAGCAATATACAGGAAGGAGCGAATTACTCCACAGTCACACTCTTCGCCAGATTTCTCGGTTGGTCGACGTCGCAGCCTCTCCGGACGGCGATGTGGTAGGCGAGGAGTTGGAGGGGGACGACTTCGAGGATGGGCAGGAGCAGGTCGGGGGCGGCGGGGATTTCTAGAACGTGCTCGACGAGCTGGTGGATGTGCTTGTCGCCTTCGGTGGCGATGGCGATGACGCGGCCGCTGCGGGCGGTGACCTCCTGGATGTTGCTGAGGGTTTTTTCGTACTTGAGGACGGAGGCGGGGTCGGCGGGGTCCTGCGTGGCGATGACGACGACGGGGAGGGTTTCGTCGATGAGGGCGTTGGGGCCGTGCTTCATCTCGCCGGCGGGGTAGCCCTCGGCGTGGATGTAGGAGATCTCCTTGAGCTTGAGGGCGCCTTCGAGGGCGATGGGGTAGTGGATGCCGCGGCCGAGGAAGAGGAAATCGCGCGCGTTGTAGAACTCCTTGGCGAGCGTGGCGGTGAGGTCGTCGGTGGAGCGGAGGACGGTCTCGAGCTTGTTCGGGATGAGGGAGAGTTCGGTTGCGAGATGGCGGGATTGTTCGTCGGAGATGGTGCCGCGGACTTGTGCCAAGTGCAAGGCAAGGGTGAAGAGCGCGGTGAGCTGCGCAGTGAAGGCTTTGGTGGAAGCGACGCCGATCTCCGGTCCGGCGTTGGTGGTGATGGTGCCGGCGGCGAGGCGGGTGACGGCGGAGCCGACGACATTGCAGATGGCGAGGGTCTTGGAGCCGTTGCCGATGAGCTGCTGCTGGGCGGCGATGGTGTCGGCGGTTTCGCCGGACTGGGTGATGAGGAGGCCGAGGGTGTTGGGGTTGGGGATGGGGTCGCGGTAGCGGTACTCGGAGGCGTAGTCGACGTCGACGGGGAGGCGCGCGAGGCGTTCGATCATGAACTTGCCGGCGAGGCCGGCGTGCCAGGAGGTGCCGCAGGCGGCGATGGTGATGTTGGTGGCGGAGCGGAGGTCGGCGTCGGAGAGGGCCATGTCGCCGAGGTGGACGCGGCCGGTGTCGAAGGAGACGCGGCCGAGGGTGGTGTCGCGGACGGCGCGCGGCTGCTCGTTGATCTCCTTAAGCATGAAGTGCTTGTAGCCGGCTTTTTCGGCCTGGATGGGGTCCCAGGTGATGCGCTGCGGGGAGAGGGTGCGGGGGTTGCCGTGGAAGTCGGTGAGGGCGATGCCGGAGGTGGTGAGGGTGGCGACTTCGTTGTCGGCGAGGAAGTAGATGGTGCGGGTGTGGTGGAGGATGCCGGGGACGTCGGAGGCGAGGAAGAATTCGCCGTCGCCGAGGCCGAGGACGATGGGCGGGCCCATGCGGGCGGCGACCATCTTGTCGGGCTCGTTGGCGGAGAGGACGCCGATGGCGAAGGCGCCGGTCATGCGGCGGGCGGCGCGTCTCACTGCCTCTTCGAGAGGAATCGCGCTGGGGATTGCGGATTCGAGGACGGTGACGGATTCGTTGGAGTCGTCGGCGTCTGTGGCGGAATGGGAGGACCCCACCCTGCCGCTGCGCGTCGAGGGTGGGGCACCCGACTTCGCCGCTCTCTCCAGTTCGTCCTGAATGAGGTGGGCGATGATCTCGGTGTCGGTTTCGGAGGCGAAGGTGTGGCCCTTGGCGATGAGCTCGTGCTTGAGGGTGAGGTAGTTTTCGACGATGCCGTTGTGGACGACGACGAGTGTGCCGGTGCCATCGCGGTGCGGATGGGCGTTCTCCTCGGTGGGGCGGCCGTGCGTGGCCCAGCGGGTGTGACCGATGCCGTAGGTTCCGGCGACGGGATCGCGGCCGAGGATCGCGTCGAGATTGCGGAGCTTGCCGGGGGCGCGGCGAAGCTGCAGACCCTCCGGGCCGCCGGCGACGGCGATGCCGGCTGAGTCGTAGCCGCGGTATTCGAGGCGGGCGAGTCCCTCCATGATGACGGGGACGCAAGGTTTGGGGCCGATGTATCCGACAATTCCGCACATAGTAACGATGAGTGTAGCTGGCGGAGGCTCTGTGGAGAGATGACGGGCGGGTGCGCGAAGGTAATGGGGGAGGAGAGAACAGGGATCAGGGAACAGGGATCAGGAGGGCGGGAAGAGAAAGAAGCCCTGCTTGTGAGGAGCAGGGCCAGAGGGGCGAGCACGGCATGGAGGCTAGAAGCTGAGCTTGATAGAGCCCTGGAAGACGCGTGCGGTGTTGATAGTGGAGGAGATCTGGCCGAAGGTGGAGGAGCTGAGGGCTGCGGCGCTGCCGCTGTTTCCGGCCATGGTACCGGTGGTGGCGCCGGAGGGTGGGTTGAAGTCGGGGTGGTTGAGCAGGTTGAAGGCCTCAAGACGAAGCTGCATCGCGAGGCGCTCGTGGATGGGGAAGACGCGGGAGACCTGCGCGTCGAAGTTGTAGATCCGCGGACCACGGAATGAGTTGCGGCCGATGTCGCCGTAGGTGCCGGGAGCGACGGGATCAGGGCACGGGCTGGCAGTGGTCGAGGTGGCGCAGAAGGCTGCGGGGTTGAGGTACGACCTGTTCACTCCGCCAGTGCCGGAGCGGATGGCGGTATGGAGGTAGATGGGCTGGCCTGGGACGAGGTTGGGACGATCGTTGCCGATGTCGGTGAGGGAGATGTCAGTGCCGGTGGTGACGGTGAACGGAACGCCACTGGAGATGTGGGGACCGCCGGCGAACTCCCATCCGTTGATTGCGTAGCGCGCGGCAGCGGGCATCGAGTGGAAGTTGGAGCGGAGCACGAGGACGAGGTTGGTGACGTTGCGGAAGTCGGAGCCGCAGGGGCCGTAGTCGCGGGAGATGTCGTTGGGGTTCTCGACGTTGGTGCCGGCGTAATCGCCCTGAGCGTCGTAGATGTTGAGGCACTTGGACCAGGTGTAGTTGGCGAGCACGCTGAAGGTGTTGGACAGCCGGTGCTGCAGGGTGGCGATCATGCCGTTGTAGTTGGCCATGCCGATGTCATTGACCATGACGGAGCCGCCGCCGCCACCGAGGTACTGGTTGCCTTGGGCGGGGTTGGCGACGGTGAGGGCGAAGCGCTGCGCCTGGTTGGCGACAGTGGAGCATGGTGTGCCAGCCGCTCCGGCAGGCTTGCCTGCGGGGCCGGTAGTGACGACACCCGGGCAGCCAGTGCCGCCCGGACCCCAGTTGCCGGGAACGTAGATGGCCGGGCTGAGTGGAGTGCCCATCGGATCGTGCACGGTGTGGTTGCCGATGTAGTCGACCTGCATCTGCCAGTCATGCGGGAACTGGTGCTGCACGCTGGCGGTCCACTGCTCGGTGTAGGAGGGCTTGAACTGCGTGGGGAGGACAATGTACTGCGACTGCGGGAAGAACTGCGCCTGCGCGGGTGTGGGAACAGCGGGCTGCGGGAACGGGCTGGTGGTAATCGATCCAGCGGACCAGGGCGCCGCGAAATTGATGGGCCCTGAGGTGGAGGTCTGGATCTGGCTGATGGCTGTGGCGAAGGGCGGGTTCTGCTGCGTGCGCTGCCCGGTGAAGAAGTTCACCTGATCGTAGATGATTTCGAAACCGGCGCGAATGACGCTGGTTCCCTTTCCGCTGATGTCATAGGCAAGGCCGACGTTGGGCGAGAACTGCCAGGGTGAGGCCTCGGTGAAGGCGCGCGGGACGCCGGGATCGCCATAGAAGAACGTGCCGGCGGGGGCGTTGGGATAGACCTTAGAGACCTGGTTGGCGAGGAAGGCGTTGTAGTTGAACACGGTGCCGCGGTTGAAGACATCGAAGGGCAGCCACTCAGGGCTCCAGCGGATGCCGGCGATAACAGTGAGCTGCTTGGTGGCGTGGTAGGTGTCCTGGAAGTAGATGCTGGGGATGGGAGCGCGGAGGGCGTTCTGCTGCATCTTGCTCTGCTGGAAGGCAGAGAGCGTGCCCATGAGGAAGTCGAGGTTCTGGTCGCCGACCTTACTGCCTCCCTGCGGGCCGCTGCCGCTGAAGGTGCCGTTGAAGGTAAAGGTGCCGTTGGATTCGTAGGCGTTGGAGATATTGAGCTGGTTCCAGACGAACTCGCCGCCGAAGACGAACTGATGCTTGCCGTGCAGCATGGTGATGTCGTCGTCAAGCGCGAGGGTGTTGTCGTTGAAGTGCGAGACGGAGTTGGTGCCGCCGCCGATAGTGAATTTGCCCTCGGACATCTGCAGGCCGTTGGGTTCGGCCTGGTAGAGCGAGACGCCGAGCGTGTTCGCATTGATGTCGTTGGCAGCGTAGCCGCGATTGTTGCTGCGGCGCAGCAGCGTGGCATGCGCGGAGTTCACGATGTTCGAGTCGACGGTCCAATCCTCGCCCATGGTGTAGGTCTGGACGCGCTCGACGTTGCCGGATTGCGTGGTGATGAGGATGTTGGTGGGGGAGAAGAACGCGGGCGACTGATAGCCGTCGATGAAGTAGCGCGCGTAGAAGTGATTCTTGTCGTTGATGGTGAAGTCGACGCGGGTGACGAACTCGTTGTCGAACTGCTCGTTGGGGATGGCGTAGGAGACGAATCCGCAGTTGCCGGTGTCGTAGCTGGGATCGATCTTGGGTAGCAATTTCTGAAGCGCGAGCGACGCGGCGTTGAAGGTCGGCGGAGTGGGATATTTGTTGCCCGGGAGCAGCGCGCCGGTGATCGGGTCATAGAGTTGCACGGGCTTGCCGCAGGTGGTGTTGGTGGATCCGGGCGGCGGGTCGGTAACGGAGAAATCGCCGAGAAGGTTAGCGGCGGTGGGGACGGTTGCCTTGGTGGCGGCGCTGGATTGGTCGGCCTTGAGGCGCTGATAGCCGGCGAAGGCGAAGAGCCTATCGCGAAGAATGCGGCCGCCGAAGGTGCCACCGTACTGGTTCTGGTGGAGAGTGTCCTTGGGGCTGCAGGTCTTGGCCGGCGCGACCGGTGTGCATGAGGCGAAGAAGTTCGAGGCGTCGAGGAAGTTGTTGCGGATGAACTCGAACGCGGAGCCGTGATAGGTGTTGGTGCCGGAGCGGGTGACGACGTTGACCAGGCCGCCGGAGTGCATGCCGTCCTGCGCGCCGAGCACGCTGGACTCGACGGAGAACTGGCTGACAGCGTCGGGGAACGGGAACGGCAGGTTGCCATTACCCATGTAGTCGTTGTTGTCGCCGCCATCGAGCCGCCAGAGCGTGGTGTTGCCGCTGCCACCGGCGACCGAGATAGAGATGGTCTGATAGGAGTATTTGCTGCCGGTGAAGTCGCCGGCCGGAGCGGGGTTGGTGCCGCCTGACATGGTAAGCAGGCCAGTGATCTGGCGGGAGGCGGAGTTGAGCGGGAGCTCGGTGATTTCTTTGGCGTCGATGGTCTGCTTGTAGGAGACGTCCTCGGTCTGAAGCGCCAGGCCATTGGCGGAGACCTCCACGCTCTCGCCTTTGGCGCCGGCGACCTTCATCTGGACGTTGACCGCGATGTTGCTGCCGACCTCGAGGACGTTGTTCTTCTGCGCGAAGTTGGCGAATCCAGGCGCGGCGATCGCGACCGTGTAGGTTCCGGGCTTGATGTTGGGGAAGACGTAAACGCCGCTCTCATCCGTGCTGATGGTGCGCGCGACCTGGGTGGATTGCTCGGTCAGCGTGACGGTGGCCTTGGGGATGAACGCTCCGGTCTGGTCCGTGACTGTGCCCTGGATGGTTCCGGTGCCGGCGATCTGGGCGGTTAGCGAGGGAAGGAGAAGAGCGAAGACGGTGAGGGCAACGAGTTGCAGCAAGGTCGAGAGCCCATGTTTGCGGGGGTGAAACAGCTTCATACATCGCCTCCAAAGGAACCAACTGGATCTTCGTCTTGTGTGTTCTGCCGCCTCTTCGATCCAGCACCGCCGAGGTGCTTGTGAGAAGCGATTCGAAGAGTTTTGGTCGAATCGGTATGACTACATACGGCGCAGATTTGACGTCTAATTTTCCCGGAAATGGTGCGCTTACAGGGATTTTGCTGTCAAGAGACAAATAGGTTCTACGTATCAACTCGGAATGGGGTCGGCTGGCTGCCTGACAGATCGGCGAGGTGCGGCGGATGGGCTGAAGCGGCTGGAGGGGCATAAGCAGAAGCTGTTTGACAGGTATGTGTCCGGCAGGAAATAATCCCCGGCGGTGGTCAGCCCCACAATCTCCCAGAACCGGAGCCTAAGCCGGACTGGCTTATGTCGGTTAGATCACATGCGCTGACAGCACAAACTGAACGACAGTGGCGATCTCTGCCAGCGTAGTTGCGGGTTTTTCGAAACGGACAGTGTTCCGATATGAATTTCTTTCGGCAGTACTAAGGAGCAGTGACATGCAAATGAATGGACGAATGACACGGCTGGCCGCGATGCTGGCAACCGTGCTTTTGTGTCTTACAGGATTGGGACGAGCGCGCGGATCGGGAATGCGAATGGTTTTGCGCGCCCTGGTTCTGGGACTGCTGATTACCGGGTTCGCGGGATATGCCCTGGGGCAAACGGAACGCGGAGGTATCGCCGGTCATGTGACGGACGATACGGGAGCCATTCTGCCTGACACAGTCGTGCAGCTGAAGAACGAAGCGACGGGTGTGGTTCAGACGGCGAAGACGAACTCGGATGGAAACTATACGTTCGCCGACCTGAACCCCGGCAGCTACACCATCACGGTTGACCGCGAGGGATTCAAAAAGACGGAGCGCGTGCACACGGTTGTGGACGTGAACCAGACGAACCAGCAGAACATCAGCCTGCCGATCGGCTCGACGAGCGAGACGGTAGAGGTGGAGACGGGTGTTCAGCAGCTGCAGACGTCAACGGCGACGCTCGGCACGATCGTGGAGGAGAAGTCGATTCAGGAGCTGCCGCTGGTGTACAGCAACCCGTTCACGCTGGAGACGCTGGCGCCGGGCATCCTGGTGAGCGGTGTGAACCCGAACATTCACTCCTATGACAGCAGCACGGCGACGGTGTCGGTGAACGGATCGGTGCTTAACTCGATGGAGTACCGGCTGGACGGTGCACCGGATAACCGCATTCGTTTTTCGGCGTATACACCTTCGACGGAGTTCATCGGACAGTACAAGGTGGAGACGTCCTCGTACGACGCGACGGAAGGTCACTCGTCGGGCGGGTTTGTGAATACGTCGCTGAAGAGCGGAACGAACACGTTTCATGGCGTGGCGTTCGCGTCGTATCAGAACCCTGACCTGAACACGAATTACTGGCACACTGCAACCTCGACGCCGGCGAAGGCTTCGTGGATGCGCGAAGGCGGCGCGGTGGGCGGACCGATCTGGAAGGACAAGTGGTTCTTCTTCACGGGCTATGAGCATAGCCAGTCGGCAACCCCGAACGTGCAGCTGTTGACGGTTCCCACCAAGGCAGAGCGCGGCGAGACGACGTCCGGCTACTATGACTTTTCGGAGCTGTATGCGCTGGATACTTCGCACCCGGCGGGCACGACCAACAAGTTCCAGCTCTACGATCCGACCTCTGGCGTGGTGACGACGGGCGGACCGATCTGCGGCAGCGGCAAGACCTGCATCGTTCGTTCGCCGATTGCGGGCAACCTGATCCCGGCAAGCGCGGTAAGCGCGATCGCGAAGGCGGCGCTGAAGTATTATCCCGAGCCGAATACGACGCCGCTGACAGTTGGCGGCGGCAACTACGCCTACTCCAAGGCTGAACCGGATCACTACTACGCGTACATCGTCCGGAGCGACTTCAACTTGTCGAACAGGCAGACGCTGTATGGACACTGGGTGCAGAGCCGTCGTCTGCAGCCTGCGAAGAACACGTACTTCGCTCCGGTGAGCGGAACCTCGCTGACGTATCTGAACAAGGGCATTGCACTTGGCTACATCTTTACCCTCAGTCCGCAGACTGTGGTCGAGGCGCACCTGACGTGGACGCGGTTCGTGAATCAGAACGTTGTGACCTCGCAGGGCTTGCTGAACCCGACGTCGATCGGCATGCCTAGCTACCTCGTAAACAACATGGGCCCGAATGCGCAGGCTTTCCCGCGCATCGATATCACGGGGGATACCTCGCTGAACTCAGACAACGGCGTGCTCTCGCACGATGACGTGACGCTGGGCTCGATCCAGGTGAGCCGCCTGTGGGGCAAGCACTTCCTGCGCATGGGCTATGAGTACCGCATGTACAACACCAATGCAGGTATCACAACCCAGGGCAACGGACGTTACCAGAACAACGGCTCTTACGTGACCGCAAGCTCAATCACGTCGGCGCAGTCGCTCGGCTTCGGCCTGGCGCAGTTCCTGTACGGCCTGCCGAATTCCTCGGCGGTAACGATCAACTCCGATCTGGCGTCGCGGTCGAACTACATGGCCGAGTGGATCCAGGACGACTGGAAGCCGCTGACGAACCTGACCGTGAACCTCGGTCTGCGCTTCGAGTACGAGGGACCGAACAACGAGCGCAACGACAAGGCGAACACGTACTTTGACTTCGGGGCGACAAATCCGGCCAGCGTATCTGCGGCGAAGGTGTACAAGGCGGCCACAATCCCGAACCTGCCCGCAGCAATGCCGAGCAGCCTGCCCACGACCGGAGGTCTGCGCTTCCTGGGCGATCCGTCGACACCGCTGTCGGGGAATCAGGACTATCACACGCAAATCATCAACATGCTCCCGCGTGCGGGCTTCTCCTATGAGGTTGCACAGAACACGGTGGTTCGGGGAGGCTTCGGCATCTTCGACGATTCGCTGTCCACGTTCTATCTGTCTGGCGGCAATGCCGGATCGACGAGCACGTTCCTGCTGCCGCAGCAGGGCTTTACGCAGGCGACGTCGGTCAGCGGAATCGCGAACCAGGTTCCGGGATCGGGGCAGACGTACGCCTATGAAACAGCCAACGGCGGTTACACGCTGGCGAATCCGTTCCCGAACGGCATCGCGCAGCCGACCGGCAGCTCGCTCGGGCTGGAGACGTACCTCGGCCAGTCGGTGACCTTCCAGCCTCTGAATCCGAAGACCCCGTACAACATGCGGTGGAGCTTCGATATTCAGCATCAGTTCGGTGCCTGGCTGGCAGACATCGCTTATGTCGGCAACCACGGTCTGCACCTTCCCATCCAGAAGGACTTCGACGCGGTTCCGCAGCAGTACCTCTCGACGTTCACGAATGGATCGGATGTCACCGAGAATACTGCGATGTCGGCTCAGGTCCCGAACCCCTTCAAGGGGATCGCTCCGAGCACGGTTTCGCTGGGCTCCTCATCGAATCTCGGGGTCAGCCAGCTGCTGAGGCCGTATCCGGAGTTCACCGACGTTTCGGCGTACATTACGAGTGGATCCTCGATCTATCACTCATTCCAGGCACAGTTGACCCGCCGGTTCACGCATGGCGCCAGCGTAACCTCCGCTTTCACATGGTCGAAGTCGCTGGATGCGACGCAGTACCTGAACCCGAGCGATCCGCAGCCATGGTATGGGCTGTCGGCGAACGATCGCACCTTCCGATTCTCGACCGGCGGCATCTATGAGTTGCCCTTCGGACGGGGTCGGGACTACCTGGCCAACGGAGGGGTGCTTTCACAAATCGTAGGCGGATGGCAGGTCCAGGGCGTCTACCAGGTGCAGAGCGGTCAGCCGCTGGAGTTCGATCCGTCCTCTACCCTTCCCGTATACCTTGGGTCGGGTAGCCCCGGGAATTCCGCCTGGGGTCGCAGCGGTTATAAGAACAGCGCAAAAGGCACCTGGTTCAACACCTCGCTTTGGGCAAACAAGGCCTCCACTCTAACGTCTGGCCAAGACGTGGCGAGCCTGACAAACCCCGTCTACGGAAACTCGTACCAGATTCGCACTCTGCCGATCCGGTTCGACAACCTTCGAAGCGACTTCCTGAACCAGCTCGATGCAGCCGTACAGCGCAATTTCTCCCTGTCGAAGCTGTACGAGCCACTGGCTCTGCAGTTCCGCCTCGATTTGATCAACGCGTTGAACCATCCGGTCCTGGGTGGAAGCGGACCGAACCACACAGTCGTTACCGACTGGACCAGCTCCACGTTCGGTCAGGTGACGGCCCAGGAAAATCAGCCACGTATCTATCAGTTTGAGGCGTTCATCCGCTTCTAAAGCTGAGAGAGAATCACCGAAATGGGCGCCCTGATGAGGGCGCCCATTTTGATTTTCGGCGCAAGAAATTCGGCGCATGTAAGGTGGGTTCATGCGCGAAAGAAGACGATCGTTGATGCGAAGAGTGTTGATTCTGGTTGTTGCGGCGATTGTGTCGGGCGTGGGTTTCGCGCAGTCGCCGAGTGATGGGGATGGAGCGTATAAAACCGGGCGCTATCGCGACATGTTTGCCGAGCATGGACATTCACCGGCGGAGACTCACGCCAGAATCGAGGCGGCGTTTCAGCAGTTCTTTCATGGCGATCCGCAGACGCAGTCGGTGTACTTCGAGGCGGGGGAGAATGAGAACGGGCCGCTGGCGTACATCACCGATTGGGCGAACAACGATGCGCGCACGGAGGGCATGAGCTACGGCATGATGATCGCTGTCGAGCTGAATAAGAAACATGAGTTCGATGCGATATGGAACTGGGCGCACACGTACATGCTGATTACCGACCCGAAGAACCCGAGCGTGGGGTACTTTGCGTGGTCGATGAACACGGATGGAACGCCGCGCTCCACAGGTCCGGCGCCGGATGGAGAAGAGTACTTCGTGATGTCGCTGTACTTTGCAGCGAACCGCTGGGGCAATGGCAAAGGGATCTATAACTACCAGGCTGAGGCGGACCGAATTTTGCGCGGGATGCGGCACCATCCGGTGCTGAGCGGAACAGGGCCGTTCCGGATTCATCCGCAGGATCCGCCGTTCGTGATGCCGGATCATCCCTGGCCGAGCCCGAACGAGACGGCGCGTGAGAAGGCCGCCGCGAAAGCAACGGCAGAGGCCGCGGCGAAGGGAGAGCCGGCGCCGAAGCCGCCGGTGTTTCCACGGCCGCGCGGACCGTGGACCGAGACGATCGGGCCGATGGTGAATGAGCAGCATACGATGATTCTGTTTGTGCCGAATGTGCAGAACCAGACGACCGATCCGAGCTATCACCTGCCCGCGTTTTACGAGCTGTGGGCGCGGTGGGGACCGGTGGAGGATCGTGCGTTCTGGGCGCGTGCGGCGGAGGTGAGTCGCGGATTTTTCGCGAAGGTCACAGGGCCCGAGACGGCATTGACGCCGGACCGCGCGAACTTCGATGCGACGCCTGCGATGGGGTGGGATAAGAAGCCGGTGCAGTTTGGCTATGACTCGTGGCGCAGCGTGAGTAACTGGTCGGTGGATTATTCGTGGTGGCGGAAAGGCGCGGATGGGCCGGTGCTGAGCGACCGGTATCAGCGGTTTCTGGTGAGCCAGGGCATCGACCGGTTTGTCGACCGGTATACGCTGGATGGCAAGCCGCTGTCGGAGCGGCACTCGCCCGGCATGGTGGCGACGGCTGCGGTGGGAAGCCTGGCGGCGAGCAAAGGCAAGGGCGCCGATGCGTTCGTGGATGCGTTGTGGGCGATGCCGATGCCGTCCGGTGAGCAGCGCTACTACGACGGGATGCTGTACCTGATGAGCATGATGCATTGTTCGGGCGAGTTCCGGATCTGGGGACCGGGCGGGAGTCGGACTGCGAGCAAGTGAAAGGGCGTCCCGAAGGACGCCCGTGTTTGCGCGCAGCGAATCAGCGGGAGCTGTAGAGGAGCATCGCCGTGGCGGGCGGAACGGTTGAGGCTTCGCGATTGCCTGCGGCTTCGCGATCTTCGACGGTGCGCGATGCGAGCGATTGCGCGGTGAGCGTGCGGCCGACGCTGTAGCCAGCAAGATCGATGTGGAGCGGATGATCGGCGTCCTTGTTGATGATCGCGACGACGGTCTGGCCGGTGGGGAGCTTCGCGGCGTAGGCGGTTGCGTTGACAGCGCCCGGGTTGAAGGTCAGAGGAAGCATGATGCCTCCGGCGAGGTGGCCGGCGAATCGCAGACCGTAGAAGGTGGGCTCGGCGACGTACTGGCCGTTGATGTCGGCGATCGGCGTGTAGAACGGGCGTGGGTGGACCTCATTCGGGTTGGAGATCAGGGCGTCGCCGGGAAGCCGTCCGCCGAGAGAGTTGGCAACCTGCCTGGCGCTGCCGCCGTGAAGGTTTACGCCGGAGTAGCCGAGCGAGGCGAGCAGGAGACAGTAATCAGCCGACCAGAGCGTGGCGGCGAAGACGTCAGAGAAGCCCGGCTTGCCGCCGCGATAGCAACTGTTGCCTTCGGTCATGCGGTACTGGGTGCCGAGCTTCTGCGCGGCGGCGCGGGCGATGGCTGCGTCGCGGGTGACGCGTGGGTCAGGGTGCAGAAGATCGTTGATGTTGGCCTTGGGGTTCGATGGCGGACCGGTGAAGTAATAGTGATGCGTGAGGGCGACGACGTCGGGCCGCTCCTTGAGCGCGGAGAGACGGTCGGCGATGGTGGGGAACCATGAAACTTTGCTGGCGACATCGGGCATGCCGAAGCGCGCGGAAGGCACGCGTGCGCGAATGGCGTTTGCGGCGGCGAGCCAGTCGTTGAAGTAGGCGTTCGCGTCCCAGGTGTTCTTGTCGCGAAAGCGGCGACCGAAGCCGTCGGGCTCGTTGCCGATCTGGAAGTATTCGAGTCGGGGACCGAGAGTCTTGTGGACGAATTCAGCTTCGTCGGCCGCGCGTGCCGGCGTGCTGGAGCCGAGATTGATGCCGTAGAGGCAGGTCCAGCCGGTCGCGTCGAGAAAGGCGCGCAGGTTGCGGACGGCTTCGGGTGTGACGGCGTAGGCGAGATCCATGGGCGAGCGTTCGCCTTGCGGAGTCTGGAGCACGACATTCGACGGCAGCGGAGGCTGCTTGCTGTCGGGCTTCGGCTTCCACCAGCCGACGTCCGAGGTGTTACCGCCGAGACGGAGGACGCCGTTACGGGAGAGCGCGCGGAACTGCTCGATCAGGCCGGTATTGGCGGGTGAGAAAAAGGACGGGTCGGAGAGCTGCTCGATCTCATAGGAGAGCCCGATGTAGTTCGCTGGCAGTGCCGGGCCGGGCTGTTCCACCTGGATAGTGAGCGTCGCGGGCGCGCTGGCCTGGGCGAGAGCCCGGATTGCGGGGATGGCAAGCGCCGAGGCGGTGGCGCTGGAGCGGAGAAAACGGCGGCGGCTCGAAAAAAGGTAACCCGACATATGCAATTCAGGTTAGGGCAGTTGCGCTTTGAAGTAAAACGAAACCCCATTCGTAACGAAGTTTTGGGTAACTGAAATAACTATCGTGTGGTTACCATTGTTACTCCCAAGTGTGTGGCAACCTAGCAAGATTTTGATTGTTTCAAAAGGAGCAGTCGTGCAGGATTATGCAGCAGCAGTTCACAACGGGGGTCAATATGCGGTTACGTGTCATGGCAGCAGTACTTATGTTTGCGGGTTTAGGATTGGCGGCACGGGCCGACGTCACGAACCCGAATTTCAGCCCATCGAATGGCGTTCCTGGCTACGGTGCTGTTCCGGGCTGGACCAGCACCGGTGCGACGGGATCCACGGTTTACAACACAAGCGGTTTTTGGAACAACGGCAGTTTGCCGTCCGGCGATACTACGGCCGGGTTCATCCAGGCGGATGGTTCGTTCAGCACCACGCTGACCGGACTGAATGCAGGTCAGACGTACACGTTGACCTTCATGGACAACGCACGCGATCTAACCGGCGACAACTGCTGCAATGCGACACCGTCGCTGACGGTCCTGGTGGGCGGCTCAACACTCTCGGGGCCGACCGCGGTAACTCCGGTGGGAGATTCGGTTCTCTTTCACTCATTCAGTGACAGCTTTGTTGCAACATCTGCCATGGAGACGCTTGAGTTTTCGTCGACGACTCCGGGCGGTACGGACGGAGCGTTATTGCTGAGCGATGTGCACGTTCTGCCTGGCAGCACTGCCGTGCCGGAGCCGTCCAGCCTGATGTTGCTGGGGACTGGCATCCTGGGCGCGGCGGGCATGATGCGCCGTCGGTTGTTCCAGAGCTAATAGAAAACAGCTTGATCAACGACAGACCTCGCCTCTGTGCGAGGTCTGTTTTTTGTGCGGCCCAATCACAGGCGCCGGACCAGCAGGATGGTCTGGTCATCGAGTTGCCGGCCGTAGCTGCGCGCGGCGGCGAGAATCCTCGCAGCGAGCTGTGGCAAGGGATCACGCGCTCCGGAAGCGACCACCTGATTGAGGCGTTCCAGGCCAAACTCCTCTCCGTGCTTGTCAGCCACTTCGAGGATTCCGTCGGTGGCGACGACGAAGAGATCGCCGGTTGCGGCATCTAGTGAGAAGCCATCGAAGTGCGACTGAGGCAGCAGGCCAACGGGAAACTGCGGCTCCTGGCAATGCGAGATCGATTGCGCGGAAGCATGCCAGTGAACCACCGGAGGGCTGGCGGCGAGCGCGCAGAAGACACTGCCGTCCGCACCGAAGCGGAAGCCGGTGAAGGTGGCGTACAGCTGAGATTCTTTAACCTGTGGCAGAACTGTGTTGAGGCGGTTCAGAAGCAGCGGGATTGTCTCCTGAGGCTCGCGTTCGCCGGCGTCAAGCAGTGCCGTGCGAGCCGCGGTCTTGACGCGGCCCATGAGGATACTCGCGGCGAGACCGTGCCCCGTGATGTCCGCGAGGAAGGCGATGAGATCGCCGTTTTCGAGCGATACCGCGTCGACGAGATCGCCGCCTACCTTTTCACTGGGTTGCGAGATTCCATAGAGCTCGAAGCGTGGCATGCGAATTTCGAGGGTGGGAACGAGCGTTCGCTGAATGCTGTGCGCGAGTTCAAGCTGGTTCTGAAGAATCATTGACCGCCTTCCCTCCGTGCGGATGAAGGTTGTGAAGAAGAAATGAGAGACGATGGTGAGGACAAGAATGCAGGTGGCGGAGAAGTGAACGCCCTGGGCGGAAGGGACTTCGTGCAGATGGAAGACCCGCATCATCCAATTAGCGCCCTTGTTGCTGGCCGGTCCGATAAAGAACTGAAGGACAATCAGTAAAGGAATGAACACGGCCGGCAGACGGGACACGACCAGGATCCAGAGCACGGCGTTGAAGCCGCTGAGGACCGAAACCAGAAAAGCGACTGCGTAGGGCAATGTGCCGTGGTTCAACAGGTCGGTGTAGAAGCCGAAGATGGAGAAGAGAAGAAATGCCGCAAGAAGAAGCATCCATAACCGGCTGAGCGGAATGGAAGCCAGGTGTGCCGAGCGGGGGACGCGGCGCTTGTACCACGGTGTGGCGGTCGCAGCCATTGCGACGAAGGCTATCAGATCGGCGCAAATTTAGTGCATAACTTGCGCGGCGAAGCGAGCCATTTCGTCGTGCTGCGGAGAGCTTTGCAGGAGCACGAGTGAGCAGCCGGCACCTTCGAAGTCGGCGAGGCGTTGCTTGACTTGCTCCGGTGTGCCGATGAGGCCGGAGTGCAAACCGCGATTGGAGACGGAGTAGTCGCGCAGCGAGAGCTTCTTCTCGAGTTGCGATCCGGTGATCCACTGCTGAAAGTTCGCAAAGCCCGCGGGCGATTGCGTGGGGTCGGGCTGGGAGGTGATGCGTTCCACTTCCCTGTTTGCTTCGGCTTCGGAGTCGCGCACGATGCAGTAGCCGGTGACGCCGAAGATGAGCGGCGGAAGATCGGAGTGTTGTGCGCGGCGTTGCTTCATGTCGGCGACTTTGGCGGCGATGGTGTTCGGATCGTCACCGTGCATCAGGTAGGCGTCACATTTGGCGGCAATGAGATTCTTCGCGGTCTCGGATTCGCCGCCGGCGTAGAGTGTGGGGCGGGTGAGGCCTTCCGGAGCGCGCGAGTAGGTGCGGCGCGGCAGGGGTTTTGGCGAGAGGATGTTGTTGTTGATTTGGTAGAAGCGGCCGCTGAAGGTAGTCCCCTGTTGGGACCAGCAATTCGAGAGGACGTCGAGCCACTCGGAGGTGCGAGCGTAGCGGTTATCGTGCTCATCGAAGGGAATGCCGTATTTTGTGGCTTCGTCGCGCCACCAGGAGCTGACGACGTTGAGGGTGAGACGGCCGTTGCTGATGCGGTCGATATTAGCGGCCTGCTTGGCGAGCAGCGCAGGGTTGTGGAAGGTCGGACGGACGGCGACCATGAGCTCGAGCTTGCGGGTGACGGCGGCGAGCGCGGCGGTGGTGGTCAGGGCATCGAGCGAGTCGGCATCAACGCCCTTGATGTCGTTCAAATTGAGCTCGGCGATGAGGGTGAGGTCGTAGCCGAGAACTTCAGCGCGCGTGCAGAGGTCGCGCACGTAGTCCCAGGTGGCGGGCATTTGTTCGTCGTCGATGTTGCGGAGCCAGCCGCCGAAGACAGGAAGCCAGAAGCCGTAGCGCATGAGGTAAGGGTACAGGGTTACTATCTCGGACTGAGAGAGCGAAGGCGATGAAGAATTTCCGGCCGCTCCGGATCGAGGACACTCACGGAATCAGATGCATCGAGACCGTTGTATTTCTTGGCGGTCTTATATGAAAGAGCGAGAACATAACGGTCTTTTTCCGGATCGAATTGCCATGCGTCAATCATGAAATAGTGCTGGCTGAAATGAGTCTCGCCTGCTTTGAAGTCCCAAATGAAATCTGCCGTCAGCAACAGCGGATAGGGCGATATCTGAGGTTCGTTCAAGACAGCCTCATCGCTGTTATTCGTAAGGGCGACGTATGGCAGGAGATTTGACAGGTGCGCCGCCGAGCCGCTCCCGTCCTCACGAACAATTGCGTAACGAGTCAGGCTTCCGCTTCCTCCAGCGGAGAACGTTGCATCAAAAATTAGCGCCGTTCTTCCTTCCGGCCAATTCAGCGGTTTTGAATGCGGATCGAGCCCGAACTGGTAGGCGACGTCGCCTGCGCTTCCGTCGGGCATCTGAAAGCAAACGCTCGGCAGGTCCTTGAGGCAAAGTTTCGCTCCTGAAGTCGGCCAACCATCTGCATCAGTTTTCCCGGGCGAAACGACCGACTGCAGGCCCTGCCCGCTTGCGACATTTGCTGCAGTTAGCAGCAGAAGAATGGCGCTCGCGCTTCGAAGGAACATCTCGATACTCCACAGAAATACAGGGGGCCTTCGCCCTCGGCTCAGGACAACAGTTGTGAGTATCAGGCCGGAACGGCAGTCGTGATGCCGGCTTCGGCTTCGAGCCAGTCGACGAGTTTGGCGAAGGGGTCGAAGCCGAGGACGCGGGGGCCGTCGGCGACGAAGTTACTGAGGGCGTTGATGTCGTAGTAGTAGCGCTGGGCTTCTCCCAAAGGACCGGGGCGGGAATCGGTGATGTACTCGATGCCGCCGATGTCGATGCCGCTGTGCTTCATGAGGAGTTCGACGTCGCGAATGGCGTCGGCTGGCGGCGTGAAGGCTTCCACAGTGATGCCGGTTTTGGGAGCGTCGACGGCGCAGGCGGCGCGGTTGAGATCGGTGCCGGTTGTGGTGCGGCAGATGTCGGCGGGGCAGAGGTCGAAGGTCTCGCCGGTGATGTGGACCTTGATGGCGTAGAGATATTTGCCGTTGAGGACCTCGACGCGGACGATGTGTGCGTCCTGCGCGGGAATGAACTCCTGCACGAGTGCGGTGGAGTCGAGGCCGAACTGGAGCGCGTCTGGGCTGCCGTTGGGTTCGGCGATCGCGTGGCGGAGCTGGGAGGCGCCATCGAAGCGCTTGACGCCGGCGCCGCTGCCGCCAATGTTCGGCTTTACGACGATCGGCCAGCGGAGACCTTCGGTGGCGGCGAGGGCTTGTTCGGGGCGATGGATGACACGGGCCTTCGGGTAGGGCAGGCCGAGGGAGTCGGCGAGCACGAGCTGGCCGGCTTTGGAGAGCTCGGACTGGAAGGCTTTGCGGCCGTTGATGACTTTGACGCCGCGGTATTCAAGGTGCTCGAGGAAGCCGAGCGTGTAGAAGATCTGGTCGCCGTTGGAGCGGTTCCAGGCGGAGGGTGACATGCGATTGAAGACGAGCGAGTACTGCTCTTCAGGATGTTCGCCCGGGGACCAGGAGTGGTCGGGCGCGTAGAGCTTGACGTAGGGCGTGCCACGACGGTCGAGCTCGGCGAAGAGCGGTTTGAACCAGTGGGGCTGCTCGTAGTAGATGGCAATCGGGAGTTGGCTGGGCATGGCGTCTGTATCAAGGATAAGACGTCCGGAGGCACTAGGAGATTCAATCGCCGGCTTGAGTTTTTCCTGAGGGCGCCTGCTGCTTTATGGCCAGATCGTATGCCTGAGCCAGGGTCAGGTTATTTGGGACGCGTTTGAAGTGGCTATCCCGCTCGTCCTGTTGCTCGCTGATGGTTTTGAACAATAGCGCCTTGCCCTTGATGTTCACCTTCAGGAGCGAGATTTCCCAGTGTCCGGGGCCGGCTTCTTCCTGCCGTACATCGAAGGTGCCGCCAGCGTCGAGGTCGCCGAGGAGGCCGCCGCCGAACTTCACGGGCTTCATGAGGTGGCCGGAGAACTCAACCAGCCTGTGCTCTTTGGTGTTGATCACCATCTGGCCTTCCATGGCGGCGAAGACCTTGGCTTCGCGCGATGGAGGATGGAAGTCAGGATTGGGCTTGAAGGTGAGCTTCGTCCTGTTTCCCTCATGACCCGCGTAGGTGAAGATCAGCGCGTCCGGCAGCATTTTCAGCATTTCTTTGCTCTTCTTACCATCGGCGTCGAGGTCCCCGCGCTGTTTCTGTTGCGCGGCGGTATCGTTGACGAACTTCTGAGCTTTCTCGTCGGCCTGCTTCTGCTCGTCGGGACTGAGAGGCTGTCCATTGCGCGCGATCACACGCTCGAGATTGCCATGCGTTGTTTCAACAACCTCTTCGGTGAGCATCACGCCGTTCTTGCGGGTTTGCGACTGGTACATCCAGTGGGTGTGGTCGTTGTCGATGGCGTTGAGCTCGTTTTGGATGGTGGACCTTACGAGAGCGTTAGCGGAGCCGTTCGGTTCGGTCCCGTTTTGTGAGGCGTGGGACGCGGTCGGGGATTTCGCGGGAGCGGTTTGCGGTGTTGGCGACGAAGTTTGGGACGGGGCGGTGAGGGCGAACAGAAGAAGTGCTGCTGGAGAGCAACGCAAGGTCATAAACGGTTTGAGGCTGGAGGGCTGAAGTCCGTTGCCGGGTGAGGGCGTGATCGGGTTCAAACGAGTTCGTTGCATGCTGCGAACGCAGGTCGGATATCGTCCCGCGCGCCACCACGCGCGATAGCCTACCTTAGCGGCCTCCGGCCGCGAAGATGGGGCACCCGGATTGTGGCTGCGGCCGTCAGGTCGCGGCGCGGTGAAGAAGATCGTCCTGGCCGCCGACGCGGAACCAGCGGTAGCCGTAGGGTTCGAGCAGGATGCGGTGGCGCCCGTTGGCGTCGCACTGGCTGTGATCATTGGAGAGGAGATTGGTCAGGTAGGTATCGACCTGTTTGGTGGACTGAGACTTCCCTGCCTTCTTGCCGGCGGTTGGTTTGGCCGAGGAGCGGAAGCGGAGCTCGACGGGATCGGCGGAGAAGTTGTGGATGATGAGGACGGAGTTTTCCTGCCAGGTGTAGCGAAGGATCAGGACGTCATCGCGACGTGAGGGGAGGACCGTGAAGTCCCCCCAACCGATTTCGGGTGTTTCTTTGCGCGTGCGGATCATGCGCTCCATCCAGTTCATGAAGGAGTCGGGGTCGCGGCGCTGGTCGGCGACGTTGACGTGTTCATAGCCGTAGGTTCCGCCGGTGATGACGGGGTTCTTTGGATGCGGGTTGGTGGTGAAGCCGGCGTTCGCGTCGCGCGACCACTGCATGGGTGTGCGGCAGGAGTTGCGTTCGGGGAGCGAGAGGTCGTCGCCCATGGCGATCTCGTCGCCGTAGCGAATGACGGGTGTGCCGGGAAGCGAGAGCATCAGGGAGTACGCCATCTCGAGGCGGCGGCGGTCGCCGTGCAGCATGGGCGCTAGGCGGCGACGAATGCCGCGCTTGTAGAGCTGCATGTCTTTGTCAGGAGCAAAGGCGGCGAAGCAGGCTTCGCGCTGCGCGGGTTTGAGGCGGCCGAGGTCGAGCTCGTCATGATTGCGGAGGAACTGTCCCCACTGCGCGGTGGCGGGACGCGCGCGTGTGGAGGCGAGGCTCTGGATGAGCGGTTGCGTGTCAGCGGTGGCGAGCGCATAGAAGAGATGCTGATTGACCTGGAAGTTGAACATCATCTGCAGGCGTTCGCCTTCGGCGCCGAAGTAATCCATGTCGGTGTCGGGCAGGACGTTGGCTTCGGCAAGGACGATGGCGGAGCCGTGGCGCCAGGAGATGAACTCGGCGAAGGTTCGGAGCATGTCGTACTGCTCGACGGGTTTGGTGATGCCGGCGCCCTTTTTGGCGATGACGAAGGGCACGGCGTCCATGCGGAAGCCGGAGACGCCTAGCTGCATCCAGAAGCCCATGATCTTGAGGATCTCGGCCTGGACTTCGGGGTTGGAGGTGTTGAGGTCGGGCTGGAATTCGTAAAAGCGGTGGAAGTAATACAGACGGGCTTTTTCGTCGTAGTTCCAGGTGGATTTTTGCACGCCGGGGAAGACGACGCCGCTGGCCGCGTCGCGTGGTTTTTTCTTTGACCAGACGTACCAGTCGCGGAAGGGAGAGTCGGGGCTGCTGCGCGCGGATTGAAACCACGGGTGCTGGTCGGAGGTGTGGTTGACGACGAGGTCGATGAGCACGCGCATGCCACGCTGATCGCAGGCGTGCGTGAAGTCGACGAAATCACCGAGCGTGCCGTAGCGTGGATCGACGTTGTAGTAGTCGGAGACGTCGTAGCCGTCATCGCGCATGGGCGAGGGCTGAAAGGGCATCAGCCAGATGGCGGTGACGCCGAGGCCCTGGAGGTAGTCGAGGCGGCGCATGAGGCCGCGAAAGTCGCCGGTGCCGTCCCCGGTGGTGTCCATGAAGGAGCCGACGTGCAGGCAATAGAGGACGGCGTTTTTGTACCAGAGGTCGTTAATCATGCTCTCTGGGTCGGATGCAGCCCACAGTATTGCGCGCTGCCGAAGAGCAATGCGGCAGCACGAGAGCGGGGTTTGTGGTCGAAATGGTTTGAGGGTTTGTCGTTGACCGCGACGTCGTCGGGGTCCTTCGACTGCGTTGGGCGCAGGGGACGCCCAACTCCGCTCAGGATGACGCACCTTTGGCTGGCAAAACGTGGGTCGGTTACTGCCGGGGCTCTTCGCGCAGGTGCTTGATGAGCTCGGTGGGGTGGATGGGTTTGGGCAGGAGCTCGAAGGTGTGGCCGCGCTCGCGGGCGCGTGCGAGAATTTCGACGGTGGCGGCCTGGCCGCTGAAGAGAACGATGCGGGTGTCGGGGCAGTGCCTGCGAATCTGGATGGCGGCTTCGACGCCGTCGACCTTCGGCATAAGCACGTCGGAGAGGACGAGCTCCGGGCAGTCGCGCCTGGCTTTGTCGATGGCCTCTTGACCGCCGTATGCGGCTTCCGCGATGAAGCCGTTGTGGTTCAGGATCTGGACGATCGTATCGGCGATGACTTTTTCGTCATCTACAACCAAAATTCTTGGTGCTGGGTTTCGTTTCTGGGCTTCGTCGCCGGGCGAAGCAGGGAGGTCAAAGCGATCGTCGGGAAAGCGACTGCTGAACAGAAATGGATTCATTCCGGGGGTCCTGAACCGGGGAAGGGCTTAACGGGGCGAGTTTTCCAAGTGCTCCGGCGAACATAAGTCTTCCCGCTTGCTACAGATGATGCGTGCAAGAGTAAAGCGAAACTGCTGGTAAGTCTACTGGAGAAATCGCTGAGGAGGGGAGTTGAAAACTTCCGGGTTGGGTACTTCGGTGGGGAGAAAGACGCGAAAGATCGTGCCGGTGGGCGGCTCGGTGCGGGTGCGATAGAGGATCGTGCCACCATGCTTTTCAACGATGCCGCGGGTGACCCAGAGGCCAAGGCCGGTCCCGAGCGTGTGCTTGGATGTGATGAATGGCGAGAAGAGGCGCTCTCGTACATCGAGGGGGATCCCCGTGCCGCGATCAGCGATGAGGCACGAGACGCCGGGGCGTCCGCCGGCCACACCACCGCGGGCGCGGATGAGGAGCTCGGTGTCTTCGGAGGCATCGATGGCGTTGACGAAGAGGTTGGAGAAGACCTGGCGGATTTCGCCCTGCAGGCCATAGAGGCGCAGGCCAGGCTGTATGTGCGTGCGGCAGGCGAGGCGTTTGAAGTCGAGCTTTCGGGAAAAAAGCTCGACGATGCCATACAGCAAAGCGCTGAAGTCGATTTCGCCGGGGCGGGTGGTGTCGCGATAGAAGCCGAGCGTCTGCTGTGCGATTTGGGTGACGCGGGCGAGCTCGTCGTCGGCGCTTTCGAGCAGCCGCTGGATGGGCGCGGGCACGGTGGGGTCCGTCTTGCAGATGTAGATGAGGTTGGTGACGGCTTCGAGTGGGTTATTGATCTCGTGCGCGATGGTGGCGGCGAGGCGGCCGGTAGCGGCGAGCTTCTCGGATTGGCGGAGCGTGGCTTCCTGGGTCTTGCGGCCGGTGATGTCCTGCACGGTGCCGATCATGCCGGTGAACTTGTGGGCCTCGTCGAAGGTGGCGAGGCCGCGAGCGGCGATCCAGCGTTGGGTTTTGTCGGGGCCTTCGGCGCGATATTCGGAGCTGTAGAGACCACCGCTGAGTACAGTTTCGCGGAGGTCGGGGGGCGTGTTGGGCAGATCTTCAGAGTGGACGATGCGACGGCGGAGCTCGGAGCGGCGGATGGGAGTGTGGGGTTCGGCGAAGAGCAGTTCGGCGGCGCGCTCGTCGAGGTCGAGAGAGTCGGTGGCCATGTCCCAGCTCCAGGTGCCGAGGGCGCCGGCGTCGAGAGCCTGACGGAGGCGGCGCGAGGATTCGGCAAGGGCGAGTTCGGCGCGGCGATGCTGGGTGACATCCTGGAAGAAGATGGCGATGCCCTCGGGGGTGGGAAAGACGCGCACGGATGCCCAGAGATCGAGGGGAGCGTAGTAATCGACGAACTCGACGGGCTTACCGGCCATGGCCTCGGCGTAGCGGGTGCGGAAGGCGTCTCCGGCAGAGCCAGGGAAGACTTCGGCGTAGCTGCGGCCGACGACTGGAAGATCGCGGCCGATGATGGCGAGACCGGCGCGGTTGAGATAGGTGAAGACCCAGTCGCGATTCATGAGCGCGACGCCGTCCACCATGGCGTCGAAGACCTGCTCGAGGCGCTGGGAGGTCTCGCGCTGGAGCTGGCGGGCGGCGTCGGCAATGGCGATCTCGGTGGTCAGGTTCTCGTGCAGGCGGGCGTTTTCGATGGCAACGGCGGCTTGTGCGGCGACGGTGGCGACGAGGGATTCGCTGTCTGCGGTGAAGATATCCGGCTCGGGATGACCGTAGAACATCGAGCCCAGGATTTCGCTGGAACGACCCATAACGGGAACGGAGAGATGGCTGCGGACGGGGAGGTGTCCCGGAGGCATGCCGCGGAATGGCTCGTTGTGTCCGTAGCGGCAGTCCTGGGTGATGTCGGCGGAGCGGAAGATTCGTCCGTGCACCATGGTTTCGGCGAAGACCGCCGTGGGTCGTGGCATGGGAAAACGGGCGAAGGCGGAGGGATCTACACCGGAAACTTTGTAGAGCTGATAAGGGCTGCCGTCCTCGCCGATGCTGTTGTAGAAGAAGGCACCGAAGGACGCGCCGCAGAGCTTGAGACCGGCGTTGAGGGCGGACTGCACGATGAGTTCAAGGGACTCTTCGCGGCCGAGAAGGAGCCCGGTTTCGACGAGCAGGCGGAGGTGCTCGGCGGCCTGCGGAGACGAGGATGAATCGCCTCTTGATGATGAGGTGGGATACGTCATTGCAATTCCGAGGCCCGTAGAGCTCAAGTTTAGCTGAACGGCAGCGGAGGCATGCTCGGAGGACGATGAGTTGGTTGGAGAGAGTTTTGCTCTGACGAACACGAAGGCCGGTGGTCTGCGAGGCCGGATGATTCAGCGGGGGCTAATAGCCGATGTGGAAGTTGATGCCGGTGGCGACCCGCAGGCTGTTCTGGACGTTCGCGGCCCCGTCGGGCAAACGCGTGTGAACGACGTCCACTTCGACCACACGGAAGTCAAAGCGATGGTAGATGTGCAGGTTCACGCCGCCGCCGGCTTCGAGATCGAGCGAGGAGGCGTTACTGGTGAGGACACCTTTGACGGGATACTGGCCTGAGGTGGCGAAGGCGTAGCCGACCTTACCCTGAACGTAGATGGAACCTTTGCGGTTCCAGGCCGTAGGGCTGATGTGGCCGATGTTGTAGGTGTAGCGCGGGCCGACGAAGAAGGTGACGGTGTGAATGTCGACGACGCCGCGAAGGTTTGTGCCCGCGTTTCCGGTACCGCCGGCGACGAATCCGAGGCCCTTCCAGGGCGCGTAGGCGATTTCGGTGGAGGCGCCGCGAAGATAGAAGAAGGTCGAGGGCTGGTTGCCGACGAATCGGGCGGCGTCTTCGATGTACATCATGCTGAAGTCGCCGCTGGCCTGCGCGTGCGCGCGCGGAGCAAACAGGGCAAGCGCGAAGATCCCGGCCAGCACCATGAGCCCGCGGCGCAGGCTGCGGGTGTGGCGGCTGGTTCGGGTGAGTCGCACGTGCATTGTTTAGGCGTTCTCCAAAAGCTTAATCGACTGTGAGCGTGACCTGCACGGTGTGGGTCAGGGTGCCGGAGGTTCCGGTCACGGTGAGCGTGTAGGCCTGCGGATCATTGCCGTAGTAACCGGTGGCCTGGTCCTGGAGGCAGCCGGTCAGGCCCGTGCCGACCGCTGCGAGGCCGACGAAGATGAGGAGCAGGCGGATCACTGCACGACGGCGGCGGAGCAGGAAACCGGTAGGCAGCAGAAGAAATGCGAGGAAGGCCGGTGCGTCGCGGCGCAAGGATGGATGTACGGGATTCGTGGGTTGGCGTAGCGAGCCGGTGAGTGGCGGAGCGTTGACGGTGAGGACGATGGGCGTGACGCCGGCGCCGCCGGAGACGCTCGTCGGATTGAAGGAACCAGAGCCGCCGCTGGGGAGACCGGTGACGCTAAGTGCGACGGGAGCTGCGAGTGAGTTGGCGCCGATGGGCGAGACGACCAGGTTGTACTGCGTGCTGGCCCCGAGGATGATCGTGGCCGAATTCTGTGAGCCGGTGGCGAGGGCGAGCGAGAAGTCTTCGACGAGCTGCGTGAGCGGCGCGGTGGTGATGGGCTGATAGAGGCCGTTGCCCGCGTAGCTGGCGGTGAGGATATGCTGGCCGTTGGTCGAGAAGGTGACCTTGAGGGTTGCGGCGCCGCTGGTGTTCAGCGTGGCTGTCCCAATCGCTTTGGTGCCGTCGTAGAAGGTGACGGTGCCGGTGGGCGTACCGGCCGAGGAGGCGATTGTCGCCGTGAGGGTGGTGGAGTTGGAGATAAGGACTGGGTTGACGGAGCTGGCCAGCGTAGCGGTGGTTGAGAAGTTCTGGACGTTCTCATTGACGACCGGCGAGGTACCGGCACTGTAGGGGCTGGTACCCGCGTAGCTTGCGGTGAGCGGATGGGTTCCGGGTGTGGAGAACGAGGCAGTCAGCGTGGCAACGCCGCTGGCGTTCAGCGGAGCGGTGCCGAGGATGGTTGTGCCATCGAGGAAGGTGATGGTGCCCGTGGGAGTGCCGGTCGTTGAGGAGGCGGTTGCGGTGAGAAGCGTGTTGCCGTTCACGTTGACGGGGTTGACGGAACTGGTGAGGCCGACGGTCGTGGTGAGGGTCTGGACGGTCTCGTTGAGCACGGGGGAAGTGCCCGCGAGGTAAGGACCTGTGGCCGGATAGGTGGCCGTCAGCGGATGCGTGCCGGAGGTCGAGAAGGAGACGGTCAGCGTGGCGACTCCGCTGGCGTTCAGTGGTGCGGTGCCGAGGACGGTCGTGCCGTCGAGGAACGTGATGGTGCCGGACGGCGTCCCCGAGGTGGAGCTCGCGGTGGCAGTCAGAATGGTATTTGCGTTGACGATGACGGGGTTGACAGAGCTGGTGAGACCGATTGTGGTGCCGAACGTTTGGACGGTCTCATTCAGCACGGCGGAGTTTGCCGCCTGGAAAGAACCGGCGCCAGGGTAGCTGACAGTCAGAGGATGATTGCCGGCGGTAGAGAACGAGACCGTGAGTATGGCGACGCCGCTGGAGTTCAGCGTGCCGGTTCCGAGAACGGTGCCGCCGTCCATGAAGGTGACGGTTCCGGTGGGGGTGCCGTATGGGGAGCTGACTGTCGCGGTCAGCGTGGTGTTCGCGTCGAGGTTTACTGGATTGACGGAGCTGGCGAGCGAGACGGCGGGAGTCGTGATGACGGTCACCGGGTTGCTGGTGCCGGTGTAGGTCTGGCCGGGGGTGAAGGTGGTGTCGGTGACCGTGACGGTCCAGGTGCCGAGGGTGTTGAAGTTCAGCGCGTTGGCTGCACCGGACGAAACGGTGAGCACACCGTTATTGGAGGCGCTGAAGGTGTAGCCGGCAAATGGCAGTTTGCACGCGGGATCGGTGCAGGAGAAATTGATCGTGCCGGTGTACGTGGTGTCGATCGTGCCGTCGTTGTTGATCGCGGTGACCGTCATCGTTGTGGCTTCGCCGGGAGTGACGGTGGAGGGTGCGACCACGACAGTGAAGTGATCGAGCACATGGTAACCAGTGCCGGTGAGCGTGACGTTCGCGTTGACGTTGCCGTTGCCGGAGGCGGAGACGCTCAGGTTGCCGGTGTTGGTGCCGGCGATGGTCGGCTTGAATCCGATCTCGAGTGTGCAGGCTTCGCCGACCGGGACCTGTGTGCCATTGGTGCCGTTTGTCGTGTTCGGGCAGGTGCCGGTGGTGTCGGCAAAGAAGGCGTTGTTGCTGAAGTTCGGGAAGCCGTTGCCGGCGACGGTGAGCGCATAGCTGCCGGTGTTTTCGACGTCGAGCGCGAGGTCCCCGTCGGTGGTGTCCACGGAGCCGACGAGGGTGGGTGTTGCGAAGGTCAGCGAGGAAGTCGAGCGCGTGATTTGGACGAGACCGGCGACGGTGTCGGAGACGAGCAGATCGCCGGTGGGCAGAAGCATGACGCCGGCGGGTGTGGTCAGCGAGGCTCCAACGAGGGGGATGGCGTAGGGTGCGCCGCTGACGGGGAGCTCGACGAGCCGCTTATTGCCGGTGTCTGCGATGGTGAGGCCGCCGGCGGCGTTTACGGCGAGTGCCGCGGGGCTGGACAGCGTAAGGCCGGAGATGGGCAGGACGGTAGCGGCGTTGCTGCTGGGAGGGCTGACGTGGAGATTGATCTCGACGATCCGGTTGTTGCTGGTGTCGGCGACGTAGAGGTTGTCGGCGTCGTCGACGGCGAGACCAGTCGGTCCCGAAAGCGCCGTGCTGAGGCCGGCGAGGGTGAGAGTGGTGGCCGCGTTGCCGTTCTCGACATCGATACGGATGATCTTGTTGGCACCGGCGTCTGCGACGTAGAGGTAGCCGTAGCCATCGAGCGCCAGGCCGGCAGGCTGAAGCAGCGTGACACCTGGAGTCGAGATCGCGGTGGGCGAGCCGCCGGGAGGGATCTTGTAGATGGTGCCGGTGTTCGGCGACGAGACATAGATCGTGCCGTCACCAGCGATGGCGATGGACGAGAAGGGCGCGGAGGCGCTCGACGGGGAGATGGTGCCAAGCAGAGTGGCGCTACCGGCGGTAGTGCTCTCGAGAATGCGGCCGTTGATTGCGTCGTCGATATAGAGGTTGCCCGCGCCGTCGTAGACCGTGGACGAGGGGTTGATTGCGGCCGGGATAATTCCGGTGAGCGAGGTGGTGGCTACCGCAGTCGCGGGAGAGACGACCATCTGCGGCCCAAGGCCTGCGCCACGCAGCGGGACGCGATTGCTGACGTTGCCGCTTCCGTCGTCAACGAGGAGTTCGCCGGTGCGGAGTCCGAGAACGGTTGGCGAGAAGGTGACGGAGATATTGCAGGTCGCCGGGCCGGCAAGGGTTCCGGTGCAGGTCTGGTTGGAGACGGCGAAGTCTTTGCCTGAGGTCCCGAGCGTGACGGCCGTGACGGAGCCGACGGTGACAACGCTGTTCGCCGGCACGGAGAAGGTGAGCGTGGTAACGCCGGATGTGCTGCCGACGTTGACGCCGCCGAAATCGACCGGGCCGCCGGGCGAAAGCGATTGGGCGTATGCGGCTGAAGAGAATCCTGCGAAGGCGAGAAGAACCAGGAGCAGCAGGGGCCAAGGGACGCGGATTCCGTAGTGGTGGGCGCCATCTCCGCGCGGCATGTGCATTCGATCCTCCACCCTGCGGCCCTAAAGCCAGGTTGCGGGCGCGACGTAAGGCGAGGTATCGCCCTGAAGGAGCTCGCGCCTTGAAGCGCCCCTTCGAAAAATCCCGGGAAAACCGGCGGCTCCTCGCATGATGCGCCGCCTCGTGGCCCTCTGCGCGTCGAGGTTTGCCCGAGGTGGCTAATTTAGCAGCACCACAGAGGTAATCCCCTCCCCCGAAGGGGGATGGTGCGCCAGAACGAAAGCGGCAGTGACCCAGGCGATACAGTGCTATGCTTGCGGGCAAACGCAAAATTTCAAAGCGCTTCGGAGTAGCAGACCGAGCGTGAAACGATGAGGAAAACGGGATGAGTTCTGGCGGATGGATGACGCCGCAGAGTACGGAAGTGGCCCCTGCTGGCGACCATCGTCAGCAGCCGGCGTACATGCTGCGGCCGCTGAGCCTGGGAGAGATCCTGGACCGCAGCTTCGCGGTGTATCGGGCAAATTTTTGGCTGTTCGTCGGCATTGGTTCCTTGAGCGCAGCCGCCCAGTTGGTGGTGAATGCGATTCTTCTGGTGATCTACAAGGGCTCGGTTCCGGCGGCGCGCGTGGGGCAGGTGGGCGTACATTTCAACTTTGGCGGGAGACAGACTGGAAACCTGCTCGGAAGTCTGCCGGTCTTTCTGGTTGCAGCGGTAGCGCAGGCCGCTGTCGTATGGGCGCTAAGTGAGGTGTACCTCGGCCGCCGCGCCACAATCGGACAATCGATTCGTGCAGTCATTGGGCGATGGTTGCGCTTTATCGGGATTGCTATATGGCAGGTGTGGAGCTTCATCTGGCTTCCCTTGGTGCTGATCGGGCCCGCAATATTCCTGCTGGTCTTCTCTGGGCGGTTTGGAAGCGCTGGATCCATTGGCGCGGGAGTTTTGATCTTCCTCGGAATCGTGGGCGGAGGCGTGTTTGGCATAATCTCGTTCATCCGGAACTCGCTGGGAGTGCAGTCAGCAGTGCTGGAACATTTGAAGGTTCGGGCGGCAATGCGGCGCAGCAAGGTGCTGGCCGCCGGTGCAAAGGGGCGGATCTTCGTTGTCTACCTGATTACATGGTGCCTGTTGCTGGTCGCGGGAGTGCTCGAGTCGCCTCTGGCGTTGCTGATCGGGTTTGGTGCGATGCGGGGCGAAAAACACATCACCGCGCAGATTGCACTCCTGCTGGTGAACTTCGTTGCATACTCCGCGGTGGTGCCGGTGGTCATGATCGGCCTCACGCTGGTGTACTTCGATCAGCGCGTCCGACAGGATGGACTAGATCTGCTGCTGATGCTGGAGGGAGGAGTTCACGCGGACACGAGCGGGAGCGCTCCACCGACCTTGCAGACAGGCGAACCGGCGAGCGATGCAGCGGCGCTGTAACGCTGGAGCGCGGCGGTTGTATTGGGCGTGGGGGCTTCTGCTCCTGGCGTCGTTTAGCGTCTGTACGTACGCCGGGCTAGCCCAGACGCCCGTGGCGACCCTTCACACGCAAGCAGCCGCAGCCAAAATACCAACTCTGACTGGCACACAACAGGCGGAGTTTGCACGAGCGCAATCGGCAGCGCGAAAGATATTGGCGCGCGCGGAGTTTCAGCGCCCAGAGCCTACGTGGTGGGATCGGTTGAAGCAGAAGATCGGTGAGATCCTTGTGCGGTTCTTTGTGGGCGTGGACCGCGTGACGACGCAGTCGCCGTGGGTGGGCAGAGCGCTGGAGTGGCTCCTGTTTGTCGCGGCCGCAGTCGGAGTTCTGGTGTGGGTTCTGCGCGCGGTGCAGCGGCAGAGGCTTCGCGTCGCTCTCGGAGGACAGGCTGCCAAGGCGACAACCCAGAGCCGCGAGACCGAGAACTGGCGTCAGTTGGCCGAGCGCGAAGCATCGAGAGGCGCTTGGCGCGAGGCGATTCATGCGCTCTACTGGGCTGCGATTGTGCACCTGGAGCAGCGGCGCGCATGGAAGCATAACGCGTCCCGCACCCCGCGGGAATATGTGCGGTTGCTCAGGGCAGGCTCCGAGGAGCAGCGTGAATTGCGCACGCTGACCAACTCGCTGGAACAGAGTTGGTACGGGCAGCGTGAGCCGAACGAGTTGGAGTTTGGCACAGCCCGCGACAGCTTTGATCGGCTGATTGACAACGCGCCGGCACACGGTGCAGCGAGCGGAGGGCAGACGTGAGCGGTCAGCAATGGAGCGACCGGAAGATCGTTCTGTGGATGGGCGGGATCATCCTGCTGCTGATCGTTGCCGTGAGCGTGCTTGCGCCGGCAAGCAACGACGAAGATGTCCAACCGACGACTTACAACACCGGACCGCAGGGAGCAAAGGCGGCCTTTCTGACGCTGCAGGCGATCGGACGGACGACGTCCCGCCTTGAAGGCCCGATCAATCAGCTCGGCAGCATGGACGCCTCGCATACGACGCTTGTGCTGGCCGCGCCTGTCTATAACGCACCGGACTATGACGGGATTGCGAATGCCGTAAAGCAGTTCCTGGAGCGCGGTGGCCATGTGCTGACAACCGGACCTACAGGTGCATTGCTGCTGCCCGATGGTAAAGCGGGGCCGCCGACGGTCTTCCTGGGCACCTGCCGCACAGACCCCGCGGATGGACCGCTTGCGGCTGCGGGTCGCGTGCCGATGTTGGACCGGAGCACGTGGGACGGCAAAAAGAACGTGGAGATCGCGCACCGTTGCGGAGAGGACGCAGTGGTGGTGCGAATGCACGTCGGGCGCGGCGAGGCTGTCTGGTGGAGTTCCGCGAGTCCCCTGACAAACGGGCAACTGAAGAACGACGCAGACCTGCGGCTCCTGTTGTTGAGCATCGGCGATGAACGTACGGTTCTGTGGGATGAATCATTACATGACACGCCGCGGGGGCTGTGGAGCGCTGGACAGGGACTGCCGCTCGGATGGCTGATCGTACAGGTCGGGCTTATTGCGGTGTTGCTCGTCCTCAGCTTCGGCCGCAGAAATGGGCCGCTGCGTGCGCCGGTCACGCTGCCGAGGAGTTCACCTGTGGAGTTTGCAACGTCCATGGGGGATCTCTACGAGAAGGCGCGCGCAACAACAGCAGCAACAGACGCAGCGCGACGAAGATTGCTGCGTACGATTGTGCGAGACGCCGGTGTGCCGCAGGTTGTGGTAGCCGAGGGCAGCGAAGCAATTGTGAGAGCGTTACAGGAGCGCCTGGGCGGAGACTGGAAGGTTGTCGGAACAAATCTGGAAAAGGCAAGTGGAGCAGCGCTGGAGAGTCCGACTCAGCGTGAAGCGCTGGTGATTTCACGCGCACTCTCTGAAGATGCGGAGAGGATTCGTGCGGCCGCACGAAGTGGGCGGTCGCGGAATGTTGGTGCTGGAGGCGTGGTGTAGTTTGGCGTTGAAGAATCTGCAAGGACGGGAGCAGCTGAATGAATGAGGGAGTAGCCACCGCGGGTGAGCTGTTTGGGCGCGGGCAACAGGAGATTGGGCGCATTATCGCCGGGCAGCAGGAGCCGATCGCACAGGCACTCCTCACGATGCTGTGTGGCGGACACGCTCTTGTAGAGGGCGTGCCGGGCGTGGCCAAAACGCTCGCGGTGAAGACGCTCGCACGGTTTCTCGGACTCGAGTTCCGCCGCGTGCAAGGAACTCCCGATATGATGCCTGCGGACATCCTGGGAACGAGTGTCTTCTCGCCAAAGACAGGCGAATTTTCCTTCCATAAGGGACCGGTGTTCACGCAGTTTTTGCTCGCCGATGAGATCAACCGGATGCCGCCGCGCACGCAGGCCGCGCTGCTCGAATCGATGGAGGAGCGCCAGGTGACCGCGGACGGCGAGCGGCATGCGCTGGATGATTTCTTCACCGTCTTCGCGACGCAGAATCCGGTTGAGTTCGAGGGCACGTACCCGCTGCCTGAGGCGCAGCTCGATCGCTTTCTGCTGAAGATCAAAGTCGGCTATCCGGATGCCATAGATGAACGCGTGGTGCTGGAGCGGCATCATGTATCGACCGAAGCTGCCGGGCTAGCGGATACTCCGATTGACGCGGTGCCGTTCGAGATACTCGCGCAGGCCCGGCGTGAGATTCGCGCCGTGCGTGTTGAGCCGGCAATCTTCGATTACCTGCTGGCGCTTGTACGCAGAACGCGCGAGTGGCCGGCGATTGCACTGGGGGCGAGCCCGCGTGCGGGTGCCTCGCTGCTGCTTGTGGCGAAGGCGATGGCGGCGCGCGAGGGCCGCGACTTTGTTGTGCCGGACGATGTCAAGGAGGCGGCAGTGCCGGTCTTGCGGCATCGGCTTGTGCTTCGGCCGGAGGCGGAATTGGAAGGGCTTGATGCTGACCGCGTCGTAAGTGAGGTATTAGCTGCGACGGCGGTGCCGAAGTGAGATGTTAGATCAAGCAAGAGGCGGTAGAGGCGGGGCAGATGAGAAAGAGGTCGAAACGGAGCGGTTTCGCCCATGTTCTTTTGCAAATCTGCGTGCTTATCGTGATGCTTTGTGCATCTTTGGCAGGACGTGGTCAGAGTTCTTCAGATGCTTTGCCGCAGGCACCGGATATCAAGACGACATCCAACCTTGTGATTGTGCCGGCGCTTGTGAGCTCTGCTTCGAGAGTACAGATACCGGATCTTCATGCATCGGACTTTCTACTTACCGACAACGGCATACCGCAGATGGTGAGGATTGAAGATGCAGAGCATCGGCCTATTTCGTTGCTCGTATTAATGCAGACCGGCGGCGCCCCTGCCGAGCAGTTTCCGCTGTACACGAAGCTCAGCACGATGTTGTCGTACATGACTTCAAATGTGCTGCATGAGGTCGCCATGGTGGAGTTCGACAGCCAGCCCGAATACGTGTGGAGCTTTACCCGAAATGTGGATGGCCTCGATGATGCCTTCGAACATCCCGACCCGGGGGATGGCGGAGCCGCGATCCTTGATGCCATACGCTATGGGATTGGCCTGCTAAACAAGAGGCCCGCGGGCTATCGACGGGTGATTCTTCTTATCAGCCAGGCACACGATGAGAAGAGTCATGTTGCGGTTGATGAGATTGTGCGGCAGCTTGGCGAAAATAACATCACCATCGAATGCCTTACGTTCTCTCCTGAAGGGAAATGGCTGAAGAAGCAGCTCACCCAACCATCACCCGAGAATAAGCCCTATCAGTTTGCGCCTGACGTTCCGCCGCTGCTGCACACGTTTAACCTAGGTGAACCTCTCGCGGTTGCGTTCAGGGCGATGCGCGAGAATACGTCCTCGGCGATCGCGACACTCTCAGGAGGCGAGTCGTTTCCGTTCTCGTCGAAGAAGGAACTAGACCAGCAGCTTGCGACACTGGCCAATCACTTTGCTGCGACTTACATGCTCAGTTTTCGGCCGACATCGAAGCAGCCGGGCTTCCATTCACTTCATTTACAAGTTGCGGGTCATCCTGAACTTCAAGTCTCGGCTCGCACAAGTTACTGGGCGAGCGATGAGAGCTCTTCTCCGAGGTGGAATTGCAGACGTTGATTCCTGAGTCCGCGAGTGGAGTGGCGAGGCCGATGGGCAGCATCGGTCGATGGGCCGGTTTTGGTCTGACGGCAAGAGCTCTGCTGCTGTTCTGCGCCGGCTTACTGCTTGCGATTCCGGCGTTCTGGCATCCGCGACGAATCGGTTTCATGTTGGCGTGGGATGTGCTTCTGCTGATCGTGTGCGTTGTGGATGGCGCACGTCTTCCCCGCCCCGAATCGCTGACGGTCATTCGGCGATTCCTGGATTCACCGCAGCTCGGCGAGCCCACGCGAATGGAGATTGGGATTCGAATGGAGGCGGACACCGTGAGCGAAGCGAGGGTGGTGGACGATCTACACCCTGCGCTGATTGCAATCCCCGAGGCTCGGCGCGTGGAAATCTTTCCTCGCGAGGAGGCCATTTCGAGTCAGACAATCTGGCCTGGGGAACGCGGCGATTTTGCGCTGGGCAAAATCTACCTGCGTTACCGTGGAGCCTTAGGATTGATCGAGCGGTGGACGGCCGCAGAACCCGTCACTGCATCTGGCGCAGCGCAGAGGGTGCGGGTGTTTCCTGCGCATGAAGACAGCCGGGGGCGTGCGGCGTTCTTCCTGCTACGCGCGCGACAGATCGAGTTGCAACGCCGCAAGCTGCAGTTGCGTGGAACGGGCCGCGAGTTTGAGAGCCTGCGCGACTTTCAGCAAGGGGACGAATTGCGGAGCATCTCGTGGACGGCGACTGCGCGGCGGGGCAAGCTCGTGGCGCGGCAGTTCACGGCTGAGCGCTCACAGCAGGTCTGGGTTGTGCTGGATGCAGGCAGATTGTCACGCACGGCCTTCGAGCTTCGCCGTGGCGGTGCGGAGTTGGTCGGCGAGACGGTAATGGAACGAGATCGCGCACACCGCATGACGGTCACGCAACTGGACCAGGCGACGACCGCGGCTGTGATGCTCGCTCAGGTCGTCAGCGGATCGGGTGACAAGTTCGCGATGCTGGCGTACGGTCGCGAGGTGAAGCAGGCGCTGGCGCCGGGCGCAGGCGTCGTGCATACGCGACTATTGCTGGATCTACTGAGCCAGACAAAGGCTGACGCCGCGGAGGCCGATCACCTGAACGCTGTTGCCCGAATAAAGATGATGCAGCGGCGGCGCGGGCTGATGGTGTGGATCACCGAGCTGGTCGACTCCGCCGGGAGGCCGGAGCTGGTCACTGCGGCGAGCGAGCTCGTGCGCAGACATCTGGTCGTGCTGGTTTTGCTGAAGCATCCGGAACTCGAAGAGCTGGCGGCACGCGTGCCAAAGACGCGCGAGGAGATGTTTCATACCGCAGCGGCGCAGGAGATGCTCGAGCGACGACGCGAGACGATTGCACACCTGGAGCGGCAGGGTGTGCTCATCGTCGAGACGACGGCGGAGGAGGTCGGCGCGCGCGCGGTGAGCCAATACCTTGAGGTGAAGGCGCGCGGGCTGCTGTAGGGTTAGCTCTTGTTGTTCTTCTTCAACAGATCGAGCACTTCTTCTGCGTGGCCTTCCGGCTTGACGTTTTCGAAGACGTGCACGAGTTTGCGGTCTGGCCCGATCAAGAAGGTCGTGCGCGCAACCCCGGTGACGGGCTTTCCGTACATCGTCTTATTGCGGAGGAGATCGAAACGTTTGATGAGCATCTCATCCGCGTCGGCGAGCAGAGGATATTGGATGGTATATTTCTCGGCGAATTTCTTCTGCGCTCGTACGGTATCACGCGAGATGCCGAGAACAACCGCTCCCGCCTTCTTCAGCTTTGCGAACTGATCGCGAAAGCCGCAGGCTTCGATGGTGCAGCCGGGCGTGTCGGCGCGTGGATAGAAGAACAGGATGACGGGTGAACCTTTGAATTGCGAGAGCGTGACGGGATTGCCGTTCTGATCGGGGAGGGTGAAGTCTTCAATGAGGTCGCCGGATTTAGGCTGCGGCATGCGCGCTCCTTCTGTTGCGTCGAAGCAAGGATATCGCGCCGAACTGTCAATTGAAGAGCGACAGCTGAGGTTCGTGCTTGCGCGTTTTTCGCTGACCGGCATCACGGAAGACGGTGCGGCCGCCGAGCGATGGCGAGATGTGACGCTCATGATCGAGGGCAGCAGTGAAGTCGGCGAGCGGCTGGCGGTCGTGCTCCACCGCGCGTGTGAGCCGGTCGAGGCGTTTGAACCCCGCGAGCTTTTCGGTGTGGCCGAAGCGTGCTGCATCCAGCGAGCGGCGCAGGATCGCGAGTGAGTCGTCGTAGGTCTTGAGCGGCACGGGAAACGGATGGCCGTCCTTGCCTCCGTGCGCGAACGAAAAGCGCGCGGGATCGGAGAAGCGGCTTGGAGCACCATGGACGACCTCGGCAATGAGGGCCAGCGATTGCAATGTTCGCGGACCAAGCCCTTCGACCAGAAGCAGTGCGGCGAAATCGCGAAGCTCCTGCTCATGCGCAACCGCGAGCACGGCACCGAGGCGCTTCAGGTCAACATCCTTTGCACGCACGTCATGATGGGCGGGCATGGTGAGCTTGCGTGCTTCCTGCAGTGAGTTTTCGATCGGCTCGTGTGCGATGGCAAGAAGCGCATCCTGCGCTTTAGCTGCGCGGGCGTCGACGAGATTTAGAATCGTGCCCTGCGGCTGACCGAGGATGGCGGCGTGCGGGTCCGAGACGAAGTCCCGCACTGCGGCAGAGTGCCAGTGATAGCGCCGCGCGAGATGGTTCGCCGGGTTCATTCCCTGTTGAATCACGGCCCACTCGCCGGAGTCGTGAACGACGAAGGCATGCAGATAAAGCTGGAATCCGTCGGCGATTGCATTATTATCGATTCGCGCCGTGAGGCGGCTGGTGCGGGCGAGCAATTCGCCGTCGAGTCCATTACGAGAACAGACAGCACGCAGTTCATCGGGTGTGCGCTTGGAGTGGCGTCCACGCCCGCCGCAGATGGTGAACCCGAGATCTGCGGCTCGTGAATTGAGACCGCGCTTGAGTGCGCCCATTACAGACGTGGTGATTCCCGACGAGTGCCAGTCCATCCCCATGACGCAGCCGAGGGCCTGGAACCAGAAGGGATCGCTGAGACGCGTCAGGAACTCGGACGGCCCGTAGCTGAGAACGACGTGCTCGGTGATCGCAGCGCCGAGTTCCGTCATGCGCTCTGCAAGCCACGGCGGAACACGCCCGTTGTGCAGCGGAAGATCGGCAGTTCCGGAGCGCTTCACGGCTTGCACCTCCCCTGCTTCACACCGTCTATTTTCGCTCAAAGTTCGCTACGAGATACAAAAGGAAAGGCCGCCACATTCGATGGCGGCGCTTAGTCTGGCAGAGTTTTGGTTAGATCAGCACCGGCTCGCGCAGGTCGTCTTCAATCTCCTGATCCGTAGAGGCGATTGAGCTGGCCTGCGGGAAATATGCGTTCGAAACATACTGCCCCAGCATCCGGTGCGTGTTGAAGAAGGTCCCGTTGATCGCGATACAGTGACGGCGAAGGCGTGCGAAGGCATCCTTGTCGCGGTAGAGCGGCGAGATCACAGTCTCAAGCTTGGTGTAGAGTTGCTCGGCTTCTTTCGTCTCATCATCGAAATCATCGATCGACCAGCCGGTGATGTTCTCGGCACAGCCTTCGATCCACCAGCCGTCGAGCACAGAGAGTGACGGCACACCGTTCAGCGCAGCCTTCATACCGCTGGTACCAGAGGCCTCATAGGGCCGGCGCGGTGTGTTTAGCCACACATCGACGCCGTTCGTCAATTGCTCGCCGAGATCCCAGTCATAGTTTTCGAGGTACAGAATCCGCAGCTTCGAAGACTGAAACTGGGCGGCATCGGCAAACACCTCGCGGATGAGCGCCTTGCCGGCGTTGTCGGCCGGGTGAGCCTTGCCGGCGAACAGGACCTGCAGACCGCCAATGCGCTCGGCGAGATCGTGCAGGCGCTGGCCATCCTTGAAGAGCAGCGTTGCACGCTTGTAGGTGGCTGCGCGGCGAGCGAAGCCGAGCGTCAGGACGTTCGGGTCGAGTTCGACGCCGGTGCGCGCCTTTACAGTAGTGAAGAGGCGCTCCTTACCGCGTGCGTGTGTCGCCTCGATTACTTCAGGCTCAATGCCGTACACCGAGCGGAAGTACTGGTTGTCGTGCCGCCACTCCGGAATCTCTTTGTCGAAGAGCTTCTGGAACGGCTGCGAAAGCCATGTGCCCGCGTGCACGCCGTTGGTGATCGCGTGGACGCGATACTCGGGGAACATTCCCTGCGAGACTTTGCCGTGCTGCATGGCCACGCCATTCACGTAACGCGAGAAGCGCAGCGCGAGATAGGTCATGTTCAGCAGGCCGTTATGCAGTGCGCCAAAGCGCTCGATGCAGGACGCGCGCTCATGACCCAGGACCGAGTACATCTGGTCGGTCCCGAACTGGTCGTGTCCGGCAGGAACCGGGGTATGCGTGGTGAAGACGCAGGTCTCGCGAACCGCCTCGGCATCCGACTCCGAGGCATTGCGCAGTGGCGCTCCATGCAGCCGGTCTTCCAGCAGGCCGATGGTCAGCAGAGCGGCATGTCCCTCGTTCATGTGGCACACCTCAGGCTGGCAGCCGAGCGCGTGCAGCAGATGAATACCGCCCAGGCCGAGGATGGTCTCCTGGCAAAGGCGGTAATACGTGTCGCCGCCGTACAGATGGTCCGTCAGGGTGCGGTCGTACGGGTCGTTGCCCTCGATGTCGGTGTCCAGCAGGAAAACCGGTATGACATGTCCGGTACAGCCCACGACGTCAAACCGCCAGGCGCGGATCGACAGGTCGCGACCCTGCATAGAAATTGTGATCGTGGTGTTCGCAGATGGCAGCGTTGTCTCGGGCGACCAGACGACATCCGACTCGGTCTGCTGACCGGAGGAGTCGAGGTGCTGCTGGAAGTAGCCGTGCCGATGGACGAGGGATATAGCCACCATGGAGGCGCCAGTGTCGGCTGCCGAACGGAGCGTGTCGCCGGCCAGCATGCCGAGCCCTCCGGAGTAGGTCGGGAGGTCCTTGCGAAGGGCGATTTCCATCGAGAAGTACGCGATTTTTCGATCGGCCAGATCGACGGAAGTGTTAGAGGAAAACGTTTGATGGGCCGAAAGGGTCAGGTCACTCATGCGCAATTGAGAATCCATTTCTCCAAACGGTGTACGCAATAGCACCGCCGGGGTGCAGGGGGTTTGAGATGAGACGCGAGTTCAGCCCGATACGACACGAAAATCCTGCAAAATTCCTAGAAAAAGACTACCAAAACGACACGAAAACGCCTCGCCCGACAATACCGGCGGTGTGGATAGCAGGGTATTAATTACGACCCTTAAGGGCTAACTCTCGAAGAATCAGCGTGTCGCAAACCCGAATTTCATCGCCAGCCCGAGAACCAAGGCGAGTACCACCGCCGTTGTTGACGTCACCACAGCCGACCGGAGCCGGTGGCGGGCGGCTCCGATGGCCAAAAAGATGAGGTACAGAATGAACATGAAGACCAGGCCGTCCAGAACGAAATAACGGGTCTGGCTGAGGTTCACAGTCCAGTCAGGGAGATGGGCTGAAGGAACCGCGACAAGGAGCGAGCCAGCTAAGAAGACGAAAAGAAACAGGATCGTCTCCAGAATGATGGCAATCGCACGCTTCATTAGGTCCCTTTCGAACTGCAATTGGTGCAATGAGTGTAGCGCAGCCGTTCCAAATCTGTGAGTTATCGCAGGGACCCCTCGTAGACCGCAAACCTGCGCTCTAGCTCCCATTGCTGCGCCGCCTTCTCATTCGCGTCCAGCAGAACCTGGCAGGCGCGGGAGGGCGTGCTGTCCGCCCGGATCGGCGCGGCGCAGGCGGACCTGCGACGGGTGAAGTCGTCGGGCGTTACGTAGAGGCTTTCGCCGTGGAGGAAGCTGTGTTCGAGCGAAGCCCGGGCTGACTGCTTCAACTCGCTGTATGTCAGGTCCTGCTCGTCGGCTGCTTTGACGTACTCGTGTGTCAGGTCGATCCGGGAGACACCTTCGTCGTCGGTTGATAGTGCAAACGGCACATGCGCCGCGATGTAGGCGTGCAGCGGATGGTCGGCACCGGCGATACCAAGGATGACGTCGTTGGACGTCAGGTTGACCTCGACCATGATGTGCTTCGTCGCTATCTCGTGCAGTAGCCGGAGCGGGTTGTCCTCGTAAAGTACGTCGACACCGTGGCCGATCCGCTCTGCATGACCGAGGTTCACGGCTTCGCGAATATGGAATGTCAGGCCGGCTGGCGGCACCATCCCCGGCGCGAGCTCACCGGCGTGTAGCGTGATGTGCACCTTAGGGTAGACAGAGTGCAGGTAGTCCAGCATCTGCATCTGCAGGTGATAGTCACGCATGGAGATAAAGCCGTCTTCCGGCATCACAAAATTAATGCCCACGACATCCGGATCGGCGCTCGCGACCTCGAACCCGAGCAGCGTTTGCGCAAAGACCTGCTGGGGCGGAAAGCCGCGGAGAACCTGATAGAGGAAATGGATCTGGACGTGACAGGCCGGCGAGGAATTGTTCGGCAACTCGCAGTGTTCAATACGGCTGCGCGTCTCGAGGGCACGCGACAACTCAGCGCGATCCACCGGCACTTCATCCCGTAGACCGGAGGCCATCAATTTGTCGCGTATCGGGGCGAGTTGTGCAGGAGTGACGTTGCTCTCGGCGCCTTCAGGCCAGCCGATCTTGTACCCGAGCGCCGCGGCATGCGAGAAGGTCGGCGTCTGCATGATCTCCAGATACTGCTCGTTCTGTGCGGCGGCACGCGTGGCGACCTCATCGAGCCACTCGCCGGAGTGGTCTTTCAAACCGGCGAAGCGAGCGAAGGTTGCAAAGAATTGATCGTGACCACTAATTCCCTCGGTCGCGACGAACGCGCGCATGGAGAAGCTGTCGATCAAGTCGTCATAGAGCGCTTGGTTTTTGAGGGCGTCGGAGACGGGAACCTGACCTCGATCGCAGTTGTTTGATTCGCCATCCTGGGGCGCGACAAAATGCAGCGCGTTCTGCCCGGCCGGAACCGGCGGTGTACCCGGGTCGACTGGCGCAACGCACACGCCGTCGCGTGCAGCATCATCGATGAAGGTTTCGGCATAGACGGCTCCCGAGAGATGCATGTGCAGATCGGCGCCCTTGGGCATTGTCCTGAGCAGCGCATACAGCTCCGGATTGCCCGCCTTCTTTGCTGCCTCGAGCACGTGTTCTGCGCGGGCCTCGCCGGGCGTCTCCGCGTGCGCATGGAATGCCACCCAGACAATTAGTGCAAACAGATAACAAAACGAGCGGCGAAGCATGAGCGCTCTCCCAGAACATGCGACAATCTGTCGCGCATTATGCTGCAGATCTATGTTCTAAAGATGATACGAGAGCCTCTGTGCGCAGGCTGGGTTTGGCGCATCGGTGGCGCATTGGTATACTGCAGATCGACGTCTCTGAGGCTGCGCGTGCGACGCGGGCGGCTACTTCCCTCCCGGCACAGGCAGGCGAAATCAGAACGAATGCGGTCCGGCGGCGACTCCGCTGCCCCGGATATGTTGTGAGGGCGGAGGCCAGGTAGCTCAGTGGTAGAGCGCGGCCCTGAAAAGGCCGGCGTCGGCGGTTCGATCCCGTCCCTGGCCACCACATCTTTGGTGAACTTCGAAAACAGTGAAGAGATCAGTCAGGAAGCGATTGCCAGTGAGTCGTCGGACTCAACGCTGTTCTCCGCGTTGGGCGACGACGGCGCGAGGGCTCGCCCGCCCGAACCGACCCAACTCTTCACCCATCCACGGGCGACGATGCGCAGCATCACGAGGATCATCGTCGCAAAGATCGCATATGCAATGAAGCCGGCTCCAAACTTGCCCGTGTGCTGCTTCGATTGCGCGAGAACGTTCGGCAGAATCGATCCGCCCAACGCACCAATCTCCCCGATCATCGCACCAGCAATCGCGGTCGTGGCCGGCCATCGCAGTGGCACAAGCTGGAATGTCGCTCCGTTCCCGGCTCCTAATGCAGCGAAGCACAGCATGAAGAGAGCGGTCGTAGCGACGAGTGATGGCGCACTGACGAGACTGAACAACGTTCCTATGACAACCAGGAACACGACGCTCAACGTGGTGATACCGCCGATGCGGTCGGCGAACCATCCGCCAAGGACGCGTGTCGCGCTGCCGGTCAGCGTCGCCAGCACGGTCAGTGTTCCCGCCTGCACCTTGCTCACATGAAATTGGCTGTAGAAGAACGAAGGCAGAAACGTTGCGAGACCGATAAAGCCCCCGAACGTAATCACGTAGATCAAGTTGAGGTACCAGCCGTCGGCTTCCACTAGACACTGCAGATGCTGTTTGATGCTCTGGTGCTCTATGTCAGGCGGTTCCTTGGCAAAAACGATCATCACGATTAGCGGCAGCAGCATCAGCAGGGCCGCAAAGCCATACACGTTCTGCCATCCGAAGTGCATTGCCAGACGCGGCGCAAACAAGGCCGCGAGCGCGGTGCCGCTGTTTCCGGCTCCCGCGATTCCCATCGCCAAGCCTTTGTATTCCTTGGGAAACCACCCTGACCCGAGCGATAGCGCAACTCCGAAACTTGCACCCGCGATGCCCAACAGCACGCCCATAGCGACCACCGAGCGGAATGTGTGCACAAATAGAAAGCCATAGAGCAGCGCGACAACAATCGCGGACATCTCCAGGATCGCGGCATTCTTGCGTCCGATATATTGACTCACCACGCCGAGCGGAAACCGCATCAGTGCACCGGCGAGCGTGGGGATGGAGACCATCAGTCCAACCTGCGCGGGGGCCAGGCGAAATTGCTCGGTGATGAACGGCCCCATCGCTCCGTTCAGCACCCAGATCGCAAACGAAAAATCGAAATAGAGGAATGCCGCAAACAAGGTGGGCGCGTGGCCTGATTTGAGAAACAGCTTGGTGTTCGCCATGGAGAGCTCCTGGTGAGATATCGTTCTGAGTCCTTTGTTATCGGGTGAGCGACGTCGCGGTCTGCTCTTGGTACATGCGCGGCAAGCTTGGCCGCATCGTTCTATGACAACCCGCTGCGCTCTACACGCACGGCACACTGCTTGAAATTCGGCTCCCGGCTGATTGGGTCATACGCGCCCAGCGTCACCAGGTTCGAGTTCTGCTCCGCGAAATGAAACGGCATAAATACCTGGCCCGGGGCGACAATGCCTGTGATTCGCAGCTCCACGTTCGCAACCCTGTTGCGCCTCGATGTAATCGTCACCCGGTCATGCTGCCGCAGCGCCAGCCTCTGCGCATCTACCGGATTCATCTCCAGCCAGGCATTCGGGACCATTGCATGCAATTGGGCGACGACTCCCGTCTTGGTTCGCGTGTGCCAATGCTCGACTGTGCGTCCCGTGTTCAGCACGAGTTCATACTCGCTGTCCGGCTGCTCCTCAAACGGCAGACACGGCACGCAATGCAGTTTGCCCTTTCCGCTCTCTGTCGCAAAAATTCCATCGCAATATAGCCGCTCTCCACCCCACTGCGCTCCACCATCTCTCTCCAACTGCTCCCAGGTGAAGCGGCTATAGTCGCACATACGTCCGGCAGAGACCCGCTGCCATTCGAGCCACGCGTCATGCGTCGACGTCCAACCGGGATAGAGCTCTTCTCTTACACCGAGTCGTTCCGCCAGCTCGAGAAAGATATCGAAGTCCCGCATCGCCTCGCCCGGTGGCTTCGCGAACGCGTTCACCTTACTCACTCGGCGCTCCGAGTTTGTATATGTCCCTTCCTTCTCTCCCCAGATCGCCGCCGGAAGAACCAGATCAGCGAATTCTGTGGTTGGCGTCGGGGAAAAGCCATCCTGCACGACGACGAACTCCGCCGTGCGCAATGCCTGTGCAAGCAGATCGTAGTTTGGAAACGACACCGCCGGATTCGTTGCAATGAACCAAAGTGCCTTGATGCGTTCCGTGACTGCGGCTTCAATAATGTCCGGGTACGCGAGCCCCCTCGCCTTGGGGAGCCGCTCCGCGTTGATCCTCCAGATTGCGGCGAGCTCTTCGCGATCCCTCTCGCTTTCGAATTTGCGATATCCAGGCAAGGACGAGGTAAAGCCGCTCTCCCGCGTTCCCATCGCGTTGCACTGCCCTGTAATCGAGAATGGGGCCGCACCCGCTCTTCCGATGTTGCCGGTAATCAGCGCAAGATTGTTGATCGCGGCAACGGTCACGGCGCCCTGCGTCGAATGATTTACGCCCATCGTCCATCCGATGAACGCTGCCTTCGCAGATCCATACAGCGTCGCCACGCGCTCGACTGTTGCCACGCTCAATCCGGTTGTCTGGCTAACGCGTTCCGGCGTATACACGGCCAAAAAGTCACGCAGCTGGTCAAAGCCCTCGGTGTGCTCCCCGATGTACGCGTGATCGACTAACCCATCGCGCAGCAGAATATGTGCAATCCCATTCAGCAGCGCGATATCAGATCTGGGCTTCAGCGGAAGATGAATGTCCGCCATCATCGCTGTCTTCGTGACACGCGGGTCTGCCACAATCAGCACCTGTTTCGGATTCCGTCGCAGCCGTTCGCACAGGATCGGATGATTGTCCGCAAGATTCGATCCGATCAACAGCACCACGTCAGCGGCGGAGATATCCGCGTACGCGCCCGGCGGCCCATCACTCCCAAAGCTCAGCTTGTATCCGGAAACCGCGCTCGCCATACAGAGGGTTGTGTTTCCATCGAAGTTGCTGGTGCCGAAGCCGAGTTGCACAAGCTTGCCCAGGGTGTAGAACTCCTCCGTCAGCAACTGGCCTGTGCTCACGACGCCGAACGTGTGCGCTCCATGCCTGCGCTGCAGACCACGCACGCGCTCGACCATTACATCCAGTGCCTCGTCCCAGTTCACCGGTTCGAGCGGCGATCCGCGCCCGCTCCTCCGCAGCAGCGGTGCAGTCGCGCGTCCGGGCGCACTCAGCGTGTGGTGCTCACTCAATCCTTTCGGACACAGCTTCCCACGATTTACCGGATGCTCGGGATTCCCACGCACGGCAACCGGCCGTCCCTCGCGGGTGCCCACGAGCATCCCACAACCGACCGAACAGTAGCCACACGTCGTCTTGGTCCACATATCCGCAACGCGCGACTCCGACACATACCCGAAGCGCGGATCACTTCGATACGCATACCTGTCCTGCGCGGTATCGATGCCCAGCGCGCGCTTCAGCTTATTCTGGAAGCTTGTGGTCATGCAGGCACTCCATGCGCCGCGCGGCCTTTCAAAAATGTCAGCGCCATGCCAAGCGGCACCACGGAAACAAAGAACAGATAGCGTCCTATCATTACGGCGACCACAGCAGCAGCCAGCCCGAGCCATGGCAGCGGCGCATACCCGAACAACGGAACTGCGGCCGCGCACAACGTTCCCAGCGCGACCTTCCACGCCAGCAGCTCGCCACGCAGCAGGTTGTAGGTCGCTCGCGATTCAAAGTTCTTCGACGCGCGCAGCCGCAGCGTTTTCACGAGCTGATTGCAGATCCACGCCGCAGCCAGTAGGGCTTCCACGCGAACATTCGTCACGAGTCCGTGCTGCACACCAAGGCGCCCAATCATCACGCCAGCCATTGCTGCGCCCATCAGCCCTGCCGAGAGCAGAAAATCCAGCGGCGTATGAATCATGTTCCACGCGGGTCGCGCCTTCACACGATAGATGAACGCGCTTGTGACCGTGCCGCAGAGACCGAAGAGCAGTGTCGCGGCCGCAGTTACGCGCATCAATTCCGAAAGCCTTATCCAGGAGGCCCCGGTACATAAATTCATTGCGCAAAAGAAGAGTGCAAAGCACAGCACCTCACGGCTGAGCCAGGATCGGCGCCACATCTTGAGCGCACGCCATGCATACGCAGGTCTGCCCAGATGAAAGACGGAGACCGCCAGCGCTGCGCAGGTCAGCATCAGCATGATTGTCATGCTCGCCGCATCAAGCGCGCGCCGCAGCCACAGTACCGCAAAGGTTCCAAACGCCAATTGCATTGCCGTCGTCATCACGATCAGCGACGGATGCGAATCCTCGAGCGCCACCGCCCCCGTGTCGACGCGCTCGAGCCACGTGCTTGAATGCTCCGGCAGCGTGATCCGGGTAGTCGAGATCGTCTGGCCAGCGGGCGGCATTCCGGGCGACTCTGCTGTCGCGAAGTTCCTGCGCCAGTCGTCCTTATTCACAATTTCAATCTCAATCGCGTTCTCCGGGCATGCATTTACGCAAGCCGGTTCCAGGCCTTCCATCAATCGCCCGCGGCACATATCGCATTTGCCGACGACACCGCGCTCTTCGTTGAACTGCGGCACACTATACGGGCAGTTCCACACGCAGTATTGGCATCCGATACAGGCTTCGGCCGAGTGCAGAACGATACCGGTCAAAGGATCTTTCGTGTACGCATCCACGGGGCAGCCACGCAGACAATCGGCGCTCAAGCAGTGATTGCATCCCATCGACAGATAGGTTCGCCTGGTCAGCGGATACACTCCACCCTCGAGCTCGCCCACGCGCCGCCACTGAATCTCCGCCGGATTACCGTTCTGCTCGTTGCACGCCACCTCGCACGAGCGACACCCAATACACTTCGTCATGTCAAAGTGAAACCGATACTGCTCACCGGCTTCCAACGGCCGTGTGGGAATCAGAGCATCGACCACTGCAGACGACGCGCCACCCTCAAGCAGCGTCATCCGAACGAGCTCTTCGCTGCCGTATTCCATTCCGCGTTCGTGTAGCAATAGCGCCAATCTGCACTCCCCTTAGTACACGTCGCGGTGATATCGCCTGTGGTCATGCAGCTGCGCGACATACTCGCGCGCAGCATTCGTGCACATTCCGCCGTGTGTCTCCACCACCTTGTGCAGCGCTGCATCTACATCTTTCGCCATCCTCGAAGCGTCGCCACACACATAGAGTTGCGCGCCATCGTTGAGCCAGCGCCACATCTCCGCTCCATGCTCAAGCATGCGGTCCTGTACATAGAGCTTTTGCGCCTGATCGCGCGAGAACGCAGTATCAAGCCGCGTCAAATGACCGCTGGAGAACATCTCCCGAAGCTCCTGCTCATACAAAAAATCAGTTTTCGCGCGGCGCTCTCCAAAGAACAGCCAATTGGATCCCTTGTGCCCCAGCGCTCTGCGCTCGTGCAGAAAGGCCCGGAACGGCGCGATGCCTGTGCCTGGTCCGATCATGATCATCGGCGTGCTTCCATCCGCCGGAATCCTGAACCGCTTATTCGGCTGGATATAGATGGGCAGCCGCTGTCCGACATCGACACGGCTCTCCAGCATCGTCGATGCCACACCACCGCGCTCGCGATTATGAGAACGATACCGCACGACCGCAATCGTGCAATGCACCTCGCCAGTGTGTGTTTTCGGGCTGGATGCAATCGAATATAGACGCGGAGCCAATCGCGGGAGCATCGCGACCAGATCATCCGGTGACTCCACAACTCCCGGATACTCCTCCAGCAGATCGATCAATCCGCGGCCGTGCATGAAAGCCTCGAGATGCGCTCCCTGCTCGGCGGGAAGCAACGCGAGCAGATTCCTGCACTGCGCCTTTTCGGCAAATGCCTGGACGATCTTCCGCGTCAGCCGCGTTGGCTGCAGATGCCGCAGCAGCGCCTCTTCCACACCCACACGGCCGACCTTGGGAATCTCGACCATTGCATCAGTGCCAAATGGCAACAGCGAAAAAATCTCCTCAACCAACGCCACATCGTTCTGCGCAACGACCCCGCATGCATCTCCGGCCTCATACTCGAGCCCAGCGTCCTCGAGCGCGAAGCTGAGATGCATCGTCATCTTCGTCGATCCATCCGCTGTCAGCGCTCTCCGCTCGCGCAGTTCCGCAAAGTACGGATTGTCGCGGGTGTGCATGAGCTCGCGGTCAGTTCTAATCTCCTCATGGCAATCCGTTCGCTCGACCAGCACGGGGCCGGGCCGTTTCGCCCCAAGCCGCGACGCAACGTCCTCCGCCCAATGGGCGAACGGCTCATCCACATCGACATCGCTCTCCACGCGTGAGTTCAACCTCGTTCCGCCGAGCGCCTTCAGCCGCTCATCCAGCTCGACACCGAATCGGCAAAAGCTCTCGTAATTTTTGTCGCCGAGACAAAACACTGAATACCGCAGCTTCGTCATTGCCGGCGCATCCGGTGTAAACAGCGCATCGCGAAATGTCTTCGCAGTGTCTGGAGGATCGCCCTCTCCATACGTGCTCACCAGAAAAAGCGCATTCTCCTGTTGCGTGATCTCCGCGAGTCGCACCTTGTCAAGTGAACTCGAAGTTGCCGCGTATCCCTGACTCTTCAACTGCTTCGTGAGCTTCTTTGCCAGTCGCTCAGCCGTTCCCGTCTGCGTCGCGAAGTACACACCTACCTTCACCGGCTCCGCCGCCGGCATCTTCGCGGCTGCACTCGAAAACAACCCCGCAAGAAAGCCGTTCAGCCATTCACGCTGCTCCGGCGAAAAAGGAGCGCTCTCCGGAATGTGTGGCACGCCTGCGAGCATCAGTTCACCTCCTGCAGCGTCCCAACTTCAGCTGTGCACATCCCTCGAAGCTCCTCCGCGCTGTGCCGTCTTGCAAATTCCAGAAAGCTTTCCTCGCTGCACCGCGCCTGCTCAAAAGTCGCAAATAACGCGTGCAGCGCGGCCTTTACCTCGGCATATTTCATAGCGGGAAACAGTTCGCGTGCTAAGCCCTGGTCGCGATCTGCTCCGCCGCCGAGGCTTACTTGATATCCCGCTTCCCCTCCCACCTTCACACCCATGAGGCCTATGTCGCCGACATACGGCTGCGCGCAATGATGCGAACATCCGGTCACGTGCAGATTGACTGGCTGCACGATCCTGAACGCCGAGTCCAGCTCTCTCGCCAGCTCCAGCGCGTGGGCCTTCGTATCGGTTGCGGCATACCTGCATCCACGGTTTCCCGTGCAGGCCACAGTCCCGCTCATCACGGTGCCTGCCTTATATTCCAGGCCAGCCACGCGCAGCACCGCACACGCAGCTTGGACGTTCTCGTCCGCGATATTCGGAATCAACAGATTCTGCCAAACGGTAAGCCGAATCTCGCCGTTCCCAAACCGATCTGCAATCTCCGCAACTGCACGCGCCTGTTCCGCAGCCAAAATCCCAACCGGCACAACGGCTCCGACGTAATTCAGCCCTGACTGCGCTTGCGCATGCACACCAATGTGCCCGGCACGATTAATCGACCTGCGCGGCTCGCACTCGCTCGCATCCACGCGCAGCACCGGGAACGCGAGCTTCTTCTCAGTCTCCTCGAGAAACTTCTCCACGCCCCACTTATCCACTAGATACTTCAGCCGAGCTTTCTTCCTGTCCGTGCGATCGCCGTTCTCTGCGAACACCCGCACCATCGCGGCTGCGACAGCCAACAACTGGTCCGGCCTCAGCAGCAGACCGCAGTCGGTCGCAAACTGCTTATGGCCTGTAATCCCACACAGCAGCACACGAAAGTACACGCCTTCCGGCACGCTCTTGTTTTCGCCAACACGCACTGCAACAAACCCGATGTCATTTGTATCGGCCAGCGTACTGATTGCCCCGCCACTGTCGATCGCGATATTGAACTTCCTCGGCAGGCCATACAGATCACGCGAATTGCTGATGTAGTTCTGAAGTCCATCCGCGAGCGGCTGCACGTCGATCAGTTCGTGCGCGTCGTAGCCGGAGATCGGCGATGCCGTGATGTTCCGAATGTTGTCGGCGCCCGATCCACGCGAGCTCATCCCAAGCTTCTGAACCGTGTTAAGCACATCCACGATGGATCGTGGTTCGAACTCACGAATCTGCACATTTGCGCGCGTCGTCAGGTCCAGGCGTCCGCAGCCCCACTGCTCCGCCATTCCTGCGAGGCCGCGCATCTGCGCCGCCGTTATAGACCCGCCTGGAACGCGCATCCGCAGCATGAATGAGTCCTGCGCCGGAGCTACGTGAAAGAGGCCATGAAACTTGAAGCGGAACCGGAACTCCGCGTCTGGAGCCTTGTTCTCCGCAGCATGCGCGAGCAGATCGTCCCACAGGTCCAGTGGATTCCGCTCATATTTCCAGACCTCTTCGGCGGACAGCTCACTGACCGGCGTGCCCCAGAAGGTCGGCTCCAACTCTGCCGGCGTGGCAAGGTTTGCCGCGCCAGAGGCCGCGTCGTTCGTCATTGCGCCTGAAGCAAGCTGACCCACAAACGGAAGCCGTTGCATAGCTCCCGCGAAGAAGCCGTCGAGATACATCTTCTGGTGTTCTGTAAATCCGCCGCCGGAAAAAATTGCCGTATCAATACTCGAAGCCATCGCTCACTCCGTTGCCCAAAAAGAGGTCGCACGCATGCGACAACTCACTCTTCCTGCATCGGTGCTGCATGGGCACACAACAAGCCGCTGCCCTGCGCATGCATCAATGCAGGTGACGCACATCACGCGCATGGTGATCGTGGGCTCGTCGCGGAGCGTTTTATTCAACTGGTAGGAAAGGAGCCGCGCGCTTCGAGGGGCGGGCTGAGATGAGAACCGGAGAGCCGTTGCATTCGTGGCTACAACTCGCCGATAGGCAAAGTATGACACTCACACGCGGCACTTGCAAGCCTTTTCTGTTGAAATCTGCATCTCTACTCTTGGTTCGCGCGCCGGACTGTGTTACACCCTAATCACACCGCACGAAAATAGGCACCTCGACGTGCCCTTCATCCGCGCTCTCCGCCGAGCGCTGGCCCATTCATCCCTTCATCTCTACGCCCTCGCAGCTGCGCCCTCCGCCGTGCGCTCTGTCGGCAGACCTAGAGGCATCTAGCGCCCACCAGAGGCGCTCACGCAGATTTGTACCTTCCGGAGGCTTCGATGAATCGCCTGTCTGTGGCTTTTGCCGCACTCCTGACTGCAGTAGCGTCATCCGCGCAGTCCGCATCCACTCCTGTGACCGCAACCGTCGTGCTTCGCGAGCGCACCAACGCCACCCAGTGGTTTTCCGCGACTCCTGCCGTCGAGCAGTACGGCCACCAGGACTCACTCCTTCGGCTCGGGATCCAGCAGCGTATTCATCAATGGGACTACCAGCTGGAGCTTCTTCAGGCCGCCGAGCTCTTCCTCCCTACCGATGCCGTCTCTCCCGTAACGGCGCAAGGCCAGTTCGGGCTGGGAGCCACCTACTACGCCTCCAACGGCAACAATGAGTTTCCCGCAGCGGCGTCGTTCAAGACCGGCTTCCTTCGCTATCACTTCAACGAATCCAGCACGCTGCGCCTCGGTCGCTTCGAGTTTCTCGACGGCCAGGAGACCACGCCGCGCAACTCCACGCTCGCCTGGCTCCAGACCAACCGCATCGCGCAACGCCTGATCGGGAACTTCGGCTTCAGTAACGGACAGCGCTCGTTCGATGGACTCGACGCCAGTACAGGCGGTGGCAAGTGGAACCTCACCGCCATGGCCGGCCGAGCCACGCAAGGCGTCTTCAACATGAACGCCAACCCCGAGCTCAACGTCGACCTCCAGTACCTCGCCTACACGCGCGGTCTCGCGCGTCAGCATCTGCTCGTCCGCGGATTCGCGCTCGGCTACCATGACGGCCGCACGGGCGTTGTGAAAACGGACAACCGCCCTCTCGCCATCCGCCAGGCCGATCACACCAACATCCGCATCGGCAGCTACGGTGCTGACGCGATCGCTGCGATTCCCGCCGGCCGCAACGCTGTCGATCTCCTCTTCTGGGGTGCGCTGCAAAATGGCCGTTGGGGCGCGCTCGACCAGCACTCCGGAGGCTTCGCCGCAGAAGCCGGCTTTCGTCTCGACCACGTGCGCTCCACACCGTGGCTGCGCGCCGGAGTTCTCCGGACGACGGGAGACAACAACCCGAACGACGGCGTCCACAACACCTTCTTCCAGGTGCTTCCCACTCCACGTACCTACGCGCGCTATCCGTTCTTCAACATGATGAATTCGAAAGAGGAGTTCCTTCAGCTCATCGATAAACCCGCGAAGAAGCTCGACATTCGTACCGACCTACACTTCCTGCAGTTCACCGCACCGGCCGATCTCTGGTATCAGGGCGGCGGAGCCTTCGACCACAAGGTCTTCGGCTACACCGGCCGGCCCGCCAACAACCACAGCAGTTTTTCCTCGCTCTATGACGTCAGCGCGGACTACGTTCTCAACTCTCAACTGTCGCTGGGACTCTACTACGCCCGCGCGTTCGGCAAGTCCGTCGTTACTTCTATCTACCCCGTAGATCACGATTCCAACTACGGCTACTTCGAGCTCAGCTACAAGCTTTCCAAACCGTTGAGACAGTAGCTGTTCGCGGCGTCGAGGTCTCTTCGTCCTCGACGCCGTAAACTATTAGCACTCGCGAAAGGACCTGAACACTCATGCCTCACGCCAGCTTCGACGGACTCCGCGTCCTCTCGCTCGAGTCTCGTCGCGCGCGCGAGGTCGAAAAGCTCATCCGCACCTATAACGGAGATCCTGTCGTCGTGCCCGCGATGCGCGAGGTCCCGCTCGAGTCCAACACCGCCTGTCTCGACTTCGGCCGGGATCTTCTCGCCGGCCACTTCGATCTCGTCCTCTTCCTTACGGGCGTGGGCGTTCGCAACGTAATGAACATCCTCGAAACGAAGTTCGATCGCGATGCCATCCTGTCCGCACTCGGCAAGGTGCAGATCGCCTGCCGGGGCGTAAAACCGCAGGCCGCTCTCCGCGAACTGAACATTTCTGCGAACGCCGTCTCTCCCGAACCTGCCACGTGGCGCGAGGTCATCGCAATTCTCGACAGCACTTACGGCGACCGCCTGCGCAACATGCGCATCGCCGTTCAGGAGTACGGCGCCAGCAACCCTGAGCTCCTGTCTGAGCTCGTCCAGCGCTGCTCCTCGCTCACCAAGGTTCCCGTGTATCAGTGGGGTCTTCCGTTCGACCTCGGCCCCCTGCGCGAAACCGTCCGCGCGCTCATCGATGGCACGATCGATGTCGTTCTCTTCATGACCGCAGTGCAGGTCATCCATCTCTTCCAGGTCGCCGACGAAATGGGCCTCGCGGACGACCTCCGCAGCGCGCTCAACTCAACCGTAGTCGTCTCCGTCGGCCCAACCACCAGTGAAGAGCTTCTTCACTACGGTATCCGGCCCGACTTCGAACCGTCGCATCCGCGCATGGGTTTTCTCATCAACGAGGCCGCACAGTACGCGCGCAAGCTTCTAGCCGCCAAACGCGCGCCTGCTCCCCCCACCGACATCGCTGAGGCAGCCGAACCGCAGCCCGAAGCGCCCACTGCTGCGATCACTCAAACGCCTGCACGCGATCACGGCATTCAGCAGGTCGCAGCCTCCACCTCAACCATGGCGGGCTTTCGCGACGGCCTCGCCCCCTTTGATGTCCTGCACGAGATCAGCTCGAGCATCGCATCCTCGGATCCGCTGCACGTCGTCCTTCAGCGCATCGTCACCTTCGTCACGGCCGTTATCCCGTGCGACTCCTGCTTCCTCTACACCCTTGAAGTCGACAAGCTCATCCTCCGCGCTTCCAAGAACCCGCACAGCGAAGAGGTCGACAATCTCCGCATCTCCGTCGGCCAGGGTGTCACGGGCTGGGTCGCCGAACACCGCGAGACCGTCGCGATCTCGGAACGCGCCAGCGAAGACCCCCGCTTCAAAGCGTTCGTCAATCTCCCTGAAGATCGCTTCGAGGCAATGCTCTGCGCTCCCGTGATCTGCGCGAGCCGCGTAGTCGGCGTGCTCAATCTCCAGCACCGCGATCCGTACGTCCACACCGATCTGCAGCGCCGCCTCGTCGCCACCATCGGCATCCTCGTAGGCGCCGAGATCGAGCGCGCCCGCCTGGAAACTGAAAACTCCGAGCTGACCAATCGCCTCGAAACTCGAAAGACCGTCGATCGCGCGAAGGGAATTCTGCAGCGCGATCTCAGCATCTCCGAGGACGAGGCGTACCGCACCATGCAGCGCGAAAGCCGCCAGCGCCGCAAGTCCATGCGCGAGATCGCCGACGCCATCCTGCTATCGGATCACCTCCGCCGCGAAGGCACACCGCAACCCTGACCCCACAACGTCCGGTGCTGAGCCCGACCCCAGGTGGGTCAGCGAAACCACTACGCAATCCAATGGGAGCAAAAAGTATTTCGTCGCGCCAAGGAGCTTGTGAGCCGAAAAAAGTCCTCATATGTTGGCACACCGCGCCATCAAAATGGTCCGCGATTACTATTTATGTCATTTATATTCAACAGTTTGAAGCATTGGCTCCATCGATAATTATATTTTAGTGTGATGAGAAGGAATTTCGTGACATTTGCCTCGCGCTTGTAGTACGAATGAAAGCGCTGTTTCCGGCCACACAAGTGCAGAGGCTGTCCGCAAATGTTTGATCTTCATGGAAAGCGCGCCGTCGTTCTCGGCGGAACGTCGGGAATCGGCCACGCCATTGCGCTTGCCCTGGCTGAAGCCGGCGCCGACGTCGTCGCCTCCTCGCGGCGCATAGACGCTGTCGAGCGGACCGCCCGAGCGATCGAACAGACCGGCGTCCGCACCTCACGGATCGCGTCGGATGTAGCTGACCGCGGCTCGCTCCAACAGCTCTGCGAACGTGTCGAGGGCGAGCTCGGCCCCGTTTCCATCCTCTTCAACTGCGCAGGCATCACCCAACGCATTGCAACGCTCGACTGCAGCGAACAGCTCTGGAACGAGATCATTGACATCAATCTCACCGGCACGTTTCGCGCCTGCCAGATCTTCGGCCGCGGCATGGTGGAGCGCGGCTACGGCCGCATCATCAACATCGCTTCCCTCGCGACGTTCGTCGCCTTCATGGAAGTCGCTCCTTATGGCGCAAGCAAAGCCGCCGTGGGCGCTCTGACGAAGTCGCTTGCTGTCGAGTGGGCGCAGGATGGAGTTACCGTCAACGCCATCGCGCCAGGCATCTTCCCCACCGCGCTGAACAGCGCCATTATCGACTCTCCCCGTGGACAGGAGCTGCTGATGCGCACGCCCATGCGGCGATTCGGCAAGGTGGAAGAGCTTACCGGGACCGCAGTGTTTCTCGCTTCCGACGAGGCGAGCTTTGTGACTGGCGAGATCATCGCCGTGGACGGCGGCTTCCTGGCCAGCGGAGTCAATCAGTGAAAGAAACAGTACAAACCAACGATGGGCAAGGCAGCCGTCGCATCGACCTCGCCTATGTAAAGCTTGCCTCGAGTGAGATGGCGCGCGACATCAACCGGGACATCGTGCTCGAGCTGATCCGCGCGAACCAACCCGTCGGACGCGCCGAGCTCGCGCGGCTCTCCGGCCTGCAGCCGAGCACCGTCTCTGCCATCGTCGAGCAACTGCTCGAGGAAAGTTGGATCACCGAAGGCGCAGCCGCCAAACGGCCCCGCGGCCGCCGCCCCACGATGCTCACGCTCAACCCGGAGCTCGTTACGCTCGTCGCCGATCTGCGCCCCGGGCAAGCGATTCTCGCGGTTGTCGATCTCAACGGCCGATTCCTCTCGCGTGAATCCGTTCCTCTCGCATCCGACGCCGAACGTGCCACCATCAAGATCGCCGAAGCGCTCAAAGCACTGCGCAAACAACACCCCGATAAGCGTGTTGAGGGCGTGGGTATCAGCGTTCCCGGCCGCGTCAACCCGGACACACAGCGCATCATCCTCGCTCCCAACCTGCACTGGTCGGACTTTGACGTGAAGAAGACCCTCACCGAGCGGCTCAATCTCCAGGTGGAGCTCGACAACGCGGCCAACGCCTGCCTCCTCAGCGAGCTCTGGTTCGGCCGCATGGACGGTGTTCGCAACGCGGTGCTCATCACCGTCTCCGAAGGCGTTGGGTCGGCCATTCTTGCCAACGGCCAGATCCTCGCCGGCCGCAGCGGTCTCGCGGGAGAGTTCGGCCACATCCCCATCGACCCCAATGGTCCGGTCTGTGGTTGTGGACAGCGCGGTTGCTGGGAAACATTCGCTTCCAGCAAAGCTGCGCTTCGCTACTACGACGAGCTTGAGCCCGACCAACCTGCCACCCGCATCCAGGACCTGCTGAAACTCGGCGAAGAGGGCAATCCAAAAGCGCTCGCCGCACTCGAGCGTCAGGCGCGCGCCCTCGGCCGCGGTCTGCGCCTCGTCACCTCGGCTCTCTCGCCGGAGGTCGTGCTGGTCATCGGCGACATCACCTCCTCATGGACGCGCATCGCTCCGCTCGTCGAAGAGGAGTTGGCGGCAACCATGCTCGCCGGCCCACCTCCACGGCTCGCCGCGGCCTCTGATGGCGAACTTGCTCGGCTGCGCGGCGCCGCCGCCTTGGTTCTGCAACGCCACTCCGGTTACTACCGCTCCACCCACGGCAGCCGCGAGCGACCGCGAAGCACCGCAACCGCTTAGCCACCTCAACCTCCAGCCATCGGGAGAACAAGAATGCAGCTCGCTCAACTTCGGCGTGGCCTACTCGCCCTCGCCATCACATTCGTGAGCACGTCCACGCCCTCGCACGCACAACGCAACAGGCCGCTGCCCTACCTCGATCCATCGCTGCCCAAGGAGCAGCGCGCCGCAGATCTCGTCGGCCGCATGACGCTCGAAGAAAAGATCTCCGAGATGTCCAACAGCTCCGCCGCGATCCCGCGCCTCGGCGTCCCCGCCTACGACTGGTGGAACGAAGGCCTGCACGGCGTCGCGCGCTCCGGCTATGCCACCATGTTCCCGCAGGCCATCGGCATGGCCGCCACATGGGACGCGCCGCTGATCCATCAGATTGGCGACGTCATCTCCACTGAAGCCCGGGCGAAGAACAACGAAGCTCTCCGCCACAACATCCACTCTATTTATTTCGGCCTTACCTTTTGGTCGCCCAACATCAACATCTTCCGCGATCCGCGCTGGGGACGCGGCCAGGAGACCTACGGCGAGGACCCGTTCCTCACCGCCACGCTCGGGAAAAACTTCGTCGAGGGCCTGCAAGGCACAAATCCCAACTACTTCAAGGTGATCGCCACACCGAAGCACTTCGCCGTGCACTCCGGCCCGGAGAGTGAGCGCCACCGTTTCGATGTCACGCCTTCTGCGCACGATCTCTGGGACACCTATATGCCTGCCTTCCGCGCGACCATCGTCGACGCGCACGCCTACTCGACGATGTGCGCCTACAACGCCATCTATGGCCAGCCCGCCTGCGGCAGCGACCTCCTGATGCAAACCATCCTGCGCGGCTACTGGAATTTTCAGGGCTTCGTCACCTCCGACTGCGGCGCCGTCGACGACTTCTACGAGAAGACCGCGCACCACACCTCACCCGACAAAGCCCACGCCGACGCCGACGCGCTCCATCACGGCACCGACACCGAGTGCGGCCAATCCTACGTCAGCGGCCTCGGCGACGCCGTCAAAGAGCACCTCATCAGCGAAGCCGA
>DASRGC010000025.1:0-43872 GCA_035651235.1 Acidobacteriaceae bacterium
CTCACCCCTTGAGCACCTTCCTGATCCCTGGTCCCTGATCCCTGATCCCTAACCCCTGATCCCTGTATCTTGATTCCTGACCGCAATCCCATTCCGGAGCCACCCATGAAGATCGCCGACATCCTCCTCCTCGACTACGACAATGAAATCTCCAACACCCGCCGCACCCTCGAGCGCATCCCCGACACCGCCGATTGGAAGCCGCACGAAAAATCCATGCCCATGGGCCGCCTCGCCATGCACTGCGCCACCATCCCGCTCTTCGGCCACTACATCATCGAAGACGACGGCATGGACATGGCCGCCCCCAAACGCCCGCACTTCCCGCTCGAGTGGAAAGGCCGCGAAGCCGCCCTTGCCGCGCTCGACGACTCCGCTGCCAAATGCCGCGCCTCGCTGGCCGCCGCCTCCGACGAAGCGCTCATGACTCCCTGGCGCTTCAGCTTCGGCGAGCAGCTCATCGGCGAACGCCCGCGCGCCGCCATGTTCCGCGGCCTCTTCTTCGATCACATGATCCACCACGTCGCCCAGCTCGGCGTCTACCTCCGCCTCAACAACCTCCCCGTGCCCTCGCTCTATGGCCCCTCCGCCGACGAACAATGGTCCCCCAAATAGCCTGAACCCGCCGGGGGCCCCATCTTCGCGGCCTCGCAGCGGACGCTAAGGTGGACATCGCGCATCTCGAAACGCACAAACCGGGTGCCCCATCTTCGCGTGCGCTCTTATCGCACGCTAAGGTGGGCATCGCGCGTTAAAACGCGCGAGTCTTTTGCTTACCGGGTGGGCCCACGTTTCGCTTTTGAGACGTGGGTTCGAACCCTGCCCCGGACGCCGTTACAGCCGAACGCATGCTTTTGCCTCATTCCCTGATCCCTCATCCCTAATCCCTAATCCCTGTTCCCTCACCCTGGGAGTATGCTTTCTCTACTTCTCTCAGCCCTATGAAACCCTTGCGCTGCATCCTTGCTTTGCAGTTCGCGACAACCCTGGCGCTCGGCCAGGCTGCTCATCAGAGCGATCCGCCGAATCAACCGCAAGCGCTCACCCGAAGCCTCTATCAACAAGTCATCGCCCGTCATCCCATCGGCATACCGAGAGGCGCGGACATGACCGCCATCGCACCGTACCTCAGCACCACTCTGCTTCACAGAATCAACTTGGCCTACGCCTGCGAAGGTGATTTCTTCCGCCACAATCCAGACCCCCGCTCGAAACCGGCATTCGAATGGCTGGAGCTTGGACTCTTCTCCGGCGACGACGAACAGGCCTCACCCAACACCTTCCGCATCCAATCAACGCAGTTCGGCACAGACGGAACCGTTCGAGTATCTGTGAAGCTCACCCATCAAGAGAAGCCGCCCTATCGCCCCTCGAGCTGGCGGGTCGCCGCCGTTCTTACACGCGAAAGCGACCAGTACGTCGTCGATGACGTGATCTATCTCAGGAATGGAAATCACGGCGCCGACTATCGCCTCTCCCAAGCCTTGGCGTGGGGATGCGACGGCCCTCACTGGATCCAATATCCCAAGCGGCTGACCAGTTCGAAGTAGCAAAGATAAGTCCCCTTTATCCACATACCCCTCTTGACCCGCCCCATACAATTAATTCAAGGACGCAAGCAGCCGCCCAGAGCCCGGGCGTTCGTCTAAACGGCGTTTGTAAACCCAATCCCCTGAAGACTTTGCGGCCTTCACCCGTAGAAAATCAGGACTTTCCATGCAAAGTCCAGACTTAACCCTCCTCTCCTGAAGACTTTGCACAAAAACCCCGGGGAGGGGGTGGTACCCTTTTCCCCAAATGAAAACCAGAATCTTCGCTGCCGCGCTCCTGCTTTCCGTGGCTGCTTCCGCGCAGCAGACCCAGAAATCCACAGTGCTTCACGCGGCGCATCTGCTCGACGTTGCCGCAGGCGAGCTCCTCTCGCCCGGCGAGGTCCTCGTTACCGGCAACCGCATCACCGAGGTCGGCGAGCACGTCTCCCACCCAACAGGCGCGACCGTGATCGACCTCGGTGACACCACGCTCATGCCCGGCCTGATCGACGCCCACACCCATCTCTTCCTGCACCCCGGCAACGAGGCCTTCCAGACCGTAGAGGAATCCGTGCCGCAGCGCACGCTCATCGCCGCCGCTCAGGCCAAGGCCGACCTCCTCGCCGGCTTCACCGCCGAGCGTGACATGGGCACTGAGGGCGCCGGCTGCGCCGACGTCGCCGTCCGCAACGCCATCAACTCCGGTCTCATCCCCGGCCCCCGCATGCGCGTCTCCTGTAACGCCATCGACATCAACGGAGGGCACGAGGACAACTCCGGCCTAAACCCTGAGGAGCACCTGCTGTCGAACGCCGACCGCGCCAACACTGCGGACGAGGTCATCGCCAGCATGCGCGAGCAGCGCAAGGAAGGCGCCGACTTCACCAAGATCTACGAGACCGGACGCGACCGCCTCGTCAATGGCGTCTTCACCACGCCGTACCAGTACAACGAGGCCCAGCTCGCCGCGGCAGTTGCCGAAGCGCACCGCACCGGCTCCCGGGTCGGCGTCCACTGCACCGGAGAGCCGGGGGCCCTCTACGCCGCCGAGGCGGGCGTCGCCTCCATCGATCACGCGCTGAACCTCTCGCCCGAGACGATGAAGCTGATGCACGAGAAACAGATTTACGCGGTGCCCACGTTTACCATCTTCGAGTATTTCGCCCAGCACGCCGGCTCACCCGCCGTAGCGAAGAGCGAGAATGACATGCTCGCTCTTCATGCCGAGCAGTTCAAAAAGCAGATGGCTGCGCGCGTGCCGTTCGCGGTCGGCTCGGACGTTGGTCCGTTTCCGCATGGGACGCAGGCGCGCGAGTACGAGCTCATGGTCCAGTACGGCATGAGCCCCGCTGACACGCTTCGCTCCGGATTGCTTAACGGCGCGAAGCTGCTCGACTGGGCGGATGAGATCGGTCAGCTCAAGCCGGGGTTCTTCGCGGATATCATCGCCGTGCCCGGTGATCCGCTGACCGACATCAGCGTCGTTAGTCACGTGAAGTTCGTGATGAAAAACGGTGAGGTCATCCGGAAGGATTAGCTATCCTGCCTTTTCGCTGAGTTCCACCCAACGCGTGAGCAGGCGATCGTGCTCGTCCTGCGCTGCTTCGAGTTCTGCGAGAGCTTCGGTGAGTGCAGAAGGGTCAGTCGCAACTGCCGGATCTTCGATGCGGCGTTTGGCGGCTGCGAGCCGCTCGTCCGCTGCTTCGATGGATGCGTCAATGCTGTCGAACTCACGTTGCTCGATGTAAGAGAGTTTTTTCTTCAACGAGGGAGCGGATGGTTTCGCGAGTTCGCTCGCGACCGGCTTTGGCTGCGCTGCAGTTGTGGTGCTCTCGCGCCACTGCTCCCATTGCAGGTAGTCGGCAAAGAGTGCGGCATTGCCGCGGCCATCAAGGCCGAGAACGCTTCCGGTAACGCGATCGAGGAGGTGACGGTCGTGCGTGACGAGCACGATTGCGCCGGAGAACTCCTGCAGGGCTTCTTCGAGGATCTCAAGCGTGGGAATGTCGAGATCGTTTGTAGGCTCGTCGAGGATGAGAACGTCGGCGGGCTGCAGCATGAGCTGGGCGATGAGAACGCGGGCGCGCTCGCCTCCGCTGAGTCGCTCGACAGGTTGACGAAGTTGATCGCCGGTGAAGAGGAACTTCGCGGCGTAGCTGGCGACATGAATGACTCGCCCCTGGTAGACGACGGCGTCGGAATCCGGAGCGAGCGCGTGTTGCAACGTGATCGTTGTGTCGAGTTCGCGAAGCTGACTGAGGTAGACGATGCGCAGCCCGGGAGCACGTTTGACGATGCCGCTGCTGACGGGAATGTCGCCGGTGATGGCGCGCAGGATGGTCGTCTTTCCTGCACCGTTGGGGCCAATGATGCCGAGGCGCGCGCGATTGGTGAGCAGCAGGTTTACGCCGCGCACGATCTCGCGGCCTTCGTAGGCAACGCTGACGTTCTCAAGTTCGATCAGGCGCTTGGTCTCGCGGTCGGTTGCGTCGAAGCTGATGGATGCTGTTGAGCTGCGCAGACGGGCATCGACCTCGGCGAGTTTACCGATGAGCGCGTTGGCATTGTCTATGCGAGCCTTCGCTTTCGTTGCGCGTGCTTTGGGACCGCGGCGCAGCCATTCGACTTCGGTGCGCACGCGATTGCGAAGACCCTCCTGAACGCGCATCTGCGATTCTATATAGGCTTCACGTGTTTCGAGGAAATCCGAGTAGTTGCCGCGCACGCGGAGGAGCCCTTCAGCGTAGGTGCGGCTGAGCTCGATGATGTCGTTGGCTACGTTCTCGAGAAAGTAGCGGTCGTGTGTGATGACTACGACGGCGAAGCGAGCGGAGCGGAGTGTCTCTTCGAGCCACTCAATGCCTTCGATGTCCAGATGGTTGGTCGGCTCATCGAGGAGAAGAACGTCAGGCCGTTGCACGAGACCTTCGACCAGGGCAAGACGTTTGCGCCAGCCTCCACTGAGAGTTGCAGCGGCAGCGCTGAAGGATGCGCCTTCCGCGCTATCGTCCGTGAAACCGGCGCGGCCGAGTGTTTCGCGAAGGTGCTGCTCGCGTTCGTCTGCAGGAACGGCAGCACGTTGCATGGCACGCTCGACGATCCCGCGGACGGTGATCTCGGGTGGGAACTCGGAAACCTGCTGGATGCAGGTGACGGCAGCGCGGCGGCGCATGGTGATCTCACCGCTGTCCGGCTGCTGTTCGCCTGCCAGCAGGGCGAGCAGAGTGGATTTGCCGGCGCCGTTGGGACCGATGAGACCGATGCGGTCAGCTTCGTTAATGGAAAGCGAAAGACTCTCAAAGAGTGGCGTTGCACCGAAGCGTTTCGAGACGGCCTGAGCTGTGAGGATGGGAGCCATAGAAGTGCTAAATTTTTCAGCTTGTATAAGTCTACGGTGGCTCGGGATACTGCTGCGAGAACGATGTGCGGTGGGCGCGGTATGATGTTGGGGACTGAAAACGGCGTTGCACAATTTGAAACGAGTGGACGGACGGTGGGTTGATGCAGGCTGACGTGGAGAGCTGGACGATCGACGCGCATCATCATCTGTGGCAGTACTCGGCGAAAGAGTACGGCTGGCTTGATGAGTCGATGATGGAGCTGCGGCGCGATTTTCTGACGTCGGATTTAGAGCGCGAGTTGAAGGCGGCGAACGTTGACGGAACGATTGTCGTGCAGGCGCGGCAGACTCGCGAGGAGACGGCGTGGCTGCTCTCGCTGACGCGGCAGAGTTCGCGGATTCGGGGTGTGGTGGGATGGGCAGATATTGCCAGCGAGAATTTTCCGAATGAGCTGGAGCAACTCGCGCAGACAGCGCGGCTGGTCGGATTGCGGCATGTCGTGCAGGCGGAGCCCAAGGAATTTCTGGATGGGCCGGCGTTCAATCGCGGGATCAGCGCGATGCGAGGCTCGAGGCTGGTGTATGACGTGCTCATCTACGAGCGGCAGCTTGAAGAGGCGACGCGATTTGTGGATCGTCATCCGGAGCAGAGATTTGTGCTGGACCATATTGCGAAGCCGAAGATTGCAATGGGTGAGATGGAACCGTGGAAGCAGCGCATTACCGAGTTGGCGCGGCGGCCCAATGTGTGGTGCAAGGTGTCGGGAATGGTGACGGAGGCGAATCCGAAACGATGGACGCCGGATGAGTTGCGACCGTATCTGGATGCTGTCGTGGAGGCGTTCGGTGCGCGGCGGCTGATGGCGGGATCGGACTGGCCGGTGTGCCTGGTGGGCACGAGCTACAAGGCTTGGTGGGAGTTGCTGCGCGACTACTTCGCCGCGTTCACAAAGGAAGAACGCGAGTCGGTTTTCGGCGGATGCGCGATGAGAGTGTATGGATTGGGGTTACTGGAGATGCGTGAGTGAGATTGCATTTCGAAGAGATTGTGATCAAGATCAGCTAAGATTTTCGGGAGTCCCGTGCAGATAACACAAAGCAATCCGCAGCCTTCAACCGCATCAGGTGGCACAGAACACGCGCCGGTCTTTCCGATGGGCCAGATGCTGCCGTTCGTTCTGGTGGTGGTGCTGTTCTTCATATGGGGAATGTCGAACAACCTGACGGACATTCTTGTGCAGCAGTTCCGGAAGGGATTCAACCTGTCGCAACTGCAGGCGCAGATGGTGCAGTCGGCGGTGTTTACGGGCTACTTCTGCATGGCGATGCCGGCGGCGCTGCTGATGCGGCGCTGGGGATACAAGGCCGGGATTCTTGCGGGGCTGTGCATCTTCGGCACGGGGACGCTGCTGTTCTGGCCAGCGGCAGTGATCGGCCAGTATGCGCCGTTTCTCATTGCGCTGTTCGTGGTGGGTTGCGGCTCGGCAACGCTGGAGACGGCGGCAAATCCGTTCATCGCGCAGTTCGGGCCAGCTGAGACGTCGGAGCGGCGATTGAATTTTGCGCAGGCGTTCAATCCGCCGGGCACGGTTACAGGCGTGCTGGTGGGGACGTACTTCATCTTCTCGGGCGTGGAGCTGCCGGCGGCGAAGGTTGCGCAGATGAAGGCTGCGGGAACGTACGCGGCGTATCTGCACACGGAGATCAGGCGGGTGGTGCCGACGTATGTGGTGCTCGGGTGTGTGGTGCTGTTGTGGGCGTTGCTGATTGGCATCACGCGATTCCCGGCGATGGCGACGCAAGCGAAGGATGATGGTGATCGTGGGAGCTTCGCCGCGCTGAAGCAGTATCCGCACCTGTGGTTTGCGGTGATTGCGCAGTTCTTTTATGTGGGCGCGCAGGTGACGACGTGGTCGGCGTTCATTCCGTATGTGAAGCAGTACACGACGTTCTCGGAACGCGATGCGGGATTGCTTCTGACGGGGAACCTGGTGCTGATTGCGTGCGGGCGCTTTGTGTCAACGTGGCTGATGCGATGGTTCAGGCCTTCGCGGATGATGGCGGTTTATGCGGTCGTGAACATCGTCCTGATTGGTGTCGGGATTGTTCATCCGGGGTTGGCGGGCGCGATTGCGATCATGGTGACGAGCTTCTTCATGTCGATCATGTTCCCGACGATCTTCGCGCTTGGCGTGAAGGGGCTGGGAGTGAACACGAAGATTGGTGGCGCGCTGATTGTGATGTCGATCGTAGGAGGCGCGGCATTTCCGCCTCTGCTGGGAGCCATTGCCCGAGCGACCGGAAGCATGGCGCACGGATATGTCGTCGTCGCTGTGGCGTATATCGCGGTGGTGATTTATGGGTTCGCGCAGGGACGAGATGTGAGCATGGCGAGCGTGGATCGCGTGCCGGAGACGTTTTAGCCGAACGCAGCCCGGGCATAAGGATGCGTGAGAATGCCTGACGCACGACCCACGGTGATCTCCTGAGCGCGAATGGCAGACAGAGGCTTCGCGCCTGCAAGCAGCGTGGGGTTGGTGGCGGGGGCTAGATGCCTGTGGTGTTGAAGCCGCAGTCGACGAAGGTGATTTCGCCGGTAACGGCGCTGGCGAGCGTGGAGCAGAGGAAGAGAGCGGCGGCGCCGACCTCTTCCTGCTCGACGTTGCGGTGGAGCGGAGCGCGGTGGGTGACGGTGTCGAGGATGGTGGCGAAGTCACCGATGCCGCGGGCGGCGAGGGTGTTGATGGGGCCGGCGGAGATGGCGTTGACCCGGATTTTTTTCGGGCCGAGCTCGTAAGCAAGATAACGCACGGCGGCCTCGAGGCCGGCTTTGCAGACGCCCATGATGTTGTAGTTGGGGAAGACCTTTTCGGAGCCGTAGTAGGTGAGGGTGAGGATGGAGGAGCCTTCGGGCATGAGAGGGGCGGCGACGCGGGCGATCGCGATGAGCGAGTAGACGCTGATGTCGTTGGCGACGGCGAAGTCGTGGCGGGTGGTGGCGAGGACCGGGTTCTTGATGTTGGGGGCGAAGCCGATGGAGTGGACGACGGTGTTAATCGTGGGGAATTTTGATTGGATCTGGGCGAAGGCGGCGGTGATGGCGTCGTCGGAGGAGACGTCGCACTCGACGAGCAGGCCTTGGTCGGATTGGCCGAGTTCTTTGAGGAGCTCTTCGGAGGTTTTCCTGAGGCGCTCGGACTGGTAGCCGATGACGAGGGTGGCGCCGGCCTGCGCGAGTTTCTCGGCGATGGCGTAGGCGATGGAGCGCTTGTTGGCGACTCCGAAGACGACGGCGACCTGGCCTTGCATGTTGATCATTTTTTTGTGCGCTCCGGGGGAAAGGATAGCAGGGGAGATGGTGGATGAGAGTTAGGGGTGAGGAGTCAAGTGAGGAGTGAGTAGTGAATAGTGAGTAGTGAATAAGGCAACGGCAAGAGCAACAGCTCTCGCGCGTCTTAGCGCGCGATACCCCACCCTGCCCGCTCCGCGGTCGAGGGCGGGGCACCCGGGTTCGTACGGAGGTTAGCCGTTGACGAGCCAGTCGAACTGGGCGTCGGTTAGGGGGACGACGGAGAGTCGGAACTGGCGGAAGAGCAGGGAGTCATTGAAGACTTTGGCGTCGCGCATCTCAGCGAGAGGCTTTTCCCGCTTGAGGCGCTTGCCGGCTTTGAGGCGGACGAGCGGTGTTTTGCCGTCGGCATCGAGTTTGACGGAGACGACTTTGGCGAGGCCCACGGCGGCTTTGCCGGTGTTGGAGTGGTAGATGACGACCTGCTCGCCGGGCTTCATGTTGCGGAGGGTGATGAGGGCTTGCGGGTTCTTGATGCCGTCCCAGGTGGTTTCGCCGTCACGGACGAGGTCGTCGAAGGAGTAGACGTCGGGTTCGGATTTGAGGAGGTAGGGCATGGGGAAGTGAGTGGTGAATAGTGAATAAGGCAAAGACAAGAGCAAAAGCAACTGCAAACGCGGATTCCCTTCGGGAATGACAACAAGAAGAGCAAAGACAATTCAGTTTAGCCGCCGAGGTCAAGGAGGTGGACCTGCTCGATGGGTTGGTCGAGGAAGTGGGAGCCGAGGCGCTGGAATTTTTCGACGGAGTCGGTGGCGAAGCAGGTGAAGGTGCTAGGCGCGGGGGTGAGTTGGGCGGCGATGGGTGTGGAGGCGAGGGTGGCAGCGACGGCGTCGGCGGTGGCCTGGGCGGAGTCGATGACGATGGCGTGGGAGTAGAGGGCGCGGACCTCGGCTTCGATGGCGGCATGGATGAGCGGGTAGTGCGTGCAGCCGAGGAGGACGGCTCGCGGTGTGCAGGTGGCGAGGCCTTCGCGGAGATAGATGCGGATGACTTCGCGGGTGACGGGGTGGTCGGTCCAGCCTTCTTCGACGAGAGGGACGAGGAGAGGGCAGGCTTTCTCGGTGGCGTTGAGGCCGAGGGTGGCGCAGGCGGCGCGATAGGCGTGGGATTGGACGGTGGCGGCTGTGGCGAGGACGAGGACGGAGGGAGGGAGCGGAGGTTGTTCCGGATTTTCAATCGCGCTTTGCGCGATGGCCGCCTTAGCGCGCGATAAGGCTGCACGCGAAGATGGGGCACCCGGAATGGTGGGCTGGGCGAGACGGATGGCGGCGGCGGTGGCTTGGGCGCCGGGTTCGATGACACCGAGGACGGGGACGCGGACGGCGGCGCGGATATCGTCGAGGGCGAGAGCGGTGGCGGTGTTGCAGGCGATGACGAGGAGGTTGGCGCCGCGCGATTCGAGCAGGCGGGCGGATTCGACGGCATAGCGGGAGACGGTGGCGCGGGATTTGGCGCCGTAGGGAAGCCGGGCAGTGTCGCCGATGTAGAGGAAGTGGGCGCCGGTCACGGTGGAGAGCAGGGCGCGGAGGACGGTGAGGCCGCCGAAGCCGGAGTCGAAGACGCCGATGATGGGGCGTGGGGACGATCGTTCTATTCCGCTCATGTCGCTTCGCAGCCCACTCATGTCGCTACGCTCCATGAATGGGGCACCTGGTGTGATGGCTGCCTATTCATTGAGTGCTGGTGGTGGTGTCGCGGGAGGGGTAGGTGCGGAGGAGGTCGGCGTGGCCGGCGAGGGTTTCGCGGGTCTGGCCGTCGACGAGGAAGCGGATTTGTTCGATCTGGGGGAGGTTGGCGTGGAGGGTGCCGATCATGGAGGCGATGGTGAGGGTTTCGACCTCGACGCCGGAGGGGTGCTGATTGACGAAGCTGCCGCGGAGGTCGATGACGGCGAGCTGGCCGCCGGGGGTGGAGGGTTTCGGGGTGTTGGGGTCGTCGGAGGCGACGGGGACGGTGGGGGTGCGGCCGTCGGCGGTGGCGAGGGAGTTGTCGACGGCGTGGCCGACGACGGGGAGTGGGAGGAGGAAGACTTCGTCGACGGCGGGGCCGGGGTCGAGGGGGTGGGCGGAGCCGGCGAGGGCGTACTCGGTGACGAGGTGGTCGAGGAGAGCACGGGCGCGCGCGGTGGTTTCGGAGGGGAGGGCGATCTGGCGGGTGGCGGCGGTGATGGTGCCGTCGTCGTCGTTGGCGAGAAGAAGGGTGACGGGCTGCTCGTCGGTGTAGGGAGCGTCGAGGGGCATGGAGTCGGCGAGGCGCTCGATGCGTCCGCGGCGGGCTTCGCGATGCGCGAAGAGGCGAATGCCCATGGCGACGATCGCGACGACGGCGATCCAGAAGAGGATGCGGTAGGTGCGGATGCTCATGGGGCGGGCTCCGCGGCGGTGGCGGTGGAGCTGGCTGGTGGTGCGGGCGGGGTCAGATGTGGCGGCGGCTTGACGGCGTCCTTCCAGAGGATGAGGGCGTTGGCAGCGGCCTGAGCGACGGTCTGCTGGTAGTCGGCGTCGTTGATGGAGTCGGCGTCGTCGGTGCGGGGGGCGAGCTCGAAGACGAGGGCGGGGCAGGTGGCGGAGTCGACGGGGCGGATGGAAGCGGAGCCGTTGACGAGGGGGATGTGGGAACGGTTGAGTGCGTCGCCGATGCGGCCGGCGAGCTGCTGGGACTCGGTGACCCAGGGGGCCTGGAGGGTGAGCCAGGGCGCGGCGGGGAGCTCGCCGGGAGCGGGTGGGAGCTCGGAGGTGTAGAGGTGGACGCCGCTGCCGGAGGAGGTGGCGTGGAGGAAGATGCAGGCGGAGGGGCGCTCGTGGTTGGCGATGCCGACGCGGTCGTCGAGGCTGAGTGGAGCGAAGGGTGGGTTGGGGTTGGCTGCTTTGTCGTCCTGGCGGGTGAGGACGACGTTGAAGCCGCGGGCGGTGAGGAGCGAGCGCATGCGGAAGGCGAGCGCGAGCGTGACCTCCTTCTCGACGATGTTGTCGGAGATGCGGGAGCCCGAGTCGGAGCCGCCATGGCCGGGGTCGATGACGATGGTGGTGGGATGGAAGGCCAGCGGAGGGAGGGAAAGGAGGGCGGTGTGGAGGCGCTCGGCGGGGGTCTTGATGGGGGCTTGGGGTTTGGGCGCGGGGGGTGTGGTTGTTGGTGGGGTTGAGGTTGAGGGGGTGGTGGGATTCGTCTGGCCGACCGGGAAAGAGTTTTGATAGGGCGCGGGTTGCGGCTGCGGCTGCTGGTGGCGGCCGAGGGCGAAGAGTGCGACGGCGACGAGGAACATCGTGCCGAGAAGGGCGATTTTTCGGGCTGGAATCTTTTGCGGAGAGATCAAGCAGTCGCCTTCAGTGCGTTCTCAGTGGGTTTGATTGTACCGGGTGAGATGCGTGGGTGCGATGCGGCGCGGAAGGCGGAGGTAGACTGGTGGGACCAATCATGCGCGTGTTCGGGATCGACTGCGGAACGGAGTTTACGGGCTACGGCGTCGTCGAGGTCGAAGAGACGGCGCGGAACCGGCGGCTGAAACCTCTGTGTGCGGGCGCGATCAAACTGAACAAAAAGGACCATACGCCGGCGCGGCTGTCGCGGGTGTACGCGGAGCTGATCGCGCTGATGGAGATGTGGGAGCCGCAGGTGGTGGCGATTGAGGATGTGTTTTTTGCGGCGAATGCGAAGAGCGCGCTGAAGCTGGGGCACGTGCGCGGCGTGGCAATGCTGGCGGCGGCGAACTGTGGTCTGCCGGTGGCGGAGTATGCGCCGCTTTCGATCAAGAGCGCGGTGGTGGGGTACGGGCTGGCGGCGAAGGAGCAGGTGCAGTTTATGGTGGCTCGGCTGCTGGACCTGGAGCGTGCGCCGGAGCCGGCGGATGCGGCGGACGCGCTGGCGATTGCGATCTGCCACATTCATCATGCGCAGACGGCAGAAGGATTGCGGCGATGAGAAGAGCGGCGTTGTGCATCGTGGCGGGGATTGTGTTTGGGGTTACGCCGGTGAGTGCGCGCGCGGCATCCATGAAGTGGACCGTGGTGGAGCTGTCGATGACTCCGCGGACCGATGATGTGGCGCCGGGCTGGAAGGTGCGGCTGCAGGCGGATGGTGCGGGGATGTACATCGAGAGTGGTGCGGGCGATGCCAAGCCCATACCGCTCACGGTGAGCGAGGCGACGCTGCAGCGCGTGAAGCTGGGCGAGCACGCGGTGAAGAGCGGAAGGTGCGAGACGAAGGCGAAGAACATCGCGAAGACGGGCGAGAAGACGATCCGATATGAGATCGCGGACAAGACCGCGGAGTGCACATTCAACTACTCGGACGATGCGGGACTGATGGGCGCTGCCGCGACGTTTCAGGCCATTGCGGAGACGATGCAGCGTGGCAAGCAGCTGGAACATGATCTGCGCTATGACCGGCTGGGGCTGGACGCGGATATGGAGCAACTGGTGGCCGCGCAGAAGGGCGGGAGCGCGATTGAGATTGAGAACATTGCGCCGGTGCTGCAGGCGCTGGTCCAGGACGATCATGTGATCGACCGCGTGCGGCGCAGGGCGGCAAGGCTGCTTCAGGATGTGGGCGCGCCGGTGCCGGCGGGATACGATCCCAATTCCAACGAGCAGTAGAGCTCGGCCATTGATTCCAGAGTGACAGCTTCAGCGCGGATCTGCGCGGGGAGCGCTGTTGGCCAGGCGGTCTGTAGTTGCGCTGCGGTGAAGCCGGCGGCGCGGAGATTGTTGGCGAGCGTTTTGCGCTTTTGTGCGAAGCCGGCGCGGAGGAAGCGGTTGAACTCTTCAGGGTCGACGCGGAGCTCGGCGAAGCGTGGGGCGAAGTCGAGGCGGATGACGGTGGAGAAGACGTCGGGCGGTGGTGAGAAGGCTGAGGGTGGGAGTGTAAAGACTGGCGTGGCGTGTGCGTGGAGCTGCGTGAATGCGGAGAGCGCGCCGTAGTCGCTGACGCCGGGCGCGGCGGTGATGCGATCGGCGACCTCGCGCTGCATCATGAGGACGGCGCGGCGGAGGAGGTTGGCGCGGGCAGCTTCGTAGAGATGCAGCAGGATGTCTGAGGTGATGTAGTAGGGCAGGTTGCCGATGATGTCGAGGGGATTGTCCGTTCTCGGTTTTCCATTCTCCGTGAGAATCGAGGCGAGGTTGAACTGGAGGATGTCGGCGTGGTGGATGGTGACACGTGGATTGTCGCGGAACTTGAAGGTGAGTTCTTTGGCGAGGGAAGGGTCGAACTCGATGCAGTGAAGGTGGGCGCAGCGCGCGGCGAGGATGGACGTGATGGCGCCGTGGCCGGGGCCGATTTCGACGACGGTGCGCTGCGTGATGTCGCCGAGGGCGTCGGCGATGCGGAGGCAGGCGGTCTGGTCGGTGAGGAAGTTCTGACCGAGCTTGGGTTTCTTGGGCATTAGGTCGTGCGCTGCGAGTGGCGCATCCACCAATAGAGTGGCACGCCGAGGAGGATGAGGGCGGCTCCGGCGATGGAGTTGCGGGGTTCGGTGATGAAGCTGAAGACGATGATCATGAGCGCGGCGAGGATGAAGAGCGCAGGTGTGACGGGGTAGCCGTTGACGCTGTAGGGGCGAGGGACGGTGGGGTCGCGGTGGCGGAAGATGAAGACGGTGGACGCGGTGAGCGCGTAGAAGAGCCACTCGGAGACGATGGCGAGCGAGAAGAGCGCCTGGTACTTGCCGATGGCGAGAAGCAGAAGCGAACTGAGGACGCCCTGCAGGATGAGGCTCGCGGAGGGTGTTTGGAACCGCGGATGGATGCCGGCGAGGCTGCGCGGGAAGAGGCGGTCTCGTGCGGCGGCGAAGGGAACGCGTGCGCCGGAGAGTGAGCTGCCGACCAGCGTGGCGCAGATGCTGATGGCCATACCGACGGTGACGAGTGCGGAGCCGGCGTTGCCGGCAACGACACGGAGTGCGTCGGCTGCAGGGCGGTCGGAGACGGCGATGAGCGCGGCGGGGAGGATGTACTGGATGGCGGTCTGGATGAGGATGTAGAGCGCGGCGACGATGCCGACGCCGCCGATGAAGGCGAGTGGGAGCGAGCGCTGCGGGTCGTGGACCTCGCCGGCGAGCTGCGAGAGGTCAGACCAGCCGTCGTAGGCCCAGAGCGCGGCGATGAGTGCGGTCATGAAGCCGGTGACGCCCGCGTGTGCGGCGAGGTAGGTTGTCGCGAGATTGTGCAGCGAGCCGTGGCGGAGGCTGCAGAAGCAGACGACCGCGATGCCGACGATGAGAACGATCTTGAGCCAGGTGAGTGCGGTCTGGATGTTCGCGGATTCGCGCGTGCTGACGATGTTGAGCGCGGTGATGAGCCAGGTGGCGACGATCGCGGCTACTTGCGACCAGAGCAGATGCGCGAAGGCGGGTTGGGAGAGGAAGCCGAGCGCAGAGAAGTCGCCGAGTACGCGCATAAGGCCGGCGGCGAGCGTGGCAATGGACGCGGGCTTGGCGATGGTGATCCAGGTCCAGGTGTAGAGGAAGGCGGGGAGGTCGCCGTAGGCTTCGCGGATGAAGGCGTACTCGCCACCGACGCGGGGGCGAAGCGCGGCGACTTCGGCGTAGCTCATGGCGCCGAAGAGCGAGAGCAGGCCGCCGATGATCCAGACGACGTAGACGACGCCGACGCGGCCGGTGGCGGCCATCATCTCGCGCGGGACGAGGAAGATGCCGGAGCCGATGACGATGCCGACGACGATCGAGATCGCGTGGCGCGCGGTGAGGACGCGCGGCAGATCGTTCGGCTGACTGGACTGCATTGTGTGCAGCGTAGCAGAGCCACGCTGGAGGGGTTTAGGCGTAGTGGACGATTTTGGCGAAGGTCTCAGGGTTGAGACTGGCGCCGCCGACGAGTGCGCCGTCGATGCCGTCCTGCGCCATGAGGTCGCTGATGTTGTCGGGCTTGACGGAGCCGCCGTAGAGGATGCGGGTGCGCTCTGCCATGTCACCACCGCAGCAGTTGGAGAGCTCGTGGCGCACAATGTGGTGGGCTTCGGCAGCGATCTCGGGCGTGGCGGTTGAGCCGGTGCCGATGGCCCAGACGGGCTCGTAGGCGATGATGAGGCGGTGTGCCTCGGAGTCGGTGACGTTGCGGAGCGCGTTGCGGATTTGCGTGCGAATGGTCTCTTCAGTGCGGCCATCTTCGCGCTCGGTGAGGGTTTCGCCGACGCAGACGACGGGCGTGAGGCCGTGATTGATGGCGGCCTTGAGCTTGAGGTTCACGCGTTCATCGGTTTCGTTGAAGTAGAGACGCTGCTCGGAGTGGCCCAGGAGGACGTGGCGGCAGCCGATGGACATGAGCATGGTGGGCGAAATTTCGCCGGTGTAGGGGCCTTCGTTGAGCCAGTGCATGGTCTGTGCGCCGGCGTGCACGTTGGAGCCGGCGGTGGCGTCGATCGCCGCGGCGAGCGAGGTGAAGGGAGGAAAGAGGAGGATCTCGTCGCGGTCATGGCCGGCGACAAACGGAAGGAAGGCTTCGATGAAGGCTACAGACTCTTTGGGGGTTTTGTACATCTTCCAGTTGCCGGCGATGACGGGCTTGCGCATGCGTATTCAAACTCCGAGAAGGGTTGACTTATTTGTCGTCGAGTGCAGCGACGCCGGGAAGGGTTTTGCCTTCGAGGAATTCGAGCGAGGCTCCGCCGCCGGTGGATATGTGCGTGATCTTGTCGGCGACGCCGGAGTTGTTGACGGCGGCGACCGAGTCGCCCCCGCCGACGATCGAGATGCAGTCTTCGTTTTTGGCGATGGCGCGCGCGATGGCGTTGGTGCCTTTGGCGAAGGGCGAGAGCTCGGCGACGCCCATGGGGCCGTTCCAGACGATGGTGGCGGCGTCGGCGATTTCGGCGGCGAAGAGCTTGATTGTTTCGGGGCCGATGTCGAGCGCCATGAGGTTTTCGGGGAAGGGGCCGTCGCCGGAGAAGAGCTGCGTTTTTGCGTCGGCGGCGAACTTGTCGGCGAGGCAGTGATCGACGGGGAGAAGGAACTTGATCTCGCGCTGGCCGGCCTTCTCGAGCACGGCGCGGGCGACGTCGATCTTGTCGGGCTCGGTGAGGGACTTTCCGGTGGTCTGGCCTTTGGCATTGAGGAAGGTGTAAGCCATCGCGCCGCCGATGAGCAGGGCGTCGACCTTGTCGAGCAGGGCGGTAATGACCTCGATCTTGTCGGACACCTTGGCTCCGCCGATAATGGCGACGAAGGGACGGTTGGGGTCCAGCACGGCCTTCGAGAGGTAGGTGAGCTCCTTTTCCATGAGGAGGCCGGCGGCGCACTGGCCGCCTTTCTGCTTCACGAAGTGGGTGATGCCTTCGGTGGAGGCGTGGGCGCGGTGCGCGGCTCCGAAGGCGTCGTTGACGTAGACGTCGCAGAGCTCGGCGAGCTGTTTGGCGAAGGCTGGATCGTTCGCCTCTTCCTCGGCGTGGAAGCGGAGGTTTTCGAGCAGGAGCGTTTGGCCGGACTCAAGGTTACCGGCCATCTCGCGCGCGATGGAGCCGACGCAATCGGGCGCGAAGGCGACGTTTTCACCGTTGGTAAGAACGTTCTCGAGCAGCGAGCGAAGCCGGTCGACGACAGGGCGAAGGCTCATGCTGTCGACGCGCTTGCCCTTGGGGCGGCCGAGGTGCGCCGCGAGGATGACTTTGCCCTTGCGGCGCAGCGCGTACTCGATGGTGGGGATGGTTTCGCGGATGCGCGTGTCGTCGGTGATGGTGCCCTCTTTGGAGAGCGGAACGTTGAAGTCGACGCGGATGAAGACACGCTTGTCGGCGAGGTCGAGGTCACGGATCGAAAGCTTGGGCATTGCGAAGAGGATATACGACGGACGGGGAGGGTCTGCCAGTGGATATGATTTTTTGACGGAATCGGGTTTGGATTCTTCGAAATTATTCGCGGAGGTAGCGCCGGGCGATGAGCGCGATGGGAAGGCCCTGGAATAGAAGCAGGGCGAGCACACCGTTTAGCAAAACGGCTGCCGGTAGATGGTGCTGGCGTGGAGGCAGACGCGTGAGGGCCAGCACGACGAAGTCCATCACGACATAGATCAGCCCGCCGTAGAGGAGGCCGCTGATGACGGCGTGGCGGGTGAGGCCGGCGAACCGCGTGGCGGCGAAGAGAAAGAGCGTCGCCCAGCAGAAGGTGATGGCGTAGTGGATAGCGAGGCCGAGCAGAGCGGTGGCCAGGCCGCCATGGAAGGCTTGCGGTCCGGCGAGGGCGCTCGCGATGTTCTGGAGCAGGCGCTTGGGGCTGACGCCGCGCAGGCCGAAGAAGATGAGAGCGTCGGAGATGTCGAGCGTGCCGGCGATAATCAGGCAAAGTGATAGAGCTTTGACAAACCGCCGACCAGTCGTTGCAGTCATTTGGGAGATTGTAGAAAGGCGACGATGGCGCGCGAATGAGTTTGAAGTGAGATGTCGATTCTGTTCAGGGAAGAACGGCTTCGGCTTCAATCTCGACGCGCCACTTCGGGTTGAGGAGTTCTTTGACGGTGACCATGGTGGCGGCGGGGCGGATGTTTGCAAAGATCTCGCCGTGAGCGCGACCGATCTCCTCCCAGTCCTCCGTGTGGGTGATGTACATGCGCGTGCGGACGACGTGCTCGAAGGAGGCGCCTGCTTGCGTGAGCGCTTTGCCGATGAGAGCGAGGGCTGTGCGCGTCTGTTCGTAGGCAGAGAGGTCTTCCGCGCCGACGGGAGCGGTGCCGGCGATGTGGACGATGTTGCCGACGCGTACGGCGCGGGAGAAGCCGACGACGGGTTCGTAGGGCGATGTGCCGGAGATGTTGGTGCGGCGCTGGTCTGTCATGAGGTGATGTTAACCAAGTTTGCGGGGATTCGTTATGGAGGGCAGAACACAAGAGGGATGGGAGAGAGCGATGGTGCGACGGGTTAAGCTTCGGGCGGTGGCTGGAGGGATGTTGCTGGCGGCGGCAATCGCTGCGGCAGGCGCGGTGCAGGCACAGACGCCGGTGCAGACTGTTCCGGTGGCGGGGGTTCCAGCCACAGCCGTGGCTGAGACGCAACAGGAGCTCGGCGCGACGCAGCAGCAATTGATGCAACTGCTGCGGCTGAGCCCAACGCTGGCGGAAGTGGTGTCGAGCGATCCTTCCCTGCTGGCCGACCAGCAGTATGTGGCGAAGAGCAATCCGGAGCTGGCTGCGTTCCTGGCGCAGCATCCGGAGATCGGGCGGAATCCTTCGTTCTGGCTGTTTTCAGAGCTGCGCAGCCCGCAACAGAGATACTACGAGATCCTGCAGCCGAAGCGCGGCTTTGAGGAGAGACGATCTGCGCCGAGCGCGGCTCATGAAGTGATCGAGTCGGTTGCGCCGGTGATTGTGATGATCGTGCTGCTGTGTGCGCTGGCGTGGATCATCCGCACGCTTTCCGAGAGCAAGCGCTGGACGAAGATGTTCACGCTCCAGAGCGAGGTGCATGCGAAGCTGATCGACCGCTTTGCGACCAACCAGGAGCTGTTGGGGTATATGGAGACGGACGCAGGCAGGCGGTTCCTGGAGGCGTCACCGATCGTAACGGAGGCGGAGACGCGAAAGATGCCGAATCTCGTCTCGCGGATGATCGCGACGCTGCAGGTAGGGCTGGTGTTGACGCTGCTGGGTGCGGGGCTCGTTTCGTTACGGAATGTAGTCGGCGACAGCGGGACGGCGATGCTGGTGCTGGGGATTGTGGCGCTGATGCCGGGGATCGGGCTTATTCTGTCGGCGGGCGTTCTTTGGGTGTTAGGCAAGCGGCTGAACCTGATGGAGACGCCGCACGTACGTGCAGAGATGGACCTTCGGGGGCGCGAGTGAGGCTGGATGAGGCCGCGCTCCGGATGAGGATGGCGCGATGACCTGGGATGAGGTTCTCGACAGTGTGCAGGCGGGTGAGAGCGCTGCAGCCGAGTCGCGCATGGACAGAGACGCGTTTGCGGGATTCTACGAACGGACGGCGCGACCGCTATGGGCGTACCTGACGCGGGTGTCGGGCGATCCCGCACTGGCGGACGACCTGGTGCAGGAGAGTTTCGTGCGCATGCTGTGTTCGGCCACGCCGCTGGATGGCGAGGTGCATGCGAAGCGGTATCTTTTCCGCGTCGCAACCAACCTGTTGCGCGACCACTGGCGGAGGCCGAAGGCATCGTCGATTGAGGATTTGCCCGAGGGTATGTTTGCGAGCGAGGGCGGCGACGGCACCGATGCGCAGATGATGCTGGAGCCGCGGCTGTTGCAGCTTCGTCCGCGCGAGCGGCAGTTGTTGTGGCTGGCGCACGCGGAGGGATATTCGCACAAGGAGATCGCCGAGATTATGGGGCTGCGGTCGCCCAGCATACGGCTAATGCTGTTTCGCGCACGCCGGAGGATGGCGCAGCTGCTGGGCGAGGAGTGTGCGCAATGATGGGCTGCGCGCGGGCTACGGAGATCGACGAGCTGCTGCGGCTGGGCCATTGGCCGCAGGCTGCGGGTGCAGAGCTGCAGGCGCATGTGCAGGTGTGCCGCGCGTGCGGCGAGCGCGTGCGGCTGACGCAGGCGCTGCGACACATGCGTGCGAACAGCATGCGTCTAGCGCGGATGGAACCGCCGGCGCTGGTGTGGTGGCGGGCGCAGTTGCGGCGCAGGCGCGAGGTGATGCAGAAGGTGGAGCGACCCCTGCGTGTGCAGATGCTGGTCGTGCTCGCCGTGGTGTGCGTCGGGCTGGGGCTGGCGTTCGAGCTGAGCGGCGGTGAGGCGGGCTGGCGCAGTTGGGTGAGCGCGAGCGCAGGAGCTGTAGCGCGCTCTGGCCTGGCGAACCTGGGTGTTGGGCTGGTGGTCGCGAGCGCCGTGGCGCTGGCGGCGATGGCTGGCCTCGCGGTATATCTGACGGTCGAACGGAAATAAGGTGGCTAGCGGCGCGGATCGGGCGCGCCCAGCACGAAAAGGAAAAGGTGAACGCATTGCGTTCACCTTTTAGCGTCAAGCCAAGCCTTCTTTGTTACAGGCCCTTCTTCGCGAGGAAGAGGACGAGGTCGCGGACGCGGTTGGAGTAGCCCCACTCGTTGTCGTACCAGCTGATGACCTTGCCGGTGTTGGCGATGGCCTTGGTCAGCTTGGAGTCGACGATGGAGGAGAGCGGGTTGCCCTTGAAGTCGGAGCTGACGAGCTCGTTCTCTTCGAAGCCGAGGATGCCTTTCAGCGGGCCTTCGGCGGCGGACTTGAGGGCGGCATTGATGGACTTCACGTCGATTTGCTTCTCAGTGACGAAGGTGAGGTCGACGACCGAAACGTTGGGCGTTGGGACGCGGATGGCGAAGCCGTCGAGCTTGCCATCCATCTCCGGGATGACGAGCTTGAGCGCCTTGGCGGCGCCGGTGGAGCTGGGAATCATGGAGAGTGCAGCGGCGCGGCCGCGGCGGAGGTCCTTGTGCGGAGCGTCGAGGACCACCTGGTCGTTGGTGTAGCTGTGGACCGTGGTCATGATGCCGGAAGTGATGTTGAAGGTGTCGTGCAGGACCTTGACGACCGGCGCAAGGCAGTTGGTGGTGCAGGAGGCGTTGGAGATGACGTTGTGCTTGGCCGCGTCATACTTGCCCTCGTTGACGCCGAGGACGATGGTGATGTCCTCGTTGGTGGCCGGGGCGGAGATGATGACCTTCTTCACGGTCGAGCCGAGGTGTGCCTTGGCCTTGGTGGCGTCGGTGAAGAAGCCAGTGGATTCGATAACGATCTCGGCGCCGACAGAGGCCCAGTCGAGCTTGGAGGGGTCGCGCTCGGCGAAGACCTTCAGTTCTTTGCCGTCGACGGTGAGGGAGTTCTCGCCGTGCGAGACCTGGTTGGGCAGGTTGCCGAGGATGGAGTCGTACTTGAGGAGGTGAGCGAGAGTGGCCGGTGTGGTGAGGTCGTTGACGGCGACGAATTCGATGTCTTTGTTGCCGAGTGCGCTGCGGAAGATGTTGCGCCCGATGCGGCCGAAGCCGTTGATACCTACCTTCACTGCCATTTGCTTGCTAGACCTCGTTGGAGAATGTGTGAGAGTCCGTGGTTCAGGAACGGATGAGGACGCGCGTGCTCCCAATTTCTGAGGCTATCAAAGAGGGTTGTCAACCGCAAATGCGGGCACGGGCGGAGGGAGGGGAGAAGTGCGGCGTTTGGGCTGCACAGCGCGCGTGTGATAAAAGCAGCGTATGCGCGAGTGGATGCGCGAGAAATTCATGAGAAGACGTTCTAAGCGTGGGCCTAACGATTCCGAGTCCACGGGCAAGATTGGACAAGAGATTCCTACCAACCAGCCGGCTCCACTGCGGCCGGCGTATCCGGAGCCCGCAAAAGCCGAGCAACAGTCGGGATTTGCAGCCGAGCCCCAGCCTGATGTTGCGGCGGAGATGCATGGGCTGCAGCCCGGCGAGGCGACGCACAGTGAAACGCCAGAGCCCGCAGTACAGACCGATTCGGAGCAGCCGCGGGTTGAGGTAGAGACGCAGCCGGAGTCGCTGGCAACGCCGCCGCCTGCGCCGCCTGCAGTCCCGGCGAGATCGCCGCGCGGATATGTCGTGCTGACGATCGGTTTGCCGGGATCCGGCAAGACGACCTGGTACAAACGCCGCGGGGTGACGCCGCTCTCGAGCGACATGCTGCGCACGATTTTGTTTGATGACATCACCGACCAGCGGTACCAGGGGCTGGTGTTCTCCACGCTGCGGAGTCTGCTGCGCGCGCGGCTGATCGCAAAGATGCCGTGGAACTATGTCGACGCGACGAACCTGAGTCCGCATGAACGGCGCCAGTGGATCAAGATGGCGAAAAGCTTTGGCTACGAGGTGCAGGCGGTGTTCTTCGATGTGCCGCTGGCTGTTTGCCTGGAGCGGAACGCGAAGCGCGATCGCCAGGTTTCCGACGAGGTGATGCACAAGATGGCGGAGAGACTGCGGCCGCCCGCGTTCAAGGAAGGCTTTGACAAGATCACCGTCGTGCGCGTGAAGGGAGCGCAGCCGGCTAGCGCGGTTGATGTTCCTGCCGGCCAGGGTGAGCCGAGTGAAGAAGGGTTCGACCGAAGCTGAACAAAAGAGATGACACTCAGGGCGCTCCGATGCATGATGGATTGATAACTGCCACTACGAACCATTGAGGCTTCGAACATCTGGGATGAATGCTCCTCTTCGCATAGGACTGATCGGCTGCGGCAAAATTGCCGATGGCCATGCTGAAGTACTTGCTTATCTTGATGGCGCACAGCTTGTAGCTGTTTGTGATCGTGAGCCCGTACTGGCAGAGCAGCTTGCCATGCGCTTCAATGTGCCGGCCTGGTACGGAGATGTGCAGCAGATGCTGGAACGTGAGCGTCTGGATGTAGTGCACATCACGACGCCGCCAGGAGCGCACCTTCCTCTGACGGAACAGTGCGTGGCGGCGGGGGCTCATGTTTATCTGGAGAAGCCTCTTGCGCTGGATGCGGCAACGGCCGGTAGGTTGATCGACGCGGTTGAAGCCGCCGGACGCAAAATGTGCATCAATTACTGGCCGAACTTCGATCCTTCGGCCATGCAACTGAAAAAGATGCTGGCGCAAGGCGCGATCGGCGATCCTGTCCACATAGAATCCTCGATCGGTTATGACCTCTCCGGAGCGTATGGGCAGGCGCTCATGTCTGACGAGCGGCACTGGGTTCACAGTCTTCCGGGCAAGCTCTTCCAGAACGTCCTGGACCATATTTGCAATCGCATGACGCCGTTTTTTCCATCCGGAACGGAGCCCGAAGTGCATGCGTTCGCCTATAAGCGGCGTGAGCAGGTGCGGGGAGACAGTACCGACAAACTACTGGATGAGCTGAGGGTGTATGTGAAGGCTGGAAACGTGTCGGCGTATGGGACGTTGTCCAGCCACACGCGGCCGGTGCCGAACGCACTGAAGATCTACGGCACGAAGGGTACGGTGGAAATTGATTTCAATAATCGTACGGTTGTTCAACCTGCAACGCAGCGATATCCGAGCGCGCTGGGCCGACTGTTCCCTGCATTTCAGATGGCGGCCCGTTATTTTGCGCAAGGCAGGCAGAATGTTCAGCTGTTTCGTCGACATGAGTTTCAGTTCTTCGCGGGTATGACGGAGTTACTAACTCAGTTTTATGACGCGATTCGTAACGACGGTCCCGTGCCGATTCGTTACAGCGAAATTCTGCAGGTAGCCGAGATTATGGATAGCGTTCATCGCCAGGTTTATCCGGCCGCGGAGGTTTCGCGATGAAGATTCTGGTTACCGGAGCCGGCGGATTTCTCGGCAAGTGGATTGTTGAGCGGCTGCTTGCGCGTGGAGAAACGGATGTCCGCGCGATGCTGCGGGATACGTCGAAGGGTGTGGCGCTCCAGGAGATTGCGGCGCGTTATCCGGCGGCGCGCGTTGAATTGTTCGCGGCGAATCTGAAGAACAAGGACGAAGTGGCTTCAGCTCTCGCCGGCGTGGACGTGGTCATTCATGCGGCTTCGGCAATGAAGGGATCTGCGGCTGAGATGTTTCTCGATTCCGTGGTCGCGAGCCGCAATTTGCTGGATGGAGTCGTAGCTGAAGGGAAGTCGGCAGGAAGGCCGCTGCGCGTTGCGCTGGTAAGCAGCTTCGGCGTGATGGGGGTTTCGGATTTGCCGCGGGGCGCGGTGGTGGATGAGACCGCTCCACTGGAGCGCCGGCCCGGGGAGCGTGACCTGTACAGCTTCACGAAGCTGCGGCAGGAACAGTTGTTCTGGAAGTACAGCGAAGAGGGGGCAATCGACCTGGTGGTGTTGCGGCCCGGCGTGATCTACGGGCCGGGTGGCGGGCACTTTTCCAGTCGCATTGGGTTGAATCTGTTTGGCGTCTTTGCACACCTTGGCGGGAGGAATCTGCTGCCGCTGACGTATGTGGAGAACTGTGCCGATGCAATCGTGCTGGCTGCGCTGTCGCCGCAGGCTTCGGGGCAGATTTACAACGTCGTGGATGACAAGTTGCTGACGTCGCGTCAGTACTTGTCTCAATATCGCCGCGAGGTGAAGCGGGTGCGCTCGGTGCCAGTGCCTTACGTTCTGTTGCAGTGGGGATCGCGCGCGGTGGAACGTTACAATAAGCGATCGAAGGGGCAGTTGCCGGCGATCTTCACGCCCTATAAAACCAAGGCAATGTGGGGCGGGAACCGCTTCAGCAATGCCAAGTTGCACTCACTGGGATGGTCGCAACTGGTGCCTACGCAAGAAGGTTTGGCGCGTACGTTTTCGGCGTTTCGTACAGAGAAAGCAAAGCAGCCGGGATAAGCAGATAGGAGATCGATGGCCACTCACGGGGTGGAGTTCGCGGATGTGAGCTTCACGGTGAGTGGCCGATCTGTCTTGCGCGGCGTTTCGCTGCGCGTGGAGCAGGGCACGACGACGGCGCTGCTGGGCCGGAGTGGCTCGGGGAAGACGACGCTGCTGCGCACGGTGAATGCGCTGGTGCGGCCGACGAGCGGGCGCGTGCTGGTGGGTGGGAGCGATGTAGCCGATCGTGATGTGGCGAGCCAGGATGTCATCGCGCTGCGGCGGCGGATTGGGTACGTTATCCAGGAGACGGGGCTGTTTCCGCATATGACGATCGAGCGCAATGTGGGCATGGCGCTCGAGTTGGCGGGGCGGACGCGTGAGGAGATCCATGCGCGTGCGGCTGGAATGCTCCGCATGGTGGGCCTGCCGGAGGATGCACTGGCGCGATATCCGTGGCAGTTGAGCGGAGGGCAACGGCAGCGCGTAGGTGTGGCGCGGGCGCTCGCAAATGAGCCGAAGGTGCTGCTGATGGATGAACCGTTCGGCGCGCTGGACCCCCTGACGCGCGCGGAGATGCAGACGATGTTGCGCGATCTGCTGCAGCGCAGCGGCGTCACTACGCTGATCGTCACGCATGATCTCGAGGAGGCGCTGTACCTCGCGGACCGCGTGGTGCTGCTGGAGGATGGTGTCGTGGTTGCGGATCTGGCGCGTGATGAGGTGCGCGGAGCCGGAACCGAAGGTGCCAGGAATGAGGCGATGCGCGCGTATGTGGCGGCGACGCATCGTGAGGTGACGGCGTGAGCTCATTTCTGGCGCAGCACGGCGGAGAAATTGCGCGGCTGACGTTTGAGCATCTCTGGCTCACGGCGAGCGCGATGCTGTTCGCATGCGCGATCGCGTTGCCGCTGGGCGTGCTGCTGACGCGAAAGCAGTCGCTGGCGAAGCCGGTGATCGGCGTCGCGAATGTGCTGCAGACGATTCCGAGCCTGGCGATGTTTGGCTTACTGCTGCCGGTGCCGTTTCTCGGCGACCGCGCGGCGCGCCTGGCGATTGTAGCGCTGACGGCGTATGCGCTGCTGCCGATTCTGCGCAACACGTATGCGGGGATTGGAAGCGTGGACTCGGCGGTGATTGACGTCGCGAACGCGCTGGGCATGACAGGATGGCAGCGGCTGCGCAAGGTGGAACTGCCGATCGCTGCGAGTGTGATTCTCGCGGGTGTACGCACGGCGACGGTGACATGCGTGGGGATTGCGACGATTGCGGCGGCGATCGGCGCCGGCGGATTGGGTGAGTTGATCTTCCGCGGTGTGGCGAGCGTCGATAACGGGCTGGTGCTAGCGGGCGCGGTTCCTGCAGCGCTGCTGGCGCTGTGTGCGGATGGATTACTTGGGCTGGCAGAGAAACGCATGGTGGTGCGGAGGTGAGGGGGCGGCACAGTGAGTCAGCAAGTCAGCGAGTCAGCGGATGGGAACTGCTGATGTTGAGTGCGCTGGCGCTGCTATGCAGCTCGTGTGCGCCGCCGCGCTCGTCGCACATTGTGATTGGAGCAAAGAACTTTACAGAGCAGGTTGTGCTTGGTGAGCTGCTCGCACAGGAGATTGAGGCGAGTGGCGGCGGCAAGGTGGAGCGGAGGTTCTGGCTGGCGGGAAGTTATCTGTGCCAGCAGGCGTTGATTTCGGATCGTATTGATGGTTATGTGGAGTACACGGGAACCGCGCTGACGGCGATTTTGAAGCAGCCGCTTCCGAAGCCCGGCACATGCGATGAAGCGTGTGTGCATGCGAAGGTGGCGAAGCTGTATGAGGAGCGGTACGGTGTGCGCGAGGGGCCGGGGCTTGGGTTTGAGGATACGTTTGCGATGGTGGTGCGCGCGGACGATGCGCAGCGGCTTGGGTTGCGGACGATCTCCGATGTGGCGAAGGTGAACCCGCGGATGCGATTAGGCGTAGGCTATGAGTTCGCCGAGCGCCCGGATGGTTTGCGAGGATTGAGTGCCACGTATGGATTGCACTTCGCCGGATCGCCCCGGACGATGGAACTCGGCCTGCTTTATCGGGCGCTGGAGGCGAAGCAGGTGGATATCGTCGCCGGAAATTCGACCGATGGAGCGATACGGGCGCATGGATTCGTCACGCTGGTGGATGATCGGCACTATTTCCCGCCGTATGAGGCGGTGCCGCTGGTGCGTGAGGATTCGCTGAAGCGATGGCCGCAGATCGGAGTGGCGATTGATAAGCTTGCGGGTAAGGTTAGCGATGAAGATATGCGCGCGATGAATTTTGCTGTCGAGTCCGAGCATCGGGACGTGACGGAGGTCGTGCGCGAGTTTCGTGCTCGAAAGGGGTTATGAGCGAGAGAGCAGAGAACAGGGATCAGGGATCAGAGAACCGGCCGGAGCCGTGGATGCGCGGAACCCACGCCGATGTTGATGTTGTGCGCCGGGCGGTGATTCATGCGCTTGAATTGGCTGAGGAAGATGTCGCCAAGTGGTGCGGCGGATTGAGTGATGAGGCTATGTTGGCGCGGCCGGGTGGCGCGGCTCCCGTAACGTTTCATCTGCGCCACATCGCGCGCTCGCTCGACCGGCTGCTGACGTATGCGGAAGGACAGATGCTCGACGAAGTGCAGCTCGCGGCGTTGAAGAGCGAGATGGTACAGGGAACGGCTGCGGAGGTGTTGCGCGAGTTTCGTGAGGGCATCACATCCGCGAAGATGCGTGTGCGCGCGTTCGCGCCGGAGAGCTACGAAGAGTTTCGCGGCATCGGACGCAAGCAGCTGCCGACGACCGTCGGTGGCCTGCTGATTCACTGCGCCGAGCACACGGCGCGGCATGTGGGGCAGGCGGTGACGACAGCGAAGCTGGTCAGCGGCCCCGCATAGCCGCGTTGCATTCAGGGCCGGGCATCGCTCAGCGAGGGTGGAGCATCCGCCGGCGCCGAACCCCAGTCGCGATTGGCGTTCGGGCCGACCGTTACGCGCAACGTGCCGCCGTCAGCGATGGACCTGAAGGAAATCCAATTCTGGCTATGCGATTGGCCGTCGAGCTGCACACTTTGGATGTACGGAGCGGTTTCTGCATTCCCGTTGGCTTCAATGGCGAATGACTTCCCGGTGTACGGCTGCTGAAGGTGGACAGTGATTTTCGGGAAGTCGGGAGCGACCAGCTCATAGGCAAGGCTGGCGGGATCGATGCTGTAGATCCCCATCATGCTCAGCACTGCCCAGGAGGACATTTCGCCGCAGTCATCGTTGCCTGGCACGCCGTCGGGCTTATCTGTGTAGTTTTCGTCGAGCACGCGCCGAACCACCCGCTGGGATTGCCATGGTTCTCCTGAGAAGTTGAATTCAAAGGGCGCCTCAAGATCGGTTTCGTTGTACGGGTTGTAGTACTGGACGTACCAGGCGGGAATTTTGTAATTGAAGAACACGGTGAGGCGATGGTTGAACAGATCGCGTCCGACGGCGTTCACGAGCCATGCCATGTCGGAGGGCGCGAGCCACTGATAGTGCCAGCCGGTGCCTTCGATGAAGCCGTGCCAGTTTTCTGCGGGATTGAAATTCGGAACCCATTGGCCATCGGCGTTGCGCGGCCGAAAGTAGCGGTCTTCAGGATTGAAGAGGTTGCGGAGGTAGAGCGCCCGGTCGTAGAGAGTCTTCGCTTCGTCGGTTTTGCCTAGACTCACGGCGAGCCGGTACAGAGAGGCGTAGGCGATCGCGTCCTCCTGAAGCTGTGAAACCGAGCCGTAGCTGACCTTGTCGTCAGGCACGTAATGGACCTTGTTGATCCAGTCGATTCCTTGTTCACCTACATAGGGCTGATGCGGCGGCGGAGCCCGGGTTGCGTCCTTGTACATTCCCTCCCACGCCGTCTTGATATCGAATCCATGCAGTCCATCGAGCCATGCGTTCGCGAGAGCGACGGTGAGCGGACTGCCAGCCATCACGTTTGTATACCGGTTCACCTGGGGCCAGCGGTCGATCCATCCGCCTTGCTGGTACATCAGCACGATGGATTGCGCCATGTCTTGCATTCGCCGCGGCTCAATCATGGCGAGCAGCGGGATCTCGCTGCGATAAATATCCCAGCCGGAGTAGTTGGCATAGAGGAGGTGACCGGGATCGACATGGTGAATCTTGTCGTCAAATCCGATGTAACGTCCGTCAGCGTCGTTGAAGATGCTGGGCATCATCAGGCAGTGATACAGGGCCGTGTAGAAAATCTTTCGGCGGTCTGCGCTGCCACCGGAGACGTCGATGACACTCAGCTCGCGATTCCAGGCCGCAAAAGCCGCGTCGCGAATTTGAGAGAAGTCTTTTCCAGTGGACTCCGCTTTGAGGTTGTTCTCCGCGCCTTCCGGGTCGACGTAAGAGATTGCAATTCTCGCCGTGATGGTCTGAGGCTGGGATTGCTGCGACCAGGTTGCGTATGCGCCCGTGGATGCGTCATGCGTGGACTGGCTTGCCGAACGGCTTCCGGGCGCGACTGTTCCGGGTCCATCGTATGTAGTGCCGCTCCACGTCCCGAAGGAGCTGAACGGACGATCGAACGTCATCACAAAGTAGACTTTGTATGTGTGACGGCTGCCGCAAAAGGCGCTGTCTTCGACAAAGCCTTCGATCTGATGGTCGCCTGTTACGTGGATTTCCACGCCGGTCACGTTGTCGAGCGTGTGGCTGATGGGAATGAGGATGTTCGCAACTTGGCCGGCTGGGAATGTGAAGCGTGCGATGCCGGTGCGGTCGGTCGCACTTAGCTCTGCGTTGATGTCCCACTGCACGAGGCGCACCTCGTAATCGCCCGGCGCGGCTGTTTCCAGTTTGTGGGTGTAGAACGACTGCATGTCCTCGATGCGCGTGACCACGGGGCCGGTGGTGGGCATGAAGAAGACATCGCCTTCATTCGCGCAGCCGACGCCGCTCATGTGGGTCATGCTGAAGCCGTGAACCTGGTCTTGATCGTAGTGATAGCCGTAGCCATGGTCTTCGGTGTCCGGACTGAGCTGGACCATGCCGAAGGGCATCGTCGCTCCGGGGAAGAGGTTGACCGGTCCGCCGGGCCCGCGCCCGGTGCCGATGAATGGATCGACGCTGGCGGCGGCTCCTTTTGGCGACGGCGCTTGCGCGATGAGGCCCCAGGCCGCAACAGAGATGAGAGTAAGAAGTCCAGGAACGAGGGTGGCGGCCCGCTTCAATGTTGTCATCGAAAAATCTCATCTCCTTGAGAGCAATTCAGCAGGCGACGAGTAGATTATCGAACATGGCAGGGCAGGGCGTGACGACGGCGATGATCGTGAGGTCGAAGGAGAAGCGATGAAGATCGATTTTGAAGGAAAGACCACGCTGATCGCGGGAGGAACGGGCGGGCTCGGTCGTGCGGTGTCGCTCGCGTTTCTGGAGGAAGGAGCGAAGGTCGTCGTTCCGTATCGAACCGAGGCGGAGTTTGCAGAACTGAAGCGCGCGGCGGCAAACCGCGAGGCGCAGCTCGTCGGGCGCGCGGTGGATGTGCTGAACGAGGCTGCTGTCGCGCAGCTTGTCGAAGACACAGGCAGCATTGATGTCCTGGTGAACACAGTGGGCGCCTACGTTGGCGGAGTCGAGCTGTGGAAGCTTGCGCCGGAGGATTTCGATCGCATGCTGAACCTCAACCTGCGTGCCGGATATCTGCTGGCGAGCGCGGTGGTGTCGGGAATGTTGAAGCGCGGACGAGGTGCGGTGGTGAATGTGTCGGCAAAGGCCGCGCTGGATCACGGTCCGGGCGCTTCGGCCTATGCGGCGTCGAAAGCGGCCTCGCTGGCCATGATGGACTCACTCGCAGCCGAGACGCGCGACACGGGCGTGCGCGTGAACTCGGTGCTGCCGAGCATCATCGACACGAAGGCGAACAGGGAGGCGATGCCCGGCGCGAATTTCGCAGCATGGCCGAAGCCTGAGGACATCGCCAAAGTCATTCTGTTTCTCGCGAGCGACGCCGCGAAGGTCGTGCACGGCGCTGCGGTGACGGTGTATGGGGACAGCTAACTAACGGGAGTTAGCCGACCAGGTGCCCCATCTTGTCGCGCTTGGTTTCGAGATAGCGCTCGAACGTCGGCTCGACGGGGATCTCGGCGGAGAGGCGTTCAACGACCTTGATGCCCGAGGCTTCGAGTGCCGCGACCTTCTCAGGATTATTCGTGAGCAGGCGAACTTCGTTCACGCCGAGGTGCTTCAGGATGGCGGCAGGCAGCTCGAAGTTGCGGCAGTCGGCCTGGAAGCCGAGCTCCAGGTTGGCTTCGATCGTGTCGCGACCCTGGTCCTGCAACTCGTACGCGCGCAGCTTGGCCATGAGGCCAATGCCGCGGCCCTCTTGCTGCTCGTAGAGCAGAATGCCCGCGCCTTCTTCGGCAATGCGCGAGAGCGCAAGGTGAAGCTGGTCGTGGCAATCGCAGCGCAGCGAGTGGAAGACATCGCCGGTGGTGCACTGCGAGTGAATGCGGATGATCGGCGGCTTCGAATGAATGTCACCCATGACCAGGGCGATCGCGCTCTCAACTGGTTGGCGGTTGGACTCGCCCGGTTGCGTGAGGCCTTCGAAACCGAGGATGCGGAAGTGTCCCCAGCGCGTGGGGAAGTCGGCATCGGCGACCTTGGATACGCTGACGAGCGGCATAGCAAAATTATAGATTCGCAAGCACCCGCGGAGGATTCTTTCTGCGCTGACGGTAAGAGCGGGGGAGTAAAAGCGCTTCGGCGCGTAAAGTAGAGGCGTGCACGCAAGCGACAACCTGATCCTGATTACGCTGCTGGTGAAGCTCGGCGTGGCTGCGGCGTTCGCCAGTTCGCTCGCGAGATCCACGCGATTCAAGCGGCTGCTGCTGCGGGGCGCTGAGCGCACACGAACTGAGACGATGGCGTTGGTGGCATGGATCTGCGTCCCGCTCACGCTCGGCGTGCTGGTGCGCGTGCGGGTGCCGAACTTCCTTGCCGCGGATCTGGCGCTAGAGACAACAACGCTTCTTGCGCTCCTGTTCGGGCCGGCGGCGGCGCTGGTTGGCGGTCTCGTGCTGGCGCTCCCGGCCGTGCTGCATCGCGAGTACTTCGCGCTTGCCGTAAACCTTAGCGTCGCCGCAATCTTCAGCACGTATCGCGAGTTTGTGGATGAGGAAGATGTGTGGTCGTTCTCGCCGCTCATCGACCTCAGCATTTACCGCTGGATTCGCCGCACGGTGAGGTTTCCGCATCTCGACCGGCAGATCTTTCTGCTGGTGCTGATCATGGCCGTGCAGCTCACGGCGAGCGTCATCTCGAAGTTCTACTCGACGCGCTACTTCGAGCTGTACTCGCACCGCTGGGTCATCGAGCTCGCGATCTGCGCCTGCGCGCCAGTGGTTGTCGGCATCCCGCTCAAGATATGGAACGCGGTGCGCATCGAGAGCAAGCTGGAAGAGCAGAGCCGGCTGCTGCTCGAAGCGCGGCTGGACGCGCTGCAGCGCCAGATTAATCCGCACTTCTTGTTCAACACGCTGAACTCGATTGCATCCCTGGTACGCTCGCGGCCGGAGCTCGCGCGCGAGCTGATCGTGAAGCTCGGCAACATCCTGCGCGCGCTGCTGCGTGACCGCGACGCCTTTGTTCCGCTCGGCGAAGAGCTGGCATTCACCGACGATTACATCGACATCGAGGTGGTGCGTTTCGGCGAGAAGCTGCGCGTCGTGAAAGAGATTGCCGAGGACACGCTGGAGTTTGTCGTTCCCAGCATGTTGCTGCAGCCGCTGATCGAAAACAGCATCAAGCACGGGCTGGAGCCTCGCATCAGCGGAGGCACGGTGACGCTGCGCTCCAGGTTGGAGGGTGACCGCCTTGTAATTGAGGTGGAGGATGACGGTGTCGGCGTAGAGCCGGGGCGCGACGTAACCGAGCCGGTGAGCGGCCTGGTACGCGAGGGCACAGGCATTGGCCTGCGCAATGTACGCGAGCGCCTTCAGGTGCTTTATGGCGACGATGCAGGTGTGGAGATGGTGAGCCGCCCCGGCCGCGGAACGCGCGTGCGGCTGAGCGTTCCCTTGATGGACTCACCCCAGCGAACAAGTTCGGCGGGGACCCCGGCGCCGGGCGAGCGCGACGAGAGCCGCCGCACCCGCGCCTTTGTCTCCGGGCGCTGAGTTGGCGAACAAGCAAGCGTGACCCGTTGCTTGTTAGAATTGGCGCGGTGGGCTGACGCTAAAGGAATCATGCCTGAATGGATTGACACGATTGCCGCGGTGACCGGCTCGCCGATTGCAGTGGACAACCGCCCCGCATTGACCGACCGGCTGCAGCACAGAATCGTGCGCCCGCCCAAAAGAGAGAAAGAGAGACAGAGAGATTCAATGACTGAGATTGCATCGATTCATGCGCGCGAGATTCTGGACAGCCGCGGAAATCCGACGGTGGAAGCAGATGTGGTGCTGGAGGATGGAACACGCGGACGTGCCGCGGTGCCCAGCGGCGCCTCGACCGGCGAGCATGAGGCCGTGGAGCTGCGCGACGGCGACAAGAAGCACTACCTCGGCAAAGGTGTGCTGCACGCGGTGGAGAACGTGGAGAGCGTCATCGCGCCGGAGCTCGCCGGCATGGATGCGACGAATCAGCGGCTGATTGACGCGACGATGATTTCCCTCGACGGCACGGAGAACAAGGGAAAGCTGGGTGCGAATGCCATTCTGGCGGTGTCGATGGCATGCGCGCGCGCCGCTGCGGACTCGCTTCGGGTGCCGCTGTATCGCTACCTCGGCGGCGTGAACGCGTGCGTGCTGCCCACGCCGATGATGAACATCCTGAACGGCGGAGCGCACGCAGACAACAACGTGGACTTCCAGGAGTTCATGGTGATGCCGGTGGGCGCGGAGACCTTCAGCGACGCGCTGCGTTGGGGTGCCGAGGTCTTTCACACGCTCAAGGGCGTGCTGAAGAAGAAGGGCTACAACACGGCGGTCGGCGACGAAGGCGGATTTGCGCCGAGTCTGAAGTCGAACGTTGAGGCAATCGAGGTGATCCTCGAAGCGATTGAACGTGCGGGCTACAAGGCTGGCGAGCAGATTGCGATTGCGCTCGACCCGGCGTCAAGTGAGTTCTTCGACAAGAGCGCGGGACGGTACGTGTTCAAGAAGTCGGACAAGAGCGAGAAGACCTCGGATCAGATGGCGGACTACTGGCTGAACTGGGTGCGGCAGTATCCGATTGTGTCGATCGAGGACGGCCTCGCCGAAGACGACTGGCAGGGATGGAAGTATCTGACCGAGAAGGCTGGCCGCAAAATCCAGCTCGTCGGCGATGATCTGTTCGTGACCAACGTGAAGCGCCTGCAGCGCGGTATTGATGAGCAGGTCGGCAACTCAATCCTCGTAAAGGTGAACCAGATTGGCAGCATCTCGGAGACGCTGGATGCGATTGAGCTGGCGCGGCGCAATGGCTACACGGCTGTGATCTCGCACCGTTCGGGCGAGACCGAGGACACGTTCATTGCGGACCTCGCGGTCGCGACGAACGCTGGACAGATCAAGACTGGCTCGGCCTCGCGCACGGACCGCATCGCGAAGTACAACCAGCTGCTGCGTATTGAGGAAGAGCTCGGGCAGACGGCGGAGTTCCTTGGTCGCGAGAGCCTCAACGGCGGAGAATAAGAGCACCATGGCAAGACGTATCGGACCGGTGGTCCTGACCATTCTTGACGGCTGGGGCTACCGGGCCGAGACAAAGGGCAATGCAATCGCGTTGGCGCGCAAGCCGAATTACGATCGTCTGCTGCGCGAGTATCCCAATACGCTGATTCGCGCGAGTGAGCACTTCGTTGGCCTGCCGGACGGGCAGATGGGCAACTCGGAGGTGGGCCATCTGAACCTCGGCGCGGGCCGCGTCGTGCGCATGGATATTACGCGCATCGACGCGGCGATCGCCAGTGGCGAGTTCTTTCAGGATCCGACGCTGCTGAAGGCGATGAACGCCGCGGCGAAGGAAGGTCACGCGCTGCACCTGATCGGCTTGGTGAGCGATGGTGGTGTGCATTCGCACCAGAGGCATCTGCATGCGCTGATCAAGATGGCGGCGCAGCAGAAGCTCGAGCGTGTGTATGTGCACGCCTTCATGGATGGGCGCGACACGCTGCCGACCAGCGGCGCGGGATATCTCGAAGAGCTGCAGCAGGTGTTTCAGGAGTACGGCGTCGGCAGGATTGCCAGCGTGAGTGGACGCTACTATGCGATGGACCGCGATCTGCGCTGGGAGCGGGAACTTAAGGCATTCAGGGCGATGGTGACCGGCTCGGCCGAGGGCGGGGCGTTTGCCGATCCGGTAGCGCGCGTGCATGAGAGCTACAACAATGGCATCACGGACGAGTTCATCGAGCCGTTCGTGTGCGTCGACGCGAAGGGCGAGCCGATCGCGACGATCAGCGATGGCGATGCGGTTCTTTGCTTCAACTACCGGGCGGACCGCGTGCGGCAGATTACGCGGGTATTGGCGCGGAGGTCGGGGCTTGCGGCGGATGGCGGTTTATCGCTGCCGAAGGCTGCGGAGTTGGATAAAACGATTCCGGTGGAGAGCACGCCGCGCGATCTCACATACATTTGCATGACGCAATACGATTCGAAGTTTGCGCTACCGATGGTGATTCCTCCGGAGAGTATGGACAACCTGCTGGCGAACGTCATGTCGAAGTATGAGCTTCGCAATCTGCGCGTGGCGGAGACGGAGAAGTATGCGCATGTGACGTACTTCTTCAACGGCGGCATTGAGAAGCCGTTTGCGGGCGAGGACCGCGAGCTGGTCGGGTCGAAGAAGGTGGCGACGTATGACCTGGCGCCGGAGATGTCAGCCGAAGGGATCGGTGACATCGTCGAGCGTGCGGTGAAGGACACCGCGTTCGATGTGGTGATTGTGAACTTCGCGAATGCGGACATGGTGGGGCACTCGGGCAAGATCGAGCCGACGGTGAAGGCGGTCGAGGTGGTGGATGCGCAGCTGGGCCGGATCTACAACGCGGTGCGCGAGGCGGGCGCGAGCTGGATCATTACGGCGGACCACGGGAATGCGGAGATGCTGATCGACCCGGAGACCGGCGGACCCCATACGGCGCACACAACGAATCCGGTGCCGTTCATCCTGGTGACGGAGCAGGGCAAGAACATTGGCGTGCGCGAGGGTGGGTCGCTGCGGGATATCTCGCCGACCGTGCTGGGTCTAATCGGCCTGGATTTGCCAAAAGAGATGACCGGGGGCGACTTGCGGCTGGTGTAGGGGTTGATACCGTAAGGCGGGCGTCCGAGAACGCGTCCACATGGGAAACGCATCTAAGGGAGTGCACACATGGCCACTGCTCCCAAACTCGACCCGTTCGCGGAATCGACCGTCGAAAGGTTTGCTCCGCATGTTCATGATCTGCAGGAATTCTTCGGCGCGCGTGGGGTGAGTTTTGGCTCGGCAGAGGACCTGAGCTCGTTTGTCGCCCGGCTGGAATCGGATGCGAGCTTCCGCGACGAGACGGCGTCGATGGTGCGAGCGGTGATCTATCGTGAGCGTGACGGGGTGTCGCGACTGGAGTTGATGGAGTTGCTGGCGACGGCGGCGAGCGGAACGCAGGCGGATCATGTGGCGTTGCCGGAGCTTCGCGAGGCGGTCCGCAAGTTGATGACGTTTGTGGAAAGCGTGTTCCGGACCCGGTGGAACCCGGGGGCTGCGGTGGGCGGTCCGGCGCCGAGGCTGGTGCGGCAGGAGCAGCCGGAGAAGGCTGAGGCGTTCCCGGAGGAGGTTGAGGAGGAGGTTGCGCCGCCACTTGCACAGCCAGGACCGGTGGTGCATCCGACGACGGATCTTTTTTATCGGGCTCAGGTGGTTGCGAAGGGTGGGGTAGCGGAGACACTGGCGGAAGAACGAAAGGTTGAGAGCGTGGCCAAAAGCGACGCGAAGGCTGCGGAGAGCGGGGTTCCGGTGGAGCTTGCGGCGGAAGTTCCCGCGGATGACGAGCACTGGCATATTCCGCTGGAGGATTTTGCACCGCCGGAGCCCGAGCGGGGTTCGCTGGCCTGGCTGTGGATTGCGGGAATCTGCGCTCTGCTGCTGGCGTTCAGCGCGGGATTGTTTGTGCGCCAGCGGATGCTGGTGCCGCTGCGCGATGCCAACCAGCCCTATGAGCCGGCGCCTGCCGGGACCACTGCGGGTCCGGCAGTGGGGGCGCCGGCACCCGTACATCATCCGGCGGGGACGGCGGTGGATGCCGATTGGCGGGCGCGGGCGACGAGGGTGAGGCGGGCACCGGTGAACGTGGAGGCAGAGCCGGTGAGCACGGCCAGCCTGGAGACGCGGTACATGGGGCCGGCAACTATTGGGGCGTCACCGGCGCTGATGGCGAGCCGGCTGTTGTATGCGCCGCGAACGGAGTATCCCGCGCTGGCCAAGATGACGCATGTGCAGGGCAAGGTGATGGTGGAGGCGGTGGTGGGAAAGGACGGGCAGGTGCTCCGAGCGCAGGCGATCAGCGGACACCGTCTGCTGCGCGGGGCGGCGGTGCGCGAGGTGTACGGGCGAAGGTATCGGCCGTACGTGCTGGACGATCGGGCGCGGGACGTGGCGACAATCGTCACGATCGATTTTAGGTTGAGGTAGGTACCCCCTCCCCCCGTACTTTTTTGCGCAAAGTCTTCAAGACATTGGGGTTAGGTTTGGACTTTGGTTGTGCACAAGGGTCTTTTTGTGCAAAGTCCTGAAAACAAACGGGTAATCTGCGCAGGGGATTGCCGGTGTGGTTTGTAAGTGGATTTAGATTCAGCAGTTTGGTTATGTGTCGAAAGATGAGCCGGAGGAGATCCGGCGGACGTTTCTCGCGCTTGGCGCGATGCCCACCTTAGCCGACGATAAGGCCGTCGGCGAAGATGGGGCACCCGGATCGTTGGCGGCGGTGGGGCTAGTTTGGGGCGCGGTAGCGGCGGAGCTGGATGGCGGCGGCGAGGAAGAGGGCCGAGATGATGAGGCCGCCCCAGAGGCCGGGGCCGGTGAGGAAGTGGCCGGGGTTCAGGAAAGCTGAGTGACCGCTCATATCCGCGGCGAAAGACATTCCGGAGGGTGGTCCGCCTACCCGGGATTTGAGGAAGTTAATGAAGTGCGCTGTGTTGAAGCCGATCTTTTCGATGATTGCGACGGCCAGTGGAGGCATGATCGCCCAGAGCAGCGGCACACGCGGCGCCCAGGCGGAGACAAGGAGAAGCCAGGCGAAGATGGGAGCGTACCAGAGCGAGTGCACGGCGATGAGGTGGTAGAGCAGACCGCCCTCCATCTGAAGGAGCGGAATCTGCCGCATCACGCTGAGGCTTTGGCCATGGGCCGCCAGGGTGACCGCGTCGATGCCCAGAACGAGGCACTGGGTAACGACTGTGATGGCGAAGGTCAGGAGCGGGATGATGAGCAGCGGGATGGTCGCCTTGGCGAGCACGGTCGTGGTGTCCGAGACCGGAAGAGATTTCCAGAAGAAAATGCTGCGATCGCGGCGCTCGCCATAGATCGCGTCCAGGCAGTAGAAGATGGCGACGACGAAGGTGACGCCCATGATGAGCAGAGCTGTGAACGCACACTGCTGCTCGACGATCTTCATCTGCTGCATTGCATCGGGAGCCCACAACAGGCCCTTACCGCGAAATGCGGCGAACCGAAAAGCGCCAAAAAATGTTGCGAGAACAACCAGCCCTGCGGCAGCGAGCGGAGCGATGTAGATGGAGCGGTTTTCCCAGAGCTCGCGGCGGACGGACCAGAAGAACGGGCGCGTGGGGCGGGTGGGCGAGTCGGCGATGGCTTGAGATTCGAAGCGGGAGTCGGAGACTGCGTTTGTGTTGGCGTTCATGCTGCCACCTCCTCACGCGTGGTGGTCTTGTTGCCGAGGATTGCGACGAAGAGGTCGGCGATGCTGGGGGTGCGGACTTCGCCGAGTGTGGCGAGGCGGTCGCGGTCGACGTTGTCGAAGAGGAGAATGCTGCGGCCGAAGCCGGGGCGCTCGTTGAGGGGCTTGAGGGCGCGGGCTTCTGGCAGTTTGTCGGGGTTGACGGCGACCTCGGCGTAGCGCGATTCGAAGGCGTCCATGGGTGAGTTGAAGACGATGCGGCCGCGGTCGATGAACATGACGTCGGTGAGGATGTTCTGGATTTCGTCGACCTGGTGGGTGGTGATGAGGATGGTGCGGGTGCGGTCGAAGTAGTCGTTGAGGAGCGAGTCGTAGAACTGCTTGCGGTAGAGGATGTCAAGGCCGAGCGTGGGTTCATCGAGGACGAGTAGTCTGGCGTCGATGGCCATGATGAGAGCGAGGTGAAGTTGGGTGACCATGCCCTTGGAGAGTTGTTTGACCTTGCTGTGCGGCGGGATGGTGGTTTTGGCGAGGAAAGCCTGGGCCTTGGCGCGGTCGAAGCGCGGGTGGACGCCTTCGACGAAATCGAGGGCTTGCGAGACGCGCATCCAGCGGGGAAGGACGGCGACGTCGGCGATGAAGCAGACGTCGCGCATGAGGTCTTCACGCTGCGTCCACGGGTTGCGGCCGAGGACGCGGAGGGTTCCTTCGTACGACGTGAGGCCTAGGATGGCGTTGAGCGCGGTGGTTTTGCCGGCTCCGTTGGGGCCGATGAGACCGAGGATGCGGCCTTCGTCGACGCGGAGGTCGATGCCGTCAAGCGCGGTTGTGGCTCCGTAGCGTTTGCGCAGATTGTGGGCTTCGATGGATTGCCTATTTGTAGGAGCAGTCATCCTCAGCGCCTCCTCTTATTTCCGTTTAGAAGATCTTCGGTTTTCAGGCCGAGCCGGTCGATAGTGGCTTTCACGCGCGGCCATTCGTCGTCGAGAAATCGCTGGCGCTCGCCGGCGAGAAGCTGGGCGCGGGCGCCATCCTTAATGAACATGCCGAGGCCGCGGCGCTTTTCGACGAGCTGCTCGTCGGTGAGCTGCTGATAGCCCTTGAGGACGGTGAGTGGATTGACGCGGTACTCCGCGGCGACATTGCGCACGGAGGGTAGCGGGTCGCCCTCTTTGAGTACGCCGTCGAGAATCATCGCGATGACGTGATCGCGAAGCTGGCGATAGATGGGCTGGGTGTCATTGAACTCAAGGTCCATTGCGATTCCGTTTGGATCGGGTGGTTAGTTTGCGCGGGTGAGATCGAAGTGGGCAAGCATGGGCTTGTCGCCAGGAAGCATGTAGGTCCAGTCTTCGGTGTGGTGGTTGGCGTCGATGAAGGTGAAGATGGCGTGGTCCATGTGGCCGTGCTCGTTGGGGCCGGCGAGGTCGAGGAAGGTGAACTCGATGGTGCGGCCGTCGGGCGAGGCGTGCGCGACCATGCGGGGGCGGTTGCCGGCGTCGCAGTAGTGGGTGAGCAGAAGGCGATCGTTGTCGAGATAGAGCATGGTGATGGGGTCGTCCTTCATGCCGGGGGAGTTCATCTCGTGCAGGATGGCGTTGCCGGAAGAGGTGGTGCGGAGTGTGACGTGGAGGGTGCTGCCCTGCATGTTGTGGGAGATCTCTGCGGGTGTGGTGGTGACGCTGCCCTGCCATTCGCCGGTGAGGGTCTTCATGCGGTCAAAGGTGTTTTGCGCGGGGGATTGGGCGACGGTCGTGGTGGAGAAGGTGGAGAGAAGAGCGAAGACCAGGACCGGAACTGATGTGCGTTTGAGGGTGCGCATGTTCGAGCTCCTTTGCGGGATCGCGAGTGAGTGCTTCGCGACGGTGTTATAGTCATATATAACACCAGCTCACGTGTCAAGTGGAAAGTTTGCCGGGAGGATTTGGGCGAAAAGACTGTTGGTTCGTGAAGGAAGGCAACGGTCGTTGCGCCCTTCGGGCTTCACGATGGCCTTCGGCAGAGCGGAAGCGCGCTTCGCGCGGGCTGTTTATGGCACGGCTGAAGCCGTGCCCCTTCAGATTCAGCACTTGTTTTACCCAGGCTCAGGTGGCTTGCTTTGCGGTCCGGTAGCTCAAGCCCTGTTCCTTCAGATTCAGTACTTGTTTTACTCAGGCCCAGGTGGCCTGCTTTGCGGTGCGCTTCGTTGGTGGGTGGGAGGCCTTGGCATGTGGAAGGCATCGAATCAGCAGGAGGATGCGATGCGATTTAAGCGAGTGGCGGAGGAGCCGGTGACGTGGGCGGTGATCTTTGAGACGGGTGATGAGATTGCTGCGGGGTTGAAGAGGTTTGCGAAGGAGCAGGGGCTGAAGGGGTCGAGCTTCAAGGCGATTGGAGCGTGCGAGTACGTGAAGCTGGGGTGGTTCGACTGGGAAGAGAAGAAGTACAAGACGGCGGTGGAGTTGAAGGAGCAGGTGGAGCTGCTGTCGATGATTGGGGATGTGGCGCTGAAGGATGACGAGCCGCAGGTGCACGCCCATGTGGTGGTGGGCAGGAGGGATGGGACGGCGCATGGCGGCCACTTGTTGGAGGCGCGCGTGAGGCCTACGTGCGAGGTGATTTTGACGGAGAGTGCGGAGGCGCTGCGGAAGGAGATGGATCCGGAGGCGGGGATTGCGTTGATTAAGGTGTGAGGGTTGGCATGCCAGTTTGCCAGTGTGCCAGCGAGCCAGTTGCCAGGGGGGAGCTAGAGGGCGCGTCGGTTTTCGAGGGCGCGGGTGATGGTGACTTCGTCGGCGTACTCGATGTCAGAGCCGGCGGGGACGCCGGTGGCGATGCGCGTGATGCGGAGAGCGGGGAAGCGGGTGTGGGCTTCGTCGGCGAGATAGCGGGCGGTGGCTTCGCCTTCGACGGTGGGGGAGGTGGCGAGGATGAGTTCTCCTTCGACTTCGCGGCTATCGCCGCTCCGCTCAGGATGACCGCTTAAATTTTCGAGGCGGGGCCAGAGGTTGGTGAGGCGGAGCTGGTCGGGGCCGATGCCATTGACAGGTGAGAGGGTGCCGTGGAGGACGTGGTAGACGCCGTTGTAGCTGCGGGTCTTTTCGATGGCCGCGATGTTGGTGGGTTCTTCGAGGACGCAGATGAGGCGCTGGTTGCGGGTGGGCGAGGCGCAGTAGAGGCAGGGGTCGATGTCGGTGATGTTGTTGCAGAGGGAGCAGAGGCGGAGGGCGGCTTTGAGGGCGCGGATGGAGTCGGCGAGCGCGGCGGCGTCGGTGTCAGAGGAGCGGAGGATGTGGAAGGCGAAGCGCTGGGCGGTGCGCGTGCCGACGCCGGGGAGCTTGCGGAGCTCGTCGATGAGGCGGGTCATGGGCGCGGCGTAGCGGTTCATAAGGGGGTGAGGGGTAGAAGAGAGGCGCTTAGAGCCCGGGGAGGTTGAGGCCGCCGAGGAGGCTGGAGGCGGAAGATTGCATGGCGTCGTCGGCTTTGCGGGCGGCGGCGTTGACGGCGGCGACGATGAGGTCTTCGAGCATGGTGATGTCACCCGCGGCGGCCGAGGCGGCAGAGGGGGCGATGGTGAGCTTGAGGAGTTCCTTCTTGCCGTTCATGCGGGCGGTGACGGCGCCGCCGCCAGATTCGGCTTCAACGATGGTGGCGGCGAGGCGCTCGTCCATCTGCTCACGCATGGTGTTGGCCTGGGAGAGCATGTTTTGGAGATTGGAGAGGTCCATGGGTGGGTCCTTGGGTCGGCTATGAGATTCGAGATGCGAGTTAAGGCGAGTTCTAGTCTTTGTCGCGGAGGTCGATGACGTTGGAGATTTCGGCGGAGAAGAGGCGCTTGGCTTCCTGGACGAGGGGGTGGTTTTCGGCGAGCTCGGCGGCAGAGCCCGTGGCGGCGGCGCGTTTCTTTTTGGGGGCTGCGGCGGCGGGTGTGCCGGGGAGGAGCGCGAGCTTGAGGTTGGGGTGTTGCTGACGGAGAGTTGTGGTGAGGATGCGGTTGGCGTCGGTGTTGAAGATGACCGGGAGTGTGGTCTTTGAGAAGGTGGTTTGGATGTTGAGTGTGTCGCCGGTGATGGTGAGGGTCGCGTCGTGGATGGCGTCGGAGGCAGACTGCTGGCCTTTGACGGCGGCGAGGGCGGCGACGAGGGTGGACTGGAGGGTGTCGAGGTCGAGCTTGGTTTGTGGTGTGGGCTCGACGAGTTGAGGGCGGTCTGCTGGTGTGGGTTCGGGGGCGAGGGCGAGGGAGCCATCGGTGGTTCCGGTTGAAAAGGTGGGGGGGATTGTGGTGGGACGGACGGCCTCGGGGTCCTTCGGCTTCGCCGCTGTTGCGGCTTCGCTCAGGATGACAGGTTGTTTTTGAGCGGGCGGAGATGTGCTTTGGGAGGAAAGATTCGTGGTGGTTCTGACCCCGCCCTGCCCGGCTGCGCCGGTCGAGGGTGGGGCAGCCGGGGCCGTCGTCGGGGCCACCTTAGCCGACGGTAAAGCCGTCGGCGAAGATGGGGCACCCGGAGCGCTCGGAGTTGTTGAGGGGGTGGGTGGGGATTTGGTGGCGCCGAGCTGGGTGAGGAGGTCTTCGACGGGGAGGAGGCGCTGGAGGTGGACGAGTTTCAGGACGCCGAGCTCGAGGTGAAAGCGGGGCTCCTGGCGGTAGCCGAGGCCGTCGAAGGTGCGGAGGAGGATGGAGAGGAAGCGCGAGAGCTCTTCTTCGGTGAAGAGTGCGGCGGTGCGGGCGGCTCGGGAGCGTTCTTCAGGGGAGATCTGGAGGAGGTCGGCGGCGAAGCCGTGCGCGGGCTGGTCGGGCGCGAGGTTGGTGATTTTTGCGATGGTGCAGTTGCGGAGGTAGCGGACGAACTGGCGCGCGAGCGGCTGGGGGCCGTTGCCGGCGTCGAGGAGGCGGCCGAGGATGGCGAGGACGTCGGCGGAGTTGTTGGCGTGGACCGCGGCGAGGATCTGCTCGAAGACGACATTGGAGACGGTGCCCATGAGCCCGCGGACTTCTTCGGCGGAGAGCGTGGGGATTCCGTTGTCGACAGGCGCGGAGGCAATGGCCTGGTCCATGATGGACAGGGCGTCGCGCATGGAGCCGTCGCCGGCTTCGGCGAGGAGGGCGAGGGTGGCGTCGTCGGCGGAGATGTTTTCAGCGGTGGCGATGGAGCGAAGCTGGCCGACGATGTCTTCGAGCTTGACGGCGTGAAAGCTGAAGTGCTGGCAGCGCGAGCGGATGGTTTGCGGGATGTCCTCGGGCTGCGTGGTGGCCATCATGAAGACGATGTGCTCGGGCGGCTCTTCGAGGGTCTTCAGGAGTGCGTTGAAGGCTGCGTCAGTGATCTGGTGCGCCTCGTCGAGGATGATGATCTTGTACTTGTCGCGCGCGGGGCGATAGCGGGCGGCGTCGCGGAGATCGCGGATTTCATCGATACCGCGGTTGGTGGCGGCGTCGATTTCGATGACGTCGACGGAGTTGCCGGAGCGGATCTCGGTGCAGGAGTCGCAAATGTTGCAGGGCTCGGGGGTGGGGCGTTCGGGGCTGCCGATTTGATTGCGGCAGTTCAGTGCAGAGGCCAAGATGCGCGCGATGGTGGTTTTGCCGATGCCGCGGTGGCCGCTGAAGATGTAGCCGTG
>DASRGC010000026.1:0-86047 GCA_035651235.1 Acidobacteriaceae bacterium
AAGCTTCTTGCCGGGCTCGGTTGCGGGTTCGACATTGTCTCCGGCGGCGAGCTCGAGCGTGTCCGCCGTGCCGCGCCCGATGCTTTGCGGCGCGTCGTCTTCTCCGGCGTTGGCAAGCAGGCCTGGGAGATCGACGCCGCACTCCAGGCAGGCATCCTGCTCTTCAACGTCGAGAGCGAAGCCGAGCTCGAGCTATTGGCTGAACGGGGGCAGGCCCTCAGAAAAACCGCCCGCATCGCATTGCGCGTGAACCCTGACGTCTTCGCGCAAACGCATCCCTACATCTCGACCGGCCTGCGCGAGCACAAGTTCGGCATTGCAATCGAGCGCGCCCGCGAGGTTTACCGCCGCGCCGCGCAGCTTCCCGGCATCACGCCCGCGGGAGTCAGCGTGCACATCGGTTCACAGATCCGCGACACCGCACCGTTTGCGGAATCCGTGAAGCGCGTCCGCGCGCTCATCGAAGACCTGCGCGCCGACGGCATCGATATCCAGTACCTCGATGCCGGCGGCGGCTTCGGCATCGAGTACGGCCGCGCGCCATTCAATCCCGCTGAACGCGTTGCCGAGTACGCGCGCGCCATCCGTTCTTCGCTTGACGGCCTTGGTGTGCACCTGCTGCTCGAGCCCGGCCGCTTCCTCATCGCGCAGGCCGGCGCTGTTGTTTCGCGGGTGCTCTACACCAAGCAGAACGGCTCCAAGCGCTTTATCATCACGGACGCGGCGATGAACGACCTCATCCGTCCCGCGCTCTACGGTGCGCATCATGAGATTGTCCCCGTCGTCCAGTCAAACGCGCCAAAAGAGGTTGCCGACATTGTCGGTCCAGTCTGCGAGTCCGGCGACTTCTTCGCGCGCGATCGCGAGATCGAGCAGCTGCGTTCGGGTGAGCTCGTCGCGCTGCTCGATGCCGGCGCCTATGGGATGAGCCTCAGCTCGCACTACAACACGCGCGTCCGCCCGGCAGAGGTACTCATCGATGCCGATAAACCGCGCCTTATCCGACGCCGCGAGACGCTCGACGACCTCTTCGCCCCCGAATTGCTCTGACCCTCACCACAGGCCCGCGGGCCGCCCGCGTGGTAAAATGACCTCGGTGCAAACGCTTCGTTGAGTGGCCTTTCGAGCCCGTTCCGGAGCTTGCAAAACAGATTTCAGTTCGAGGTTTTCAGCATGTCCGGCCATTCAAAATGGGCGACCATTAAGCACAAGAAGGGCGCACTCGACGCCAAGCGTGGCAAGATCTTCACTCGCCTGATCAAGGAGATCATGGTCGCGGCGAAAGCGGGCGGCGGTGATCCCGACGGCAATCCGCGTCTGCGCAGCGCCATCCTCGCCGCCAAGTCCGAGAACATGCCCAACGACAACATTCAGCGCGCCATCAAGCGCGGCACGGGTGAGATCGAGGGCGCGAGCTATGAGGACATCACGTTCGAGGGCTACGGCCCCGGCGGTGTTGCCATCATTGTCGAGGTCCTCACCGACAACCGCAACCGCGCCGTCAGCGAAATCCGTCATGCCTTCTCCAAGAACGGCGGCAATCTCGGAGAGTCCGGCTCGGTCAGCTACATGTTCTCGAAGAAGGGCGTCATCATCGTCGCGAAGTCGGCGGCCGATGAAGACAAGCTCACCGAGATTGTGCTCGATGCGGGCGCGGATGACCTTAACGATGACGGCGATTACTGGGAGATTCTGACCTCGCCCAAGGACTTTGAAGCTGTTCGCGATGCCGTGAAGGCCGCAAAGATCGAGCCAGAGTCCGCCGAGGTCACGATGGTGCCGTCGACGTATCAGAAGCTCGAAGGAACGCAGGCGTCAGCAATGATGCGTCTTCTCGAAACGCTTGAAGATCTCGACGACACGCAGAATGTTTACTCGAACTTCGAAATGGATGAAGCGCAGGTTCCCGCGTAACCGTCTAAACCAGAGAGAACGAAGCGCAGAGCCGCCATTCTCATGGCGGCTTTCATTGTGAGGAACAGCGAGTGAAGGTGAAACACGTTGCAGGTGGGCTGGCCGTTTTCGCAGCACTGATACCAGGATTGATGGCCGTCGCGCAGACGAACACTTCACCTGTTGCTGAGGCGTCCGCGCACGCCAACTGGAACTTCGGCGCGCTCGTGCAGAGCGGCGTCGGCGTTACCGAAGATCGCAGCAGCTTCAAGTTTCTGCTCATCGGCGCACACGCCGGACGTATCCTCACACCGCAGGTTGGGAAAGGCCTGCTCAAGGGTGACTTCGAATACGGCGTCGAGGTGTTTCCGCTGTGGCAGAGCTACACGCCGAAGTTTCAGCGCGCGAACTGCGTGCAGGCATTTCCGCCGGTGTCTCCTCCACCCGGAACCTATGCCTCCTGCTCGGCGCCCTTCACAGTCGGCGGCGCGTTCACGGGCGTCAGCGTTACGCCCATCATTCTTCGTTGGAATTTCACGCACGGCGAGCGCTGGATGCCGTGGATCCAGGGTGCGGGCGGGGTCGTCTGGACCAATCACAAGTACCCGGCGTACGGTGCAGCACCTCCGTTTTCGACGGGAGGCATTATCGGCCCGCCTGGTGGCCAATATTACCTGGACAATGATGGGCCGAATGCAGATACGAGCGTTTGGAATTTCACACCGCAGTTCGCCGTTGGAACGCACTACTTTGTGCGGCCAAGAAGATCCATTGACGTCAGCGCCAACGCGGTGCATATTTCCAGCGCCAGTCTTGGCGACCGCAATCCGGGCGTGAACGCGAGCGTGCAGTTTTCAGTTGGCTACAGCTGGTGGAAGTAGGGAAGCAGTTGATGAGCAGTCAAGTCCTGATCCAGGAAAACGAGACGCAGAGGGTTGCTTCGCCGATCGTCGAATGCGTTCCCAACTTCGCTGAAGGCCGCGACGCTGATAAGGTCCGCGAGATTGTTCGCGCGATACAGGTCGAGGGAGTTCATCTTCTGGACTGGTCGCTCGACCCAGATCACAACCGCTCGGTTGTGACGATTGCCGGCGCACCGGAAGCCGTTCTCGAATCTGCGGTCCGCGGCGTTGGCAAGGCCGCGGAGCTGATCGATCTGACGCAGCAGAAGGGCGAGCACCCACGGATGGGCGCGGCGGACGTCGTGCCGTTCGTTCCGGTCAGCGGCATCTCGCTGCCGCAATGTGTTCTTCTGGCGCGCCAGGCCGGCATGGAGATATGGAAGCGCTTTGGTGTTCCGGTTTACTTCTACGAGGCCGCCGCGTCGCGTCCGGACCGGGTGCGTCTGGAGAACGTCCGCCGGGGTGAGTTCGAGGGGCTCAGCTTAGCTGCCATGAAGGACTCTACCCGCCAACCGGACATCGGCGGACCAGGAATCCATCCGACTGCGGGCGCAAGTGCTATCGGCGCACGGCACTTCCTGATCGCCTACAACATTACGCTGCACGCCCGGCGCGGGAAGGCCGACGTCGGGCTGGCTCGGACAGTGGCGAAGGACGTACGGGCTTCGAGCGGCGGTCTGTATGGCGTGAAAGCGATGGGAGTTATGGTCAACGGGCACGCCCAGGTCAGCATGAACGTCACGGATTTCCGGCACACGCCGATGGCCCGGGTGCATGCGGCCGTAGCGGAAAGTGCCAATCGGCACGGTGGAATGGTGGGCGACGGGGAGTTGATTGGCCTGATTCCCGAGCAGGCGTTTGAGCCAAATTCTGATTGGGTTCGTCAAATAGTCGGGTTTAATCCCGACGAGAGAGTGCTGGAGCGCAGGCTGCTACATCCTTTGGCGTGGCCTTGATTCGAAAGCAGTAGCGCTTGTTTCTTGCGGGTTTCAATAGTTCACGAAAGAATAGAAACTGCGGTTTCAGTCGGAGTGCGGACAGTGACGATGTCGAAGATTTTCAAGGGTGGAGCGGTTCTGGGCCTTCTCGTGGGCCTGGCGGTTCCTTTAACAGCAGGGGCTTCGCAGCTCTCAGGGGACGCACGGGCGTCGATCCCCCGGGACGTGCAGCAGATCATCGTGGTGGACTACCGGGCGATGCAGAACTCGCCGGCTGCCATGCAGCTGAAGGACCGGGTGCTTCCGCCCGAGCTGAAGCGGCTGGAGACCTCGCTGAAGACCTCTGGCCTGAAGGTCGACCAGGACGCCGACACGCTGGCGTTTGCGGCGTTCCGTGCGCCAGGCACAGATAGCACGCGGATTCTAGGAGTTGCGCAGGGACAGTTCAACTATCAGTCGATCCTTGCGGACTTCGCCAAAAAGAAGACGAAGCCGCTGATGGTGAGGAATAACCCGGTGTACCCGATGGGGGTGGCGGGGATGAGTGTGGCGTTCCTGAACCAGACGGTCATGATCTTCGGGGACCGTGATGCGGTGAAGGCGGCGCTGGATGCGCGTGACGGCCTGGCGCCGAACTTCCTCCAGAACAGCGACATGATGAACGATATGGCCATCGTGGACAACCGGCCAGTGTGGAGCCTTCTGGACCAGAAGGGCACGCAGACCATGATGAAGAGCGTGCTCGGAGAGGCGTCGCAGCTGGCCGACTATGACACGGTGAAGAACCGGATGAAGAGCGCTCGCTACACGATGGACTTCGCCAATGGGGTGAAGTTCAACATGTCTGTGGTGATGTCGGACACGATGACGGCCGCGACGGCGGCGACGCTGCTGAAGGGTGTGGCGATCCTGAAGCGGACTTCCGGCTCGCCCCTGGAGAAGGCGGCGATGGACGAGACGACGATCGACTCAAACTCGGGCACGCTGACGGTGGATTACTCGTCGTCGGATAGCGAATTTGCCGGGTTGCTGAGCTCGCCGCTGTTTCAGCAGGTGGTGAAGTAGGAAAGAAGTTAGGGTGAGGAGTCAGGGGTTAGGAAAGGCGGCCTTCGGGCCGCTTTTTTGCGTTTCCTGGGGGGGTACCCCCTCCCCCCTACTTTTTTATGCAAAGTCTTCGAAGGAGAGACTTTAGGGTTGGACTTTGGGTGCCGAAGTAGTGGACTGGGGGAGTCCGGCCGCGGATTGTGAGGGGCTTCGGGAGGGCAGGTTTTGTCAAGTGGGGTCGGTCTGTTCCGCGGCGTAACGGGAGTTTTTTCACCCCAACGCTGGGGAACCCGGCTTACCGCCCTATGCCCACCTTAGCGACGATTAGGCCATCGCGAAGATGGGGCACCCGGAGTGTGGATATTTTAGGAGGAGCGGGAGGAGGCGTCGCGGACGAGTTCGGCGTGGAGTTTGGCTTTGGCTTCGGCGCCTTCTTTGGAGGCGTTGCAGCGGGCCATGATGGCGGATCGAAGGCGGTTGGAGAGGTCTTCCGGGAAGTCGTAGGGCTGCTGGTGGCGGTAGATGTCGATGGTCTTGCGGGTAGTGTTCACGACGACTTCGCAGTGGTGGCAGGTGCCGAGGTGTTCTTTGACTTCAGCAAGGAGATCGGGGTCGATCTGGCCGTCGAAGTAGTCGGTTAGTTTCGCGAGAAAATCGGTGCAGTTCACTTCGAGCCCTCGTTGGCAGCCTTGCGGAAGTAGCGGCTGAGGCGCTCGCGCAACTGCAGGCGCGCACGCAGCAGCCGTGACTTCACGGCAGGGACGCTCAATCCTAACGCCTCGGCCGTTTCCTCAGTCGACAGGTTTTCGATGTCGCGGAGGGTGAAAACGGTTCGGAAACCTGGAGGTAATCCGGCGATTGTTTTGCGGAGTATGTCGCCCAGCTCACCTTGCGAGTAGATCTGCTCGGGGTTGGGGCGCCATTCGGCGAAGTCGCGGGGGATGGAACCCTCGTCGGTCTGGACGTCCTGGTCCATGGAGACGGTGCGGGAGGTCTTGCGCTTGCGGAGGCGCATGAGGCTCTCGTTGACGGCGATGCGGACGAGCCAGGTGGAGAACTTGGAGTTGCCCTGGAACTGGTCGAGCTTCTGGAAGGCCTTGAAGAAGACGTCCTGGGTGATGTCTTCGGCGTCCTCGCGGTTCTGGGTGATGTGCAGGGCGGTGCGATAGATCTGGCGGTCGTACTGGCGGACGAGCTGCTCGAAGGCGGCGGTGTCGCCGGCCTTGGCGCGCTCGACGAGCGCGAGGTCGGGGTGCGGGGGCTCGGCGGCGACGGCTCCGGAGAGCTCGGCGGGGTCGTCTGCGAGAGATGAGGGATGAGCCGCCATTCTTTTGTAGTTTACAGGACTCAGATGCGGGGAGGGTGGTGAGCTCGGACCAGTCGCAACGGGCTGGTGCTAGCATGACTGCGCGCAGGCGCTTGCCAGCGGTGGGGCCGTTTTGAATCGTTGCGGCTCGATTGGGAATCGGATAAGTCGATTTGTAATTCGAAAAAAGGAGCCTCCCCCCATGGCAACAACAGCCACGTCAGCACCCGTTACCGTTTGGAAGATTGATCCGGCGCATAGCGCGGCGGATTTCAAGGTCAGGCACATGATGATCGCCAACGTGAAAGGCGCGATCAAAGGCATTACCGGCGAGCTTACAGAGCATGCGACGGATGCGTCCCTTTCGTCGATTGAGGCCACGCTCGATGTGAACACGATCCATACCGGCGAGGCCCAGCGCGATGCGCATCTGAAGAGCGCGGACTTTCTGGACACCGAGAAGTATCCGACGATTACGTTCAAATCGACGAAGGTGGAGAAGAAGGGCGACGAGGAGTATGCGGTGACGGGCGAGCTGACACTGCATGGGGTGACCAAGCCGGTGAAGCTTGCGGTGGAAGGGCCGACGCCGCCGCAGAAGGATCCGTGGGGGAATACACGGATAGGCCTGGCGGCGACGACGAAGGTCAACCGCAAGGACTTTGGACTGACCTACAATGCCGCGCTGGAGACGGGCGGAGTGCTGGTGGGCGACGAGGTACACATTGCGATCGAGCTGGAGCTGGTCAAGGCCTAGCGGATGTGTCGTCTGAAAGACGAATGGATGGAAGCCCACCGGCAACAGCGGTGGGCTTTTAGTTGCCGGGGAAGCCGGCGGTGTACCAGTCGTGGTTCGGATCACCCAGAGGTGTGGATGCAGAGACTTTTTGGAGGCCGTAGAGTCGAATCAAGGTGGAATGGTGAAGCAGGGTTCGGGATTCAGATGGTTGGTGGCCGGCACGATGTGCGCGGCGATGGTGGTTGGGCAGGCGCAGAGTTCGAGCTCGACGACGCATAAGAAGAAGGCTGCGAGTTCGAGTAAGAGTGCGCACGGGAAGACGGCGGCGCATCATGCGTCGACGACGCATCATGCTACGGCTACGCATCATGGAGCGGCGGAGAGGCGGACTGCAGGGCGGACGTCAGCGAAGAGGCATGCGGGGCGCGGGAAGGTTCGGCGGAAGCATATTGAGGTGGCGGCGACGGCGGCGAGCCGGAGATTGCATGCGGCGTTTGTGGCGAGCGCGCAGTTGCGGCCGATGGCGCAGCAGCTTGTAGTGACCCGAAGCCCGGCGGCGTATGAGGGCGTGCAGCATTGGGCTGCGGGGCATCCGGGCGATGGCGCGGCGGCGGCGCACTTGGCGCTGGGGCACGCCCTGATGATGGACCACAGGTATCCGGAGGCGGAGGAGGCGTTTGCGGCGGCGAAGCAGGCGGGCGATGCGCTGGATGATTATGCGGTGTATCTCGGCGCGCAGGCAGCGATTGCGGCGAATCGGCCGACGGACGCGATTCCGGTGCTCGCGAACTTTGCGGAGAAGTATCCGGACAGCTTGTTTGTGCCGAATGCGCCGGTGACGCTGGCGCAGGCGTATCTGGAGAATCATGATCCGGGGAGTGCGCTGCGCGTGCTGCAGCCGCTGGCGAACACGCCGGCGGGAAGCCATGTGGATTTTAGGTCGACGCTGGCGAAGGCGTATCAGCAGAGTGGGAACTCTGCGGAGGCGGCGAAGCTGTATCGCGGAATTTATCTGAAGGATCCGCTGAGCAGCCAGGCGAATGACGCCAAGAACCAGCTTGCGGTGATGCAGATTCCGCTGACAGTGGCGGAGCGGAAGCAGCACGCGGACGCGATGTTCAATGCACATCAGTATGGCGATGCGGCGATTGAGTATCGCGAGCTCGAGAAGGATGACAAGGACCTGACGCAGGCGGACCGCGATGCGCTGCAGATCTATGCGGCGGTGTGCGATCTGAAGTTGAAGCGGCTGAGCCGGATGGATGTGGAGAAGCTGCCGGTGACGGGCGATGACTCGGCGGCACTGAAGCTTTATATGCAGGCCGAACTGGCGCGGAATGTGGGCGACGAGACTGGGCAGGATGCGCTGGTGCAGGAGCTGACGCAGAAGTATCCGCAGAGCCGGTGGTTGGAGGAGGCGCTGTACTCGGGCGGGAATATGTACCTGCTGCGGCATGATTCGGGGCGCGCGATTGCGGACTACGCGGCGCTGGTGCAGCACTTTCCGAAGAGCGTGTATGCGCCGAGCGCGCACTGGCGGGCGGCGTGGTTGAGCTATCGGACGCGGAACTATCCCGAAGCGGCCAGGTTAATGGACGAGCAGATACAGAACTATCCGGGAGGGCAGGAGATTCCCGGAGCGCTGTACTGGCGCGGGCGGCTGTATGAGGATGTGGAGCACAATTTTTCGCAGGCGCTGAACTACTACAACAAGGTGAACGACGCGTATGTGAACAGCTACTACGCGATGCTGGCGCGGCAGAGGATGGCGGCGATCGGGAAGCGTGATGAGGCGGAGCCGGCGCCGGCGCTGGCGGCGGTGCGCGAGGTGGATGATCCGGAGTTGATTGATGATTTGCCGGAGAATGATCCGCATCTGATCAAAGCGCGGCTGCTGGCGAATGCGGCGCTGAATGAGTACATCCGGCCAGAGATTGCGCTGAGTGCGACGTCGGGCGAGTGGGGTGCGCTGGCGGAGGCCGATATTTACCAGAGCTTTGGAGAGACGACGCGCGCGCTGCAGGCGATGAAGCGGAGCAAGATTCCGTTCTTTGCGCTGAATGTGGACGATGTGCCGCATGCGTATTGGGAGATCCTGTATCCGCGGCCGTACTGGGCGACGCTGCGCTCCGATGCAGAGGCGAATGGGCTGGATCCGTATTTAGTGGCGGCGCTGATTCGGCAGGAGAGTGAGTTTAATGCGGGCGCGGTGAGCCGGGCGAATGCGGTGGGGCTGATGCAGTTGCTGCCAGGGACGGCGAAAGGGCTGGCGCGCAAGGACCACGTGAAGCACTTCAACGCGACGGAGTTGCTGGATCCTACGGTGAACCTGGAGCTGGGGACGACGGATCTGAAGCAGGCGATTAGTAAGTATGGCGGGCAGGTGGAGTATGCGCTGGCGAGCTATAACGCGGGGGATTCGCCGGTGAGGCAGTGGATTGCGGAGGGCGACTACAAGGATGTGCCGGAGTGGGTGGAGTCGATTCCGTATAGCGAGACAAGGGAATATGTGCAGAGTATTTTGAGGAATCGGGAGATGTATCGGGCGATTTATGGGGGGAAGTAGGGGCTCGCTGCCAGATGACCAAACTGCATAAACGAGTACATTGGGCCGACAAGCGCTGGGAGGAGAAGGATGCACAGGCACAGAGAAGGATGGAGGATGGTGTTGGCAGCTTCCATGCTGATCTCTTTCCGTGTCATCGCTGCGCAAACTACAGCGAAACCCAACTGCGACTCGTCGACCCTTTCGATGACCGAGTTGACCCATTGCTCTGACGATCGCCTGGCCCAATTAGAGGTTCAACTGGAGCGTGAATACAGAGCCGTCTTGGTCTCTGCGGCAGACGATCCTAAATTGGTACAAGCGATCAAAAACAGCCAAAATGCCTGGATTGTGTATAGATCGAAGCTCGTCAGCGTGGCCTTTCCTGCATCAGGGCCTCATGCGGAGTCCGGCTCGGCGCTGATAGTCGAAAAGAATGATTTTATTTATGACCTAACTCGGGAACAAATAGAACACCTTCGAGAGCTGAAACATATCTATACAGGTCGGTAGGTGACCGTGGCCCCGAAGACATGCGTATTATCGGCCTTGAGTACCGCGAGTAAAAGCAGATCCCCTTCGGGGATGGCAACAAGAAAAGGCAACTGCGAAACATCGAGTTTCGCTCGATTGCCGGTTCGTGTCGGATGTGACCGTTACTCGTGGCGGAGGGCGACCACGGGGTCGAGGCGTGAGGCGCGGAAGGCGGGGATGAAGCCGCTGATGATGCCGACAAGCGCGAGGATGACGAAGGACGCGATCATCGTGGAGCCCGAGGCGCGGAGGATGATGTCGCCTTCGTGGTTGGCGGTTTTGTAGATGTCCGAGTAGAGCGGCATGGGTGGGATGAGATGGCCGAGGATGACGGCGATGATCATGCCGACGGCGCCGGCCATGAAGGTGAGGATCAGGCTTTCGAGCAGGAACTGTGCGAGGATGTCGCGGCGGCGCGCGCCGAGGGCTTTGAGGATGCCGATCTCGCGGGTGCGCTCGGTGACGGAGACGAGCATGATGTTCATGACGCCGACGCCGCCGACAGCGAGGGTCATGGCGCCGATGATGCCGAGCAGGACTTCAAGGCCGATGGAGAAAGCCATGATCTGCTTGGAGTTCTCGATGGTGTCCCACATGCTGAGGGCCTTGTCGTCATTGGGATTGAAGTGGTGGCGCTGCGCGAGGACGGTGCGGACGGCGGCGATGGCGCGGAGATGGATCTCGGGCGAACTGGGCTGGAAAACGATGGATTGCGGGTCGCGCTCCTGCTTGATGGAGCGCATGGTCTCGTAGGGGATGAAGATGTTTTCGTTGTCAGGGCCGTTGTTGGAGGAGTCCTGAATTTTGTTGCGGAGGACGCCGATGACTTCGAAGGGCTGGCCTTCGATCTGCACGGTTTCGCCGACGGGAGGGTAGCCGTTGAACAATTTTTCGGCGGCGTGGGAGCCGAAGATGACGACCTGACGGTGTTGCGTGAAGTCGTCGGCTTCGAAGTAGCGGCCAGTTTCGACGTCGAGACGGCGCATGCCGCCGTAGGGGAGCTCGACGGCTTTGGATTGAATGCTGACAACTTTGGGGCCGTACTTGACGCTGAGGCCGTCGTCGATCTCGTCGGAGACGGCGCGGAGGTAGGGAAGCGCGTCGCGGAGGGCTTGGGCGTCCTCTTCCTTGAGGACGACTTTCTGCCCTGAGCGCTGGCCGCCGGCCTGCATCGAAGTTTGGCCGCCCCAGAACATGACGATGTTGTTGCCGATGCCGAGGAAGCCTTGCAGCACGCATTTGCCGATGGCGTTGCCGTAGCTGAGGAGCAGGACCACGGTGACGAGCCCCCAGACGATGCCCAGCATAGTGAGGACGGAGCGCACGCGGTTGCGGTGAAGGGAGTCGACGGACTGGATGAAGGCTTCGCGGATTTGCATATCGATGTCCGGACTATTCGGTGGTGAGGCACTGGATGGGCGTGAGGCTGGCGGCGCGCATGGCAGGATACATGCCGGCGCCGACGGTGATGGCCGCGAGCGTGAGAAGTGACGAGATGATGGCGAACGGAGAGATGGCCGGAACCGGAATGAACGGCGGCAGCGGAACGAGACGGATGCCGGAGATGATGACGAACGAACACAACAGTCCCAAGCCGCCGCTGACGAGTGTGATGATCGCGGCTTCCGTAAGGAACTGACGGCGGATGTCGCGCGCGGTGGCGCCCAGCGCTTTGCGGACGCCGATCTCGCGCGTGCGCTCGGAGACGGCGACGAGCATGATGTTCATGACGCCGATGCCGCCGAGCGCGAGAGTGAGCAGAGCGACGGAGGCGAAGAAGAGCGTCATGACGTGGAAGATGCGGTCGGTGAACTTGACGCTGTCGAGCGTGTCCCAGACCCACAGGGCGTCGAGGTCGATGGGGTCAAAGTGGTGGCGCGCGCCGAGGATCTCGCGGACCTGACGCATGGCGGCTTCGTGGAGCTTCGGGTTTACTGGCGCAACGACGATGTTATTGACGTAGCCGGCGAAGGAGCCTTTGAAGTCAGGAGGGAAGTCGCGCTCCATGGAGGAGAAGGGAACGAAGAGCTGGGTGTTGTCAGGGCCGGAGCCGTAGCTTCCGTTCTGCTGCTTTTTCTCGAGCACGCCCACGACGGTGTAGGGATAGCCGGAGATCTGGATGGTCTGGCCGACGGAGGGTTTTCCGGGGAAGAGCTGGCGCTCGGAGTCGGCTCCGAGCACGACGACGCGCGCGGCGTTGTCTTCGTCCTCCTGGGACATGAGGCGGCCCTGCGCGACGGTGAGGGAGCGGAAGTGCTGATACTCGGGCCAGACGCCCCGGACGGGACGGTCGGACGCGTTCCATTGGCTGACTTCATTGACGCTCTTGCGGATCTCGGGAGAGACGGTTTTGATGAGGGGAGCGAGTTGCTTGATGGCGACGGCGTCGTCGATGCTGAGGAGAACGTCGCGGCCGGCGGGATAGCCCTGGTACGGCATGCCGGTTTTGCCGCCGAACATGATGGCGATGTCCGTGCCGATGGTGGCGAGCTGCTTGCGCTGCTGGATGCCGAAACCGATGCCGAGGCCGACGAGGAGAATGACCGAGGTGATGCCCCAGAGGATGCCGAACATGGTGAGGAAGCTGCGGAGCTTCGACTCCCAGAGGGCAGCGAGTGTTTGCTTGAGGATCTCGCGAAAGGGCATGGTGGCTGGGCTCTCGTAGAGAGCGTTGAGGTGAGGTACGCAGGGGCGGGGTGGGCGGTTCCCGGGAGTTGGTAGGATGAAGCAGGCGCCCGGGTGGTGGAATCGGCAGACACAGCGGACTTAAAATCCGCAGACCTGAAAGGGTCGTGGGGGTTCAAGTCCCCCCTCGGGCACCAAAATCAACAACCTACAGGACACAACCGCTCAGATGATGAGTGCTGCTTTTGTCTGGTGGCACTTGTGGTGGCACTTTTTCCCTACTAGCATCCCCGCATGGCAAAACGTAGAGAAGTGCCAAAAGTGAGGGGCGTCTACGAGCGGGATCCGGGCTCCGGAGTCTGGTGGATTCAGTACAAACAAGGAAGTGTTCGCAAACGCGAAAAGGTCGGCCGTCGTAGCGATGCGATTGCGCTCTACCAGCAACGGAAGAGCGAAATGCGTGCTGGCGCTAAGCTCGCGCCCAATTTGAGAACTCAGGGGATTCGGTTTAGCCAACTCGCCGACGAAGCTTTGACATGGAGTGAAGAGTTCCACCCGAAGGGTCTGCGCGCGCTCAAAGGAAGGATCAGCAAACTCAAGGATGCCTTTGGCGAGATGCCCGCCGCGGACCTCACTCCGCAGATCATTGACCGATGGCTTACTGATCAGAGTGAGTGGTCGCCGGCAACCAAGAACCGCTATCGAGCTGCAATCAGCCTCACGTATCGGCAAGCAATGCGGAACGGAAAGATTCAAAGTAATCCTGCGCGTCTCGTTGCATCTCGAGCCGAGAAGAATGGGCGCATCAGGTATTTCTTGCCGCAAGAAGAGAGTGCTCTCCGCAAAGCAATGAAGAACCGATATGAGTGTCACTATCCCGCGCTGGATGTAGCACTCCATACCGGATGCGGCTCAGCGAGCAATTCACACTTGAATGGGGAAGCGTTGATTTCGACCGACGTGAGATCCGGCTGGACGAAACAAAAAACGGCAGTGGTCGCACGGTACCGATGAATTCCGCTTGCTTCGCCGCGCTGAATCAGTTGTGGAAGGGTTTACCCAGAAGCCCTGGAAAGATTTTGCACACCGCTACAGTCCGAGTATTTCGCTCCGTCAGGGGAGAGCCTCTTGACAATCCGCGCGCCTGGTTTGAACAGGCGCTCAAGGATGCCAAGATCAAAGACTTTCGTTGGCATGATCTTAGGCATACGTTTTGCAGTCGGCTAGCCATGGCCGGTGTGGATAAACGCACGATTGCGCAGCTTGTGGGGCACAAGACTCTCGCGATGGCGATGCGGTATTCACATCTTTCTCCATCCCATAATCTGAATGCCGTTGAAAAGCTGACCCAACGCCGACAAGCGCGCCAGAAGCAGAGCCACTAATTGGCATGGCAAATGCTGTTGGCAGATATCAGCCGGCCAGGCTCTCTGGATGATCTTCTCGGGAGAAGCGTCGCAAGTCGGAGACCGGAATGAGTACTCTCGCGCCGATTCTTCGAGCCGCAATACGTTTGTTTGCGACTAGGTAGTCGAGCGCCCGCGAGCTAATCGAGAGCATAGCGGCGGCTTCCTCTCTTCCGACGAGAGGCTTATCGGCTGAAGATATGGCTGCTCGAGTTGGAAGCTTTTTCCCTGACTGTGCAATTTCATTCATGTTGAACCCGTTCTTGTTGGACCTGATGATGAAAGATGAAGCCCCAGCTTTGCGCAGGACCTCTGTTGCAGTCCAATCAACTTTTTCTATGGACTATTGCTGGAAATCTATGGCCTTTAAGTTGAGAGGCAGCCAGTGGCTCCAGGCCATGCCGGCGAGCAGACACAAGGCTCCGGCGAGTAGCACGCGTTGTGCTTTGGCGGCGGCGGGTCGGGGTGTCTGCAGAAAGAACCCGGTGAGGACGCCCATGAGAGTGGAGGCGAGGGCGGGAACGGACGCGAGCAGGCCCTCGGGATCGTAGTATCCCTGGCGGTAGAGGTGGCTTGCGGGGAGAAGGTGGCGGTCAACCCATGCTGGCAGGTTGGCGTGTGGGGTCGAGGAAGGGGATGCTGACACCGGGGAGGTCGTAGCCGGGGACGGGGACCCACCGGAGCAGTATCCAGTAGCCCAGCAGGATGGCAACGGTTATCCAGAGTATGGCGCGCGAGCGCAGCCGCACGTACATCAGGCTGGCGAGCAAGAAGCAGATAGCGATCCTCTGCAGGACGCCTAAGAGGCGAAGGGTGTGGAGATCGAACCGAGGGAACCCGTTGATGGCGATTCCGATGGCAAACAGAATGAGGGCGCCCTTGAATGCCTGACGAACCAAGATGGAGTGAGGGACGCCACGGCGGACTTTACCGCTAAGGGAGAGCACCATAGAAATGCCCACCATAAAGAGGAAGCACGGAAAGACGACGTCGGCCAGGGTGCAACCGTTCCAGGGAGAATGACGCAGGAGGCGGTAGGTGTGTGTTCCATCGCCGCTGGTGTTAACCAGGATCATCAAAGCGATCGTGAGGCCACGCAGCGCGTCGAGCGACTGCAACCGTGACTCCAGGCGGGATGGCGCAGATTCGCTCGGTTCTTGGGGGACAATTGCAGGGGTAGACGGAGCGTTCGTCGTTATCGGGGAGCGACAGATTCAACTCTGATGTCCTCCTGCGCGCAGGTAAGGTCAAGGGATGTTTGTCATCCCACTACCGTTACAATGTATAGCTGACCTCGCACCCAGCGGCCTAGTTGTTTCACGGATAGTCTGATCAGATTCACCGTGAAAAAGCGCCCGGATTGGCCGAGTTGGAGCAGCATTTGATCACGACCACCCAACCCGTTCAACAAACCCCGTCTGTTGATGAGCAAAGACTTCTTGTTGGCCGGATCCTGTCTTCAAGACTCTTTTGCAAGTCGTATCGCCTGGCCAGCTTCCTGCGGTTCATCTGCGAGGAGCAGCAGCAGGGACGTGGACACACGCTCCAGGAACATCGCATCGGCACAGTGGTGTTCGAGCGCCCGCAGACGTACCACATGGGCGAGGACAGCATTGTGCGCTCGCAAGCGCGCTTCCTCCGGCTTCGTCTGCAGGAATACTTCCAGACAGAAGGCAAGGATGAGCCGATCGTTCTCACCGTGCCCAAGGGAAGCTACGTCCCGGAGTTTCACTTCCGCGAACGGCCTACGCAGCCTGCGCCCTTTAAGTTGGCTACCTCACCGGCGCTGGCTGGCGATCAGGCGAGGGTCGTGCCGGTTGAACGAGGAACCCGGCGTGGATTTCTTCGGGCTGTGCTGGCTGGCCTCGCTATCGTCTTGGTTTGTGCTGCCGTGGTCACCGGCTGGCGTCTGGCCGGTCGGGATGGAACAGCGGCAGCTACGAGACAGGAGCGGCAGTTCTGGGCTAGCGTCTTCGATCCGAAGAGGTCGACTCTGATCGTGCCTGCTGACAGCAGCCTCGTGCTGATGGATGAGCTGACTGGCACGGAGATTCAACTGCCGGACTACACGAGCAGGCGATATCGCAGCTTCAAGCCTCCACCAGAACTGGAACGCCTGTGGTCTACACTGGCTCAGAGCCAATACACGAATGTGGCGGACTTGAGGACCGTCTCGCAACTCCTGCGACTGCCGCAGGTGGATCGAACGAAGACCCAGATCCGGTTTGCGCGCGATCTGAGTGTGAGCGAGATCAAGCAGAACAACGTGGTACTGATTGGGAGTGCGCGGGCAAACCCGTGGGTTGATCTGTTTCAGGAATACGGTCGATTTCGCGTCGGTTACGACGCCCAGGCCAAGGTGAACATCGTGCAGAACCGGGACCCAGGCCCAAGAGAGAAGCCTCTTTATGTTGAGGTGGGCGGCGATACCAGCGAGCATGTCGCGTACGGAGTCATCAGCTATCTGCCGAGCCTCGATGGCGAAAGCTCCTCGCTTCTTGTAGGTGGGACCAGCAAGGCGGGAACGGAGGCTGCGGCGGAGTACCTGCTGGGCCCGGATTTCCCGAAGTTCCTCAAAACTCTGACGCAGCGGGAAGCCGCAGTCCCACACTTCGAGGTGTTGCTCTCGGCCCGCAGCGTGAACGGGAGCTCCTATCAGAGCACCATCGTCAGCTATCACCTGCTGGCGAACGCTGGCGGCGATAGGGACAAGCGCGGCCCCTAGGAGAACGCCTGTGCTCTCTCCGGCCGCTTCATTCCTGAGCGCCGACCCTACCAACGGCCTGCTTCACGGTGCCTGTAGCTCACTGGAACTGTGGCTGTTATCACCGTTTTCACGGTGAAACTTATATCGCACTGTGAAATACGTTGCGAGGCCCAGTTGAGGCGCGGATACTCCGACCACTTGCCTCAGGATCTTTCAGCAGAAGGTGAAGCCTCCTGAGCGAGATTTCGGAGGCAGTATGAAATTTCTTAAGTCGCCTACGGCGGGATATCTCGTGACTGACGCACGGAGACGGTACCTGGCCCGCACTGTAATTCTCGGATTGATGATCCTGGGCGGAACGCGCCTTCTTGCGCAGGGCATCACCGGGACAATCACCGGAACAGTCACTGATCCCACGGGCGCCAGTGTGCCCGGCGCCACGGTTACCGTGACGCAGCTCAGCACGAACACCGTGCACACCGTGGCGACGTCGGACAATGGGAGCTTCACTGCGGCCCAGCTGCCTCCAGGCGATTACACAGTGGACGTGGCGCATGCGGGCTTTCAGCGTTTTCACCAGACGGGTGTTCACCTCACGATCGATCAGACCGTCTCGCTAACGCCTGTGCTTTCGCTGGGTGCGACTTCAGAAACGATTGAGGTCTCGGCCGGCGCTCCCGTCATCCAGACCAGTGAGTCGTCGGTTGGATCTGTGGTGGAGAGCCAGGCGATTCAGAACACACCGCTCAATGGCCGCCTCAGCCTCATGGGGCTGATCGCGCTGGCCCCTGGTGTTCAGGGTGTTGGCCCGCAAGACCAGTTGGCGACCCGCGGACTTACCTTTGCCGGCGGCACCGGATCGCGCAACTCCTACGGCGGTCTCGCGTCCACGCTCGATGGCGTGAACAACGCCGAGGTGACGTTGCAGAGAGCGGAGCCGGAGATCCCCTCACTGGATGCGATCTCGCAGTTCAAGCTGGTGAGCACGGGCGCCCCGGCCGAGTTCGGCCAGCCCATGGCGCTGATCGTAGTCAGTGCAAGTGGCACCAACCAGTACCACGGTGAACTGCTGGAATACAACCGCTCCAAAGGAATGAGTGCGAAGTCCTACTTCAACGGCGCAATCCCGCGGCCTCCATACGAGCGCAACGAATTTGGCGGGAACTTCAATGGCCCAGTTTGGATTCCGAAGATCTATAACGGCAAAGACCGCAGCTTCTTCTTCGTGGCATACGAGGGCTTCCGACTGACGCAGGGCTACTCGGACAACACGCAGGAGCCGACGCTCTTGATGCGGCAGGGTAACTTCACGGAGTTTCCCACGCTGAAACTCATCGACCCGCAAACGGGTGCGCCTTTCACGACGCCTAACGTCATTCCGACGAACCGCATCAACACGGTCTCGCAGCAGCTTATGACGCTGCTTATGCCTCTACCCACCACGTCGGGAACGGGTGTTAACACGTTCGAGCAGGTCTCTTTGACGTCGGAAGCGAATCGCTTCTCGGTTCGGTTCGATCACCGTCTGACGGACAAGGATCAGATTCGCTTCACGTATCTGCGCGCATTCTACGGGCCGAGCCCGACGAACGGCTCCAACAGCCTGCAGGGTGGGAATGCTCAGGACGGCGAGCATAACTCGAACTTCATCCTCGGATGGACGCATACGTTCAATGCGAGCCTGCTGGCAGACACGTACTCCAACTTCTTCCATCTGCCGATCTATCGCACACCCCAGAACTACAAGACGGACTTTTCGGCGATCATTCCCGGCCTTGGAGCGGAGCTGATCCAGGGCGCGCCGCAGATCTCCATCACGAATATTCAGTCGATCTCGGAGCATGGATCGAAGGATCTTGAGCAGGTCGCACAGATCGGTACGAACGTGACGAAGGTCACCGGGAACCACACGATCAAAGTCGGCTTCTCCTATCTCTATGACAACCACTGGAACAATGCCGCCGTTGTTCCGGAGCGCGGCCAGTATACGTTCAACGGACGGTACACCGGTAACGCGTTCGCGGACTTCCTGCTCGGTTATCCAATCTCGACTGGGAAGCCGACGCCCAACAACTTCATCACGCGCAACATCTCTGCTCAGTACGCGCTATATGTGCAAGACGACTGGAAGCCTTTCCAGAAGCTGACCGTCAACGCCGGATTGCGCTACGACCTCCAATGGTTTCGCGACAATCCGTATGGCTTCGACTCGCTCTATGTTCCGTCTCTGAAGCAGGTGGTGGTCTTCGGCACTTCGATGCCTCCGCAGGCGATTCCGCAGTTTGTCTCGTCCATTCCCATTACACTTTCGAGCCAAGTGGGGTTGCCAAACGGCGTCTTTGCTTACCTTGGTCAGGATAAGAACAACGTCTCGCCGCGCCTCGGCTTCGCCTACGAGGCGTTTCCTAAAACGGTGCTCCGCGGCGCTTTCGGTATCTACTACAACCTGCTGCCGGCCTCGTATATCGGCACCGCGCCATTCGCGAACCTGCCATTTTCCGGATCGCAGACCTTCAACAACTCGACGACTAATCCGCCCGCCTTCTCCATGTCGAATCCATTCTCGGCAACGGGCGCCTTCACCGCGAACCCCAACGTTCTGGCGCAGGCCAAGAACACGACGCCATACACCGAGGAGTACAACCTTGCCCTCGAGCGTCAGTTCGGCAGCAGCTGGGCAGTTCGTATCGGGTATGTCGGCCAGCACAACCTGAAGCAGAACAACTATGGCGGCAGCGGCAACTATGCTCCCAATATCAACCTGCCCCTACTGCCAACTCCCATCAAGTCAGGATCGGGCGTGACGGTGCAGAGCCTCAATCAGGTGCAGCCGTTCTCCGCAATCAGCCTGAACATGGATCCGATCTTCCACAGCAATATGAATTCACTGCAGATCGGCGCGCATCACCAGTACCACAGCGGCGTGGCGTTTGGAGCGGAGTACCAGTGGACACGCGTTCTCGGTACAGAGAACCTCGAGAATCCTTCGGGATTCACGCCGAGCGACTCGTATGGGCCGATCGCCGGTATTGCGCCGCAGGTGCTCACGGTCAACTATTCCTACTTGTTCCCATTTGGGCACGGCAGGGCATTGCTCTCCGACGCAACCGGGTTCTTGGATAAACTGGTCAGCGGTTGGCAGGTGTCAGGCATCACGGTCTTCCAGAACGGCCAACCGTTCTCGGTGACGTACTCCGCGCCTGGCACCTACACCGACGCGAGTGGGAATGTCTGGACGAATCTTGCCAGCGGCCGCGCGAATCGCGTAACAGGTGTGCCGCTTTATCCATCGGCCCAGACGAAGAAGCAGTGGTTCAACCCCGCAGCTTTTGCGGCACCAACGAATACGGCAGGGATTCCAGGCGGAGCGTATGGCAACTCCGGCTATGACATGCTGCGCGGGCCACGCTATCAGAGCTGGGACATCAACCTAGAGAAGAACATTGAGTGGAAGGAGGGTTACCGGGTCCAGCTGCGCGCCGATGCATTCAACGTCTTCAATCACCCCAACTTCAATGTGCCAAACGCCAATATCAGCAACACGTCAACGGTGGGTACGATCACGTCGGTAAGCAGCACGCCAACCTACCAGCAGCGCACGGTAGAGTTCGCAGCCAAGTTCAACTTCTAACCGGTGCAGCGAACCTTTTCCTATGACACAGCAGCGAGCTTGTTGAAGCTCGCTGCTGTGTCCACACGTCGATGGAGATCTTGATGATTCGGCAATCCCTTGTGCTCTTGTTTGTTGCTGCGGCAACTCCTTTATTGGCCGCGCAGGGTGTACCCACGGCACGGCACATCGCTCCCCCGAAACTCGACCGAAATACGGGTGAGGTCTTCCGGGATTCGATGTATTGGGACAATTACTTCTACGACAGCTCTGCGAAGCTGGTGCGCAGCCCATATCCGGCGGCCAGTGCGCACAGCGCGGGACATTACATGGTTCGCGAATCGAGCTGGTATGCGCTGGGTCTGCTGCTTCGCGATCAGCAGGGCGACCGCGAGCGCGCCGCCGAGATACTGGATACCGTGCTGAAAGAGCAATACACGCAGCCGGGTGTGCGCTGGTTCGGAACGTACAAACGCACGCCGGAGGAGCCAAACCCCACGCAGAAAACTGTGATCTGGCGCGGCTACGACCCAAACTGGCGTCACTTCATCGGCACTACGTTTGCGATGATTTTGATCGAGTTTCCGAAACGTGTCTCACCCGAGTTGCGCGATCGCATGTATAAGGCTATTGATCTTGCGATCGAGGGCGAGATGCAGGAAGGGCGGCTCGTTCCGTCCTACACCAACATCGCACTGATGTATGGATTCCTGTGGGATTTCGCTGCAGTACATGATCATAATTCCGCCTGGTTGCAGCAGTCCGCCGCGTGGAACGAGCAAGTGTACAAGCTCTACAAGCAGTACAACGCATTCTACGAGTACAACTCGCCGACCTATTGCGGCGTGGACCTTTACGGGCTTGCGCTGTTTCGTGACTACGGCTCCTCCGCGCACATGCGTGGGATCGGGAGCGAAATGGAAGCGGGCCTCTGGCGCGATCTGATGAAGTACTATCAGCCGGACTTGCGCAACATCAGTGGCCCTTATGACCGCTCCTACGGCATGGACATGGAGAGCTATGTGAGCGTAGTCGGCCTGTGGATGCGGACGGTTCTCGATGGGTCGCATGCGCCGTTCCCGCCGCTGTCCGCCACCACAGATCATCTTCCAGACCTCTGGTTCGCGCCCCACTTTGCCATCCTCGGCACGAGCGTCCCCGCCGATGCGCTGGCAAAGATGAAAAAGTTTGAAGGCGAGCACCTGGTCCGCCAGCAGATCGATGCGAAGCGCGTCGCGACAGCGTGGGTCGGGAAGAAGGTCATCTTCGGTGGTGAGTTCACGAACAAGACAAAGGACGCGGGCACAACGACCCAATTCCATCCGGCGACGATCCAATGGCGCACACCGTCTGGCTCGATTGGGTGGGTGCAGCTCTTGCAGTGCCCGCCTGTGGACGCAAGCGCGGATGAACATGGCCTTACGATCGATACCGCCGGCACGGTTCGATTCCGGATCCATGCGGCCGGGCTCGATCAGAGCAAGCTGAGTGAGACGGATTGGAATCTTCCCGGCGTGCACGTCACGGCACAGAGCGATGCGAAGGATTCAAGCCTGGAAGCCGGCAAGGACTACGTCGACGTGGTGTACAACGGCATGAATCACATGCGGCTCTCCATTCAGGGAGCACAATAGGACCGATGAAAAGCACGTACTCTTTTTTTCTCTCGTTTTTGCTCGTAACTGTTCTCTCGCTTTCGCTCGTAACCTGCTCTCTCGCGGCACAGACCCCACAGTCGTACTTCACGAACTGGCCCGCGGGTCTCTCGCCGCAGGAAGTAGGGAAGCGCGTCGCCGAGCACTTTGTGCCCAGCCCGCATCATCAGCCGGACAAGATTCACTACTCTGAGGCTGGGACATGGTACGGCGCGCTCACGTTTGCCTCGGTCACGCATGACGCGGCACTGCAACAGGAGCTCATTCATCGTTTCGATCCGCTGCTGCCCGGCGGGGCTGAAGTTTCCTTGATTCCGCCGCGCCGTCACGTGGATGATGAAATCTTCGGCATCATCCCGATGGAGATCGGCATCGAGACGCACGATAAGAAATACACGGCCATGGGCCTGCAGTTCGCTGACCGCCAGTGGGAGAACCCGCAGCCCGACGGGCTTTCCGCCGAAACGCGGTATTGGGTCGACGACATGTACATGCTCACGATCCTGCAGCTTGAGGCGTATCGAGCTACGGGCGATAGCAAATACCTGGATCGCGACGCCAACGAGATGGCGGCATACCTGGACAAGCTGCAGGAGCCGAACGGCCTCTTCCATCATGCGCCCGATGTTCCGTTCTTTTGGGCCCGCGGTGATGGTTGGTTCGCGGCCGGCATGGCAGAGATGCTGCGCGATCTTCCTGCTGATCACCCGCAGCGCGCACGAATTCTCGATGGCTACCGCAAGATGATGGCCGGCCTACTGAAGTATCAAGGCAAGGACGGCATGTGGCGACAGCTTATCGATCGCGAAGAGGCGTGGCCCGAGAGCTCCGGCTCTGCCATGTTTACCTTCGCGATGATCACGGGCGTGAAGAACGGCTGGCTTGACGGTGCCACGTATGGCCCCGCTGCCCGGCGCGCGTGGATTGCTGTTGCTGGCTATATTGACCAGAACGAAAACATCACCAGCGTGTGTGAGGGCACCGGCAAGTTCAACAGCCTGGACTACTACCTCGCGCGCAAGCGCCGCACTGGAGATTTCCATGGCCAAGCGCCGGTGCTATGGGCAGCCTCGGCCCTGCTACGCTGAGCGCCTGTAACGTGCGTTGCCCGGTACGCAAAGTTGAGAAAACACGAAATGCTCATCACAAGCAGACTTCCGATTACAGTTAGCCGATTGCATCTCTCGGACGGTTGATCCAGGTGGAGAGCTCCAAATCAATGAGGAGTTGTCCCCATGGAGCTTCCTGGCGGATCGACCGCGACGAGAGTTGTTCAGCAAAGGAGCATCAGCTCACCGAAATCGCAGAAAACCCTGACGGGTCGCGCGAGTTCACTCAGGTCCAAGCACCGCATTTTTCACTTTTCGCGACATGAACTAAAGTTGCGACACAACCTGAAATTCTCTTACCCCGGGTCACCTTGCTGAGCCCACCGGTACCAGTCCTGCACAACCGCATCGAGCGGAATGTGCTCCGCGCGGTAGCGGTTCGCAATCTCCAGCAGCTCCTCGGTCGATTTGTAGCGATCTTTCGACTGAAAAAATCCATACGCCCACCGCGGCAGCATCGGCGTGTGACCTGTCAGCGAGCGGTACTGGTGCACAAGCTGGTCCATCTGCGAGCCGTACACGAAGTGTTTAATTCCAACTATCACGATGTGCCGGGTGATTTGAAGAAGCTGCATGACGAACATGTTCATGCAATGACCTCCGTCTGGGTCTTGCTCGACCCGCGATCGGAGACGTACAAAGAGCTACAGAGCAAGGACTACCTTGTCGGCGACACCCATGCGTACGATGTCACGAGCCCTGCTGGCCGGGATGCGTACTGGGACCCTCTGCCGAGCAAGCTACTGAAGCAGGGATGGGACGCGTTCTGGCTCGACAGTTGCGAACCAGAGGAGTATTGGCCTCATGTGGGCAATGCGATTCTGTACAACAAGCATCTCGCCATCGGGAATGGCGCGACCTACACGAATATTTATCCGCTGTTGCAAAACATGGGTGTGCAGGACCACTGGAAAGAGACAAGGCAGGACAAGCGCGTTGTCCTGCTGACACGCTCCGCCTTTCTCGGTCAGCAACGGCGCATGTAAAGCTGCGCGCAGCCAGAAGCGACCAACTCACAAACGCCAGCAACGTGCGCCCTCAATTCAAATCTCACCTCTGAGGCCGTGGCTACAGTTTTATGTCGGTTTGCCCGACGCGGAGGCGTGTCATGGTCAGCAAGATCAGCCCCGTCGCCAGTAGGATTAAACTGGAGGGCTCCGGCGTCACGTTGACGCTGAAACGCTCGTTCGCCAGCACGGCTTGAGCGCTGCTGTCTGCGCCGCCCAGTAGGTAAAAGATCCCATCGAAGCTACCCAGCGTCGCATTCGATGGCACATCGATATCGAAAATCTCCCCAGTGAAGCTCTGACCCGGCTCCAGCCACAGCGGGAAGTTGTTAAAGAACGGACTGTCGTCCAGAGTGAAGCCAGCAGCTAACGTGTAATCGTCGCCGTTCAGAAACACCGTTCCGGTATTCGCACCCGGCGCCGTCACAGTAGCAAAGTACTCCAGTGTTCCTCCAGGCGCAGTTCCCGAGGGTCCGTGGATTGTCAGGTTGAGCGTGTCAGCATGGGCCGCGATCGAAGCACCTGTAAATAGCAACGCGACCAGAGCAGCAAAGGCGAATCTTCTCATATAAGGCTCCTTGTTCTCTGTTTCTTTCATTTCGAACGTTCGTGGATTACGGCAGTCTCGTGCGCAGACTACCGCCGAATGTGCCGCCGGAATACGTTCCACTGACGCGCTCCACGACGGTGCTTCCAGGTGAACCTGCCGAAGCAGGAGCACCGAGCGTAGCGGTCGCGGTGCCTCCCGGAGCGATATCGCCCAAGCCTGCAGGCAGAGGCGAACCCGCGGCGGCGCCCAGTGTAAGGCTTGTGGTCGTGACATTCGTTGCGGTTGCTGTACCCTTGTTCTCCACCGATACTGTCGCCGTGTAGCTTCCATCGTCGAGCCGGGCGAGCGCGGTTGTCGTGATCAACTGAATCGTGCCCGTCGATGCTTCATTCACGGTCAGAGTGTTCGATCCGGACACGGCTGAGTAGTTTGTGTCGCCCGAGTAGGTAACAACAATCGTCGCCGTACCTACTGGAAGGTTCGCGGTGGGATAGTTCGCCGTGCAGGTCTGTGTCGAGTCACTGATCGTGCATGCACCCGCCACTTGGCTGCCTCCATTCACCTGGAAAATTAGATCCCCGGCGGGCGCTGTTCCGCTGAATGATTGGTCTGCCGTCAGCACTGCGGACGCCGTGTCTTGCGCAATAGTCATCGGCGAGACGTTGATGGTCGACGCAGACGTGCCCGCCGTCGCGATCCGCACGTTGTCCATCAGCACCGTACTCACCGTGGACGACGTGTTCGTCGTTCCAGCGATGGCGATCGTATTCGTCGTCGCCGCTGCCGTGAAGCTGGCGCTGTAATCGCGGTAATAGGCGACCGACTGTGAGGGACTGAAGGTCGCAATCACGTTGCCGTTAACAGAGATCGTGAACGGGTTTGCACTCTGCGTTTTGTTCTGCCGCTCCGAGGCCGCGAGGGTGATTGTGTATGTCTGCCCCACTACAAAGCCGCTGATTTTCTGCGTAATGCTGCCCGTGCCGCAGAGGTATGCTACCTGCACGCCATCCGGCGCATTCCCATTGCCGTTCGTCCACGTGCCGGTGTTGTTGTAGGAGATGCCCGAGACGTTCCCGCTGCTCGCTCCGGAGCCGCCCACAAACGTCCACGAGCCTCCGCTGATGCTTGTGCCGGTTTGCCATAGCGCGGACTTCTCGCTCGGCGTCTCGAAGCTTCCGTTGGGCACCGCCAGAAAATCTCCGGTGGGCGAACTGCACGCGGATGCGCTGTCCGGCCCGCTCACGCCGTTCAGGTAGGAGTCCACAACGTAGCAGTACACATTGCTGTAGTTTGTAAGGCCGGTGTCCACATATGTCATCGCCGACTGCGTCGCAATCGTCACATACGGGCCGCCGTTCACGGAACGCTTGATCACATAGCTGCCGTTGGCCACGCCTGAAGTCAGCCAGGAAAGGTATAGTGCGCCGCTCGCCCATTGCGTCACCGCGAGGTTCGCCGGAACATACGCATCTGACACGGTGTTGCACACCGGTGTACTGTCCGCCGCCGTGCCAGAACTGAACACAGCGGCCACCGTGTAGCAGTACGGGTCTGTGGTGTCCGTCAAGCCGGAGTCCGTGTAGGAGGTTGTCGTCGTTGTGGTCAGGGTGGAGTACGGGCCTCCCGCCACAGAGCGCTTAATCACATAAGCGGTCGCCTGGCTGTAACCCGCGAAGGAGATCGTTAATGCCCCGGGACCCGAAGGAGTTGCGCTCAGATTGGTCACTGGAAAGTTGGCTGTCGCACTGGCGCACACCGGTGAGCTCTGCGGTCCAGCGCCGGCGCCGTTGACCGCGGCCACAACATAGCAGTAGTTGGAACCGTTATCCAGCCCGGTATCCATGAATGTCGTCGAGGAGGTCGCGCCCACCTGGGTGTACGTATTGCCGCCATCGGACGATCGCTCGATGATGTAGCTCGCGGCGCCCACCGATGCGCTCCACGTCGCCGTGAGCGATGCCGGGGCCGCCGGCGTTATGGTGAGGCCGCCCGGCGCGTCTGGAGCACTCACTGAAACATTCGCTTCTCCCGTCGCGACTGTCGTCCCGTACACGGGAATACTGGTCGGGTCCGGACGGTAGCTCACAGTAAGCGTCTCCGCGCCACCGTCCAGCGCACCCGCCGGGACCGTGAAGGAGTTCGCGCCCTGAACCAGTCCATAGGTTTCCGAGACATAGTTCGGTGCCGAAAGCTGCACGTATCCCGAAGGCGTCGGCTGGCCCGGGGGTCCCGCAACCGTTACTCCGACGGTAAAAGAGCTGTCCGTCGCTGGGCTGGAGCTCGACGGGCTAACCGTCACAGTCACCGGCTGCGGCGACATCGGGGCCGTCGAACCAATCACGCCGAGTTCATACAACCCAGGACCGTAGAACGGTGAGGTGGAGTTCTGCTGCACAACACTCGTCTCTGTGACTGCAACGTAGCGCGCATTGAAGCTCACAGGCAGCGCATTGAATCCATAAGTGATGTTGTTGCTGAAAGGCTGAGCGCTGAGGTTGTTGACCGTAGCATTGCTCGCATTCGCGAACGCCGTATAATCCAGCGAGTTCCACGTCTGATCGTCGTTGCTGTATTCCACCTTGAAGGTGTAATACGGTTCCGATCCCTTGACCATGTACCACGAGAGATCGAGCTCCTGAACCGGTTGGACCGAACCGAGATCGACGATCAGGCTCGGGTTGCAGGTGGTTGAGGTCGTCGCTCCGGTCACAGGGCACAATGTTGAGGTCGTCGGCTTCGACGGGTTGAACGAACTGCTGCCGGTGCTCGACCCAGCCCATCGCGTCGCGTAACTCCCATCCACCGCATATGAAGTAGGGTTGCTACTTCCTGAAGTGACGGTAGCCGCTGCGCTGCTTCCTGCTGCAAGGTTCGTCAGCGTCGGCAATGTCAGAACGCCGGTCGTGTTATCTACCGTCCATGACGGATACCAGTTCAGCGTGGCTGTGCCGGCGGTGTCATCGAGCAGCACCGGCAGCCACACCTCGCCTGTATCCGTCAGTTCATTGCGCGCAGGATTCTTCGTGTCACTTCCGCCAAGGTGGTCGAAGGTCAGCACGTACGTATTGGCCTGTGTTCCTTCGATCGTGAATCCGTCGGATGTCTGGCCGCCGAATGTAGAGGTATTGCCCAGGTTGATCGGATTGGGCGTCCAGCCCGTCAGTGGATTGTCGCTGACACCATATCCGCCCTGGCTGGGATACCATCCGGCTGCCTGCGACGTAATCAGGAAGTACTTGCTGCCCTTGCGGAACATGACCGGCGCTTCGCGCTGGTCGCAGACGAACGCCCAGTTCGCTCCATTGGTGCTGGTGTTCGTGGACGCGTCGATGCCCAGGTAATCCGGCGTGAGCCTGAAGATCGCCATCGAATCGTTGGCATAGTTGCAGGTCGAGCCCGAGCTGGACTTCTGCGTACCAAGGTCATTCGAGGCGCTGATCAGATACGCAGAAGCGTAAGAGGCCACACTGCCGTCAGAGTTGTAAGTCTGCGTCGCGCTGTCGCGGAACACGATCTCATCGCGCGATTGCCATCCTCCTGGCTGGAAGCCGTATCCAGATCCGTCGGTGTTGTATGCCGGGTACAGACCGGTTTGCAGAATATACGGTCCACATTCGGTCGTCGATTTGAACACTGCGACTTCCGCCGTGCCGTAGCTCCCGTTGTCAAAATGCGCCCAATAGACCCAGTAGTCGTTCGCCGGGTTCTTCGGATCCAGGTGATGGATCGCATGCCCGCGTTCGAGATGATACGTGCTGGAGTACTGCCCGGCAGGGATGTTATAGCCGGAAGGGCAGTCCTGGTCGCCAATGGGGTAACCGTAGTGGTAGTGGTTCTGAAAAACGTTGGTCACGGTAACGCTCTGAGCGTTGGCGAGGCAGGGAATTGCAGTGGCAGCGAGCGCGGCGGAGGCGACGGCGACGAGACTCAGCAGAGTCCGGCGCGGTTGGTTGAGCAAGGATCTTCCGGCTGCCGGGGTGAGTGTATCGGCGGGCTGAGTGTGAATCGGAGTCGACATGGACGGGCACCTCGCTCGAGAACCGGAAGCTGTGTATACGTGTACACAAGGAGGACAATGTGCACAGAAATGGGGGAGGTTTCGGGTCTCGAAACCCTTTTCCATAACAGCAGTTTTGGGTGAATTCTTTGAGGCAGGTAACTCAGGTATTATGTACACGTGTTCATAGGCGCTCAGAAACTCTACCGGTGCTCTCGGATGTCTGTCAACGCAAATTTGTTGCTGGTCCGCACTTCACGGTGTCGGAGGGTTGGATGGCCGCGGCTGTGCAGCCTGACCGCGCGCTTGCGATGCGGCGTTCAGGCGTAGATGAGGTCATGAACGCCAGAGTGAGAGTGTGCCATCGTCCGTGCCGCGCTGCTTTCTTCTTGCGGTCGCAAGCTGAAAACAGGTTACTAATGCAAGCGCGATGAGCACATTGGCGGTTTTGCATTCGTTCACGAAACCGTCTCGAGATCGCTTCCCTGGAGTGCGTTTATGGGAGAGATGACCGGACCAACTGTAGACTTCGACTACGGTGCGATTGTCCACAGGCGTCGGCGCAGACATCAGGCGGCGATCCGATCATTTATAAGAGTTCGATATGCGCAAACTCAAAATCATCGAGCACATCTCACTTGATGGCGTCGTACAGACCACCAGTGCTCCGGAGGACGATTTTCCATACGGCGACTGGACCGCGGCATACCGCTCGCCTGCTGGGCTAAAAATAGTAACCGAGATGTATGGCCAGACCTGCGACGTGCTGTTGGGCCGGCGCACCTATGACATTTGGGCGAGTTACTGGCCGAAAGCGCCGAAGAGTCCGCTTGCGGACTGCCTGAATGCGGCGACGAAATATGTCATGACTCACAGACCAGAGAGTCTGGACTGGGGCCCGTTCGAGGCTATCGGGCCGGACCTTGCGGATAGCGTTCGTCGCATCAAGGCAAAGAAAGGCCCGGCTCTTATCCTCGCGGGCAGCTTGTCGCTGACTTCCGTGCTGCTGGAGCACGGGCTGGCCGACGAGCTGGTTCTGTTGGTCAATCCTATTGTGCTGGGCAAAGGCAAACGCTTTTTTGCGGACGGAGCGCTGCCACGCACATTTGCGCTTGGCAGCACGCAAGCGTTGCCGGCGGGCATTCTCGTCAACGTATACAAGCTTATTCCCACACTGGCCGAAGAGGCCGTGTCGCGCGCCAAGCTGGAACGTGAGATGGAGATTGCTCGCGAGGTGCAGGAGCGATTATTCCCGCAGACGTTCCCACAGGTTGCTGGCGTAGAGATGGCCGCGCACTGCAGACCTGCCCAGGCAGTTGGCGGCGACTACTACGACTTTATCTCCATCCGCGATGGCTCGGTGGCCGACGCAGGACATCCGACCGGCGAAAACGTCTGTTCCGCCAGGCCAGCAACGGCGGACGGCTGCCAACGCCTGGGAATCGCGATTGGCGACATCAGTGGCAAGGGCGTCTCCGCCGCTCTGTTGATGGCAAGCCTACACGCCAGCCTGCGCGGTCAAGCGCTGAATGGCGCACGCGATTTGGGCACCAAGATGGCCAATGTCAACCGCCTGCTCTACGACGCGTCTGACTCCAATCGCTATGCCACTTTCTTTTATGCCGAACTGGACTGCGAGTCGCGCACGTTGCACTACGTGAATGGCGGGCACAATGCTCCTGCGGTGCTGCGCAAAGAAGATGGCGTCTGGCAAGTGTTTCGCTTGCAAGACGGCGGCCCCGTCGTGGGGCTCCTTGCCGGGGCGGTCTATCAGGAGCAAACGCTTCACCTGCTTCCCGGCGATATTCTGCTGGCCTTTACTGACGGCGTCAGCGAAGCCATGAACACCGCAGAAGACGAGTGGGGTGAAGACCGGATGATCGCCGAGGCACAAGCGTACACGGACCTGAACGCCGCGGACCTGCTGCAACACTTGTTACGTGCGGCCGACGCCTTTGCCGCTGGGGCGCCGCAGCATGATGACATGACGCTCGTCGTGCTCCGGATCTTAGTTTGAGGTTCATCGGACCTGGACCCCACATTTGTGGGGTCGGCATCCTTCCGTTGACCCTGCCACGGCACAACGGTTTGGTGGTGAAGTGGTCTGGCTACGGGCGCGGGTGTTTGGCTACTTTCCGCTCAATTGATGACCACAGGGCAATGAACTCCTTGAACATAGCCTCAGTCGATCTTCGATCATTAGTCCTCATAAAACGCTTATCCAGGAGGCTGAGCTGGTGACTTCGCAACGGAGAGCACGAGATTCGAGCCCGAATGACTATTTCGATTCTGTTGCGAAGACGTTCAGCTGCCATTCAGGGCGCCATTCGATGATGAACCTGTCGTCCTCAAGCGTGATGGGAAGCCAGACGTAGCGGCCATCGATTGCGTTTTTGGGACGCCATCGGTCGGCGATGAAGATGAAGGCGCCGGGCTTGCCTGCGACTGGAAGCACATACGTGCTCTGCGCACCGAAGGTAAGTTCTGCGCCGGGACCGCGGCAGGGATTTCCGAACTCCTTCCAGGGGCCGGTGATCGAGTCGGCCACGGCAGCGAAGGCGGGATTGGGCGCCCATCCGGTGGTGTGTGAGCCGATGTAGAAATAGTGGCCCTTCCACTTGAAGATCGCTTCTCCTTCGAGAGCCTTGTGGGCGAGGATGCGGGTGTAATGGCCAGTGGTGTCGACGAAGTCCGGAGTCAGTTCGGAGACGTGCTGCGTCTGGTTGTTCTCCGAAGTGGTGATGAGATAGGCCTTGCCGTCGTCGTCCTGAAAGAGCGTCATGTCGCGCGACATCTCGCCGTCAGGGCGGAAGTCGCGGACGAAGGTGTAGGGTCCTGTGGGTGATTTGCTGGTGGCGATGCCGGCGCGGGCAGCACGATAGCCTTGTCCTTTCAGCTCGAGATGGAACCACATAACAAACATTTTGGTGCGAGCGTTGTAAAGCACCTTGGGCCGCTCGATGACGCAGCCCTTCACGATATCGCTCGCGGGATCGTCGCTGACCTTGAGGGCAATACCATCGTTCTTCCAGTGGTAAAGATCGCGTGAGGAGTAGACCGACACGCCGACATTGGCGGCATTCCCGCCGGGGCCAGCAGTCTTGAACTCGCCGAACCAGTAGTACACGCCATCGTGGAAAAGGAAGCCTGCTCCATGGGCGTTGATAGGGACGCCGCTAGTGTCCGGCCAGAGCTCGCCTGGGCGGAACGGCGGCGGCGAAACGAGCGAGGAGCCTGGTTGCGCTGCAGCGTCCTGCGCTCGAACGCACTGTGGTGCGCATAAGAGCAGAGTCGTTGCTAGTGCGCAAGAGAGACGGTGAATCATATCGAACCTCACCTGTTGATCATTCGTCGGCTATTGAACGTCACGGGTGTGCTTGGTTGCGCCGAAGCGGGGAGTCGTTACGCTGACGAGTTTCTCGTTTCTTCGGGCGTCGAGATCGAAGATGGTGATGCGATTGGCACCGCGCTGCTCCCAGCAGCCTGGAGCGTAGAGGGTATATTGCGGTCCTATAGACCAGAATCGCCCGAGGTTGTGGTCGCCGAGCCAGAGCTGGCCTTTGTCCAGAGCCTGTGTGTCGATGTAGGTGTCGGCCGGCGTCGTCACCTCCATATTCGTTTTGAAAAAGCATGGGCCTGAGCAGCGCTCGCGTTCGAAGCGGAGAGAGGAGAGATCGTCCATTGGAAGCGAGAAGTTCTCCCAGTTTCGAAACTCTTCGCCGTCCAGCGAGACGGAGCCGGTGAGGCCTGCGCGCTCGGTGAGAATGGCATGGGAGTAGTTCACCCGGCCGGTGTTCTCCACAAGTATGTCGAGTGTGGCCGCGTGCGTGACGCGGGGCAAATCAAGAGTGGTCTGGCCGAGCCGCCGATCCAGGGTGCCGATGAGCTGCTGATCGATGTAGATCTGCGCGTAGTCGTGCAGACCTTCGAGAATGAGCCTGCCGCCCTGGCCTTCATCGAGCCCGGTGCGATAGAGGACGTAGCCGTAACTCTGATCGAGGTCTTCAAATGTCAGCGGAGCCCTTGAGTTTTTCGGTGTGGGCAGGTTGCGCCAGAGCGAGGCGGAGAGGATTTCGGGCGAAATGGGGAAGCTTTTGAGGCGGACCTTTGAGGGCAGAGCCGTAATACTCGTGTGGGTGTGATCGAGTATTGCTTTGCGGAAGAGGTTGAACTTATAGCTCGGATCGCCATGTTCATCGATGGGTGCGTCGTAGTCGTAGCTTGTGGTGTCAGGGTGGTAGTCGGTTCCGGTATGGGAATCCGCGCCATTCATCCATCCGAAGGATGTGCCGCCGTCGAACATGTAGAGATTCACGGAGTAGCCCTTGTCGAGCATCCAGCGGAGTTCCGCGGCCTCTTTTTGTCCGTCGGTGACGTGATGATCTTCGCCCCACTTGTCGAACCATCCGGCCCAGTATTCGCCGCTCATTCGCGGACCATCGGGACGAAACTGCTCGAGCGCGGCGAAGCTCTTTTGCGCGTCTCCGGCGCCGAAGTTGACGACTGCAGGAAGGTCGGGCAGGGAACCGTTGCGGAGACCTTGCGGGGGATTGGCAGTGTATAGGAGGGTATCTCCCATCCCGGCCTGCATGAGTTCCTGCTTGATGTCTTCGAGGTAGTGGACGTCGTCGCCGAAGGAACCGTATTCGTTTTCGACCTGCACAGCGATGATGGGGCCGCCGTTTTTGGCGAGAAGCGGGCGGATTTCCTGTCCGAGTCGAGTAAACCACGCGTGGATTGCCGCGAGGTAAGCGGGATTTTCTGAGCGGAGTTGGAGGGAGCGATCCTTGAGCAGCCAGGAAGGATAACCGCCGAGTTCCCACTCGGCGCAGATGTATGGTCCGGGACGCAAAATGACGTTCAAGCCTTCGGCTTGAGCCTCACGGATGAACTCGCCAAGATCGTTCTGGCCGCTGAAATCGAAGTGTCCGGGTTGGGGCTCGTGAAGGTTCCAGAACACATAGGTGGTAATCGTATTGAGGCCCATGGCCCGAGCCTTGCGAAGGCGGTCGCGCCAGTACGGCCGGGGGATGCGTGGGTAGTGCATCTCGCCGGAAATGATCTGATAGGGCTTACCGCCGAGAAGGAACTGATGGCCGCTGACGGTGAGAATGGGGTGGGCAGGTGCTTTCGATTCGGCCGACGCGCGGAGGGTGAAGAAGGTCAAGCAGAGCAGGAGAGCGCGAAGCGGAATCGGCATGGATTTCCTTGAGACCTTTGGGGCGCGGCAATGGTCAATGTTTGATAATTGTATACGGAATCATTAACGGGACGCCAACACGTCTATGGCGAAGTCTGCGCTTGCGGTGGCGCCATACCCAGTTCGGGAGTGCGCATGCAGCGAGCAAAGTCGTCGATAGGATCCAGAGTGAATCCTGAAGAAGGGAAACGGATGGCCGGAAGAAGAGCACGAGCAAAGGACCGGCAACGCGACGAGCGAGGTGAGCAAAAAAAATGCGCGAGCATCATAATGACGTGCTCGCGCTTGAGGAGGCCTTGATTCGTGAAACGTGCTGCACGCGGTGAAGCTGCTCACCTCGCGAGGCATGTTACACACTTGTCAGAAGTTGATTTTGGCGGTGAGTTCACCGGTACGCGCGTCGTTCACCTGATTCAGTTGGACCAGGCCGTAGGTGGAGCTGTTGAGGCCGGTGCCAGGGCCGCCGAACTCCGGCCGGTTGGCGATGTTGTAGAACGCGCCGCGGATCTCGAAGCTTACGCCCTCGCGCACGATGAACTGCTTGAAGACGGAAGCGTCGACGAGCGGGAAGATGCGCTGACGCTCGTTGATGTAGTAGGGATTGTTGCCTACGGTGTACTGGTAGCGCTGGCGATAGGCGGGGTTGGATGCCGGTGACGTGTTGTCGCAGGCCTGAACGGAGCTTGACGTCATCACGGGTTTGCCGGTCACGTCCTCATAGCAGGTGTTGAACATGCGCTGGAAGGTCCGGGGGGCCTGGAAGAGCGGGTCGCCGATCTGATAGACGTTGCCGGGTGCGGCGATGAGGTTGCCGTTCTGCGCGCGCATGACGGTGTTGACCTTCCAGCCGCCGAGCACGAGGCGCGTGTAGTAACCGCGCGAAGCGAAGGATGGGAGCTCGACGGTACCGAAGACGTTGCCGATAAGCGAGGGGCCGGGGTCGACCTGCTTAACCAAGGGCGAGCCGACGCCGAAGTTTCGGTCGTTGCTGGTGTTGGCGTAGCCGAATCCGGTCCAGTCGATGAGCTTGTTCCATGTGAGGCTGCCCTGGAAGGAGACGTGGTGCCGCATGGGATGACTGACCTGAATCTGCAGCGCGTCATAACGCTGGTGCCCGATCGAGCGGTAGTCTTCCGTCACGCTGCCGAACTCCGGGAACGGAACGAGCAGGAGGTTGCGGGCGATGGTGGTGCCGGTCAGGCTGCCGCTCGACCCGGCCGGAAGCAGGCCGTGCATTGGATTCGGAACGGCGGTGTTTAGATAAGTCTGGTTCGCAAGGTTTGTCGCGGGATCGGTAGACGTGCTGTAGTACTGCTGCGGCAGAACGTTGATGTTCTGGTTGACCTCAAGCTCCGAGGGACGGAAATTAACGTAGCCAATCTGAAGCTGAAGATTGCCGGGAAACGCCTGCTGGATGTTCACGGCAAGCTGCTGCGCTTTGGGTTGCACGTGATGGGGATCGACGAAGCTGATATTCGTGCCGACTGCGGTCGCCAGGCCGAGTGAGTTACCGGTCGGCAGCACAACGCCGCCTGGGAACGGATTACTGAGAGTTGTCAGCGGCTGGAAGGTGGAGCTCTCATTCGAGCCGCCGGTGCCGGTGGACGTGTTGCCGGTGGTTGCCGAGAAGCCGGTGCCGATGGGCGATTCGATGGTGTTGAAGTAGATGATGCCGTAGCCGGCGCGCAGCACAGTCGTTGGAGTGACCTGATACGCCATGCCGAGACGAGGCTGGAAGTTGTTCAGGTCTCTTGGATAGGCGAAGCGGTTGCTGGAGCTCGCAAACTGGAGACCGCCGGTGTAGCCGAGCGAGGATAGCGACGCGAGCGGTTGACTGCACGTCGTGCAGAAGTTGTTCACGAACCGGTTGTAGCGATCCGTGAGAGGCGACTCGTAGTCCCAGCGAACGCCCAGATTCAACGTGAGGCGATTGGTGACACGCCAGTCGTCCTGAACGAAGGGAGCAAGATAGAGCTGGTGGAGGGCGTAGGAAGGGTTGATGTTGTACTGGATCGCGTTGGGGTAGCCGAGCAGCAGCGAAGCCCAGGCGTTCCCGGAGCTGGCATCTCCGGAGGTCGGCGTCTTCTGTGTGAAGGTGCGATCGATGGTCAAGCCGGCGAAGCCGCTTTCTCCGGGCTGTACGTTGTAGTTAAGCATATTGCCTTCAAAGCCGAAGCGGACCGAATGGCGTCCCCAGACCTTAGTGAGGATCTCGTCGAGCGAGCCGGTGAGGCTAGTGCTGACCTGGCTGGTGTTGGTGGAACCGCCGCTGACGCCGGCGGCAATCGTAGAGCCGTCGGAGTTGCTGGTGATGCCGGGGAAGCTGGTGTAGGGAAGTCCCGTGCTGGACATCTTAATGCTGGAGAGATCGAAGTTCTGGTTATACGGATTGGTAAGACCGAAGGGGTGCCAGACGACACCCAGGCGAGAGTCGAGCACGGTGCTGGAGTTGAAAGTCTGGACGTCCTCGAGGCTGCCGCCGCGCGTGTTGCGATAGACGCGATAGCCGCCTTCATTGGTTCCGGCGGGGCCGATGCCCTTGGGATACCCCTCAAGCGGTGTGCTCTGGGTAAGGCTGGAGCGGAAGAGGATGATGTTCATCTTGTTCTTCTGGCCAAAGGACTGGTCGAGCCGACCGATCATCGATGGATAGTTGTTGGGAAAGGATGTGTCGGTGGAGATGTAGTTCTGCGTGGTGCTGAAGCTGCTGCCGACGCTGGGGTAGAAGCTCATGAGAGCGACGCCGGCCGGATTGAGGCCCCGAGTGATGCCGACGTTATTGGGCCCGGCGATGTTGTTGTAGGGGAACCACTCGGTCCGGACGCCGTTCACGACGGGAGAGAGCGGGTCGTAAATCTGTCGGCCCGACGTGCAGAAGCCGGTCGAATCGAAGGTGGTGCAGAGCTCGCTGAAGTCTCCGGCGCGCTCTTTGTCGTCCGGCATAAGGCCGGTGAAGGGGTTGGAGACGTGTGAGTGGTAGCGCTCGTACGAGAACATGAAGAAAGTGCGGTCGCGACCGTTGTAAATCTTCGGGATCCACACGGGACCGTCAACGACAAAGCCGGTCTGGCTGAGTTGATCGTTACCGCGGCGGGTGGGTTTGGTGGTGCCGTTGCAGCCTGAGGTGCCGGGGTAGCAGAGGTTCTGGTTCGGAACGTTCTGATAGAGGTTCGCGTTTAGGTACGTGTTCTGAAAGATGTAATAGGCTGAGCCGTGGAACTTGTTCGTGCCGTTTCTTACGGCCACGTTCGTCACGGTCCCATCGCCGTGGCCAATCTGTGCATCGAAGATCGACGTGCTGACCTTGGTTTCCTGCACAGCCTCCGGCGAAGGAGTGAAGCCGGCATAGGTGGCGCCTGAGAGACGTTCCGGAGGATCGTTCGGAATACCATCCAGCGTCAGGCGGTTGTGGCCGGCAATGCCGTCAGAGGCGATCTGCACGGCTACGCCGCTGAAAGGGTTGGTGAACTGGCTGGAGTGGCCCTGGAAGTATCCACCCGAGCCGTTGTTGGTGACGCCGACTGCAAGTGTCGCCTGCACGTAAGGGTCGCGTCCTTCGTTGGGCAGGTCGGTTACCTCCTGCTGATCGAGGGTGGTCGCGATCTGCGCGGAGCCGGTATCCAACAGGCTGTTGGTTCCGGTGACTTCGACAGTCTCAGTTGCTTCGCCGAGCGAAAGATTGAAATTCACCTGCTGCAACTGACCAACAGTGAGGGTGACATTGTTCTGGCTAGCGGTCTTGAAGCCCTGCGAGGACGCCGTGACGGTATAAGTGCCGGGATTCAGCCCGGGAAAACTATACACACCGGACCCGTTTGTGTGGGCGGCTGCTTTGAAGTGCGTTGAGTTCTCCTCTACGCTCACCGTAGCGCCCGGAATTTGGGCTCCGGTCGCATCCTGTATGGAGCCGCTGATGGTTCCGAGATATTGCTGGGCATGAAGAACGGAAGCGGGCCATAAAGCTATCGCGATCAGGAGGAGGAGGGAGTTTAGAGGAACGATGGGTTTGCGCTGCCACTGGCCGGTTTTCGCGCTGATTCCGTATACATTTTTGGGCATGTTTTTTATCCGAAGGTAGTTCAATAGGAAATATCGATGAACGCAAGCAACTTTATGCCTTGAGAATGTCGCTGTCAAATGAATTTTGACGGCTTCCTTGTTTCCGACAGACTGCCGTTTCAACGGCGAAGATCCCAGTGAATGCCTCCAAGGAGGCCCGACGGAAGGAGCGGTGAGTCGGCGCGGTAGCTGCGCATGTTGGTGCGCGTGATGTGCATCTGCGCGGCCGGCTGGAGGTCCCCGATGATGCGGTTCGGCCAGAGATTGGTGACCTGAATCTCGAGTGCATTGGAGCCCGGCCGCAGCCAAGGATCAACTCGGATGGTGAAAGGCTCAGCCCAGACTGTTCCGGCGTCATTACCGTTGACTAGCACACGCGCAATCTCGCGCACGCCGGAAAAGCGAAGCCAGAGTTGCTCGCCCGTGTCGTGTGCGGGGACAACCACGCTGCCGTGATAGACGGCGGTTCCGGAGAAGTAGCGGACCCGAGGATCGTCGCTGTCGGTCCAACTGGACAAGGTTGGAAATGGAACGGGATGAGCCGGCGCTCCGCGCTCCGGCTGGAAGGTTACGCTCCAGGGCGCAAGCGGATGCAGCAATTCGCTGCGCTCCAGCCTCGGAGTGGGAGAAAGAGCGGAATCTGCTCGTTGCGCTACGACAACGAAGAGCGAACCATAGGCAGGAAGAGATAATGGCATGCGTGTACGGCCGCCGGGCTGAAGTTCTACATTTGTTGCAACGTGACTCTCACCGGTGACGGCGTCCCAGAGCTCGACGGAAGCGCCGTGTGCTCTCAGGAGAATTTCAGTGTCGATCTGGCTCGCCGAGCCGTTGCGGAAAAAATAGATGTCGGCTGTCTTGGTACGGCGATGAGCGTAGTCGAGTGGAGATGTCGAGTTCGCCGAAAGAGAGAGCGAACTAGATGGATCGATGGCAACGTCCGGGAGTGCACCCTTTGCGTTCAAAACAGAACGCGTCTTGTTGGTGCACCACACTTCCCCACTGCCGTAGACGTGGTGACTGCCCTCCGCGCAGGAAGAGCCCCATATCTGGTGTACCAGTACGGTGAATTCCTGCTGCCCTGCGGGAGACAGTTGGCCGGTGGGGCCAACGGGAGTTGTGTCCACTAACGTTCCGCCGTGACGTACATATGCGCCAATCTGTTTCAGAGCAGGTAGAGAGAGATGGCCGTCGGCTGGTGCCGCCAGCAGGCGCCAGTGTATGCCGGAGGGACCGACAAGATGACCCGATTCGGCGTGCAGCGTGTGCAGCAGAGCATCTTCGTCGGTCACGTCATAGTCGTAGCCGGGAAGTACATGGGCGGGGTCATCGGCCTTCAACCGGACAAAGGCCGGAATGTTGTCACCGTAGAAGTAGAGGACGTCGTCAACAGGCACGCCCTGTTGCATCATAAACTGAACGCGATTGAGGTAATCGAAAAACGCCTCGCCTGCATTCCACCATGTGATCTTCGGATTGAGATGTGTACCGGCAAAATATTCCTGGCCGGGAAGACCGGTGGAAGCGGGGCTGGAGGTGAACTCATGCCACACGAGCCGGTTCATGCCTTCCGTCACTGCCATGTCGAAGCTGGGCTTGAGGTCGGTTGCCAGGCTTTCGGACCAGGGCTCGCCGATGGAGGTTTCGCCTTCTTGCGCGACGAAACGCCGGCCGTAGATGTTACCCGCGCTGGCGGCCTCCTTTGTAAAGAAGCGTTCTTCATCCTTGCTGCGATGCGGGTTCTGCGCCCAGAACTCTGTTTGCGGGACGGCGGAACGGCGGAAAGTTTCAAGCGCGTCAAGCGGAGCTCCGTGCGGGCCGCCGCTCTCAGCCTGCACGCCCAGTCCGGCTTGGGCAGCGCGCCGCGCAAACTCATCATAGTGATTGCTGACAATCAGATCGGCAACTGTGCGCCGCAGGTCAGCCAGAAAGGCTGTGCTTGCCGCGGAGGTCTGCACAATGCGTCCCGTAACCACAGGTAGCCAGGGAATCGGATCGTAACCGCGCCGTGCTTTGAATTCCGCGGCAAACGTGTCAGTCCAATTCGTCCCACCGAGCTCCCAACTATCTGTTGCCAGCGTTTTCAGGCTGTGGAACGGACGAGCGGCCTGGAGCAGGGGAGCGACTGTGTGATCCCAGTACGCATCGAATGCATCGCGACTCGTGTAGTCGATCGCGAGGGCCTGCCACGCCCCGCTAGACGTCGAAACGCGCGCGTCGGAATCCGTGTAACCAATGCGCAGAATCTCCCACTCGCCAGATGGGACGTTCCATTCGAGCGTGTCGCCGTGCATCTGCGCAGTTACATTCTGCACGCTATCCAGCAACGTGTCGGCCAGTTGATTCGGAACGTCCAGCATCCACCCGGAAGGCGGCATGCTGAACCCTGTCTCTGCTGCCGCCGTACGATCGCGAGTGACCGCCTTCCCACCGCTAGGTGTTCTTGCGATCCCGCTCGGAGAGGATAGGCGAGCACCGCAATTTGCCGGTAAAAGCGGTTGTGAATCGGAGGCTCCGGAAGCGTCAGCACAACGTGCTTACCGCCGGTGATGTCCGCTGTGGACCACGTAAGCAACTTGGATGCTTGCGCGGGAGTTACATCCGGTCCACCGAGATTCCATCCACTCGTGATATTCAGCGCAACGTGCAGTCCGAGGCGATCGGCTTCCGCGAGAGCGTGGCGATAGAGGTCCAGCCATGCCGGGCTGCCGAAAGTCGGCCCTGCAGGCACGGCGAGATTCCCGCCCTGATCGGAGCCGTTCGCATCCACCAGCAGAACGCCACCAAAACCTTTGGCCTTCATCTGCTCCAGATCATCGGTGATCGTGGCTTTGTCCGTATGACCATTCAGCCACCACCAATAACAGCGGAGCCTGGCCGCCTCGGGCGGATCAGTAAAACCGGCCCAAAGCTGATTCAGACTATCGACGGACTCGGGTTGGCTTTCGGCTCGTCGGCTTTGGGCGGCAAGGAAGGAAGTGAAGGCGAGCACGAGGATGTAGAGGAGCCAATAGCGATGCCTTTGCGTGAATGAGCGGGTTGTAGCCGGAAGAGAGATCAAATGCTTGTGTGTTGTGCGAACTGCCTCAGGCCTTTGTGACGCGGCTGGTGCTTTCGCGAACGACCAACTCCGCCGGAACAGAATACTTTTGACCACGCTGATCAACATCTTGCTTGGTGAAGTTGAGAGCCTTGAGGCAGGTCTCGGCCATCCGCCGGCGCGGAATTCGAATGGTCGTCAAAGGGGGCTGGAGTACTTCGCACAATACGACATCATCAAGTCCGACCACTGAGAGATCTTTCGGAACACTCAAACCTAAGGTGTGAAGTCCGCGAACCGCACCGAAGGCGGTCATATCGTTGGCGGTGAGAATCGCTGTGGGGCGAGTACGCTCCTGCATCAGAGAGATCACCGCTCGCTCCCCGCCGGGAATGCGGTAATCCGCCGTGCGGACCAGCTGCTGATGATATGTAAGACCACTCTTTTCGAGCGCAAGTTCGAACGCATGTTGGCGGATAGAAGAGGTTCTCAGGCCAACGGTGCCACCGATATATCCGATCCTCTTATGGCCAAGAGATCTCAGGTGCTGAATAGCCTCCAGGAATCCTGCTTCAAAATCGATCGCCACGTCGCTGCATCCGGCTTGGACGGTTCGGCGGTCCACCGTGACTAAAGGAATTCTGTGGAGGAATAGCGGGTCGATCTGTTCCGTATCAAATTCTGATGCCATGAAGACAGCTCCGTCGACCTGACGCATCAACATGCGACGGACAGACTTCACAAGTTTCAGACTTGTCGAGACGTTTGCGAGGAGCACCTCGTGCTCCGTCTCTGCAAGCAGATCTTCGAATTCAGCCAGAAATTCGGAATAGAACGAATTCCGTATATCCGGGATGACAAGGCCGTAGGTTTTGCTCCGTCCGTACTTCAAAGTGGTCGCGACTGGATTCGGAATGAAGTTAACCTCATCAAGTAGTTCACGAATTCGTTTAGCCGTCTGCTCTTTGACGAGCGGCGATCCATTGATCACCCGCGACACGGTAGCACTAGATACACCCGCGCGCGCAGCAATATCCCGCATGTTCATACGGGTACTATACCGAGCAAATCGCAGTTCGGACACAAGCTTGAGGAGGCTGCACCTGTATCGAGAGCGCGATCACAATCGTTTACCTGTATATGACGTATCAACCATAGGAGGTCGATTTCGCGAATCGCACTCTGCGGAAGTGTAGGGGCATGTTCATCTCGTTCAATATCGAAACGTCATGGCGCAGTCCCAGGGAGCAGCGGCCCGGGCGCTACATAAACATCAGTACCGCGAACTTGCGGACCCCGACAAGAAGGCTGCTTGAGACCTGTCGCGCTCTGGCCCCGGACTCCTCCGAAGCCGCCCTGTTCCGCAGCCTGCGCGATTGGATTTCGGTGTTCCGTAGCGCTTGGTGCGGTGACTCTCGAGTTCCCCCTCGTCGCTTTAGAATCTAAAGGGCGGATGTGATGGTATCGGACGTTTGGAGCGCAAAGAATTTCTTTGTGAACTGCTGCCGCTGACCTACAGAGCAATCCTCGATCTGGAAGCGATCTCGGTATCTCTCAAACTTGTCCCTCTTGACCCTCACGTTCGAAGCTGAATGCCAAAGATTAGGTTGGCTGGATGACCATCACTCGTGCCTGCCAGATCACCCTAGTGAGCCTGGCGATACGCAGCCATGAAGGTTTGCGCTGCTCGGTAGACGGCTGCTGCTGAGTGGAGCCCGCCGTTTTTTTCGAGGATTCGGTGTTCTCTGCGAAGTGAAAAGGAATCGAGACTTTCTAAGTGATGGAGCCGCGAGCCGAACCTAAACGTGGGTTCGATGAGACAAGGGGATCGATGCGTCTATTTGTTCTGGGAGCCACGGGAGGCGTTGGTCGGGAATTGGTGAGCCAGGCACTCGAGCGACACCATCGCGTAACGGCATTTGTTCGTTCGCCACAAAAGTTTGGCCGTGCGCGCGAAGGCTTGACGGTCGTACGAGGCGATGTGCACGATACCGGGGCGATTGCCACTGCCGCTGCGAATCACGATGCCGTGCTTTCGGCGATCGGCCCTCCGGGTTTGGGGCGGTCGAGCATCACAAGCGACAGCGCGCGAGCAACGGTGAAAGCTTTGGAAGCCGCAAGGGTACGCCGTCTCGTAATTGTCGGAGTCGGTATGCTCTTCGAGAATAGTGGACTGCTGGGGCTTGTGCTTCGCCAGACAATGCTTCGAAACATCGCCAATGACTCGGCCGATATGGAAAGGATAGTCAAGCCAAGCCCATTGGACTGGACGATTGTTCGCCCGCCGCGTTTAACGAATGGCCAGCGCACTGAGCGCTACGGCGTGGCCGATGACCGCCTTCCAGCAGGTGCCGGCGGCAATGCGACGCTTAGCCGGGCGGATCTCGCTCATTTCATGCTCAACGAGGTTGAACGCCCTGCCCATCTCCGGCGGGTCGTTGGAATCGCCTACACGAAGGCGACAAAGAACTGATTGGCAATCCCGAGGTTGATGAACAAAAGTATCCTCGCCGGCTCGTTGCATTTCGTGGATGGCCAAGTTGCACACAGCTCACGGGCAATCGAAAAGGATGACGATATGGGTTTGCGCGGACTACTTGTGGTCCATGGGATCGTGACTCTGGCAGCTGCCGTCATTCTCACCGTTGCACCCGGTTTGATTCCTCGCATTGTGAGGATTCATCTGGAGCCGAGCGCATACCTTATGGCATACCTGCTCGCGGCGGCAGAGTTCGGGCTTTCGAGCTTGTCATTTGGTGGCAGTCAGCTTACAGATCTTCAAGCACTAAGGCTCATCAGTTGGACTTGCGTTGTTTTCCATGTCTCATCAGGACTCTTTGAGGTCCGTGCCTATATGGAAGGCGTGAGCACTGCTGTTTTGGGCAATGTAGTTGCAAGGGGATTGATCATTGCCTTGTTTCTCTATTTCTTAAGGAGCCGTGCAGCATTGGCGGCAAAGCAGGCCTGAGTGAAGCCACGCTGCGGACGTTAGGCTTCGCACCGGTTTGTAAGGTGGCGATTCGAATACCGACTGGATCAAGTGTTTTGGGGAGGAGAGATGGAGCGACGGGCTGTCCCACTAATCGTATCCGCACTGGTCATTGTGCTTGCGGTGGCATACCACTACACCGGATGGATTGGAACCGCCATTCTCGGGGGCTCCGCTGTACCCGCATTTCTGTTTTGGCACAAGTACTTTGTGAGGTGTCACGTATCCCCGTCCGTCACTGTCCCCGTATTTGCTGCCACGATTGCAGCATTTCAAATCCATTCCATAGAAGAATTCTATGGTCATTACGGCCCTGCAATCGGAAGGCTCTTTGACTTCGGATGGACCGATCAGCGATTCGTCATCGCCATCTGTTTACTATCGGCAGCGCTCTCACTCGTGATCGTCGGCCTCTACTATCGCCTGCCTGTGGCTCGATTTCTCGTCTCGCTGTTTCTCGTTACTCGTTTTGCTGAGGTCCTTCTACTTGTCTTCCCGTTGGTCCGTCCTGCGGTTCATCCCGAAGTACACCACGCGATCTCAGCGGTAGTTACGTCAGGTACTTTTGTCTCCGACATGCAGACGTATTGGGTTCCGGCAACTGGACACTATTATTTTCCCGGACTCTTTACGCTTCCCCTGGTAATTTCGGTCGCAGGATTCGCTCTTTGGCGCATTTCGAAAGCCGCTTTGCCGCACTCCAAAATTGCTTCCGGCGTGTTCGATAACGAGTGACGTTTCGTTCTCGACGCGCTGTCTTAGACAGCCTGCTTGTTTCAACCAAAAGAACTGAACGAGTTGTAGAGGGAAGCGTTGTGATCCTTAAGGAAGGGCTGCAGAAGATGTTTTCGTTGGCTGCTGAGCTGCCTGCCAAACCATGCAACCACTCGATGCTCGACTCCAAGTCGCTGCCGTTGTTCTCTCGGAAGAGCTGAATTTTTCCCGGGCTGCAGATCAATTAGCCATCAGTCAACCTGCTCTCAGGTTCGTGAGGTTATCCCGGCGATAGGTGCACAAGGCGGCGCTATCGTGAACATTGGTTCTGTGCATGCGCGTCAGACCATTGAAGGCTACGCAATCTATGCAGCCATCAAGGCGGCTGTCGAGGGCTTCATGCGGGGCCTCGCCTGCGAACTCGGTGCTCGCAATATCCGTGCAAATTGTGTTCACCCCGGCTACGTCACGAGTCCACAGAACCGCGCACTCATTCGGCGGTTCTCGCCCGACCCGGAAAGTTGGATCTCCCACTACACGTCCACCAAACAACTTCTCCCGAAGTCCATCGAACCCCGGGATGTAGGCAATCTGGTGGCGTGGCTACTCGGAGAGAAAGCCGCGATAATAACGGGACAGGCCATCACCATCGACGCAGGAACCACGGCCATGCTCTTCGAGAAAGACGTGGCGCGTTGAAGATACTCAACGCCACTGGCCTGGTGAATGGCAAGGCCTCCACGCCAGGCGGCCACGAGCCCGGAGTAGAGCTCGATCCCGCTGCAGTCGAACATTATCGCCGCAATCCTTGAAGGAGAGTGATGAAGAAAGCCTCGAGAACAAATCCGTTTCCGCCAACTGATAGCGATAGACATGCTATTTGGCAGGCCTTGGTCGAGAGAGATATCCGTGCTTTTGTCGCGCAGAATTGGGACATTATCGCTGAGGACTTCCAGGAAGATGGCTTCGTCGGTCATTCCGGATCTGCGAACCCAGACGACTGGCGCATCTCTTATCCCTCACTGGATTCCTATCGCACCGCATGGTTGGAGCAAGCTCGTGATCTCAATAAGCTGCGACTCAGGAACACCGATATGGAGCAGTTCTTGTTCGACGCGACAGATCTGACGCGCATCGATATCAATGGAGATGAGGCACTCGCCCACAAAAAGTTCAATGGACGAACGGAAGTGGTTGACGCACCTGATCTCGTATTGCAGTGGCAGACCCTCTACAGGCTGCATCGAAGCGACGGTCGGTGGCGCATGACGGGATTTTTGGGTTATCTGCCGAATCCCATGCCGGGCCAAGTCGCAATGGATCGCGTATCTCACATCTCTCTGCCTCAATCAGCTTCACAGCACAAAGCAGCCGGCCGGTCGATCAGGGCAACGATCCCGGAGCGAGCAGGCCGCCACGGTCGCGAAGGCGGTTGACGGAGCGGTCAAGCGCACGCGGCAAGGCCGCCCCGAAAGTGCTGTCGTACACCTGCGCATAGTTGCCAATGGACTGCACGACGTCAGTCGCCCATCTCGTGCGAAGACCGAGTGACTCGCCAGTCGCGCGTGCGGATTGCAGCAGATTTTGGACCGCGGGTTGGGATGCAGCTTGTGATGACCCAAGATCGTGCGAGCTGACCCCGAGATCCTCGGCCTCCAGTAGAACGGAGATGAATGCGTTGGTAAGGGTTGACCAGGCTGGGTCGTCGTTGCGTGTTGCCATTGCGAGTGGATGCAGTGAAAGCAGCGTCGGCAGAAGAACGTGCTGCGACGCGAGTGTGCCCAGCGATGCGCGAAGAAGCGAGAGGCGCGTGCGGTCGGATGCGATTGCGGCGCAGTTGCCGGTCACATAGGCGGCTTCCATCTCACCTTCTTCCTGGAACGGGAAGGGGAGCAGGTCGAGATGATGTGCGGCGAACCATTGCTGCAGCGCGAGTTCGGTTGCTGTTTCGGCGAGGAAGCAGATTTTTTTTCCGGAGAGTGCGCGCACGCTATCGATGTGCAGCGAGCCCCGCGTGAGAAGAGCGGTGCCGTCATAGAAGACCGGGATGGAGAGCCGCAGGTTTGTGTCGGATGTGTGCGCGGCGTTTGCACTGAGAGTGGCGATAACATCGAGTCTGCCGCTTTTGAGTCCGGCGACGGCGGACTCTTCATCGAGGAAGCGGAGGATATCTACTTTGGCGTTTGGGCCGAGCGCCGCGACCGCCATGCCCTTGCACAGGTTGTCATCGAAATCGTCACGTGAGGCGTGATCGTCTTCGTTGGAATATTCCGCGTCGTCCTCGATGACGCCGCAGTGGAGAATTCCCGAGGCACGAACGTGCGCCAGCGTCGAAGGCGCGGGCGGTGCCTGGGCTGCAGCAGTGCTCGCCAGCAGGATGAGGGCCCACAGAGCGATCTTCACGGGTGCCACGTCCCGGAGGATGGAGTGCCAGGCTGCGAATCGGGACGTGGGTTGAAGTCTGGCGGCACGGGATTGGGGCGACCCCAATCGGTTGGCGTGATGCCGAGCGCTTTGCAGCCTTCGCCGTGGCGATGTGGATAGTGGTCGATTTCGCTGCGCGGAATGATTGCGTAGGACGCCGGTAGCGGCTTGCGCTTGCCTTCCAGACGAAGATCGTCAAGGCCGGACAGCATGTCGCCGACGCCGGCCACCTTGTCGTCGGCGGGACCAAGCTGGTCCTGCCCGAACTTTGCTTTGCCGATGGCGCGTCCGCGCTCTTCATCGGGAAGGTCGGCAAGTGGGACGAGACCGAAGATCTCATCGACTAGTTTGATCACCGAGCTGTGTTCTTCCATCTCGTGCGAGATGCCGTGCGCGACGGCATAGGGCGAGATGAGGACGGCCGGGATGCGTGGTCCCTGATCGAGCGGAAGACCGTGCGCATCGTGCGAGCGTATCTTGGGCCGCTCGTGATCATATTCACCATCCGACTCGTCGTAGGCGATCAGAATGACGGAGTCTTTCCAGTAAGGACTCCTGGCAATTGCGTCGATCTCCTCGGCAATCAGTGATTCGCTGATCTGCGAGTCGGAGTAACCGGGGTGATCGTCGTCGCCGGCGTAGATTGTGGCGAGGCGCGGGTTGGGATCGGAGGGCCGAAGGTTGTGCAGATTGCCATAACCGCCGCGCACATAGAAGACTCCTTCGTTGGGCAGCCGGCGTTTCTTTACGTCTGTGAAGAAGTCCTCGAGGCCATGCAGATGGGTCTTCACTTCGGGGTTGTTGGAGATGTAGCCGAAGTAGGCTGGGCCGTTGTGGTGCACGACGTAGCCTTTGTGGTTGGCGGCGCCTGACGGATCGTTTGGCTCATGATCGTAGCCTTGCTGATACCAGCGCCATGGAACGGCGGCAGTTCCGTGACCGGCGATCTTTTCAATATCGGCCTGCACGTCGCCAAGATCCATCTTCGGGTTGCGATCGTGCGCTGTGGTGGCTCGGATCTCAGTGCCCATGAAGGACAACGGGAGAGAAGCGAACGTGAGATTCGGCAGCGGATGCGCCGCAGGCAGAGGCTGTGGCTCCAGCTTGTTCGGGTCGAGCAGCGATCCCCAGTACGGAAGAGCGTTGGCGACCATCGGCAGCGCTGTTCCATCTTTGGGATTTGCCAACTCGGGATGTAACATCCACTGCGTTTCGCCAGTCTGGCCCGCAATCATCGCGACGGCGTTTGGGCCGGAGGGGCCGATGACGGTGTCGAAGAAATGATCGAAGAGCGTGAAGCGATCTGCGTATTGCCACATGAACGGAATGGTGTCGCAGTCCACATGCGCCATCACGAGCTCGCCGAGCTGTTTCCGCTCCAGCGTGGGCGCGTGATTCGGTTTGCCGTTGACGATCGTGACACCTTCATCGGTAAGCGCATATTGATCGTTGTGAGGAACTCCGTGAGCATCGAGCGAAAGCTTCCGCGCAATGCCGGTATGTGTGTGGTCCAGGGAAGAAATGTCTGCCGGATGCAGCGGGACCGCGGCGCCTGTGGGTGTCTTCAGGAATGCTGGTATGCGAAATGGTGAAATGCTTCCGATCGTGCCATCGACGTTCACGATGGGCTGCACGAACCCGGCTGTTTCGTTGGGCGGCTGCGAGTAGAGTCCGTCGGCGTTTGGAAAGCTGCCGAAGTAGAAGTCGAAGCTGCGGTTTTCCTGGAAGAGAATAAACACGTGGCGGATGTGCGAACGCGCGAGAGCGACTTTGTCGGCGTGGGAAAGCACAGGTTCAAGTGCAGGGTCGATGATTTGCCGCGCCACTTTCGAGTTTGTGGTCGGCTGAACTTGGGCGTGTCCGGCGTCCTGAGCCAGGCATGTGCGGTAGGCTGCGATCGATAGCGCGAGACACAGCCAGCTGTGCTTCATCCCAATCCTCCTGATAACTTTTGCCTTAGATACCAGTTGCATGCCTCGTAACCTTTATAGGAAAAAGTTGGTTGTGTGGAACTGTGCGATGCTGAGAACTTCTGCCGTATGCGCTCAAAGCTATCAGAATTCAATACTCCGCGAATCAATCCGGACCCTTCGCTGGTGCCAATGGGCACGCTATCGTGCAGTCGCATGTAGACCGTCTGGTATGAGCCGGAATTGGAATACATTGTGATGGGCGCTGTACTCGCAGGTATGTAACGATTCTCGCCTCGCCCTCGACAGAGGCGCTGGTGCTCGGCATCTATGGTGAGATGGTTCCCGCGATTCTCGAGGCGATCCAGCGGCTACAGCGCGACACTCACAAGTTGTTTGATCATCCCACCGTGAGGGTGTGCCGCTTCGCCGATCTCGAACTCCGGGAAATCGCTCAGTATGGCGCGAAAGCAATCGACTGCCTCACCACCGAGGCCCAGCGCGAGGACCTCTCGCCATGGCTTGGTTTGCTGCGCGACGCGCTTGCAGCGGCCGGCGCCCTCGACGGCACACAGCCCGCGATCAAGAAGGAGCTTGCGGCGCACTTCTCGGCTCAGCCAGTGCAGTACAGCCGAACCCCGCGCCGCGACCAGCGCTTCAAGGACAGCTACAACATGGGCGTGAACGCGGAAGCGATGCTGTTCGACCCGAACATCGCCGCGCAGCCAAAGACGCTGATGCTGTACTTCAAACGCATGCGCGAGATCGATGTCCCTGAGATGATGTCGAGCATCCTCGTAGAAACGAAAGACAAGCCGTGCAATATTACCTGGACATGTCGCGGCAGCTTTGGGACGAGGCCCGGCACGCAATGATGGGTGAGGTCGGCTTCGTGTCTCTCGGCGTGGACTGGCGCGAGATTCCATTCAATTTCACATGGTCGCTTGACCTGAACACGAAACTGACGCCGCTGGAGCGGCATGCGGTGCTGTTCACGATCGAGCAGGGCTTGATGCCAAAGAAGATCGGCAAACAATTTGAGTGCGAGGTGGCCCGTAGCGTCGGCAAGTCCTCTGGCGGCTCTGATTCAGGATTATGACTGGGCAGACGAAGTCCTTCACGCGCGCATCGGGCGTGACTGGCTGGTGCCGCAGGTTGGATCGCAGAACGCAGCGCTGGAGCTGGGTGACAAAGCATGGGCCCGCACGGCCGAAGATTGGACAACATGGCGGGAGAAAGGTCTCACGGAGCACCGCAATTGGTGGCCAGAGGTTTACCGCAAAGCGTGCGAGTCATGGGGTGTAGACCCCGATGCCAACCTGATCCCCTATAGCAAGACCTATGAGGGCACACGCGCAGATCAGAAACGACTGTCCTATTAATCGTTGATCAGACGAGTGACAGCAATCACGGCATGATGTCTTCTTCGACAATTCCGTCGGTGAACTTCACGGCAGTCTGCCGGAACAGCTCAGCGTGTTGTGCGATCGCGTAACTCAGCAGCATCGCAGTCAGGTCCACGGCGAAATGTATCTCCTTCTCCCAATCACGATTGGAGTCGCGTGGGTCGAACACTGGCTCCCTCCGCGCTGTTCGTATGGCAAGGATCACGGACGCGCCCGTCACCAGCGCGCCGCCGAGACGCTGCAGGTCAACTGTTCGGTCGTGTGCAGGCCGGCCCATGCAGACAAGTGTAGGCGAATAAGAGGCGAAAGTAAACGCCGCTGTGGATTCTCGCCGCCGGGCTGCAACGTGTTCACGGCTTCAGGTCGGTGAGTGCCTTATCCGTCTCCATGTCCGCAGGCACGGAGACGTGATCGTGGAAATCCAGCCAGCGGCCGTTCACACGTCGCAGAGCAGTCGTATTGCGCAGCCAGATCGAGACCGGCTTGCCGTCCGTAAGGGTTCCGGTCGTGTGCTCGAGGCAGGTAAAAATTGCGAGGTCGCCGCTGGCCGAGATGCGGCAGTCGCGGGATTCGAGCGTCAGCCGCCCTTTATAGCCAGCGAAGTAGGTCTCCCAGTCTTTGGTGTACGCCGCGGCGCCGCTGTACTGCAGAGGAGGAACGATGTCGTACACGAGAACGTCGGGCGTGTACAGCGCCATGACAGCCTTGGTGTCTCGGGCCTCGAACGCACGCTTGAAGTCATCCATCCAATGCCGGATCTCAGCCTCCGATCCGGCAGAGGCGTGGTTCTGCGCAACAGATGCAAGGGGCAGAGACGAGGCAGATGCGAGGAGAAGAGTTGAGATAAGGCGCAACGGTTTCATGCGATTGTCTTCCTTTGAGAAGGAGATAAAAACGCAGGGCCCATTGACGAATGTCCACCGGAGTTTATTGTTCCTGGCGCATCTGCCGCAACCGCATTCACCACCTGGGCGGCAGCCCCACCTTCTGCACGATCGCACGATAGTGCGGATCAGCGTGGAGGAAGTCAAACGTCGCGTCGTTCTGGAGGTCGAGCAGCTGAGGGCCGTGCTGCCGCAGCGATTCGTCGAGGTAAGCAAGAGCGTGTTGTTTGTCTCCAAGGCGAGCGTAGTAGGAGCCGAGGAGATACGGGCAAATGTACTTCTTTCGGGATTCGGCTTTGAGGCGGTCGATCCGTAAGCGAATGACGCCGTCGCGGCCGCCGCGGGCGAAGGCGCGACGGAAAGATTCCGCGGTGGCGGTTTGGTTGGTTAGCGTCAAAAACTCCTCGGTCGCGTGTTCGGCCTCTTTGTCCATGTGTTTTGCGTCGTACGCGTAGCTGACCACGAACCAGGTGCCGGCATCGGGGTGGGTCGTCAGCCGCTGCTCGGCCTCGGAGATAGCGGCGTCGAAGTTGCGGCTCATCGCGTACGCATAACTCATGGCCCAGGGCCGCTGAAACGGATCAATTTCCATGGCCTTGCGCTCCTGCGCAATCCCTTCCTGGTAGCGGCCCTCCTCGATGAGCAATTTGCCGCGCATATGCCACGCCTGGCTGAGTCTCGGGTCGAGTTCAATGGCCCGGTCAAACTCCCGTAGAGCGGCTGGGATGTCCCAGTCGGTGAGCCAGTATTTGTCTGCACCGTAGGACAAATGGGCCTGCGCAAGGCTGGGATCGAGCTCCAGGGATTTCTGTGCGGCAGAGACCGCAAGAGGCAGGGCCTGCCGCGGATCGAGCACATAGTCCACCGCTCCCGCGCCGTAGGAATCCCCGAGGCCCGACCAGGCGGCCGCATAGTCGGGCTGAATCTGCGTGGCTTTCAGGTAGTACGGCGCGGCGCCTGCCTGGTCGCCGGAGAACCAGTGAAAATTACCACGCAGATACGCGTCATGGGCGGCGGGGTTGATGTACTTTACGGGCGTCGCGGAGGGAATCGAGGAGTGGGTTGCGTGGGCGATCGCGAGGGCGGCGTCCTGCGGGAGGGTCACCGTATCCTCGGCGGTGCGATCATAGCTGTCGGCCCACACATGGGTATCGCTCGGCCCATAGATCAGCTGTACCGTCATGTGCAGTTTGTCGCCCGACCGCGCGAGTGAGCCCTCGAGAATGCCGTCGACGTTCAATTGGCGGGCAATCTCCGGCAGCGGTCGATGCGCGTCCTTGTACTGCATCACCGAGGTGCGGGAGATGACGCGGAGGGTGGAGTCCTTGGCAAGCATCGTCGTGAGCTCGTCGGTCATGCCCTCTGCCAGGTAGTTCTGCGAAGGATCTCCGGACAGATTATCCAGCGGAAGCACGGCGATGGACGTGATGACAGGTTTTGCGGTGTGCCCGCGAACACTGCGCGCACCGAAGGTGACCGCCAGGATGAGCACCGCCAATGCAGCGGCCCCGGCCGTTAGCCACACCGCGCGTGAGCTTGGGCTGCGAGTCACGCTGGCCGGCTGGGCGGGCGATGGCTGGCTTTCCGTTGGGTGGACGGGTTGGCTCGGTTCTGTGGCAATCGACGCGGAATCACGCTTCGGAGTCACTCCCGTGAAGCGATAGCCCTTGCCCGTCACCGTCTGCAGGAAGCGAGGGCGGTCGGAGTCTTCGCGGAGCGCATGGCGGATCTTACGGATCGCAGTATTAATGCCGTGCTCGGTATCGACAAAGACCTCGGAGGGCCATAGACACTCGGCGATCTCTTGGCGGGTAACCAGGCGGCCGTCCGACGACGCCAGCAGGATGAGGAGCTCCATCGGTTTGCGCTCAAGCCGCAGGGGAACGCCTTTGCGGCGCAGCTCAAAGCGGCCGCAGTCCAGCTCGAACTCGCCGAACTCGAGGATACCGGCGGACATTGGAGGAGTGACCTCTTGGCGCGAAGTATACCGCCGCACACCCAGGCTTGAATAACCATTTGGAGACGCGACAGTTAGCGATTCACCCAAACTTCACCCGGACTTTACCTTGTGTTCCTTGCCTGAACGGGATGCCAGGCCGTTCTCTCGTGGGGCAGCCGAAACGCGGCTGAAGGAGAGAAGGCGATGAAGACGATGAGTGCGAGATTGACGGCAGTGGCAGGCGTACTGGCGCTGGCGACGGCAGCATCAGCCGGAGCGCAGTGCCTGAGTGCAGCGGGATGGAAGGCTGCAGCGAAGCCGGCGGCGTGGACGATGTCCAACAGCGGAGCGCGGCTGATGCGGACGGGGGGCCAGCAGGACATTGCGGATCTGTTCGCCCCGATCGTAGGGATGTGGCATGTGCACCTGCTTGTGTCATCCACGTCGGGGATTCCGAGCCCGCCGCCGCCCGGCGCAGAGATCGACGCCGGCTATCAACAGTGGCACAGCGACGGGACCGAGATGCTGAACTCCGGCCGGCCGGCAGCAAACACCAACTTCTGCATGGGCGTCTGGGAGCAGGTAGGACCAAGGACCTTCAGGCTGAACCACTTTGCGATCTCCTACACCCAGGGACCGGCGCCCGACCCGCAATCGGGGCCGTCGAACATCCGAACCGGCCCGACCTCGATTGTGGAACAGGTGACGGTCTCGCCGGATGGCAAGAGCTTCAAAGGGACGTTCACGATCACCGACTACGCGGAGACAGATACGCCGCAGGGAAGCTCGATCTCCTTCCTGGATTCACTCACAGGAAATGTGACAGGGACAAAGATCGACGTGAATACGCCGATGTCACCGATCTTCTAAGAGAGGGATGCAGCGCATTTCACACGTCTTCGCTCTACAGTTTTCTGTGGGCGAAGGCGTCTTTTTTTGCAGAAGAGATCACGGGTTGCGGCGCAGAAGTATCAACCCGACGATGAAGAGCGTCGAGGCGACTCCGACCATCAGCAGGATGGCATGCCGGTAGGCTGCCTGCACGGCTGGCGGCGTGGCGCGGGTCGTATCGAGGCATTGGGCGCAGCCCTGCGCGTGAGCTCCCACCGCGGCCAGCGGCATTAAAATTGATATCAGCAGCAGCCATTTCCATGGCCATTCACGACGCTGCCGTGCGCGCTTTTCCATAAACGTTGGGCTCCAGGTCACGCCCTCTTTGCGGATGCCGCACCATTTAAGAGTGCAGCCTCCCCTGTGAGAATTAACCCCTTTGCTTTCAAGACTTTGGCGTAAGCTATTGAAAACAGATACCTTAAAGTCCAAGCCTAAGTCCAATTAATTGAAGACTTTGCACAAAACAGAGGGGAGGGGGGTACCCCCACTTCCGCAAACCCTATTGCCCGTACTCGAGCAGTGCGAACAGGAAAATCCAGAGCAGTCCCATCGCGTGCCAGTACCAGACTGTCGCATCAACGACCACCTGGCGCGTGGCGAGCTGGCGCGAGCGCATCAGGAACGTCAAGGCCGTGACCAGGGCGCCGATGCCCAGGAAAAGGTGAACGGCGTGCGCGACAGTGATCAGGTAAAAGAAGTGGCTGCTCGCGTTGGAGTTGAAAAAAACATGCTGTGCCGCGAGCTGGGTCCACGCGATGTACTGGCCGATCAGAAACAGTGTGCCGAGCCCCAGCGTAACCGAGAGCCAGATCGCCGCGCGGCGCGATGTCGGCCGGCCGAACCCGAACCACTCGTCCATGAGGTCCGTCTCGCGGAACATGCTGCGGCGCGCGATCTCCGCCGCGACGGAGCTGACGAGAAGAACTGCAGTGTTCAGCCAGAGGATCGACGGGATCGCGGTCGGCAGCCAGTCGTTGATATAGCGGCTGTAGGCGTCGAAGTGGCCGCTCGTCTTGGCGACGAAGAAGACGCTGACCAGCGCGATGAAGAACATGAGGTCGCCGCCGAGGGCGAAGAAGAGGCCGATGCGTGCACGGGAAAGGCGTTCGCGCGGTCCGCGGCGGCCTTGTGGACGATCGCTCCAGTTATCGCCGTCACCGTTTCCGCCCGTGCGCTTGTCGGTTGGCGGACGACGACCGGACCCGCTGTCGCCTTCTCCAAGGTCGCCTGGACGTCCGGGACGCCGCGGCTGATAGATTCCGGGAGGTGTAAGGATCGTCGGCATAGGACTGGTTTGATGCCGGAATCAACCTGCAGTTACAGCTTACTCCTGTTCACCGGTGGATGGCTGTGGAGACTCCCATTGTGGCGTGAAGGAGCTCCCATCCTCGGCGTAATGGCATGGACGATGATAAGCCACCGGAGCCGGCAGGTCCGGCGAAGGCTCGAGCATGGCGTGAGGGGCCCATTCCATGGTCGTCGCAGACCATGGATTCTCACCGCCGACCGAGGGCACACGCAGAGACCGCACGAGATTGAGCAGGAACAGAACTTGCGTGAGGCCGAGGGCTAAGGCTCCGCCGGTGATGTGGAACTGAAGCACCTGATGTGCGCCGAGCAGTGCCTGCGCCGGCTGGTTGACCCCGGTGAGCTGGGCATAACGGCGCGGCTCGCCGGCGAGCCCGGAGAAGTACATCGGCAAGAACGTTGTGTAGGCGAAGACCAGCGTGAGCCAGAAGTGCCATTTTCCGAGCCTTTCCGACAGCATGCGCCCGTGCGTCAGCAGAGGAAACCAGTAGTACGTTGCGCAGAAGAGGCCGAAGACGGCTGCCATGGCCATGATCAGGTGAAAGTGTCCGACGATGAAGAACGTATTGTGCAGGTACTCGTCGAGAATCGGCTGCGCGACGATGATTCCGCTCAAGCCGCCGGAGATGAACAGTGAGACAAACCCAAGGGCAAAGAGCATCGGCGTGGAGAGCCAAGGGCGCGCGCGCCATGAGGTTGCAATCCAGCTCAGGACCTTGGCGGTTGCCGGAATTGCGATCGCAAGCGAGGCAGCGGCGAATGCCGTTCCGGCGAAGGGATTCATGCCCGCAACAAACATGTGGTGTCCCCACACGAGTAGGCCGAGCAAGCCGATCGCCAGCGTGGTCGCGATCATTAGCCGGTAAGCGAAGACGCGCCGCCGCGAGAAGTTGGCGATGACCATGGACGTGAGGCCCATGCCGGGAAGGATAGCGATGTAGACCTCAGGATGGCCGAAGAACCAGAAGAGATGAAGCCAAAGCAGCGGCGAGCCGGTGCCGTGGTGCGAGACCAGTGTGGAGTTGATGACGTCGCCATGAGGGATGAAGAATGCGCTGCCGAGATGGCGATCGCAGAACAGCAGGACAATGGCCGCGAGCAGCACTGAGAACGCAGGAACCGCGAGCAGCGCCGCAGTAAACCATCCCCACACCGTGAGCGGCACACGGCGCCAGGTCATCCCTGGGCAGCGGAGCTTGACGATGGTCGTGAGCATCACGACCGCGCCGATGGTTCCACCGATGGCAAAAAGGGCGATGCTTGCGAGCCAGAGATCCTGGCCCGCACCCTCACCCGGACCTGCGAGCGCGGTCGTTGAGAGGGGAGGGTACGATGTCCAGCCGGCGATCGGTGATCCGCCCGGTACCAGAAACGCGCACAGCAAAACGATGAGTCCGGCGGCCGTGGTCCACATGCCCAGGGCGTTCAGGCGTGGGAAGGCCATCCGCCGCGCGCCAATCTGAGCCGGAAGGATGAGATTGCCGAAGCCCGACTGCGGCGCGACCGTCAGGACGAAGAACAGCATCAGTGTGCCGTGCATCGTGACCAGCGCGAGATAATCCTCCGGCAGGATGGGGCCGTGCAGCGGGACCCTCCAGCCCGGCCAGGAGAGATGAATTCGCATGAGCCACGAAAGGATGGTGCCGAAGATGACCGCAACGCCCGAAATCGCGAGATAACCGAACCCGATATTGCGGTGCCGGGTGGAGAAGATTGCGCGACCGATCCGCTGAGCCCGCGCCGGCGTGGTGCGCAGTTTTTCGGACGGGGCGCTCATCACTGGGCCTCCGCTTGCTGACCGCGCTCCTGCTCACGCATCCAGTGATCGAACTGTTGCGCAGGGAGCACTCGCAGCATCGCCTGCATGCGATAGTGGCCAAGCCCGCATACCTGCGTGCAGAGAATTGCGTAGTCGCCCGGGAGTTCCGGCGTGAAGTGGATGTGCTGCGTCATACCGGGGACGGCGTTCTGCTTCAGGCGCATCTCGGGAATAGCAAAGCCGTGAATGACGTCTACCGCGCGAAGTGTAAGGTCGACCTCGCGGCCGGCGGGAAGTACGAGCTGAGATCGAACGATATCGTCCGCGCCGTGCGGGTCGGAGGGGTCAAGGCCGACGGGATTACCCTCGGCCGCGTTCACGAGGTCATTGCGCGTGCGTCCAAAGGCTGCGTCCGCGCCGGGATAGCGAAAGTACCATGCAAACTGCAGACCGGTGACCTCAACCTGCAGAGCATCAGGCGCGGCGCCCGTGTAGCGCTGCTTGGCCCAGAGCGAGCTTGCGCGGCTTCCAAGAAACAAGAATGTTGCAGCAAACGCGAGGAGCGGAAGGTATTCGAGCGTGAGCTTGTGGATCGGACGATGCGCTCGGCGGTGCGACAGGACGCCGACGAAGAGCAGGATGTTCGCGAGCGCAAACAGCGCCAGGGCGATCCACAGATTGAGCAGCAGGTGCGAGTCCAACGCGTGCCCATGCCACGAGCCGTCCACAGGCAAATGCCAGAAGCGGAGGGCCGGCGGGATCGCCTGCGTGGAGGGCATAGGTTGATTGTAGGATGCGCGAAAGGGTGCAGATCCTGAGCTACGGGGCTGCGGTGACCTGAGTGGGCGCATTGCTCTCGTCAGCTTTCGGCTTTTTATACAGAATCCAGAAAGCCGCTGTTGCGAAGAGGAAGACCACGATGTAGCTCATGCTGACATTCAGTTGAAGGCGTTCTGCGTAACCTGGTTGGGGGACCAACTTCCACAGTCCCGGAGAGTCCTTCCCGCCAAGGACCCACTGTCCGAAGTTCCAGGCGGCATGCATGCCGATTGGGACGGCGAGTCCCCTTGTTGCAAGTGCGGCCATGCCAAAGAGCAAGGAGCCCACAGCAGCGCCGGTGAAGGCGTGTATCCAGGTGACGCCGCCTAAAATGTGCTCTGCGGCAAAGACAAATGCGATGAAAAATTGCGCGATCCAAAGGCCGAACGGCCGCTCAAGACGGCGCAGAGCATAGCCATGGAAGGCCAGTTCCTCGCGGCATGCGAGGGACAGGTACATCAGTAGAGCGATGCCGACGGACCCTGGAGTGATGCCGTGCAGGCGCACAAGAGAGACGTGCCCTGCCGACAGTAATAGGCAAAGATGCGACGCAACAAGCACAAGCCCACAGACAAGGCCGACCGCAAAGCGAAACGGGCTGCGACTGGAAGGGGCTGCACCGGCATCGGCGAGCCTCAGGCGATTCCAACGCAGAAACAGAATGGTTAGACCGAATGTGCAGAGAGAGGTGATGGTCCCGATCACCACTCCTGACCATTCCGAGCGAAGCGCTGAGGTCAGGCCGGATATAACGGCCAGAATGATCGCGCAGAGGAGAAGGAACAGCATCACCTGCGCCAAAATGGTCAATTTTCTCGAGAATTTCAGAGGCCGCAAACGTGTTGCCTCCGGGGAAGGATTGGTGCATCGGATGATACCAACGACGAAGTGTTGAGGCACGAATACTACGGATTGGTCCTGACTACGGGCCGATCCTGACGATGTCGAGGAATAGCTGATGGACGCGACGGTCCTCGGATAGTTCCGGGTGGAAGGTGGCGGCGAGCATCCGGCCCGAGCGGACGAGGACGGGATCCTCATCGCGCCGGGCAAGGATCTCGATGCCGGGCCCTACGCGGCTGATTCGCGGCGCGCGGATGAAGACCATCTCCATTGGGCCGCCGGGAAGTGTCGTGGGTGCATTCAGAATGACCGAGTCGTTCTGGCGGCCGTAGGCATTGCGCTGAACGCCGATATCGAGCACGCCGAAGCTGCGCTGCGGCGGGTTGGTGACCTCTTTCGCTAACAGGATGCAACCCGCGCAGGTTCCGAAGACGGGCTTCGAGCGAACGAAGGCATCCAAAACGTCGTAGAAGCCGGCGCGCTCCAGGTGTCTGAGAAACGTGGTGGATTCGCCGCCTGGAAGCACCAGCCCGTCCAGCTTGGCGAGTTCGTCTGGCTGGCGGATGAGGTGGGCCGAGGCGCCGAGCTCGTCCAGGCGTTTCGCATGGACGTCGAAGGCGCCTTGCAAGGCAAGGACGCCGATCCTGGGGGTGCTGTTTTGGCTCACCCGTTAAGGGTAGCAGTCTGGCTTCGCTCTCCCCGCAGGTACTCTTGCCAATCGTTGGCCGATATCGGTATCGTTTCGCCCGGGAGAAAAACCACTGATGCTGACGTTGTTTGCTGTCGCGGCCCTTGTTATTTCCGTCCTGTTTGCGTTTGGTGAAATCGCGTATAAACGCAAATTTCCCAAGGTGACCGGCGCCTTTGTGGCGCTGTTCGCCATGTTACTGATGGGAAGCGTGATTATCCGCTGACGCGGAAGATTTACCAGCCGCGAGTCTGCATGCGGTCGCGCTCTTCGATTGCGGCGGCAGCAAGACCCTTCATTGTGCCGGTAATCTGCTCGCTCGCCTCGGCGACTATCTTTGGATCGTTGTAGTGCGTCGCCGCGAGGACAATTGCTTTCGCGCGAGAGATCGCTTCATCGCGCTCCGCGGTGTTGTGCTGCAGGTCGAGCGGTGTTGCGCCATCCTTCATGAAGATTCCTGAGCCAACGAACACCGTCTCTGCACCGAGCTGCATCATCAGGGCTGCGTCGGCCGGTGTGGCGATGCCGCCGGCGGAGAAGTTCGGCACGGGCAGCTTGCCGGCCTGCGCCACCATGCGCACGAGCTCGTAGGGCGCCTGGAGGTTCTTGGCCGCGGCGTAGAGTTCGCTCTCATCGAGCACAGTAATTGCCTTCATCTCGCGCACGATGGTGCGCATGTGCGTTACCGCGTGAACGACGTCGCCGGTGCCGGGCTCGCCCTTGGTGCGGATCATCGCCGCGCCTTCCGCGATGCGGCGCAGTGCCTCGCCGAGGTTCTTCGCTCCGCAGACGAAGGGCGTCTTGAAGGCGTGCTTGTCGATGTGGTGCTGCTCGTCGGCCGGGGTGAGAACCTCGGATTCGTCGATGAAATCGACGCCGAGCTCCTGCAGGACCTGCGCTTCGACGAAGTGGCCGATGCGGGCCTTGGCCATCACGGGGAGCGAGACCGCGGCCATGATCTCCTTGATCAGCTTGGGGTTCGCCATGCGGGCGACGCCGCCTTCGGCGCGGATCATCGCGGGGACGCGCTCCAATGCCATGACGGACACGGCGCCTGCCTCCTCGGCGATGCGCGCCTGCTCGACGTTCATTACGTCCATAATGACGCCGCCTTTGAGCATCTCGGCGAGGCCAGTCTTGAGGCGAAGGGAGGGCGCGGAGCCGTTTGCGTTGTGACCGTTCTTGTGAGGCATAAGTGGACCTCCGCTGGCGTGAGGGCAGATTTTGGGGAACGCCAACATTTAGTTTACCGCGATCAGGGTGCGGATTCTGATATCGTGACGTGCTGTAGCTAGGGCCCGTCAGGTTGTGGGTCTGCGCGGCAGCGAGAGCGGCTGCGACTCTGCCGTATGGAGAGGTGACCGATGCAGGGTACCGGATGGCCAGTGGCGATGGACGGCGCCGCGTGGGCGCGAACGATCGTCGATGTCTACATGCTGTGGTTCACGTTTCTTGTCTTGTCGAACATCATTGGCGTGAGCTGGTGGTTTGCCAGAGCGCCGGAGACGGTTGTACGCAGCATTATGCTCACGCCAGTGAGCTGGACGATGGTTATCGCAGACCTGGCGACTGCGGCGATGACGTTCGTAGTTGCCGCGACGGTCAAGCCGTGGGCGCCGCCGAACTTCGAAGGCCTCATCAATGGAGCAGGCATCGCGAATGCAATTATTGCGATTGCGTTCGCGGTCGTGTGGTTCCTCGGATGGTCTCATTGGCGGCATCGCGAGCGCAGCGCCGCGGGATTCCGAACCGAAACACGGCCGCCTGCTCGCTGATAGCTGAGCAGCCGAACCTTATTGCATGCCGGAAGCCTGGGGCGGCGCGCCCGGAATTGTGATGTCCAGCGGGGTGACCGGGCCGAGCTCCTTTAGCGGCGGCTTGATCTCCGACTGGTTGCCGACCACAACGATCGCGAGCTTCTGCGGCTGCACATACTTCTGTGCGACTCGAGCCACGTCTGCGGCGGTTACGCGTTCGACGCCCGCGCGGTAGCGCTCCAGGAAATCAGGCGGATAGCCGTAAACCGCCAGTGTGATCTGCTCGCCCAGCACCTTCTCCGGCGAATCGTAGTTGAAGATGAAGCTGTTCAGCAGGTCGTCCTTCGCTTTGCGAAGCTCGGCTTCCGTCGGGGGCTCCGTGCGGAGCTTGCGAACCTCGTCAAGCGTGGCTTTCGTCGCAGCGTCTGTCGAGGAGCTCTTCGTTCCCAGACCCACGGCAAACAAGCCGGGGTGGTCATACGCGGCGCCGAAGCTGCCGCCAACGTCATAGGCCAGTCCAAGCTTTGTGCGGACCTCCTGCACAACGCGCGAGCCGAAGCCGCCCGAAAAGACCTCATTCATCACAGACAGCGCATAGAAGTCCGGGTTCCGCTCCTCTGTGCCGAGCCCGACCATGTAGACGTTCGACTGATCGACGTCGCTTTTGTTCGCGAAGTAAATACCCGGTTTCGGCTCACTGAACTCGATCTTCGGGGCAGGAAACTGTGTGCCCTGCGGGATGGGCGAGAAGGATGCGCGGAGCTTCGCCTCCATCTCGGGAATCTTGAAGTCTCCAATAACTCCGACGATCAGGTTTGCGCCGACCACAGTCCGCTGATGCCACGCCTTCAGGTCGTCGAGCGTTACGGCCGATACGGTCGCGATCTCCGGAATGCGACCGTACGGATTGGTGGGGCCATAAGCGATCTCGATGGCCTCGCGGCTGGCAATCGCCGACGCATCATCGTTGCGCCGGAGGATGGCTGTGAGCTCGCTCCGTTTCGCCAGGTCCAGCTTCGACTTCTGGAAGTTCGGATGCAGCAGCAGGTCCATCGCCGTCGGGAAGACCGTATCAAAGTCCTTGGCGAGACTATTCCAGCTCACGTAAGTCGAGGCCTGAGCGCCTCCCGTCTCGACGCTAGCCGCCTTCGCGGCGAGCTGATCGTCGAGCACATCGCCTGACGTGGTCGTGGTTCCGCTGGTACGCCACGCGTGGCCATAGAGTGACACAAGGCCGATCTTGTCGGCGGGTTCGTCCCGGCTGCCGCCGCGAATGCGCACGAAGCCGGTGATGAAGGGAAGTTCGTGGTCCTCAACGAGGAAGAGCTGGACGCCATTGGGCAGCGTCACGCGTGTCGGCTCCGCGGGTTTGAAGGGGTTTAGCGGCGGAATCGGGATCGATTTCCAAGGCTCTGTGCCGGGCCGGTTCTGAATTGGCTGCGCGGTTTGGGCGGGCAGCAACGTTGGTGTGAAGGTTGAAAATAACAGCAGCGCGGTCGCAAGGGGAACCAAGGAGGTGCGGATGTTCATTGCGCACCTCCATTGCCGGCCGGTCCTTGTGGGTTCTTCGGCGGGTTTGCCGGTGGATTCGTCGCCGGCGGAGTTGCCGGTTTTGCCGGGGTGTTCGGTTGAGCTGGCTTCGGCTGTGAAGGCTGTTGAGGTGTGGTGCCCGGTGGCGGAAGCGGAGTGGTCGCAGGCGCGTTTGTGGCGGGAGGAGCTGACGGCTCGACAGGTGGCGATGGACGGTGTGGAGGCGCGAACTCGATGCGCGCGGTCGTACGGTTTGAATCGACAAAGATCTGCTGGGCAACCCGGCGGATGTCCGCTTTGCTCACCGCGTCGATCTTATCCAGTTCGCGAAACATCTCGCGCCAGTCTCCGTAGCGTGTCTGGTAGTCAGCCAGCATATTGGCGAGCGTCGCATTATCGCCGAGTGATCGCAAAAGGTCCGCGCGGGCTCGGGTTTTGAAGCGTTCCAGCTCGGCGTCGGAGACGTCCGTCGTCTTCAGCTTTTCGAGCTCCTTATGAATCGCGGGCGCCATCTCCTCGGCAGTGTGACCCTGCATCGGCACCGCGTAGAACGCGAAGAGTCCCGGAAACTTCACGCCGGGAAACCCGCTGAATCCTTCCGCAACGACTGCGATCCGCTGGTCGCGCACAAGCGATCGGTAGAGCCGTGATGTCCGTCCATTCGAAAAAATGTCCGTGATGGCGTCATACACGGCGTCGTCGGGTGAACGGTAGTCCGGCTTGTGGTAACCCTCGAGATAGATCGGCTGCGTCGGCTCGTGCATGATCACGTCACGCTCGGCAGTCTGCTTCGGCTCGATCGTAGTCATGCCCTCCGGCGGCGGTCCGCCGGGAATTGTGCCGAAGTACCGTTCCAGCATCGGAAGTGCCGTCTTGATGTTGAAGTCACCAACGACTGCGACCACAATGTTCGATGGCACATAGTACTTCTTGTGAAACGCTGCGGCCTCCGTCGCTGACACCTGCGAGATCTCGCTTTCCCAGCCGACACCCGGCCGGCCATAGGGGTGAGCCATATACGCCGCCGCGAGAAACTCCTCGACCAGACGGCCTTGAGGCGAAGAGTCGACTCGCATGCGGCGCTCCTCCTGCACCACGTCGCGCTCCTTATAGAACTCGCGCGCGACAGGCCATCCGATGCGGCTCGACTCGAGATAGGCCCAAAGCTGCAGCCGGTTGGAAGGCATCGACCAGAAATACTGCGTGGTGTCTTCGGCAGTTGACGCGTTCACGTCCGTCGCGCCGTTCTCCTCGGCGATCTCCGAAAACTGGTTCGGGATGACGTACTTCTGGGCCGCCGCAACACTGTCGTCAAAGGCCTTCTTCAGCGTCGCGAGCCGGGCGGGGTCCTGGCCGACGCGCTTGCGCAGCTCGGCGTCATAAGCTGCGTAGGCCTTCTCGACCTTGTCCAGCGCGACCTTCTCGGCCGCGTAGTCGGTTGTGCCGATCTCAGTCGTGCCCTTGAAGGCGATGTGCTCGAACATATGTGCGAGCCCGCTCTCTCCGCTGGGATCATTGGCCGAGCCCGCATCGACTTCGGTGAAGAAACTGAAGACCGGCGCCTCGTGACGCTCGCAAAGCACCAGGGTGAGCCCATTGGGCAGCACCTTCACGGCTGTACGCGCCTCGAGGTTCTTCTCGAATGGATCTTGCGCGTGGCTCTGTTGTGCGCTGGACCATACCGGAGAGCTTGCGGCAATCAGCGCAAGCGCGAAACAGGTGAGATGAACCTTCAGATTAGGCACGCAGCGGGAGCCTCCTTCTGTCATCATAGCCGTCAGGCAAGTTGGAGAAATTCTTAGAGTGACGGCAGCACGGTAAGCGTATGCTGAAGGGCAATCCAAGGAGTTGTTCTGTGAAGGCATCTGGTCTGCTGGCGATTGGGTTGGCGCTTGTCTGCGGCACCGCGCAGGCGATCATCATGCGGCATGATGTACCGGACGACAAATACAAGGTGCCGGCTTCAGTGTTTCCGGCGCTCGTCGACCTTCCCGTTGAAGGACAGGGCGTTCTCATCGCTCCCGCCTGGGTTGTCACGCTGGCCAGTGAGGTCGATCGCAAGGACATCCACGAGGTCACGATCAACGGCATCGCCCGGCCCGTGGCACGCATCGTCATTCATCCCGGTTACAAGCCCACGCCAAAGGAACTTTATTCCGGCGACGCCACGCCGCTGCTGCTGTTCGAACGTGACCTCGATGACATTGCCATGATCGAGTTGAAGGATCCGGTCAGTGATGTGACACCGGCTCTGCTCTACCGGGGCCAGGACGAGAGAAACGAAATAGCGGAGATCATCGGCAAGGGAGCAGCAGGCAACGGCCTTATCGGCGAGTATTCAACGTCCGCCCATCGCAGCGACCTTCGCCGCGCCTATACGCGGATTGAGAGCGCAGAAGGTCATTGGATCAAGCTGCAGTTTCACTCGAAACGAGAGGCCCTTCCGCTCGAAGGAATGCCGGGCAATGGTGATGAGGGTGGGCCGGTTCTGATCAAGGTCCATGGCGTCTGGACCGTCTGCGCGCTGATGTGGCGACTGTACGCGGTCGGTCCGCTCGCGAACTATCGTTACTTTGTCTACGACGACGAGACCTACAACACTCGCATCTCTTATTACGCGCCTTGGATTGACAGCGTGATGACCGTCCAGCCGGATCTCGCCACTACGCCGTGACCGCCGGCTCGGGCTCGGGTTCGTGGGCATGCGCCATCAGCCAATCCTGCGCAGCAAACCCAGCGCCTTTGCGTTGTGCCCGGGTATAAGAGCCGTCCGGCTGCATCAGCCGCGCCTTGGTGTCATCGCGCAGGTAAGCCTCCAGGATCCCGTTCCGCAGGCGATTCGCCAACGCAACATCCAGAACAGGGAAGACCACCTCGCAGCGTTCGTACAAGTTGCGCTGCATCCAGTCTGCGCTGCCGGAAAAAATTTCGGGCGAGCCGCCGTTCTGGAACCAGAAAATGCGGCTATGCTCCAGGAACCGTCCGACAATCGAGCGCACACGAATTCGATCGCTGAGACCCGGAATACCAGGCCGTAGCGTGCACATCCCACGCACGATGAGGTCGATCTCGACTCCTGCCTGCGATGCAACGTACAGGGCATCGATCGTCTTGAGATCCACAAGCGCATTGATCTTCGCAATGATGCGCGCAGGCCGGCCGGCTTGTGCGTGCTCCGTCTCTCGCGCGATCAGCCCGAGAAAATCCGTCGCCAGCGTTACCGGCGCCACCAGCAGCGGACGATAGGCCTCCGGTCTGGCGTCCCACTCCGCTGTCAGATAGCGGAACACCCGCTGCACTGCCTCGGTAATCTCCGGGCGCGCAGTCAGCAGGCTTATGTCTGTATAGAAGCGTGCGGTCACCGGATTGTAGTTGCCGGTCCCAAGATGCACATAGCTGCGCAGCTCGCCATCAGGGTCGCGCCGCACCAGAAGCGCAAGCTTGCAGTGCGTCTTATAGCCGAACACGCCGTGATATACCTGCACGCCCGCGTCTTCCAGCTCGCGTGCCCAGCGGATGTTGGACGCCTCGTCGAAGCGCGCCATCAATTCAATGACCACGGTGACGTCGATCGTCTGCGCGGCTTCGGTCAGCGCTCGAAAAATCGGCGAGTTCGCATTTGTGCGATACAGCGTCTGCTTAATCGATACGACATTCGGATCTGTCGTGCCCGCTTCAATGAAATTTTCCACCGCGCTGTAGCTGTCGTACGGGTGATGAAACAACAGGTCACGCTTGCGCAGTTCGTCAAAGACGTCATTCGAGTTCTTGCTCAATCGCGCCCGTCGTCCATGAAACTCCGGGAACTTGAGATCAGACATCTGCAGGGCGTTATACAGATCCATCAGGCGCGAAAGGTTTACCGGCGCCTCGGTCGCGAATACCTGCCACGGGTCGAGCTCGAAGTTGAGGCTCAATCTCTCGACGATCTCATCGGAAGCCGCCGAGTCGATCTCCATGCGGACGACGTCACCCTTGCGCCGGTTATGCAGTTCCTCCGCGACACTCTCCAGCACCGACCGGCTCTCTTCCTCTTCCATGTACAGATTGCTGTTGCGAGTGACTCGGAACGCGCCCATGCCCAGAATTCTGTAGCCGCGGAACATCCGGTCAGCATGCGCCTTGATGAGATCATCCAGCAAGAGAAAATCATGGCGGCCGCCATTGTTCGGCAGACGGATGATCGTCGGAAGTGAGCGTGGGATCGTGATCACGCCTAGTTGCGGCGGCGCAGTGGAGCGCGCCCGGCGCTTCAGCTTCAGCAGCAATGCAAGGCACAAAGCTTTGTTCAGCACACGCGGGAATGGATGCGAAGGATCGATCGTGACTGGCGTCAGGAGGGGATCGACCTGCTCTTCGAAGTAGCGGGTCGCAAACGCGCGATCTGCTCGCGAGAGCTGCTTCCAGCAGACAATCCGGATTTGCGCGGCGTCCAACTGGGGTGCGAGACGCTCGTTCCATGCCGCTGCCTGCTCACGCGTGAATTCATGCAGGTGTTCACCCAAACGCCTCAGACGCTGCACAAGCGTTAGCCCCGTATCATCCAGCGCCTGAAACGACCCCAGGTCCTCTTCGATCTGCTGCAGGATCCCGGCGACGCGAATCTCAAGAAATTCATCGAGATTGCTGGCCGTAATCGCCAGAAACTTCACTCGCTCGAGCAGCGGATTTGTAGGGTCGTCCGCCTCTTCCAGCACGCGGCGATTGAACTCAAGCCACGTTTCGTCGCGATTGAGATAGCGGCTCTCTAACGGATTTGCGGACGGCTCCGCCACACGCTTTTTCCGCGCGGCCGAACGCCGTCGTATCGCTGTCGCTCCCGCCGCCATACTCCTTCAAGGGTAGCGCATCGACCAGATCGCGACCGAAAACCGAAGTAATTGAAAGGTTTATCCAAAAGAGCAGGGCCGCCTGATCGGCGGCCCTTGCTGTAATGGAGAATCTATTGATGTCGATGCATCTGCCATCCAAGGTACTTCCTGGCAGCCTCATAAACCGCGTCCGCCGTATGCGAAAAGTTGGCTGCGACGTGGTGCTCGAAGCCGTTCTCGCAAATGTAATGCAGCAGGTTCTGCAGGTTAGGAATCTCGACGACGCCCGCACCGCCAAAGGTCGTCAGTGGATCATCGGTGAAGCGTCCTTGCCCGCAGTAACCCGCAATGCGTCCCTCGAGGTCGAGCGTCGAGAAACGTGCGAAGCTCATGTCGCCGGCCTTCACCGTACCGTCGAGCGTACCGTGCGTGTTTTCTTTCCCGACCGTGCCCGCGATGATGAGCTGGTAGTCCATCTTCACGCCCTCGCGGAAGAAGTGCTTCGGCAGATTGGAGCAGTGGAAGCACACTGCCTTATTCGGGTCCTCGCCGTAGTTGTTGTTCCAGTCCAGCAGCGCCGATGGCGTCTCACTGGCCAGCGACAACGCGTACATCGACAGCGTTCCCAGCGTATCGACCTCGCACGCCGATGGGATCAGCTTCTCGCTCATCATCGACATCACGGTGCAGGGGACCACGCCGAAAAACTCTTCCATCGACGTCCAGCACTGAACCGATGAAATGGTGAGCTCGTGCGAACTCATCCACTTATCGATCACCACACCGAGCTTGGACATCTTCAGCAGCGCATCTTCGGGCGTGTTGTTGATCGGGATGTAGCCCTTGATCGCCGCAAGCTTCTGCTGCACCGCATCATCGTTGTCTTTCAGGCGAGAAATCCCGCCGAAGACCTCGGAAAGATCGAGGGTGTCCACAGTAATCCCGGAGCGCTCCAGCAGCTTCTCCGAGTACCGCACCGTGTTGAACGCGGCCGGCCTCGCGCCAATCGCGCCTAGCCGCAAATTGCGGAAGCCGCGCGCAATCCGGCAGACCGCAGAGAACCAGCTGAGGTCTGCCTTGAACTCCGCCGAGTCCGGCGCCTCGGTGTGCAGCGTCGTCAGCGTGTAGGGAATGCCATATTGCTTCAGGTTGTTGCAGATCGACATCTTGCCGCAGAAGCTGTCGCGGCGAAACGCAATGCCCATCTTGCCGGGAGAATCGGGCGTCGCCTGGATCAGCACTGGAACGCGCAGGTCGGCCAGACGCAGCGTATCGGCCAGGCCGCGCTCCTCGCCGAAGTTGGGCAGCGTGATGATGATGCCGTCGATCTCATTCGCGTGCTTCTTGAACAGCGCAGCGCAACGCTTGGCATCCTCATAGGTCTCCACTGCGCCGTGCGCGCTCTCCTCGGGCGAGAGCACGATTGGCTTGATGCCAGCGGCCTCCAGGGCGGCCACAATCTCCAGCCGTCCACTGGTCGCGAGGTGGCTCGGGAAGAAGCCGCGATTGCCCACCACGACTCCCATTGTCATCTGTCTGCCCATACTGCTCTAAACTCCTCAATGAATGCGGCGGCTCGCCGCGCTGAAATGCCTCGATGCGCTCAGGCGACGTCCTTGTCACCCGGCCGCGGACGATAACGAATGGTGTAGAAGGCACCGAACAAGAGCAGCAGCAGACCCCACCAGAACGTCGGATGAAGGTTATTCAACACAGTTCCCGGTTCATGGTTCCCGAACCACTCCCACGCGCCATACGGGAACAGCACAATGCCGTAAGCCAGTGTCATGACTCCGACGAAAAACCAGATCGAAAGCAACTCTCCTCGCCCTGTACCCTGTGCCATCCCCGTCCTCCACTCCGTGCGAAAACCTGCTGGCCCGCCTGCTTGTTTGTTGTCCAGAAATATTATCCCGGAAGGGCCCGAAACGCGTCACTCTTTTTACCAGAAAATAATGTTTAGCACGACAAACACCGCCGCGACGATACAAGCCCAGAATATCGGCTTTTGCCAGATTGTGGTGGCGCCATCGTGGGGAATCACCGTCGCACCATACACGAGTCCGTTGAGCTCGGATTCTGGCCTCGGTCTCGTCATCATGCTGATGATGACTGTAACCAGCACACAGATGATCCAGCTCCACAACGCCCGGAACATGTCGTTGGCCATCGGCTGTGCATCGCGCGAGAGGGCGATGTGTGCCAGCGCGTCCGCCTTGTGCGCGGCCGTCCCGAAATTGGTGTAAATCCACATCCCGATCGAGGATGCCGTACCCGCCAGCAGCCCGAGGAACCCGCCCCAGTTCGTGGCTCGTTTCCACAACATGCCCAGCAGCACCGTGCCGAACAGCGGCGCAATAAAGAAGCTGAACAGTGCCTGCACATAGTCCATGATGGAGGCCGCGTGCATGACCAGATAGGCGGTGCCGATCGAGATGATCATGCCGATCACCGTCGACCAGCGACCCATCAGCACGTAGTGTTTGTCAGGGGCGCGCTTGTTCATATAGGCGCCGTAAAGGTCGTACGTCCACACGGTGGAGAAGGCCGAAACGTTCCCCGCCATGCCGCTCATGAAGCCGGCCACAAGCGCTGTGATACCCAACCCCAGCAGCCCCGGACCGCAGTAGCGGATCAGCATTAACGGCAGCACCTCGTTGTAGCTGTACGGGTGCGCCGCATCCACCTGGTTTTCACCGACGAGATGGATCAGTTGGTGCGTGTGCGGATCCCGCAGCACGCCAAGCGCCAGCAGTCCCGGAACGATGACGATCAGCGGAACGCACATCTTAAACGCCGCTCCAAGCACCGGAGCCATCTTCGCCGCGCGCAGATTATGCGCGCTCAGCACGCGCTGGACTACAAGAAAATCGGTGGTCCAGTATCCGAAAGAGATGATTGCGCCGAGGCCGAAGACAATCCCCACCCAGTTGATGCCCATTGGATTGCTCTTGAAGTGTCCGAGCGTCGACCACATGTGAACGTAGCCGATGGAGTGCGTGTTGGCGACGATCTGATGCTTCAGGTTGGTCCATCCACCCGCCTCGATCAATCCCAGGATTGGGATCATCGCAGCGCCCGCCCAGATGAGAATGAACTGCAGCACCTCATTGATGATGGCGGAGCGCAGACCGCCGAGCATTACGTACAGGGCCACCGTCGCCGCGCCCACCCAGATGGAGAAGTTGATGTCCCATCCAAGGATGACCTTCATGACCAGCGCCATCGCGTACATGTTCACGCCGGACATCAGGATCGTCATGAATGCGAACGAGATCGCCGCCAAGCCGCGCGCGCCCTCGCCGAACCGCAACTGCAGGTAGCCCGGCACCGAGTGCGTCTTGGAAATGTAGTAGAACGGCATCATCACGATGCCGAGGAAGAGCATCGCCGGGATCGCGCCGATCCAGTACCAGTGCGTCGCCAGGATGCCGTACTGGTACGCCGAACCGGCCCACCCCATCAGCTCCAGCGAGCCGAGGTTCGCTGAAACGAAGCTCAACCCAGCGATCCACGCAGTCATCTCACGGCCGGCGAGGAAGAACTCTTCGCTGGTGTTCGTCGAACCCTTCACGTAGAAGCCGATGAATACGACGACCGCGAAGTACAACAGGAGGATGATGATGTCCACCGGCGAGAGGTGTGTCAGTTGCCGGTTTTGAAAGAACAGCATCGCTGGCAATGCCTGCATGAATCACCTTGTGAGGCCATGAGCTCAGCCCACGGCGCAATTGTTTGGCGCCCGCAAAGAATCTCATCTGAAGGTGCGAAAGAGGTTCGGCTACGGGAACGGAGCCAACTATACAGGAATGCCCCATCCCTCCACCAGCAGAAAGGAGATGTTTCCAATCGCGTGAACACAGCGGGGTCTAAATCTCATCCAGCATCTCATCGAGTCGCGACCGCCGCATCCTGCGTCTAAATGAAAGGAAACATGGAGGAAGAAGCACGATGAAACTGAAGAATTGGTTGTTAGCGGCAACCCTCGGTGTCTTCGCTTTTGTGCCGATCGTCATTCACGCTCAGACCGTCGGCCAGGACATGAAAAACGCTGGTCATGACACCGCCGACGCCAGCAAAAAGGTCGGCCACGACACCGCGCACGGCGCCAAAACCGCGACTCGCGACACCGAGCACGGCACAAAGGTCGCTGCTCATAAGACTGCCGAAGGCACCCGGACCGCAACCCGGGACACCGAGCATGGCACAAGAGTCGCCGCTCACAAGACGGCCGAAGGCACTCGCACCGTAGGCCGTGATACGGAGCATGGCACCAAGGTTGCGACCCACAAGACCGAAGACGCCGGCAGAACCGTCGGCCGTGACACCGTACACGGGACCAGGAAGGCAACGGACAAGATCGACGGTAAACCCGAAAGCGAGTCCAACCCCCCGCGCTAAGCACGTCTCACGAGTGCTGCGCTGAGATCATCGCCGGCTCCGTCGCCGAGCGGACCGGTCTGCTCGCGAAAATCAGCTCTGACGCCACCGCCACCAGCGCAATCCAGAACAGGTCCGCGCCCAGCAGGTGCAGCATCTGCAGGGTTACCGGCGCGAGCGACACAAGATCAGCAATCCCAAGCACAACCTGCAGCAACAGCAGCGCCCCAATCCACCGCGCACCCGGCCGCGAAACATACCGGCACAGAACAATCGCCGCGACCAGGGCCAGCGCCGCGGCCGCCGGATGAAGCCAGCGCATGTGCACCAGCAGCGGAGCGTTCGCCGCGAAATCCTGCACGAAACCGTCATGCAACGATGGTGAAGGGAATAGCGTATCCGCAAGCGCCGCAACAGATCCCGTCGCACCCGTCACAACGGTCAATCCGATCGCCAGCCAGCCCGCCGTCCGCGCTCCATCCACACCCACAATTTCGCGCACCGAACCCCGCCGCAACCACCACCACGTCAGCGTCAACGCTGCGAGCAGCAGCATCGTGTTCGTAAAGTGAACGCATTGCACCAGCACTCGCATGTCGGAAGCGTTGCGGTCCACATACCCACCCAGGACCAGCACCGCACCCAGCAGGGCTTCGGTGATCAGCAGCACCCCCGACCACACCGCCGCCTTACGCGCGTGATCGCCCGCCGGCTTCGCCCAAAACGTCCACGCAATCAGCACCGCAACCAGCGCCGTACAAATCCCGCTCATCGACCGGTGCGTGTATTCGATGATGGTCGCGATCCGCGGATGATGAGGAAAGAAAACACCATTACACAGCGGCCAGCGGTCCCCGCAGCCTGCGCCTGAACCCGTCGCGCGCACGACTGCTCCCCACAAAATCACCAGAATCATGAATCCGAGCACACCTGCCGCGTACATCGACAGCGATCGCCCGTTGCGCTCGGAATGCGCGATGCTCATGACCTGATTGTACGAGTGCGAACACCTGCGCGATGATCGGCCTCCTACGATGCACCCATGCGCGATCAGCTGCTCCCGCGCACCACATTCCCTCATCCGGAGCTCGAGAAGAAAACCGAAACCAATCTCCTGCCTCCTGCCGGACGCAAAAAGTGAACACTCCTTGCCAATCAGTGGCATTATGAACTGGCAGCCCGTAACCTGTTTCGATTCAGCTCAAAACCGGCTCAGGTTGGCCGCGGCTCCATCGCGGGGCATCTTAACTCCAGGAATTGAGGAACGACTGCATGGAGCACCGGCGTTCGACGGCAGACTTCAGCGATCTCGATAGAGCAGGCATCTCCCGTCAGCACTGGAAGGTATTGTTCATCTCAGGGATGGGCTTCTTCACAGATGCCTATGACCTGTTCATCATCGGCGTTGTCATGGCCCTCATCAGGCCAGTCTGGCACGTCAACAGGTTGGAAGAAGGCCTGGTGGAGTCGAGCGCCCTCTTAGCCTCTGCCTTTGGTGCAATTCTTTTCGGCCGACTAGGAGACATGTTAGGCCGAAAGCGAATCTACGGCCTCGAGGTCCTGATACTTGCGGCTGGAGCCCTGGGATGCGCATTTTCGCCGAACATCTGGTGGCTCATCGGACTTCGGTTCATCCTTGGTATCGGAATCGGCGGTGACTATCCGGTCTCGGCCACGATTATGGCAGAGTATGCCGGAAAAGACTCGCGTGGCCTGCTGGTCACGCTCGTCTTCACGATGCAGGCCGTGGGGTTGATCCTTGGTCCTCTCTTCGCATCGGCGCTGCTCGCTACGCATCTCGCTCACGTCCTCATTTGGCGAGTTCTCCTCGGATTTGGTGCAATCCCCGCGCTCGGAGTCTATTGGTCCCGCCGCAACCTCAAAGAGACTCCGCGGTTTCTGGCTGCCGCTGGCAGGCTCGAAGAGGACAACAGGCATCTCGGTAATTCCCCTCACTTCAAACGCGTTCCCAAAAGATCTCCATTCTGGGATGGCTTCCATCGGCTCGTTAGCGACAGGCGCTTACGCAGGCGGTTGATCGGTGCGAGCGCCGCGTGGTTTCTGATGGATGCGGCCTACTACGGGAACACTGTATCCAGCCCGCTCGTGCTCTCCGCGCTGCACGGAGACCATACCTTATTGCGCAAGACGCTGACGCAGCTCGTCGTCTTCGTCGTGTTTGCCGCTCCAGGTTACGCAGTCGCTGTTTTCACCATGGACCGTCTCGGCCGCAAGGTCATTCAGCTGCTCGGTTTCGCGGTCATGACCGTTACGTTCGCGTTGCTCGCCTTCATACCGAACATCGAAGCGATGACCATGCCCTTTCTTCTCATCTATGGGCTGAGCTTCTTCTTCACGGAGTTCGGACCAAACGCCACAACCTTCGTGTACCCGTCCGAGATCTTCCCAGTGCGCGTCCGCACTACAGGCCATGGCATTTCCGCTGCAATGGGGAAGCTCGGCGGCTTTCTCGGCGTATTTCTCTTTCCATTCCTGATGCACTGGAGTGGGTTGTCGGGAGCTGAAGCCGCCGCGGCCGTTGCCAGTCTCATTGGCTTCTTCGTTACAGCAAGAATGTTGCCGGAGACCAAAGGCAAGAGCCTCGAAGAGATCGAAAGGGAGGAAGTCTCAACAGTGGAAAAGGTTGCGGCGTAAGGCGGTTGTCAGTTGAGCGAGCGCGGCGACGTCTCCCGATAGACACGCTGCAGATGCTTGCGTCCCCAGTTGCAGATGATCTCCAGCACCGGCAGCAGCGTCATTCCATACTTCGAGATGGAGTAACGCACACACGGCGGCACCGTCGTCTCCTGACGGCGGATCAGAACGCCGTCCCGCACCAGCTCCTGCAAGTGGCGAATCAGCATCCGTTCCGTGATCTCCGGAATACTGCGGCGCAGTTCGCTGGTTCGCATCGGTCCCTCCGAGAGCCTCCACAGAATCGTGCCCTTCCACCGCCCATCGATGACCGATAGCATTGCGTCAATCGGACAGGGAGACAGCTCTTTCTTTGAAACAGCCATACCCCATTCTCACCGATCCGTTCATGCTCAGTACTGACAACTTTGTCAGTACATACATATGAATCAGTATGGGTGCAGGCCGCGTCTCAAACCCAGGAGAAAAGAATGTTCTTTCTGGATGTCCTGACGATCGTATCCATCGGTTTGCTGATTGGCACGGAGCTATCAGTGTCGGTATTTGTAAACCCCATTTTGGAGCGGCTCGACGCGAATACACGGATGATAGTTACCAGCTACTTCGGAAAGAGGCTCGGGGCTGCGATGCCGCCCTGGTACATATTCAGCGCTCTATTGCTTATCGCAGAAACCGCGATTCGTTACCACAGCAATGGGAAATCACTCCTGATTACGGCAAGCGCGTTTTGGCTGATCGCAATCGCCATCAGCGTTGCCGTTCTCGTGCCTATCAACAGCCGGATCGTGCAACTCGACTCTGGCTCCGCCCAGAGCTCGTTTGCGGAGCACAGAACGTGGGACCTGATTCATCGCGGACGTGTGGCCGTTCTTGCGATATCAATGATCTGCTTCCTATTAGCGGTTCTCTAATAAAAAGGAGAGCCGCAATCCTCAGTTACCCGCCAGTTCTCGTGCGCGCTCGGTGGCGCGCTTGACCGCTTTGATCAACGTCACGCGCAGGCCGCCCTCTTCCAGCTCCAGGATTCCGTCGACTGTACATCCAGCCGGAGTCGTGACCTCATCCTTCAGCAGCGCCGGATGTGATCCGGTTTCGAGCACCATCTTCGCCGCGCCATATGCGGTCTGGGCGGCGAGTTGTGTCGCAATCTCACGCGGCAGCCCGACATTCACGCCCGCCTCCGCCAGCGACTCCAGGATGATGTAAAGAAACGCAGGGCCCGAACCGGACAACCCGGTCACTGCATCCATGTGCCGCTCGTCGACAACGACTGTACGGCCCACAGTCGAAAAGATTTGTTGGGCCAGACCAAGCTGCTCGTCCGTAACAAAACGGCCGCGGCATAACGCCGTGATTCCTGCGCCCAGCATCGCGGGCGTATTCGGCATCGCGCGAATCACCGCGGCCTCCGCGCCTCCCGCACCGCCCAGTGCCTCTTCAATGGCCGCGGTCTTCACCGACGCAGCAATCGAGATCACCAGCGCACCTGGCTTCAGGGATGGGCTCACCTCGCGAACAAGCTGAATCACCTGCGTCGGTTTCACTGCGAGCAGGACAATATCGGCGCCCTCGACTGCTCGACGGTTGTCTGTCGTAACCGCAAGCCCGAACTGCTTGCTAAGCGCCTCGGCACGCAGCTCGTGCGCAACCGTGGCCGCAATCTGCTGCGCAGGGAAGAGGCCGGTGCGAACGAAGGCCTGCAACAGAATGCCACCCATCTTCCCTGCACCAAGCACCGCCACGCGCAGGCCGGCGGCTATATTCTGCGCTGAATCTTTCGAACTCATGCTCGAAGGCTATCAGAGCACCCTGTAACCATCACTCGCTAACTCGCCAGCAGCGCCAGCGAACCCGGCGCGCCCGAGACGGAGGCGGCCTCCAGCATGCGATATAGGGTCGAGCGGCTGATCCCCAGCACCTCTGCGGCCCGCAGCTTATTGCCGTTACACCCGATCAGAACAGCGCGAACGTGCTCCTGCACGATCTCATCCAGCGGCACCATGCGCACCGGAGTTTCGGGTGCCGCCTCTGTACGTACCTCGGCGATGGCAGCGGCCAGTTCCGCAGGTCCCAGCGATGCCTCGCCACGTTCAACCATCCATGTAATTGCCGCTCGCAGCTGCGCGAAATTGCCCGGCCACGCGTACTCACTCACTGCAGACAAAAAGCCCGGCTCGAATGAGGGAATCCGGCGCCCCTGGCGGGTCGCCTCGGCCTGGACCAGCTGATGGGTTAACAGCGGAATGTCCTCCACCCGCTCCCGCACTGACGGAATCTGCAGACGAAGCGAACCAAGATGGCCAAATAGTTCACCATCGAATGTCCCTGCGCTGACCAGCGAGCGAAGATCCGTGCTCGTGGACGCGATGATGGCGATCCTGCGATGCCGGCGCAATCTCAACAACCGCAACAGCATCTGCTGTCCGGCGGGCGAGAGGCGGTCGATTTCGGGAAGAAACAGGGCGCCCCGGTTCGCGTTGCCCAGCAGGGCGCCGGGGCGGCGGAGCTGCCGTTCGGCCTCCGCCGCACGCAGATGGATCAGCGGTGTGCCGGCGAACGCGGAGAGATCGTGCAGGGCCTGGGCCACTGCGTCGGCGCCGCAGCCTGCTTCACCGGTCAGCAGCGCGACGCGGAAGTGCGGAGCCAGGATGCGGAGCTGAGCCCACAGGCGAGCCATCGCCGGACTCGGGCCGACAAGCAGTTGAGCGTCAGGCCTGGCGTCCGGAGACTTGGACTGGAGAGCTACGTTGGGCCGGATTGGTGTTAACGAGAACATCTGAACCGATGGAGTCATACATCTGCTCCATCGGCGGACACGGGCGGGAGCTTGAGAAAAGCTTGTGGAAAACGGGGGGTGGACTCGTGTCCACCCCCCTCCTTGGATCTGGTTTGCCGGGCTTAGGCGGCTGACGTCGCGCAGTAGGCATCGAAGGCGCGGGTGAGCTCCTGCCCGATGGCAGCGGCGGTGGAGGTCTCGATGGCGGAGCGCTGCATCAGGTAGACGAGCTGGCCGTCGCGGAGAATGGCGATGGCCGGGGAGGTGGCGGGCTGGCCCTGGAAGTAGCTGCGGGCACGCTCGGTCGCCTCACGGTCCTGGCCGGCGAAGACGGTGATGGCGTGGTCCGGCTTGGTGGCGTGCTGGAGGGCGAGGCGAACGCCGGGACGCATCTTGCCGGCGGCGCAGCCGCAGATGGAGTTGACCACGAGGAGGGTCGTTCCGGGCTGCTTGAGGGCGTTGTCAACGTCTTCTGGCGTGCGGGCCTCTTCGATGCCGGCGCGGGTGAGCTCCTCGCGCATAGGGATGACCATCAGCTCTGGATACATTTTTTGGGTGCTCCTTCAAGGTGCTGCTTGAGATTGGATTTTGGGGAGGGTACCCCTCCCCCGTACCTTTTGAGCAAAGTCTTGAGAGCAGATACTTTAGGTCTGGACTTCGGGGGTGCGGCCGAATACCGCACGTGAGGTCAGCCAGACCCTTGCTCTCTGGATTCATTGTATCGGGTGCGTCAAGAGATTGGGGGTGAGCGGGGGGAATCGGAGGTTGAGGTTTGAGTTTCGGGAGGCGAGTTGCGGGACGCGAGTGGGAGTCCGGTCATGTAGTCTCAAGCCGTGACGATTCGGGAGAATGTGGCGCTGGGGCCGCTGACGACGCTGGGAGTGGGTGGGCCGGCGAGATTCTTTACGGTGGCGGAGACTGAGGCCGATGTGGCGGAGGCTGTCCGGTGGGCCGAGGAGCGGGGGCTGCCACTGTTCGTGCTGGGCGGGGGAAGCAACCTGCTGGTCAGCGATGCCGGGTTTCCGGGGCTGGTGGTTCAGATTGGAATCCGGGGCATACGGGATTGCGGTGAGGGGTTGTTTCAGGTCGGGGCGGGCGAGGTCTGGGATGAATTTGTCAGCCGGATGGTCGCTGGCGGGATGCAGGGCGTGGAGTGCCTGGCGGGGATTCCGGGGAGCGTGGGCGGGACGCCGGTGCAGAATGTTGGGGCGTACGGGCAGGAGGTGGCCGAGACGATTGTTCTGGTGCGCGTTTTCGACAGGGAAAAGGGTGAGTTTGTGGAACTCGACCGGGAGGCCTGCAAGTTCCGCTATCGCAAGAGCTTATTCAATAAGGACCAGCCGGGCCGGTACATAGTGACCCGAGTGGACTTTCGGTTACATCCTTCCGGGAAGCCTCAAGTTACTTACGGGGACGTCAAGCGCTACTTTGCTGAATCCTCCGAAGTCATTGACTTATTGCAAGTTGCCTCTGCTGTCCGGCAGATTCGGCGGGGCAAAGGAATGTTGCTTGTGGAAAACGATCCGGACTGCCGGAGCGCTGGATCGTTCTTTAAGAACCCCGTGGTGGCGGCTGCGCGGGTAGCAGAGATTGCCGCGGCCGGGACGTGTAAGGAACCCATGCCGCAGTGGCCGGCGGGCGACGCGCTTGTGAAGCTGTCGGCGGCGTGGCTGATCGAGCGGGCGGGGTTTGGGAAGGGGTTTGTGGATGGAGCGGCGGGGATCTCGTCGCGGCATACGCTGGCACTGATCAACCGGGGCGGAGCGACGGCTGCGGATATTGAGCGGCTGCAGGACAGGATTCGGGCGAGGGTGCGGGCGAGGTTTGGGGTGGAGTTGGAGAGGGAGCCGGTGAAGCTGGGGTGAGGGAGAGGGAGAGTTAGGGGTTAGGGGTGAGGAGTTAGGAAAGGCGGGACTCGGCGCGGTGATCTTGCGAACCTACTGATGCGTGATGAAGGCTGCGCATGAATGGGCACCCGGCGATCAGATCCGTTCTGCTTCGTTTCCCAGACATTCGAAGTGCCGTGTTTTTGCGTTGCGAGTGATGCGTCCAGGGCGATAGGATGCGCGCGCCAGACCACATGAATCTCGAGACCTCGCCTGTAGTGCGCGACGTCGCGCTCGCGGTTGGCTACTCATTTTTGAGCAATCGAAAGAGGCCGAAATGTCTCAAGGCACCGCAGTGCAAGCAGGCGGTCCACCACCTGAAGCCCAGATCGCCGAAATCCTTCTTTCCCAAGTGGTCGGACGGCTGGTCCACCTTGCGGCGACGCTAAGGCTGTCCGACTATCTGGCCGATGGGCCGAAATCTGCCGACGAGCTCGCGTCAAAGACAGGGACGCAGGCCCGAGCTCTCTACCGCGTGATGCGAACGCTTTCCAGCCTGGGATTTTTTTCGCAAGATGCAGAACACCGATTCGCGCTTTGTCCACTCGGTGCGGTGCTTAAGTCTGGAACGCCAAGCCACGCAGCCGCAATGACCCTGGCTGGCCCGATCCTGATGCGCAGCTTCGATCAGCTTCTTTATTCAGTTCAGACGGGCAAGACTGCCTTCGAGCAATCCTTTGGCACGCCGATCTTTGAGTGGCTGGGCACTCATCCCGACGAGACAGCGTTGTTTACCGGGACGATGATTGGGTTCCATGGCATGGAGCCTCCAGCTATTGCGGCTGCCTATGATTTTTCGGGCTTCGGGACGATTGCCGATGTGGGCGGCTCTACCGGGAATCTGCTGAGCACGATCCTGGCGAAGTATCCGGGACCTCGCGGAATCCTGTACGACCTGCCGCAGGTGGTCGCCAACGCACCTGCGTTGCTTGAGCAACGTGGTCTCCGGGACCGCGTGCAGATCGAATCAGGCAGCTTCTTTGAAAGCGTGCCGGGTGGGGCTGACGCCTACATTCTGTCGCATGTGATCCACGACTGGAACCACGAGCAGTGTTTGACGATTCTCACCAACTGCCGGCGGGCAATGAAGTCTGATGGCCGCCTGCTTCTCGTTGAGATGGTGCTGCCGGACGGCGATGCACCGCATCCAGGGAAGATGCTGGACATGGTGATGCTGACCGTCCCGGGAGGCGAAGAGCGGACGGCGGCCGAGTATCGTGCGCTGCTGGATGAGGCCGGTTTCCGGATGACGCGGCTCGTGCCTACAGCGTCTCTCGTAACCATTGTTGAAGCTGTGCCGCGGTAACGAGGCGTGATTGTCATGCCTTCCTGGTCGAGAGATATCCCAGGCAGGGCTGCGCATGAATGGGCACCCGGCTGATTTTCCGGTGCGAGGGTTGGATCAGTGATCTCCGCAACTGGCGAAGTGGCTCGGACTTCGCGCCGTTTTGCGCACAGTTTCCAGGTGTCAGTTTTCAGTTTCGAGTTAAAGCAGGTTCCTCGGCTTCGTCTCGGAACGACAGAAAGAAAAGCAACTGCAACCGGAACCGCACTCGCGCGTCTTCACGCGCGATAACCTACCCTTTCACGATGAAGCCGTGAAAGGGTAGGCCACCCGGTTCGTGGGTGGGAGAAGCGGATTGCTTCCATCCGGCGGGCACAGGGAGGACGAATGTTGCGTCAGGGGCTAAAGCACTCGTGCGCTTTTCGCATGCGATGCCCACCTTAGCGACGATGGAACCGTCGCGAAGATGGGGCACCCCGAGGTCTCTGCCGGGAAGGTGACGGTGGACACGGTGGTGATCGATATGTGGACGGCGAGCCTACGCCGAATTGGTGAAAGAGTTAGGAAGTCAGGGGTGAGGAGTAGGAAAGGCCGGGAAGTCTGGGCAGTCATCCTTCGAACCCGCTCATGCGCGATGAAGTTGCGCATTAATGGGCAGCCGGAGGAAACCGGCGTTAGGCCTGCAGCGTTATGGGTGATATGCGTATTTCAGGAACCAGAGGTGTCGGGTTTGTGGCGGCGTTCGGGGTGGCCGCAGTTGTGGCTTTTGGCGGGCGCGCGCAGAGTCCTGTCCGTCGAGGAGCAACACCTAAACCGGTTCTCGGTGCGGATGGCAGGCCGATTACGTTTGCTGTCGCGTCTATACGGCGGAACATCAGCGGGACTGGGTCCTGTGATCCTGAACATTTTTTTGTCACTCCCGATGGCTTCCGAATGGTGAACTGTACGCTCGAGGCTGTCCTGTTCTTCGCGGAGGTGCCATCCGATGGGACGACTCTCGGTTTTTCTACGAAGGGCCGGACGATCGGTGTTCCCGAATGGATGTCGTCGGAAAAGTACGATATCAACGCGCGGCTTGAAGAGGCGGACCTGCCCGCATGGCAGAATCCTGCAACACAGAAGCAGATGTTTCACACGCTGCTCGAAGCTCTGCTGGCGCAACGCTGCAAGCTCGTTGTGCACCGCGAGATGCGTGAACGGCCTGTGTACGATTTGGTGATCGCGAAGAACGGACCGAAATTGCAGAAGGCAGCGTCCACCTCCTTGGCCGACATCGGGGCTAAACACCCGGAGGCCGGAGCCGTTCCGGGAGCGAGCGGCATGTTCGCGCTCGGTCGCGATAACAGCGTGGCGCTGTATGGGGTTTCGTTGCGGACGCTCGCGACGCTGCTGTCCAACAGGGCGGGCCGTCCGGTGGTCGATAAGACGGGTCTTACGGGACTGTATGACATCCACCTCGATCCGCCGCAGCCGTCGCCGGATGCTGTGGACACGCCGGATGGTGGCTCCTCCATTTTCACGACGCTGCAGGAACAGCTCGGACTCAAGCTGGAATCGGCAAAGGAGCCAGTGGAAATTCTGGTGATTGATTCAATAGATCGGCCTTCCGAGAACTAGCTCTCTGGAGTTACTTGCAAGTGAATTCCCGAGTGTGGTGATCGGGGCAAGAAGCAGGGGCACCGGCGGTTTCACACCGACTGATGCGCGATGATGCTGCGCACGAATGGGGCACCCGGGATTCGTGGTGGAGTGTTACGTCAGTTCGGCGTCCGGCTCAAGCGGGGTGTTCTGGCCTGCTGCCCAGGTGAGGAGCTCGGTGGGGTGAATTGGTTTGGCAAACAGATCGAAGGTGTGACCACGCCGAAGGGCCATCTGCAGCAGTTCTTCGGTGTCTGAGTTGCCGGAAAAGAGCACGAGGCGGCAGTCGGGGTACTCCGCTTTCAGGAGAATGGCGAGATCGATTCCATTCATCAGCGGAAGACAGACGTCGAGGATCGCGAGATCCGGAGCCCATGCAGCCAGCAGGGCGCGCGCCTCTTCGGCTGAGTAGGCGCAGCGGGTCTCGTAGCCAACGACGGAAAAGATCCTGACCAGACTGTCAGCGATCGTCTTTTCGTCGTCGACGATCAGGAGACGTTTGTGGTCAGATCCCGACGGCACTGATGGCCTCACGTTCAGGAGATTTCGGCCCCGCCTGGCATTTCGCCATTCAGCCGCTGCGTTAACGACAAAATTTCCGGTCTCAATTTTGAGACGTCAGTTTCTCAGACCGTGTTGCTTTTTGTCGCCTAACCGACATAAGGGCCAAAACTCCACCGAAAGCTGGTCGGGCCGCGATGGTGGAGAGATATCGAGGTGAATGACAGCGGCTGACCGAAAGAACTTGCTCTTGCTGGTGCATGGGGAGGATACTGACGCCTTCCAAGAGGTGAGGATCTGTTGCGTCACGGGCTCCGTTTTGGAGGTCCTATGATTCCAGGTGATCCTGCCCGCACTTCCAGCCGACGCCGATTCCTGCAAAGAGCAGCAGCCGTAACAGCGGCAGGCGCGTGGCCTTTTTCCGGCGGCGCGTGGAAAGCGTTTGCGCAAAATCCTCCAACGTGTCCCATGGCTCCGAGCGGGGGAACGCCGTTCAGCCCGGGGAGCGACAAACGCCCAGTCGTGTTGCGGAAATCGATCAGCGCGCTCACTGCGTCAGAGCTGACGCAGCTGGGGACAGCGTACGCGAAGCTGCGTGCGCTTCCATCGACAGATAAACGCACGTGGGTTTTGCAGGCGGACATCCATGCTTTGTTGTGCGATCAGTGCAACGGAGTTGCGATGCAGATCCACGGCTCATGGAACTTCTTCCCGTGGCATCGCGCGTATTTGTACTTCTACGAGCGGATTCTCGGATCGCTGGTGAACAACCTGAATTATTTCCGGCTGCCGTACTGGGATTGGGAGAACCACCGCTCGATGCCGGGGAGCTATCTGACGCCGGCGAACAGCGGAAACTCGCTGTGGGATAAGAACAGAGACCCCGGAATCGCGGGCGGAGGGGCGTTGCCGACGAGCGACGGAACAACGGCCAGGCTGAACACACTGTTTGGACTAACCGACTTCGCCACGTTCGGCGGGAGCGCATCAAGCGCGGGCGCGTGCGAGAACGATCCGCATAATCTGATCCACAGCGATGTGGGCCCGGCGCCTTACCCTTACGAAGATATGGGGAACCTGGGCTATGCGGCCCGCGACCCGATTTTCTTCGGGCATCACTGCAACATCGACAAGATCTGGGCCGAATGGAATGGGCAGACGGGAAGTCATCCCGGCGACTATAAGAATCCGACGGATGCTGCTTTTTTGAATGCCAAGTGGTCCTTCTATGACGAGAACCAGAACGTGGTATCGATTAGTGCGGCGAACGTTCTGGATTACTCGGGCAACCTGCGGTACACGTATACGGTTCCGCGGTTCAGGATTCCGATATTTGAAATTTACGAATGCAAGTTGCTTTGCTGCCTGCCTGATCCTGATCCGGGTGCATTTTTGCAAGTGAGTGAGCAGGCAACGCAAACTCTTATGGAGCGCTTCAGGGCAAACAGCTCGATCACGCTGGTGTTGAGCGGCGTGCCGGTACCGGAAGGCGTGACCGGGGTGTTCGACGTGGTTGTGGCGCGCGGTGCAAGGCGCACGCACGTGGGAACTCTTACCGTGCTGGCCGATAACATGAAGGACATGCAGCGGAAGCCGGTGACCTTGGCGCTGGATATCAGCAAGGCCGTTCCGGACCTGCTGGCGAAGCAGCAGCCGGCGGCCATTCAGCTGGTTGCGCGGCATAAAACAGACGCAAGGGCCAAGCCGTTTATGCTGCGAGCGCAACGAGCGCAGATCCGGGTCGAACGGCAGAGATGAGAGCGCAGATGAGATCACGGAAGTGGAATGTGTTCGACGAGGTCCGGACCGAACGCGTGCTACGTTGATGACGGCCAGCGGCAGGCCTTTTCCTGCGAGGCGTGGAAGGCATATGAGGTCCAGACGTTCAGGTTGTGGCCAGAGTAATTCGATCTTTCAACCTAGCAAAGTGACCGAATTTAGCTGTACGTGCATGTTGACCGTGGAGTTGGAGACGGAGCCGGTGTTTCCGGGTGAGCGAGCTTACTGGGGACAGCCGACTGTCGGGCATCTATTGCATTTTTCGATCTCGCTGCCTGCGCTGATAGGCGGCAACCTTCAGCCGGTTCCCACAGAGATTCATGCTGCACCAGCGGCGTGATCCCTTCTTGCTCGTATCAAAAGAAATGAACCACACAGGATGAGCACTTGCGGATGCGCGATAGCTCCTGCTCGGAGAGTTGCAATGGTTACGGGCGCCACTCAGGGCATCGGTCGCTCCACGGCCTTCCGCCTGGCTCACGACTTTTCATCGATTGTGCTTGTTGCGCGTAATGGGGACGAGTTAAACGGGCTTTCGGGAAGGATGTGGCCGCTTGAGGTAAAACTGACCCCCGAGTACCCTGCGCCGTTAGACTAGACGGCGAGCGGAGCTGCTGACGGGAAGGGGAGCGATGGCGAAGGCGGATGATTCGGAGTTGCTGGAGGTTGCGGGGCATGCGGTGCGGATCAGCAGCCCGTCGAAGCCATATTTCAGCAAGGGCGTGAAGCTGACGAAGCTGGATATTGTGCGCTACTTTCTGGCGGTGTCACCGGGGGCGCTGCGCGGGATTGTGGATCGGCCGATTGTGCTGAAGCGGTTTGTGAATGGAGCGGAGGCGGAGCCGTTTTATCAGAAGCGCGCGCCGAGCGATTTGCCGGAGTGGATGCGGACGGTGACGCTGTCGTTTCCGTCGGGGCGAACGGCGGATGAGGTGGTGGTGGATGATGCCGCGGGGCTGGCGTGGATTGTGAACCTGGGATGCATGGAGCTGCATCCGCACCCGGTGCGCACGCGAGATTTGGATCATCCGGATGAGTTGCGGGTGGATCTTGATCCGCAGCCGGGTGTGGAGTGGGCGGATGTGCGCACGGTGGCGATGGAGGTGAAGGCGCTGCTGGATGAGCTGGGGCTGGTGGCGTGGCCGAAGACCAGCGGATCGCGTGGAATACACATCAATATCAGGATTGAGCCGAGGTGGAGTTTTACCGAAGTGCGAAGGGCGGCGCTGGCGCTGGCTCGGGCGGTAGAGAAGCGTTGCTCGCTGGCGAGCAGCAAGTGGTGGAAGGAAGAGCGGCATGGAGTGTTTCTGGATTACAACCAGAACGCGAAGGACAGAACGACGTGCTCTGCGTTTTCAGTCAGGCCGCTGCCCGATGCGCGGGTGAGTATGCCGCTGAGGTGGGATGAGGTGATGACGTGCGATCCGGCGGAGTTTACGGTGCTGACGGTGCCGGAGCGGTTTGCGAAGGTGGGCGATCCGCATGCCGCAATGGATGAACATGCGGGTGTGCTGGATGCGCTGCTGGAGATGGCGGCGCGGGATGAGGCGGAGGGGATTGGCGATGCTCCGTGGCCGCCGCACTTTGTGAAGCAGGAAGGCGAAGG
>DASRGC010000027.1:0-29029 GCA_035651235.1 Acidobacteriaceae bacterium
GGTTTTGCGGCGGCATCGAGCTGCACGAGTTCAGGCGCGCGGCCGGCGGCGATGGGGCGCATGCGGGACATTCGGTTCGAGTCTACGGGAACGAGAACGCGTTGTCCGTTTTCGGTTCTCCGTTCGCTGTACACGAGACAACGGACAACGGAGAACGGAAAACGCTCCGCACTTAGACTTGAGGTGTGACTGATGCAGTTGAGGTGAGGGTAGAGCGGAAAACAGCGACGCCGCGGCGTGCGCGTGCGGTGCTGGCTTGGATTGTGGTGTTGTGGGCCGCGTTCTATGCGAGCTTTGCGCTGGTGCGGCCGCCGCTGCTGGATGATGCGGATTCGGTGCATGCGGAGGTGGCGCGCGAGATGCTGCTGCGCCATGACTACGTGACGCTGTATGCGAATGGGATTCGGTATCTGGAGAAGGCGCCGCTGCTGTACTGGTCGATGGCCGCGGGGCTGAAGGCGTTTGACGCGGTGGGACTTATACCCCAGCGAACAAGTTCGCCGCGGACCCCGGGGCTCACACCCCAGCGAACAAGTTCGCCGGGGACCCCGGGGCTTACGGGGGCGGTGGCGCGCACCGTTGCGGTGAGGTTGCCGCTGGCCTTTGCGGTGCTGGCGCTGGCGCTGGTGTGCGAGAGCCTGGCGCGGAGGATGTTTCGGTCGGGGAGAGCGGGGCTGTATGCGGCGCTGATTCTGCTGTCGAGCTTTGGGATTTTTATTTTTACAAGGATCACGATTCCGGACGCGATGGTGTGTCTGTGGATCGCGACGGCGTTGTGGTGTTTCTGGAGAGCGGAGGAAGTGGAGCGGGCACCGAATGGAGTGCCAGCCCACTCATCGCGCCAAAAGGCGCGCGATGAACGGGGCACCCCGATTTATTGCTGGGGATTTGCAGCTAGCTGTGCGCTGAATGTGCTGACCAAGGGGTTGATCGGGGTTGTGTTTCCGGTGGCGACCGTCGTCATCTATCTGCTGCTGGCACGCGGATGGAAGAGAACGCTGGTGAGGCTGCGAGAGCTGCATCTGTGGAGTTCGCTGGTGGTGTTCCTGGCGATTGCGGCGCCGTGGCATGTGCTGGCGGGATTGGCGAATCCGACGCAGGGGCATCCGACGCCGTTTCATTTTGTGCACGGGCATTGGATTGTGCCGCTGCCGACGGATGGCAATGTGCGGGGGTGGTTCTGGTTCTACTTCATGAACGAGCATGTGCTGCGGTATCTGAATCTGCGCGTGCCGCATGACTATGACACGGTGCCGCTGGTGTTGTTCTGGGGATTGTGCCTGGTGTGGATGATGCCGTGGTCGGCGTTTGGGTTTAAGGTGGCGGGGTGGGCGCTCCCGTTGCGTTCGGAGAAGTGGCGCAGCCAGTTTCGCAGGCATGATCTTCCGCTGCGGCGGCGCGGGATGCTGCTGCTCGCGGTGTGGGCCGCGTTTGTGCTGCTGTTCTTTGCCTTCTCGACGCGGCAGGAGTATTACGTGCTGCCCGCGTTTCCGGCGCTGGCGGTGCTGGGCGCTGGGTGGCTGGCGTGGGTGGATCATTACAGGCCGCGGCGCTCAGCGAAAGGTGCGAGGGTGGTTGTGAAGGGCGTGGAGCACGAGCAGGCGCTGGCACTGATCAAGGCTGGGCAGGCGGCGATTCATGCGACGGAGGTGCTGCTGGTGCTGGGCGTGTTGTTTGCGTGCGCGGCTGTGGGTGTACTGCTGCATGCGCATACGCCGAGCGGCAATGTCGATCTGGCGGCGCTGCTGAGTGAGCATCCGGGCGACTACGCGATGAGCATGGGGCACTTTCTGGATTTGAATGCGGAGGCGCTGGGATTGTTTCGCGGGCCGCTGATCATCGCGGCGGTGAGTCTTGTGGGCGGGCCGCTGGTGTCGCTGATTCTGCGCAAGCGCGCGCGGCCTTGCTGGGCGAACTGGGCGATGGCGGCGGGTGCGTTTGGATTTCTGCTGGCGGCGCATTTGGGATTGCAGACGTTTGCGCCGGTGATCAGCTCGGCGCAGCTGGCGGAGAAGATTGCGCCATTGGTGCGCGCGGAGGATATGGTCGCGATTCATGGAGAGTATGAGTCAGGGTCGACGCTGGGGTTTTATCTGAAGCGCAACGACATTCATATTCTGGAGGGGCGGAGCTCGAATCTTTGGTATGGGAGTTTTTTCCCGGATGCGCCGAAGATCTTTGAGACGCCGGAGAGTTTCGCGCAGAAGTGGGCGGGAGAGCAGCGGATTTTTTTGTGGCAGTCGTTGACGGACCCGCCGAATCAGCTGCCGGAGGGGATTGGGCCGGTGTATGTGATTGCGAAGGGTGGAGGGAAGGAGATTGTGAGTAATCGGAGGCAGTGAATAGTGAGTAGCGAGTAGTGAATAAGGCAAAGGCAAAGGCCAATACAAAGGCCAAGACAAAAAGCAAGGCTGTGATGTGTAGGAATTTGACCTAGACTGGTGCGAGATCCCGGCGCGAACGATGGTGAAGTGAGGGTGGATAGTTTCTGATGAGTGCTGCTTTCATGCGTGCGACAAGGTTTGAATATAAGTTTCGATTTTTTCTGCATGCGGTGATCATTTGCCTGGGGTTCTGGGCGCCGTGGTGCGAGGCGCTGGGATGGACGCGGCTGCGGACGTGGCTGGTGCTGGCGTCGTGGATGTCGCGGACGGGGTTGCTGTCGTTTGTGGCGGCGACGAATGCGGTGCTGATCGTCGCGATTGTGCTGGTGACGCTGGGAGCGTGGCTGCGCATCTGGGGCGCGTCGTATGTGGGCGCGAGCGTGGTGCAGTCGCGCGAGATGCATGGCGAGGCGATGCTGGCGGATGGGCCGTATCGCAGGACGCGGAACCCGCTGTATCTAGGGACGATTCTGCATATTGTCGGGCTGGCGATTCTGATGCCGCCGACTGGAGCGATCTTTTGCGTCGCGCTGATCTGGTTGTTTGAGGTGCGGCTGGCGCTGGCGGAGGAGCCGTTTCTAGCGCAGCGATTTGGTGAGCCGTATGTGGAGTATCGCAAGGCGGTGCCGCGGTTTCTGCCGTCGCCGACGCCGCAGGTTGCGGCTGCGGGGAGACGCGCGCAGTGGATGCAGGGATTCTTTGGCGAGATCTACATGGTGGGCGTGGTGATCACGTTTGTGGCGTTCGGATGGAACTTCAATTCGATGCTGATGATTCGCGGCGTGCTGATCTCGCTGGGCGCGTGGCTGATTGTGAAGGCGCTGCTGCCGAGGGCGAGGGAGACAGTGAATAGCGAATAGTGAATAAGACAAAGGCCCTGCGGCGACGATGCGAGCAGGGCCTTTGTTTTGCCGGATCCGTTCACTTCACGCGATCGTAGACGAGAGTCTGGTGAAACTCCTTGCCGTCCTTTGTCTTGATCGTCATGGTGAGGGTCCCCTTCTTCTTGTCTGGTGACAGAACCATGATCGAGTCCGACGTGGATCCGTCGGGCATCACCCAGTGCGAGGAGTCATCGTCCGTTTTGAAGCTGGCCTGGCCGCCCTGCATGCCGACGATGGGTTTCAAGGTGCCGTCCTGCGGGCCGCTCCATGAGGTCTTCCATGTCTTGCCGTCGGCATCGACGCTGACATCGGTCCATTTGAACCATTTGTCGGTGTCGGTGAGGATGGTCATCCTGTCCGACTTCATGGCTGGGCCGCCGCCAAAGTCGGAGGCGGAGACGTTGAGCTCCCACGTGCTGGGTGTGGGTACGTGGGTGTGCGCAGCCCGTGCGTATGGGGCTAAGGCGGCCATGGCAAGCGCGGGCAAAACGTACAGGACTCTCTTCATAAGAGGTCTCCTCAATGGATTGTGGGGCCTAAGGCAGAACAGGCTAGAGACGGCAGGATGGGTTGTCAACGGCTCGTAGTGCGAGGTGAGCGCGGGTGTTGGAGTTCGCGGGTGAGATCGAGGGCGTTGGCGGTGGCGTGGCCGAGTGCGGTGTTGTCGAAGATGACCCATTGGTGGTTGCAGGTGGATTCGCGTAGCTGATGGGCGAAGCGGCGAAGGAAGGCTGCGTCGTACGCGGAGTAGTAGGTGCGGGGTGTGCCGTGGAGACGCCAGTAGCAGAGGCCGGGCCAGCCGGCGGGTGTGGCGGCGAGCGGTGAGGCTTTGGGCGGGTCGGCGGCGACGCGGGCGATCTCGAAGCTGCGGAGAAGGCGATTGACGGCTGGCGTGAACCAGCTTGCGTGGCGTGGCTCGAGCGCGATGAAGCCGGTGTGTGGGTGCTGCGGGTGGAGCTCGCGGAGGGTGGTGAAGAAGTCGTGCGCGAGGGATTCGTCGAAGGCGAGCTTGGGAGGAAGCTGGACGAGGATGGGGCCAAGCTTGTCGCCGAGGCCGCGGACCTCGTGGAAGAACTGCTGGAGAAGGGCGCCGGAGTTGGCGAGCTGTGCGGTGTGGGTAATGGCTTTGGGCAGCTTCACGGAGAAGCGGAAGTGCGGCGGCGTGCAGCGTGCCCAGCGCTCCCAGGTTTTGAGCTGGTGCGGGCGATGAAAGCTGGAGTTGATTTCGACGCAGTTGAGGGTTTGAGAACAGCGTTCGAGATGGGTACCGGTTTCGGGGAAGTGATGCGCGTGCGCGCGCGGCAGCGTCCATCCAGCGGTGCCGATGCGGAGGGTGGGTGCGGTGTGCTTGTTCATCGTTTTGGGTAGTTGTTGCGCAGGCAGGAGGCCATGGCGTCGCTGGTGCGGGCGCCCTGCAGGATACAGAGATTGTGAACCCGATAGAACTGAAGATTGCTGGCGGCACTCAGCAGGGATTCAATGGCGGCGGCCTGGAGCGAGATGTAGTCGCGCAACTGGTCAGGGGAGAAGGTGCGAAGGTCGGGCTCGCCGGTGAGCGGCTGGTTGGGAATGGTGCGGCGAAAGGCGCGGACAGCCTCAAGACGTTCTGCGGCTTTTCTGAACATCTGCTGGCAGAATTCTGCTTCGGCGTAGTTGTCACTGTATTGCTGGGCGAGGTCGTCGGGCAGGAGGGCGATGGATGCGCTCTGGCGCGCGCTGTCCCAGACGGCGGTGTCGGGCGACGTTCCGGTGTCCGGCGGAGCGGGAGCGAGCGGAGGCGGCGATGCAGTGTTCTTCGCGCCCGGAAGCGCGGCTTCGGCGCGGAAAAGCTGCTGCTGAAGTTGCGAGCTGGTGTACCTGGCGGCGAGGATTCCATTGCCGATGTACAGGTCGTTGCGCTGCGTTTCAGCATGCAGGGCAGCCTCGAGAATGTGAGTGCGGTGGACGCGGTGCATCCACTGGGCGGTGGCTTCCAGACCGAGCGCGATCACGAGGCCGATGCTGATGGTGCCGAGGTGGATCCAGAAGTCTGACCAGGTATGCAGCGGGTGTTGCGGCGGATGGACGTCCACAGTGTTTCCTCAGAGCTGACGATGATTGAAACAGCATAGCGCGGCGTTGATGTGGGACGAGCCTTGTTCGGCTTTGGTTCGACGCAGGTTACCGGAGTTTTGCGCGCGACCGTGACTTAGTCCTTGACAGCGTGCCCGAGCGGGCGGAGACTTTCGCACACGCAGAGTTTTGAATAAGGCGCGGCCGTTCGACGACCGCACTTTTCGCTTTCCCAGCGGAAGGATCGCTGCTGCCCGGCCAACTGTTCAGGGTATTTCACTGCATATTTCCTTTCTCGAAAAAAAATGCGTTCTCAGCCATGGAGGTTTCTATGAATCCCCGTTTAATGCGTCTGGCCCTTGCGGGCTCAGCGTTTCTCTTTGTCCTTTCCTGTTGTCCGCGGAGCGTCTGTGCGCAGGAGAGTGTACCCACCTATGGACCGTCGAAGTATCTGGTGATCAACCGTGAGTTCACCAAGCCGGGGCGGGACGGTGCCGCTCACCAGGCGACAGAGGCTGCCTACATGCGGGCCGCGGCAGCCGGCAAAGCGCCGTTCCACTATGTTGCGTTTACGTCTCTGACGGGTCCAAACCGCGCGCTTTTCCTGAGCGGGTACGATTCGATGGAGGCTGTCGAAGCCGAACACAAGAGCATGAGCCAGGCACTGCAGACCTCGCTGGACAAGGCGATGGTTGCCGACGGTGAGCAGCTCTCCGGCACGGATGAGAGCGTGTGGATGGTGGATGCTGATCTGAGCCAGAACACCGATGGGCCGCGGGTTGGATCGCGCTACATGATCATCCGCGAGTTTGTGGTGAAGCCGGGCCACACCGGTGACTGGGAAGCGGCCGTGAAGCTGGTGCTGGATGGCTATAAGAAGGCCGACGTCGGAGCGCACTGGAGCACGTACCGGATGATCTTCGGGAACTCGACGGGACCGACGTATCTTGTGCTCACGTCGGTGAAGAGCATGTCGGAACTGGACGCGATGTATGCCAACGACCCCAAGTTCATGGAGGCTATGGGAGAGGACGGCATGAAGAAGCTCGAGGGTCTGGAAGCGAAAGGCATCGAGAGCGAGAAGACCAACTTCTTCATCATCGATCCGAAGATGAGCATTCCGACGGAGCAGATGATCAAGGCCGAGCCGGAGTTCTGGAAGGTGAAGCCGACGTCGACCTCGACTGCAACGAAGAAGCCAGCTGCGTCGAAGACGGCAGGAGCAACGGGTCGATAACCGCGTTGCTGTAGTTGCGATAAAAGGAATCGGCGTTGCCGTCAATTTTGGCGCAACGCCGATTTTTCTGTGCTCTCGCTGTGGTGTTTTGTCAGGTGCGACGCGTCAGGGAGTTGCAGCTCTATCGAGGAGGGGCTTGTCGAGGCCGCGCACAGAACGTCCGCTCTGGCCCTGGAGATCGAGCACGATCAACTCGTTCGTTCCATTCCTCAGCCAGGGACCGGGAGCGTAGAGGGTTTGCTGCGGACCGATGTTCCAGATGCGACCGAGCGCGTGGCCGTTCAGCCAGAGTGCTCCCTTGGTGAACTCGCCGGTGTCGAGAAAGGTGTCGCCGGTTGAGGTGAGGTTGAAGCTGGCGCGATAGAAGCACGCACCTTCGCATGGCTCAGAAGAAAATTTCAGAGTGGTCAGATCGTTCATGGGCAGCGGATAGATGGACCAGCCTAGCAGGGGAGCGCCCGCGAGCGTCACTTGCTGCGTGATGCCGGCGCGTTCGCCGCCGATGTGTGGACCGAAGTTCACGCGGCCGGTGTTCTCGACGAGAATGTCCAGGCGGGCGCGGCGCCTTGTTGCAGGCAGCGTCAAGTTGCTCTGTTTGAGACGGCGGTCGAGTGTGCCGATGAGTTTGCCGTCGAGATAGATTTGCGCGTAGCTGTGAAGTTCGTCGAGCGCGAGATCGCCGCCGGGCTGTGGCTTGAGCGAGGTGCGGTAGAGAATGTAGCCGTAGGCCTGGTCGATATCTTCCATGCTAAGGATCTGTTTGGAGCGGATGGGAGCCGGCAGATTGCTCCAGAGCGATGCGGCCTCGGTCATCTTCACAGGAGGGATGGTGATTGCGGGCGCGACATCGGGAACGGGAGGAGGCGTGATGCCGGTTGCATCGGCGATCACTCTGCGGAAGGCGTCGTACTTTGGCGTGGTGCGGCCGCTTTCATCGAGCGCCGCGTCATAGTCGTAGCTTGTTACGTCGGGTTGATAGTCGTCGTTGCGGGTGAGGTTTGCGCCGTTCATGAAGCCGAAGCTGGTGCCGCCGTGAAACATGTAGAGGCTGACGGAGTAGCCCTGGTCGAGCATCCACTTGAGGTTTGAGGCCTCGGCTGCGGTGCTAGTGTGCGCGTGTTTGCTGCCCCAGTGGTCGAACCATCCGTCCCAGAACTCGCTGTTGAAGAAGGGGCCGTCTGGCCGATATTTTTTCAACGTGGCGAACGCCTGCTGCGCTGCGCCCTCGTGCTCAGGACCGAAGTTGATGCCGACGGGGAGCTCAGGGAGCGAGCCGTTGGGAACCTCGGGAGGGCCATCGGCGGTGTAGAGCACGGACTGCGTGAATCCTGCGTCGACGAGCGCGTGGTGGATCTGCTCCATGTAGTCGTGATCGCTGCCGAAGGAGCCGTACTCGTTTTCAACCTGGGTGAGAATGATCGGGCCGCCGCTGCCGATCTGCAGCGGAGCGAGCTCCTTGCCGAGCCGCATCAGCCAGCGTCGTGCGGGCACCATGAATTTGGGATCGGTGGTGCGGACTTTTGTGGCGTGGTCCTTCAGGAGCCACGCGGGATAGCCGCCGAATTCCCACTCGGCGCAGGCATATGGGCCGGGACGGAGGATGACGTAGAGGCCTTCCTGCTGGGCTTCGCGAATGAACTCGGCGACATCGTTGTTGCCGGAGAAGTCGTAGACGCCGGGGCGCGGCTCATGCACGTTCCAGAAGACGTAGGTGGTGATGGAGTTGAGGCCCATGGCGCGCGCCATGCGCAGGCGGTCGCGCCAGTAGGCGCGTGGGATGCGCTGATAGTGCATCTCGCCGGAGATGACCTGAAACGGCTTTCCGTCGAGAACGAAGTGGCCGTTCTCCACGCTGAAGTGATGAGTGGCAGGTGTCTGCGCGGCGCTGTACCCCGCAAGAAGACAACAGAGCAGCAAGAGTGCAATGGATCGGCAGCGCAAGGCGTTCCCTCGGAGTGGATTAAACGAAGAGGCTCGCGATTGCAGCGAGCCTGGTGGTCGAGAGCTATTTTATATGGCTATATTTTCGATTCTTTATGGCTAGATTTTCGAAATTGGCACCGGGAACGGATTGCGCTCCTCGAACTGGAGCTGGTGCCAGTAGGGGTAGGCGAGCTTTGTCTGGCTGGCGGCGTCGAGTTTGGCGACCTGTTCGGGCGTGAGGGTGAAGTCGACGCTGGCGAGGTTGGCGCGGAGTTGCTTTTCGTCGCGCGCGCCGATGACGAGCGTGGAGACGGTGGGCCGACGAAGGAGCCAGTTGAGAGAGATCTGCGGGATGGACTTGCCGGTTTCTTTTGCGATCTCGTCGAGCGCGTCGACCACTTTGTAGACGTACTCCTGGTCAGGGATGGGACCGGCGTCGACGACCTCTTTGTTGTGCAGACGGCTGGTCTCGGGGAGCGGCTGGCCGCGGCGGATTTTGCCGGTGAGGCGTCCCCAGCCGAGCGGCGACCATACGAGAGCGCCGATGCCCTGGTCGATGGCGAGCGGCATGAGCTCCCACTCGTAGTCGCGGCCGATGAGGGAGTAGTAGACCTGGTGGCCGACATAGCGTGCCCAGCCGTAGCGCTCGGAGACCGAGAGCGACTTCATCAGGTGCCAGCCCGAAAAATTCGAGCACGCGATGTAGCGGACCTTGCCTTCGCGCACGAAGGTGTTGAGGGTATCGAGCGTCTCTTCGACGGGCGTCGTCGCGTCGAAGGCATGCATGTGGTAGACGTCGATGTAGTCGGTGTTAAGGCGCTTGAGCGAGCCGTGGAGTTGATCGATGAGATGATAGCGCGAGCTGCCAACGTTGTTGGCGCCAGGGCCGAAGCGGAAGGTGGCTTTTGTTGATATCAATACATCTTCGCGTTTGAGGTGCTTGATGGCCTGGCCGAGGACCTCTTCGCTCTTGCCGTCGGAGTAGCCGTCAGCGGTGTCGAAGAAGTTGCAGCCGGCTTCCATGCAGATGTCGATGAGCTTGCGGGCCTCTTCGGTCTGGGTGTTGCCCCAGGCGGCGAAGAATTCGTTGGCGGCGCCGAACGTGCCGGTGCCGAAGCAGAGCTCGGGAACCTTGAGGCCGGAGCGGCCCAGGGAGCGGTATTCCATAAACACCTCGAACGGGTGGAACTGAGGCCCGCGCGGATCGTTTACGCGCAAATGCCATTGTCGGCTTGGATGCAGCGCGGTGCACGAAGGACTCAGGTGTTGCTTAACCGAGTGCGGTTGCGGCGTCCTTGGCGAAGTAGGTGACGATGAAGTCGGCGCCGGCGCGGCGGATGCTGAGGAGGCTTTCGAGCATGGCGCGTTCGGGCTCGAGCCAGCCGCGATGGAAGGCGGCCTGCAGCATGGCGTATTCGCCGGAGACCTGGTACGCGCCCAGGGGGATGTCGAAGCGCTCGCGTGCATCGCGGATGATGTCGAGGTAGGGCATCGCGGGCTTCATGAGGATCATGTCGGCGCCCTCGGCGAGGTCCTGCGTGATCTCGCGCATGGCTTCGCGGCGGTTGGCGCCGTCCATCTGGTAGGTGCGGCGGTCGCCGAACTGCGGCGCCGAGTCGGCGGCCTCGCGGAAGGGGCCGTAGAAGGCGGACGCAAATTTGGAGGCGTAGCTAAGGATGGGCGTGTTGTGGCGGCTGGCGGTGTCGAGTGCGGAGCGGATGGCGGCGACGCGGCCGTCCATCATGTCGCTGGGTGCGATGATGTCTGCGCCGGCAGCGGCGAGCGAAGATGCGGTCTTCGCCAGGAGTGCGAGCGTGGTGTCGTTCTCGATGGCGTAGTCTTCACCGTTGCGGCGCACGATACCGCAGTGGCCGTGGGACGTGTACTCGCAGAGGCAGACGTCCGCGATGAGCACGAGCGATTTGGCGGCGGAGGTTTGCTTGAGTGCGCGGAGGCCGCGCTGCACGATGCCGTCGTCGATCCATGCGCCGGTGCCCTGCTCGTCTTTTTCAGCGGGAAGGCCGAAGAGAAGAAGACCGCCGAGGCCGAGTGCCGCGCAGGATTCGGCTTCCTTCACGGCCTGGTCGACGGAGAGATTGAAGACGCCGGGCATGGAGCCGATTTCGCGGCGGATGCCTTCGCCTTCGCAGAGGAAGAGCGGGTAGATGAGCGCGCCGGGGTGCAGATGCGTCTCGCGCACGAGCGAACGCATGGCCGGTGTGGAGCGGAGGCGGCGCAGGCGTGTCGCGGGGAAGTTCATGGAGATAGTGTAGACGGGAGACGAAGTTAGGGAGTCAGGGGTTAGCGAGTTAGGAGGCGCGGAGCTGGGCGAGAAGAGTTGTGAGTTCGGGAGGTAGTGGGGCGCGGAGTTGGAGGGGCTTGCCGGTGCGCGGGTGTTTGAGGTCGAGCTCGGCGGCGTGGAGGAAGTTGCGGTCGAGAGTGAGGGGCGGTTCGTGTGTGGTGCGTGAGGTGGGCCCGATGTGGTGCGGTGCGCCGTAGAGGGTGTCGCCGACGACGGGGTGCCCGATGGCCTGCAGGTGCACGCGAATCTGGTGGGTGCGGCCGGTCTCGATGCGCACTTCGAGCAGCGTGAATTTGCCGTACGGCCCGTCGATGCGTTCGAGCACGTGCCAGTGCGAGACGGCGTGACGTCCGCCGGAGCGGCGCGTGGTCATGCGCGTGCGGCGGATGAGGTCGCGGCTGATGGGCAGATCGATGGTGCCTTCGTTGTCCTTTACTGTGCCGTGCACGAGAGCGATGTAGACCTTGCGGAGGTCGCGTGTGGCGAAGCTTTCGGCGAGCTCGCGATGTGCGCTGTCGTTCTTGGCGACGACGATGAGGCCGCTGGTTTGTTTGTCGAGACGATGCACGATGCCGGGGCGCAGATCGCCTCCGGTGGAAGAAAGCTGCTGGCCGAAGTGATAGAGCAGGGCGTTGACGAGTGTGCCGCGATTGTCTTCGAGCGAGCCGGCGCCGGCGTGCACGGTCATTCCGGCGGCCTTGTTGATGATGGCGAGATCGTCGTCCTCGTAGACGATGTCGAGCGGGATGTCCTCGGGTTCGGCGCGCAGTGGAGTGGGTTGCGGCTCGCCCTCGATCTCGATCTCTTCGCCGCCGCGCAGCTTGTGCTTGGACTTCGCCGGTAAGCCGTTGATGGTGACCTGACCGTTGTCGATGAGCATTTGCGCGCGCGCGCGGCTGATGTCCGGCAGCGCCTTGGCGAGATAGGCATCGAGCCGCATGTTGGCAGCGGCAGCTTCGGCGATAAAGCTGCGCACGCCGTCTTCGGGCTCGAGATCTTCAAGGACGTGAATTTCGGGTGTAGTGGTTTCGAGCGGCTTCAGTCCTTCATAACGAGGGGTGTCGGGCGTGGTGGCTTCGTTACGGGTTCCGGCGGTGTTGGCGATGCGCAGGTAGGGGTTGGAGGGATCGGGCAGCGCGTCCTGCATCAACTCCGCGGTGTCCCACATCTCTTCGCGCTTGTCCGCGGCCGGCGTGCCAAACATCTCTGCGTCGCGCTGCTCGGCTTCCTTGGCGCGGGCCTCGTTGTTCTCGGTGCGGAGCTTGCGGTACTCGGCGCGAACGGAGTGGCGGCGCTTGCCTTTGGGCAGCATGTTTTTCGATGGCATCAGCGGGCCCCCTGTTGATGCGTGGCCGGAGCAAACGTAAACAGACAGACTCCGAACAGGATAGATGCAAGTGCGAGCCACTGGGAGAGATCGAGCAGGCCGTGACCAAGCGGTTGCTCTGGAACGCGCAGCATGTCCACGAGGAAGACGATGATGCCGGCGGCGATGATCGCAACGGCGGCAACGCGGCCAGGTGGGCGCACGCGCTTGAGCATTGAGAAGAGTGTCGCGCAGAGTGCGAGTGCAAGCGCGGCGGTGTACAGCGCGACGGGATGCACGCGAACGCCGGCGGCGCTGCGGATGCCCCACGGGAGCCGTGTGGGCAGGCCGTTTCCGGTGCCGGCGGCGAATTCGGCGAAGGAGATTGCGCTCCAGAGCAGAGCACCGCAGGGCGCCCATGCATCGATCACGCGAAGAATGAGGAGCCGCTTCCAGCGCAGCCAGAGCGCGACCGCAACAGCAGTGACGAGCAGGCTGAGATAGCTGAGCGAGGAGAAGCGCAGCACATCGCGAAAGGAGATTGTGAGCTGGCCGCGCTCGATGACGAACAGCAGCAGGAAGCCGAGAGCGCGGGAGATGATGAACGCGGCGATTACGGCGAAGAAGCCGGCGTCCCACAGAGCGTCGGGATCAAGGCCGCGCAGCTTCGCCGTACGCAGGCTGAGCCACAGCGCGGCGACGATGCCGGCGATCGCGATGAGCGCGTAGGCGGGAATGTGCAGGGCGACAAAATTTGCGAACACGGCCATGCAGGCCGCAGTCGGCGCAGCAGAGTACGTCATGAGGCTTAGAGAGAAAGTGAAGACCGACCCACGGGGCCGTGCGTGAAGCGCTGGTGAACCCGTCCTAAGACGGTGGGACCCTGCCGTGGTTCTTCAGGCATTCCGGACTGGCGGACGTTGCACACCGAACCATGTCTACGAGCCAGGCCCCTGTTCAATGAATGTTGGTTCAACCAGCGTGGATCACTGTCACCTGCTTTGCAGGCCGGTCTCTGGGTTGGATGCTAGCCGCTCTTCGGCAGATTGGCAAACGAACAGAAGTAACCCCAGTGTGCTACCCCAGCGAACAGGTTCGCTCCCCTGTGTCTCGCCGCACGAGGTGCTTAGAAGCTGTAGCGCAGGCCGGCTTCCACGCGACGGCCGGTATCCGCGGCGTAGGGAACGCCGAACTCCGGAGAGCCGAGCACACCGCCGACGCTGGTGACATTCATGTGGTTCAGTACGTTCGCCGACCGAACGTTGACGGTGAGGGTCTGGGGATGCTCGGCCTTTGAGTTACGCGTCAGCTTGAACGCACGCTGCAGGTTGGTATCGAGATAAACGCGCCAAGGCATGATGCCTGTGTCGCGCGGCAGAGAGCTGACGCCGCCGGAGTTGACGAGCAGACCCCACGGCGTTGCATAACCGCAGGGTGAAGCGTTGGGATTCGCAGAGCAGAGCGGTGTGCCTGCGGGAGCGTACTGCGGGCGATCGTTGAAGTTGCCGTCGCCATTGTTGTCGAAGCCGGTGGTGACGTTGTAAGTGGCTTCGCCTCCGCCGTGCATGTTGAAGCTCCACTCGAGCTGCGCGGGGAGTTTGAAGGTGGCGTTGCCGAAGACATTCCAGAGCGGATTGCCGGCGCGACGGGCGATCTCGCCGGCGTCGGAGGTGGAGCTTTGCGGGGTGAAGAAGTAGTCGTCGTTCGTATCGTCAAAGATGTTGACTCGGACGGCGCCCATGAAGAACTGCACACGCTTGAGCTTATGCTGCTCGAGTCCGAAGAACTGAGCATCGCCGCCGCCCTGGCCGCTGTTCTGCATTTGCAGGATATTGACGTTGGGCGCAATGGGGCGTGGCCCGGTGGGCGAGCCGTTCAGCGGTGAGTTGATGTTTTCAGTGCGCCCGTAGTTCCACAAGCGCGCGAGGTAGAAGTCTGCCGAGAGGTTCCAGCCGCCGGGCAGCGCCTTGGTCAGCCCGAGGTTCTCGATCGAGTAGGTCATCTGGTCAAGGTGCGGATTGCTGGTGCGGTAGCTGGTGATGGTGGTTGCGCCGCCGCTGAACGGGTTGCCGTAGACCGGGCTATACACGGTCGAGGTGATGCGGTGGACGCCATCCATGCGCAGGAGTTCGTTGGCGTCGCGTGGGCCGAAGCGTCCGGCGAAAAGGCCAACGTGCCCGTGCAGATTCCAGGTGGCCTTCTTGTCCGGGCTCCAGCTGAGTCCCAGCCGCGGTGTGGCGCTGTTGTAGGAGTTTGGATTGGTCTCGAAGTAGTAGCGCATACCAAGCGCGAGATGCAGGTTGGCGCGCAGCTTCCAGTCGTCCTGCAGGAAGACGGCGTTTTCGCTATGGAGGAAATGGAGGTCGGGTGTGCCGGTAACGGCGCTGTACGCGGTGGGCGTGCCGCCGGCGAGATTGAGCAGTGCGCGGCGGTACTGCTCGAGCCCGGTGATGACTGTGGTCTGGCCGGGTACGGGTTGGTTGTTGGCGTCGAGCACGGGCGCGATGCCGCCGCCGAAGGTGTAGGTGCCGTTGAAACTTTGCGTGAGCTGGTTGTGCTCGTCATAGAAGAGGAGCTGCGCGCCGAACTTGAGCAGATGGGAATTTGTGGTGAGGATCGCATCGTCGTCGGCCTCAACGACAAAGCGATGGATGCGCTGCGCGCCGGTGTTGGCGCCGCCGCCGGTGAACGCGCCGGCGACGGAGACCTGCGGCGCGGTGGAGGTGGGTGTATCGGTTTCGCCATCCCAGCGCAGGCTCAGGCGGGCTTCATGCATAAGTTTCGGGGAGATGGTGGTGACATCCGTGAAGCGGAGTACGTGCTCGTACTGGAAGCTGTCGTAGCCGGTTTCGGGAAGCGAGTTTCCGCCGACGCCCACGTTCTGAAGATGATTCACGTCTTCGCTGTAGTTGGTGATGAACGTGTTCTTCGGTCCAAGCTGCCAGTCCATGCGCGCCAGGCCGACCCAGCGGCGCTGCGGTGTGGCAACGTTTTCGACGGTGTTGACCGGGTTGCCGGAGTTGTCGAGCGTGATGGCATTCACGACGCCAAAGTCGTCGATGCTGCGGTGCTCCAGGTTGAGCGAAAAGTTGCTGTTCTGTTTGGTGATCGGGCCGGTGAGCTCGAAGCCGAAGCGCTGGCGGGCGAGGGCGGCTTTAGAGACGGAGAAGGGATCGCGCGCATTCATCCAGGGGCTGGCGTCAACGGCGAAGAGCGCACCGTGATACGACTTGGCGCCGGGTTTGGTGTAGACCTCGACGCGACCGCCGTCAAAGGGAGGCTGGCGGTACTCGGCGGAGAAGAGGTCGGGGTTGACTTTGATGTAGGCGATGGAGCTTTTGGGTGGCAGCTGTGTGGAGTCCTGGAAGCCATCGACCGAGACGGTGGTGTTGGCGGGGTTGCCGCCGCTGGCCGCGGCCATCTGCTGAAGCTGTTGCAGAAGTTCGTCGGGGTCGTCGGCGAGCGAGTCGAGGCGCTTGCCGGAGATGGTCTGCGTAGGTCCGGCGGAGGTCGCGCTGACGTCGGCGGTCTCGGTGTCTACATTGACGGTTGTTTCCACGGCTTCGGGTTGCAGAACGGCACTTAACGTCTTGTGCAGCGGCACCTGCACGGTGATGTCTTTTTTGGCGAAGCTGGTCGCGGCGATTTCGAGATGGTGCTGACCATCGGCGACGCAGGGAAAGCGGAAGCGTCCGTCGGAGCCGCTGGTGATGCTCGTGCCGCTCTCAAGCGCAATACTTGCGCCGGGAATAATGGCGCCGGTGGTGTCGACGACGATGCCGGTCAGCGGAGCGCCGCTGCACGCGCTCTCGCCGTTCTCGGCGTGCGCCGGCAAGGCGGCAAGCACGGAGAAGAAAGCGACAGGAAGAATGAAGGATCTCATGCGCGGGCTCTCTGGAAGAGTTAATGGGAGGAACGGCTGACGCGGATGCAGTTTTCGCGAACACCGGCAATCGGTCGCTCGATCGTGCGTTCGATAGCTAGTACGGAGAAGGCCGCCGGATGGTTCCCTGTTCGGGCCGACAAATGCTGAGAGCTGAACGTCTGGGATGAGGAGTACCGCGAAGGTAAAATAAAAGAGATGAATTTTGGATTCGAGGAAACTTCATGAGCACTACAACTGCGCCCGCTGCACAACTGGACGCCCTGGCGCGCGCCCATGGCCTGACCCTCACGCCCGCAGAGCCGGGTACCGACTTTTCCGGCAACGCAACCGTTCGCGCCATGATCGGGCTTGCCGGCGATGCCTCGCGACAACAGTTGCTGGAGCTGAGTGAGCGGTTTGACGCGGCCGATCCAAAGTTCACCGCGGAGCTCAACAGCTTCTTTGCCGAGGCGGCTCAGCGACTGCGCAACCCCCGTCCGGAGTGCTACTTTACGCTGCTTGGCCTGCCGTTGAGCTTCGGGAAGTTCGAGTGGCCGTTCCACGCCTCGACATCAGGCGCGGACACATTCATCGTGCATGGACAGATTAATCTTGAGACCGGTGGTGAAAGCATCCTGCATGCGAAGGTCTCGGCGTCGATGACCCGCACCTTCGCCGAAGTTGTGGCCGCGATGGAGCAGCCGTTCGCGGAGAGCTTTATCTACAACGCGGTTCGCAAGACGCTCGACCAGGGGCAGCTGGAGCTGGTCAAGTCGGGCAACCGGCAGCCGGTTCCGGTGACGACACGCTATCACTCAGCGAAGCAGAACCGCTTCATCTTCAACGACACCACCGAGCAGCAGCGCTCGCACTTTCTGGCGGGCAAGGTGTACTGGCTCAGCGGTGTGCTTGGCGATGGTGCTCCGGTGTGGATTGCGGATCCGCGCGATGCGCAGTATCTGAACACGACAACGGCCGAGCTGGCGAAGGCCGCCAGCGCTCTCGCGAAGGATGGATTGATCTCGCTGAGCAGCACGGGCGACTGGGCGTCTGCCACGCCGAAATTGCAGGAACAGCGCGAGCGCTTTGAGGCTGAGGTGCAGGACGGTCTGAAGTTCATCAAGCCGAGCTTCAATGAAGACATGCGCGCGGGGCACACGAATATGTAAGGGAGTTAGCGAGTGAGGTGTTTGGGAGTGAGGAAAGAATCCTAACTTCTAACTTGTTCGAGCTCCAGCAGAGCTTTCCACGCGGGCTCATCCACGGCAACGCCCAGGCGCATGCTCTCCTCGCGGATGCGCAGCGTTCCCTCTCCGGGATAGCGAGGGATGCGGCCCGGCTCGATCGGCGTTGCGGCGTGCAGGGCGTCGATTGCACCTGCGGCGATGCGGTCCAGCTCGTCCATCGACGTGAGCGCGGAGGGCGCGAGCGCGATGAACACTTGCGACTGGCCAACCTCCTGCAGCGGATCGCTGGCGAACTCGTATGTAGCGCGGCCGTCGGCGAGCATGGCGGCCAGCACGTCGAGCACAAACGACAGCCCTGATCCTTTCCACAGACCAATGGGCAACGCGCGCTGCGTGCGCTCGATGGCTGCTGGATCGCGCGTCAACTCGCCTTGCTCGTCGAAGCCGCCGGGAAAGGGCAGCAGCTCGCCGCGTTCGCGATACGCCTGCAAGGTGCCGTAGGAAAACTGCGACATCGCGATATCGAGCACGACCGGCGCGCTTCTTTGCCGGGTGTCGCGTCGAGGCACGGCGAGCACCAGCGGATTATTTCCGACCGCGGGAGTCGTTGCTCCCCAGGGCGGCAGATTCGGCAGCGTGTTGGTCCAGCACATGGCGGCGAAACCGGCCTCGGCAGCCTGCCAGCCAAAGGCTCCTCCACGCATCCAGTGCGTCGTATCCGCGAGCGCGACGGCACCGACTCCATGCTCGCGCGCCAAGTCCATCGCGCGATTCATCGCCGCATGCGCCGCAACATTGCCGGGCCCGCGATGCCCGCTCCACCGCTCGAGCGCACCGAAGCTGGCGACGCGCTGTGGCTGTGCGGAAGGATTGATGCAGCCGAGCCGGATCATCTCTGCCATGCGCGGTACGCGCGCGATGCCATGCGTGCGAACGCCATCGCGGTCGGTCTCGGCGATCAGCTTTGCGGCAAGCACGGACCGCTCGCCGACTCCGAGCGCGCGCAGAACGCGTTCGACACGCGCTTGCACCTCGTCAAAAGGAACACGCAACATGCATCCATTAGAACCCACGTCGCCGCCGTGCAAGACGCTACACTGAGGCCTGGCCAGCTTGCACTCTGCTTGCCCAGTCAACAAGGCTGAGCTTCTTTCCGGGGTTGTTGCTTGCGCGCGTGTCTCTATCGACTGCTTTGGATCGTTTTGCTCGTCTGCGCCACCGCTCCGGCGTGGGCGGCACCACGGACGCGACGCCCTACGGCTTCAACGGTCGATGTGCTCATGCTGAGCGACATTCACTTCGACCCGTTCTTCGACCCGGCGAAGATCACCGCATTGCGTCGCGAGCCCATCCCGGAGTGGCCGGCGATTCTCTCACAGCCTGACTCCGCGTCTCGCCTGAATGTCTTCAGCCAGCTTCAGAGCGGATGCGGCGTGCGCGGCACGGACTCCCCGTGGCCGCTCGTCCTCGCGGCCCTGGGTGAGGCGAAACAATATCAGCCCACACCAATGTTCATCACGGTGAGCGGCGATCTTCTGTCTCACGGATTCATCTGCAAGTTCCGCAAGCTCAATCCGTCGGCGAGCGCGGACGAGGCCTCGGCATTTGCGGTCAAGACAATCGGCTTCCTCGCGCAGCAGCTTCACGCCGCCTTTCCATCCGCGCCAATCTTCTTCGCGCTGGGCAACAACGATTCCGGTTGCGGAGATTACATGGAGACGCCGGACAGCGGCTTCCTCAAGGCTGTCGCGGTAAATGTCGCGGCCGCTACCCATGATCGCGCAGCCTTCGAGTCGATCGCAAAGAGCTTCTCGCAACTCGGTGATTACAGCGTGATGTTGCCGGGTCTGCACAACACGCGGCTTATCGTGCTGCAGGATATTTTCGAGTCCACGCACTACAAGGGCTGCAACGGCCACGCAAGCTCCGCACCCGCAGACGAACAGATCGCCTGGCTCCGCAAGCAACTGACCGAAGCGCGCAACAATGGCGAGCAGGTCTGGGTGATGGCACACATTCCGCCGGGCGTCGACATCTATACGACGTACCATCGCTATCTGTTCGCGCCGGGCGAAGCTTGCAACGTCAAACAGCCGCAGATGTTTTTGTCGAATGGCGCGCTCGGCGACACCATCGCAGAGTTCGGCGATATCGTGCGCCTCTCCATCTTCGCGCATTCGCACATGGACGAGATCAAGCTCTTGCAGGGTCCCGATGGCCGCGCCGTTCCTGTGAAGCTCGTGCCTTCAATCTCGCCGATCAACGGCAACGATCCATCGTTCATGATCGCGCAGGTGTCGCCGCAGAACGCGACCATCAGCGACTATGAGGTCTATGCCGCGTCCAACGGAAAGGGCACAGGCTGGGGACGCGAGTATCGCTACTCGGACGTCTACCAACTGCCGGACTTCTCCGCGAAATCGGTTGACCAGCTGAGCTCGGCGCTGGTCGCCGACAAGACCGGTGAGGACGAGACGAGCCGTGCGTACGAGCGCTACTTTCTCGCCGGCGGCGGAACATTTGCTGCGGTCGGCTTGCAGCGCCTCTGGCCCGTGTACAGCTGCTCTCTACGCGAGGAGGAACCCGTTGCCTTCCGTCGCTGCATGTGTCCCGGTGCGGCCGCATCACACTAACTGCTACGATGTTTTTCGCGGGTGTTCCCCGCTCCAGATCGCGCCGGACGAACGAATGAGCGCAGCAAATACGCCAACAGCAACGACGGGCACCTTAGCAGCCACGGCAGGCGCTCGCCTCCGCGAGGCCGTCAAAGCAGAACATCCGCTGCAGATTGTCGGCGCAATCAACGCCTATCACGCGCGCATGGCCGAACGCACGGGCTACCGCGCCGTCTATCTCTCAGGCGGAGGCGTGGCCGCAGGTTCGCTCGGCATGCCCGATCTCGGCATCTCCACACTGGACGATGTGCTCATCGACGTTCGCCGCATCACGGACGCGTGTTCGCTGCCGCTTCTTGTGGACGCCGACACAGGCTTCGGCGGAGCGTTCAACATCGCGCGGACGATACGCTCACTCGCGAAGGCCGGCGCGGCGGGATGCCACATCGAAGACCAGGTGCAGGCCAAGCGCTGTGGCCATCGTCCGGGCAAGCAGATCGTCTCCAGCGAGGAGATGGTGGACCGCATCAAGGCTGCCGTCGACGCGCGCACCGATACCAGCTTTGTCATCATGGCCCGCACCGATGCGCTTGCGAGCGAAGGGCTGCAAGCAGCTTTAGATCGTGCCGCTGCCTGCGTGGAAGCCGGTGCGGACATGATCTTTCCCGAGGCGGTCCGCGAACTTGTCGACTACCGCGACTTTGCGGAGCGCACGTGCGTTCCTGTGCTCGCGAATCTAACCGAGTTCGGCGCGACGCCGCTGTTCACGCTCGAGGAGCTTCGCTCCGTCAACGTTGGTCTCGCACTCTATCCGCTCTCTGCCTTCCGAGCGGCTAACGCGGCGGCGCTGCGCGTCTATGAAACTATCCGCCGCGACGGCACGCAGCGCGCGGTGGTCGACGCGATGCAGACCCGCACTGAGCTTTACGACTTTATCGACTATCACTCGTATGAGCAGAAGCTCGACGAGCTCTTCGCAAAAGAAAGAACCTAACATCAGGTGCCCCCATGAACGACACAGCCACCATCGCCGCCCCCGCAGGATTCAAGCCGAAGAAATCCGTTGCGCTCTCCGGCGTCGCCGCCGGCAACACCGCGCTCTGCACGGTGGGCCGCACCGGCAACGATCTCCACTATCGCGGCTATGACATCCTCGATCTCGCGGCGAAGGCCGAGTTCGAAGAGGTTGCCTATCTGTTGCTCTATGGCAAGCTGCCGGCGCGCGGTGAGCTTGATGCGTACAAGAAGCGTCTGCGCAGCCTGCGCGGGATTCCGCAGGGCGTCAAGACCGCGCTGGAGCAACTGCCGGCACGCGCGCACCCCATGGATGTGCTGCGCGTCGGCGTCAGCGTGCTGGGCACGCTGGAACCTGAGCCGCAGACGCACACGCCGCAGACCGCGCTCAACATCGCTGACAGCCTCATGTCGTCGCTCGGCTCCATGCTGCTTTACTGGTATCACTTCGCAAACAGCGGCAAGCGCATCGAAGTGGAGACCGCGGACGATTCCATCGGCGGCCACTTTTTGCATCTGCTGCACGGTAAGGTGCCGAGCGAAGAGTGGGTGCGCGCCATGCACGTTTCGCTCATCCTCTACGCCGAGCACGAGTTCAATGCGAGCACCTTCACCGCACGCGTGATTGCCGGCACCGGCTCGGATATGTACTCGGCGATCGCCGGCGCTATTGGCGCGCTGAAGGGTCCCAAGCACGGCGGCGCCAACGAGGTCGCTCTCGAAATTCAGCAGCGCTATCACACACCCGACGAGGCCGAGAAGGACATCCGCGCGCGCGTTGCGAACAAAGAGGTCATCATCGGCTTCGGCCACCCGGTCTACACCATCTCTGATCCGCGCAACGTCGTCATCAAGCAGGTTGCGCACGATCTCTCCGTCTCCACTGGCGATCTCGCGATGTACAACGTTGCCGAGCGCCTCGAGACTGTGATGTACGACGTCAAGCGGATGTTTCCCAACCTCGACTGGTTCTCCGCCGTTGCCTATCACGTGATGGGGATTCCGACTGCGATGTTCACGCCGATCTTCGCCATTGCGCGAACGTCCGGCTGGTCCGCGCACATTATGGAGCAGCGCGAGGATGGGAAGATCATCCGGCCTGCCGCGAACTATACCGGCCCGGAGGATCTGGAGTTTGTGCCTATCGAGGAGCGGCAGTAAGACGCATGTCCTCCCACATCTCCAACGTTCGGCCGCCCTTCGACCAGGTTCTCGTAGACATCGTTGACTACGTTCGCGATTACAAAATCAGCAGCTCACTCGCCTACGAAACAGCGCGCTATTGCCTGCTCGACACGCTTGGCTGCGGCCTGCAGGCGCTGGACTTTCCCGCCTGCACGAAGCTGCTAGGGCCGGTCGTTCCCGGCTTGACGATGAAGAATGGCACGCGCGTGCCGGGCACAAGCTACGAGCTCGATCCGGTGCAGGGCGCGTTCAATATCGGCGCGATGATCCGCTGGCTCGACTTCAACGACACGTGGCTTGCGGCGGAGTGGGGACACCCCTCGGACAACGTTGGGGGCATCCTCGCGGTTGCAGATTGGCTCTCGCGCAATGGGAAAAAGCTTGCCATGCGCGATGTGCTCACAGCCATGATTCAGGCGCACGAGATCCAGGGCTGCCTCGCGCTCGAAAACTCCTTCAACAAGGTCGGCCTCGATCACGTCGTGCTGGTGAAGGTCGCGAGCACCGCTGTCGTTGCGAACCTCCTCGGCCTCACGCGCGAGCAGATGCTGAATGCCGTCTCGCTCGCGTGGGTTGACGGCCAGTCGCTGCGCACCTATCGCCATGCGCCTAATACCGGCTCACGCAAGAGCTGGGCGGCCGGCGACGCGACCTCACGCGCCGTGCGACTCGCGCTGATCGCGCAGACCCGCGAGATGGGCTACCCGAGTGTGCTCACCGCAAAAACGTGGGGCTTCTACGACGTCAGCTTCGGCGGCAAGGAGTTCAAGTTCCAGCGCCCGTACTCCAGCTACGTGATGGAGAACGTGCTCTTCAAGATCTCGTTCCCCGCCGAGTTTCACTCGCAGACGGCGGTCGAAGCCGCGATGACGCTGCACAAGCAACTCGCCGAGCGCGGTCTCACTGCGGCGAACATCGCGCGCGTGATCATCCGCACGCACGAAGCCGCCATCCGCATCATCGACAAGCAGGGGCCGCTCGCCAATCCCGCCGATCGCGATCACTGCATCCAGTACATGGTGGCTGTCCCGCTGATCTTCGGTCGCCTTACCGCTGAAGACTACGAGGACAGCGTTGCTTCAGACGCCAGAATCGATGCCCTCCGCGCGAAGATCATCTGCGCCGAAGACCCGCAGTTCACCACCGACTACCACGATCCTGAGAAGCGCTCCATCGCGAATGCGCTCACCATCGAACTGACTGACGGGACGGTGCTGCCCGAGGTTGTCGTCGAGTACCCGATCGGCCACAAGCGCCGCCGCGCCGAAGGCATCCCGCTGCTGCTCGAAAAGTTCCGCGCCAATCTTGCGCGCCGTTTCGACACCGCACAGCAGCAGCGCATCCTCGATGTTTCGTCCGACCAGGCGAAGCTCGAGAGGATGTCCGTAGACGATTACGTGAGCCTCTACGTCGTTTAGCCGAACTAGCGCAGCGGAATGTCGATGACCTGAATCGTCATCGGCGGCACGGTGTGCTCCATCTGCGGCCCGTGCACACGCAGCCTCGACTGCACAGGATGAATAAACTCGGGGTTCTCGATCGTGTTCGTCGCCTCAAACGAAGCGCCATGCAGCGAGCTAACAGCAGCCTCGGCAGCCTCCACTCCATTAATGTTCAGAGTCAACGGCTGAGGCTTGTCGGAAGCATTCACCAGCTTCAGGTGCAGCGTCTTCGTTTGTGAATCGACGGTCGCCGAGTAGAAGAACCGCGGCCCAGCATTTTCGATCGATGACTTCGGCCACTCATCGCCGAGATGGTTGGAGAACAGCACCTGCGCGTAGTAGCTTGGCGAGCCATACGTGCGCGAGGCATCATAGCCAATCAGGTCCGTCGGCCACTGCATCCCGCCGGGATTCACGTTGACCAGCAGCGGCGCGTAGCTCGCCATGATGATGAGATCGCTGTTGCGCTCGAGCGAGGTCATCCATGCTGCATCGCCGAGTGCATCGCCCATGTCCGGGGTCGGCGATGCTGACCGTGTCGCCCACTCGCCGACAAACACCTTTGGCCCGGTGCGCGGCGCGTCGTCGTAGTGCTTCACCAGGTCAAACATCTGCGCGGGAGATTTGTAATAGTGATCGTCGATCACGTCCGGCTGCGCGCCTGGATCGGCTTGCGTCACCGGGTCTGTCGCAATCAGCTTCAGCTGCGGATAGGCCTTGCGCAGCGCAAGCGCAAACTGCGCGAACCGTCCCGGATAGCTATGCGATCTGTCGAACTCGTCCTCGTTGCCGATCTCGATGTAGTGAAGCGTAAACGGCGCTGGGTGGCCATCTCTGGCGCGCTGCGCTCCCCACTTGGTGGAGGTGTCTCCCGTCACGTACTCGATCTCATCAATCGCATCCTGGACGTACGGCTCCAGGTCCTTGCCCGGGTTCACGTGCTCGCCATGCAGCGAGTAGCCCGCGTACACCGCGAGCAGCGGCTCCATCTTCAGGTCCTCACACCAGTCCAGAAACTCCAGCAGGCCAAAGCCGTCGGTCGACCAATAACTCCACGGAGCTTGATGTCCCGGCCGATCCACAATTGGCCCAATCGTCTTCTTCCAGTCGAAGCGCTCCGCGATCGTATCGCCCTCCAGATAATTGCCTCCAGGCATGCGCAGAAATGCCGGGTGCATGGCAGCCAGGCGCTCCATCAGGTCGATGCGCGTGCCGTTCGGGCGATCGTGATACGTCGGCGGCATCAGCGAGACTAACTGCAGCCACAGCGTCCCGGGCTTCGCGACTGTCAGCTCGAGATGGTTCGCGCCCGAGTACTTCACATCCGCGGCGGTCGTCAGCGAATACTCATACCGCGACCAATCTCCCGCGTGCAGAGGCACCTCTGCTTTCGCCAGTACCTCGCCGGTCGCATCGCTGATCAGCTCCGCCGTCAGCGGCCCGATGTCGTTCGACACCTTCGCGTACAACGAGCCGTGATAGGTCGTGTGCGGCCGCACCGCCATACCCCACCAGCCGTGGTTCGCGAGGCCCGCCGGATTCGCCGGCGTTGCTGCATCGACAGTCAAACGCACACTGTACGGCAGCGCCGCACTCGGACCGGTGGTCTTGTCGCTGTCCATTGCGGCAACGGAGTTCCCGCGCTGCACGAGCATCCATCCTTCGGGACCGGACCAGCTCCAGCGCAGCGTGCGGTTGCTCACCATCTCGGCGTACAACCCGCCTTCGTAGGAGTGGTTGATCTCCTCGGTCATGAGCCCGTACAGATGGCGGCTCACCGGATGCGCAATCTGCGAAGGATCGATCGTCAGCGTAGCGGGTCCATTCTGCGCAGAGCAGGCAGCCAAACCAGACACAGCCAAAGTTGTCACGAGAGCGAGGCGAGTGAGCCGAAATGTATTCATGATTTGACATAAATCCTACCGCAGCGGAGCGTTATCCTGAGCCGCATGAGTGAACCGATTTATACCGGCGACGCGGCCATGCTCGCTGTTGCTCTCGACGAAGCGCGCGCCGGCCTGGCGGAAGGCGGCATTCCTATCGGCGCTGCCATCTTTCGCGCCGACGGCACGCTGGTCAGCCGCGGCCACAATCGCCGCGTGCAGCAGGACGACCCGTCGATCCACGGCGAGACCGACGCGTTCCGCCGCGCCGGCCGCCAGCGCAGCTACCGCGATCTGATCATGGTGACCACGCTGGCGCCCTGCTGGTATTGCAGCGGACTCGTGCGCCAGTTTGGCTTCCGCAAGGTCATCGTCGGCGAGTCGCGCACCTTCCAGGGTGGCATCGACTGGCTGCGCGGGCTCGGCATCGAAGTCGTCGATCTGGATTCGCCGGAGTGCTTCGACCTGCTCAAAGGCTTCATCGCCGCGCACCCGGAGATCTGGAACGAAGACATCGGCGTCGACTAGTCGCGCCAAGCTATCCTAACTGCAACCACCCGCAGCTTGCTGTCCCATCTTGCGCGCCAGGAGACCAGCCGACGAATGCGCAGCCGACTGGAACGCTACTTCCATTTCGCGGAGCACGCCACCGACTGGCGCACCGAGATCCTCGCCGGCCTCACGACGTTTATCACGATGGCGTACATCATCTTCGTGAACCCGTCGATTCTTGCGGAAACGGGCATGCCGATCGCCGCGGTGACGATTGCCACCTGTCTGTGCGCGGCGTTCGGATCGATCGTGATGGGAGCGCTCGCAAACTACCCGCTCGCCCTCGCGCCCGGGATGGGCCTCAACGCGTACTTCACGTACACGGTCGTGAGAGGCATGGGCGTGCCTTGGCAGACGGCGCTCGGCGCGGTCTTTCTCTCCGGCATCATCTTCCTTCTGCTTACGTTCGGCGGCATCCGCCAGCGCCTGCTCGCAGCGATTCCGTATCAACTGCACGCTTCGGTTGCTGCGGGCATCGGTCTATTCATTGCGTTCATCGGTCTGCGCAACGGGGGCATCATTGTGCCGAGCTCCGCGACCATCGTCACGCTGGGGAATCTGCACGCCCCGTCCACGCTGCTCGCGATCTTCGGGATCCTGCTTATCGCTGTGCTCCAGGCTTTCCGCGTGCGCGCCGCGATGCTCATTGGAGTTCTGGGCACAATGGTCGTGGGGATCGCGTGCCGCCAGGTGCACTGGCAGCCGATGAGTTTCTCTCCGCTCGCTCTGCGCGGCACGGCATTTCATCTCGACATTCGCGGGGCGCTGCATCTGAATGCGCTGGAGATCATCTTCGTCTTCCTGTTCGTCGATCTCTTCGACAACATCGGCACGCTGGTCGCCGTCACCGAGCGCGCGGGGCTGATCGCTGAAGACCACACCATCCCGCGGCTCGATCGCATCTTCTTCGCCGATGCGAGTTCCACCGTCGTCGGCTCACTTGCCGGAACGTCAACGGTCACCAGCTACATCGAGAGCGCATCCGGCGTTGCTGTCGGCGGACGCACGGGCGTGACGGCCATCGTCACGGGCATTCTGTTCCTCATCGCCATCTTTGTCGCGCCCGTCGTCGGTGCCATTCCCACCTTTGCGACGGCGCCCGCGCTGATTCTGGTCGGCGCGTTGATGGTCGCCAGTGCATCACGCATCGACTGGGACGAGCCGCGCGTCGCCGTCCCGGCATTCCTCACGATTCTTACGATCCCGCTGACGTACTCGATTGCGACCGGCCTTTCCTTCGGCATCATCAGCTTTGCCGCGCTGGAGCTTGCCACCGGTCACGGCCGCCGCCAGCACTGGATGCTGTATCTGCTGGCCGTGCTGTTTCTGTTGCGATTTATTTATCTGCACGGATCGTAGGCAATAGACAGCAGACAGGTAGACAGTAGACAGTAGAAGAGGCGGTGCGCGAGAGTCCGCACGGTTTTTTCCATTGTCCAGCTCTCTACTGTCTGGACCTCTCGCATCTGAAATCGCAACGGAACTCTGAAGGAGACATCACCATGGATCGCAGCGCATCGGCAGTGTGGCACGGCGGACTGAAGGACGGTAAAGGCAGTATCAGCACCCAGAGCGGAGTCCTCAAGGACACGCAGTACAGCTTCAGCACGCGGTTTGAGAACGGCGTTGGCACGAATCCCGAGGAGCTGATTGCAGCCGCGCACGCGGGCTGCTTTACCATGGCGCTCAGCGGGCAGCTCACCAGCGTCGATCACGCACCGGAGTCGCTCGAGACTTCTGCTGTGGTCACGATGGAGAAGACGGAAGACGGCCCGACCGTCACGAAGATTCACCTGACCACGCGCGCACGTGTGCCCAACATCGAGCGCGACAAGTTCGACGAGCTCGCCAAGAAGGCCAAGGAAGGTTGCCCGATTTCACGTCTGCTGAAGGCTGCGGAGATTACGCTCGACGCGCAGTTGGTGTAGAGCAGAGCAGTCAGGAAGTGAGGGGTTAGCGAGTTAGCGAATAGGCATCGGCAGTTACTTCCTAACTTCCTAACCCCTCACTCTCTAACTGGTTTCAATGCGCGTGACTGTGAGCGGGGCCGTGGTGGTGATGCGAGTGTGCATCCACGGCATCGGGCGCCGGGGGCTGGCTGCAGCCGTCCACCGTTGGGCAGTTGGTGATCTCGATCTGGATGGTCGTGTGGCTGATCCCGAAATGATCGCGAAGCTGATGGTTCAGGCGTTCCAGCACCGACTCGCATTCGGTCAGGGGCATCTCGACTACCTGCACGTGGCTGGCGAGCGCGTGCGTCTGTGCGGTGAGGCTCCAGACGTGAAGGTCGTGCACGCCGACGACTCCCTCGACCGACTGCATGGCGGTGCGGATCTCGTTGAGGTCGATCGAGCGTGGCGTTCCTTCGAGCAGGATGTGCAGCGTCTCACGCACGATCGACACTGAGCTCCAGAGAATCATCACGGCGATCAGGAGTGAGAGCAGCGGGTCGATCCATTGAAATCCAGTGAGTCGAATGAACAGACCGCCGACAATGACCGCCGCGGTGGAGATTGTGTCACTAAGCATGTGGAGGAAGACGCTGCGGATGTTCACGTCGCGCGAGAACTTCCAGAGCAGCGCTGCGATCACTCCATTCATGACAACGCCGGCTGCGGCGACGATCATCATCAGCTTTGGCTGGACGGTGATCGGAACAGCGAAGCGGTGGACCGCGGCGATCGCGAGCCACACCGAGAGAACGATCAGCGTCAGCGCGTTCACAAATCCGGCGAGCACGCCGGCGCGTTGATAGCCGAAGGTGCGCTGGTCGGTGGCGGGGCGGGTTTGCAGATAGACGGCGAAGAAGCTCAGTGCCAGCGCGAGGAAGTCGGAGACGTTGTGTCCGGCTTCGGACAGCAGCGCGAGAGAATGGGCGCGCAGGCCGAAGATAAACGTCGCGAGGATGTAGAGGAACGTGAGCGCCAGCGACAGCTTCAGGATGCCCTTCATCGCGGCGTTCGGCTGCCCGTGACTATGCACCCTTCCATTGTATCGAGAGCATATTGCATCTGGCGTTATCGACACCGCATCCTAAGTGCCTGATATGAAAGTCCGTCAACTCACCCCCTTTGGCCATCAGTTCACCCGATTAAGTCTGTTCAACTGCTATCTCGTTCGCGAGAGCGATAGTTTTACGCTGATCGACACGACGATGGGCGGTGGGGCGCAGCGGATTGTCACGGCGGCGCACCGGAT
>DASRGC010000028.1:0-68776 GCA_035651235.1 Acidobacteriaceae bacterium
TGAAAGTACGGATACACATTGAAGTACTCCGTCCCCGGACCAATATGCAGATAGCTCCCATTCGGCGGCAGATCCGGCTCGGTCTCGTCCGCCCAGAAGCTGTCGAACCCCTTTGCCACAAAGTTCTCGTTGATCCGATCCCAGAACCACTTCGCCGCATCCGGATTGGTCGTATCAATGTCCGACCCCGCCTTGTCATACGGCAGCCCATTCGTGGGCGTCCCATCCGCCAGATGCTCAAACCATCCATTCTTCAAGATCGTCGCGTAGTACCTGTCCTCCGGCACATATCGCGGCCACACACTGATCATCGAATGAAATCCCATCCGGTGCAGTTCGTCATTCATCGCCTTCGGGTCCGGCCAGTACCGCGGATCCATATCCATCTGGCCCATCTTCGTAAAGTAGAACCAGTCCACCACCATCACATCCGCCGGCAGCTTCCGCTCGCGATATCCCCGCGCGACATCCAGCAGCTCCTTCTGCGTCGTATATCGCTGCTTGCACTGGATGTACCCATAGGCCGACTTCGGCAGCATCGGCACATCGCCCGTCAGCAGCCGATAGCCCTCATACAACTTGTCGTACGTATCGCCGGCAATCACGAAAAACGACACCCGCTGCCCCACCTGCGACGTCCACTTCGTCCGCTCGTTGAACGCAAAATCAACCCGCGTCTTCGACGGGTTGTCCCACACAATCGCGTACCCCTTATTCGTCACCACAAACGGCACACACACACTCGGCCCCGCCGCCGCATCGTAGTCGTGCGCACATTCAATTGACCTGCCGCGCAGATCCAGCCCGCCCTGCTGGTTCTGCCCCAGCCCGTAGTAGTGCTCATCGTTCGGCGCCGCAAACGTCGCTCCCACTCTGTAGAACGCATCGTCCTTCGGCCTTCTATCCAACAAGACATCCGCGTCGCCGTCCTTATGGTTCGGCACAGACATCTCCCATCCATCCATCTTCAGCACCCGCTGCCCATCCGCGCGGTCAATCTCCAACCCAAACCCCGGCGTCGATCCCACAAAGTACTTCGCAATGTCCGCACCCGTGCCCGTCGGCTCCTTGTGGTGATACGCCCCCACCTTCACCACCAATTCATCCGACCGATACTCATCCCCCGTATCACTCGCCGCATGCGTCCACCCGCTCGCCGCCGGCTGCGCCACAATCCCGACACCCGGCCCCCTCTGAGCCGCCGCAGCATCCAGACTCATCGTCACGCGCACGATTCCCGGCGCATACCCTTCCAGCACAACCGTCGCGTTATCACGCTGCAGCACCACGCGCTGAGCTCGCGCCGCGCCCCACCCAAACACCACAATCCCAAACAGTCCCGCAATCAATCGCAAACGCAAATGTGCCCGCCTCCACCGGCACATCCCACCCTACAACAACATCGCCCTTGTGCTTATTCCACCGGCAGCTTCGCTCTATATCCGTCGCGCGCAATCACCGAGTACTTCACAGGCTTGCCCTTCTCATCTTGCATCTTCAGCGGCTTGCCTTCCTGATCCACCAGGTACACCTTCACCTTGCGATAGCTTCCGTCATTCGCCGTATTCGTCGGCCTGTACGTCACCACATACTGGTTCCGGATCGACTCATTGATCTGCGAAAAAATATCCGGCAGCGCGCCCTGGAAGACCGGGCTGAACCACATGCCGCCTGTCATCTCCGCAAACGTGCGCATCTCGTTATCGGCCTGCAGGTAGTCCATGTGCCGCGCCGCGCCACCCATGCCCATGCCGCCGCCCGACATCTCCCTGATCATCCCGCCCGTGCTGATCGTAAAGATCGTCACATTCGGCGTCGCCTTGATCTTCGCCAGCATCTTGTCCAGCGTGATCTTCGACATCGTGTCGCGCCCGCTCGAGATCAGAATGATGTACTTCCGCCCCTCCACTCTGCTCAGCCGGTCCAGCATCTCGTACAGCGCGTCAAACTCGTTCGTCTCGCTGAACCCCGGAATCATCAGGCTCTGCAGCGCCTCTGCAATCGTCGCCTGGTTATTCGTAAAGTCGCACAGGATATGCGTGCGCATGTCATACGTCGCCACCGCGACGTAGTCCTCCGGCTGCAGCGTCCTGAAGAACGCCACCGCCGCATTCTGCATATCGTTGATGAACCAGTACGAGTTCGACGCAAACTCCAGCAGCATCACCGCCGTAATCGGCGTCTTCGTCAGCCGCACCGACTGCACCTTCTGCTCGACCCCATCCTCCGTCACCAGAAAATTATCCGGCTTCAGCCCCGGCACAAACTGGTGCGTCTTATCCAGCAGCACATTCACATCCAGGTTCACGATCGGCACATCCACCCGCATCGAGAACGTCTCATTATTCGGATTCTTGATCTTCTCTTCCGCAGGAGCCGGCGGCGGCGTCTCCTCCGTGTTCTTCTTCGGCAGCACGATTCCATCCGTGCCCGTATCCGGCCCGGCGCTGTCATCCGTCGTCGCCGGCGGGGCCGGCTTCTTCTGCTGCTGCTGCGCCGGAGCGCTCGCCGGCGCACTCTGCGCCAGCATCGGCGCCGCACCCGCCGTCACCAGACTCACCGCCAGACCCGCCCGCCAGATCCATCCCTTCTTCATGCTGCCTGCTCCCTTACGCCCATCGGGGACCCGAATTCTCTATTCCAGTTCTACGCCTTATCTACTCCTTAAGACGAGTCGCCCGCCGCTCCGTTTCGCCCCCAGCGCCACCCACCCACACACCGTCATCCTGAGCGAAGGCCGCAGGCCGAAGTCGAAGGACAGACGCACGAAGGGCCGCCGGGGGGTGCAAGCGGCCCATTCGCGTACATCTCGCGCCTCCTATCAAGGGAAACGATCGGTGGGGGATCGTCCCGACCAGAGGCGCAAACCGATTATCACACATCTCGCCTCCCGCACCAAAGCCCCTCCACACATCACTCTGATATAACCTTGCAGTCACTCGCTGGTTATCACCGGAACGTCTTTGGAGATGTGTCTGTCATGTCGGATATCCAGGGATTCGCGGCTCACGCCGCCGGAGCTCAACTCCTCCCCTTCCGTTACTCTCCCGGCGATCTGGGCCCCTATGACGTCGAGGTCCGCGTCTCCCACTGCGGCGTCTGCCACTCCGATATCCACCTGATCGACAACGACTGGGGTATCTCCCGCTTCCCTCTCATCCCCGGCCACGAGATCATCGGCACCGTCACCGCTCTCGGCTCCGCCGTCCACGGTCCCACCGTCGGCCAGCGCGTCGGCATCGGCTGGCAGGCAGACTCCTGCGGCATCTGCGAGTGGTGCCGCTCCGGCGAGGAGCATCTCTGCCCCAAGGCCCAGCCCACCTGCGTCGGCCGCCACGGCGGATTCGCCACCTCCGTCCGCGTCAACAGCCGCTTCGCCGTCCCCGTTCCCGACGCCCTCGACAGCGTCAACGCCGCCCCGCTCCTCTGCGGCGGCGTCACCGTCTACGCCCCGCTCCGCAACCGCGGAGCCCGCCCCGCCTCACGCGTCGGCGTCATCGGCATCGGCGGCCTCGGCCACCTCGCCATCCAGTTCGCCCGCGCCTTCGGTTCGGAAGTCATCGCCTTCTCGTCCTCCAAGGACAAGGAAGCCGAAGCCCTCTCGCTCGGCGCGCACGCCTTCGTCAACACCCGCGAGACCTCGGCCATCAAAAAGTACGCGCGCTCGCTTGACCTCATCCTCTCCACCGTCTCCGGCGACCAGGACCTCCATCACTTCATCGAAGCCCTTCGCCCCAAGGGCACGCTCGTCATCCTCGGCGCCGGCCCCTCGCCGCTCCAGATCCCCGGCGGCGCGCTCATCAGTAACGAGCTCACCGTCGCCGGCTCCAGCATCGGCAGCCCCCGCGACCTCCGCGAGATGCTCGAAGTCGCCGCCCGCCACAACATCCAGGCCGTCACCGAGCGCTTCCCCATGAAGGACGCCAACACCGCGGTCTCCCGCGTCAAGAAAAACCAGGTCCGCTACCGCGCCGTCCTCACCCCCTGAGTCGGGATCGCCAAAACTCCGGGTGCCCCATCTTCGCGACGAACGGGGTCCCCGGCGAGCTCGCTCGCTGGGGTGGGGTTTTCATCGTCGCTAAGGTGGGCATCGCGCGTGAAAACGTGCGAGAAAACGCAGGCCATAACCGCGAATGAATAAAGGGCTTTAGCCCCTGGGGTATGCTTCTCGCGTGAAATACCTCACGACATTAATCTTCGCCGTCTTTCTTCTGGCTCAAACAGCCACCGCTCAGCAGACCAAGTCGATCCCCTACGGCAACAATCCTGCAGCCGGCAGGTTCTACGACATCAACGGTTTCAGGATGTACACCGAGGTCTACGGCTCCGGTCCGCCCCTGCTCATGATCCACGGCAACAACGGCAGCATCAGTGCGTTCGACAAAAATGTGCCTTACTTCGCCACGCACTACAAGGTCATCCTCGCCGACAGCCGTTCGCAGGGCAAATCCCTCGACCCCAACCATCCACTCACCTTCGAGATGATGGCCGACGACTTTGCCGCCCTGCTCGATGCCATGCACATCCACTCTGCCTACGTCATCGGCTGGAGCGACGGTGGCATCAACGCCCTGCTCCTGGCCATCCGCCATCCTGAGAAAGTAAAGCGGCTCGCCTCCACTGGCGCCAACCTATGGCCCAGCGCCGACGCCTTCAGGCCGGGTCTATGGGACGAAGAAAAGCGGGAGTACGAGTCCGGCCTCCACAAGATCTACACCACTGCCAAACAAAAAAACGACCGCAAGCTCTTCCTGCTCGATTGGAAGGAACCCCACATCACACTCGCCCAGCTCCACACCATCAAGGCGCCGTCGCTCATCATCTGCGGCGACCACGACGAGATCTCCATCACCCACACCGTCCTCATCTACCAGAACATCCCCCACGCGAACCTCTGGGTCGTTCCTGACTCCGGGCACGGCACGTTGAAACAACACACGGACGACTTCGACAAACAGGTTGACCAGTTCTTCACCCAGCCATTCAAAGACTTTCACTAGTTTCGGAATGGTTCAGAACCTATCGCCCACCGAGCGATGCGAGGCACGATTCCGCCCCGCAGAAAGATGCTGCGGATGTAGAGTGAGGCCGATATACTGCGCCGCATGCGATCCATCACCGAAACGCAGCTGCGCGTCGCAGCACAAACCATCGGCCTGCCCGATGACACAGCCGATCGCCTGCTCGCCGCGCTCCCGGCCCGCTCCGAAAACGCAGCCAAGTCGTAATGGTTCAGGTCTTCCAGCCGCTCGAGAATCTCATCCAGCGTCGGCGCCTTCCGCTGCTCCGCATGCACCCCGCCCCGGAACCCTGGAACTGCAATCAGCAACATGGCCGCCGCTAACGCTCTGAAGGTCATCCTCATCCTCTCCAAACAGTGTCGAGCGACTTGACAAACCTCGTCCACAAACAGGGGCATTCCTCCGTCGACCCACCTCCGCGAATTCGGCCAACTTGCCTGATCTCAAGACTTTACAGGCATCACGCAACCTAAGTCATTGCAGATCAATACTTTGCAAAAAGGACGATCCTCGAAGTCCAACCCTAACTAACCTGTTCTGAAGACTTTGCACAAAAATAGCCGGGGGGAGGGGGTACCCAGTATCCTGACCTCCCATGCGCTTTGAATTGTTTATTGCGGCGCGTTACCTGAGAGCTCGGCGGCGACAAGCGGTCGTCGGTCTGGTCACTGCGATCTCCGTTCTCGGCATCGCCGCCGGAGTCGCCGCGCTCATCATCGCCTTAGCCATCACCAACGGCATGCGCCGGGACCTCCAGCAGCGCCTCGTCGGCGCGCTCGCCCACGTGGAGCTCATGCGGTCTGCCGGCGACGGCATCCGCGACTGGCGCCCGCTCATGCAGCGCCTCTCCACCCAACCCCACGTGTCAGCCGTTGCCCCCGGCCTCTACGGCCAGGTCCTCATCTCCCGCGGCGCCCGCTCCGGGGGCGCCCTCATCAAAGGCATCCTCCCCCACGACGAACTCCGCGTCGGCAACCTGCTCCAGGCTGTGAAGCAAGGTTCGTACACGGAGCTGAATCCGGTGACAACCTCCGGGCCGGAGCCGCCGCCTATTGTGCTTGGGAATGAGTTGGCGTTGACACTGGGGGCGGGAGTCGGCGATACGGTGCTGGTTACCAGCCCGCAGGGTGAGCTGACGCCACTCGGGCTTGTGCCGCGCTATGAGCGGTTTCGAGTCGCGGGGATTTTTGATTCAGGGTTTTATCAGTACGACTCGGCCTACGCCTTCATGCGCTTGTCGGACGCGCAGCACCTGTTCTCTGAGCCGGATCTCATTTCGGTGCTGAGTTTCAAGCTGGACGATCTGTATCGAGCGCCTCAGGTTGCGAAGGATCTGGAGTTTGCCGCCGGACCTGGATTTCAGGCGACCACGTGGATCGATCAGAACCGCGAGCTATTTCGCGCGCTAAAGCTGGAGCAGGTTGTGACGTTCATCATCCTCGCGCTGATTGTCGTCATCGCAGCGCTCAATATTCTCATCGCTCTCACGATGATGGTGATGGAGAAGTCGCGAGACATTGCCGTACTGATGAGCTTCGGTGTGTCAAGCGCGCAGGTACGGCGAATCTTTCTTCTGGAAGGTCTGCTCATCTCGGTGATTGGCAGCGTGCTCGGATTGATCGTCGGCTATACAGGCAGTTTGCTTGGCGCACACTACAGGTTCATCCCGCTGGATCCGAGCGTGTATTCGATCAGCTATTTGCCCTTCGCTCCGCGAATCACGGATGCGCTGATTGTGCTGGCCGTCTCACTCGGGCTTTCGCTGCTCGCAACTCTCTATCCATCGCATTCGGCCGCGAGTATCCTTCCGGCGGAAGCTCTGCGCTACGAATAGCCAGTATTCTTGCTGTCAGAGGTCTTTATGCCGCGTCTTCCCTATCCGAAGCTCGCTCCTGAAGCTTACAAGTCTCTCCAATCGCTGGGTCATTATTTGCGCACTGCGACATCCCTTGATGCAGTACTCCTCGGACTGGTTGATCTCCGCGCATCGCAGCTCAATCGTTGTGGCTTCTGCATCGGAATGCACACGAAGGAGCTGAAACATGCCAACGAGCCCGAGTCGCGGATCAATGCCGTGGCAAACTGGCGCGAGTCGGATGCGTTCACGCCCCGAGAGCGCGCGGCACTTGCGTGGACCGAGGAGATTACGAATATCCAGGACGGACATGCGTCCGACGATGCCTATGCCGCGGTAAGCGAGTACTTCAAGGAGAAGGACCTCGTCGACCTGACGTTCGCCATCGCCACCATCAACGCGTGGAACCGGCTTGCCATTGCCTTCCGCGCGGAGTGGAATCCGTCTATACGACCGGGCAGCGGTGCGCGGGCGCAGGAGCCTGCAGCAGCGAACTCCGCTGTAACGTCATGAAGAAGTGCGACGAGCTGCTGTGTGCCTTCGGGCTGAGGAAGACGTATCCATCCGTCGCGCCGGGGACGCCGGACCTCGAACTCTTCCACGATCTGAACCTGCAGGTGGAGGCGGGTGAGATGGTGGCCATCATCGGAGAGTCGGGCGCGGGCAAGAGTACGCTGCTGCACATCCTGGCGGCGCTGGATGAACCCACGGCAGGCGAGGTGTGGTGCGGCTTCACCCACGTCACGGGACTGTCCAAGGCTGAGGCCTCCGCCTTCCGTAACCGGGAGATTGGGTACGTCTGGCAGTTCCACTACTTACTGCCGGAGTTCAGCGCAGTCGAGAACGTCGCCCTTCCGCTGCTTGCCCGTGGTGTTGCGCGGCCGGACGCCATGCAGCAGGCGGCAGCCTGGCTGGAGCGTGTGGGGCTGAGCGGGCGGGCGGCGAACCGGTCGGGAGAGCTGTCCGGCGGCGAACAGCAGAGGGTGTCGATTGCGCGCGCGCTGGTGACGCAACCGAAGGTGCTGCTTGCGGATGAGCCGACTGGCGATCTGGACGCCGGCACAGCGGACCGGGTCTTCGGTCTGGTACAGCAATTGCATCATGAGCACGGTCTGACCAGCGTCATTGTCACGCACAATACAGAGTTCGCGCGCCGCTGCGACCGGGTGCTGCGGTTGGCTGAAGGTCACCTTGTCTCTGTTTAGATGCCAAGGCATTTCTGCCCGATACTTCGCCCCGTCAGAGCTCACGAATGCCGTTTTCTTCGCTGGAAAACGGCCCGAGCGGTTGCCGCTCCGCATGATACCTTCGGGCGAAGTGCTATTTGCATCCGTTTTCCCACAAATGCGTCCAATTTAAGGCTCCTTGTACGTTTGTGGGGTGGCACTGGACCGCACTCTTACAGATACACTAGGGGCACTTCAACCACCCTGGCTGCCTTTGAGGCACTCAGTTCTTTTTCGCCGCAGGGCAACGCGGCGCAGGCCACGGTCCAGAAGCGCTCCGGCGCTCAAAGAACCGGAGCGCAGTTCGAAGGGGGAGCATGTTCGAACGCTACACAGAAAAAGCGCGGCGCGTGATTTTCTTCGCTCGCTACGAGGCCAGCCAGTTCGGCTCGCCGTACATCGAGACTGAACATCTCCTGCTGGGCCTGCTGCGCGAAGATAAGGCACTTACCAACCGCTTCCTTCGCTCGCACGCCTCGGTTGAATCGATTCGCAAGCAGATTGAGCAGCACACGACTGTTCGCGAGAAGGTTTCGACGTCGGTTGATCTTCCACTTTCCAACGAGTGCAAGCACGTGCTCGCCTATGCAGCCGAAGAGGCGGAGCGGCTGAGCCACAAGCACATCGGGACAGAGCATCTGCTGCTTGGGCTTTTGCGCGAGGAGAAGTGCTTCGCGGCCGAGATTTTGATGGAGCGCGGCTTGCGGTTGCCGGCGATCCGCGAGGAGTTGCAGCGGACTACACAGGAAAAACCCGCAGCAGCAACCGGCAAGCAGGCTCGTCAGCAGCAGGAGCAGTCGATGCTGGCGGAGTTCTCGCGCGACCTTACCCAGGCAGCGAGTGAGCAGACGCTTGACCCGTTGGTGGGACGCGATCACGAGGTCGAACGGGTGATTCAGATCCTCTGCCGCCGGACGAAGAACAATCCGGTGCTGATTGGTGAGCCGGGCGTTGGCAAGACTGCCATCGTCGAAGGGCTGGCGCAGAAGATTGCTGATGGCGAGGTGCCAAGCTTCCTCGCCGATAAGCGCGTGCTGTCGCTGGATCTTTCGCTGATCGTTGCCGGCACCAAGTACCGCGGCCAGTTTGAGGAGCGGCTGAAGACGATCATGAAGGAGCTGATGGAGTCGCAGAACTCCATCGTCTTCATCGACGAGTTGCATACGCTGGTCGGCGCGGGATCGGCAGAAGGCTCGCTGGATGCGGCGAACATCCTGAAGCCGGCGCTCTCGCGGGGCGAGATCCAGTGCATCGGAGCGACCACGCCCGCGGAGTACCGCAAGTCAATCGAGAAGGACCGCTCGCTGGAGCGGCGCTTCCAGGCCGTGAAAGTGCCGCCCCCGAACGAAGAGGACGCGGTCAAGATCATTATGGGCATCAAGGAGCGCTATGAGAAGTTTCACGCCGTCAGCTACACGGATGACGCGATCAGCTTCTCGGTGGCGCACTCGAACCGCTACATTCCCGACCGCTTCCTTCCGGACAAGGCGATCGATCTGATCGACGAGGCTGGCGCGCGTGTGAAGCTGCGGCAGACCACGCTGCCCGAGGAGCTGACCGAGGTCCAGAAGCGCATCAAGTTCATCGTGCACCGCATGGAGAACGCGATTGCGAACCACGAGTTCGAGAAGGCGCGGTTCTACTCAGACGAAGAGCGCAAGGAGCGCGATAACCTGCGGGCGCTGCGCGACAAGTATCATCTTGATGAGTCGAGCTCGGGCATTGTGACGCGCGAGGACATTGAGGATGTGGTGTCGCGGTGGACCGGCGTTCCGATTACCTCGATCAAGGAAGAAGAGACGCAGAAGCTGCTGCGCGTGGAGGAGGAGCTGCACAAGCGGGTGATCGCGCAGGACAAGGCGATCTCAGCGCTGGCGCGGTCGATCCGGCGCTCGCGTGCTGGTCTGAAGAATCCCAATCGTCCAATCGGCTCGTTCCTGTTCCTGGGGCCGACGGGCGTCGGCAAGACGGAGGTTGCGCGCACGCTGGCGCAGTTCCTGTTCGGTTCGGAGAAGTCGCTCATCCGCTTCGATATGTCGGAGTTCATGGAAAAGCACTCGGTGTCGAAGCTGATCGGCTCGCCTCCGGGATACGTCGGCTACGAGGAGGGCGGCCAGCTTACCGAGCGTGTGAAGCGCAGCCCGTATTCGGTCGTGCTGCTCGATGAGGTTGAGAAGGCGCATCCAGATGTCTTCAACCTGCTGCTGCAGGTGTTTGAAGACGGGCAGCTCACGGATGGACTCGGCAACACCGTCGACTTCAAGAACACGATCCTGATCATGACCTCGAACATCGGGGCCAAGCACCTGATGAAGCGCGAGGGACTCGGGTTCCAGTCGTCCAAGGACGAGGTGGTGCTGGAGAAGATGCAGGAGATGGTGATGTCCGAGGTCAAGCGGACATTCAACCCTGAATTCCTGAATCGGCTGGATGAGGTTATCGTCTTTACCTCGCTGGGGGACATCGAGTTGATGCAGATCCTGGAGCTTCTGGTCCAGCAGCTGAATGTCAACCTCGTGCACAAGGCGATTACGATCAGCGTCCACGACGATGCGAAGCGCTGGATTCTGGAGAAGACGCTGGTTGACCGCAACTACGGAGCGCGTCCGCTACGCCGTGCATTGCAGCGGTTCATCGAGGACCCGCTTTCAGAGGCACTCATCGCGGGGCAGATTGCGGAGCGGCCGGCGTTCCTGGAGGTCTACCTCGAGACCAACCAGTTGTTCTATCGTCCGGTATCGAATGAGGGCGAAGAGAAGCTGGCAGGCCTGGCTCTGACCGCCGTCTAACCGAAGCAGGAAAAAATCAAAGGGCGCGCGGCATTTGTGCGGCGCGCCCTTTTCTTTTCTGTCGTTATGAGTACGAGCTTGAAGTAGTGGTTGAAGCTCTTACATGAGCTTTGTGACGGACTGCGCGGCCTTGTTAGCGGTCTTAATATAGCCTGTCGCCGTATCGACGACGCTGCCGAACTGCTCCTTGCCTGTGTTGATCAGCTGTTGAGCCTGCTTGGTCAGGCGGTCGGCCTGATCCTTCATGTAGTCGCCTGCGTCCTGCAGGTTGTCGCTGAGGTCCTCCATGCTGCGCCGCAGCTTGCGGCGTGTGGCGGCGCCGGACTGTGGGGCCAGCAGAATGGCCGTGGCGCCGCCGGCGACGAGTCCTAAACCAAACGCAATCCAAAATGTCTTCTGACGCATTTGCACCTCCGGTAACTGTTGTTTGGATTCCCTGAGGATGTGCGAGGTTGGACTGTGGAGATATCAGTCCAGGCCGGCAAGAGCGCGAGCGCGCATGAAGATCCGCAAAAGCATCGCACGGTTGAGCTTGCCTGTGTTCGTGTTGCGAAGTGAAGGATGATAGCTGCCGAGCAGCGTGATGCCGTTCGGGAGTTTGTACTCGGCGCCATGGCCAAACACGAAGGCGGCGCGTCGCTCGATGATGCCCGCGCGCAGAAGGTGCGCGAGATAGCCATCCCAGGCAACCTTTCCCAGGCAGACAACCACCTTGACCCGCGGCAAAAGGTCTAATTCCTGCGCCAGGTGCGCCGCGCAGTTGCGGATCTCGTCCGGCGTGGGCTTATCGCCGGGTGGGGCGCAGCGCACGACGGCGCTGATCCACATGCCGCGCAGGCGCAGGCCGTCACGAATGCCAGTGGAGGTGGGTTGGTTGGCAAAGCCGGCGTCGTGGAGGACGGGATAGAGGAAGTCACCCGAGCCGTCGCCGGTGAAGATGCGTCCGGTGCGGTTGCCGCCGTGGGCTCCTGGGGCCAGGCCGAGTGTCAGGACGCGGGCGCGTGGGTCGCCGAAGCCAGGAACGGGCCGGGCCCAGTAGGTCTGGTCGATGTAGGCGCGACGCTTGCGCTCACCGATGCCCTTGCAGTAGTCGCGAAGTCTCGGGCAGCGCTCACATCCGGCGATTTGTTGATGAAGAGCTGTAAGGTTTACGAGAGCGGCTGGGGCGGACTTCTTTGCTCTTACCGCATCTGGTTCCCGTCTAAGCAACAGCGACCCCTGAGACGATAGTATCGTTGAGGCGCGCTATGACGAGAAAGAGAGAAGAATGAACCTGGGAAATCGGCAGAGAAGCGAAGCAGAAGCGCCCTCGCCTCTGCACCGATTCTCCAAATCGGGATACCTGACCCCCACCCTGGTGGGACTTCTGTGCGCGATTTTGCTCATCGCGGCTCATGAGAGCGGCCACGGCAACTATCACAAACTGAAAGAGCGAGTTATTCCGGTAACGCCGGAGCCGAAGATGGAGAGCGGCCCGGGCGGCCAGGCTCCGGTAACGCTCCGGCGCTCGCCCAGTGCGATCAGCGGAGAACCGGAGTTTTTGTCGGCGATGCTGCTTCCCGGCCGCGGTATGAATCTGCTGCAGATTACCGCCAGCGTACCGGGCAAGGGCGAGGTGCCGATTCTGCTTTCACCCTCGCTCACGGATGCCATGCGGGTTCTGACGGGCGCCGGAGAAGACGCGAACGGCAGCGTCAGTACCAGCTTTGGAGCGGCAATTCTCGCGCCGTGGGCGGGCCGGCTGACGGGATCGCCGACCTCGACGTCGTCAACGCTGGAGAGCGTGTGGGACGGCGAGCGGATCACGTTCCCGCCGATGCATCCGGGCAGTACGATCTCCACGATGGGGCTGATGCTGGACCGGCCGGCCGACAATATCAGCACCGACACAATTCCCGACGGCCAGGCAGTCACGGCCATCTATCATGCCGGATCGTTCTCCGGACAGTGGCCGTCGATGATGGACCTCACCGTCCGTGCGGAGTTGGCGGAGAGAACGCTGGATCTGACGGTGACGGAACAGAATACAGGCCAGGTGCCGACACCGGCAGGCGTAGGCTGGCATCCGGTCTTTGCGCTCGCGGGAGACCGCCCCGATGTGCGCGTGGTGATTCCATCGATCACGAAGATTGAGATCGACCGCAGGACCGGCCTGCCCACCAGCAAAACCGTGATGACGGCCGGCACGACAGCGGACCTGATCCGGGCGCGGGGAACGCGGCTGGATGATGTGAGTTACAACGACACCTACACCAACCTGCAGAGCGGATTGCTCGGCGATGGCCCGATTGCCGAGATTCGCGATCCAGGCGCGGGCTATGGTCTTCGAGTGATCCCGCTGACGGCAAACATCAAGTTCATGCGGATCGTGGCTCCAGCCGGCGAACGGTGGATTTCGATTGAGCCGGACACGAATGTCGATGATCCGTTCGGACATGAGTGGCCGAACCCGGATGACACCGGCATCGTGAGTCTGCAGCCGGGCGAAAGTCTGCAGTGGCATGTGCGGCTGGAAATCTTCTCCCTGGCGACTCCTGCGTTGCCGCCAACGGCAAATAATCCGACGAATACAGTTACGAACACCGGCACGCCGCAGTAGCCGCCGGTTTGACCCTGCACGGCAGCGGCTCGTATCCTTTGTAATGACCATCGAAGCTGCGACCCGCGTAAGCCCTTGCGCATCTGAAAACCGCTGCTTCCCGATTTTTTGTACGCAATTCTGCGTAACTTCCTACCACCGAGAGACAAGCTTTGAGCCCCACAGAGACCACCAACGAAGAGACCTTTTCTGCCACGCCGGATGCCGTAGCCGCCGAGGCGCAGCACGATCATGATCACGACCACACCGGCCACGAGCACCATCACCACGCGCCGGCTCCGACGCTGAACCCGGAGCTGACGCGCTCCATCGAGGTGGAGGCGCCGGCGGCTGACGTTGACAAGGCCTTTCGCCAGGTAACGCGCCGCTATGCAAAGATCGCGCGCATCCCGGGATTCCGCGCGGGCAAGGTGCCGGAGTCGCTGATCAAGTCACGCTTCGCCCGCGAGGTCCGGCAAGAGGTGCTCGAGTCTCTCGTATCGGATAAGTTCCGCCAGGCGCTCGAGGCGCAGAAACTGAACCCGATCTCGCAGCCGCAGGTCTCGGAGTTGCAGCTGACCGAAGGCCAGCCGCTCAAGTTCAAGGCGACCTTCGAGGTCCTGCCTGATCTCAACATCGATGGTTACGACGCGATCTCGGTGCAGCGGCCGGATGCAACTCTGAGTGATGAGGAATATCAGGCCGAGCTCGATGCCGTGCTCGACCACCATGCGACGGTTGAGCCGGTCGAAGAGGACCGCGCGCTGGCTGATGGCGATTGGGCCGAGATCAGCTTCAAAGGCAACGTGCAGGACCTCGCGCAGACCGTGACCGAAGAGGGCGTCGAGAACAAAACGCAGCAGCCGGAGCTCAACGGCGAGGATGCGCTGATTGAGATCGGCGGCAAGAACACGGTGCAGGCGTTCACTGAGGCGCTGCGCGGAGCGAAGGTCGGACAGGAGCTGACGTTTGAGGCGAGCTACCCGTCGGAGTTCGGTGATCAGCGCCTCGCGGGCAAGACGGTGAGCTATGACGTGACCGTGAAGGCGATCAAGAAGAAGAACTATCCGGAGCGTGATGACGAGTTTGCCAAGCAGCTTGGAAATTACGAAAGCTGGGGCGACTTTGAGACCAAGCTGCGCGAGCGCCTGGCACAGCGCAAGAAGAATTCTCTGGAGACGCAGGCGCGCGACCGCATGCTCGATGAGTTGATTGCCAAATTCCAATTCCCTGTTCCGGAAACATTTGTGCAGCAGCAGATCGATGCGCGACTGGAGCGTGGACTGCGAGCCCTGGCGCAACAGGGCATGACCGCGGACGCGATGCGTCAGCTCGACTTCGATCGCCTGCGCGCCGCGCAGCGCGACCAGGCTGTCTCCGAGGTGAAGGCTTCCCTGCTGCTCGACAAGATCGCCGAGCGCGAGAACGTCACGGTGTCGGATGAGGACATGGAGCGCGAGCTGCTGATGATGTCCCTGCAGCAGCGCGAGCCGATGGAGACGTTGCGCAAGCGGCTGACGGATGACGGAACGCTGAATCGCATCCGCGAGCAGTTGCGGCGCGAGAAGACCGGCTCGTTGCTGTTCGACAAGCTTGCGGCATAAGTCTTCAGTGCATTCCACCTTCGCGGTCACCCGCGACGCGAAGGTGGGTTGCCGAGCCAGCTACCGTCTCACCCATCCACCACTCACCGCTGTATTCTGAGCCTGCAATACCCAGAAAGAGAGAGCCAGACCTATGGGATTGATACCGATGGTGCTCGAGCAGACGAGCCGGGGCGAACGCTCCTATGACATCTACAGCCGTCTGCTGCGCGACAACATCATCTTCCTCGGCACACCGATCGACGACAACGTTGCGAACCTCATCATCGCGCAGCTCCTGTTTCTCTCCGGCGAGGACCCGGAGAAAGACATTCAGCTCTACATCAACTCTCCGGGCGGATCGATCTCGGCCGGCCTCGCGATCTACGACACGATGCAGTACATCAAGAACGATGTTGTGACGTTCTGCATCGGGCAGGCGGCTTCGATGGGCGCGTTTCTGCTGATGGCCGGCAAGAAGGGCAAGCGATTCACTCTGCCCAACTCCCGCATCCTCATCCACCAGCCGTCGATGGGCGGTCTGCAGGGACAGGCGACGGACATCGACATTCACGCGCGCGAGATCCTGCGCATTCGCGAACTGACGAACAAGTTGATGGCGCAGAACACCGGTCAGCCGCTGGAGCGCATTGAGCGCGATGTTGAGCGCGATTTCATCATGACGCCGCAGCAGGCCAAGGAGTACGGCATTATCGACGACATCATCGACCGCCCGCGCACCTAGCGCGAAACGGTTCGATCGCACGGGCGTCGGCTTCGGCCGGCGTCTTTTTACTTGCCGCGCAATTCTGCATCGCAAGTGAGTCCCGGCACATCCATTCTCCAGACAGTTAGATAGCTGTCGAAACGTTCGCACCTCTGGTGCGTGAGGAGAATCGTATGCCTACACTGTTGCATCTGGATGTAAGCCCGCGTGGCGACTACTCGGTCTCGCGTCAACTCAGCAAGGCCGTCGCCGAGGATTGGAAGAAGAACTATCCGGGCGGCAAGGTGATCTACCGCGATCTGTCGCACAAGCCGCTTCCCTTTGTGGATTTGCCGTGGATTGCCGCTGCATATTCCACGCCCGACCAGCACACGCCCGAGCAGCAGCGCGCGATCGCGGTATCCAACGAACTGGTAGCCGAGCTGCTGGCAGCTGACGAGATCGTGATCGGAAGCCCGATGTATGACTTCAACGTCCCGGCCTCGCTGAAGGGATGGGTGGACCACATCGTGCGGCTCGGCCGGACCTTCAATGAGAAGTATCAGGGACTCCTGCAGGCCAAGAAGGCCCGAATTGTCATGGCCAGCGGAGGAAGCTACGAGCCGGGTGCGTACATGGAGAAGGCGGACTTCTTCTCGCCCTATATCCGCTTCGTCCTGGGGTTCATTGGAATAACGGACGTGGAAATCTATCTGGCGGGTGGGACCAGCGCGATCAACCAGGGAACGACAACCCTTAATGCATACCTGGCTGAGCACGCGCCCAGGGCGGTGGCGCAGTTCTCCAAAGATCTGGTCGCCGCGTAAGTTATCTGGCCCACATAGCGGATGAGGTCGTGCTGCCTTCGCTCGGCCTCATGACGCTCCCCGTGCAGAAGCTGCCCCGTATCGGGCTCGACACCCGTACTCAAGTAACCTACCTATGGCACCGACGTGACGTTTGCGCCCCTTGCGCCGGTGTAGACTGTGGGTGTTGCAATTGAGTGTCCGCGCTCTCCCCGGTAGCGGTGCTCTAAGGAGCTGCTCTCGTATATGAAGACCTCTCGGGGCTCGGACGATTCACTTCGCTGCTCGTTCTGCCATAAATCGCAGGACGCTGTGGCGAAGCTCATCTCATCGCCTTCAGATTATCCGCGCGCGTATATCTGTGATGAGTGCGTCGGTGTCTGCAATTCCATTCTCGAAGACGATAAGAGCGAGGCACAGCCAGGCACAGCTCCCGCTCACCTGCCCAAGCCCGCCGAAGTAAAGGCCTTTCTGGACGAGTACATCATTGGTCAGGACACGACGAAAAAGAAGCTGGCCGTAGCGGTTTACAACCACTACAAGCGCATCCAGATGAACCGTGCGCGCACCGGCGACGTCGAGCTTGCGAAGTCGAACATCCTCCTCGTGGGACCCACAGGTTCGGGCAAGACCCTGATGGCGCAAACGCTGGCGAAGATGCTCGACGTCCCGTTTGCGATCGTCGATGCGACGACGCTGACGGAGGCCGGCTACGTCGGCGAAGACGTCGAGAACATCATCCTGAAGCTGCTGCAAGCCGCCGACGGTGACGTGGCACGTGCGCAGAGCGGCATCATCTACATCGACGAGATCGACAAGATCGGCCGCAAGGATGAGAACCCCTCCATTACCCGCGACGTTTCCGGCGAGGGCGTGCAGCAGGCGCTTCTGAAGCTGCTTGAGGGCACTGTAGCCAACGTTCCGCCGCAGGGCGGACGCAAGCATCCGCACCAGGAGTTCACTGTTGTTGATACGACGAACATCCTGTTCATCTGCGGTGGCGCCTTTGTCGGCCTCGAAAAGATCATCGCGCGGCGCGTCGGCAAGAAGGCGCTGGGCTTCAAGGCCATCTCCGAAGGCGATCCGAACGGCGCCGAAATCACGCCGATCCGCGCACAGCGCGACACCGAATTGTTGAGGCAGGCTGAACCTCAGGACCTGCTGAAGTACGGTCTGATCCCTGAGTTCATCGGCCGTCTGCCGGTGCTCGGCATCCTGGATGAGCTGGATGAGGCTGCGCTGATCGACATCCTCACCCGTCCCCGCAACGCCATCCTCAAGCAGTACGCGAAGTTGTTCGAGTATGAGGGTGTGAAGGTTACCTGGACTGACGAAGCTGCCCGGGCGATCGCACGCGAGGCGTTGCAGCGCAAGGTGGGCGCGCGTGGTCTGCGGATGATCCTCGAGGAACTGATGCTCGACCTGATGTATCACGTTCCGGGCAACAAGAAGGTGAAGGAACTGATCATCACCGAGGAGATGGTCCGCAACCGGGACATCACCCTGCCGGTGGTTCTCGAGAAGGCTGGCTGAGGATCGGCCAGGCAACGAAATCGTGTGGGCGACCTATGGGTCGCCCGCTTTGCTCTTATCCGAAACTCCTGGGCCTGGATGGTGTTCGTAAATTTCGTACCAGTCTTTGCACATCCCGAACAAACTGCGACTCCTCAGCCATAGACGCTGACCCTAAAGCGCGTACAATTCCCCCCAAAGACCGGTTCCGCATCGTTTTGTTCGCGGAACACGTCTAATTCGGGAGACCCATGAACCAAGACGACAGAGACATTTTGAACGGTACCCAACGCAAGCTCCCGATGATGCCCATCCGCGAGATGGTGATCTTCCCGCACATGATGGCGCCATTTGTGGTGGGCCGCGAGTCGTCTGTCCGGGCACTGGAAGAAGCACTTAACGGCGATCGCAAGATCTTTCTTGCCACGCAGCACGACGCATCGGTCGACGAACCGACAGCGGACGACATCTACAACGTCGGTACGATCGGCAATATTGTGCAGTCGGTGCGGATGCCGGACGGCAACATCAAGGTGCTGGTCGAAGGCGTTGAGCGCGCCCGCGCCACTGAAGTCAATGACGATGATGGCTTCTTCGTGGCGACCGTGCGTACCTCCCGCGCGGAGCTGCAGGCCACTCCTGCAACCGAGCAGCTCGTCGGCCGTGTGCACCAGTTGTTTGAGCAGTACTCCAAGCTGCAGCAGTCGCTCAACCAGGAGACCGCAGCGGCGCTCCGAACGGACGAGCCGGCGAAGCTGGCAGACGTCATTGCGGCCAACATGCCGCTGACCATCGAGGAGAAGCAACAGATCCTCGAGGTCTTCGATCCTGAGGTTCGGCTCTCGCGCATCGCCGACACGCTGGATATCGCGATCGAGAAGCTGAACGTCGACCGCACGATCCAGTCGCGGGTGAAGCGCCAGATGGAGCGCGCGCAGAAGGAGTACTACCTCAACGAAAAGATCAAGGCGATCCAGAAGGAGCTCGGCCGCGGCGAGAAGTCGGAGTTCGATGAGCTGAAGAAGCGCATCGAAGATGCCGGCATGCCCGCCGAGGTGAAGGATAAGGCCATCCAGGAGCTGAAGAAGCTCGAGGCGATGCCGCCGATGTCGGCCGAGTCCACTGTCTCGCGCAACTACCTCGACTGGCTGTTAGCCGTGCCGTGGAAGAAGCGCTCCAAGGAGATTCGCTCCATCGACAACGCCGAGCAGGTGTTGAACGAGGACCACTACGGCCTCGAGAAGATCAAGGAGCGGATTCTCGAATTCCTCGCCGTTCGTCAGCTCGTCAAGAATCCGAAAGGCTCGATCCTCTGCTTCGTCGGCCCCCCGGGCGTGGGCAAGACTTCACTCGGCATGTCCATCGCCAAGGCGACCGGACGCAAGTTCGTCCGGCTCTCGCTCGGCGGCATTCGCGATGAAGCGGAGATTCGCGGACATCGGCGCACGTACATCGGCGCGCTGCCGGGACAGATCATTCAGTCGATGAAGAAGGCGGGAACGAAGAACCCGGTCATCATGCTCGACGAGATCGACAAGATGGCGTCGGACTTCCGCGGCGATCCGGCCAGTGCCCTGCTCGAGGTCCTCGACCCCGAGCAGAACAACACCTTCCAGGATCACTATCTCGACGTCGAGTACGACCTGTCGCAGGTGTTGTTCATCGCCACCGCAAACGTGCTGCACACGATTCCCGGCCCTCTGCAGGACCGCATGGAGATTCTGCGGCTGACCGGCTACACCGAGCTCGAGAAGCTGGAGATTGCGCGGCAGTACCTGGTGCGCAAGCAGCGTGAGGCGACGGGGCTTACGGAGGAGCAGATCAGCTTCAACGACGATTCGCTGCGCGAGATCATCCGGCACTACACGCGTGAGTCCGGCGTTCGTAACCTTGAGCGCGAAATTGGAAACGTCTGCCGCAAGGTGACGCGGCGCGTCGTGAAGGATGCGGCGCACGTGGAGAGTGTGACCGGACCGGCGCTCGAAGACCTGCTCGGAATTCCGAAGTTCCGCGACTCGCAGGCGCATGAGAAGAATGAAATCGGCCTTGTCACCGGTTTGGCCTGGACCGAAATGGGCGGTTCGATCCTTCAGACGGAAGTGCAGGTGCTGGATGGGAAGGGCAAGCTGACCGCAACCGGCCAGCTTGGCGACGTGATGCAGGAGTCGGCGCAAGCCGCGCTCACTTACATCCGCTCGCGCTCGCATCACCTCGGGTTACAGCGCGACTTCTACCGCAATATAGACGTGCACATCCATGTGCCGGAGGGCGCCATCCCGAAGGACGGACCTTCTGCCGGCATTACGCTGGCGACCGCGCTGGCTTCGGCGCTGACGAAGATTGAGGTGCGGCGTGACGTTGCCATGACCGGTGAGATCACGCTGCGCGGCAAGGTGCTGCCGATCGGCGGCCTGAAGGAGAAGCTGCTGGCGGCACATCGCGCGGGCATCTTCGAGGCAGTCTTGCCAGCGGAGAACAAGCGCGACCTGGCCGATCTTCCCGACCTGATCAAGAGCTCCATGAAGCTCCACTGGGTGGAGACCATGGACGAAGTGCTGGAGGTTGCACTGGCTGCGAAGCTTCCACGCCTTACGGAAGAGACGCCGGAGGCGCTGGCTGCCAAGGCTCCGCTGCCGCCGCCGGTGCAGCAGCCCGCCCGCAACGTTGCTCGTCAGTAAGAATCCTGAAAGCCAACAGCGGCTGCAGCCTGAGTGCTGCAGCCGTTGCCATTTGCAGCGTCGGTCAAGCTTTTCGGCCTGTAAACAGATGGACGATGAGCGAAATCACCGCGAGAATGATGATGATGTGGATGGCAAAGCTGGTGATGTGAATGGCAAAGAACAGGACTACCCAAAGAATGGCCAGAATGATCGCAACTGCTAGGAACATCTCTCACCTGCTTTCCTGGTTAAGTGATTTAGGGCAGCTCGACCGGATGGCGTCCCGGCACCTGCCGCTCCATGAGAACCAAATCCGGGCTGTCGCGTTGCTCCGCTCTCTCGCGCAAGTCTTCTTACGCAATGAGATAACGGCCAGATGACGATGCGCATCTATCTGCCGCAGAGAGTCGCAAGACTCCACCTGGAGGCACGACATTGTTAATTGTCATCATCATTCTGTTGATACTGATGTTTGCGTCCTTCCCTGCCTACCCTTACTCGCGCGGTTGGGGATATTACCCTTCGGGCGGCCTGGGCACAATCCTGCTGATCATCGTAATTCTCTGGCTGCTTCATGTGATCTAGCGCGGCCTGCCGGGCCCCCCGCAGGAGATCAATTTGAGTAGGATGGAAAGGCGTGCCGAGGCGCGCCTTTCCTTATGTCCGTAACTCCCTCTGCTGCGCCGTCCAGTCTTCGCCTCAGTGAGCTTGCGCCTGGGCTTGTCCAGTCGGAGATTCGCGCCATGACCGTGGCGTGTGCGGATGTGGGCGGCATCAACCTGGCGCAAGGGGTGTGCGACACCGATCCGCCGCACCCGGTCGTCGCAGCCGGCATCGAGGCGATCCGCGAGGGCCACAACATCTATGTCCGGGCCGACGGGATTGCGCTGCTGCGCGACGCGATCGCACAGAAGCTGGCGTCGTTCAACGGCATCGAGGCTGACCCGAACGCGAACGTGCTGGTCACGAGCGGCGCGACAGGAGCACTGCATGCGGCGCTGATGGCACTGCTCGATCCGGGCGATGAGTGCATCGTGTTCGAGCCGTACTACGGCTATCACACCGCGACGCTGAACTCCCAGCGGGTGAAGCCGGTCGTGGTTCCTCTGGCGCAGCCGGACTGGACGCTGGACATTGATCGTCTGAAGGCGTCGATTACGCCGCGCACACGCGGGCTGATCCTGAACACACCGGCGAATCCATCGGGAAAGGTCTTCAGCCGCGCGGAGCTCGAGGCCGTCGCCGAGCTGGCGCTCGAGCATGATCTGTTCGTCTTCACGGACGAGATTTACGAATACTTCCTGTACGACGGTGAGCGACACATCTCGATTGCGACGCTGCCTGGGATGGCCGAGCGCACGATTACGATCTCCGGGTTTTCGAAGACGTTTTCGGTGACGGGGTGGCGGCTTGGCTATCTGACGGCGTCGGAGCGGTGGATTCCGGCGATCGGGTACTTCCACGACCTGACGTATGTGTGTGCGCCGTCACCGTTCCAGTACGGCGCTGGGGCGGGTTTGCTGCAGCTTCCGCAGAGCTTCTATCGCGAGCTCTCGGTGGAGTACCAGGCGAAGCGGGACAGGTTCTGCGCTTCGCTGGTGCGGGCCGGGCTGACGCCGTCGATTCCGACCGGAGCGTATTACGTTCTTGCCGACGTCTCCCGGGTTGAGGGAGCGAACAGCAGGGCGAAGTCTCATAATCTGCTTGCGGATACGGGACTGGCGGCGGTCGCGGGGTCGGCGTTCTTCGGGACTGAGCCAGATGGGCGGAATCGCGGCGATCACCTGCTGCGATTCTGCTTTGCGAAGAAGGACGAGGACCTGGCCGAGGCGTGCCGCAGGCTGGACGAATATCGGCTGTGAGGGGTACCCCCTCTCCCCCGGTTTTTTTGCAAAGTCTTCAGAACATTTGACTTAGGTCTGGACTTTTATTGCAAAGTCTTGAATACAAAGACCTTCCAAAATAAAGTACCTGGAATCATATGTTTGGAGAGCTTTAGTCGGGGTTCGGCTTTGAGTTCGCAGCCGACGACTTCAAAGCGAAAGGCTGCGCGATGGCAGCCTGACCTACTCAGTCTTCTATTTCTATTATAGCAATTTGGACAAATTGCGCTGCAACCCATTTGTCCTTTGTTTTCAGAGAGATAATGGAGGGGAGGGCTTGACAAGCTTATTTGCTCGGGTTTTCGCGAAAAAAGGTTGCAGGTATAAGAAAAGAGAGCAAAAGCAGGTCCTTCGGCTAACCACCCCAGCGAGCAAAGAACGCTCGCTGGGGACCCCGGTGCGCCTCAGGATGACAGAAAGAACGTCAAAAGCGACCGGCTGCGTGAGGCGCAGCCGGTCCGCGAGCTTCGCGGGCTTCTAGCAGCCCTCGAGGAGCGATTCGTCGTACGGGACGGTGAGGAAGCGGCGCTGGCCGCAGCGACCCCCGGCGATGGAGGGGATGAGCATGACCTCGTCGCCGTCCTCAAACTGGTGGGTGTCGCCGCCGAGGAAGCGGATGTCCTCGTCGTTGACGTAGACGTTGATGAACTTGCGGAGATTGCCGTTGTCGTCCTTGACGTTCTGCGCGAGCGCGGGGAATTTGGCGTCAAACTCGGCGAGCAGACCGGGGAGGTTCCGGGCTTCGCTGGCGAAGGTCTTCTGTCCGTCGGTGTGGCGGGCGAGCGCGGTGGGGAGAGTGATCTTTACGCTCAACGGGCACCTCCTGCCAGGGCCAGGGCTTCTTCCGATTTAGCCGCGGCGCTTTCGGCGGAAGCGCTCAGGTTGACGAGCGAGCCGTCAACCTCGCGGAGGTAGGCGTCGAACTCGGCGAGCTTCGGCTTGACCGCGCGGTCGGCATGGAAGCGGCCTTCGAGCGCGTCGGTGGTTTTGAGGCCGTTGCCGGTGATACAGACGACGGTGGTTTCGTCGGCGTGGATGCGGCCCTGCGCGATGAGCTTGGCCGTGACAGCGGTGGTGACGCCGCCGGCGGTCTCGGTGAAGATGCCTTCGGTCTCGGCGAGCTCCTGGATGCCGGCGACCACTTCGACGTCGGAGACGTCCTCGGCGTAGCCGCCTGTGGACTGGATCATCTTCGCGGCGAGCGGGCCGTCGGCGGGGTTGCCGATGGCGAGCGAGCGGGCGATGGTCAGGGGGCGCTGCGGCTCGATCTCGTCGCGCCCGTTCTTCACGGCTGTGGAGATCGGCGAGCACCCTGTGGCCTGGGCGCCGAAGAACTTTACGTCCTTGGCTTCGACGAGTCCGAGTGCGACGAGCTCATCGAAGGCCTTCTTGATCTTGCGAATGAGCGAACCGCCGGCCATCGGGCAGACGACGTTGTCGGGAAGACGCCAGCCGAGCTGCTCGGCAATCTCGTAGCCGACGGTCTTGGAACCCTCGGCGTAGTAGGGCCGGAGGTTTACGTTGACGAAGCCCCAGTTGTACTCGTCGGCGATGAGCGTGCAGAGGCGGTTGACGTGGTCGTAGTTGCCGTCGATGCGCACCAGGCGGGCGCCGTAGATTTGCGTGTTGAGGATCTTTGCCGGCTCGAGGTCGGCGGGCACCAGGATGCAGGCCTTGAGGCCGAGGCGGGAGGCCTGCGCGGCGACGCTGTTGGCGAGGTTGCCGGTGGATGAGCAGCCTACGACGTCAAAGCCGAAGGCCTGCGCGTTGGCAAGCGCGATCGAGACGACGCGATCCTTGAAGCTGAGCGTGGGAAAGCAGACGGAATCGTTCTTGACGTAGAGATTTTTGGAACCGATGCGCTGGCCGAGGCGGTTGGCGCGGACCAGCGGGGTGAAGCCGACGGGGAGATCGGGCTGGAAGCCGCTGGGGATGGGCAGCAGCTCCTTGTACCGCCAGATGTTCGCCGGGCCGGCGGCTACGCTCTCGCGCGTGAAGCGGCCACGAACGGACGAGAGATCGTAGTGGACCTCGAGAGGAGCGAAGCAGTCATCGCAGGCCGATAGGGGCCGGTTGCCGAAGCTCTTGCCGCACTCGTTGCAGCGCAGCTCATAAACGGTACAGGAAGACTCCAAAACGCTCATCGACCACACTCCCGGTGGGCTTATGAGGGGTGTTACGCCTGAGACTTTTCTCTTTTCTGGAAGTCACCGCGTTCGGTGGAGGGGAACTTGAAGAACGCGGTATGCAGTTTAGAAAACCTGCCATCACCGAATCTCATGTTCCCTGGATCCCAGGAGAGAGTTGACACCGGTACGCCTTTGTTCTGTCCGGTTGTCGTGGCGTCTCAGGGCTCGTCCCTCAGCCACTCTGCATGAAATTCGACCTGCCTTGCGGCAGATGGAATGTCTTGTTTGTAACACAGGTTGCGGGAGGGTGCAAATCCACAGGGGGTTATATCGAGGATTCGGGGACGATCGCGCGGACGCCCTCGGCGAACGCTGCGGGGTCGAATTCGGTGCGAACGATCTCGTCGGGGCAGTCAGTGAGGCTGGCGACGCGCCAGTTGCAGACGAAGGCAACGAGCTGCTCGGGCTGCGCGGACTTGATCTCACTGCAGAGGTGTTCGGCGCCTTCGATGCCGTTTTCGCCTTCTACATCGATGAGGACGAGGTCGTAGTCACGCGCCCAGAACTTGTCCAGCGCCTCTTTGAAGGTGAGTGCGGAGTCGACGTCAAAGCCCTTGAGGCGGAGAACATGATCGCGGAGGGGGCGAATCGCCTCTCGCGTGCACACGTGAAGGATGGCGCGTTTTTCCGGCAGCTTGGCCATGATTCTCCTTTGTTTCTGGTACATGACGCGCCATCGCGTGAGCAGCGCACCGCTTGGCTTTTTCGTTCGAAAGCTGGCGTCATGCTTGCACTTCGATCAAACGTTTGTCAACGAGACGGGCAACCCGATGCACGGCTTTGACAACGCTGGGCACGCAGGAGGAATCTAATATGTCGTAGCTGGAGTTTTCGATGAAACTCCTGGAAGCGATCTGCCGCGCGTTGATGCGAGTCTTCACGTGTGACTGCTATTGGCTGTGGTGAGCGGTCACTCCGAGGGATCGTAATTGAGACTCTGCCCGAGCCATCGCTCTATCTCTGCGACTTCCATGCCCTTGCGCTTTGCGTAGTCGGCGACCTGATCGCGGTCGATCTTGCCAAGCGAGAAGTAGCGCGCCTGCGGGTGCGCGAAGTAGAGGCCGCTGACGCTGGATCCGGGCCACATGGCGAATGATTCGGTGATCTTGATGCCGGTGCGCGCTTCGACGTCGAGGAGCTGCCAGATGGTTCCCTTCTCGGTGTGGTCAGGGCAGGCGGGGTAGCCGGGAGCAGGGCGGATGCCGCGGTAGTTTTCCTGGATGAGCTGTTCGGGCGTGAAAGTCTCGGTGAGGCCATAGCCCCAGGCGTTGCGAACCTGTTTGTGGAGGTACTCGGCGAAGGCTTCGGCGAGACGGTCGGCGAGGGCTTCGGCCATGATGGCGTTGTAGTCGTCGTGGTCGGCTTTGAACTTGAGGATTAGCTCGGTGAGGCCGATGCCGCTGGTGACGGCGAAGGCGCCGATGGAGTCGGTGAGGCCGGTCTCGCGGGGAGCGATGAAGTCTCCAAGGCAGCGGCAGGGCTCGTTGCCTTCGCGGTTCGCCTGTTGGCGAAGGAAGTGGAAGCGCAGGAGTTTTGTGGCGGGATCGTTGGCGTCGAAGAGTTCGACGTCGTCGCCGATGGCGTTGGCGGCGAAGAGGCCGTAGACGCCGTTCGCAGTTAGAAGCTTCTCGGCGATGATGCGGTCGAGGAGGCGCTGTCCTTCGTCGAAGATCTGCTGTGCCTGGACGCCGTGGCCTTCGTGCTCGAGGATGCGCGGGTAGATGCCCTTGAGGCCCCAGGCGTGAAAGAAGGGCGACCAGTCGATGTACTCGCGGAGGGTTTCGAGCGGAACGGCGTTGAGCACGCGAACGCCGGGGAACGCGGGCGTGGCGAGATCTTCGCGGCGCCACTCGATGGCGGTGCGGCGCGCGCGGGCTTCCTGTATGGAGACGACGGCCTGTTTGGGCGCGGCGTGGCGCTTGCGGATGGCGTCGTATTCGGCGCGATGCTGCGCGTGGAATTCGGCGCGCTGGTCGTCGCTGAGCAGGCTTGTGGTTACGGGGACGGCGCGGCTGGCGTCGGCGATGTGTATGACGGGTTCGCTGTAGTGCGGAGCGATTTTGATGGCAGTGTGCGCACGGCTGGTGGTGGCTCCGCCGATGAGGAGTGGGACTTTGAAGTGCTGGCGTTCCATCTCGCGGGCGACGTGGACCATCTCGTCGAGTGATGGGGTGATGAGGCCGCTGAGGCCGATGATGTCGGCGCGAATTTCTTTGGCGCGCTCGAGGATTTTTTCGGCGGGGACCATCACGCCGAGGTCGATGACCTCGTAGTTGTTGCAGGCGAGGACAACGCCGACGATGTTTTTGCCGATGTCATGCACGTCGCCCTTGACGGTCGCGAGCAGGATTTTGCCCTGCGCTTTGACCTCGTGGCCGGCGGCAGCTAGCTCGGCCTTTTCGGCTTCCATGAAGGGTGTGAGATACGCGACGGCCTTCTTCATCACACGCGCGGATTTGACGACCTGCGGGAGAAACATTTTGCCTGCGCCGAAGAGGTCACCGACGACGCTCATGCCGGCCATCAGGGGGCCTTCGATGACGAGGAGCGGACGGCCCAGTTTGGCGCGGGCTTCTTCCGCGTCGGCTTCGATGTAGGTGTCGATTCCCTTCACCAGCGCGTGCGTGATTCGGTCCTCGACGGTGCCGTTGCGCCACTCTTCCGCTTTCTTCTCGGAGGTTTCGGTGGTGGCGCTGGCTTTGAGTTTTTCGCCGAAGTCGACGAGGCGCTCGGTGGCATCGGGGCGGCGGTTGAGGAGGACGTCTTCGACGAGGGTTTTGAGCTCTGGCTCAATCTCTTCGTAGACCTCGAGCATGCCAGCGTTGACGATGCCCATGTCGAGGCCGGCTCCGATGGCGTGGTAGAGGAAGGCGGCATGCATGGCTTCGCGGACTTTGTTGTTGCCGCGGAAGCTGAAGGAGATGTTCGAGACGCCGCCGCTTACCTTGGCGTGCGGGAGGTTTTCCTTGATCCAGCGAGTGGCGCGGATGAAGTCGAGGGCGTAGTTGTTGTGCTCCTCCATGCCGGTGGCGACGGTGAGGATGTTGGGGTCGAAGATGATGTCTTCGGGCGGGAAGCCGAGTTCCGTGAGGATGCGGTATGCGCGTTCGCAGATGCGGATGCGGTCTTCGTAGGTGGCGGCCTGGCCCTGCTCGTCGAAGGCCATGACGACGACAGCGGCGCCGTACTTCAGGACTGTGCGCGCGTTCTCGCGGAACTTCGCTTCGCCCTCCTTGAGGGAGATGGAGTTGACGATGCCTTTGCCTTGAAGGCACTTCAGGCCGGCTTCGATGACCTCCCACTTGGAGGAGTCGACCATGAAGGGGACTTTGGCGACTTCGGGCTCGCTGGCGAGGAGTTGCAGGAAGCGCGACATGGCGGTGACGCCGTCGATCATGCCTTCGTCCATGCAGATGTCGATGACGTTGGCACCGTTCTCCACTTGCTGGCGCGCGATGCTGACGGCTTCTTCGTACTTGCCCTGCTTGATGAGCGAGGCGAATCGCGGCGAGCCGGCAACGTTGGTGCGCTCGCCGATCATGATGAAGACGTTCTGCTGCTGCGTGAACGGCTGCGAGCCGGAGAGGCGCAGCGGTTTGAAACTGTGACTGTCGCCGGTGCTCAAGCAGCCACCTCTAGCTTTGCGCCGATTCTGCGCGGTGCTTTGTGCTCGAGTGCCTTGGCGATGGCAGCGATGTGCTCCGGCGTGTTGCCACAACATCCGCCGGCGATGTTGATCAGGCCGTCGCCGGCGAACTGGCCGAGGAAGCGACCCATGTCTTCGGGCTTGAGATCGAAGCCGGTTTCGGAGAGCGGGTTGGGAAGGCCGGCGTTGGGATAGCAGGAGATGGCGACGTCGGCTTTCTCGGCCAGTTCTTCGAGGAACGGATACATGAGCTCGGGCCCGAGCGAGCAGTTGAGGCCGACGCTGAGCGGACGAACATGCTTGACGGCGTTCCAGAAGGCTTCTGTGGTTTGCGCGGAGATGAGGGTTTCGCCGCCGCGGCCGACGGCTGCGGAGATCATTACGGGGAGTTCCTTCTTGTCTCCGTCGAAGACTTCACGAATTGCGACCAGCGCGGCCTTCGCGTTCAACGAGTCGAAGATGGTTTCGACGAGGAGCAGGTCTACTCCACCGGCGATCAGCGCGCGGACCTCCTCGGCGTATGCGGACTTCACCTGATCGAAGGTGACGACGCGAAAGCCTGGGTCGTCGGCGTCGGGTGAGTTCGAGAGCGAGACGGTGAGCGGACCGATTGCGCCCGCAACAAAGCGCTGCCTGCCGGTTTCATTTGCGACGCGGTCGGCCCATTCCCTGCACTGCCGTGCGGAGGTTTCATTGATCTCCCACGCGAGATTCTTGAGCGACTGGTCTTCGATGACGCGCTGGTAGAAGTCCGGATCCTTACGGCCGCCGTGCTCGCGCGGGTCTTCGACGAAGAACTCGCTTTGCGTGATGCTGGTCGCGCCAAAGGTGTTGGTTTCGATGATGTCGGCGCCAGCTTCCAGAAAGCGCCGGTGGATGTCGCCGATCATCTTCGGCTGTGTGATGGAGAAGAGGTCCCCGTTATTGAGCAAGTCCTTGTTCGCGTGTTGAAAACGATCGCCACGGATATCCGCTTCCTTCATGCCATAGGTGCGGATGGTTGTCCCCATTGCTCCGTCGATGATGGCAATGCGCTCTTCGAGAATCTTCTCGAGAGGATGTTTCTGCTGGTTCATGTCCCCTCCATTATCGACAACCTTCTGACAAAGCATCGGCGAGCCCCCCAGGCTCGCCGCTCGATCTGCCGCTGATTTCTATGCTCTGGGCGAACTCAAGCGAGAACCTCTTCCTCTTCTTCTTTGGAGTGCGGAAGAGCTGTCTGGATGGGTACCAGCAGATCTTCCTTGCGCATGACCATGCTGGTTGCATTCAGCGCGGCGAGCTCGAAACCGTGGCCGTGGGTGATGGCGTCGGTCGGACAGGCCTCGACGCAGTAGCCGCAGAAGATGCAACGGTTGTAGTCGATGTTGTAGACCTTGGCGTAGCGCTCGGCAGAGCTGATGCGCTTCTCGGCCGTGTTTTCTGCGGCCTCGATGTAGATGCAGTTGGAGGGGCAGGCGGCCGCGCACAGGAAGCAGGCGACGCATTTCTCGAGGCCGTTCTCATCGCGTTGCAGCTGATGCTTGCCGCGGTAGCGTTCCTGGAAGATAGCTCCCCGCAGCGGCCCCTTGCCATCGGGATAGTTCTCGACCTCGGTGGGGGCGAAGCCCTCGCGAAGCGTGATGCTCATCCCTTTGGCGATACCAGCCGCGTTACGCAGAATCGACATAGCTTAAGTATACGTCCTCTCGTCGCTGTGCGATTTAGATGTCGTCTTCGTCGCCGACGGCAAGGGCCGTAACGCCGCCTTCGCGGCGGGCCTTGAGATAGCCGCGGATGAACGGATCAAGGTCGCCGTCGAGCACGCGGTCGACATCGCCGACCTCGACGCGCGTGCGCAGGTCCTTGGCCATGCGGTACGGCTGTAGGACGTAGCTGCGAATCTGCGAGCCGAAGTTGATCTCGAGCTTCGAGTCCTCCAGCTTTTTGCTCGCGGCGCGCTTCTTTTCGAGCTCGTACTCATAGAGACGCGAGCGGAGCATCTTCATCGCCTTCTCGCGGTTCTTGTGCTGCGAGCGTTCGTTCTGGCAGGCCGCAACGATGCCGGTCGGGATGTGCGTGATGCGCACGGCGGAGTCGGTGGTGTTGACGTGCTGTCCGCCCTTGCCGCCGGAGCGGTAGGTGTCGGTGCGGATGTCGTCGGGCTTGATGTCGATCTGGATGGAGTCGTCGATTTCGGGCGAGACGAAGACGCTGGCGAAGCTGGTGTGCCGGCGTTTGGCCTGGTCGAAGGGCGAGATGCGAACGAGGCGGTGCACGCCGGTTTCGCCGGAGAGCAGACCGAAGGCGTACTCGCCGGTGACGGTGAAGGTTGCGGACTTGATGCCGGCTTCGTCGCCGTCCTGCAGTTCGTTGATCTCTGTCTTGAAGCCCTGGCGCTCTGCCCAGCGCAGGTACATGCGCATGAGCATCTCGGCCCAGTCCTGGCTTTCAGTGCCACCGGCGCCGGGATGCACGGTGACGATGGCGTTGAGAGCGTCGTTTTCTTCGGAGAGCATGGTGCGCGACTCCAGCTGCTCGACGTACTCGGCGAGGGAGTCGATCTCGCGCTTCAGGTCAGGCTCGACGGAGGCCTCGCCTTCGCGAAGAAGCTCGAAGTAGGCTTCGACGTCCTCGCTGCGGCGCTGGAGCTCGGCATCGTAGCTGAGCTGCTCTTCGAGGCGGCGGCGCTCCCGCATGAGTGGCTGGGATTTCGCGGCGTCGGCCCAGATGGACGGGTCAGCGACTTTTGCTTCTACAGCGGCTAATTCATTTTTCAGGCGGGAGGAGTCAAAGATACTCCCGCAGATCGCGCACCTTTTCGCGGACCGGGGAGTAAGCAAATTCGAGATCGTTCAACATAGTTCCAGTTTACTGTGCCGGGCGCTGAGTGCGCGAGCGAGCTAATCCGACGATCACGACTAGCGCGCTGAGGAAGCTGCAGATCCAGGCGATCCAGTCACCATAACGACTGTAAAAGGTGAGATTGCCGATGTAATTGAAACGGGCCAATAGAGCGCCGCGAACGTGGCGCGGCATCTGGTCGACGATGCGCCCGTAAGGGTCGATGGAGGCGGTTACACCGGTGTTTGTGGAGCGGAGGACCCAGCGATGGTTTTCGATGGCACGCATACGGAGCATGTCCAGGTGCTCCCAGGGAGCGCTGCTGTCGCCGTACCATCCGTCATCGCTGAGGTTGACTAATACCTGGGCGCCGTTGACGACAAACTGGCGAATTTCATCTCCGAAGATGGATTCATAGCAGATGAAAACACCGTATTTCCGGCCATTGTCGTCGAAGAGGACTCGCTGTTGACCGGGGATAAATGGAAGGCCCTCGAGAAGGTTCCCGGCAAAGAAAAATAATGGCTTGTAAGGCACGTATTCGCCGAAGGGGACAAGGTGCATCTTGTCGTATCGGCCACCGTAGGTTCCGTCCTGTTTGAAGAAGCTTGCGGAGTTATAGAGGCTGTAACTGCCGTCGGAATTTCTCGGTCCAAGACTCAAATCATCGGCCAGGATAGGAGCGGCGGAGTTTTGGGCGAGACGTTCCATGAAATCTCTGTAGGCTGTGTCTGAATCAAGAAACGAGGCTGGGGATTCGGGCCAGACGATAAGTTGCGGGGGTGAGGCTGCTCCGGATTTATCGGGAAAATCGGGATGGCGACTTAGGGCTGCAAAGGAAGTAAGCATCGCGTCCTTCGTCTCGAGATGCTGCTGTGTGCCTGCCCCGACGGACAGGTTTTCCTGCACGAGGACTGCGGTGGCCGTTGCCGGAGAGGGCTGGGGATTCGGTCCTTTGAACTGCAAACAGACCATGACCGCAGTAAGGGCGCAGGCCGCCGCTGGCGCGGCAAATCTTAGCTTCGCGGACAGCTTTGTGGCCGGGATAGTCCAAAGCATGTTTACGATGGCGATGACTAACGAGAGCCCAAAGACGCCGGTCCATGGGGCCATTCTGGTTAGCGTGAGGTTGTCGATCTGGGAATATCCCAAGAGATCCCAGGGAAATCCTGTGACTTGGTCGCGCGCGAGTTCCACAGCGACCCAGAGCAGAGGAGAAGTTACTAAAGCAACTGTGAGACTCCAATTTTTTCTGATCACTGCGAAAAGGAGGCCGAAGAGGCCGAGATACAGGCCGAGATAGAGTGCGAAGAGGCAAAGGACTCCGGCTGCTGCGGGTTCGGAGAGATTGCCATACAGGTGCATCGTGGCATAAATCCAGTAACAATTTCCCAGATACCAGGCGATGCCGCAGATATATCCGAGCAAGGCGCTTTGTGCGAATCGGAGGGGTTTGCCGTTGCGCTGCTTGCCGGCTAAAGCGAGCAGCAGCGGAACAAGACATATCCAGCAGAAGATTCTTCGCCAGCCGGGAACGGGACCTGCTATGGGAAACGGAAGGATCTGCAGACCCGCTGAGGCTAATGAAAATAAGTAAAGATGCAGCGGGATCCTTCGCACGAGCCGAGTTTATCACCGCGGTTCGGGGTTTCCTTTCGGGCACGCGGTTACCAAAATTCGTGAATCAGAATTAGCAAGAGTTTCGAAAATCTTGTAAGTTACAAGTTGAACGGGATGAAATTTTTATCTCGCTGTTTAACCTTCAATTTGTAGAGACGTGACTTTTACTAAACTAAACGCGTGATGGTAGTGGCTTCAGCGCTCCTTCGCGATCGAAAAATGAGGACAAGTTCATGGATGTAAGTCGCATACTTTCCGAGATTGATGCGGAGATCAACCGCCTTCAGCAAGCCAGAAGCGCGCTAACTGCAATCGCCGGGAGCGGAACGGTGGCTGCGCCGAGGCGTGGACGCCCTAAGGGGAGCGTAAATAAGAAGGCGACGACGGGCGCTCGCCGCAAACGGAACCTTAGCCCCGAGGGCCGTAAGCGCATCGCCGAAGCGATGAAACGTCGCTGGGCAGAGCGCCGGGCGGCAACTTCGAAGGGATCAAAGAAAGAATCTTCGAAGTAAATAGCGAAAAAGGTGCGGGGAGCCTGAACGGCTCCCCACCTTATTTAATGGACGAATCTCAGCGGACCGCGATAACTTCGCGCGTGTTGTCCTTGCCTAGAAAGAATCGGGTACTGCTGAATTTATCGAGCAACTTTTCGATGTCACGGGGCTGATAGACCTGCCGCACCGGATAATCACCGGCCGAGGTGACGTGCAACTGGTCGCTGTCGGTTAGCTGATAGCGGGAAAAGGCAGTATCGGCACCTTCGGCTTTTCCGTGGAAGAGCGCCAGCAGCCTTCCCTGTGGCCGCAGCACCTTGTGCAGGCGCTCAAACATTGCCGGGACGATCGGGTTGGGCAGATAGTTCGCGGTATCCCATAACAGGATGACGTCAAAGTCGCGGCCTGAAAAGTCGAGGCTGGATTTCACGAAACCGGTGATGTCGTAGACGTCGGAACCATCGTCTGAGGGCAGCTTCCATTCCGGTTTGTTGGCGTCCTGAACGACGTTGGCCATGTAGACACTGTGGCCGAGGGAGGTCAGAAAATTTATGTTTGCCGGAGAAGTTGTACCGAAGTCCAGCACACGCAAACTTTCGCTGGCCTTCAAGAAGGCGAGCACGTCGGCCCATCCGCGTGACGGGCGTATTCGATCTGCGCTGTGCCCGCCCGCTCCGGACGCGCGGTCCTTGCCAAATCTGCTGAACATCGTTCGAGCCTCATTATGAACGGCGTAGGTCCCACCGCACTATACCCCAAGAGTATCAATGGATTTCGGCGCTGTGGTCCTTTGAACAGTATGGTACGTCTAAACGCAGAGTGACTTACGCCTGTCAAACGAAGGCCAATCGCAAGCGGGCCGGCATCTTGTCAGTGATGATGCTGGTCATGCTGGTTTGGAGTGCGAGTGCTGCGGAATCTGTTCACGCGCAAGCAGGTGCGTCGACCGCTGATGCGGGAGAGGGATTTCCAGCGGGCACACCAAAGTCATGGGCCGAAGCTGCGGTTCAGCACCAGCTAGCGATCATCAAGGATGACGCTCATCCGATGCGGTATCTAATTCGGAAGGTCGACCGCAAAGGAGATACGACGCGGGAGGTCATCGAGAGCGCACAGGGGAATGTGGCGCGTCTCGTGCAGCGGAATGGAAAGCCGATTACTGCCGCCGAAGATGCAGCGGAGCGCGAGCGGCTGAACAGCATCCTTGCGTCACCCGGTGAGTTCCTGAAGCATCAGCAGCGGGAAGGCGCCGGGAAGAACTACGCTCTGCAGGTCATTAAGCTGATGCCTTCGGCTACGCTTTACTCCTATACTCCGGGCCAGCCGCAGCCCGCGGGAGCCACATCGCCGCAGGTTGTTATCGACTTTCGGCCTGATCCCGCGTTTCATCCGCCGACGATGGTGTCGGAGCTGCTCACGGGTCTCCAGGGCCGCGTCTGGATCGATGCTCGGACAGGAACGATGACTCGGATGGAGGCGAACATAACGCGGCCCGTCAACTTCGGTTGGGGAATCGTTGGCCGGGTCTATCCCGGTGGACGCCTCGAGTTCGAACAGACGTTTGTGGATGGAAAGCGCTGGGCCTACTCCCACCTGGATGAAAACGTGACTGTGCGCGAGATGATGCTGCGGACGGTCAATGACAAGTCGAGGATGACTGCCTGGAATTTCCAGCTACTCCCCGCGCCCATTTCTTACCAGGACGCGGTGCATGAATTACTAGCGAAGCAGATTCCAGTGCAGTGATCGTTGTTATGCCTGCAGCCGCTGACGGCGGACAGTGGTGCGCTCAATCCGCTCGCGGTCGATCTCGTATCCACGTCCCGGTTTGTCCCAGGGAACATCAATCTCGCCATTCGGCGACACGGTGACGGCTGGTTCAATAATGTCCTCGCTCCAGTAGCGGCTGGAGGCTGAGACGTCTCCGGGAAGCGAGAAGTTCGGAAGTGACGAGAGCGCGATGTTCTGCGCGCGTCCGATGCCGGTCTCGAGCATGCCACCACACCAGACGGGCACACCGTGTTGCTGCGCGACATCATGGATTGCAAGCGCCTCGGTGAAGCCGCCGACGCGCCCGACTTTGACATTGATGATGCGTCCGCTGCCGAGTTCGAGGGCTGCCTGGGCATCGCGGCGGTTACGAATGCACTCATCCAGGCAGATTGGGGTCTTCAGCTTCTTCTGAAGCTCGCGGTGGAAGTAGAAGTCGTCGTACCAGAGAGGCTGCTCGATCATCAGAAGATCGAAGCGATCCCACGTTGCGATGCGATCGGCATCCTCGAGCCTGTAGGCGGAGTTCGCGTCGCAGCTCAGCATGATTTTGGGCCAACGCTTGCGGGCGAGCTCGAAGACGTTCTCGTCCCAGCCGGGCTTGCACTTCAGCTTGATGCGCTGATAGCCGGCGGCGAGTTCGGTCTCGATCTTTTCCAATTGCTGTTCGATCGTGGGCTGGATTCCGATCGAGACACCGCAAGGAATTTTCTTGCGCGTTCCGCCGAGCAGCTTTGCGAGCGGTACGCCCTGGCGCGTGGCGTCGAGCTCCCAGACTGCATTCTCGAGGGCGGCTTTGGCCATGCGGTGACCGCGTACCTGCTCGAAGATTGCTGGGCACTCACGGCCGCTTTCGAGTTCGGTGTTCAGCAGCCGCGGTGCAAGCTCGGTTTCGACGATGTGCCAGGCGGTATCGATCATTTCGTCGGAGAAGTAAGGGTGCTCGCCCGCGACGCACTCACCCCAGGCGGAGAGTTCTTCTGCCTCGATTTCGACCAGCAAAATCCGGCGGCCGGTAGTGACGCCGAAGCTGGTTTCAAACGGATGCGCGAGCGGCATATTAATCTCGCGCAAGGTCAACGCTTCAATCTTCATGGGTGTCCCTTCTCTGCCCTTTGACCTTTGCTGGCGCTCTTTCAGAAGCTGCACGGTTCGTCCCATTTGCCCAGCAAGAAAGTACCATCTCCGTCGGTGTTTCTTCGATAACCCAGAACGGCGTGCCCGCGTGCGAATGCATCTTCCAGCGCGGCGGCGTTGTCTGCCTGGACGCGGCGCGCCTCTTCACGATGGGCCGGCGAGGCTTTCCAGTCGTAGATCTGCACTGGGACGCTCACCTGTTCGAGCACCTCAAACTGTGGCTGCTCGCCTGCGAGCACGCTGCCAACGCGATTGGAGCGGAGCCACCACTCAGCGTAGACGCGATCGGTCGGCAGGCCGCCCTGCAGAGGTGAGCTCGATGGCCCATAGAAGTTGCGCTTGTAGCGGCGCACGATGGCACCCAGGCGCACGATGTTGAGGTGAGCATTTTTTATCTCCAGCGGGTCGAAGGTCCACTCCATGAGCTCGAAGCCACGACTGAGCGCGTCTTCGCGCTGGGCGAGTTTGAGCTTTCGTCCCAGGCCAAGATTGCGGAACTCCGGCAGCACGCCCACCATGTGGGAATGCAGATAAGAGCGGCCGTGGCGATATCCGGGAAGGGCCATGGCGAACCCGGCCATCGTGCCGCCGGCGAAGGCGCCCATCACCTGGCCGCCAATACGCGAGGCCAGCAAAAACATCCTCCGGGGAATGATGTCGCCCGGGTCGTAGCCCCAGACCGCGGTTTCGATCTCAACGCAGAGATCAAACTCGGATAGCTCCGTGAGCGGGCGTATGTCGACTGCAGTGGCGGGCCGCAGCGCGTGTTCTTCCTTGCTGATCAACGCTTCTCCTCAGACGTAGATTGTTTGGCCCGGGTCCACAAGCCTTCGAGGTCTTCGGCGGACATGGACTCCATCTGGACGTGTCCGCCGGCCTCCTGCTCCATTGCAGCGAATCGCTGCCTGAATTTCGCGTTCGTGCCGCGTAACGCAGACTCTGGATCGACGCGCAGATGTCGCGCGAGGTTTACGGCTGTAAACAGCAGGTCGCCAAGCTCTTGCTCGACGCGCTCACTCTGCGCATCAGATGCAAGCTCCTCGCGCAACTCTTCGGTTTCTTCGGCGAGTTTGTCGAAGAGGCCGTCGACATTGGGCCAGTCGAATCCTACCTTGGCTGCCTTCGAGCCGAGCTTCGAGGCCTCGAGCATTGAGGGCATCGAACGGGGGACCTCAGCCATGATCGAGTGCGGGCGTTCTGCGTCAGCTTTTGCGCGCTTCTCTGCGACTTTGATCTGCTCCCAGTTGCGCAGCACGGCGTTCGCGTCCTCGGCCTCTACGTCGCCGAAGACGTGCGGATGCCTCCGGATCAACTTTTCGCTGAGACTGTTCGCGACCTCTTCGAGGTTGAAATACCCGGCTTCGCTCGCCATCTCGGCGTAGAAGAGCACCTGGAGGAGCAGATCGCCGAGTTCGTCCTTGAGCGCGGGCCAGTCGCGGCGCTCGATCGCGTCGAAGACCTCGTAGGTTTCCTCAAGCGTATGCCGCTTGATGGTGTCGAAGGTCTGCTCGCGATCCCAGGGACAGCCGCCGGGCGCGCGCAGCTTCGCCATAATCGCTGCTGCCTTGCCGAGTGCGGCGGCGGCCGGAGCCTGTTGCTTAATGTCAATGGCCTGAGTCACATCCTTCAGCTTACTTGAGTCGGGCAGATGGCATCAGCCGGACTGTGCCGGGGCGCCGCTCTACACTTGAAGCTGAAGCTCTGCAATGGACCTCCAGCAGAAAATTCGCTCGCTGCCCACCGGCCCCGGCTGTTATCTGTACAAGAACGCCGAGGGCGAGGTGATCTACGTCGGCAAGGCGAAGAACCTGCGCGCGCGTGTGCGGAGTTATTTCCTCGCGGCGTCGCAGGCAAACGCGAAGACCGGCTCGCTGATGCGCGAGGCGGTCGATCTCGAGTACATTACGGTCGCCAATGAGCATGAGGCGCTTGCGCTTGAAAACAACCTGATCAAGCAGCGGAAGCCTCGGTTCAACATCCTGCTGCGCGATGACAAGACGTATCCGTATATCAAGCTGACGCTGGCGGACCGGCACCCGAAGGTGTTTGTCACGCGACGGCTGCGCAAGGATGGCTCTGCATATTTTGGGCCGTATTTTCCGGGGAATCTCGCGCACCGGCTTGTGGATGTTATTCACCGCAGTTTTCTGATCCCGAGCTGCAAGGTGGACCTGAACCGCTATCATCCGCGGCCCTGCCTGCAGTACTACATCAAACGGTGTGTGGGGCCGTGTGTCGAGGGGCTGATCTCGACCGAGGATTATCGCCAGGTGATTCGCGATGTGCAGCTCTTCCTGGACGGCAAGTCCGATGAGTTGGAGAAGCGGCTCACGCAGCGGATGGAGGGGGCGGCGGAGAACATGCAGTTCGAGCTCGCGGCGCGGCTGCGCGACCAGCTCGTCACCGTTCACCAGGCGGGTGAGCGGCAGCGGATCGCGTCTGCGGACTCTTCGGATGATGCGGATGTTTTCGGATTTCACTTCGAAAGCGACATGCTCGCCGTGAATCTGTTCCACATGCGCGGCGGCAAGATCGTGGACCGGCGCGAGATGTTCTGGGAGGACCTGCCGGAGTTCGAAGAGGAGACGTCCGCTTCGCTCGCCGAGGAGGACGGGGATGCAACGGATCTCGTCAACGAGCCGCATCTAGAGCCGAATCCGAACTACCCAGCGCCTGAGGTCGTCGCCGATTCTGAAGAGTCCGATCAGCACTCCACGCTGGCCTCGCCATTTGAAACAGATTTGCCGAGTGCCGAGGTCGTCGCGGCAAACTGCGCGGTTCCGGAGCTTCCAGTGCAGGGGTTGGCGGCCACAGTGAACGCGGCGGGCGCGCCAACTACGAACTTCTCGCCTTCGGCGTTTTTTTCCGCGCTGCTGAAGCAGATTTATCTCGATCAGGCGTACGTTCCGCGGCATATCTACGTGCCGGTTGATTTTCCCGACCGCCAACTCCTTGCCGACGCTCTGCGCGACCGCTCGGGGCACAAGATCGAGATCGCGGTTCCGCAGCGCGGTGACAAGCGGTCCCTCGTCGATCTCGTCTGTCAGAACGCGAAGCAGTCGTTTGACCAACGTTTCCGGGTACTGCAGCCTTCGACCAAGGCGATGCAGGAGGCGCTGCAGGACGCGCTGACGCTGCCGGAACCACCGGCACGCATCGAGTGCTTCGACATTTCGCACATCCAGGGCGCGGAGACGGTGGCGTCGCTGGTGGTGTGGGAGAAGGGCGCGATGAAGAAGTCGGATTACCGGAAGTTCAAGGTGAACTCGGTGGCCGGCGTAGACGATTTTGCTTCCATGCGCGAGGTGGTTCTTCGGCGCTATTCGAAGTTCGCTAATGGCGCGACGCCGACCGGCAAAGACTCGACGCTTCCCTCGCTGGTGCTCATTGACGGCGGGCTGGGGCAGCTCCATGCGGCGGCATCGGCGCTGGAAGAGCTCGGCCTTACGACTCAACCGTTAGCCTCGATAGCCAAGCGCGAAGAGGTCATCTACGTCCATGGGCAGGAGGACGAGCCTGTGGTGCTCGATCGCCGCTCGCCTGTGCTGCATGTCATCCAGAAGATCCGGGACGAGTCGCACCGCTTCGCCATCACGTATCACCGGAAGCGGCGCGAGATGCGCGACCGTACCTCGGAACTGGATCAGATTCCGGGGGTTGGCGCGATGACTCGCCAGCGCTTGCTGACTCACTTCGGCTCGATCCGCGCGCTCCGCCAGGCTGCAGAAAAGAACCCGGACGCACTGCTGGCGGTTACGAACAGAGCAACGGCAGAGAAAATCAAGCGATTCTTCGCAGACGACTCTGGCACAGCGTCCGACGACGCGAAACTGGTCCAAGTCGACCTCTGACCAAAGCGTTACTGCGCCTGGCTGCCTCCGAAGGTATTGCACGCCGCGGGGTCGCCGCTGTCAAAGCCGCGCTTGAACCACATGTCTCGTTGCTGGCTTGAGCCATGGGTCCATTTTTCCGGGCTCACGGCGCGGCCAGCCATCTTCTGCAGGTGGTCATCGCCGACCGCGGCCGCCGCGTTCAGCGCCGCATCCTCGTCGCCCGCCTGCACGATTCCGCGCTGCTGGGCGGAGTGCCCCCAGACGCCGGCGTAGCAGTCCGCTTGCAGCTCGGTGTCGACCGAGAGATGGTTCTGCTGGCTGGGTTCCTGTTCCTCGAGCTGCCGAACCTTCTGTTCCGTGCCGATGAGGTTCTGGACGTGGTGCCCGAGTTCGTGGGCAATCACATATGCCTGCGCGAAGTCCGCGGTGCTGCCGCCAAACTTCTTCAGCTCGTCCCAGAAGTCCAGGTCGATGTAAACCTTCTGATCATTGGGACAGTAGAACGGCCCGGTGGCTGCCTGGGCGGTCCCGCAGCCCGAGTAGGTGGCCCCGCGGAACAGCACGAGCTTGGCGTGCCGGTACGGTGGCCAGCCCTTCTGCTGGAAGATCTGTGTCCAGGTCTTCTGAACGTCGTCCAGGGTGAATGAGATGAGGTGCGCATCGCGGTCTTCTGCCGCACTCTGCTGCACAGGCTCGCCAGGCGTCTGCTGCTGGACCTGCTGGGTGGGCGTGCCACTGCCGAAGAACGCGCCCAGGAAGTTGTGCCCTGTAATCAGGCTGATGACCAGCAGCACCAGGAACCCGACGATCCCGATCCCACCACCGCCGCCAATGCCGAAGCCGCCACCGCCAGGATCGCCTCGGCGATCCTCGATGTCGCTGCTCATTCCGCCTGATTGCCAATCCATACGTACACGCCTCCCTGTCCTAGGATGCACGACAGGTACAGGCCTGCACAGCTTCGAAAAAGCGTCGTGCTACCTAGTTTTTTAGGTCAGAGCGACGCTCCCGAAGGCGGCGATGATGATGGCGACGACCATCAGCACAAACCAACCGATTCTGCTACGCGAAATCACGAAGAGACTCCCGTGGAAAACTAGCTACTCAACTGCCTCTTCGTTGTATTCCCTACACCAAGGTCACGGTACTCCCCGTTGGGGACATCCCGTTCCCCAGCAGTGTCACAGCCTCGGTGTTCGACTAATGTACGACGCCGGCCTGATCCATCGGCCAGTAGACAAATGCTGCACGGCCATAGATTAGGTCGCGTGCGACGGGCCCAAAGTCGCGGCTGTCGCTAGAGATCGAGCGGTGGTCCCCCATCACAAAGTACTCACCCTCGGGTAATACCATCTCGGGCTGGGAGCGGTCGTCTCTGTACAACACGGGTACATAACGCTCCTTGAGCTGCTTGCCATTCACATAAACCACGCCGTGGTCGATGCGCAGATCATCGCCTGGAAGCGCGATCACGCGCTTGATATAGCTCTTGGTTTCGTCATGCGGATAGCGGAAGACCACGATATCGCCGCGGTGAATCTCGCCGATCCGGTACGCAAATTTGTTGATGAAGAGCCGGTCCTGGTCCTGGAGTTGCGGCAGCATGCTGGTGCCTTCCACGCGCACCGGCTGATACAGGAAAAGGATGATGAAGACCGAAACGAGCACAGAGATGACCAAGTCTCGCGTCCACGGGCGCCATCCGTTCTCCGGCCGGCGGCGGCGAGCGCGCACACTCTGGGTCGGCAGCGACACCTCTTCGGGAGTCACACGCCTGTCATTGAGATCCGTGATCTCGTCCTGCATCTTCCTGTCAATCTCCAACCGCCGCTTCTCTACGGGGCCACCCACTAGTTTAGACGTTCTCTCCCGGCTTTCGCCTCATATGGCCGTATGGCGCCTCGCTAATGCGCTTCCGGCAGCCCGAGGCCCGGAACCATGCCCTTCGGATCAAGCCCTTCCGGTGACCAGGCGTCCACGATTGCCTTTGCCAGTTTCGCGATGAGCATCTCGGCGGAGTTGTCGACCGTCCAACTGTGGTCCTCGTTGTCCCAGGTGAAGATCGAGATCACCATCGGGCCCGACTTCCCTGCTACCAGCGCGACGTCATTGCGGACGGCGTTCAGCGAACCTGTCTTGCTCGCGACGGTCTGGTCGCCGCCGTTGGGCAGATAGCGCGGAATGGTCTCCCGATAGAACTGGTCCTTCAGCATCCCGAGAGCGACATCGCAGACAGCTTTGTCCTTATCGTCCATCGGAGTCCAGCCAGTAAGTCCGGTAGCCGACGGATCGGTCCGGCGCAGATGGCATTCGCCGATCTGCTCCAGCAGCTCCGCCATCTCGCGGGCCGTGGTCTTCCCCAAACCAAACTTCTTGTAGTCCTCCGGGAGCGGCCCCGTCGCGGGCTTCATCACTTTCTTGTAGAGGTGCGTGTTCTTGAGGCCGAGCGACTCTACGCGAGCATTCACCGCATCCACGCCAAAGCGATCGATCGCGAGATTCGTGGCCGTGTTGTCGCTCATAATGACCATCATCGTCAGGGCGTCCTTCAGGGTCACGGTCAGCGGTGTGTCAAAGAAGTGGAGCACGCCGGAGCCGCCGACCGGATCGCCGGGTTTGAGGGTCAGCTTCTCGTCCCAGCTCGCCTTTCCCTCGCGCACGTCGACCATCGCGTTGTAGAGGATCGCCAGCTTGATCACGCTGGCGGTCTGGACGGGCTCGTCGGCGTCGATGGCGATCTCGTGCGCGGAGTTCAATTGCCGCGCATAGAGTGCGACTTTGCCGTGATGCGCCTTGATCATGTCTCCAAGCGCGCTGTTGAGCGCATCATCTGTGCTCTGGGGGGCCGCCCAAGAGGAACTCGCGTAGCCCATGCCCACCAAAAACATTGCCAGCAAACCTGCCAGACAGCCCAGCCGCTTTCTCATTCCTATGTGCGCCTCCTGACATGAACGTCTTTCCCGAGAAGAGTACATCGAACCGCGCGGTTCCCCCGTCCAAACTCTTTGCGTTCACCCGGTTGGGTTTGATTTAGAATGGTTAGTAACGGAATCCTATGGCAACGTTAACCATGCCGTCTCCGACTTCCCCCGAGAAGTCGTTTTCATACCCTCTGAGCGACCTGCAAAGCCTTACCACTGAGCTCCCGAATGAGGCGTCTGCCGGACTCGATACGAAGTCAGCCATCGAGATCGCCCGCATCATCGCCCATGAGGACGCGAAGGTCGCGGCAGCCGTCAAAAAGGCGCTGCCGGAGATCGCCATGGTTATTGATACCGTGGCACGATCCCTCCGCGATGGCGGCCGCCTGATCTATGTCGGCGCCGGGTCCTCAGGCCGCATCGCCGCCCTCGACGCCTCGGAGTGCCCGCCCACCTTCTCCACCGCCCCCCAGCAGGTGCAGTACATCATGGCCGGCGGACCCAAGGCCCTGGCCTCCGCCTCTGACGTCAATGAGGATTCTCCGGAGCTCGGTCAGCGTGACATCGCCCGCCGTCGGCCGACACGCAAGGATATTGTGGTCGGCGTCTCAGCCTCGGGTCGTACGCCGTACGTGATCGGTGCGGTGGACTACGCCCGCGCCCGGGGAGCCAAGACGGCTGCCGTCACTTGCAATCCCAATTCCGAGCTGTCACAGGTTGCCGATATCACCATCTGCGCCGAGGTTGGTCCCGAGGTCATCTCCGGATCGACGCGCATGAAGGCGTCCACCGCGCAGAAGATGATTCTGAACATGATCACCACAGGCGCGATGACGCGGCTCGGTTATGTCTACGACAACCTAATGGTGAACGTGCACATGAAGAATGCCAAGCTCGTGGAGCGGGGCATCGGCGTCCTCATGAAGCTGTGCAACATCGACCGCGAGACCGCGATCCGGACCATCAAGGCCGCGGGCAAGTCGATTCCGATCGCCGTCGTGATGCTCAAGGCCAACGTGGATAAGATGGAAGCCGTCCGCCGCCTCCAGAAATCCGACGGCAATGTCCGGCTGGCCATCGACGACTCGCGGCTCGAACTGTAATCAGCAAAAAGCGCAGCGAGCAGAGGCCACTTCGGCCGCACGCACTGCTTTGCCAAACTGAACAACATTGAACTTTCTCCTTGACAGGCCAGATCGGCCCGGAGTCTCATCGCGGGCGAATCGGCAAAAATGAGGCCAAAAGGAGAAGACAATGAAGCGGTCCAGCAGAATCGTCTCAGCCGGGTTAGGGCTCTTCCTCATGGCAACGATGTCGGTCCCCGTTGCTGCGCAGCAATGCAAGCCACTCAACGGCAGTTTCCTGGCCCAAGTTCAACCAGCATGTTCCGGGGTGCTCTGCACTGCCGGGCGGGTCTGGGGAGGCATTCAGGGCGACTACCAGTTCACCATGGACAAGACCATTCCAAACGGCGAGCCCGAAGTGCCAACTATCTCTTTCTTCACCGGACACAGCATCATCACGCTGAAGAGCGGGGATCAGATCTTCGGAACGGACATCGGGACAATCGATCTGCCGCCCGGACACGGTGGGTTCGCTTCATTGATCACCTTCACAGGCGGCACGGGTGCAATGACCAACGCGACCGGGCAGATCCGGTTGCGTGGGAAGTTCGATCCGGTAGCGGGCACGACGAGCGGCGATTACAACGGCACAGTCTGCACGGTGCAGTAGGCGAGGCGCGCCGGGCGCCCACCCTTGGCTCGCGGTGTGAGCCAGGCTGGTCCTCTCCTCAAGGTCGGCTCGGATATCCGGCAGCTTGAAGCATCTCAGGGCTGATCTCTACTGCGTGGCCGTCGCGGTAAACCTCGCCAGGTCGTGTCCGCTCTCATCCTGAAGTTCCAGCTCATCGCCTGAAATCTTCCACTGCCGCACCTTCTCGAGCGCGTCGACCAGCTTGTCTTCCATCCCCGTTCCGGCCGAGCAGGCCATCAGGGTTCGCGCGGTCCCGGTAAACCGCAGGTTACCTCCGTCCAGCTCGTAGGCGCCCAGCAGGCTGTTGCACCCGCCCGATCCGGCCATTCTGTGGCTGACCGGATTCAGCATGATGAAGGCCGACCGGGGCGACGTGCCCTCAACCCGGCTGCCTTCCACCCAGGTCAGCTTCCAATGCGTTCGCTCGAGCGGTGCAGGCTGCCTTGGCCCCTGCGCCGTTTGGGCCTGTGCCAGAACGCCGCTGAGCGCTACGGCGAGCCCCGCCTGCATGATCCAGTGTGGAATTTTTGTCCGCATATCGTCTCCTCACGGCGTAATCTCAATGTCTACTCCGGGCACATGGGCTCCTCGTGATTCGCACCGAACTGAAACAAGTTCCGCTGGCTTGTCACACCGGTTTGAGGAGGTTCGCTCGATGCAGCTCACCGAAACCACACTTACTCTTTCGACGGCTGGACTGCTGTTCTGTCTCGCGTGTCACTCTCCTGTCGCGTCCACCTTGGCCTCCGGCAGCCCGGTGAACGCCTCCGATGCGCCGGCGGCCCAGCAATGGACGCAGTTCACCGATCCGAACGAGCATGCCTTTACCGTGGACGTGCCGCGCGGATGGACCGTGCGGGGCGGTCTGTTCCGGTTTGGCTACTCGGACGAGAGGGCAATGGTCGACATGCGCTCTCCGGATGGGCAGATCAATATCCGGCTTGGGGACGTGTCGATCCCCACGTATGCGGTGCCATCTCCGCCTTACAACACACGTGAAGGCGCGACGGTCGACCTCGGGGCGCAGGCGCACATGGTGGTCGCGCGCTACCGTACCGGGCCCGAATTCGCCGTGCTCTACGCTCCGTCGCGTTTCGGCGAGGTCTGCCATAATCCGCAGTCGGACACATCGTTCCCGGAGGTCTCGGTCCCGGATGCTGTTCCCATCCCCGCGAGCGCGCAATCGTCGAGCGGCCAGATCGTCTATCGCTGCCAGGGCGCGAATGGTCAGCTGGTCGCGTTTGCCTATACAAAGACGATGCTCGCCGGGCCAATCTGGCAGGCGGTAACGATTGTCAGCTTCTCCGCTCCGCCCGATAAGCTCCCCGAGGCGCGAAACCTGCTCGCGCACACCGCTCAGTCGTTCCGTCTCAGCCCGGAGTGGATTCAGTACCAGAAGGGCATGGATGAGCAAGGGATGCAGTACCAGCGCCAGCGCCAGCAGAGCCGGGTGATCATTCTCCAGCAGCAGGTGCAGCAGTTTGAAGCCAAGATGCAGGCGATGCAGAACCAGGTGAACGCGTTTGAAGCCCACCAGGCGGCGCAGGCGAAGCAGGTCGAGGGCTTCACCGACGTTCTCAACGGCGTCACGCCGACGACGAACCCGCTGACCGGTGAAAGCCGCAAGGTCTGGACGGGAACGCAGGACAATTACTGGGAAAACGGTGCCGGGCAAGTCGTCAACTCACACGACGCGCCGGCGCCCGGATGGACACATATGGAAACGCCTCGCTGAGCGCTGCGCGAGATGTGACCAAAGTTTATTGATGTAACCGGCGACCCGCTGCTATAAAGACGGGCTGAGAAGCATCGCTGCTTCAACTTGTGAACCTGCGCGCACGCCGCAATCTCATCCTCGCAAGCTGTCTGTGCATTCCAGTGCTCGTCATGGCCGTTGTCTGGCGCAGTGGGGGTGCCGAGACGTTGGTCATCCGGGATGAAACGCTGTCGCTTCCGGCAGACGGAGCGTATCACCGGATTGCCAGGCTGCAGCTTGATCGGGGCAGCGAGCTCGAACCGGATCAGTTGCATATCTCAGGGCTGGCTGCGCGTTTAGCCGGCGGCGGCGACAATGGTGCGCGGGAGCTCGAGGTGCAGTCTCCCGTGCTTCCGGGCGCTCGCCGGCTGAGCGTGCGATACGGCGGCATGACCAGGATCCTGCGCCTGGATTTTCTGCCCGACGATGCGGATCAATTCAGCGACGGGACGCCTGAATATCTTCGTCTGCATACTGCAGCAGACCGAGAGGCGTTCCGCGAGTGGTTCACGCTGCTGGCCGACACCGCCGCAGCGCTTCCTGCCTACCGGGTTCCCAAGGAGATCGACGATTGTGCGGCGTTGCTGCGCTGGTGCTATCGAAACGCACTGCATGCACACGACGAGCCTTGGCAGAGCACGATGCCGTTCGATTCCCTGCCGCCGCTGCCGTCGGTCGCTCAGTATGCGTATCCATTCACGCCATTGGGCGGCAGCCTGTTTCGCACGCGCTCTGGTCCCTATGCGCCCGATGATCCAAAGAACGGAGCGTTCACTGAGTTCGCTGACGCTCGGACGCTCTGGCAGGACAACACCTTCTTCGTGAGCCGCGACCTGCGTGCGGCGCGGCCCGGGGATCTGCTGTTTTACCGGCAGCTCGAGCAGAACTCGCCGTTTCATTCGATGGTGCTGACCGGCACCGGCCGGCAGTGGGCGGTCTACCATACGGGGCCCATCGGCAATGCACCCGGTGAAGTTCGCCGGGTTGCGCTTGCAGACCTCCTTCACCATCCTGATGTGCGCTGGCGTCCTGTGCCGGACAACAGCAACTTTCTTGGCGTGTATCGCTGGAACATTCTTCGCGAGGATCCTTGATGAGACCGCGCTTTGTGTCACTGCTGTTCGTGTGTCTTTTTGCTGTCACCGGTCGCGCTCAGCAGCGGCCGGCGTCCTTCAATCTGAGCACCAACAAAACATTTGCTCCGGGCGAGCAGCCGAAGATTCATCTTTACTCTCGCAACGTAGACGCGCTTGAGTTCCGCGTCTATCGCGTGAACGATCCCGTAAAGTTCCTGGAAAATTTGCGCGAGCTGCACTCCTTCGGTCCTGAAGCCGGATTGATGCCACGGGAGCAGATCGACGAGCGCACGTGGCTGGAGAAGTTTCACGACTGGAAGGACAGCATCTGGGAGTCGATCCGCCGGTTTTTCCGCAGTCAGTTCTCGAGAACCGCGCGAACCTCTCTGAGAACGAAGCAGAGTTCCATCGAGCGTCACAGTCGAATTGTGAGCGAAGCGGAGTTCGCGCAGATTCCGATTCTCAACAGCTCGCAGCTTGTAGCGCGTTGGCGTCAGCTTGTGCCGCCGACCTACATCTCCGACAACAACGTACTTCCGGTGCAGAAGCTCAAGGCGGGGTTGTACCTGGTCGAAGCGACGAATGGCCATCTGAAGGCGTACACGCTTTTGATGATTACGCAGATGGCGCTGGTGACGCGCACAACCAGTGCCGGCGTGACCACGTTTGTGGTCGATCGCACAACCGGTCAGCCGATTGGGGGTGCAAATGTAGAAGACGGCTTCGGCCAAAAGTCGCTTGGCACTGCGCTGACCGACACGCAGGGCGTCGCCCAGCTTTCAGCGTCCTCCGACGCGGCGACCCTGGCAGCAGGTGACGAAGGCTTCTGGGTGGTCGCTCACAAAGGGGACGACTTCGCCGCATCCACACCGGCAACGTGGGCGCTTACCTACGACAAGCCGCGAAAGTACGAAGGCTATGTCTTCACGGAGCGGCCGGTCTACCGGCCCACGCATACGGTGCACTGGAAGGCGATTCTGCGCGAGCACAGCGGCAACATTCTTGTACTGCCGAAGGCGAAGACAGCGCACGTCAGCATCCTGGACGGCCAGGATAAGGCGGTGTTCCAGCGCGATATGCCTATCTCGGCCGCAGGCGACATCACAGGTGATTTTGAGCTGCCGCGAGATGCAAGCCTCGGCTACTACACGCTGCGCGTCGGAGATGAAAACGAGAACGTCAGCACAAGTTTTCACGTGGAGGACTATCGCAAACCTGAATACCGCGTCTCTGTTGCTGCTGCGCAGAAGCGCACGCTCGAAGGAAGCACGATGCCAGTCACGATCGATTCGCGGTATTTCTTCGGTGAGCCGGTAGCGAACGGCAAGGTGAAGTACCGCATCTATCATGAGCGTCTTTACTGGTACGGCGATGAAGGAGACGAGGAGTCCTCGGCGCCGCCTGACGAGAACAGCGACGAAGATAATGCGTATTCTGCCGGCGATGAGGAACAGGAAAAGACGGCAAAGCTGGACGCTAACGGGCTGCTGACGGTTCAAGTGCCGACGCAGGTCACCACCGATGCAGCCAATTACACCGACCTGCAGTACACCGTCGAAGCAGGAGTAACTGATGCAGCGAACCGCGAGATAAGCGGTCGGGGCCGCTTCATGGCGACCTACAGCACCTTTCGCGTGATGGTTGAGCCCGTCATGTATTCGGTGCGCGTTGGAGAGAGTGCGAAATTCAAAGTTACTACGAAGGACTACGAAAACAAACCGGTAAGTACGCATGTGCACGTACAGCTCGCCTACCAGCACTGGGAGGGCGGCCACTCCAAAACCGTCGATGGACCCGCAACGGACCTGACGACCGATGCAACCGGACACGCGACCGGTGAACTCCCCGTCGGCAGCAATCCACCGTATCGAAGCGCACTGTTTCGTGCGACAGCTTCAGCCGTGCAACCTGGGACCCGTGATCCGCATAGCGAAGGTTATCTGTGGATCATGGGAGCGAATGAAGAGGGCTGGGGCGGTGAGACTCAGAATGCAGAGATTCTTGCCGACAAGAAGAGCTATGCTCCTGGTGATACCGCGCACCTTACGATCGTCTCGCCGGCCTTGAAATTTTATGCGCTGCTGCTCGTGGAGGGCTCGACGCTGGAAAGGCGCGAGCTGCTCCATAGCGACAGCAACAGTGTTTCCTATGACCTGCCGATCACGGCTGAGTCGCAGCCAAATCTTACTGTGTCGGTTTTGTTTCTGAAAGACAGCACCCTGTATCAGGCGAGCAACAACCTCAAAGTTCCTCCGAAACAACAACAATTGCAGGTACAGGTCACTCCCGCGAAAGACGTCTTCCAGCCGAATCAGCAAGTGAGTTATGACGTGCTGACTCGTGACTCCGGCGGTAAGCCAACCAGCGCCGACATTAGCTTCGGCGTGGTTGATGAAGCAATTTACTCGCTGCATCCGGACAGCAGCGGCGACATGGTGAAGGCTCTCTATCCTGATCGTTACATCAACGCGCAGGTTGACTCCTCGCTGGATTATTTTTTCAGCGGCGAAGCTGGTGTCAAGTCACCGATGCTGGCCATGCGCAACGCGCGCTTCCGTCCGCAGCTCGCTCAGGTGAAGCCGGGAAATGAAGCGAAGCCGCGGGTTCGCAAGGCGTTTCCTGATACGGCCTACTGGGCGTCGTCTATACACACGGACAGCTCGGGTCATGCACGCGTTTCGTTCACGTTTCCCGATTCTCTCACCACGTGGCGTACTACGGTCCATGCCATTACTGCAGACTCGAAGGCCGGATCGAGTATCAATCGCGTTCTCGTGCGCAAGAACGTGCTGGTGCGAATGGGCTCGCCACGCTTCATGATCGAGGGAGACGAGATTACGCTTCCGGTGATCGTCCACAATTATCTGTTGACGCCAAAGCAGACGATGCTTTCGCTCAAGGTAGAAGGACTTGATACGGTCGCCGGCGCACAGCAATCCGTTTCTGTTCCCAGTCGCGGTGAGGCGACCGTGTCGTGGCGGCTGCGTGCGGGACATGTTGGCACCGCAAAGCTGACGGCGTCGGCATTGACGGGCGAAGAATCCGATGCACTGGAGATCAGCTTCCCTGTTCAAGCCACCGGCGTACCGAAGACGCTTCCGAAAAGCGGAGTAATACCGCAGAGCGGTTCAACTGCATCGGCCGACATCGCATTTCCGTCCGGAACGGATCCGGCCGCGCATTCCTTGCGGATTGAAGTAAGCCCGTCGATCGCGGGAACCTTGTTCTCTGCCCTGGACTATCTCACGACCTATCCTTACGGCTGCACGGAGCAGACGATGTCGAGCTTCCTGCCGAATGTCGTCGTCGCCGAAACTCTCAATCGCCTAAATGTGAATGGACGAATTGATCAAGCAGATCTAAACGCGAAGACCGCGGCGGCAATTGCGCGACTGAAGGATTATCAGCACGACGATGGCGGATGGGGATGGTGGAAGGAGGACGAAAGCCGCGTCGACATGACTGCCTACGTCGTGAGCGGCCTGGGACTGGCGAGACAGACGTCAGCGATGAGCAGCGATAACGCGCAAGGGATGATGAATCGAGGTGTCCAGTATCTTCGCAACCAGCTTGCTGCACATCCACACATGCGGCCTGAGCTTCGCGCTGCCGTTGTGTATGCTCTCGCCATGGCTGGGGAGACGCAACTCGGAAGCGCTCTCGATGGTCAGTGGGCGCGACGAAACGATCTGCAGCCAGAGGCGCTGGCAATGACTGGGCTCGCGATGCTGCAGGTCCACGACCGTCGTGCAGCGCAGGTGGCAGAGTTGCTTTCTTCAAAGGCAATTCATCAGGGTGAACTCGTGCACTGGCGCGGAAAATACCTTCCGATGCTCGATCTCGAGTACAGCGATGACGCGGAAGCGACCGCATACGCTATGCGCCTGCTCGCGAAAGTGAATCCCAGTGACCCGCTCCTCAGCGCCGCAGCACAGTGGCTCGTTCTCTCGCGTGATGCAGGTCTGTGGTGGGGATCGACGGAACAGACCGCGATGGTCCTATTTGGCCTCGTAGATTATCTGGCCGCCTCGCACGAGCTAGAGGCGGATTACACGATCAACGTGCTGGTGAACGGCGAATCCATCGGGAAGCACCATTTCACATCGTCTGATGCGGTGAACGGAGCATCATTCAAAATCGAACTCGGCGCGAACCAACTCCACGCTGGCACTAACCGCGTCGAACTTGTCCGCGACGGAGGTATGGGCCGCGTGTACTGGTCGGCTCGCGGACAGTATTACTCCACGGCGAAATCGGATTTTCAGAGTGGAACGATGTCGCTGAACCTGACGCGTGATTACTTCAAATTGTCACCCATGCAGAAAGATGGGCGAATCGTCTACGCGCTGCAGCCGTTTGACGGAACTGCTCAGATTGGCGATGTCGTCGCAGTGCACGAGGCGATTAATGGCAGCCCGCAGCGTTATCTTCTTGTGGAAGATCCAATCCCTGCCGGCGCCGAGTTCGTCACGAATCAGGAGAGCTATGAGATTGACCACCGCCCTGGCGGTTGGTTCGATTGGTTTACTCGCGAGGAGTTCCACGACGATCACGCAGCCTTCTTCGCCGACGATTTTTCCGGACGACAGGAGATCTTCTACTTGATTCGCATTGTGAATCCCGGCAGCTTCCAGGTCAGTCCCGCCAGCGTAGAACCGATGTATGAACCTTCCGTGCAGGCCACGACTGACGTGCTGCACCTGCAGGTCGCGGCTTCCGCGGGAGGTGTGCAATGACCGCCGTGCGACGTGCAGTGTGGCGAGATGCCGCTTGTTTGCTCCATCTCGCGTGGGTCCTTCAACAGATGGCCCTGGCGGTGATTGTTTTCGTGCTCTCGATTGTGTGGCTCCGGCTGCCTGACTCGAATGTGCTGTGGGTTGCGGTATCGCTGCTTCTCGGTTTACTGATCCTATGCGTCGCGCTGGGAGGGGAAACAGCGCTATTGCTGCGACTCGCCCGCCGGACGCTCACTCGCGCGCGCCTGCTTCGCGGTGCGTTGCTTCTTCTTCTGGCCGTGCTCCTGTGGTACATCGTGGGCAACGCAATTGACCACCTGCAAGCTCACGACGCATTGCGCGCCGGATATTACAACTCTCGTTTCAGCGCCTCCAGGCGGCAACTCTTCACGTACGAACACCTCATGACGTGGCTGGGATGGCTCTGGACAGCTATTAGATGGATTGTGCTGTCCCTGCTGGGAGCACTCTTCATTGCTCCTGTAACAGCGGCGCAGATCCGTTCTGCAATCGCGCGTACGGCAGGTTCTCCCACCTACTGGATTGCTACCGCTCTGCTCTGCTTCGGCGGTTCCGCTATTACAGCGGCGCTCGTGAACTGGATGCCAGGCCATGGCTTGCGTGTGGAGATGGTGAGTGTCGCGCTGCGTCTGCTCTGTGCATTTTTCATTGACGGAGTTCTGGTCTGTTTTGTTTTTGCCGTTATCGCCGAATGCACGCGACGATCGGACCTGGGCTATAAGGCGCCTGACGGTACGCCAGTGGTAAGCCAACCACGCACGGCAGAGATTCCATAGTGTTGAACAAGGAGGGTGACTTTTGCTTCCGCTTCGTGGTGAGCTTTCTCATTAGCTGCGCGGGTGGATGGGTTGCGCAACTCGGCTTCAATGTTCGCAATCGAGATCGAATCTGCTGGCGGATCGCCCACACTGTCTCCCGCGAGAACTTCCACGAGACCTTCACGCAACCAAAGCGGAGCTCTTTCATTCGCCTCTCCTTCGACGAGTACGTGCAGCATCTCGTGTAACAGCGTCTTGGCGAGGCTGCTTTTTGGGCTCACAAACACATCTGCGGGCTGAAGCACGATGTGATCGCCCTGCGCAGTTGCCAACATCCAACCCGGCTGGGACGTCAGTTGACGGAACAGTTCCGTACCCGGCGCGAACGTCACAACCGGTTCAGCTGCACGCCGCGAAGGAAATCGCTTCTGCGCCTCTTGCCAGCTTTGTTCCAAAGCGTGCCGCTCGGCTGTGTTCAGTGGCTCTATAGTTCGCACCGAAATAGATCCTACGTGTTCTTCCTGCCAACCGCTGTCTGCTGGCCCAATGCTGATTCTCGTGCCGGGAAAATAAAACGAGAGAATCTGTCGGGCTGCGGCGCCTTCCTTTGCCATCTCAGCGGCACCTGCCTGACACAGCCCGACTGCATGTCCACGTCCACGGCCGTCAAATACAAGTGAACCGTTGCGGAGAGCAAGATCATAGGCATCGCTCTGCACTCGATTCCATCCGAGCGCCCGGCCGATGCCAAAGCGCAGCGCGCTGGCACTTAGCTCCATCGATTTGCCGTCGGCGCCAGTGAGAGTAATTCGCAGCGCACGATGAGAGACGCTGCGCTGCGTGATCCGCGCTCGCACGATCTGCGCAGGCAACTTCCATCCCTCGCGAGTTCCAACCGCTGCGAGATCGGTCAGAGGAATCTCCGTGTGCCACGACAATACGCCATGCCGAATGCAGTATGGATCAGGGTGACTCTTGAGATAATGCGTCTCGGCAAGCGCCGGCCATAGAGCTCCCGCCTCTTCGGTCATGCCGCCGCAGTTTTCGCTATAAAGCACTTCCGCGCGGCGTGCACCATACCAAAGCGTCTCGCCTGCTGTCGCGCGCACTGCATCCGCAACTTTCTCCGACACGGCACCGAATTGAATGGCCTGGCATTGCGTGCTATCGCAGAGAGCCGCTGAAAGGTGCCCCGGCTGCGCACTGAAGTGCTTCCCATTGACGGCATAGGTTCGCGCGACGATTGCCAGGGCTTGCAGAGATTCCGGCGGCTCATCCGCTGCAGCTTCAGCGGCGAGAACAGCGGCAACATAATGCTCGCTCGGGATGGTCAACACCACATCGATATCGCCGGTCTTGCCGCGGATGTGCCATAGCCCGGTGGCGCGTCGTTCCTCTCCAGACCGGTCGTCGCGGACCTGCAACGTTCCTCCGGCGAAGAGCTCCACGGGTCCACTCACATGGATCGTTTGCCTCAGCGGCGTGTGCTTGCAACGCGCGCAGGTCGATGTCCAAGCAGACGCGCCGGACGGTGAAACCGTAATGCTCTGCACTATGCGCGTGGAAAATAGTGCGACTGTGATGTCTCCGCCTCCGGCGTCGAAAGGGAGCGCATGAGCAGCAACCGCAAACAAATTCGCCAAAAGGACCGCACGTCGAAACCGATTCATCGACCAAGCCCCGCCCCCGCTCCGGAGGACAAAAGCTTCGCCGCTAGAGAGGCTGCATCGGCCCCACTGCCGCGCGGAACATAGATGGCCAGGACGATTTTTCCCCGTACTCCACCCGCGAACCAGCCATGACTGGGCGCTCCATCCACATCGTTCGCAGTTCCCGTCTTCCCCAGTACAGTCATTCCCGGTACGCGCGCCTGGTCCGCCATCCCGTAATCTACGGAGTCCTTCAACCCGCGCAGAACTGGCCCGTCCTGCGGCGCATGCAGCAGAAGCTCGCGATACGCTTGCGCCAGCTCAGCCGGTGAAACCGCCGCACCGTAGAGCCCGAGCACAGCGAGCTGGCGTTGTACCACGCTCGCAGACTGCATCGGCGCATGCGGCAGATGAGCTTCTGCTAAAGCTTTATCGAGTTCCGGACCCGTGAACCGCTTCCCCATCTCAGCGAACCATGTGTTGCAGGACTCCGCGAGCGCTTCTTCCGCGTTGAGTGCAGGTCGGTCCTCGGGATGTGAACATGGCAGAGGTCGACCCGCAATCCGCAGGGTTCGCCGACAGTACACAACCGTGCCGGCGCTCACAATCTTATGTTGGAGCGCGAACTGTAGCAGGACAGGCTTGAGGGTGGAACCCGGAGAGCTCCGCACGTTGGGGCCAAATCTTGCGAGCGTGCGGCCTGTGTTCCAGTCGAGAACAACAGCCGAGCTCTGCGTATTCGCCAGTATTTGAGCCAGGATCCTCTCCGGCGTCTCACCTCCGATCCAGGGGACGCACACAAGCACGAGTACGATCTGTAACGCAGTCTTTCGAAGAGCGCTGGACACGTATCGATTTTAGTGCTGCGGCGGCGTGCGGCAGCCCCTTTCCTTTGGGAGAACTGTCGCATACGCGACAACCGCCCTTCGCGAACATCACCAGGCAGCGCTCTGTTGTTGACAAGCTCCTCCGATGTTCCCGGAACAGACAGGATCGTATGGAGCGACAGCGGGTTGGGGAGCGTCCCCAACCAATTTGAATTCCTGATCAGCGCACGCGTTAGGGCTTGCGTGATCAAGCTGCGTAATTGGCTTGCCGTTGAATCCAGGCACATCGAGCACGAGACTACTGTGTCGATTTACGAAGATATTATGCCGGTCATACTGTCTCCGAGGCGATTGGAGACAATCATTCCAGTGGCCGCAACGCCAAAGCTTGCTAATCGTTCTAGTTCACCTTCACAGGCCGAGGAGAAACGCCACTCGGAACGATCACGAGGTCGTCGTTCTTAGAGGTCGAGATCGACAATGTCTCACCCGAGAGCTCCGTCGACTTCTGGCCATTTCGATATAGCCATACAGACTTCCAGGCCATGGATTTTCGAGGCGGCACACGCCTCCATTCCTGGAGAAAATTTCGACCAGCGGAATGATGCCAGCGCGTCGAGCGGAGGTTATGACAAAAGCGCCGCGAGCTAACAGGATAAAAAAGCAGTCCCTAACGCGCGTTGTTCCAGGCGTGACGACAACTGCAAGGTCATGCAACTGCTGATGATGCATGGCGCGCAAAACGCTCAATCCGCGGGTGCAGCCTGAGCGAAGTCTCTTCTTATGGGGAACTGTGGGGTGGGATCGGCCGATTCAGCTTCTTGAGCTAAGTCCTTTAGAAGGTGGCTCCTGAGGTAGGACTCGAACCTACAACCCTTCGGTTAACAGCCGAATGCTCTGCCATTGAGCTACTCAGGATCACGTGGCAACAGCAGCCACAAAGCGTGAGAAACACGTGGGCTGCTCTTGTTTGTTATAGCAAATCGCTACTCGACTGGTCAAAAGAAACCCGCTGACGCTCTACGGAAACAGCATCACCGCAATCGCATACGGAGTGAATGCGCCGGTACCCCTGGCGTCGCAGGCTCCCACCACAGCGGAGTGATATTTGCCTGTCGCAAGTCGCTCACGCAGAACCTCCGGCAGACGATCCAGTGAGGCCGTCGTGAACCGCATGATGAACCACGGCCTCCGCGCGCCTGCATAACCCGTCTCCATCTCGCATGTCCGCCGCGCGTCTTCCACATCGGAGAGGAGATACAGCCTCGATTCTGTCCGGAGGAGCGCGGCGATGGCGTTCTCCTGCGCCTCGAAACTCAGGCTTTCAACGGCACGGTCAAAGTCCTCAACAGCATAAAGCTGGCTGCCGCGCCGCATCACGCTGATTCCGACCGAATTCACTCGCGGGTCCAGGAGATTCGCCCTGTGGTCCGGCGAGTGCATCCACGCGTCATGAATCTCGGGCGCGCTCCATGCCTCGGCCACATTCTCAGCAATTACGCTGAACTTTGCGCCTGCCTCACGCCCGCGGCCGGCCAGATCAGGCTCGCCCGGATACTGATGCGAGATCGACTCCCTCGCCGCCATCTCGCCTGCGTGCCTCTGGGCCGCGTGATGCAGCGTCTCATCCCATTTCAGTGGAGGCAATCCGCGTTGCTCCCGCTCCGCATTCGCCGCGCTGAACAGGTACTGCTCGGCTACCGTGCCCCTGGCCTTGGGTGAAGACGGCATGGCTGCCACCGCAGGCAGCAGCGTGATCGCCAGAACAGATAGGACGCGGAGAGCCATTGCTCGCTTTAACCCCCGGTGGTCGAGAAAAGTAGCGCCTTTTCATCCCACCACGCAAGAGGCCGTTGGAACACTCCCCAAAGGTAGTAACGTTACATTCCGTTCCGGGCCAGTTCCGGGAGCTTGTCCCGATAACGAACCATCAGGTTCAACAACTTCCGTGCCTCCCAGTACCTCGGCCCGAAGCGTTTCGGATCGGCGAGGGTCCGAAACAGCCAGCCCAGATACAGCTTGTCCGCCCAAACCGGAATCGCCACCTGGTCGCCGCTAAGGAACGCAATGGCTGCACCGATACAGTGAATCGCGGGGTGGTAGGACAGACGCTGCTTCAGGTAGAGGCCCAAGCGCTCCTGCGTTCCGCCCCCGACAGTCACCACGATGTGCTCCGGCCGCAGCCGTTCCAACAGCCCGAGCAGCGCTGGATCCTCAATCTCGCTCCCGTACATCGGCGCGAGATAGACGCACTCCGGCGGCACCTCAATGCCTTGCATCTTCAGCCACTCGAGGTTCCGCTCCGCACTTGCTGGACTAGCCATGATCCACACAACATTGCCTGGCCGGTGCGCCGCAGGCCGCGCCAGGAGCTCGCGCAGGTACTTCAACCCGGACAGCCGATGGATCTTCTGCTTCGAAAGCCGGTTCCAGATCAGCACCATGAACGCCGAGTCGGTAATGCAGAGATCGGCATTCAACAGCGCCTCGCGGTAGCCCGCGTTCCGGTGGATGTCCTTCAGCGCGGGCGCCGCGGGGACGACTAGCAGGCCGCCGCGTTGCATGCGCTCCACGGCCTCGTGGACTGTCCCATTGAAGAACCGGACACCAAGGATCGTGACGAATTCAGGCGGCATCCCTACTTGCCCGATGCCCCGCGTTCGATCTCGCCTTCGATCCAGCGGTAGGTCTTCTCCATGCCATCGCGCAGCTTCGTCGAAGGCTCCCATCCGAGCCGTTCCAGGATGAGCGTGTTGTCGCTGTTGCGCCCGTTCACACCCTTGGGCGCGCTGAGATTGTAGTTCCGCTTCAGCTTGATCCGTGCAATCTCCTCAACAATGTCCACGAGCTGATTGATCGTAACCAGTTCGCTCGAACCCAGGTTGATCGGCTCATCGATATCGCTTGCCATCAGCATCTGCGTGCCTTGCACACAGTCGTCGATGTACATGAAGCTTCGCGTCTGGCCGCCAGTTCCCCAGATCTCAATCTCGTGTTTGCCGGAGCGCTTGGCCTCAATCACCTTCCGGCAGATCGCAGCCGGCGCCTTTTCGCGCCCGCCGTCCCACGTGCCGTGCGGTCCATACACGTTGTGATAGCGCGCAACACGCGCCACCAGCCCGAAGTCTTCCTCGAAGTGCCGGCACATGCGTTCGCTGAAAAGCTTCTCCCAGCCATAGCCGTCCTCAGGCAGCGCCGGGTACGCATCGCTTTCCTTCAAGGCCACGACGTCGGGATTCGTCTGCTTCTCGCCGTTGTACACGCAGGCGGAGGATGAGTAGAAAAACCGCTTCACACCCGCATCCTTCGCGGCGATCAGCATATGCGTGTTGGTCAGCACACTCAACATGCACAGCGCCTTGTTGTTCTCGATGAATCCCATGCCGCCCATATCGGCCGCAAGCTGATAGACCAGCGTCGCACCGTTAGCCGCAACATGACAGTTCGCCTGGTCCTTCAGGTCCAGAGACAGATTCTCGACACCTTCCGTCACCTGGTACCACTCTTCCAACGGCTTCACATCGACTGTGCGGATTACCTCGACGCCGTTTTGCAGTAGGCTCTTAACTAAGTGGCCGCCGATGAACCCACCCGCACCACAGACGACCGCCTTCTCGCCCTTCAAACTCATTCATTCTCCGCGCTTGAAATCTTTACCCACTCTGCGTTTGTCCCCATTCTATCGCGGCCGTTTGGGCTCGCGTCTTTTCCCCGTCCGTGGGATGCTGCGTAATCAATGACCTCAACAATGACAGCAACATCACGACGGCGCAGACATACCGCGAATTCGCCAGCGCATCAAAGTACGCTCATTTCGCTGAGCAGAAAGCTTCGCACGAATCCGATGGTGGCCGCGGGTGTCGTCCTGCTGACATTCTTCACCCTCTGCGCGATCTTCGCTCCACTGCTGGCGCCGCACGACCCCGCACAGCTCGATCTCGCACAACGTCTTCTTCCGCCCAGCCACGCACACTGGTTCGGAACAGACGAGCTCGGCCGTGATGTACTCTCACGCACACTCTACGGCGCTCGCGTCTCGCTGCTCGTGGCGATCTCGGTTGTCGGCTCCTCGCTCATCGCCGGCGGCATCCTCGGGTGCATCGCCGGCTTTTATGAAGGGTGGGCAGACACGCTCATCAATCTCTACCTGACCAACGCCTTTCTCGCGCTCCCCGGAATCCTGCTCGCGGTCGCCATCGTCGCCTTCCTCGGTCCCAGCCTGATCAACCTCATCGTCGCCCTGGCACTCGCCGGCTGGGTCAACTACGCACGCCTGGTCCGCGGCCAGGTTATGGCGATGAAGCAGCGCGAATTCGTGCAGGCGGCGCGCTCGCTCGGCGCCTCAGACCTCCGCCTGATGCTTCATCACATTTTGCCGAACATCATTCAGCCGGTGCTCGTACAGGCTGCGATTGGAATGGCCGGCGCAGTCCTGGCCGAAGCCACGCTGAGCTTCCTCGGCCTGGGTGTTCAGCCGCCCACCGCCACCTGGGGCGCCATGCTTAATGACGCCCGCTCTCATCTCTTCGAGTCGCCGTATCTCGTCTTCTTCCCTGCCGCCGCGGTCGCGCTCTGCGTGCTCGCCTTCAACCTCGTCGGCGACGGACTCCGCGATCTGCTCGACCCTCGTACTCGCATTCGCGAAGGTCTCTAGTCCCCCTAACTTCCTAAGTCCTACCCCTAACTGGCTTCCGTCATGATCGGCGTCATCTCCGACACTCACGGCCTGCTCCGCCCCGAAGCCCTCAATGCGCTCCGCGGCGCCGAGCACATCCTCCACGCGGGCGACGTCGGCGACATCACTATCCTCGATAGCCTGCGAGCCATCGCTCCGGTGACCGCAATCCGCGGCAACATCGACACAAACGGCCCCACTGCGCAACTGCCCGCCACCCAAGTCATCGAGCTCAGCGGCCACCTGATTTATATGCTTCACTCAATCGCCGAGCTCGACCTCAAGCCCGAGGTAGCCGGCATCTCCGTTGTGATCTTCGGCCATTCGCACAAGCCGTCGACTGACATCCACAAGGGTGTGCTCTATTTAAATCCCGGCAGCGCCGGCCCACGCCGCTTCAAACTCCCGATCACCGTCGCGCACCTGTACCTCGACGCCTCACCTCGCGCCGAGATCATTACACTTGCAGTCGAAAGCTAATTCCCTTCCGCCCACCGAGGGCAGACCCCTACATCTTTGCGATCGCAGCCTTCGGATCCGCCACAGGCTTAGGCTGCTCCTTCGGAAGCGGCCGCTGTCCCACAACGGGGGTCTCCGGTGCGGGTACCGGATGCGCCGCCGTCTTCGTCCACGTCAGCGTCACGGTCGAAAGAATGTCCGCCATCCGCTGGTTCAGGTTTTCAAGCTGATGTTCGGTAATCTCCTCCGCTCCACTCGAAATCGCACAGAATGTGTTGATCTCCATGTCGAAGCGGTAGCACGCGCCCTTGCGATACGCGGTATAGACCTCATCGCGGGCCTCCACGCAGATGTCCCCATGCTCATCGTGGCCATGCGTGAACCGCATCCCGCCAATGTCCTGCACGTCCGTGGGAAGATTCGCCGGCGCCGCCTCCCGCGCACACTCCTCGTCGTTGGAATGCGGCGTCACGCTGTAATAGAAGACGGCCCCGCTCAGAGTCGAATACGGGTACGGATTGAAATCGAGGCTGGCAACTCCGCGGACCTCTGCCGCCCGCGAGGCGGACCGCGCGTCGTTATGGAACGTGCTCACCAAGCCGTCCTTGCGCGTAAAACTCCACCCGGGCGGCACCTGGAACTTGACACCGAAGTGCCCATCCTTGAAGTCGTGAGGAGCCGCAGTCGCAGGCGGCGCGGTGGGGACGGTTATCTTCTGCGCTGCGCACGGGAACGCAGCGAGACACGAAAACGCAGCAAGGGCAAGGCCCAGGGAGAGTGTCGCAGGAAGACGCATCGCTCTTATCGTCGCATTCGGGGGTCGGTCAACCAATACATCCAATCGGTCAGCAGATTCACTGCGACGTAGGTCAGCCCAACGGCCAGAATGCACCCTTGAACTAGAGCATAGTCCCGATTCGAGATCGCCGAAAGTGTGAGTCGTCCCAGGCCTGGCCATCCGAAGATCGTCTCCGTGACAATTGCTCCCGCAAGCAACGAGCCAAACTGCAGACCCAGCACCGTCAAAACCGGATTCAGCGCATTCCGGAGCGCGTGCCGGTACACCACAGTTTGCTCCGAAAGTCCCTTGGCCCGCGCGGTACGAACGTAATCCTGCCCCAACTCTTCCAGCATCGATGTCCGCACCATCCGCGTAAGGATTGCCGCCACTCCCAGTCCCAACGTGATCGCGGGCAACACGAGATGCTTCAGAAAGTCGAGTCCACCCACCCCCGCGCCCGAGACCGGCAGCCACCCCAGCCCGATCGAAAATATGACAATCAGAATCGGCCCCAGCGCAAAATTCGGAAAGCTCAACCCGAACAGGCTGCCTACCCCAACGGTCCGGTCCTGCCACTGATCCCGCTTTCGCGCCGAGTACACCCCGGCAGGAATCGCAAGCCCCGCCCCCAGCAGCATCGCCGCCGCCGTAAGCGCCAAGGTGTATGGATACCGCTGCAGGATCAAATGCATGACCGAATCATGCAGCCTTAGCGACTGCCCCAGGTTCCCATGCGCGATCCCTCGCCAGTAATGCATGTACTGCTCGCCCAGCGGCGCATCCAGTCCATAGGAGTGCCGTAGCGCCGAAATATCCGCCGCTGTCGCACCCTCGCCCAGCATCTGCACAATCGGATCACCCGGCACCAGGTGAATCAGCAGAAACACCACCGTCACGACCAGCCACAGCACCGGAAGAGTCGTCAGCGCCCGCTTCAGCAACCCGCGCCCCACACGCCGCACGGCTCGCGTCCGCTTGTCTTGCCCGGTCCCGTTCGCCACAGTCATGCCTTCGTTCCCACCGTCCGCGACTCCTCCGTCAGCGCACCCTCCGCCGCCGGCTCCAGCTCCTGCACGCGCACTTTGGCGATCCTCCGCCGGTCCACCTCCACCACCGTAAACCGCCGGCCGCCGATCTCCACACTCTCGCCCGGGGCCGGAATATGCCCCAGCCGCGTCAGCAGCAATCCTGCCAGCGTTTCCACACCTGCGGCGCGCGGCAGCCTCCAGTGAAGTTGCGTCACCAAATCCCGCAGGCTCGCATTCCCATCCAGCAGCAGTCCTCCGCCGGGAGCAGCCAGTGGCAGCACGCGCCCCGTGTCGAACTCATCCTCCAGTTCGCCCACGATCTGCTCCAGCACATCTTCCGCCGTTACCATACCGAGCGTCGACCCAAACTCATCCACCACAATCGCAAGCTGCCGCCGCCGCTCCTGAAACTCCTTCAGCAACTCCACTGCAAGCTTGGTCTCCGGAATCACCTGAACATCCCGCATGACCTGCCGCAGCGTCAACCCAGACTCTGCGGTATTCCCCATCGACTGCGCCACGCTCCTGAAGTGCATTAGCCGCGCCACATCCATCGCATGCACCAGGCCGATGATGTGGTCGCGCCCGCGCTCCGGGTCAAACACCGGCACACGCGTGTGCTGCTCCTCGACAATTCGCCCGCTCGCCTGCTCCAGCGGCATATTCGCAGGCAGCGAGAAGATCTTTCCGCGCGGCGTCATGATCTCGCTCACCACCACATCCTTCAGCTCGATTGCGCGGTGAATCATCTCTTCCTGGAACTTCGGCAGCAGCCCAACCCGCCGCGTCGCCGTAGCCATCAGCTTCAGCTCTTCCGGCGAGTGCGCCGCCACCTCACCCCGCAGCGGCGCCCGGAACACCCGCAGCACCACCTTCGCCGACGCATTCATCACTATGATCGCGGGCCTGGCCATCCGCAGAAACACGTCCACTGGCCCCGCAACCGCCAGCGCAATCCGTTCGGCCCGCTGCAGCGCCAGCGCTTTCGGCACCAGCTCGCCCAACACTACTTCAAGGTACGTGATCAGCACGAACGCAAAAACGACCGCCAGCCCGTGCACAACAACCGGCGACTGCATCTGCGGAATCGACTGCAACCGCGCGAACTCATGCGCCAATCCCTCCGCGATAACCGGCTCGCCCAACGCGCCCAGCGCCAGCGCGGCCAGCGTCACGCCCAACTGCACCGCCGACAGAAACTCATCCAGGTGATGCTTCAGGTGCAGCACCGTTCGAGCTCCGGGCTTGTTGGCTGCGAGTAGCTGCTCAACACGCGTTTCGCGAAGGCCCACCATCGCGAACTCCGCAGCCACAAAGAAGCTGTTCGCCAAAATGAAGAAGGCGATCAGACTCCCGTGCACCAGCAGCCACTCAAGCATGTCCCTTAAGCCTATCCGAGTCGCAGAAACACGAAAAGGCCCGCAGCTTCCGCCGCAGGCCCTTCCTGACTCCCTAAACCCTCACTCGCTAACTTCTCTTACACCAGCACCCGCTTCAACGTCTGGTCAATCTGCTCCTTGGGCACATAGCCTACGATCTGCTCGGAGACCTTCCCACCCTTGAACAGCAGCAGCGCGGGAATACCCCGGATGCCATAACGTCCCGGCGTCATATTGTTCCGGTCGACGTCCATCTTCATCACCTTCAGCTTGCCGCTGTACTCCGCCGCAACCGCATCAACGACCGGCGCCAGCGCCCGGCAGGGGCCGCACCACGCCGCCCAGAAATCCACCAGGACCGGCGTCTCCGACTGAAGCACCTGCTTCTCAAAATCGGCGTCGTTTACCTCGGTTACAAACTCACTCGTCGCTGCCATCGCACTCTCCCTCGTAGTCTCAGGTTCGCCCTCACGAACCCGCTCTTTCAACCCAGTCATAATAGATGCCGCCCGGTGGAAAACGATGCAGAACGCACAAACAAAGGGGTTAGAGCACCTCGCGTTCCACACCACCCGCAATCCTTACGGGCACCAGTTCCACGGCCTCGCCAACCACCTGGCGCAGCCGCGTTTCTGCCCCGAGCAGCGTTGTCTCCGCCGCGAGCACCACCAGCACCGACGGCCCCGCTCCGCTCAGAGCCACGCCCGCAATCTCGCGTTCTTCGCCCAACGGCAATAGCTTCTCCAGCAGCCCACACGCCTTCATCCTGAACGGCTGATGAATCCGGTCCTGCATGGCGATGCGCAACAGATCCAGCCGCCCCTGCGCGAAGGCTGCCGTCAGCAGCGCCGCCCGCTGCACATTGAACACGGCGTCCTCACGCGAGTAACTCTCCGGCAGCATCGCCCTAGCCTTCTTGGTCGCGAGCCCCTCCCCGGGCATCACGAGCACCATTTGCCACGCAGGATCACCCGCAAACGTCGCCGTCGCCAGCCCATTCTTCTCTGTCAGGGCCGACGCCGTGAAGCCCCCATACCAGCACGCCGCCACATTATCCGGATGTCCCTCGCGCTCAGCGGCCTCGCGCACAATCTCCGCGTCGCTCCACCCAAGGGCGCCGAAGTGCGCCCCCAGCGCCACGCCCGCGCAGATCGCCGCCGCACTCGATCCCCATCCCATGCCCAACGGAATCTCATTATGAATTCGCAGCCGCAGACAAGACGATTCAAGCCCCATCTCATCGATCACACTGCGATACACATCCACCATCAGGTTGCCGTCGAGCGCACCGACAACCTCGGCGTTCCGCCCGGTCGCCTCGATCTGCCACGTCGCCGACACATGCGCTTCCACCGTCAGCCACATCGACAGCGCTAGGCCGACCGCATCAAACCCCGGTCCCACGTTCGCCGAGGTCGCCGGCAGCCGCAGCCGTATCCCACGCTTCTCCGACTCGTGCGAACTCAAGCCAACTGCCCCGCTTCCTTCTCGAGTACCCGCAGCACCGCATCCGGATCGGCATCCAGCACAAGCGGCTCCCGCTGCAGCTTCGCAAACGCCGCACGCTCCACCTCGTTCGCCCCCGCCATCTCCTCATCCGTCAGCAGATCGCCGCGATGGAACTTGATCGTGTACTCCGAATCCTTCAGAGTATGCCCGGTCAGCAGCAGCACCGCCGTCTCCTCCTGCCCCACACGACCATCCGCGACCAGCTTCTTCAAACCTGCCAGCGTCACCGCGCTCGCCGGCTCACAGCCAATACCCTCCGCGCCAATCTCCGCTTTGGCCAGCGCGATCTCGCGCTCGCTCACCTGCTCCACCCATCCGCCGGTCGCCGCAATCACCTTCGCCGCCTTCTTCCAACTCGCCGGGTTCCCAATCCGAATCGCGCTCGCCCGCGTGTCGGCCGTCACTGCCTCGAGCTGTCCCTCGCCGCCCTTCTGCATCCACTGATACAGCGGATTCGCGCCCTCAGCCTGCACAACACTAATCTTCGGCACCCGCTTGATGAAGCCCAGGTGCTTCATCTCCAGGAATCCCTTGCCCAGCGCCGAGCTGTTCGCGAGATTCCCGCCCGGCACAATCAAATGCTGCGGCACCTGCCACTCCATCTGCTCCAGGATCTCGAACGCCGGCGTCTTCTGCCCTTCCAGCCGGTACGGATTCACCGAGTTCAGCAGATAGATCGGGGCGCGCTTCACAATCTCGGCCAGCACCTTCACGCAGCCATCAAAATCCGTCTTCAGTTGCACCGTCGTCGCGCCGTAATCCATCGACTGCGACAGCTTCCCCCACGCAATCTTTCCCTCGGGAATCAGCACCAGGCTCCGCAGCCCCGCGCGCGCAGCATACGCTGCCATCGCCGCGCTGGTGTTCCCGGTTGACGCGCAGGCCACCCAGGTGAACCCGCGCGACACCGCCACACTCAGAGCCGCGGTCATGCCCGTATCCTTGAAGCTACCCGTGGGGTTCATTCCCTGGTGCTTCCCCATCAACCAGTTCAGTCCCAGCGAAGCCGCCGCCCGCGGCATCTCGTACAGCGGCGTATCGCCCTCGCGCAAGGTCACCACGCGATCTTCGGGCACGATCGGCAGAAGGTCCCGGTACCGCCAGACGCCGCTCTGGTCCACCGCCATCGTCGAGCTCCGCCGCTCCTGCCACAGATGCTTCAGCGCCGACGGGTTCGGCCGGTACACCGGTTTGCCGGTTGCAGGCGCGCCTTCGCTCCAGTCGTACTCGACCTCAAACAACTCGCCGCAATCCACGCAGCGAAAATTGCTCTGCGCCTGCGGCCCCTCGATGCGCACGCCGCATCCCGTGCACCTCAGCCTGTGAACTGACAAACTCATGTGTCCTTCTAGAGTACCGTAGCCACACTCCCGGTCTCCCCTTTCTCCGCTGTTCCCGGACGGATTGCCATAAATCCGCACCCGCAATCCGCATACAATCGATACCGTGATTCATGCTCCAGACGGTGTTCGAATGTTCCAACCTGGACGTATCTGCTTTCTTGCGGCACTCTTCAGCATCGCATTCCTGCTGCCTCTCCCTCTTCACGCCCAAAAGCAACTCCAGCTCGCCTGCGCCGCCGACCTTCAAACCGTCATGCCCCCGCTCGCCGCTGCTTACGAGCACGCCACCGGCATCCACCTCGTCACCGCCTTCGGCTCCTCCGCGACGCTCACCCAGCAACTCGCCAACGGCGCCCCGCAGGACGTCTTCCTCTCTGCCGACACCACCCACCCGCAACAACTCATCGACGCCGGCATCGCCCTCGGAGCTGATCCGCAGAAGCAGCAGGCGCCCACCCCCTACGCCCACGGCGTCCTCGTTCTCTGGGCGCGCAACGATTCTCCACTCCAGCCCATCTCGCTGAACACGCTCAAGGACAGCCGCCTCGCCCGCCTGGCTATCGCCAATCCAACGCACGCGCCCTACGGCCTCGCCGCCCAGCAGGCGCTCCAGCACCTCGGCCTCTACACGCAGCTCCAACCAAAGCTCGCCATCGCCGAAAACATCGCCCAGACTGCTCAGTTCGCCGAATCCGGCAACGCGCAGGCCGCTCTCATCTCGCTCACCATTGCGAGCAGCGATCACTTCCGCCAGCTAGGCTCCTTCGTCCGCATCCCGACCGACGCCTACCTACCCATCCAGCAGTCCGCCGTCATCCTCAAAGCCAGCAAACAGCAGCAACTCGCCCGCGACTTCCTCAACTGGCTCACCAGCCCCACCACGCAGCAACAACTCAAATCCTTCGGCCTCGACCCCGCAAAGTAATGGATCACCACGAACAGAGGATGGCAACCTAATGCACAATCCTCACATGGAGACGGACCACGCTATCTTGGAGCCGTCGTTCTCTCGGCGGCGATCGTTGCTCTTGCCGCGCTCGGCTGGTTGCGCCGGCGAAAGGGTGGGCGCAAAGGAGTGCTCGTGGCGCTCTTCGGCTACAACATTCTCCTGATGGCGCTTTTCATCCTCGGCCTTCTTGCTGACGACGGCTTCGGATGGGCATTCCTTCCACTTCTTCTCTGCACGGCGCCCTGGAGCTTCATCATTAACACCGTTTTGCTGCACGCAGGCTTTGCTGCAGGCTGGTTCGACGGACTTATCGGTAACTTCATTCTCTTTGTGGTTCTATGCGGCGGAACCAACAGTGCTCTCCTGTATCTCCTCATCACGCGAGTCATTTACCCGAAGGCCGTGAAAACTCCGCCCCTCACTCCCTAACTACTCACTCCCTAACTCACTTACACTTCCTCTCATGGACCTCGCCGCGCTCGGCCTCACCCTCCGTCTCGCGACCGTCACCACGCTTTGCCTGCTCATCCTCGGCACACCGCTCGCCTACTGGATTGCCGGCCTTGCCTCCGCAAAGACCCGCACCCTGCCTCGCCGCATCGCGCAAGCCGCCGTCGCGCTCCCACTCGTGCTCCCGCCCACCGTGCTCGGCTTCTATCTCCTCGTCTGGCTCGGTCCCGCACGTGCCCCCGGCCGTGCCCTCATTCATCTCATCGGCCACCCGCTCGCCTTCACCTTCAGCGGCCTCGTCGTCGGCTCCGTGCTCTACAGCCTTCCCTTCGCCGTGCAGCCGCTTGTCCTCGCCTTCTCGCACGTCGACCGCAACCTCACCGACGTCGCCTCCACCCTCGGCGCCTCGCCACTCACCGTCTTCCGCCGTGTCGTGCTCCCGCTCTCCCGCACCGGCTTCCTCACCGCCGCCATCCTCACCTTCGCCCACACTGTCGGCGAGTTCGGCGTCGTTCTCATGCTCGGCGGCGACATCCCCGGCCTCACCCGCACGCTCTCCATCTCCATCTTCGA
>DASRGC010000029.1:0-21371 GCA_035651235.1 Acidobacteriaceae bacterium
GCGCTTTGCCTTCGGGTGTGTCGGGCGTCATCTTCGCGATGGTGGGGCCGCCGGAGGTGCGCGGGCAGACGTCGGGCTGTTTGCCGGGGTCGAGCTGCGTGTTCACGAAGAAGCCGTGCTCGAGGTTGTCGATGCCGAGCGCGACGGCTTCGGGGTAGGTGACCGAGCAGAGATGCCCGGTGAGTTTCAGGCCGTGCTTGTGGGCTTCGTCGATAGCAGCCTTGAGCTCGGCGCGCGTGATGTTCATGTAGGCCTTGAAGCTGGTTGCGCCTTGTGAGATCCAGAAGTCGACAGTGGCGCGGGCTTCGGCGGCGTTGCGAAGATTGTGCATCTGGATGAAGGGCGAGTTGGGGCCTTCGAGGTAGGGCGCCGTGACGTCGAGGTGCGGGCCGGGTAGTTGGCCGGCATCGATCTGCGTGCGCAGGTTGAGGTCGAGGTACGGCTCGACGGAGCCCGTGGTGCGCAGTGTGGTGACGCCGGCGCCGAGGTAGAGGCGCGGCGAGGAGAAGGGCATCTCAGGCATGATGAGCGGCGGATCGGAGTGGCCGGCGGCATCGTAGTTGGGGCGCGCAATGTAGTACATGTGGTCGTGCATACCAACGAGCCCGGGAAGGAGGGTGCGGCCGGTGAGGTCGATGTGCAGCGCGGACGGGCAGTCGGTGCAGGACCACGTAGCCATGTGGCCTTCGCTGGCTTCCATGTGGCGCGGAGCGATGACGGCGGCGATCTTGCCGGCGAGCAGGATGACCGTAGCGTCTTCAAGCGGTGCAGCGCCGGTGCCGTCGATGACGCGCACGTGCTCGAGCCAGAGGGTGTTTTTGGCTGTGTCGTATTTCACATACTTCGCGACCGCCGGAGCGAGGTGCGGAGGTGTGGCGTCCTCGACGGTACGTGTGGGTTCTTGTACGGGACTTTGTGCGAGGACAGGGATCGAGACGGCGAGGAGCAGCGAGAGAGTTCGGCTGGAGATTCGAGTTCGCGTTCGCATCAGGCCTCATGTGCGGTTGAGTTGTGCGGCGATGATAGCGCAGGTGAGAATCTAAAGGCGCGGAGGATTGAATGACAAAGGGTTTGAAGATTGCACTGGCTGTGTCGGCGGCATTTGTATTGGCGATTGGTGCAGAGGTGCTTTGGATCCATCACAGGAATACGGTGGATGAGAATGCGCCTGCTGTGCGGAAAAATGCGTATGAGGAGCCCTCGTTGACTGAAGATCAGGCGGTCTTTCTGCGGAAAGAGCGGCCGGACTCGCTGAAGGATGAGCGCACGCTGATCGGGAAGACGATCTGGGTAAGTGCGGGCGGCCAGATGGACTATTACAAGGACACGGGCAAGCACGTGGATTACGCCAAGCCCGTTGGCGTGCTGCTGGGCGCGGAGCCGCTGGTGATTCGCGACGTGTTTGAGGAGAAGGCGCCGGCGAACACGCGCGCGACCTTCCGGATTGCGCCCGGGCAGCGACAGGTGCTGCTGGCGTTCACGATGCCGAAGTCTTCAGATCCGAAGCAGCTTTATGCGGTGCCCGTCGGGAACTTCGACGAAGGCGTCTACAACTTCTTTACCGACGAGATCTTTTTCTATGACGATCCGCATGTGCTGTACAAGCACTGGGGACCGGAGATGTGGGCGCACATCGACAAGCATGAGCCGGTGCTGGGCATGAGCGAAAACCAGGCGATGATGGCGCTGGGCCAGACGATCACGCCGCATGGGGATAACGTCGGCGATCGCAGTGTGACGTTCGACAACAACGGTCGCCCGGTGACGATTGACTTCGAGCACAACAAGGCAGTGAAGATTACGCCGGGGGACTGAGTCGTTCGTTGTTGGTTGCCACTTGTTAGTGCTTGCCTTCGCGGAACAACAGTGGTGTGAAGTGAATGAGATTGTCCCGCCAGACGAGCCAGGTGTGTTTGCCGGCGGTTTCCATCGGTGTCACGGGCAGCTTCTTCGATTTGGCCCACGTGACGAACTCGCGATTAGGCGCGATGAGGTCGTCGCTGGTGCCGCATGACACCCACAGAACGCGAAGGTCGCGGGCCTGGCCCGGATCCATCATCACTTTGCTGAAATCGAGGTGCTTGAGCGCGGAGCTGAAGCCGCCGACATAGCCAAAGTAGGCGGCTTGGTTGATGCCGATGGTGACGGCCTCAAGGCCGCCCATGGACAGGCCCGCGATGGCGTGGTTATAGCGGCCTTTCGCGATGGGGTACTCGCGTTCGACGGCGGGAACGATCTCCTGCATCAGCATCCTGGAGTAGAGCGTGAGATTTTCGTTGATCTTTGCAGGGTCATCCCAGACGGTGTGACCTGAGGTGACAAAGCTGTAGTCACCATAGCCCTGCGGCATGACGACGATCATCGGCACGATGCTGCCGGTAGAGATGAGCGAATCGAGGATGTATTGCGCGCGGCCGACGGTAATCCAGCCGTCGCCGTAGTCCGACCAGCCGTGCAACAGGAACAGCACAGGATATCCGCCCTTGCGCTTGGCATCGTAGTTGGGCGGCGTGTAAACCGTGTAGGGCTCCTGGTTCATCGGCAGGCCACGCGCGATATAGGTGGTGAGCATGTGGCGCGTGAGGTTGCCGTGCGGAATCTGCGTGAGCTCCCAGGGTGCGGGTGGATGGCCGGGAACCAGAACGCTGCTGGACGGGTTGACGATGTTCGCGTTCACGTTGCCGTTGAGCGGATCAATCTGCGGCACGCCGTCGACGACGAAGGTGTAGCTGTAGTATTCGGCGCCCAGTGGCGGCGTCGTCACGGTCCATAGGCCGGAGCTGTCCTTCTGCATTGTGAGCGGCTGCATGGAGGCGTCGGTGCTGACGGTGACCGTACTGGCAGCGGCGTTCTGATAGCGGAAGGTAATCGCGCCGTTGGCACTAACCTCGTGCGAATTGATGGTCGGTGGTGTTTGTGCGAAGGCGAAGATGGTTCCCAGCATGAGCGTGAGGGGAAGGATGCGGCGCATGGGCGAAGTATAACGGCTCTTCGTTGTTCGTTGTTACTGCTTCGGTTCAGCCGATGTTCCGAATGCCTCAGCCCCTCTTAGATAGCTTTCAACCTGTATTCCGTAGCCCGGCGCTGATGCCGTTGATCGTCGCCGTGATGGCGCGATCGAGCTCGGCGGCGTCCTTCTGGAACTCCGCGTCATTGCTGTCCGCCGAGCGCTTGCGGCTGAGGAGCTCGAGCTGAAGCAGGCTCATCGGATCCACGTACGGATTGCGCAGGCGGATGGAGTTGGCGAGCACCGGGTTGCGCTCAAGCAGCGTTTGCTGTCCGGTCACAGCAAGCAGCATACGCGTAGTACGCGTGAACTCTTCTTCGAGCAGCGAGTAGACGCGATCGCGCAGTGCTTCATCTTCGACAAGCGTGGAGTAGAGGCGCGCAACCGAGAAGTCTGCCTTGGCCAGTGCAAGCTCGACGTTGCGCATCATGTCAATGAATAGAGGAAAGCTGCGCATCATCTGCTGCAGCAGATCGAGTCCATTGGGTGAGTTGTTGGCGAGCTGCTCCAGCGCGTACCCAACGCCGAAGTATGCCGGGACAACGTGCCGCGATTGCATCCAGCCGAAGACCCATGGGATGGCGCGGAGGTCGGCGAGCGAACGCTGTCGCGTGGCGGACTTGTCGCCGCGCTTGGCGGGACGCGAGCCGATGCGCGCGTGTTCGAGCTCGGCAACAGGTGTGGCCTGCTCGAAGTACTCGACGAGATCGGGATTGTTGAGGATGTGTTGCTGGTAAAACGCGAGAGATGTAGCAGAGATCTCGTCGAACACGGCCTCCCACGCGGGATCAATCGCACCCGTCAAGTGAGTGTCGCTGCCGGATTCGCTGGGGATTGCGAGATCGGGCCGCGCGACGGCGTCGACGGCGGCAGCGATCATGAGCTCGAGGTTGCGCTCGGCGAGCACGACATCGGAGTACTTCCAGTTGAGGACCTCGCCCTGCTCGGTGATGCGGAGCTCGCCGTTGAAGCTGTTCAGCGGCTGCGCATACAGCGCACGATGGGTTGGCCCGCCGCCACGGCCTACCGTGCCTCCGCGGCCATGAAAGAGCCGCAACGTGACGCCGCATTCGCGTGCGACCCGATGCAGATCGCGGTGGGCCTTCCAGATCTCCCACGTCGAGGCGATCATGCCGCCGTCCTTGTTGGAGTCGGAGTAACCGAGCATCATCTCCTGCCGGCCTTGCCATGCATCGAGCAGCGGAACGAAAGCGTTGCTGGTCCAGAGCTCGCGGCAGACTGCCGGCGCATTGCGGAGGTCCTCGATGGATTCGAAAAGAAGTACGGGCTGCACCCCTGGATCGGCGCCATTGCCTTCCACGTGAACGCCGCCGAGCCGCGCGAGCCACAGGACCTGGAGCGCATCTTCGGCACACGTAGCGCCGGAGACAATGTAGTTGGTGATCGCCTCGGGGTTCTGCTGCTTGATCGCAGCGAGCATGCGAAACGTGGCGAGGACCTCGGTGGTTTGCGGCGAAAGCTCTTGCGGGAGTTGCAGCCCTCCTTCGCTGAGCGAGCGCTGCCACGCGCTGAGCTCTTCGACAGCAGCGGCGTGTACGCGCGCGTGCTGGCGCAGATCGAGTGTGTGCAGATGCAGCCCGAAGGTGCGAACCGTAAGGATCAGCGGGTCGATGTACATTGCTGCGAGGCGTTCGCCGTGATTGCAGGCCAGCGAGTCCCGGAGCAATTGCAGATCATCGAGGAACTCGGCCGCGCTGGCATAGCCGGGCAGCGAGGCCTCGGGTGGGAGCTGCAGGTTGCGGTACATCACGCCCGGCGGGTCGCCGCCGAGGCGCAGTGTGAAGCAGGCAATCGCAAACCGCGCGGCCTCGTTGGGCACTGTCTGCGCTGCGGTGACGTCCGTGCGGCGCAGGCGTGCGAGATAGTTCGAGAGGCGTTCACGCAGGCCCGGCGAGATCGGCGCCTGATGCTGCGAAGAAGCGAGCTGCTCGAAGACGAAGTGCAACTGCTCCAGGTAGTAGCGGCGCAGCAGATTGCGCGCCATCGCGAGCGCGTCTTCCGTGGTGGACGCGACGACGAACGGATTGCCGTCGCGGTCACCGCCAATCCACGACCCGAAGCGGACCAGCGTAGGCAGCGCAGACAAGCGCGTGTGCTGCTGCGGCTGTGTGCCTGCGAGCTCTTCGGGGCAGTCGTCCGGCGGACAATCCAGCGGCGGAAACTCGGCATCGAGCGCGGCGGCGATCTCACCGTAGAGCACCGGAATGGTGCCGAAGATAGATGCCTCGTAGTAGTCGAGGCCCATGCGGATCTCGTCGCGCACGGTGGGCCGCGCGTCGCGCACATCGTCCGTCTGCCACAGCGCGGTGATTTCGGCGAGCAGATCGCGCTCCAATGCAACAATTTCAACCGGGGGAATCCCGAGCCGGTCGAGTTGTTCGAGGATGTCCGAGATGCGACGGCGCTTGAACATCACGCTGCGGCGCGCGACCTCGGTAGGGTGCGCGGTGAACACCGGAATGATGCAGATGCGCGCGAGCAGCTCGAGCGCGGAGTCGCGCGTGTAACCTGCCTCGCGTAAACGGCGTAAGGTTCCACGCATACTGCCACGCTGCACGGTATCGCGCTGGCTTTCGATGAGCATGCCGGCCCGGCGGCGGCGCTTGCGGTGGTTCGTCTCGGCGAGGTTGATCAGCTCGAAATAGAAGGCAAAGGCGCGCGCCAGCTGATGCGCTGTGGAGGGATCCTCCGCGGCGGCACGTGTAAGGGCACGGGCTTCTTCAAGGCGAGCGTGCGCGGCTTCCAGGTCGCCGGAGAGCTCGGCCTCGCGGCGCGCGATGCTGGCGCGGCGGAGCGTTTCGACCTTTTCAAAAAGCTCCTCGCCGGCCTGCTCGCGCAGAACCTGGCCCAGCAGCGCGCCGAGCGAGCGAATATCACGACGCAGCGGCGCCTGCTTGGAGTCGAAATCGAGAGCTTCGAGCTCGGCGAGGCGGTCAGTCCAGCGTTCGGGGGTCCACAACGAGGGCGATGTCCACAACGAAGACAGTGTCGACAACGAAGACATAGATCGATTATGCCTTGCGCGCTCTGGTCGCCGCCATCAGGGTCGCCGCTGGGCCTGCGCTTCGTAGACCTTCAGCTGCACATAAGTGGCGCGCAGCAACGGGGCATCCACATTGTGCGCCTCAGCGCGGGCGACCAGGTCGCCGATGATGTGGTCGGCTTCGACCGGTGCGTTCTTGCCCATGTCGCGATACATCGAGGACGTGAGATCGGAGCCGGGTTCGGTAAGCCGCTTGCGGTCCCACTCAATGAGCTTGGCCGGAGGCGGATAGCCATTGGCCGCCGCGATGGTGATGCACTCGTCGATGGCGGCGTTCGCAAACGCGAGCCCCTGCGGAACGGCGACGACCTCGCCGCAGGTGCCGCGCGGAAGGATGCAGATGATGTTCAGCGCTGCGAGGATGTACCACTTGTTCCACATCGCGGCGAGCACATCCTCCGGCAGCACGGCCTTGAAGAGCGCACCGCTCAGTTCGCGGTTGATCCGCTCGATGCGTGCTGTGTGCTCGCGATTGCGTTCCCCGAAGGTGAGGTCGCCGAGTGTGGAGAGCTGAAGGATTCGGCCGTCGGCATCCGCGTCGCTGTTGATGCGACACGTGCCACCGAGCACGTGCTCGGGACCGAAGCGCGCGTCGAGCAGATCGAGTTGTCGCATGCCATTGAGGATCGGCAGGATGGCGGTCTCCGGGCCGACCGCTGCAGCGAGGTCTTCAATTGCGGCTTCGAGCGAGTAGGATTTCGTCGCGAGGAGGATCAGGTCGAACGGCTGCGGATTCGCGCGGAGTTCCTCAGCCGTGACGAACTGCGGCTGGATGGTCGCGTCGCCAAGCGGGCTCACGATCTGCAGGCCGTTGCGGCGGAGCTTGTTCGCGCGCGCGGGCCGGACGAGGAACGTAACGTCGCGGCCGATCTGCGCGAGCCGGCCGCCGTAGAATCCACCGGTGGCCCCGGCGCCCACAATGAGAATGCGCATGGAATTAGACATTAGCTGGTGAGCACCAAATATCAGGCTGTCGTTGCTTGTTCGAGTTGTGAGGCAAGCTCTTCCCACTCGGCGGTGCGGGTGGCGTGTTGCTCGCGCAACGTTTCGAGCTCGGCGGCGAGTGCGCGTGCGGCTTCCGCGGTCGTGAAGACAGCTTGCTGCTGCTCGGCCTGCACGATGCGGCCATCGAGATCGGAGAGCTCTTCTTCAATGGCCGCGACGCGATCTTCCATCTGCTTCAGCTTGATCGGATTCAGGCGCTTCGCCGCGTGCTTCGGCGCGGAAGTTACAGGCGCGAGAGAGCCCTCAACCTCGTGCGTGGACTCCCAGGGCTCGGCATCGAAGTCTCCGGAGGTGATGACAAGCGTCTCGGCGGCCTTCGGCGGCTCTTCAATGCGCGCCTCTTCAACCCTGACGGGCTGCCTGGTTCCAACCTGCGCGACAGCCTTGAGCATTCCAGTCGCGGCGTCGATCTTCGCGCCCGTCGAGGTATCGGTGCGCAGGCGCGCGGCAGCCTCTTCTGTGCTCGCGGGCATACCGCCCGTTTTGCGGAAGAGGTAGTCCTCGTAATTGCCCGGATAGATGTGCACGCGATGATCTTCGACCTCGAAGACGCGCGTGGCGAGGCCATCGATGAAGTAACGGTCGTGCGAGACGAACAAGACAGTCCCGCTGAATTCCTTGATCGCGTCGAGCAGAACATCCTTCGCGCGCATATCCAGGTGATTGGTGGGCTCGTCCAGCAGCAGGAAGTTGGCGGGCGAGACGAGCATGCGTGCCAGCGCATAGCGGTTGCGCTCACCGCCGGAGAGCACGCCCAGCGTCTTGAACACATCGTCGCCGGTGAACATGAAGCAGCCAAGCAGCGACCGCAGCGTGACCGTATCGACGCGCGGATTCGCGCCGGTAATGTCTTCGAGCATGCGCGCACTGCCGTCAAGCACCTTGTACTGGTCCTGCGCGAAGTAGTCGCTGATGACATTGTGGCCCACGCGAATCTCGCCGGAGGTCGGCTTCTCCATCGCCGCGAGCATCCGCATCAGCGTTGATTTGCCCGCGCCGTTGATGCCAACCAGCGCGATGCGGTCGCCACGATCGATCGTGAACGAGACATCCTTGAGCACAAGCTTCTCGCCGTAGCTCTTCGAGATGTTCTTCACATCAAGCACCGTTCGCCCCGAAGCAATCGGCTGCGGGAACTTGAAGTGGATCGTCGCTTCCTCTTCCGGCACCTCGATGCGTTCGATCTTTTCGAGCTCCTTGATGCGCGACTGCACCTGCTTGGCCTTGGTGGCCTGGTAGCGGAAGCGGTTGATGAACATCTCCAGCGCGTCAATGCGCTCGCGCTGGTTCTTGTACGCGTTCATCAACTGCGTGCGGCGCTCTTCCTTCTGCACCAGATACTTCTCGTAGTTGCCGTGATAGACGTGCATCCGCTTGTTCCAGACCTCAACGGTCTTGTTCACCGTGACGTCCAGAAAGTAGCGGTCGTGCGAGATCAGGACAAACGCATGCTCGTAGTTCGTCAGGTACTCTTCCAGCCAGTTGCGCGACTCCAGATCCAGGTGATTGGTGGGCTCGTCGAGCAGAAGCAGCGAGGGCTTCTGCAGCAGAAGTTTCGCAAGCGCGATGCGCATCTGCCAGCCGCCGGAGAACTCTTCCGTCCGGCGTTGCCAGTCTTCCTTGCTGAACCCCAGCCCAGCCAGCACGGCGCCTACCTGCGCGTCCAGCGTGTAGATGTCGTGCGCGTGCAGCAGGTCGGCGATCTCGGAGTATCGGTCCGCAGCAGCGTGGTACTCGGATGACTTTGGGTCGGCCTCGGACATGGTGTGCGTCAACTGTTCGTACTCCCGTTCCAGCGCGCGGATCTCGTCGAAGACCGACAGACATTCTTCGAACACGCTGCGGCCGGAGAGCGCCAGGCCATCCTGCGGGAGATAACCAAGCGTCATGCCCTTCGTATGGGTGCGGGTGCCGTAATCCAGCGACTCAATCCCGGCCAGAATCTTCAACAGCGTGGACTTGCCGGTGCCGTTGCCGCCGACGAGGCCGGTGCGCTCATTCGGCGTGATGAGCCAGTTGACGTCTTCAAACAGGAGTTTCGGGCCGAATCGCTTGCCGGCTGCGGATAGTTGCAACATTCCATACCATTTTCGCATCTGGCGAAGTGCGGCGGTGCGACGCCGACCTCTTTGATTGCATCGAAAACAATGCAGGGGTAGAGTGTGGTCGGCCAAGCCAGAGAACAAAGTAACGCGCCCCAGCCACCGCGCCGGAAACGTCGGTGGTGGCAGCGGGCCTGGTTCAAGGTCCTCGTCATCGTTGTCGTTGTCGGGCTCGGTGTTTTGATCTTCTCCGCCGAGTACGCCATCCACCACGCCGAGCCGATTTTGCGCGCCCGCGTGATTGATACCCTCTCGGCCCACTTCCACGCGCCCGTCGAGCTCGATCACCTGGACATCTCCTTCGTTAAGGGCGTGGCGCTCTCCGCCACCGGCGTCGAGGTGGAGGGCCGCGGCCTGCGTATTCCGTACCTCGCCGACCCGGATCAGCCCCACACCGATCGCAATGCGCCCATGCTTTCAGTCGATCACTTTGCCTTCACCACGCGGCTTCGCGGGCTGCTGCATCAACCGACCCGCATCGCGAAGGTGGATGTCGACGGAATGGAGCTGCACGTTCCGCCGAAGGGCGAGCGCAGTGACATCTTCGGACCCCGGGACACGCGGCATCCGCCAAAGATCTCGCTGCTCGTGAAAGAGATTCGTTGCAAAAACGTGAAGCTGTTCATTGACACCAACAAGCCCGGAAAGGACCCGCTGGAGTTTGATATCCAGTCGATGAATTTGCAGGACGTAGGTGCCACGCAACCCTTTACCTACCAGGCGGAGCTGGTCAATCCGAAGCCGGTCGGCGAGATTCACGCCGAGGGCCACTTCGGGCCGTGGAACGCCGATGATCCGCGCGATACGGCGTTGGACGGAAGCTACAGCTTCAGCCATGCGGACCTGAACACCATCAAGGGCATCGGCGGAATCCTGGGTTCGCATGGCCAGTTCAGCGGCGTGCTCGATCACATCACAATCGATGGCGAAACCAACACGCCGGACTTTTCGCTCGACGTCAGCGATCATCCGATGCCGTTGCACACCATTTTTCACGCCTACGTAGATGGAACGACCGGCGACACCTTCCTCGATCCGGTGCAGGCGCGGCTCGGGGACTCGGACTTTACCGCGCGCGGCAAAGTCGTCACGGTGAAGGGCAAGGGCCATGACATCGATATGAACGTCAACATTCCGCATGGCCGAATGCAGGACTTCCTCGAGCTCGGCGTGAAAACACGGCCCCCGCTGATGAACGGCATCTTGTCGATGAAAGGACATCTGCACATTCCACCCGGCGAGACGCGCGTGCCCGAGAAGATGGCTCTCGCGGGCAGTTTTCTATTGCGCAATGTGCGCTTCAACAATCCCTCGATTCAGGACAAAGTGGACGGGCTGAGCGCGCGTGCGCAGGGCAAGCCGAAGGAGATTGCGGTGGACAGCACGGACCGCCAGGCGCAGGTGAGCTCCATGATGTCCGCGAACTTCTCGCTGAACCACGGACTCATGGATGTGCATGATCTGCACTATCAGATTCCCGGGGCGCTCGTGCTGATGAATGGCGTCTACTCCACCGACGGCAACCTGTTCGAGTTCAAAGGCCACGTGCGCACGGACGCGACCGCCTCGCAGATGGTCACAGGATGGAAGAGCCTTCTTCTCAAGCCGGTAGATCGCTTCCTAAAGAAGGATGGCGCCGGTCTTCAACTGCCCATCTCGATCAGCGGAACGCAAGGCAATGTCCACTTCGGGCTCGCCTTGCACGGAACTGCAGAAGAGAGCGACGAGGCGATGGCGCAGGACCTGAAGAACAGCCGGCAGGAAGCGCGCGATGAAGCGAAGATGAAACGTGAGATGGCGAAAGACAAAAAGGCGCAGGCCAAGGCGGATGGAACCATCGTCGGCGACGATAAACCTGCCATCGCTGAGCGGAAAGCGTCGATAAGGCAGGAGAAGTCGCAAAAATATAGCGGCAATGCTGCTGCGGACAAGAGCTCCGCGAAGCCCAACCCAGGCACACAGGCCGCCAATCCGCCAGCCGACCCGCCGCCCCAACACCGCGCGTCGACGCAGCCCCAGTGAGCGGGCAAGACATTCTCTGCTCCCGCCTGCTAGCCTTGTGAGCATGGCCACGCAGGGCGAGCTCTTCACCAGGGAGACAGCACAGCGTTCGGGACAGCGGACCGATGGACCGCAAGCTGTTCCCCAGCCGGCGCCCGTGTGGCTGCAGCGGCTGAGCCTCGTCGTGCTCGTGCTCTTCTGCTTCTACATCGGCGGCCTGCTGACCATCCTTCCATGGTCGCGACAGTACTTCGATTCGAACGGCTGGCTCCTGGCGCACCCCGCAGTCGGAAACTTCCTCAGCAAGAGCTGGATGCGCGGCGTCCTCAGCGGCATCGGCCTGATCGACATCTGGATCGGCGTGAGCGAGCTGCTGCATTACCGCGACTACAGGCCGTAAACGGCGCGCGCGATTGCATGCCTTGAGGGTGCCGCTAGGATTTCATCTCCACTCGCGAGAGAATATCTCTCGTGCCTGACCAACTCGAACACACGACGGAAGCTGAGCCGGAGCCACTAGAGTCCGCGCCGCTGGCTTATGAGAATACTTCCTTTCTGGACTCACCCGACGGCCGTCCGCTGCGCATCATGGCCGAGTACACCGAGCCCATGGCGAGGTTTCGCCGCGAGCGCATCCAGGACACCGTCGTCTTCTTCGGCTCCGCGCGCTTTCGCGCCCTCGACGTCGCGAACCACGAGCTGGAGCTGCTGGACAACAGCTATGCCGCGCAGCCTGCGCCGGAAGCCGAGCAACCGGCGAGCGACGCCGAGCTCGCGCGCGGAGAGACGACCCAGCTGAAGCGCGACCGCGCCGAGGCTGCCGTCGAGATGGCTCGCTACTACGAGGACGCGCGCACGCTCGCACGCATGGTGACCGAGTGGGCGAAGACCCTGCCCGGCCGCCGGCATCGCTTCGTCGTCACCTCCGGCGGCGGCCCCGGCATCATGGAAGCCGCCAACCGCGGCGCGTGGGAGGCGGGCGGCAAGACCATCGGCCTCAACATCAAGCTCCCGTTCGAGCAGTATCCAAACCCATACATCACGCCTGAGCTGAACTTCAACTTCCACTACTTCTTCATGCGCAAGTATTGGTTCGCATACCTCGCGAAAGCGCTCGTAGTCTTCCCCGGCGGCTTCGGAACGCTGGACGAGATGTTCGAGCTGCTGACGCTCGACCAGACGCAGAAGCTCGCCAAGAAGATCACGATCGTGATCTACGGCTCCAGCTACTGGAAGCAGGTCATCAACATGGAAATGCTCGCGGAAAAAGGCGCCATCGCGCCGAAGGACCTCGAGCTCTTTCAGTTCGCTGACACCCCCGAACACGCGTTCCGCATCCTGAAGGATGGCCTGACGAAGTACCACCTGGACGGCGCGGCTGCCGAGCTGATCGACACGGGCGTGGTTCCGACTGAGCCTGCGCCTTCAGCGGAAGAGCTGCTCGGCCCCGGCATCACGCGCACGCGCTAGCGCATTTCTCCTGAAGGTGTCACCGAGGTGAAGTCACTGGGTGTCTTTTTCTCTCAAGGAAAATGACCTCCACTGGCTCGTGTGGGAACTACATGAAATGCTTAGCGGTGGTACAGCTCGCCAACGTACACGCTGTGCGCTGACAACCGCAGGTTGCGCGTGGACTGCGCGATGTGGTCCACATGCAGTGAAGTAAGCAGCGGCCGAATCGTGCCGCCCGCAATGCGCAGATGCGCAAGGTCGGAATCCAGCGACAACACGATCGGATGATCCGTGAGATTGCAAGCGACAACCACCGACGCAACCGTGCGGGCTCCGGCAGGCGCGCGCCGCAGCCAAACCACTGCTCCTTCCCCGTCGTGATTGAAAAACGTAACCGAGCCCGATCGCAGCGTCGCATTGCTGCTGTGCAGCTCGAGAACGCGCCGATAAAAATTCAGCAACGAATCGGGATTTTCGTCCTCGATCGCGACGTTGTACATCCTCTCCGCAGCTTCAACTGTCGACTCCACAGGCTTGGTGCTGAACCCCGGAAGCGTGTCAGGGTCCACCGGCGGCGGCGCAGATTCCGTATTCAGCTCCACGCTCGGCATACGCGGCCTGGAGCCGATCATCGACGATGGCGCGGGCCGAACATACGGGTGGTACGCGCCGTAGACCTCCTGCTTCGGCTTCGGCGTTTGCACCACCTCGGGCCTGGTCAGGTTCGTCGGCGTCCACTGCATCACGGCCGTCGAAGAAGGATTCGCCAGCCCGATCTCCTCGCCATAGCTGAGCCCCACCGCGCCGCGCGAGCTGAGCAACAGCGCCGCAAGAATCTTGTCGCGGTCGCGCTGCTGCTCGGCATGCGGTGCTATCTGCAGCAGCGGCTCGCCTTCGTCCGGCGAGTCAGCGAGGACAAGCTTTGTCCTCAGCGAAGCTGCATCCGTTGTGCTGGCGTTCACAGTCCCATCAACGATCTCCGGCCCGGTTCCTGGCGAACTCGCCGCCGCGCTCACCGCCGGCGAATCACCTGCAATCACGATTCGCTCGCCCGGAAAGCTGTCGGCAACGGTGCGCAGCTCCTGCAGCAGGAAGACAGCCTCCTGAAAGTTGGAGCGCCCGGTGATCGCGTTCAGCAGCGGTTCAGAGACATACACACCACCAACACCGCGCCGCAGCCACGCGCGCGCTTCCGCAATCAGCTGATTCGCGCTGGGCGTCTGCGCTGCGTCCGCGCCGAGCGCAATCAGAATCCGAATGTGATGGCGGCTGGCGTCGCTCAGCAGATCGTCAAATCCCGAATCATTCGTGTGCGATTCAATCAGCACCGCGTCCACGCCGATGGACTGCAGATAGTCCAGCCGGTCCGCCAGCCCGCGCAGATCGCCGACCCCGTTGCCGTCGGAGTCCTGAAAAAACTGCGGCTGCACGCGATAGATTACCGCCGACTGCCACCACGTCTGCGACGTCATGCCGTTACCAACCCAGCCGGGACGCGCAAGCGTCTGCGCGCCGGCGACGCTGGAGAGCAGCAACGCGGCGGCGAAGACTTTAGCGGAGCGGTGCCAGATTTTCTTCAAGGATTTCCGAGGAGCTTTGGGCCGCAAGCAAGTCTGCATATACAAATCCGTCGCGTTCGACAATCTCTCCGCGCCGTACTTCGATGCTACGCGAGCGGCCGTCGCGCGCAAACATCGGCCCCGCGCTGACAAACGTATGGAACTCGCCCCGCTCGCCGCAGGGATCGACACGATCCGGAAGTTCATCCAGCAATGCCTCGTCAAACAGCCGTCCCGCGAAGCGCCCGTCGAGCTGCCGCGGATCGACGCAGACAAGGTGCGCGCGCACTCCGGCGGCGATCATCTCGCGCGCAAGCTGGTCCGTTGGAATCCTCCAGCACGGAAAAATCGGCTCCAGCCCCGTGCCTGCGAGCTTCGCCTCGCGATACGCGCGGATGTCCTCCAGAAACAGATCGCCGAACGCGATGGCCTCAACTCCTTCCGCCACGGCACGCGCACAGCATGCACTCATCGCCGCCTCATACTGCTCGTTCGAGCACGGCCACGGCAACGGAACGGTGCACAATGGAAGCCCCGCGGCTGCGGCCTGCCGTTCCAGCAGTTCCTCACGAAAGCCGTGCATGGCGACTCGCTGAAACTGCGCATTGATGGTTGTGAGCAGGCCGACGACCTCAACCTCCGGCCGCTGCAACAACAGATAAAGCGCCCACGCGCTGTCCTTGCCGCCGCTCCAACTCACCAGAACACGCTTTCGATCCATGCGACTGTCCTTCGGCTACAGCGACGACATAACCTCTGCCGCGCGTGATCCGCGCCGCACGATCTCGTTTGCATCGGGCGTGATGTCGTAGGCAATCTCCAGCATCCCGATCGGCTTCGTCTTCAGCCTCGCAATGTGCTCATCCACTGCTTTGAAGTCGAGCGTTCCATCGCCCGGCCACAGGTGCTCATCCTTCCCGCTGCCCGAATCACCTCCGTGATTGTCATGCACGTGCAGCTCGAACAGCCGGTCCGGAATTGATGTAAACGCCTCGAACGCGAGGTCGACACCGGTCTTCGCCGGGGCCTCTCTTGTCGCCGGCGTTCCTTCAGCCAGATGAGCATGCCCCAGGTCGAGGCAGAATCCCACGCTCGAAAAGTGGCCCACCTTGACGATCTCCACCAGGTGCTCCGGTGTAGCGACCGCGTTCGTCAAGTTCTCGAGCAGCAGCTTGACACCCAGCGGCCCAGCGAACGCCTTCAGGTGCTCGATCGCCGTCAGCGAATCATCCAGCGCGCGCGTGTCCCAGTGGTCATCCTTGCTGCCAAGATGCATCACGCAATACTTGATCGGGATCTGCTCAGCAGCTTCAAGCGCCCGCTTCACCTCATCCATCGCCGCAATCCGCGACGCCTTCTGCGTATCGATCAGGTTCAGCGTAGCGGCCGTGTGCCGGCTCCATGCGCTCTCATCGTCAGCGGTGAACAGCGGCATATGCAGCGTAGGCGTCACCGCGTTCGAGCCGAACCACGTTGCGATCTCGCGAACCGCCGCGCGATCCGTGTAGTCGAAATGGTGCCGTGAGGCGAACAGTTCAATCGCCTGCGCGCCGCCAGAGTGCAGCGTGTCCAGCAGCTTGCCCGACAGCGGCTGCGGCAGAAAGATGTGCGTCGAGATTCCAGGTTGCATCGCGAGTTCTAGGGTAGCGCGAGTCGGTGTGGAGGCAACCGTGAAGATTTACCCGTGCTCTGAGTGATACCGTGGCTGCACGAGAAATCTCTGCGCACGAGGTGACCATGCAGCGCGAGCTCCTGATAATTGCAGCCCTGGCCTTCAGTTCCATTGCAGTCTCGGCCCAGCAAACAACACCGCCCAGCCCCGCCGCCGTACCAGCCGTGCAATCGGCGAAGCCCGCGTCTGACGGCTGCGAAGCCGCGCTCAAAAAGCTCGACGACTGGCCGCAGCTCGGCCGCTACTCCGAGGCCGACGCCGCGCTGCCGCCCACGCAGCCCGGCCGCGTGGTCTTCTATGGCGACTCCATTACGGACGCCTGGACGCGCAACGGCGGCACCTTCTTCCCCGGCAAGCCCTACGTCAACCGCGGCATCAGCGGCCAGACCACCGAGCAGATGGTCGTGCGCTTCCGCCAGGACGTCATCAACCTGCGCCCGACGGCCGTTGTGATCCTCGCCGGCACCAACGACATCGCCGGCAACACCGGCCCCGAAACGCCCGAGACCATCGAAGACGACTTCCGCTCGATGGTCGACCTCGCGCGCGCCAACAACATCCGCGTCGTGCTCGCGTCCGTTCTACCCGCCGCAGCCTATCCGTGGAAGCCCTCCGCAGGCGATCCCGCCGAAAAGATCCGCGCACTCAACGATTGGCTGAAGAGCTACGCCGCCCAGCAGAACATCACCTGGCTCGACTACTACTCGGCAATGGTCGGCCCCAACGGCGGCATGAAGCCTGGCATCAGCATCGATGGCGTGCACCCGAACGCCGCAGGCTACGCCATCATGGAGCCGCTCGCGGAGAAAGCACTCGCGCAGTAACCCACAATCGCAGCGCAAAAGAAAAGGCCGGCGAGGCATTCACCTCACCGGCCTTCTTTTCTTCGCGCAGACCTTAGTTGCTGCGCCGTCGTCCGCCACGCCGTCCTGCACTGCGCCCGCCCGTCGCTGATGACCCGCTCGACCGGCCATCGCGCTGTATCTTGCCTGCATGCGAGCGCCCATGTCCTGCATCCGAGCTTCCGTGCGGATGATGAGGCGCGTGCTGGCGAGTGTGGTGCCCCTGCTGCTCGCCTTCCTTCTTCCACGAGCGAGTCTCGAGCGCCAGCAGCGCCGAAAGATCGTCAGCGGGCTGCGTGCTCAGATCGATCGGCCGGTTGCGCTCTTCCTTCGCGAGGTCCTTGTCCGCCTCCCGCCACTCGAAGCTGATCTTCAGCTCGCGCTCCAGCTTCCTCGCGTCGTTCTTCTCGAGCGGCGTAACGAACGTGGTTGCGACACCACTCGCACCCGCGCGCCCCGTCCGCCCGATGCGATGCACGAAGTCATCCGATCCATTCGGCAGATCGTAGTTCACGACATGCGCAATGTGCGAGATGTCGATGCCGCGCGCAGCCACGTCGGTCGCAACCAGCACGCGCGCCTTGCCCTCGACAAACTTCTTCAGAGCCGCCGTCCGCTGTGACTGCGAGCGGTCGCCATGAATCGTCGCTGCCTTGTGGCCCAGCTTCTCCAGCTTGCGGCCAATGCGCTCGGCCCCATGTTTGGTGCGCGAGAACACGAGGAACGTGCCCTCTTCTTCGTTCAGCATCTGGTCCAGCTGCGCGAGCTTCTGGTCCTGCATCACCGTGTACACGCGCAGGGTCACGCGGTCGCTCGGCTTTGAGGTCTGGCCAATCTCCACGCGCACCGGCTCGTGCACGTAATCGCGCACGATCTCGCGGATGTTCGCATCCAGCGTTGCCGAGTAGCACATCGTCTGGCGGTCCTTCGGAAGCGCCCCAACGATGCGCCGGATCGCGGGCAGGAAGCCCATGTCCAGCATGCGGTCGACCTCGTCCAGCACCAGCATGTCGACGTCGCGCAGACTGATCAGCTTGCGCTTCAGGTAGTCCTCCAGCCGGCCCGGCGTTGCCACGACAACGCGCGGCCCGCGCTGAATCGCCTCGATCTGCGGGTTCTCGTTCAAGCCGCCGCACACCAGCACGGCGTCCTGCTTGTTCACCGGCGAGATCTTGAAGTAGTGTTCCAGCACCTGCATCGCCAGCTCGCGCGTGGGCAGAAGGATCAGCGCCAGAATAGGAGTCTTCTTCGCCTTGATCGAGGGCTGCGAGATGGCTTCCAGCCTGTCGATCATCGGCACCAGAAAACTCAGCGTCTTGCCCGTACCGGTCGAGGCCGTTGCCAGAATGTCATCGCCCTGGAGCGCCGGCGGAATCGCGCCCGCCTGCACCGGCGTCGGCTTGATAAAACCTGCAGCGGTCAGGCGATCCTTCAGCGACCGCGTGATGCTGAAGTCCGTAAAGTGAAGGGCCGAAGCCTCAGTTTGTGTAATGTGCCGCGCCACTTGCATTGGCGCGGGATTCAGAATTGATTCAAGAGTCAGTGAGTTCGACAAATGTTCCTCAGTATGTAAACGGAAGAGGGAAGGTCGGCAGAGACGCAGGGGCGCACCTATCGGGGGTCCCCGGCGAACGTTTTTGCTCGCGGGGGGTGACAGGCGCCTTGTCGGCGTCGTGGATTCCGGGTTTCAGCAAGGCTTTGGTTCTCTTCAGGTCCAAAGGGTTCTCAACTATGCTGCTGCACGGCGAAGCCTCATCCGATGACGGGCCTCCAGCCAGAGCAACCAACACGCAAAGCCCTCTCAATGCTTAGCGGAAGGAGGAAGCGCTCGCGGTCTCTGGCCAGACTCGAATCCATCGGGAGTCCTTCCCGCGGCGCCTGCGTAAAATTTTGTACGCAACGCCAGTATAGCACGGCTACTGCACCGCCTGAGGTGCAGCGTCTACCACTTTTCGCCCGCGCATCCAAAAACCCATGGACCTCGACCCTCAGCTCCAGAAGGCTCTCGACAAGCTCGCCAAGGGCGGCAAGAAGATCGGCGAACCCACCACCCTCGGCAGCGAACTCGTCATCCCCGTCAACGGCGTCCTTCTCACGCCCGCAAAGATCTTCGCCGCCGCCCAGATCGATCCGCACCCCAAACCGAGACCCTGATGCGCGGGCACCCCCACGAATCCGGGTGCCCCACATCTCGACTTTGAGACTGTGGGATCGCAGGTTGTACGGTTGCGCGCTGCTACTCTGTTCACACCGAACGTCCTTCCATTCGAGCCCGCATGCGCCTCCGCGCCAGTGTCTTCATCGCCGTTCTCTTCGCCGCATTTGCCGCGCGTGCCGAAAAGCCCTGGCCCATCCGCGCCGTCATCGTCACTACCTTCGAGACCGGCAACGACACCGGGGATGCTCCCGGCGAGTTCCAGTTCTGGGTGGAGCGCGAGCACCTCAATAACGTCCTCCCATTCCCCGGAGGCGTGCACCCGCTACGCACCAACAAAGACCACACCATCCTCGGCATGGTCTCCGGCACCACACTCGTCAACGCCACCGCCAGCATGATGGCGCTCGGCCTCGACCCGCGCTTCGACCTCACCCACGCCTACATCCTCATCAACGGCATCGCCGGCATCGACCCCCACGTTGGCTCCATCGGCTCCGCAGCCTGGGCGCGCTTCGTCATCGGCGACGTCGCCCGCTACATCGACCCGCGCGAAGCCCCAAAAGACTGGCCCTACGGCATCTTCCCCACCAGCGCCAAACAGCCCAATCCGGCCTCCGTCGAAGACCCCGCGTGGCACCGCTCCAATCTGTTCACGCTGAACCAGGGCCTCGTGCAATGGGCCTTCGACCAGACCCGCTCGCTCAAACTGCCTGACGATCCAGCCGTCGCCGCCTTCCGCGCCGAATACACCGCCACGCCCGCCGCGCAGCGCCCGCCCTTCGTCCTTCTCGGCGACACCTTCGCTTCGGACTACTACTGGCACGGCACCATCATGACCACCTACGCCGAGGACTGGGTGCGCCTCTGGACACACGGCCGCGGCGTCTTCGCCACCACCGAGATGGAAGACTCCGGCTTCCTCAACGCCATCGACCGCCTCGACGACATGCACCGCCTCGACCGCAATCGTGTCCTCGTGCTCCGCACCGGCAGCAACTACTCCATGGAGCGCCCCGGTCACGACGCCGTCGAGTCTGTCAGCGCACCGTACATCGGCAAAAACCTCGCGCTCGAGAGCGCATACCTCGTCGGCTCAACCGTCCTGCACAACCTGCTCGCAAACTGGCCCACTACTCGCGACCACATCCCCGGCAACTGACGCTTCGCACCGAACCGCAGGCAGTTGTCCCACAGGTAGCCCCGCACTCCTTCCCATAACTTCCTCACTCTTCTGACAAGTCGCGCAATATTCCGCTGCCCCACCTCTTGCGCCCAATTTCGGACTAATGTAGTCTCATATCCAAATCTAGGACTAAATTAGTCTTCTATAGGGTCCAGAATCATGAGGTTTGATCCGCATTGCCTTCTTTTGTGCACTTTCTTCTGACTGCTCTTTTTCTTAGCTGCGGCGTCGCGGGCGCCCAGGAACTACCTTACTTTGTCACCTATTCCCACCATCTGGAAGAACCCGGAAACCTCGAGATCGAGAATAAGACTGCCATCGCCCACCCGCAGGACGGGAACGCCTTTCTCGGCTCCGCCATTGAATTCGAGTACGGCGTCGCCGGCTGGTGGACCTCAGAACTTTACCTTGACGGCCAGACCGCTGCTAAGGAAGCCACCACCTTCACCGGCTTCCGGCTCGAAAACCGCTTCCGGCCGCTGCTGCGCGAGCACTGGATCAATCCCGTCCTCTACGCCGAGTTGGAGGACACGAACGGCGCCGACAAGAGCCTGCTCGAGGTCGTCGGCCATGACGGGACCTCTGATCTCGCAGCCCCCGTACATGAAAGCAGCCCCGAGAAGCAGCGCGAGGCCGAGCTGAAACTCATCCTCTCCAGCGACGTGCACGCATGGAACCTCTCCGAAAACCTGATCTTCGAAAAAAACCTGAGCAATCAGCCGTGGGAGTTTGGCTACGCTCTCGCAGCCTCGCATCCGCTGGCGCTGCATGGCGTCCCGCGTCCCGGCTCCTTCGCGCCACAGAACTTCATCGCCGGTGTGGAAATGTATGGCGGCCTCGGCGACCGCCATGCTGCCGGTCTGCACGACACCTCGCATTACCTCGGCCCCACCCTCAGCTACGCTCTGCCCCACGGGGTCTCCGCCATGTTCTCGCCCAGCTTCGGCTTGAACGGCAACAGCCTCGACCACATCTTCCGCCTCGGCCTGAACTACGAGATTGGCCAGCTCTTCGCGAGGGAGCGGTGAGGTCCGCCGTGGTGCTCGCCGCCGCTCTTGCGCTGTCCTCATTCGCCGCTGGCGCATCCAGCAATTGGCGCGCGCACGTGCCCGGTAAAGAGCAAGAGCTCACTGACCCGCTGCCCCAATCCGCCGACAACGCGGCCGCCGGCCAGGAGCTTTACCGCCGGAACTGCAGCGGCTGCCATGGGGCCGACGCCGCCGGCCGAGGCCACAAACCCAGCCTCCGCTCCAGCCACGTGCGCTCGGCCAGCGACGGCGATCTCTTCTGGCTGCTCCGCAACGGAAGCCTGGCCCACGGCATGCC
>DASRGC010000030.1:0-52769 GCA_035651235.1 Acidobacteriaceae bacterium
TAGCAGTGCTGTTGCCGCAGCCGCAGGAAAGCCGTGCGGAGATTGAGTCGGTCTTTCGAGAGACTCTGGCTCCCGAGCTGCAGCCCATAGGGGCAGACACCTCAGCTGCGCCGTGGGAGTTCGCCGCTGGTGCTCCCTTGCTCAGCCAACCGATGGTCATGGATGCCCTGGCATTTTTGCACCTGCTCCAGAGTCCGCTCCCGCTCGAGCGACTCAGCGCACTGCTTCGTTCTCCGTTCATCGGATACGGCTCGGAGCTGTTGGCTGCGGCACGTTTCGATGCGCAGATCCTGCGGCGCGGACCGTACCTTTTGCCAGAGCTTGACCTGGATGGACTCACCCGCCTTGTTCGTCAGCAGCCTGAATCGAAGACCGCCGTGTTTCGTCCAACCTGGCTGAATGCGGTGAACGATCTGCGTAGAGCGAGATCTGGGACGGCGGACTCCTCACGGACGTATGCGGAGTGGGCGGAGCATGTACGCAGCCTGTTGCGAGCGGCAAACTGGCCCGGCGACCGGGTCCCCACGCCGTCCGAGTTCGCCACGGCTGGTGCCTGGGATGCGACGCTCGACCTACTCGCCACACTGGATTTCCGCGGCATCCGGGTGAGTTTTGCAGCAGCGGTGAAGACGCTGGAACAACTATTAAAGTCATCGCGCGTCAACGCTCCGTCCGCGCATGCTCCGATTCAAATTATGTCTCCGGAAGAGGCGGAGGGATCGGCGTTCGATGCGGTCGTTCTTCTGCATGCGACCGATGAAGCGTGGCCGCAGCCTGTCCGTTTGAATCCGCTGCTCGGGTGGCCGCTGCAACAGGAGCTCGGCCTTCCCGGCGCGAATGCCGCACGAGACGCGGACAGGTCGATCGCGCGTGCAGAGTCACTGATGCGCCGCACGCCGAATCTGCTTGTCCTGAGAGCGGCTGCGGATGAGCGTGGCACGCTGCGCTCGTCGCCCCTTCTGGAACGGCTCGGCATTGGTTTTGCCTCACCGAATTCACTCCTGCCGGAATGTGCGCCGCCCGACCAAGTCGCGGAGGAGATCATCCCCGATGATCTCGCACTACCTCCGCTTCCCTCGCCCGAGCTTCGCGGCGGAGCGAGTGTCTTGAAGCATCAGGCGGCGTGCGGATTCCTTGGCTTTGCGGAGATGCGTCTGCACTCCACGACTGTAGATCCTTGCGAGCTGGGCCTTGACGCGATCGAGCGCGGAAATCTGGTCCATCGTGCGCTCGAAAACTTCTGGAGCGTCACGCAATCTCAAGCGGAGTTGCGCGCGCTCTCGCATGAGGAGCGTCAGGGCCGTCTTGGCGACGCAATCGACTCTGCCTTTTCAAAATTCCACGGGTCGGGACCAGCTTGGAACAGCGCGTATCTTCGCATTCAGCGCGAGCGCTTACGGCGTCTCCTTGTGCGATGGCTGGATGTCGAGTTGCAGCGCGGCCCATTTACGGTTCGCAAGCGGGAGGAACGCACTTCGATCCCAATCGGGCCCTTGCAGTTGAAGCTTCAGCCGGATCGCGTCGACGAGGTGGAGGGCGGAATCGTACTCGTCGACTACAAGACTGGCTACAATGTTCACCCGTCGAACTGGGAAGGCGAACGTCCCGATGACCCGCAGCTTCCGCTTTATGCGCTGTTGAGCGAACCCGGCACGCTTCAGGCGTTGCTCTTTGGCCGGATTCGTCCGGGCCTGGAGATGAAGTGGCAAGGATTAGCGAGCAATCAGACGATCCTTCCCAAACAGCGACAGAAGCTGGTTGACCTCGATCTGCGGCGCGAGGAGTGGAATTCCGTTCTGACCAGGCTTGCCGAGGATTTCGCAGCCGGCCGCGCAGACGTAGACCCCAAAAGCTTCAGGGTGAATTGTGAGGGCTGCCGGCAGCGCCTACTCTGCCGCGTGGACCCAGCCGCGCTGGCGAGTGCCGTCGAGGAAGGCGACAGTGAGGAGGAGTTCGATGTCTGAGCTCCTCAATTTTCCGCCGCTCGATATGATCCCGCCCGATGATGAAGGCCTGCCGCCGGATTACGAAGCGAGACGTCAGGCACTCGACGTCCGGCTCTCCGCGATCGTCGAGGCACCCGCAGGGTCCGGCAAGACCGGACTCCTGCTGCAACGCTACCTGAAATTGCTCGCGGAAGGTGGCATTTCTCAACCGGAGGAGGTTCTGGCGATCACCTTCACGCGCAAGGCAACAATGGAACTGCGTGAGCGAGTGCTGGAACAACTTCACGCTGCACGCGAAGGGCAGCCGCTGCCTGACAATGCCAGCAGCTTTGAACAGCAGACACGCTCGCTGGCGGAGGCTGCACTCGCCGCAGATGCACTGCACGGATGGCGCCTCCTCGATCAGCCTCAGCGGCTGCGCATCCGGACAATCGACGCGTTATGTGCAGAGATCGCGCGAACGCTTCCGCTGCTCTCAGGATCCGGAACCAGCCAGCCAGTAGAATCCGCGGAGCCGCTGCACCGCGAAGCTGCGCGTCGCACGCTGCTCGAACTGGGCAGCGGAGATGCTGCCCTTAATGCTGCTATTGAAACCGTACTTCTGCACCGGGACGGCAACCTGGCTGATTGCGAGGCGCTGCTCGCGCGCATGCTGGAGCAGCGACAGCAATGGGGCGAGCTCGTTCCGCTGGACAGTGTTTCGCTTTCAGACGAACACCTCGACAGAGACCTACGTCCGCGGCTCGAACGATCGCTTGAGGCCATTGTTTGCGCCGGCCTGAATCGGGTGCTCGATGCAATACCGCAAGCCGAGCTGATCGAACTGACGGAAGTGGCCTCACGCCTTGGAGCGGAGCTCTCCTATGTTCCGGAGGAGCCGTCTCCGATAGCTATCTGTTCCGGACGGCTTCACCCGCCGCAGGCGCGTGCAGATGACGTGCCCCACTGGGAGGCGTTGCTGTATCTGCTGTTTACGAAGGACGGCGATTGGCGCAAGTCGTTTCGGCCAAATGTCCTGCGTTTCAATATCTCCTACGAAGATGGAACGCTGCTGAAGGACATCGTTGACCGGCTGCAGAGTGACGAGATCGCAGAGGCTCTCAAATCAGTACGGCGGCTGCCGCCTGCCCGCCTGCCCGAGGAACAGTGGCATGTTGCGAAGGCACTGTTCCGGTTACTTCGCCACGCGCTTGCCCACCTTAAAGTCGTGTTTGCCGAGACTGGCCACTGCGACTTTTCCGAGCTGGCACTGGCCGCATGCGAAGCGCTGTCGGCCGAGGAGGGGGCTGCCGATCTCTCGCGCTCACCGGGGGCGCGGCTCACGCATCTGCTGGTCGACGAGATGCAAGACACGTCGTCTTCGCAGTACATGCTGCTGGAGCGCCTAACGCGCTCGTGGGACGGCCACTCACAGACGGTCTTCCTCGTTGGGGATCCGAAGCAGTCGATCTACCTTTTTCGCCAGGCACGCGTAGAACGATTTCTTCGGACCGTGGCAGAACGGCGGCTCGGGGATGTACCGCTCGAACCGCTCCAGCTCACCGCCAACTTCCGCTCTCAAGCCGCGCTGGTTGAGGCGTTCAACGACATATTTTCGCAGATCTTCCCACACGCAGCAGCTGCCACACAGGCGTTGGGCGAAGAACTCGAGGTGCCATTCGTGCGCGCGAATGGAATCAGATCGGCGTCTGCGCATCCAGACGCAACTAAGTGGCACACGGAGATCCTCGGCAAGCCGATTCCGGGCAATCGACATGCAACCACAGCCGAGCTACGCGCCGCGCGCACGCAGCGTGAGGCCCGGCAGATTCGCCGGATTATCGAGGACTGGCGGGCAAAGCCGCTTCCGCCGGGCCGCAGCAAGCCATGGAGCATCGCCGTCCTCGCCCGTGCTCGAAACCATCTCACCTCGATAACCGCCGAGTTGTCGCGGGATGATGGGTCCGGTCCGATCCCGTTCCGCGCAGTTCAGATCGACACTCTTGACGAATGTCCGGAGGTGCTGGATGCGCTTGCACTTACGCGCGCCCTGCTTCATCCAGCCGACCGCGCGGCATGGCTCGCAGTCTTGCGCGCTCCATGGTGCGGGCTTTCACTTGCCGATCTGCTTCTCCTCACTGGAGAAGGGCCGGACGCAGACCTTGGTGCAACTGTTGCGGAGCTGATCGGCATGCGTGGCCAGCAACTCGGCGAGACAGGCCGCCAGCTCCTCGCGCGAACATGGCCGACGCTCGATCGCGCCATCTCCACGCTCGGGCGAACGTCTTTTGCCGCGCACGTTGAACGCACCTGGTTGAGCCTTGGCGGGGACGCGTTCTTGTCACCCGATCGACTTGCAAACGTGCGCCGTTTCTTCGAGGTGCTCCGGGAAGTCGAGCAGGACAGCGGCGGCCCGATCGCTAGTGGAGTCCTCAATGCGCGCCTTTCAAAGCTCTTCGCCGAAAGCACTCCAGATGAGAACGCCGTCCAGCTACTCACGATCCACAACAGCAAGGGCTTGGAGTTCGACGTCGTGCTGATTCCGGGGCTTGAACGGTCTACAAATCGCAGCCGCTCTGAGCTGCTGAATTGGCTTGAACTCGAGCCTCCCGACGGTGAAGCGGCTCACATCCTGCTGGCTCCCATTGGGTCGCGCGGCGAACAGAACGACGGACTGAATCAGTGGGTATCGCGGGTTAAGCGGGCGCGCGAAAATGCGGAGCTTCGGCGTCTGCTGTACGTCGCCTGCACGCGGGCGCGCGAATCACTCCATCTCTTCGCAGCCTGTAGCTCCCAAAAGGATGGAACAGCCCGAACTCCGGCCGAAGGGACACTACTGCGTGCCGTGTGGCCGGTGGCCGAGATACATTTTCGCGCCGCTGAGCAATCGACCGCGACTTCTGTCCCTCTTCCATCTGTACCGAGCCGTCACGGCAATCTCCTGCCGTTTACATCCGGCCCACTTTCCGAGGCAGGTCTCGCGTTGGCGGCCTCGGCCAGCGAACCGGCTCGGCCGGTTCCAATGCTTCATCGTCTGCCTCTGACGTTCAACCCGATCGCGCGGTTCACCTCGGCAGACACGCTGAGATTGCCCTATACCCCCGCTTCCGCCCTGCCCCACTCGCCAACCTTCGACCGCCCGGAGGGCTCATTTGCTGTGCGCGCCTTCGGAAACATAGTGCACCGATTCCTCCAGCTCGTCAGTACCCTTGTCGCAGCCGGCAATCATCCCGATGAACTGCTCAGCAGCATCGGTTCCTGGGAACCCCGCCTCGTCGCTGCGCTTCGGAACGAGGGCCTCTCCTCGGCATGGGCGGTACGGGAATCGCCCCGGGCGATGAGAGCTCTGCTCAACACTCTGGAAGATCCTGTCGGCCGTTGGATACTGTCGCCCCATAGATCAGCCGTCAGCGAGCACTCAATCGCATCGACGGATTCGTCGGTTCTTCGGGCTGACCGTACATTCCTCGCCGGCTCAATTCCCCTGGCGCCCGGTGACGATCGGATCTGGGTCATCGACTTCAAAACCACAGAACAGGGCTCGCGTTCTCCTGAGCGGTTCGAGCAGGATGAGCTTCTTAAGTACCGTGACCAACTCCAGCGCTACGCTTCTGTGCAACGCGACCTATCTCCCGTACCTCGTAGCATCGGCCTCGGCCTCTATTACCCTCTGGTTCCTCGGCTGTTGCACTGGACTATCTAGGAACCTCCTCCTTTGGGCACGTCTGAAGCCGCTTGCGCCGGTGCTATTCTTCTATCGCACGGCTCCGGAGGATTCGCAGGGCTATATGTCACATTCAGGCCGCCTGGTCCTCTGCGTCGACGACGAGCGCGTAGGACTTCACGTACGCAAGCTTCTTCTGGAGCGCTCAGGCTACAACGTCCTTACGGCGAATGATGGCAAAACCGGACTGACGCTCTTCAGGGAAAATCCCGTCGAAGCGGTTGTCCTGGACTACGCCATGCCAGGCATGCACGGCGGTGAAGTCGCGGCCACCATGCGTGCTGAGAAGCCCGATGTCCCTATTCTTTTGCTCTCCGCTTACGTCGGGCTGCCGTCCGATGTTACCGGGTTAGTAAACGTCTATATGACGAAAGGCGAAGGCGCCCCTGCGCTTTTGGAGAAACTCGACCGCCTTTTTTCGCAACTTAACTCTTAGTTATTGCGAATATTTAAGTGTCGCGTCTGCGGCCACTTAAGACTCACTACTGCGGCGACTCGATCGTCGTTTTTGCGAACACCTAACGGTTATCTTTGCGAGCGGTCGAGTGAACCTCAGTCAGCTAAACCGGATACTGCTGCAGACCCTGCTACTTCCCATAGTGGCCCTGCTGCTCGTTTCGGGAGCCCTTATCTGGCAGGTCGGGAATGCGTTGAAAACGGTCACCGATCTTCGGGATTCCGACCGCAACATCGCTACGGCCACCGCAATCCTCGCGAAGACGGTCGATGAAGAGACCGGACTGCGCGGCTTCCAGAACACTTTGAATGAAGCGTTTCTGGAGCCGTTTCAGAAGACACAGACTCCGCTCGCAACCGATGTTACCTCCCTCCGAAAAGACCTCGTCCGGCACGGTAAAGATACGAGTTTGCTGGACCAGTTTGTCGCCGCACACCGTGGCTGGGTGGAGAGCTTCGCTACGCCGATGATCGGCTTGATCCGATCCGGGGGAGACACGCGCGATGTGGCTCTCAACCTGAGCGGGAAGAACCAGATGGACCAGATGCGCGCACTCCTCAACGAGCTGATTGATGAGCAGAAGATGCAACGCCAAAATGAGGTCGAGCACTGGCAGACTCAGGTCCACCACACGCTGGAAGCGATTGTCGGTTGCGCGGCGCTGATCGGCCTTTTGATCGGCCTGTTCGCTCGCAGCCGTCTCCACATGGTTACGCAAGCCTTCCAGGGAGCCATCGCCGCACTTCGCAAGAACGCCCAGGCCACGTATGACTCCGAGCAGCGTCTGCGCACGACGCTCACCTCGATCGGAGATGGCGTCGTCGTCTGCGACCAGCATGGGCGCGTCGAACTGCTGAACACCATCGCTGAGCAGCTAACCGGCTGGACCCAGGCTGAAGCGGCGCAACAGCCGATCAGCGATGTCTTCCTCATCGTCGATGAGACAACACGTGAGCTTATGGAGAACCCTGTCGATGCAGTGCTTCGCACGCGTCGGGCTGTCTCCCTCGCCAATCATGCCATTCTCCTCCGCCGCGGCGGCGGCGAGATTCAGATAGACGACAGCGGCTCACCCATCTTTGATCGCTCGGGCGAACTCGCCGGGGTAGTCATGGTCTTCCGGGACGTCACAGAGCAGCGGCGGACTCAAGCCGCACTCCTTGCCAGTGAAAAACTTGCGGTTACCGGGAGACTCGCTGCCACCCTGGCGCACGAAATCCATAATCCGCTCGACTCCGTCGTCAACCTGCTCTATCTGATGAAGAACGGATCCACACCCGAAGAGAACAGTGAGTTCCTCGACCTGGCTCGCTCGGAGCTTGATCGTGTCACGCAGATCAGTCGCGCCATGCTCGGTATGTATCGTGAATCAAAGACACCCATTGAACTTGACCTGAAGGAACTTCTCGACAGCATTCTCCTCCTGCTGCAACGCCAGGTCACACAAGCGGGCATCACTCTAAAGAAAGACCTCGCCGATGATGTCAGGATCAGCGGCTACCCCGCGGAATTGCGGCAGGTCTTTACCAACCTGCTCACGAACGCGATGGACGCATCTACGCCAGGCTCCGTCATCGAAGTCTCGCTTCGTTGCAAGCCATCGCTCGATGGCCAGCGCTCACGCGCCAGCCGCACTGACGTCACAGTGTCTGTGATTGATCACGGCCCGGGTATTCCTGCTGACACCCTCAAGCACCTCTTCCAGCCGTTCTTCACAACCAAGGGCGAAAAAGGCACGGGGCTTGGGCTGTGGGTCAGCCAGGGCATCGTGCAGAGGCACGGCGGCAACATCCGCCTCGAATCGCGCACTGACGAAACGAATCACGGCACCACAGTGTGCGTCTTCCTTCCGCAGACCGCTGTCGAGGCCGCCGCTCCCCAGACCGCTGCGTCTCAGGCTTGAACTGCCGCACAAAGCAGTTGTTCCACCACACTCGCCGCACGCTCGCAATCGTGACGGCTCACGTCATTATGCGTCACCAGCCGCACCGCATGCGGCCCGATTGCGCTCGCTAGAACCCCGTGCTCTCGCAGTTTCCCTACTAGCGCCGGCGCATCTCCGCTCTCGCCGCTTCCCTGCTTCAACGTAAAGATCACGATGTTCGTTTGCACATCCGCCGGATCAATATCCGCCGCATCGCAGCGCGCGATCGCCTCCGCAAGCAGCCGTGCATTTGCATGATCTTCTCCGAGCCGCTTCGGCATCTCTTCCAGGGCAATCAGTCCCGCAGCTGCCAGAACGCCCGCCTGGCGCATTCCGCCCCCGAGCGCCTTACGGAATACCCGGGCCCGCTCAATGACCTCACGCGAGCCAACGAGCATCGATCCGACCGGCGCACCCAGGCCTTTGCTCAGGCAGAACATCACCGTGTTGAAACCTCGCGTAAGCGTTGAAACATCCACTCCCAAGGCGGTCGCTGCATTGAAGATGCGAGCTCCATCCAAATGGACCGGCAGCTTGGCCTCACGTGCACCCTCCCAAATCTCTTCCAGAACCTCCAGCGGAGTCACCGTCCCGCCAGCCATATTGTGCGTGTTCTCGAGAGCAATCAATCCGGTCGGTGCGCGGTAATAAATCTTCGGTGCAATCACCCGGTGGATCGATTCCCACGACAACACACCTCGATCGCCCTCGACCGCACGCGGCACGCACCCCGAGAACGCGGATACCATCGCCATCTCCCAATCGAGAATATGCGCTCGTGCCTCGCAGATGACCTCCTGCCCGTGATCCGTGTGAAGGCGGATCGCGATCTGATTCCCCATCGTCCCTGTCGGCACAAAGATGGCAGCTTCGCGCCCGAACACCTCGGAGGCGCGCTGTTCCAGCCGATTCACCGTCGGGTCTTCACCATAGACGTCATCACCCACTTCAGCTGCAGCCATCGCCGCACGCATCGCTGCCGTTGGCTTCGTCACTGTATCGCTGCGCAGATCAATCAAATTTTCCTTCGCCAAAAACTTCACCTCTCAGGCCACAACAGCCAACAACTCACCAAAAATCTCGCTTGAAACCAGGCGGCCTCGCATCGTCAGAAACCAGCGCCCATCAGTCACACACATCAACCCATCGCGCGCCAGTTCGCCAACCCGCTCCTCACATTCGCGAACCCACTCTTTCGGGAACCGCTCACGCAAACTCTGGACCGAGAGTCCCTCATTCAGCCGCAAGCCAAGGAACATCGATTCCTCAAACTCATCCCGCCCCGCGATTTCATTCAGCTCCGCAAAGCCTTCTGCGTCGTAATCGTCGAGCTCCTTCGTATTCGCAAACCGAACCGCGCTTCCGTCGCCGCGCAACAACATGGAATGCGCATCCAGTCCAAACCCAACATAGGGCCCACGCTCCCAGTACTTGCGATTGTGCCGCGATTGGTGCTCTGTGCCCCGGGCGAAGTTCGAGATCTCATACTGCTCGAATCCGTGGGCGGGCAGAAGCTCACATGCCGCCTCGTACATCTCCGCTGCGAGCTCTTCGTTTGCCACCGCGGGTGCATGCAATCGTGCGCCACCGCCGAGCACCTCGCGACCAAGCCGCGATCCCTCATCAATCTCCAGCAGATACACACTCAGGTGAGTGATCTCCGACGAACACGCAGCCTCAAGCGACATCCGCCAGCTCTCATGCGTCTGATACGGCAAACCAGCAATCAGGTCCGCACCAATCTCGCGCACACCCGCCGCACGCAGCCGCGCAAACTCCTGCATGCAGGATTCGCCCGTGTGCGTCCGTCCCACAGCGGCACTCTCGCGATCCACAAAACTCTGCACGCCGAGGCTCACGCGATTCACACCCAGCCGCAATGCCTCTTCCAGCACCTCGTCCGCAATCTGTTCCGGCGCCGCCTCGAGCGTAATCTCCGCACCCGGCTGCAGCGTAAACTGCCGTCGCAGTGCCGCAAAGATCTCCCGCAATTGCTCCGGTTCAAGCAAGCTGGGAGTGCCGCCGCCGAAATAGACCGTATCTACGACGCGCGGCAGCCGCGTTCCGATCTGCTCCGCCTTGGCCGCAACACCGTCGATCTCCGCACATAGCTCGCGTACATACGCCGAAATTCGCTCGGCCGACGAAACTCCCGAAGCAAAGTTACAGAAGCTGCATTTGGCGCGACAGAACGGTACGCTCACGTACAGCCCCAGCCGCTCCATCTGCGCTAAATCGCTCATACTTCCATTCTTTCATGCGACCAAATCGGGCCACTACAATCTATTCATCATGGCCACTGCCAAGGACGACAAGCAGAGCAAGCCGCAGGCCGCCGATCCGGCAGCCCCTCAGCGTTCCGGTCCGGACGAGGACGTCGTTGGCAAGGCCTACGACTCGCGCCTGATGGCGCGACTGGCCCGCTATATCACGCCATACAAGCTTGCCGCGGCCGTCTCCGCCTGCGCAACCGTTCTCAAATCGGCGTCCGACGTCTCCGGTCCTTACTTCGTCAAGGTCGCCGTGGACACCTATCTCGCGCCCACCCACCATCCGGGTTGGCTCGCCCGGCACCTCAGCGCTCGCCCGCTCACAGGCATCAACGAGCTCGCCCTGCTCTACCTCGGCGCTCTGCTCCTCAGCTTCGGTCTGGAGTTCGTCCAAACCTACCTGATGCAGTGGACCGGTCAGAAGATCATGTACGATCTGCGCTCGCAGATCTTCCGCCACATCCAGAGCATGCACGTCGGCTTCTTCGACCGCAATCCCGTCGGTCGTCTCGTCACACGCGTCACCTCAGACGTCGATGCTCTCAACGAGATGTTCACCTCCGGTGTGCTCGCCATCTTCGAGGATGTCTTCGCGCTCAGCTTCATCGTCTATATCATGCTGCGAATGAGCTGGCCGCTCGCGCTGCTGACACTCTCGGTGATTCCGGCGATTCTGTACGCCACGAAACTCTTCCGCGAGCACGTCCGCGACAGCTATCGTCGCCAGCGCGCCGCGACGGCTCGCATCAACTCCTTCACACAGGAGTACGTATCCGGCATGAGCGTCGTGCAGCTCTTCAACCGCGAGCGCCGCGCGTTCCGCGACTTCTCCGCTGTTAACGCCGAGAACAAGCACGCGTGGACCGACGCCATCTTCGCCTACGCTCTCTACTACCCGGTCGTGGAATTTCTCAGTTCGACGGCGATTGCACTGGTCATCTGGTTCGGCGGCGGCGCCGTGCTACGAAACACCGCCTTGGGTGCTGTACATTCCGGGGTCTTCCACACTGTCACGCTCGGCATCCTCATTGCCTTCATCCAGTACGCGCAGCGCTTCTTCCGGCCGATCCAGGACCTCAGCGACAAATACAACATCCTGCAGGCAGCAATGGCCGCAGCCGAGCGCATCTTCAAGCTTCTCGACACCGCACCCGATATCTCCTCGCCGGCACATCCGCGGACCGGCGACCGCTCAGGCCGCATCGAATTCCGCAACGTCTGGTTCACCTACCAGAAGCTCACCAAGGATGACGCCAAAACCCTCGCGTCCTCCTCGAATCCCGAGCGCGATCTCCCGCATGTCGAATGGATTCTTCGTGACGTCAGCTTCACGGTCCATCATGACGAGACTGCAGCCATCGTCGGCCATACCGGTGCCGGCAAAACGACGCTCACCGCGTTAATGATGCGCTTCTACGATGTGCAGCGCGGCCAGGTTCTCGTTGACGGCATTGATGTGCGCGAACAGGATCTCCTCGCTCTGCGTCGGCGCTTCGGCGTTGTTCTCCAGGACCCATTCCTCTTCTCAGGCGACATCCAATACAACATCCGTCTCGGCTCCTCCTGGATCACCGAAGACGAGGTTGCCAACGCGGCCGACCAGGTCAATGTGGGTGACTTCATCCGCACGCTTCCAGGTGCATTCCGCGAACCGGTGCTCGAACGCGGTTCGACTCTGTCGACCGGCCAGAAGCAGCTCATCAGCTTCGCGCGCGCACTGGCGCACAAGCCCGGCATCCTCATCCTCGACGAGGCTACCAGTTCCGTCGATACGGAAACAGAACTGCGCGTGCGCTCCGCTCTCGAGCGCATGATCACCGGTCGCACCAGCGTTCTCATCGCGCATCGCCTCTCGACGATTCAGCGCGCCGACACCATCCTCGTGATGCACAAGGGCAAGCTCCGCGAACAGGGTACGCACCAGCAGTTGCTCGCAAACCGCGGCCTCTACTACAAGCTCTACCAGTTGCAGTACAAGGATCAGGAATCCGGGAGTCCCACGCTCGGCACATCGCTCCGGGAGACCTTCAGCGCCTGAGAACAGCTGTTTCGGCGCACCTCCAGCTAATGATTCGTTCAAAACTTCGCTGTGAAGCCGCCATAGAGGTCCGGCGCCGCATCACATTGCCAGTCCGTTCTCGCCAGGAGCCGTCCGCATGCACGTCCGTCCTGTCGTCCTCCTCACCGCGCTCACGCTCGGCGCCTCCGCACAAACCCACATCAATCACCGTGCCGCGCCTGCTGACCACACGGCCATCCACAACGTCTTCTGGCAGCCAAATGATCTGCACCAGGGCTCGCCCATGTTCCTGACCGTCGAGCTCGAACGCCCGGCAAGGCGCGTCACCGGAAACTTCGTCAACAAATCGATCACCTTCTTTTCCGACTCACCGGAGAAAAAGACCTGGCACGCGCTCGCCGGGGTCGATCTCGACGCTCAGCCGGGCGACTACGGCCTGGACGTTACGGCGACTCTCGTCGGTGGCCGCGTTGCGCACTGGACCCAGAAGGTCACCGTTGCCGCCGGCGACTTCAAGACAGGCGACATCAATGTCCCGGAAAATTACGTTAACCCGACCGACACCGAGCAGAAGCAGATCGCGCAGGATGAACTGCTCAAGAAACGCGCCTATGCACACTCCGCCCTGCATCCGCTCTGGTCAGGCGACTTCGTCAAGCCTGTGAACGCCGCCTCCACGCCAACGTTCGGCGAATCCCGCATCCTCAACGAAGAGAAGACCAGCCTCCACACCGGCACCGACTTCCCTGTCCCCGAAGGCACCCCAGTCGTAGTCTCTAACTCCGGGACAGTGGTTCTCGTGCGCGACCTCTTCTACGAGGGCAACACCGTCATCGTCGATCACGGTCTCGGACTCTTCACGGTCTACCTGCACATGTCGCGGATCGATGTCCACGAGGGTGACAAGCTCGAGAAGGGCGCGAAACTTGGTCTTTCAGGTGCATCCGGCCGTGTCACTGGACCACACGTTCACCTGGGTGTTCGTTGGAATGGCTCGTGGCTTGATCCCGTCCAGCTTCTCGCCCTCACACTGCCAAAGACCAGCCCTGAGCCTCCACGCCGCCGCACGATCGAACGAAGAGCGCACCGGCGATAAACGAAACTCCCCACCCATACTCTGACACGAGAGCACACCCGCCTCACCTGCGTCGACTACTGGTCCATGACGTTTGCCGCACCACTGCCTGCCTCTGTGCAGACGGCGCCTCTGTCACCGGCAGCACCGCCTTGCCGTGCAGCACGTCTTCGAGCCCGTCGTGAACAAACAGCAGCGACAGTGCCCGCTCGTCCGTGAACGCCTGCGTCTGTCCTGCGTTGTGAATCAAGAGCGCCGGCCGCGGATCGAACTCACCACGCGAAGCCTGGTCGTCCTCTTCCGTCCAGGCCGGCAACCAATCCCAAAGCATGATGCGCCACGCATGATCGCCCTGCACAATCACCGTCGTATCCTTCCACCTGGGCGACTGCTGCAGAACTGCCATGATCGCCCCGAGCGTCCGGTCTGCCAGCGCCAGGTTGTCCAGGTACGAGCTCCCGCATCCTCGCGCGTACTCATCGTTCACGCGGCTCCAGATATTCGGGCTGTGCGGAATCGGCAGATGCAAAAAGATAAAGTCCGCCTGGTCCTGCTTCAACACTTCCATCGCGTGCTGCTGCAGATTCAAATCTGTCTGCAATCTTTGCCGCACGTCGAAGTCACAGCTCCTCCGGTCCGCCAGCGCCGGAGAGAAAAGCTGAATCAGCAGTCCCTGAAACGGCCGGGCTGTATTCCGCCACAAGCTGTACCGCTGCGCCATGTCGCCGTCCGTGCGATCCAGGTTCGTCCAGTAGCAGCTGTCAAGCGAGCTCCGGTAGATCGTGCAGTACGGGTTGTACCAACCCACCGCCGCAGTCCTCCATCCCGCGCGCTCCGCATCATGGAAAATCGTTCCGCCGCCATCCAGCGGATGCCACCCATGCACACTGTCGTAGTGCACCTTAAGCGTGTTGTTGAATCCGTACCGAAAATCATCCACCACTGCGCCGCTCAACAAGGAGGGCACGATCTTGACGGTCTTTAGCCCCACCGGCTGCATGTTGGTGTAAACCGTGCTCGCGGCGCGCAGTGCATCGAAGTTCGGGAGTGCCAGGTCGTGCGCCCTGTGCTCAAACAACTGATCGTACGAGAGCTCATCAAACAATACCCACACAACTCGCGGATGTGCACGCGCCGGTTGCGGACTCATGCTCCACGCCGCTTTAATCTGCTGCGGCCCTGGCCTCCAGGTCATCACCCAAACTAGCTGCACGATGCTGCAGATTCCGAAGATCGCGAAGAACACGCCGACCGCATCACCTACGCGAATAGCCCAGCGATATCCCAGCGGAAAGCGCAGCAGTAATAGCAACACCAACGCAGCCCATAGCACGCCAAACACAACAATTACACCATCCGTGAGCGCCAGCGGAACTACCGTGCGTGTACGCTCCAGCAGATACGGTGGGGCCAGCAGCATCACCATCAGCCGCACCCACGAGTAGTACGCCGTGCGTGCCGAGAACGCGAACACGGCAAACAACAGCACCCCAAGCAGCAGAATGTCCGCGACCTGCGCCAGGCATATCCCGGTCAGCGGATACGGAACGTGCATCCGCACATCGGATCCGCCGCCCAGCAGATCGCCATAGTTCACCACCAGAATCAGCGAAGCCAGGCCAATGCACTGGCAAAGCCGCTTCAACACATGGCGCCCTTGTAGCTGTGCACGTTCGCTCACCCACCCGCCTCGTCAGAAATCCGTTCCAGAAGGTACAACATACGGCCATTCCCCAGTGTCTCCGTCCGCGCGATCGAGAACACTCCATCGCACGCCGCCATCAGATCGCGCTCACTCAGCGCGCCGTACAGCGCATCACGTCCACGCATCAGGCTCACGAACATCGGATCCTTTGCAGGTACCCACTCGATCACAACAAATCTCCTCGTCAATCTGCTGCATAGCTCCACAATCGCACGCAGCGGAATTTGCTCCAGCAGCACCAGGTGATGAATCACCGCCAGCAGCATCACAAGATCGAACTGCCCCTCCAACCGTGGCAACAACGCACTTGATTCCCTGTTCTCCCACCCGACCGCCGGTGTAGGCCGCGCCAGATCGGCATGAATCGTCTGAATCCGCAGCTCCTTCGCCACGCTCATCTGTGCGATCCGCTCTGCCGCATCCGCATCCCGCTCCAGCGCCACCACGTCCGCACCGGCGTCCGCGGCCATCGTGGTGAACTCGCCTGTGTTCGCCCCGACGTCCAGCACCGTCGCCGGCCGCAGATCTTCCAGCACACCACGCATCCACGTACGCTTCTGTTCGCTCTCGGCCGCACTATAGTGCGAGTTCGTGCTCGTGTACTTTGCCCACTCGGAATTCGCATGCTTCGGCATCGCCGCCCGCGTGCGCCTACGCAACCCCGCAACAGTTCGCTTCAACGTGTGCAGGGTCAACTCGGGATCACGCCCCGGCTGCTTCTTCGCCACGCCGGTCTGGCTATTCTTGCGGCGGTCAAGCAGCGCTGGAATCGTCACCGGCCACAGCGCCGCAGGCGACAATCGCTTTCCCCAACTCAGAGCCGCATACAATTCCGTCGGCTCATATCCATCGCGTTTGAACGACGTCAACTCCAGAGGCCAATGCAGCGTCTTCTTCATCAGCAGCGGCAGCAGAAACGTCCGCACATACTGCCCGTAAGCCAACCATAACGCGCTGCATGGATCGCGCCGTTCGAACGACAGCACATCCACCAGCACCGGCCGCGCGCCCTGGAACAGCACATTCAGCGGAGTCGCATCCTTCAGAATCCAGCCATCATCCAGAGCCTCATCGCATAGTCGCAGCGTCAGCTCCGCCGCACCAAGCCACTGCGAAGCCGTCCACTCCCACGGATATACAGGAATGCGCACGCGCGGATGAATGAGGCGCAACCCACTCGCGCCGTCATCCACGTCACTTGCCACCATATCGCCGCGCTCGACCGCACGGCGATAAAAGCCGGAGTTCAAAAACTCAACCACCGCCTCCCGGAACTCAGGCCGTATCGATCGCACAGCCCGGTCACTTTCAACAACGAGAGAACCTGCGGGATCGCGAAATGTGGGATCAGCGGCAGTGAGGCTCATGCCGCCTAGCGCGCGTCACCCTTCTTCTCCGCAAGAGGAGCAAATACCTCGGCCTTGCGACGCCAGCCGAACAGACCCCGAATCTTTCTGCGCAGAAAGAATGCCGCGGCAGCCATCACCGATGCCGCAGATTGTAATGCGAGCAACCCAGAACCTGGATCTACGTACATGGCCATCGCTCGCCGCTCCGTGGCAATCAACACGCACACACACGTCACGCAACCAAGCGCAAAAGAAAGGAGACGCTTCATTGACACTCTCCGTACGGTCCGGCAATCACTCTGCCGGCTGAAAATCGTCTGATTGAGCCCTTATGTCGTTCACGTAGACGCACGATCTCCGAATTTGTCGTGCAACTTTAAGTCCGCCACTCCTGCCGGCGAACACAATTCACACACAGAGACGAGCAAGGCCCGTTAAAAGACCACTATCGAAGAAAGAAAAATTTCAGGAATGTCATCTTGCGCCTGGTTTGGGAACAAGAACGATTAACCCTGAATCAGTTTCCGAATCTTCTTGTCATCTATCGGCGTGCTGCTCCGCCATCTTCAGCATCTTCTGCAATCGCCGCTCGCGAGCCTCGGGCGTTTGATAATAAAAAATCCCTAGCAATTGCTGCCTTCGCTGAACAAGCGTCATTCGCTGCCAACCGTCCTTCGCCTTCGGATTGCCCCGCAGTGCACGCGCAATCAACGGAGGCAACTCCTCCTCGGCCTCCATCGTCGCCAGCAGCCGCTCTGCCATCTGTTGTGCGCGCCGCCTCTGCGACTCGGCACTCTTCACCCCTAGGACCCACTTGCCAATCTCGCGCCGCATCGACTCCGACAACCCGTCGTACCACGCCCTCAACCCCGCTTCATCCTCCAGCAATGCCTCCAGGACCTCCGGCAGCTCCGCAGGCCGCGCCTCCATGTCCGGCTCCAGTATCACCTCCACCGAATCACCGCATGCGACGCCCGCCCTCTTCTGCGTCTCGCGATTCACCAGCAGGTAATATCCATTTCCATCCGCAAACAGTGACGTCCGAAACCGCACGCCATTCACCTCTCCGCGCACGCGATGCCGGATCATCCTCGGCCACGCCTTCGCCGGATCGAAGGGCACTCGCGCGATCGTCCACCCCAACGCGCGCTCCTTCTCCAGTACCGCTCTGAACCGCTTCGCCCCACTCACGCTGATCTTCGCCATCTCGCGACCATACTAGCGGCACCGCAACTTCGCGCAGCGATAAACTCGTCCCATCGGCACCTCGTCCAACCCGCGCATCTTCCTCTCCGCCGGCGAGGCCTCCGGCGATGTCTACGGTGCCCAGCTCATCGGCGCCCTTCGCGCTCGCATACCCGACGCAGCCTTCACCGGCCTCGGCGGCGACCAGATGGCTCGCCAGCATCAGCAACAAATCGTCCGCGCTGAAGACGTAGCCGTCATGGGCGTCACCGAAATCCTCCGCCACATCCCGCGCATCTACTCCAGCTACCGCCGCCTCGTCCGCTCCATCCGCCGCGACCAGCCCTCCATCGCCATCCTCATCGACTTCCCCGACGTCAACTTCCGGCTCGCGCGGCATCTCCGTCGCGCCGGTATCCCGGTCGTCTGGCTGGTCTCGCCCCAGCTCTGGGCCTGGAAGCGCCGCCGCCTCCGCTGGGTCCAGCAGCGCGTCTCCAAGATGCTCGTCATCTTCCCCTTCGAAGAGACCTTCTACCGCGACCGCGGCGTCGATGCTGAATTCATCGGCCACCCACTTCTCACTGCCGAATCCACCAGCCCGGCACTGCCACGCGAAACCTACGCCGCCCAGCACCACCTCGACCCCGCCAAGACCTGGATCGCCCTCTTGCCCGGCAGCCGCTGGAAGGAAATCCGGGCCAATCTCCCCGCTCTCCACGAGCTCGCCATGAGCGACCTCATCGCCACCGCGGCCGCCGAAACCACCTTCGATGGCCGCAAGATTTCCACACCCCGTGACCCAGCCGCACACACCCGTTTCGAGTTCCTTCTGCCCGTCGCCTCCACCATCAAACCCGCCGAACTCCAGACCTATATCGACGAACTTAATCGCGAGCACCTAAAATACTTCGGCCCGGAGGCCTCAACCATTCGTTTAACTCTCGTTCCCGACGCTCGCGAAGCCCTCCACCACGCCCGCGCCTCCGTCGTCGCCAGCGGCACCGCAACCGTCCTCGCCGCAATTGTGGGAAATCCCTTCATCGTCGTCTACCGGGTGTCGCCCGTCACCTTCGCGCTCGCCAAACGCCTCATCCGCTACCCCGACGAATTCCCCGACATGACCGACCCCTCCGGCAACCTGCCCGTCGCCATGCCCAACCTGATCGCTGGCCGCCGCATCGTCCCCGAGCTTCTCCAGAACCGCTTCACCGCCCAGAACGTCGCAACCGAGCTCGCCCTTCTCCTCGCCGACACCCCCGAACGCCACGCCCAGATCACTGCGCTCGCCCAGGTCCGCAACCAGCTGCGCCACAGCCTACTCGCCTCCGGCGGCCTCCAGATTACCCCGCTCGATCGCGCTGCCGAGATCGTAGTCGATCTCCTCCACCGTAAACCCGAAAGGCCCGCGACAGGCTCCAGTACCTCGTAGTCCGAACCTCCCTTCGGTCGTCTAATCTGACAGATACTCGCGGAGAACCCTCTATCTGCGGTAGCTTTGGCTTAAGGCTGCTTCCCCGCGAATCCGCCAAGGACCCCATGCTTCGCCTGCACTGCACGTTGCGCCGCCTCCTCTCGATTGCCCTCCTCGCCTTCACCCCGATCGCTGCGATCGCCGCCATACCCACGCGCCAGCAGATCGACGTCTCCGGCTACCTCATCAAGGCCGATCTCGACCCAGGCAGCGGACGTCTCAACGCGACCGCCACGGTGACGTTCACCGCCCTCGAAGACCTCACCAGCGTCGTCTTCGGCTTAAATAACGGTCTGCAGATCTCCTCACTCACCTCTGCCGACAAGTCCACTCTCACCCCCGAGCGCAACGCCGCCGACTCCACCGTCCGCGTCAGCGTTCCCGCACCGCTCACCAAAGGCACAACCTCCACCTGGACCTTCACCTACACCGGCGTCCCCACCGTCGACACCAGCCCCGTCGACGGCATCAACTTCGTCCACGTCGCCGATCCGGTGAGCATCCTGCTCTACCCCGGCCGCTGGTTCCCCATCTCACTTCCCGGCCTCTACACCGACCGCTTTACCGCTGAGGTCCACGTCACCGTCCCCACAGGCGAGCGCGCCATCGGCAGCGGCGTCGCCGGCCAGCACACCGCTCCTGGCGGCAAGACCGAATTCATCTTCAACTGGACGAAGCCCGGCTTCCCCGGCACCATCGTCGTCGGCAAATTCCTTCCACCTGTCCAGGCCGCCGATGCCCCTAACGTCCACGTCTTCCTCACCGACGCCAACAAAGCCAAAGCCCACGACTTCGCCGAGACCGTCGCCAAAGAGTTCGAATACATGACGAACGAGTTCGGCGCGGCCGAGTCTCCGCTCATCAACGTCGTCGAGCTCCCGTCCGACTCCGTCTCCGCCTCCTGGGGCCCCGAAATCGTCGCCATTCGCCCCGACCGCGGCAACACCCGTCTGTTCGCCAACACCGTCGCCCATCAGTGGTGGGGCTCCGAGGTCTCGCCCGCCACGCTCAACGACGAGTGGATATGCAACGGCATGACTCGCTATGCCGAGCTCCTGTACCTCGAAGACCAGAGCGGCAAAACCGCACTCCAGAACGCCATCACAGACACCGAAGCTGCCGCGCTCGCCTACGACACCGAGCCCCTCACCTCGCTCTCCCGCCTCGATCCCTTCTCGCCGCAGTTCCAGAACATGACCTACGACAAGGGCGCGATGGTCTTCCACATGCTCCGCTGGGAGATGGGGGACGACGTCTTCACCAGGTTCCTGCGCGCGCTCCTCTCGCAGAACATCGACAAATCCATCCGCACCTCGCAGGTCCAGACCATCGCTGAAGCGCAGTCGCACCTCCAGCTCACGCCGTTCTTCTCGCAATGGGTCGACGGCACCGGCGCTCCCGAGTTCGGCAACAACTACCAGGTCTACCGCCTCGGCAACGGCAAAGGCTTCCGCACCGTCGGCACCGTCACCCAGGACCTCGACCTCTTCAAGATGCCCGTCGAGCTCCGCATCGAAACCGAAGGCAAAACCGAGGAGCGCCGCGTCGATCTCTCCGGCACCGAGTCCGCCTACAACGTCGAGACCTTCGGCCGCCCACGCAAAGTCACCATCGACCCTGACAACTGGCTCCTGAAATCAACCCCTGACCTCGCCGTACGCGTCGCCGTTCTGCGCGGCCAGCAGGACGTTGCCCAGGGCGACCTCCTCGGCGCCATCGGCGAATACCAGAAGGCTCTCGATCAGGACCGCGGCAGCTCGCTCGCGAATTACCGCCTCGCCGAGGTCTTCCTCATGCAGAAAAACTATCAGTCCGCCGCCAACAGCTTCCGTGACGCTCTCCGCGGCGACGGCGACCCCAAATGGATCGAGGTCTGGAGCCACATCAATCTCGGCAAGATCTTCGACATCACCGGTCAGCGCGAGCGCGCCGTCAACGAGTACCGCCTCGCCATCCAGACCAACGACAACACACAAGGCGCTATCAACGAGGCCCGCGCTCTCATGCAGAAACCGTACAAGCGCGAAGACACCTCCGGTACCTGATCCCTACCGGACTGAAACGCAGAAGGCAGACTTGGAGTCTGCCTTCTGCGTTTGTCGTTCGAATCCGAGCCCGTTTACCGCTTGATAAAGCGCCGGCGCACCACTCCCGCCACGCCCAGAATCGACGTGCCAAGAAGCGCCAGCGAGTTCGGCTCGGGCGTCGGGTTTGGCGCTACCCCGACGAATACAAATTCATCGTCGTTGTAATCGCAGTCGGACTGGTTGTGTTCGCCACTGCAAACACCATCGCGGTTCGCGCCGATGTACAGATCCTCGAACCCCACAAACATTCCCGGAGGAATACCCGGAATCGCGGTTGGCCCGGTTGCGCTGTATGGCGTCATGTAGGCGTGGTTGTAACCGTCGTCACTGTCCGCCGGATCCGACGAATACGTATCGTGCGTGGATTGGTTGACGAGGTAAAACACCAGTGTGTCGCCCACGTGCAGTTGATTCGATCCGGTAGGAAAGACGTACTCCTCCCCAACCGTCGATGTGTGATTGTCCAGAATCAGCCCGCTTGTCCAGCCCTGCGTAACGTCCTGGACTTTGATGGAGTCCGTATCCGCGGCAGAGCTGCCATAGAAGTAGACATCGAGCGAAGTGCCCGTCGACTTCACAACATTGGTAGACGCCACGTGACCGACCTGACCGTAAGGAATGTAGTCGGCAAACGCCGGCGCCACCAGCACTCCCAAAGCAAGAGCCGTGAGGCTCAAAGCAAATTTATTCATCGTAAGCTCCTGTACCGAATTTTTTTGGCCCAGAGTCCCGTGCTCCAGCGGCGCATTGGGGGCTTACGACACCGTCGCTTCTTTGAATGCAGTCTATGCATCAGGCTCGGTGCAACTGTGGTCCAAAGTCACAAGCCGCTCGCATGAATTCGTAATGATGATCGATTACTCCTCCGCAGGTATATCCAGCACCGATACTCTTCGCCTTGCGCTTCTTTCGATACATCGCCTCACGTGCTGTTCTGGCTGAACGAAGCGGATTGAGACCTTCACAGGAGAACACCGTGTTATCCACACAACTCAGTCGATTCGCACTTGCATGCACAGGCGCGTCGTCCGTAATGTCTGTCCAACTGATGAACGAGCAGTAAGTCGGAAGTGAATCACTGAAGAGGCTGACGAACCCAGCAGACGGCGCGAGTCGGAAGTTGATCGAAAGCAGCTACAGAGGATGAACGGAAGACTGAGGCCGGAAGTCGGTCGAAGGCACAAGGCCTGAGGACGGAGCGTTCGACGAGAGTCGAGAGAGCCAGCCGCAGGAAGCCGGAAACCAGGGTGCCCGACGCGAGTCGGGAGAAGCCGGGAGACCGGACGGTTCGGAGCACGCAAGCGCTGGCGCAAGCCAGATGCCTTGAACTCCGGAAGAGCCAGAGGATCTGAGTACGGCGCGAGCCGTCCTTTCAGCCAAAGGCAGAGACGGAGGAGACAGCAGCCGGCGCAAGCCGGAAGAGCTGACCGACGGAAAGCCTGAGACGGGATCTGCCATACTGCGAGATTGTCAACGATGAAAGCGCCAGAGACTTCGGTCTCTGGCGCTTTCGTTTTAACTCGCCTCAAAGAAAACCTGAGAACGGTGCCGCCACCTGGCGCGCCTCTGCTCCTGGAATCTCAATCCTTATAAAGACAAATTGCATTCACGTGGTCTTCTCCGCTTGGCAGTGAAGTAAGTTCCACAAGGCGGTCCCGTCTGACCTCAAACAATTCGTAACCCAGCGACCGAAGCAGAGACACCACGCTTTGCACCGAGCTGCCGGCCCTGGGCAGGGTAACCGGATTCAGTTCAATCAAAATCACCGGGTGCATATGTTGCAAAGTCTTCAGGCCACCGCGTAGGAAGCGCTCCTCAAAACCTTCGATGTCAATCTTGATGAAGTCGATCGACTTTACCTCGGGATGTTCACCGCAGAAAGCGTCAAGTGTCGTCGTTCGAATGCCGTCACCGTCGGTCAGAAAGCTGGCGCCGGAGTTGCAACGCCCGGTTTGATCGCTGCCGTCCCGACCGTATCAGAAAGGCCCATCTGAAACGCAGAAACATTTGACAGATTGTTCAGCCGGATATTCTCCTCCAGCGCGCGAAACGTGGCAGGGTTCGGCTCAAACGAGAAACAATGCGATGCAGCGCCCTTCTTCCTGGCCAGCATCACCGAGTAATAGCCAAAGTTGGCGGCTACATCGAACACCGTCGCTTTGTCGGGCAGAAGACGCTCAAGATGATAGAGGTCCCAACGGACCTTTCACCGAACCAGAACAGATCGTAGTTGCTGTAATCTTGCGGCGAAAGAGCCCACTTGCGTCCTCCCCGTTGGACGACGAATGGCCCCTTCGGCCGCAAATCGAGTGCATTCACTAACCTGTCTACAATGCGCCACTTTCCGCGATGTTCAGGAGTGTAAAGACTATACGCAAGTACCGCGCGTGCCGGTAAGGTCAGCCCGCTTCCGCCGTTCATCTATGAGCCTCAGGACTGCCCATACTTATAACATAGCGGAGCGAGAGCTACGTACCAACATTCGTGTTACGGCTACATGAGGCGGCTTGCCCAATCCGCCGGGCCGCCCCTCTCTTGAATGACGGCCGCAGACTCGCGGGAAAAGCGGTCCCGCGTCCTCAGTGGAACTTCCGCCAGCGTCTGAAGTAGATGGTTCGTGCGTGCACGGTCACTATGCCGCACAAGCGCTCGAGCCAGAACACGCATCGCTGCCGACCGCAATGTAGGCCTGCACAAGACGAGATCGGCAATCGTATCCTCATCAAACGCATAACGAATGGAATGCGGCGTTCCGCCGAACATCAGCAGCTTGCGTGCGCCATTTGCAATCTCGTGCTCGAGAAAGAACGACCGAATCACAATGCCAACCGAATCGTGTTCATAGCCGGCGCTGTTCAGCTGCCAATGGATGACAGTTGTCGTGTCCTGCCGCCATCCGCCGAGCAGACTCAGCCACTTCCCTTCTGCCGTGCGCAGTCCCGCCAGAAAACCGCCGTCGGCTTCACACGAATTCCGCCAGCGAAGCCATAGCTCCTTTTTGTTGCGAACAGGATTCAGCGACGAACCATCCAGCGCCTTGAACTCTGCAAATGAGAGCTGCGTCCGCGCATCCCCAACGAATTCAACCCGCAAACGCAAGGCGAGATGACGACGATAGTAACGCAGATTCCGGCGCGTGAGCCGTCCCATGCGTGCAAGCGTCTCCTCGTAACTCGGCGCAAGCGTCAGCATGCGGCCCACACGCCGCTGACGATAACCAAGTAGCGTTCCTGGAACACTTGCCGGCGCCGGCCCGCTCTGATCGTGCGTTTCGTGTGTAGCAAGAACCACGTGCGCTCCACTCTTGAGCAGCGCACACGCTGCGCGTTCGGCAAATCGCGCGCGCTCATCAGGCGCGGCAATCACACTTCGGAATCCGACGGCATCGTCCGTTGAAAACACTCGCGTCCGCACACCAGCAAGGCGGTACTCGAAAAACAGCGCGGCAGCAACGATGTCCTCCGCTTGAGGCTCACCCGATGGCGCCCTGCGCAACTGCAGCACCAGGTACGGAGGTTTGCTTGCAATTGATGGCGTATAGAGAAAGTATTCCAGCCAGTGCATGGCGCCGAGCTGACCGGTGCGCCGGGCCAGCTCCTGAAGCGCCGAAGCAAGCTCAAGAACCTTCTTCCGTCCGCATACAACAAAAAGGTCATCGCTGAGAGAAGTGAGCAGAGAGGAAAACAAACAGTACACCTCACCTGACGTGATTGCGTACGTTACTCCTCAGCAGTAGAGGACTGATTAGACGCTTGTTTGCCCGTCGGCGTCCACCCGGAGAAGAACGGTTATGTCGTGAGCTGAAGCTACCGGGTCGGCTGCGGCATCCTCGGGAGACAACGGCAACTCCGCGCGCCATGGCTCAGAAAAGCCGAATTGACGCGTGAAAATATCTGCGTGGTAGGCGTTCTGGTAAATCAGATCGATGCGCTCGGAGTGATGGGATCGCGCGATATTGTCGGCCAGGCAACACACCAATGGCTCCGCAAATGCATTGTAGAGAAAGAGCAAAACTGGACCCCCGCCCAAATCGGGCTCACTCGCATCGCCCACGATGATGCGAATCGGAGAGCGCGCTTCATCCACATTCTGCCAACGCTCCACGTTGCTCTGCGCAGTCGCGGCGAGCCGGGGATTCAGCTCAATGCCGAGGACCTCGCGAAACGGCAAACGGCTGGCGAGCAACACCGCTCGACCCTTGCCACAGCCGAGATCGATGAATGTGTAGTCCTCAATTTTCACCTCGCCAACTGTGCCACGCCACTGGTCGAGGGCGGCGGCGAAGCGGGAGGGTGGCACCCCGGCGTAGCCGGTGATGTAGGGGTCGTGCGGGTGGCCGGAGGCGAGGTCGGCGCCGCCGATCAGGCCACTGGTGTCAGTGCCGTAACGCTGGTCGAAGGGGTGTTGCGGTTGGGTCCGATGGCGGCGGGTGAGCGCTGCGGGAACAGCTCTCACCGTGCCCAGGAAGCCGCGTTGCGCGAGAGACCAGCGCATTTTTTCCCAGAGTGCCATTGGGCGATTATCGCTGATCGGGGGTACCCCCTCCCCTCCCCCCTTTTTTGCGCAAAGTCTTCAAAGCAGAGGAGTTGAGGTTGGACTTCGAGGGAAAGGTACCGGTAAATTGGGTCGATTTCCTGCAAAGTCTTCAAAACAAAGCAGTAGATTCAACAGGGGATGTGCTCGGATTGGGGCTCTCTGATTTACGGGAGCTTGCGGGCGGTGAACAGCAGGGCGAGGTTTGGGCCGGAGACGTCGACGAGTTCCATGTTGGCGGCGTTCAGCCATTGCTGAATGTCTTCGATGCGGAAGGCGCGTACCGACATTACACGTTCCACCGTGCCCTGGAGCAAGCGATAGGTGCTGGAGGGTGACCGCCGGAAGGTAAAGCACGTAAATGTGCCGCCGGGCTTCAAGGTCCTTCCCACCTCTTTGAGCACGCGTGGCGTGTCGGGAATCAGCTGCAGTGAGTTGGAGCAGTTAATGGCTCCGAAGGTCTGGTCCGCGAAGGGAAGGGTCCACGCATTGCCGCGCACCAGGGGGCTGTCCGGGTTTGCAGCACGGCAGGCGCGCAGCGAGGCAAAGCTGAGGTCGAATCCGATGACGTTCTCCGGACCGAATCGCTGCACCAGGGTGCGCGTCCAGCGACCCGCACCACAGGCGAGGTCAAGCACGGGACCGTTGGCGGGCTGGACGTGTTCCAGCAGATAGGCGTCTTCGAGCTCGGGCGTGAGGGCGCGATTCCAGTTGCGTCCCATGGAGCGGACGAAGGCAGGCCGCCAGACGCTCTCATAGAAGCGCACGAGGAAGCCGATCTCCATTCCCAGCTGGCCGAGGCCGCCCTGATGTTTGATCTCGGGAGAAAAGTCCGGGAAGCCGTCTGCGATGGGATAGGTCCGGTGACATCCCGTGCAGGTCCAGAGGGCGGGGGTTCGATCGAGAGAGCTATGGCAGTGTGGGCAGACGCAGAGATCGGTCAGTGTGTTCACGCGAAACAGTATCAGGCTTCCTGCTCGCGTGTGCACGCGTTTTCACGCGCTCATGAACCTGCATCATGAAGAGCTATTCCGGGTAGCTAAGGCAAGCGGATCCCATGGAGAGGAATAGATTATGAGTGGCACCCGAATGGGGTGCCTGGAGCTATCGAATGCAGCCGTTCCCTTCTGTGCCGCTGGTGTTTCTCGCAATCATCATTCTGATCTGGATCATCCGGTGTTTGAATATTCTGCCGGAGTACGAGCGGGCTGTGGTGTTTCGGCTGGGGCGGGTGCTCAGGAATTCCAAGGGGCCGGGCGTAGTCCTGATTATCTGGCCGATCGACCGGATTGTGAAGATCTCTTTGCGGGTTGTGACCTGGGAGATGCCGCCGCAGGACATCATTACGCGCGACAATGTCTCCCTGAAGGTGAACGCGGTGGTGTACTTCCGCGTAGTGGATGCCACGCGGGCGGTGATCGAGGTGGAGAACTATCGGTTCGCCGTGGAGCAAGCGGCGCAGACGGCGCTGCGCTCGGTGCTCGGCGAGGTGGAGCTGGATGATCTGCTCTCGCAGCGCGAGGCGTTGAACGAGAAGCTGCAGAAGATTCTCGACGACCACACCGAACCGTGGGGCGTGAAGGTGGATCGCGTGAACCTGAAGCAGGTGGACCTGCCGCAGGAGATGCAGCGCGCGATTGCGGCGCAGGCCGAGGCCGAGCGCGAGCGCCGAGCGAAGATCATTGCGGCGGAAGGCGAATTCCAGGCCGCGAGCAGGCTGGCTGAGGCAGCCGCTTTGCTGAGCCGGGAGCCGAGCGCGCTCACGCTGCGCTACCTGCAGACGCTGGTTGAGATTGGCGTGGAGAAGAATACGACGGTGGTGTTCCCGCTGCCGCTGGAGTTGCTGGGGCAGCTGGGGGTGAAGCTTAACGGCGGAGTTGAGGGTTCGCAGGGCGAAGCACTACGGTGAATTTCATTTCATGGGCGATGAGACCGCGCATGAATGGGGAGCCCCGAGCCTCCGCCCGGTTCCTCGAGCCGGGACTGAAACGTGATCTGCCGCGGGTTCAGTTGCGGGGAACAGCTTCGGCGTTCTCGACTGAACCGAAGGCGAGTTGTTTTCGGAGACATCGGTCATCGTTTCACGATGACGGCGAGCTGTTGCGGAGGAATCGTAAGCCGAACGGGTAGGGTTTCCACGCGGTCTGCGTGGAACGGCGTGGCGACCTCCACGCTGCTTGAGGCACCATCGAAGTTCACCTCAACGGTCTGCGGTGTGGTATCGAAGTTGACCACAACGCATGCCTGCCGGCTGTCACTCGCATTCTGCTCTTCGCTCTTACCCGGTTTCAGCGGCTTGAATACGGAGTAGCGGATGTTGGGGCCGCCATGGACGGTTGCGCCCATCGTGTCGTTGAATCGCCCGAGGAAAAGCAGGTCTGCATATTCCTTGCGAATCCGGATCAGCTCGCTGACGTAGCGGGCGAGAGGCCGGGTGAGGGGGTTATCGACGGAGGTGGTGTAGTGGAGGGGCGACAGATCCCAGACGAATCCGTAGCGCATGCCGTTATTCATCTGGTGGTAGTCGCCGGGAGTTTCGCCGAAGAGCGTCGCGGTCCACTCGGGGAAGGTGTACTTCAAAACCGGGGATCCGATATCGATGCTCCCCATGCGCATGTAGGAGACATCGACGTAAGGCATCGAGCGGTCGAACCACACCTCGCCGGCCAGAGAGAAATCCGGGGTGATAGTGCGGGCGTTGGAGAGCAACTGCTTGAAGGTTTCAAGGATGCCCGGAACGAGCGATTCGTCAGGGGAGACGGAGAGTGTTTTGTTGAAGTCGAGCGTGGCTGAACCACCCGACTTATCGAGCTGGAAGCCCTCTGCGCCGTCACGAACAAGCTGCATGTATTGGTCCATCTCGAACTTTCTGAATTCGGGGTGCGCAGGGCTGACGAGCGTCATCTCCGAACGCGCGAGGCCGGCGCGGGCGCTGATGGTTCCTTCTCCCCAACCGAACAGCGTCCAGTCCGGCGCATAGCGACCCTCGACCGCGTATTGCTTGAGATTGTTCTGGAAGAGCGGAGTGGCCGTATCGGCAACGTCAACGTTGGAAAAGATGAGTGGGTGAACACCGATGGCGCGGATGTCAGCGAGGGCCTTGCGAAATTCCTCAGGCGTGCCAAGTCGCGGGTCCGGCTGATATTGCGGGTATCCGCGATCGATGCCACCGATGTCCCAGCCGAGAATTTCAAAGGTGGTGATTCCGTATTTTTTCGCGTCGGCGGCGAGCTTGGGGAGTTCCTTGAAGCGATGCAGGATTACATCTTCGCCATTGGAGAGAATGATGGACTGCCACGCATTCTCCTTCCGAAGCCAGTCCGGCGGACGCGCGACCGTGAAGTGCTGGTCGAACCATGTGCGGTAGATTTTGCTGGCCTCGTGCCAGTCTCCCTGATGGACTTGGAGCGCGACAGGGCCGGAGGTAAATGTTCCGCGGCTGAGGTATGGGAGGTTGACCCATCCCATCGTCATTCCGATAGGGTCTCCTGGCGTGAGTTCAGAAGGCAAAGGCCAATCATCCCTGGGGTCTGAGCCTTTTGAAAACGGCCGCAGCTCCATGTCAAGCAGCATCAAGCGAGTCTCCGGGTCCTGGTTGGCGTAGTAGTACCCGATGCCCTGCTTCGCGTTATAGATATCGATCCAGCCCATCGACATGCCCCCGGGATAGGTGAAGGTCATGGCGTCATAGGGTATGCCGAAATTGCCTCCGCGAAAGCCGCCACGGAACTGAGTGAAAAGCGCTGGCGACATGTTGTCGTTCGCGCCGGGGACCATCGACTGCGTGTCGCGCCGATCGCCAATTCCCTTTTGTCCGCCGATGATGCCGTACATCACTTCGGCGAGTTTGCGGTCGGTGGGATTGTCGACCGCGATAGAGAAGTGAATCTGTGCATCGACCGCCTCAATGCGGTACTGCACTTTGACGGGCAGGGTCTCTCGATCGTTGTGCAGCGAATCGTACGTGCACAGAACTCCGTCAGGTATCGGCTCAATGTGGCTTACGCGCTGGTCGCGGCTGTTGAAGTAATTCGCCTGATAGTCCTTCTGCGGAAGAAGGATGCGAAAGTTTTCGCCGAGACGGGGCTCACCGATGATGTCGAGTGCAGGATGCTTCCAGTGCACCCCGATGAGGTCGCAATTGTCTGATGAGAGCTGGAGCGTGGCTACAGGAGTGTCGATCGCGCGAACCTGCGCCGAGGCGCAAGGGGCTGTTACGGAGAGCGCAGCCGCGCAAACAAGCCGGACCAGGTATTTCAACGTATGTAGTTGCCTCATGCTCTCCACAGTAACGCGATATCTCAGAAAAACAGGGCGGGCTCTTTCGAGTCCGCCCCTGTGGTTTGCACGCAGTTCAATTTGCTGTTTCGTTTTTAGATGGTTTCGGCGCCGAGTTCTTCCTGTTCGCCTTCCATGCGCATGGCTTCGAGCTCGCGCTCTTCGGCTTCGTGGGCCTCCTGCACTTCCTGCTGGATGGCGGCTGCCGCTTCCTCGAGCTCGGGGGAGAGCTGGACGTTGCGGTAGTAGTCCATGCCGGTGCCGGCAGGGATGAGGCGGCCGACGATGACGTTTTCCTTGAGGCCGCGCAGCGCGTCGATGGAGCCGTTGATGCTGGCTTCGGTGAGCACGCGGGTGGTCTCCTGGAAGCTCGCCGCCGAGATGAAGCTGTCGGTGGAGAGCGACGCCTTGGTGATGCCGAGCAGCAGCGGACGGCCGATTGCGGGGCGGCCACCATCCATGAGCACGCGGGTGTTTTCGGCGTTGAAGCGGAAGCGATCGATCTGCTGCTCGAGCAGGAAGTTGGTGTCGCCAACCTCTTCGATCTTCACCCAGCGAAGCATCTGGCGGACGATTGTCTCGATGTGCTTGTCCGAGATGGACACGCCCTGGAGACGGTAGACCTCCTGGATTTCGTTGACGAGGTACTGCTGGAGCTCGCGCTCGCCGAGGACCTCGAGGATGTCATGCGGGTTGCGGGGACCGTCGATGAGTGCGTCACCGGCGCGGAGGCGTTCGCCTTCCTGCACGTTGACGTAGACACCGCGTGGAACGCTGTACTCCTCTTCCTGCCCGTTGTCGGCCGTGACGTAGACCTTGCGCTGACCCTTGGTGACGTCGCCGAAGCGGACCACGCCGTCGATCTTGGAGATGATCGCGGGATCGCGCGGCTTGCGGGCCTCGAAGAGCTCGACGACACGCGGCAGACCGCCGGTGATGTCCTTGGTGCGGGTGGTTTCGCGCGGGATCTTGGCGAGAATGTCGCCAGGATGAACCTCGTCACCGTCCTGCACCATGAGGTAGGCGCGTGACGGCATGAGGTAGCGCTTCTGCGTTCCCTTGCCGGACTTGATGAGGATGGCCGGCTGGCGCTTCTCGTCGGCGGACTCGGAGACGACGAGACGGGAGAGGCCGGTGACCTCGTCGATCTCTTCGTTGACGGTGACGCCTTCCTGCAGGTCCTTGAACTGCACGGTGCCGGCGATCTCGGTGAGGATGGAGAAGGTGTAGGGGTCCCACTCGCCGAGCAGGTCGCCGAGCTTAACGTCCTGTCCGTCTTCGACGCGGAGTTTCGCGCCGTAGACGAGGGCGTAGCGCTCCTTCTCGCGGCCCTTCTCGTCGATGATGGCGAGGGAGCCGGAGCGGTTCATCACGACCAGGCCGCCTTCCTTGGAGCGGACGGTGACCAGGTTGATGAAGTGCGTTTTGCCGGCGTTCTTGGCTTCGAGGTGCGAGGCGTCCGCCACGCGGGAGGCAGTGCCGCCGACGTGGAAGGTACGCATGGTGAGCTGGGTTCCGGGCTCTCCGATGGACTGCGCCGCGATGACGCCGACGGCCTCGCCCATCTCCACCATCTTGCCCGAGCCGAGGTTACGGCCGTAGCAGAGGATGCAGCAACCGCGCTTGGACTCGCAGGTGAGGACCGAGCGGATCTTGACGCGTTCGATGCCCGCGGCCTGGACGGCGGAGGCCTTGTCTTCGTCGATCTCTTCGTTGATATCGACGATGACCTTGCCCTCGAAGTCCTTGAGTTTCTCGAGTGAGACGCGGCCGATGATGCGATCGCGCAGCGGCTCGATGGTCTCGCCAGCCTCGATGATCGGGGTGACGTAGATGCCTTCGACGGTGCCGCAGTCATGCTCGGAGATGATCACGTCCTGGGCGACGTCGACGAGACGGCGGGTGAGGTAGCCGGAGTCCGCGGTCTTGAGCGCTGTGTCAGCCAGACCCTTGCGGGCGCCGTGCGTCGAGATGAAGTACTCGAGCACGGTGAGACCCTCGCGGAAGTTGGCCTTGATGGGCGACTCGATAATCTCGCCGGAAGGCTTGGCCATGAGGCCGCGCATACCGGAGAGCTGGCGGATCTGCTGCTTGGATCCGCGGGCGCCGGAGTCGGCCATGATGTAGATCGGGTTCATGGCTCCTTCCTTGTCCGCCTTCTTCATGTTGTTGAACATCTCGTCGGCGACGCGGTCGGTGACGCCGGACCACAGTTGCGTGACCTTGTTCTGGCGCTCCTGGTTGGTGATGGAGCCTTCCAGGTACTGGCCCTGCAGAGCGATGACCTGCTTTTCGGCGTCGGCAACGACCGTGTACTTCGACTCCGGGATGACCATGTCGTCGAAGCCGACCGACAGACCGGAGCGGGTGGCGTACTGGAAGCCAAGCTCCTTGATGCGGTCCAGCGCGCGGACGGTAGTCTCGAGGCCGAGGTTGAGGTAGCAGTAGTTGACCAGCTGGCCGATGCCCTTCTTCTTGAGCAGGCCGTTGATGAACGGAATGCCCTCAGGCAGCGCGTCATTGAGGATGGCGCGGCCGACCGTGGTGGAGATGTATTGCTTGTTGAAGTGCACGGGCTCGGTGTGCGTGATGTCCTGGTCGTCGTAGGCGTTGGTCATGTCGAGCACGGCGCCGGTGTAGCGGAGCCGGATCGGCGTGAGCGTTTCCACCTGCTTGGCTTCCAGCGCCATGAGGACCTCTTCGACGTTGGCGAAGGCACGGCCTTCACCGACGGCGCCGACCTTGGACTTGGTCAGGTAGTAGAGGCCGAGCACCATGTCCTGCGTGGGCACGGTGATGGGCTGGCCAGAGGCCGGCGACAGGATGTTGTGCGACGCGAGCATGAGGACCGAGGCTTCGATCTGGGCTTCGGGGCTCAGTGGGATGTGCACGGCCATCTGGTCGCCGTCGAAGTCCGCGTTGAAGGCGGTGCAGACGAGCGGGTGAATCTTGATGGCCTTACCCTCGACGAGCACAGGCTCAAAGGCCTGAATGCCGAGGCGGTGCAGCGTCGGAGCGCGGTTGAGCAGCACGGGGTGGTCCTTGATGACCTCCTCGAGGATGTCCCACACGATGGGCTCCTGCAGCTCCACCATTTCTTTCGCTTGCTTGATGGTGGTGCAGTGGCCGGTCTGCTCCAGGCGGTGATAGATGAACGGCTTGAAGAGCTCGAGCGCCATCTTCTTGGGAAGACCGCACTGGTGCAGCTTGAGCTCGGGGCCTACAACGATCACGGAACGGCCGGAGTAGTCCACGCGCTTGCCGAGCAGGTTCTGACGGAAGCGGCCCTGTTTACCCTTGAGGGTGTCGGAGAGCGACTTCAGCGGACGGTTGTTGGCGCCGCGGAGCACGCGGCCGCGGCGGCCGTTGTCGAACAGAGCGTCGACAGCCTCCTGCAGCATGCGCTTCTCATTGCGCACGATGACCTCAGGCGCATGGAGGTCCATGAGCTTCTTGAGGCGGTTGTTGCGGTTGATGACGCGGCGATACAGATCGTTGAGATCGGAGGTCGCGAAGCGGCCGCCGTCCAGTGGCACGAGCGGGCGAAGCTCGGGCGGGATCACGGGGATCACGTCGAGGATCATCCACTGCGGCTTATTGTCGGACTTGCGGAAGGCCTCGACCACCTTGAGACGCTTGGAGTACTTGAGCTTCTTCTGCAGCGAAGTCTCGGTCTTCATGCGCTCGCGAAGCTCGATGGCGAGCTCGTTGATCTCGACGCGCTTGAGGAGTTCCTTAATGGCTTCGGCGCCCATCATGGCCTTGAAGCCGGAGGGACGATACTGCGCATCGAGCTCGCGGAAGCGGTTCTCGTCCTTGATGACCTCGCGCTCCTTGACCGGCGCGTCGCCTGGGTCAACGACGACATAGGACTCGAAGTAGAGAACGGCTTCGAGCTCACGCAGGGAGATGTCGAGCAGGTGGCCGATGCGCGAAGGCAGGCCCTTGAAGAACCAGACATGCGAGCAGGGCGAGGCGAGCTCGATGTGGCCGAGGCGCTCGCGGCGAACTTTCGAGAGTGTGACCTCAACGCCGCACTTGTCGCAGATGACGCCGCGGTGCTTCATGCGCTTGTACTTGCCGCAGAGGCACTCCCAGTCGGTGATGGGGCCGAAGATGCGCGCGCAGAAGAGGCCATCGCGCTCCGGCTTAAAGGTGCGGTAGTTGATGGTCTCGGGCTTGGTGACCTCACCGTGCGACCACGAGCGGATCTTCTCGGGGCTGGCGAGCTGAATCTTGATGGAATCGAAGTCGGTGATCGGACCGGCAAGTTCGAAGGGGCTGGAGCGGAACATGTTTTTTCTCTCCGTTGCAGTGCTTAGCTCGATGCCAACTTTTTGGTTCACTCTCTCGTGTTCTCTGAGAGCCTGTTGCGAGCTTCGCTGCTGTGCTGCTGCTTATTGCGTTGTGGCTGCGGTGGTCTGCGGTCACTGAATCTCAAGGTCATCGCCCTGTCCTCTGCTCTTCCCTGCCGTTACGCAAGCTCAGGAAGAGCAGAGGCGGGCGGATTGGCTAATCGGCTACGGCCAGTTCCGGGAGTGCAGGAATGCCTTCGTCGTGTGTGCCGTTTACCTTCACCAGCTCGACGTCGAGGCAGAGCGACTGCAGCTCACGGATGAGCACGTTGAACGACTCGGGCACGCCGGGCTCGATGGCAGCCTCACCCTTGACGATGGCCTCGTAGATCTTGGTGCGGCCATAGACGTCGTCGGACTTGGCAGTCAGGAGTTCCTGCAGGATGTAGGCGGCGCCATAGGCTTCGAGCGCCCAGACCTCCATCTCACCGAAGCGCTGTCCACCGAACTGCGCCTTACCACCCAGCGGCTGCTGCGTGATAAGGGAGTACGGTCCGATGGAGCGGGCGTGGATCTTGTCGTCGACGAGGTGCGACAGCTTGAGCATGTAGATGTAGCCGACCGTTACCGGCTGCTCAAACGTCTCGCCCGTCATGCCATCGATCAGAGCGCTCTTGCCCGAGGCCGGCAGACCGGCGGCTGCGAGCAGAGCCTTGATCTCGGTCTCGCGCGCGCCGTCGAACACCGCGGTGCCGAACCAGATGCCCTTCTTCATGCCCTTGGCGACGCGCAGAGTCTGCTCGTCGTCGAGAGAGAGAAGGTGGCTGAGCGCAGCGGTGTTCTTGAACTCCTCCTTGAAGACCTCACGAACTTCATTGGCCTTCTGGAAGTTCTCGACGAGCTTGGCGACCTTCTTGCCGAGGTCATGCGCGGCCCAGCCGAGGTGCGTCTCGAGAATCTGGCCGACGTTCATACGCGACGGCACACCGAGCGGGTTGAGCACGATCTCGACTGGAGTTCCGTCCGGGAGGTACGGCATGTCCTCTTCGGGAAGGATGCGCGAGATGACGCCCTTGTTACCGTGGCGACCGGCCATCTTGTCGCCGACCGAGAGCTTGCGCTTCATGGCGACATAGACCTTCACCATCTTGATCACGCCAGGCGAGAGCTCGTCGCCCTTGCCCATCTTGGTGATCTTCTCGTTGGTGATCTTGCGGAGAACGTCGATCTGACGCGAGGTCATCTCTTCGATCTCGTCGATCTGCTCGTTCACGCGCGGATCCTTGTCGGCGTAGCGGATACGCTTCAGGTTGCGCGTGGAGATGAGCTCGATCGTGTCGCGGTCGAGGATGTCGCCCTTGGAGAGCAGCTTCTTATTGGTGCGCTCGTCGTGCAGGTCAGCCTGGACTTCCTTGCTGCCGAGGATGGACTCGAGACGCTTGAGGCGCTCGTCGGTGAGGATTCGAATCTCATCGGCGAGGTTGCGCTCGAGCTTCTCGATCATCTCCTGCTCGATCTGCAGAGCGCGCTGGTCCTTCTCCTGTCCCTTGCGGGAGAAGATGCGGACGTCAACGACGGTGCCCTCGATGCCCGGAGGGCACGTCAGCGAGGCGTCGCGCACGTCGCCGGCCTTCTCACCGAAAATGGCGCGGAGCAGCTTCTCTTCCGGAGTGAGCTGCGTCTCGCCCTTCGGCGTGACCTTGCCGACGAGGATGTCGTTGTGCGAAATCTTGGCGCCGATGCGGATGATGCCGCTCTCGTCGAGATCGCGCAGCGCATGCTCGGAGACGTTGGGGATATCACGCGTGATCTCCTCCGGTCCGAGCTTGGTGTCGCGGGCCTCGATCTCGAACTCCTCGATGTGAATGGAGGTGTAGTAGTCCTCCTTCACAAGCTTCTCGGAGATGAGAATCGCGTCCTCAAAGTTGTAGCCGCGCCATGGTGTGAACGCGACCAGCACGTTGCGGCCGAGGCCGAGCTCGCCCTGCTCCGTGCACGGACCGTCCGCGATCACCTGCCCCTTGAGAACGCGGTCGCCCTTGCGAACGATCGGCTTCTGGTTGATGCAGGTGTTCTGGTTGGAGCGCTTGAACTTGGTGAGCTGGTAGATGTCGGAGCCGACCTCACGCGAAAGCTGCGTGGGGTGGTGCTCGCCTTCGACGCGCACGATGATGCGCTCGGAGTCGACTGAGTCCACGATGCCGTTGCGCTTGGCCAGGATGACGGCGCCGGAGTCGCGCGCGGTGACGCCCTCCATACCGGTGCCGACGAACGGAGCCTCGGAGACGAGCAGAGGAACCGACTGGCGCTGCATGTTCGCACCCATCAGAGCGCGATTCGCGTCGTCGTGCTCGAGGAACGGGACGAGCGAGGCGGCAACGGAGACAAGCTGCTTCGGCGAGACGTCGATGTAGTCGACCTCCGCCTTCGGCACGAGAACGAAGTTGCCCTGCTTACGGGCGTTGACCAGGTCCTCGGTGATCTTGCCTTCGGGGTCGAGGTCGATGTTGGCCTGCGCGATGGTGTGGCGGTCTTCTTCCCACGCAGACAGGTAGAAGCTGAAGGGCTCGAAGTCGATGTTGCGCTTTCCGTCCTTCTTGAGCTGCTTGTTCAGCTTCTGCGCCTCGTTGATCTCGAGCGTGTCGCCCTGACGCAGCCCGGACTCGCCGGCGTTGGAGACGGCAACGTAGTCGAGCACCTTGCCGTCCTTGACGCGGCGGTAGGGCGACTCGATGAAGCCGTACTCGTTGATGCGGGCGAAGCACGACAGCGACGAGATGAGACCGATGTTCGGTCCTTCCGGCGTCTCGATCGGGCAGATGCGGCCGTAGTGCGTCGGGTGAACGTCGCGGACCTCGAAGCCTGCGCGCTCACGCGACAGACCGCCCGGCCCAAGGGCCGACAGACGCCGCTTGTGCGTGATTTCGCTGAGCGGGTTGGTCTGGTCCATAAACTGCGAGAGCTGCGAGGAGCCGAAGAACTCGCGGATCGCGGCCATGACCGGCTTGGCGTTGATGAGGTCGTGCGGCATCGCCGTCGACATCTCCTGGTAGACCGACATCTTTTCCTTGATCGCGCGCTCCATGCGAACCAGGCCGATGCGGAACTGGTTCTCCATGAGCTCACCGACCGCGCGGACGCGGCGGTTGCCAAGGTGGTCGATGTCGTCGACCAGGCCGATATTCTTGCGCAGCTTGAGGAGGTAACGGATGGTGCCGTAGAAATCTTCAGGCGTGAGCGTGCGCTTGTCGAGGCCGGTGGCTTCCTGGTTCTCGTACAGCTTGATGTTGAACTTGAGCCGGCCGACGCGCGAGAAGTCGTACTTGCGCGGATCGAAGAACATGCCTTCGAAGAGCGCGGTCGCGGTGTCGAGCGTGGGAGGGTCGCCCGGACGCAGCTTGCGGTAGATCTCGATGAGAGCTTCCTCAGGCTTGCGGACGGAGTCGCGGCGCAGCGTGTTGGAGATGATGTTGCCCACGTCGTCGCGCTCGGGGAAGAAGACCTCGAACGTGGTGACGCCGGACTGCACGATCTTGTGCAGCTTGTCGGCGGTGAGCTCGGCGTTGGCCTCGTACAGCAGCTCGCCGGTGGTCATGTCGACGACGTCGGAGGCGGTCATCGCGCCATCGAACTCGGAGGTCTCCACCTCCACCGAGGTGATGCCGGCCGCACGGATGTGCTTCAGCGCGGAGGCGCCGATCTTCTTGCCGGAGGCGACGATCTCCTCGTGCGCGCCCTTGCCGCCATGGATCGCGGAGGTCGAACGAGTGCCGACGAGATGCGTGGGCTTGTCTTCGGACGCGACGGTCCAGTGCAGCTTCGCGTCCTTCACGTTGATCGTGTCGACCGTGTAGAAGGTCTTGAGGATCTCCTCGTCAGTACGAAGACCAAGCGCGCGCAGGAAGATGGTGCCGAGGAACTTGCGCTTGCGATCGATGCGGACGTAGAGCGTGTTCTTCTGGTCGTACTCAAACTCCACCCAGGAGCCGCGGTACGGGATGATCTTGCCCAAAAAGTAGGTGCGGTTGTTCGCCGTCTCAAAGAAGACGCCGGGCGAGCGGTGCAGCTGCGAGACGATGACGCGCTCGGTTCCGTTCACGATGAACGTGCCGTTAGCGGACATCAGTGGGATGTCGCCGAAGAAGACCTCCTGCTCCTTCATGTCGCGCAGGCTCTTCACGCCGGTCTCGGGGTCCTTGTCGTAGATCTTGAGCCGGATGGTGACCTTGAGCGGAGCCGAGTAGGTCATGCCGCGCTCTTCGCACTCTGCCTGGTCGTACTTCAACTGCAGGCCCACAGGGTCGCCGCACTTGGTGCAGAAGTCAGGGGTGTTCTTGTTGTAGGTTCCGCAGAATTTGCAGAGAACGTCGCCGGGGTGGAACGGGTCGGTGATGACCATGTGCCCGCAGTTGGAGCAGGCGGTGCGCAGGTGGTTCAGGCCCTTGAGGTAGCCGCACTTGCACTCCCAGTTGCCGATCGTGTAGTCGACGAACTCGAGTTCGGAGACGTTGCGGAAATCAGTGATGGGGAAGACGGACGTAAAAACAGACTGCAGGCCGTTGTCTTCGCGCTCCTGGGGCAGCTTGTCCATCTGCAGGAAGCGCTCGTAGGAACGACGCTGGACCTCGATGAGGTTTGGGATCTGAATGCTGGTTGGAATCTTCGAAAAGTCGAGACGGGTACGAACCGCACGCAATTCGTTCTGGTTGGTCGAGTCGGACATGAGCTCTCCTGTTGCTCGGCCCCGGGTTGTGGGGCCTGTTGCTTGGCTCGAGGGAGCGAGAAGAAAGCGCTAGGCGATCTCTTTCGCTGGAGACTTCTTTGCGCCCGTTCGGGAGTGGCCGTCCTCGTTTCCGGCCACGCCCAAGGCGCGGTGTGCTGCTCCCCGCGAAGCATTCTGCGGGGTCCAAACTTGATGTTTCGCTTCCACGCCGGAAGCTGCTACAACAGGCGCTATGCCGGACAAAAGGTCCGGCACGAGCGCGCGGCGCTAGGTATTTGTGAAGACGCCGAAAGCGCCCTGCGGGCGCGGATGCCCGAAGAGCGCGGAATGATCTCTTTTGTCAAAATGTAGGTCGAAACGCTGTATAGTCGCCGCCCTTTGGGAGCCTCGCCGCAAGGCCTCAAGAGTTTGCCGCCGGTCAGACGTTTCACCCTGTGGATCCGCCGCTCGAACCACAGGATGGCCGGCTCCTTAGCCTGCGTCCCAATCCGCAGGATGAACCGGATATTGCTAAGAAACTGCCGCTGTCTTTCTTCCCGCCGAAAACTGATGCTTATCGCCGATGTCTGGTTATACGAACCACCGAGCATTTTTGCTCGTAACGGCTGCGCCCGTAAGCAACCGCGGTTCTCGCCCATTGGTAAGGATACAGCAACTACACACAAGAATGCAAGTGAAGTGCCAGAACGGCACCACCGGAAGCCGAAGCCCCGACGGTGCCGACCGGTCGCTGCACTTGAGTTGATGGAGACCGGCCAGAGCTAAACCCTTGCCGATCTTCGCCTTGTGAAGACGTTGGCAAGCGCCGGCGAAAGCCGGTCGCCTTCCCGTAAATTCGCGACGAAGCCGCGAAGTTACTTGATCTCGACGGTTGCGACGCCGTCGAACTTCTTGGCGATGGCGGCCGCGTCTTCCTTCGAGATGTTCTCCTTCAGAGGCTTGGGAGCGCCGTCGACCAGGTCCTTGGCCTCCTTCAGACCAAGCGAGGTGACCTCGCGCACTGCTTTGATGGTGTTGATCTTGTTCGCGCCGGCATCCTTGAGGATGACGGTGAACTCGGTCTTCTCCTCGGCCGCAGGCGCCGCCGGGCCACCCGCTGCCGGAGCCGCTGCCACGGTGGCCGCAGCCGCCGAGACGCCGAGACGCTCCTCGAGCTTCTTCACCAACTCCGAAGCCTCGAGCAGGGTGAGGCTAACGATCTGATCTTCCAACTGCTGAATGTCTGCCATTTTGTTCTCCAGTACCGCTAAGCTTTTGTTTCCCGCATTTCTGCGGTCTTTTTATCCGCATCGCTGCGGTCGTTCTGATTGCATTCCCCGAGGCTCGCGCCTCAGGTTGCTGCTCCTCGTCTCCGGGTTTCCGTTGCGCCCAGACCAGCGCACCCAGAAGCTCAGAACAGCGAAACTTATTTACCCTCGGCCGGCGCCTCATCGGCAGCCGCGCCGCCCTGCGAAGCGGTCGAGTTCTCCGGCTGAGCCGCGCCGGAAGGCTGCTCGCCTGCCTGCGACTCCTCCTCATGCGCTGCTGTTTCGGTCGCCGCAGCCTTGTCCGCTGCGGGCTCCGGCGTGGGCTCCGGCTTTGCTTCGGCCTTCACTACTGGGGCTTCGGCTTCGGATTTTCCAGCTTCCGCTGAACTTCCCTGTAACTTGTTCTGCTCGACCGCCTGGTTCACCACAACCGCCAGGTTGCGGCCGGTTGCGTTGATGACCGTGGCCAGACGCGTTGCCGGGGCGTTGATCAGGTAGAGCAGCTTCGAGAAAAGCTCCTCCTTGCCCGGGAGCGTCGCGAGGGACTGAATCTCCTGGACGTTGATCACCTTGCCATCAACAATGCCAAGCTTGAAGGTGAACTCCGCGTTGTCCTTGACCCAGTTGGAGAGCGCCTTGGCCAGCGCCACCGGGTCGCCCGACGTGTAGGCCACCGAGCTGACACCCTTGAGCCCCTGCAGCGCCTTCTCCACCTTGGTGCCCTGCGCCGACTTCGCGGCCAGCTTGTTCTTGACGACGTGGTAACGGCCGCCCGCCGCGCGAATCGTCTTGCGCAGCTCGAAGTCCTTCGCGGCGGTGAGGCCGGTGAAGGTTCCAATGATGGCCGAGGTCGAAGTCTCCAGCTCGGATGCGAGCTGCTTCACCTTCTCGTTCTTCTTTGACTTGCTCAGTGCCATGAGAAAACCCTTGCCTTCCAACTGCCAGCGCGCAATCAGCGGCTGGCTCAAATTCTTGGCGCGAATCGCTCGCGCATGCGAGGCTTACGCCTTGGTCGCTATATCCGCGGTCTCGGCCTGCAGCTCAATGCCGGGACCCATCGTGGAGCTCAGCACAATCCGCTTGATGTACTTGCCCTTGGCTGCCGACGGCTTCGCCTTCACGACCGCCGAAACGACTGTCATCGCATTCGCCTCAAGCTTGTCCGGCGTGAAGCTCAGCTTGCCCACTGGAACATGAACCAGCGCTGTCTTGTCTGCGCGGAACTCGACCTTACCAGCCTTGATCTCCTTGATCGCGCCGGCGACGTCCGTGGTCACCGTTCCCGTCTTGGGGTTCGGCATCAGGCCGCGGGGACCAAGCACCTTACCGAGACGGCCTACAGACCGCATCATGTCGGGCGTCGCAATCAGTGCATCGAACGACGTCCAGTTCTCCTTCTGGATCTTCTCGACCAGGTCCTCGCCGCCGACAAACTCCGCGCCGGCCGCCTCGGCCTCGCGAACCTTGTCGCCCGAGGCGATGACCGCCACAACCTTCGATTTACCGCCGAGGCCGTGGGGAAGAACCACCGTGCCGCGGACCATCTGGTCGGCGTGACGGGTATCTACGCCCAGGCGCAGCGTCAGGTCGACAGTCTCGTCGAACTTGGCAAACTTGGCCTTCTGGAGCAGCGGAATCGCTTCGTTGATGGCATACGGACGCTTCTCGACGAGCGCGCGCGCCTTCGCAATATTCTTGGAAACCTTACGTGCCATATCTCTTCTACATTCCCTTCGTCTCCCACCCCGGTTCCCTCGATCGGCTGGCGCCAGAGGGACATGCATTACACCGCATGGGCGTGGTCTCGACTGTGGTCTGGCCAGGAGGCACAGACAACCTTCTAAGTATGACGGAATCGTACAAAAAACGCAAGGATCTCGCAGCAAACGATGCCTTTACGGAAAAATGCTGGCTAACGGGATCTCGGGCAACCCTTTCGGAAGACAACGCTGCCTGAGCTGCAGACGTCCCAAACCTGAGCATGTGGGCCTCGGGTATAAGGACGGGCGCAGGACTGCGCATTTCAGGGCCGGCGATTGCTTTGGCGATGGCACTGGCGGGCGGCCTTGCCGGAGCGCAGCATCCGAGAACGGACATGGCGACGCCGGTCGAAAATATTGCCGAGGCTGAGCCGTTGCCGGACTCCCCGGGCGCGCTGCTGGCCTCCAGTTCCTCGGCGCCTGACAGCACGGCAGACGCTCCGGTGGTGCCGGTGAGAAACGTTCAGGAGAGCACCGTCGAACGACCTGCGCGCAAGTACCACCGCGTCATTCGGCCGTATGAGCAGGCACAGCCGCTCGATGCTCTTGAAAAGGTGAAGCTCTCGCTCGCCAGCCGGGTGACCTACGGCGATGCGTTTGGAACGGCGTTCTCGGCAGGCTGGAGCCAATGGCACAATAGCCGGCCGCATTACGGGAGAGATGCCGAGGCGTTCGAGGACCGGCTCGGCGCGCTGGCAATCAAGCAGACCTCGCAGTCGTTCTTCACCTATGGCGTTTATGCTGCGGCGTTCCATGATGATCCGCGCTACTACATTATGGGCCGGACGATGAGCCCGGTTCACCGGGCGCTCTATTCGGCCCAGCGCACCGTGATCACCCAGAAGGACGACGGCTCACCGGCCATCAACTGGCCCAAAATTGCAGGCATCGCGACGTCCACTCTCCTGACAACCGCCTACTACCCGAAGGTGGACCATGGTTTCAGGAACGAATCCGAGGCCTTCGCGATGTCGTTCGCCACGTCCGTGCTCAATGATGAGCTGCACGAGTTTGGCGGCGATGTGTTTCGCCTGATCCGCCGGAACAAAAATTAAAAGCGAGCTTGACACACCGCGGCAGCGCCAGTACTCTCGTCTTCAATGAGGCGAAGAAATGGCGAAAACAAAGGCAGCCCCGGTCAGTCCCCAATCCCTCTTCCCCATCCTCCCCTCCCGGCCCGTCGGCCTCGCCCGGCTGGCTGCTGAAGCCACCCACGCCGACGACGGTCACCTCATCGAGTTCAAGGCCATGAAGGCGCGGTCGCTGCTGAATCACTCTGTATCAAAGCGCATGGGCTGGGTGGCCTGGTCGATCAATCCGTTTCGCGGCTGCGAGTTTGGCTGCCGCTACTGCTATGCCCGCTATACGCACGAGTTCCTGCGCCCGGAGCCCGTCGCGCATGTCCCCATCGGCACCTACGACGCTCCGGTGCAGCCGTGGGCGGCCGCGTTCGAGCATGAGATCTATTTGAAAGAGAATGCCGCGTGGTTGTTGGAACAGGAATTGAAGCGCATTGATCCCAAACAGGAGATTGCGATCGGGACAGCGACCGACCCCTATCAGCCTGTGGAACGCCGTGTGGGGATCACGCGGTCGCTGCTTGAGGTGTTCGCGCGGCGTGAGGGGTATCGCATTGGAATTGTCACGAAGTCGACGCTGATCGAGCGCGATATCGATCTGCTCGGAGAGATCGCGAAGAAGAACACGCTGGTGGTTCACGTGACGATCACGACGACGGATTCGGCGCTGGCGCGCAAGCTGGAGCCGCGTGCGCCGCGGCCGGATCTGCGCTTTGCTGCGGTGAAGAAGCTGCGCGACGCCGGCGTTACGACGGGCGTGCTCTGTTCGCCGCTGCTGCCCAACATCAACGACACCCCGCGCGCGCTGGACGCGGTCGCCAGCCGCGCGGCCGCAGCGGGTGCGAGCTTCCTGGGAGCGCACCCGCTGTTTCTGAAATCGTGCTCGCGTCCCACCTGGATGAGCTTCGTTCGCGAGCACTTCCCGCACCTTGTCGAGGACTACACCAAGCGGTTTGCGCGGGCGGATTTCGTCGACGCCGCGTATCGCGACATGGTCGCCGAGCGTGTGCGTGCCGCCTGCAGCAAGCACGGGCTCGCGCGGCGCTCGACCGACGCGCTGCTGTCCAACGCGCTGGGCTCGCAGGCGGCGGGTGCGATCGGGAAGAAGTCACCCCAACCTGCACGCCTCGCCGGATTCCCAGCCGTACAACCCGCTCAGGGAACGCTCTTCGCGATCGCCTGAGGAGCTCACCCGCGTGCAATCAGGGCCTCTATCTCCGAGCGCTTCGGCATGGATGGCGCCGTGCCGTGACGCGTTACCGAGATCCCGGCCGTCGCGCAGCCGAAGCGCACGGCATCCAGCAGCGGCATGTCTTCGGCAAGCGCCGCGGCGAAGCCACCGCAGAAGGCGTCGCCCGCACCGGTTGTCTCGAGCGCTGGACCTGCGTTGAAGGCATCAACGATTGTCGAGTCTCCATCGGCCGTGCGGACGAGAGCACCGCGTGCACCGAGGGTGAGGATCACATTGCATGCGCCGCGCTGCTGCAACGCCGCGGCGGCGCGTTCTGCCTGGTCGATCGTCTCGACAGGAAGTCCGGTAAGGATCGCAGCCTCGCTCTCGTTGGGCACAAGAAAATCAGCGAGCGCGAGCATGCTGTCCGAAAGCGGCTGAGGCGGCGCGGGTGCTGGATTCAGAATCGTTGTTACGCGGGCTTCACGCGCAATCCGCATTCCGCGGTCGACGATGCCGACCGGCATCTCGAGCTGCGTAAGAAAGATGTGCGCCGAGCGAATGGCGTCCGCCATCGCGTCGAGTTCTTCTGCGGTAATCGTGAAGCAGGCGCCGGGAACGACAATGATTCCGTTCTCGCCGCGCACCTCGTCGATCAGAATTGCCGCGGCACCGGTCGCGACATCGCAGTTCGGTGTGAGCGAGTCGTCAATGCCGGCGTCTTTCCACGTCTTTCGCGCGAGCTGCCCGAAGGTGTCATCACCAAGCTTGCAGGCCATCTGCACGTGTGCCCCTGCGCGCGCTGCGGCGACGGCCTGGTTGGACCCTTTGCCGCCGGGCCCAAGCGCGAAGTTTGAACCCATCAATGTCTCGCCCCAGGCCGGCAGGCGCGAGGCGCGAAAGGCAACGTCGGCGACAAAGCTGCCGAGGACAAGAACGCTGCGGCTCATATTTCTCCTTGACCGATGGAGAGTGCTCACATTTTAAAGTTGAAGTAAGTTTGCGTTGCGTGCAGCGAGGTGCTGGATGAGTGGGCGCTTGCAATCAGGACAATCGCAAGGATATACGCGGCGAACATCGCGACGAGGTAACCCTTAGCTTTGTCGTTGGCGCCGCGAAACTCATGCCAGACGAACACACCCCAGAGACACGCCACCATCGGCGACGCCTGGCCGATCGCATACGAGATCGAGACTCCCACAGCCGACCCCGCGACGAGATTGAATGCCATGCCCGTGCCCCAGATCGCGCCGCCCAGCAGGCCGAGTGCGTGATACTTCCCCGATGTGCGGAAGTAATCTCTGCCGGAGACAGGCGTGCCGATGATCGGCTTGCGCATCAGAATGATGTTGAACACAAAGCAGCAGAGGAACGCGCCGAGCGTGAGGAACACGGTCGTCGTGTAGGGCGTCAGCGTATGCGCGCCGCGGGTCATCGCCAGCGTGACGAACGGCGCCCACGTGCCCATCAGCAGGCCGGAGATCACGCACACGATTACGCCCTTGCGCGAGACAGTTTGCTCGCCTGTGCGGAGCGCACCGTACGCTTTGCCGACAAGGACCACAGCAACGAGGCTCATCAGCACGCCCAGTCCGAGCAGCACAGGATTGCCCTTCGGCTGCAGCACGTAGGCGAGGATCGCGCCCTCCGCCAGTGCGATGCCGATCGACAGCGGAAACGCGACAGCCATGCTCACGATCTCGATCCCCGCGATCAGCAGCACGTTGGCGATGTTGAAGATGAATCCGCCGATCGCCGCGTAGAAGAGGTTGAGGCCATCAGCGTCGCGCAGATTCGGAAGGAACGCCGTCGGGCCGCCGGCGATGCTTCCCATTGTGAGCGCGAGGAGCACCGCGATGAGGAAGATGCCTAGCGCATAGTCCCAGTAGTAGAGCTCGAAGCGGTAGTTGTTGGTGCCTTTGAAGGTGTTGGCGAAGGATCCCCAGCAGATGGTGCTGAGGATCGTCATCAGAAGTGCGACAGCAAAGGTCGACGGGACGAACATGAAGGACGCCGGCTCCGGAGTGTTTTGAAATTCGCTTCAGCGAGAGGCAGCCATTATGCCTACGCGCGGACGCCTTTGCCAGCGGTATTGCGCACACGCCCGCTGCGCTGCGGCTTTGCTGGTAAGCTCCCCTTTAGATACAACAAACCACTCCAGATGCGCCTCCTGTTCTCCGCCAACAGCGACGTCCCGCTGTATCGCCAGCTCGTCACGCAGGTGCAGCTCGCTATCCTTAGCGGCGAGCTTCGCGCGGGCGACCGCCTGCCCAGCACACGCGAGCTCGCGCGCCGTTTCGCGATTCACCCGAATACCGTGAGCGCTGGGTATCGCGAGCTCGAACGTGACGGCTGGACCGAGCTGCGCCATGGCAGCGGCGTCTACGTCTGCCACCGGCGCGCGCCCGAAACCGCCGAGGCACAGACCGATGCGCTCATCGGCGAGTTCTTCCGGCGCGCGCATGAGCTCGGCCTATCGACCTTTGCGCTTCGCCGCCGCATGGCCGAGTGGCTCGCGGCGCCCGAGCCGGATCACTGGCTGCTGATCGACCCCGACCCCGAGCTGCGGCGCATCCTGCTAACGGAATTGCGTGCTGCGACAGACCGCGAAGTGCGGGAGTGTTCTGTTGAGGAATGTGGCGCCAATGTGTTCGCGCGCAGCATTGCGTGCTGCCGGCCGAGCCAGGAGATTACGGTGCGCGCGGTTGTGCCGGCAGGTATCGAGCTTGTCGTGCTGCCCATCACCTCTGCAAACCAGTGGCTAATGCCTTGGATGCCCGCACCCAAAGCGCTGCTGATCGCGGTGGTGTCGCACTGGCCGGAGTTCCTGGACAAAGCGCGCACGATGCTCGCGGCAGTCGGCGTTCCGGCCGACGCTTTGATCTTCTGCGACGCACGCAAGCCCGGCTGGCAGCGAGGCATCGAGAACGCAAGTGGCGTGCTCTGCGACGCATATACCGCCTCGGTCGCCAGGGTCCCGAAAGGACCACAGCTCGTCGTCTTTCCGCTGCTCGCGGCGAACGCGCACGAGATCCTCAACCAGTCCTGGTTGTGACACTCGGAAAACCGTCCTGATCGCGCACCGTCTGTCCGTGGTGGCTGCGTACGCTCCTCTCCAGACGTGAAAAGGAGCGACGCGATGCAATCTGAATCGTCATTTTTGAAGCACAAGACTCCCTGGCTGATGGCCGGAGCGCGCGCGGTGCTCGGCCCCGCGATGGTGGTGGGTGAACGCGCGGGATGGAGCGGAACTACGCTGGCCGCAATGGTCATCACCGCACTGCTCTCCGACATCTTCGATGGCGTGCTGGCGCGCCGATGGAAGTGCGACACTGCCGCCGTTCGGCTCTTCGACTCGATGGCCGATATCGTCTTTTATCTAGGCTGCGCTGCTGCTTTGTGGATGCGACATCCTGCTCTCGTACGCGCTCTCGCTGTGCCCATCGCAGCGGTCGTCGGGCTTGAAGCACTGTGCCTTGCGGTAGCGTTCATCAAGTTCGGCAAACTGCCCAGCTATCACTCCTACCTTGCGAAAATCTGGGGCCTGGCGCTGGCGTCCGCGCTGGTCACTGCGTTTCTGGCCAAGCATCCCGTGACCTGGATCTCCGCCGCGCTCGCTTTCGGAGCCCTGTCAAATCTCGAAGGAATCACCATGTCGCTGATCCTGCCGGTATGGAGGCACGACGTGAAGTCCCTGGCCGTCGCATGGCGCCTGCGCGGGATCGCGCGACGGCGCGGGTCAGGATTTCTCGCCCGGCTTGCAGGCACAGCCGTACTCATCTTTGCGTTTGCTGCTCTTCCGCTGCACGCTCAAAAATCCGGTGAGGCAATCTACGAAACAGGAACGTCGGGAACTGCGGCGAACACAACTGCGCCAATGATCGCCTCTGCAGACGGTTTGCGATTCGAAGCGCCTGCACCGCTCGTGATTGGGTACGACAAGATCGACAATGCTGGATGGCGTAAAGACGTTCGCGAGCACATGGGCTTCTTTCCCGCGATGTTCGTTGGAATGGTTGCGGCGCGCGAGCACATCTATCGGCTGACCCTGAGCTATCACAACGATTCGGGAGTCAGTCAGGTGGCAGTGTTTCAGGTCAATCGCAACGACGCCATCTCGCTATCGGAGTTGCTGCGAATGCGAGTTCCGCAATGCAAGGAGAAGGCCCACTGCCTCCCACTATATGACTACTGAGAAAAGAAAAGAAAAGGAGCGCCGTTCGGCGCTCCTTTTGATTCGTGCTTGTGCCCGCTTACGCGACCACTTCCAGTCCCATCGAGCGGGCGGTGCCGCGGATGGTCTTGGCCGCTGCCTCGACCGAGGCGGCGTTCATGTCCGGCATCTTCTGCTTGGCGATCTCGATGATCTGCTTCTCCGTCACCTTGCCGACCTTGTCCTTGTTCGGTGCGCCAGAGCCCTTCTGCACGCCGGCCGCCTTCAGCAGCAGCACCGGCGCCGGGGGCGTCTTGGTGATGAACGTGAAGCTGCGATCCGCGAAGACTGTGATGACCACGGGAACGGTCATGCCCGCAAGGTTGGGATCTTTGCCGGTGCGCTCGTTGAACTGTTTGCAAAACTCCATGATGTTGACCTGCGCCTGACCGAGCGCGGGGCCAACCGGCGGCGCCGGCGTAGCCTTGCCTGCCGTGATCTGGAGCTTTACGTAGCCTTGTACCTTCTTCGGTGCCATATTCGTAGTCCTTCCATATAGATGCAGCCCCGGAAATCCGGTGCCGCATGGATTGGTGGTTCCTGAGGAGCTAGAAGGTCCGGTGAAGCGGCCGGGCTGGAACTCCTGCGATCAACCTGTTCTGGATCCCGGCGAGTTTGTTCGCTGGGGTGGCCCTGTGTGCCGCCGAGAGACTCCGTTGCGATTCTCTCAGCACCACGATGAAACTCGTCGGGTTCCCCAGCGAGATTGCTCGCTGGGGTGACCTCTGGTGCAACACTTGTTCGCAACCTGCGGAGAAGTCTCCGGAAAAGCTGCGGGAAACTCTGTGGGCTGGCTGCTGAATTCCCTGTGCAGCGAGCCTCGCAAATCCTGTGCGCAATGCTCTGCGCGGAACCCTTACTGCTCGGCCTTCTCCACGTTGGCGAAGCTGACCTCGGTGGGCGTCGGACGGCCGAAGATCGAGACCATGACCTTGAGGGTCTGCTTGTCTTCGTTGACGTCGTCGACGGCACCGTTGAAGTTGGCAAACGGCCCCTCGGTGATGCGAACCTGCTCGCCCTTGGTGAACTTGAGCTTGAGCTTCGGCTTCTCGCGGGTCACGTCGCTGCGATTCAGCATCGCGTTGACCTCAGCCTCGGAGAGCGCATTGGGCTGATCGCCCGTCTGCAGGAAGCCGGTGACTCGCGGCGTGTTCTTCACCACGTGCCAGAGATCGTTATCGAGCGCCATCTCGACGAAGACGTAGCCGGGGAGGAAGACGCGATCGATGGTGTACTTCTTGCCGTTGCGAAGCTCCGTCGTCGGCTCCGTCGGAATCTCGATGCGTCCGACGCGGTCCTCAAGGTGGTACGCGGCGACGCGCGACTGCAGCGACTCCTTCACCTTGCGCTCAAACCCAGAGTAGGCGTGAATGATGTACCACTTGAAGTTCTCGTTGTGCGCAGGCGCAGCCGGGGTTTCACCCTCGGCGCCCTCCACGGTGCCGGCGTCGAAGGCCGGGGTCTCGTCGGCGCTGGCTCCGAGGTTCTGCTCGAGGTCAGTAGGTTCGCCGGTTTTCAACTCTTCCGCCATGGTTTTACTTTCTTCTGCGTTCGCCGCTCAAGACGGCGGCCGGAAAAATCATTGTCTACGCCGGAAACTTAATGGCCCGTCATGTGCAGGAGTATCTGGTCGAGGCTCTTGCTGAGAACAACGTCCACAAGCTCAAAGAAGGCAGCAAACAGGAACACCGATACCAGGACAACGAACGTCATGTTCTTGACCTCGTTGCGCGTCGGCACAACGACCTTGTGCATCTCCTGCCGGGTTTCCTTCAGGAACTCGACCAGCCGCTGCGGGCCCGCGGTCACCTGCTGAAGAGTCGCGTTCGTCTGTTCGTGATCCGTCGTTGCTACTGCTGCTTTCGCCATAAAGCATCCTTACATCTAGACGTGCCGCGATGCTCGCGGGCCCTGGGGAAATCCTCCGAAATTCCTCCGGAGAGATAAAAAACAAGAAAATACAAAAATCAAACTGTGATGGCAGGGGAGCTCGGATTCGAACCGAGAAGTCCGGTTTTGGAGACCGGCAGTTTAACCGTTGAGCTTACTCCCCTGTGTTGCAAGGAGAGCTTACTTGGTCTCCTTGTGGTCCGTATGCTTGCGGCACGTGTTGCAAAACTTTGAGAACTCGAGACGTCCCGTCGTGGTCTTCTTGTTCTTGGTGGTCGAGTAGTTCCGGTTCTTGCACACCGGACACTGCAGGCTGACGATCTCGCGCATCTCTTCTCCTAACGTGGCCAGCCACCTCGGCTGGCAAGCAGCTTGTCGCTGATACCACAGGGATTAGCCCTGCCCATCTGACACGCCGCGACGCAGGGCTTACGGCCCCTGCTGCCGTTTTGTTCCTAAGTTGTTGCCTTCCTGAACTTGCTGCTATTGTGGGTGAGCGATTCAAGCCCCCGTACCTGCAACCCGCAGAGACTCCGCAGGCACAGGCCCTCAACTGATTATCTCGCAAAACTGCAAAAAGCGGAAGATCGGTTCGCTACGCAGGCATCTTCTTTCGTCAGTGTAACTTGTAGGGCGTCGCCGGCGCCGGAATCTCGGCCAGCGGCTTCGGCGCCTCCATCGGCTTCGCCCCGGCGAGTCCGGTGCCCGTCACGTCATAGGTATTCAGCAGGGCGCCGCTGTAGCCGGTCACGTGGATGTTCTTCAGCACGGCGTGGCGCACATTCGCCAGGAAGATCCCCTCCTGGCACGTGCCGCTGATGTTCGTCAGCCACAGACCATCGAGCGGCTTGCGCGGATCCAGCTCGGTGGCCTGCACGAGCTTCGGCACATCGTGCACCACGACGTTCGAGAACCGCCAGTTCCGAGCCGTCGGGATGCCCTCATCGCCCGGCACCGGGTCCTGGTCCTGGATGCCGCTGCCCGCCATGTTCAAGCGCAGAAAACCTTGCGTGCAATTGGAAACCTCCAGCCCGTCCGCGTAAATGTTTTCGATGAACGCCCCGCGACCGCGCCGGCTCTTGATGTAAAACGCATAGGTCCTTGCGCCGGTGAACTTGCAGTTTTTGATCCACACATCCCGAATGCCGCCGGAGGTCTCGCTGCCGATGCCGATGCACGCGAAGATGGAATCCGCAAAGGTGCAGTCGGAGATGTGCACGTCCTCGGTGGTCTCGAGCATCGCGAACGCCTCCGAGCCGCGCCCGCTCTTCAGCGAAATGCAGTCGTCGCCGGTCGCGATATCGCAGCCCGTAATCGTCACATGCTTGCACGAGTCGATGTCAATGCCGTCGCCGTTGCCGCCGGTCGAGCGAATCGTCAAATTTTTGATCGTGATGTTCTCGCACGACGTCGGATGCACCGACCACATGCTCTTGTACTCGGTCGAGAAACCTTCGAGGTGAATGCCGTTGCAGCGAATGAACTCGATCAGCGCCGGATGCCGCAATGGCGCGTTCGGCCGCGGCCGGCCTGCGAGCGCCGGGTTGCCGATGATCTTGCCTGTGCCAATGATCGCCACGTTCTGCGCATCCATCGCGTAGATCAGCGCCACGTGCCCGGGAATCCACTTCCCTTCCCAGCGAACCTGCGACACAGCGTAGTCGTCGAAGTTCGAAGTACCGCGCAGAGTTGTTGCGCTATCGAGCCGCAGTGTCGCGTTCGATCGAAGCTGCACACTACCGATGAGGTAGTCACCCGCAGGCACGAGCACCTCGCCACCACCCAGCGCCGCACACCGATCGAGCGCTGTCTGAAACGCGGCTGTGTCGTTTGTATTGCCGCCCTGCGCGCCGAATTCGCGGACGTTGAGCGAGACCTTCGGCACCGGCAGCTGCGTCGCGGCTGCCGAGTACCGTGGATTCTGCGAAAGCGCTGTTGGCTCAAACAAAGCAACTGCGGGAACGGCTGTCATTCCCTGCAGAAATCGGCGACGCGCGACACGATAACTCATCGCGCGAAGTGTATCGTGTGATTCGCTGAATGCAAAAAGCGGCGAGCCGAAGCTCGCCGCTTTGCTGATTTTCTCGCAAGCGACGGTCAGCGCGAAGCGCCTCCCGCCGCCACGCGGTGGCCTACTTGATGATCTCCGAGATGGTGCCCGCACCCACCGTCCTGCCACCCTCGCGGATAGCAAACCGCAAACCTTTCTCCATCGCCACCGGCGTGTGCAACTCAACCTCGAGCGCAATGTTGTCGCCGGGCATCACCATCTCCGTGCCCGCCGGCAGCTTCGCCGATCCCGTCACGTCGGTGGTGCGGAAGTAGAACTGCGGACGATAGCCGTTGAAGAACGGCGTGTGGCGTCCACCCTCCTCCTTGCTCAGCACG
>DASRGC010000031.1:0-28421 GCA_035651235.1 Acidobacteriaceae bacterium
CGTGCTGAGCAAGGAGGAGGGTGGACGCCACACGCCGTTCTTCAACGGCTATCGTCCGCAGTTCTACTTCCGCACCACCGACGTGACGGGATCGGCGAAGCTGCCGGCGGGCACGGAGATGGTGATGCCCGGCGACAACATCGCGCTCGAGGTGGAGCTGCACACGCCGGTGGCGATGGAGAAGGGTCTGCGGTTCGCTATCCGTGAGGGTGGACGCACCGTGGGGGCGGGCACGATTAGCGAGATCATCAAGTAGCCACCGCGTGGCGGCGGGAGGCGCTTCGCGCTGAATGTCGCTGCGATAACCAAAGTTCGAGGGCTACCGGTTGGTCCAGAGATTGATCGCCGGTAGCTACTCCCAACCGATCTTTGATCAAGCGTTCCTCTCACTCGCTGAAGTGATGAACGGGAAAGAAAATTGAGATGGCACAGCAGCGCATTCGCATTCGTCTGAAGGCGTACGACTACCGGGTTCTGGACACGTCAACTGGCGAGATTGTTGAGACCGCCAAGCGCACGGGCGCGCAGGTTGCAGGGCCGATTCCCCTCCCGACCATGAAGAATAAGTATTGCGTTCTGCGCAGCCCGCACGTGGATAAGAAGTCGCGCGAGGCGTTTGAGATCCGCACGCACAAGCGGCTGATTGACATTCTGGAGCCGACGCAGCAGACGGTAGATGCGCTGATGAAGCTTGATCTGCCGGCGGGTGTGGACGTCGAGATCAAGACGGTTACGAAGTAAGAGAGACCGTAGAGCGTTTTTGGAATTTTCAGGTTTACCTACAGTGCTCGGCGGAAAGCTGAGCATGATGAGGAGAGAGAAAGATGGCAGTTACAGGGATTCTTGGAAAAAAGATCGGCATGACGCAGGTCTTCGATGATCGCGGTGAGGTTCACCCGATCACGGTGCTGAAGGTTGGGCCGTGCGTGATCACGCAGCTCAAGACGCAGGCGAAAGACGGCTATGACGCCGCGCAGATCGGCCTGGTTGAGTTCGTGAAGGCGAGCAAGATCAACAAGCCGATGACCGGGCATTTTGGGAAGAACAATATTCCTCCGGTGAAGGTGCTCAAGGAGGTCCAACTCGAGTCGACGACCGGCGCCGAGGAGGACCAGACGGCCAAGGCAGGTGACCGCCTGACGGTTGAGATCTTCAACGAGACGAAGTTCGTGGATGTGATCGGCACGTCGAAGGGCCGCGGGTTTGCCGGTGTTGTGCGGCGCCATCGTTTCGGCGGTGGACCGAAGTCGCACGGTCACATGTTCCAGATCCAGGGCTCGATCGGTGCGTCGTCCTTCCCATCGCGTGTGTTCCCGGGGCAGAGAATGCCGGGTCACTATGGGACGGATCAGGTAACGGTTCGCAACCTGCGCATTCGCGGGATCGATGCGGACGAGAACCTGCTGATGGTTGAGGGCGCGGTTCCGGGTCCTCGCGATGGATATGTTCTGGTGTCGAAGGCGAAGGCGCCTCCGAGAGAGCGTCGCGGCTTTGCGGGTTCGGGCACGGTTGATCCGCTGAAGGCGAGCAAGAAGGCTGCACCGAAGAAGAAGTAGTCCTACGCGGACGGCGAGACGCGCTTCGCGCGAAAGCTTGTCGTTCCGCAGCAACAATCTCTGTGCGGGGAACAGACCGGGAAACGCAGAGTAATAACGTCAGGGCCCGCGGCATCGATCGCGGGCACGGAAAGCGAAGTAAGACGATGGCGAAGATCAAGATCAAGAGCCTCGCGGGCAAGGAAGTCGGCGACTTCGAGTTGCTCGATGAGGTGTTTGGTGGCGACGTGAACGAGGCGCTGCTGTGGGAGGCGGTGAAGCACTACCGCGCTTCTCTGCGGCAGGGAACGCACGCTACGAAAAATCGCAAGCTGGTTTCGGGCGCGGGCAAGAAGCTGTGGAAGCAGAAGGGAACCGGCCGCGCGCGCGTGGGTTCGATCCGCACGCCGCTCTGGCGTGGTGGTGGAACGGTTCATGGACCGCAGCCGCGCAGCTACGAGTACCAGTTCCCGAAGAAGAAGCTGCTGGGTGCGCTGCGCTCGGCGCTGGCGGCAAAGCTGGCTGACGGCAAGCTGACGGTGGTGGAGAACTTCAACGTCGAAGAGGCGAAGACGAAGCACTATCGCAATGCGCTCGACAAGCTTGAGGCCAAGAAGACGGCGCTGCTGGTGGAGACGTCGCGCGAGCTGAACGAGAAGCTGTATCTCGGATCGCGCAATCTTGCTGGTGTGGAGCTTGTGCTTTCGAGTGAGGTTCATCCGTACGATCTGCTGCGCTATGAGCACGCGATCTTTTCCAAGGCCGCGTTGGAAGCGGTGCAGGAGACGCTGAAGAAGAGCGTGTCGAAGCGTAAGGCTGCGGCCGCGAAGGAGGTTGCATAATGCCGACTCTTTATAAGGTCATTCGGCGCCCGCTGATCACTGAGAAGGCTCTCACCACGCGTGAGACCGAGGGATCGCTGGTGTTTGAGGTTGCGGCGAACGCCTCGAAGACTGAGGTGAAGCAGGCCGTGGAGCAGCTTTTCAATGTGAAGGTTGCGACGGTTCGCACCGCCAACATTGAGGGCAAGGAGCGCCGCCGCGGCAAGTACTCAGGCTATCTTCCGGACTGGAAGAAGGCGTATGTGCGTCTCAAGGCAGGCGAGAAGGTTCCTGACTTCGCGTCGGAGATTTAGTCAGGCAGTGAAGAGTGAGTAGTGAATAGTGAATAAGGCCAAGGCCGGAAGCTAGGAACTACTCGGCAGTTAGATCCAAGTATCGCGCTGGTAGTTATTAGCGCGGCAAAGGCAAAGGAAGAAGCAATGCCGATCAAGAGCTATCGACCAATTACACCGACGCTTCGTTTCCAGACGAAGCTGGTGAATGACGACATCACGACGGACAAGCCGTACAAGCCGCTGCTGGAAGTGAAGCAGCGCACCGGCGGCCGTAACAACACCGGCAAGCTGAGCGTGCGGCACCATGGCGGCGGGCACAAGCAGAAGCTACGCATCATCGACTTCAAGCGCGACAAGTACGGCATCCCGGGCACGGTGGCGACGATCGAGTACGATCCGAATCGCAGCTCGCGGATCGCGCTGATCGCGTATGCGGACGGCGAGAAACGCTACATCCTGCAGCCGGTCGGGCTGAAGGTTGGGCAGAAGGTGATGAGCGGGCCGGAGGCAGACATCCTGGTCGGCAATGCGCTTCCGCTGCGCAACATTCCTGCCGGCACGACGGTGCACAACATCGAGCTGCGGCCGGGCAAGGGCGGGCAGATGGCCCGCTCGGCTGGAGCGCAGGTGCAACTGGTGGCGAAGGAGGGCGACTACGCTCTGCTGAAGCTGCCTTCCGGTGAGACGAGGCGCGTGCTCGTGGAGTGCATGGCGACGGTTGGCCAGGTCGGCAATACCGATCACGAGAATGTCTCGATCGGCAAGGCCGGACGCAACCGCTGGAAGGGAATTCGGCCGGCGAACCGCGGTGTCTCGATGAACCCGGTTGACCATCCGCATGGCGGTGGCGAGGGTAAGACTTCGGGCGGACGTCACCCGGTAACGCCGTGGGGCCAGCCCACGCGTGGATACAAGACGCGCAATAACAAGCGCACGGACGTGTTCATCGTGCAGCGGCGGAATAAGGGAAAGTAGCTAGTCGTTAGTAGTTAGTGCGCCCGGAGGAGTGCTCAGGACCATTTGAGTGCAGAAGGGCAGGACCAAGTCTCGAAAGCTCCTCACGAGATTCGTTGTATCGAGCACAGAAGAACTGGAGATTAAGAAATGGCACGCTCTACCAAGAAGGGCCCCTTCATCGATACGCACCTGATGGTGAAGATTGATGCGATGAATGCGGCCAACGACAAGAAGGTGATTCGCACCTGGTCGCGCCGCTCGACCATCCATCCGGACATGGTTGGCCACACGATAGCGGTTCACAACGGCAAGAAGTTTGTGCCGGTGTACTGCACGGAGAACATGGTCGGGCACAAGCTGGGCGAGTTTTCGGCAACGCGCACGTTCAAGGGACACTCCGCGAAGGCTGCGGACACGGCGAAGGCAAAATAACTAAGCCGAGCTATGTTTTTTAAGGATTTGGAACCGAGCAGAGAGGCTTTTCGCCGCTCGCTTTAGGAAGATCAAGATGGCAAAGACAACGACAACTGCTCCGGAATTTCGCGCTGAGGCCAAGTTCCAGCGCGTCAGCCCGCAGAAGGCCAAGCTGGTGCTGGACCTGATCAAGGGCAAGCCTGTGGGACAGGCGATCAACATTGTGGCGTTCACCAACAAGCGGATTGCGCCGGTGATCGAGAAGACGCTGCGCTCGGCGGTGCAGAACGCGCAGTATCTGTCCGACGAGCGTGGACTCGACGTCGACGTTGATAAGCTGATTGTGAAGTCGGCGGTGGCGAATGACGGGCCGCGCATGAAGCGCATCCGTCCGGCGCCGATGGGACGTGCGTTCCGCTACCAGCGCCGCATTGCGCATATCGTGATCACGATTGCGGAGAAGAAGGCGGCTGAGGTCAAGGCTGCAGCAGCGGCTCCGGCGGCGGAGACGACGACCAAGCCGGCGGCTAAGAAGAAGGCAGCGAAGAAGGCTCCGGCCAAGAAGGCAGCGGCGAAGAAGGCTCCTGCCAAGAAGTCGGCCAAGAAGACTGCTGCGGCGAAGTAAGTCCGCAGAGGCTCGAGTTAGAAGAAGTTTTGTAGCAACGAATGATTGCAACACAAGCAACATCGCCGCGCCGGCTCAACCGGCTATGGCTCTGAAAGAAGAAGGAAGCTTATGGGACAGAAAGTCCATCCGTATGGATTCCGCCTCGGCGTCAACAAGCCGTGGAAGTCGCGCTGGTTCGTGGAGCGCGGCTATGACAAGCTGCTGGTCGAGGATGTGAAGCTGAAGGCTGAGCTCCGCGAGAAACTGAAGGCCGCCGGCGTCTCGTCCGTTGAGGTCGAGCGTCCGGGCAACAAGCTGCGGCTGATCATTCGCACCGCGCGTCCGGGCATCATCATCGGCCGCAAGGGTGCGGAGATCGACAAGCTGAAGGCCGACATTCAGAAGCGGACGAACCGCGAGGTGTTTATCGACATCCTCGAGGTGAACAAGCCGGAGCTGGATGCGCAACTGGTGGCGGAGAACATCGCGCTGCAGCTCGAGAAGCGTGTGTCGTTCCGCCGGGCGATGCGCAAGAGCGTGGATTCGGCGCTGCGTTTCGGCTGCAAGGGTATCAAGGTGCGCGTTTCGGGCCGTCTGAACGGCAACGAGATTGCGCGCTCCGAATGGTACCTGCAGGGCCGGCTGCCGCTGCACACGCTGCGTGCGGACATCGACTACGGCTTTGCCGAGGCGAAGACCACATATGGCGTCATTGGTGTGAAGACCTGGATCTATCGCGGCGACATTTACGAGCAGAAGAAGCGTCGCGAGCAGGCCCCGATCACGACCGGCGCGTTCTAGCGTTGAGGATAGGGACGCGGGGAAGGCAAACTTCCCCTCGCCGCGTCTTTCCTGTATACTTATCTGGTTTGGCCCTGAGTCTGTGCTACGCACAGAGACCCCGGCTGAGCTTCTCTGAACTCCGCGTGCGCGCGGTTCCTCTCAAAGAAGTTCTCCGTCCTCAAGTTTGAAAGGCGAGTTTTCCCATGCTTTTGCCCAAGAAGGTTAAGTATCGCAAGCAGCAGCGCGGCCGCATGACCGGCAAGGCGTGGCGCGGCTCCGATCTGTCATTCGGCGACTACGGTCTGAAGGTCCTGGAGTGCGGTTACATCACGGATCGCCAGATCGAGGCCTCGCGTATCGCGATGACGCGCTTCATCAAGCGCGGCGGCAAGGTCTGGCTGCGTCTGTTCCCCGACAAGCCGATCACGAAGAAACCGGCCGAGACCCGTATGGGTAAGGGCAAGGGCGCGCCGGATCACTGGGTTGCGGTGGTTCGCCCGGGCAAGATTCTGTTCGAGATGGAGGGCGTGCCGGTCGATATCGCGAAGGAAGCGATGCGCCTGGCTTCGCACAAGCTGCCGCTGAAGACGACGTTTGTTGTGCGGCCGAACGTGAAGACTGTGGTTGCGGCCAAGTAAGCCGGAAAGCAGATTCCTCCGCTGCGCGTGAATGACAAGCTTGCTGGGGATGACAAAGGTTAGGTAGGAAATCATGGAACTCGACAAGATCCGCGATCTGAGCGATGACGAGCTGAAGGCTGAAGAGACGAAGGCGGCGGAGCAGATGTTCCGCATTCGCTTTGCGAAGAGCCTGGGTAAGCAGGAGGGTTTGAAGAACCTGCGCACACTGAAGCTCGACATTGCTCGTTTCAAGACCGTTGCGCGCGAACGCCAGATTGAGAAGGCTCGTCAGAGCGCAGCAGCAGAGGCAGGTAAGTAATGGCTGATACAGGGAACACGCAGCAGGCGAACGAACAGCAGACGCGCCGCAACGAGAAGGTTGGCCAGGTCGTCTCGACCAAGATGCAGAAGACGATCGTGGTTGAGATCGAGATGCGCAAGGCGCACCCGAAGTATCGCCGCGTGATGAAGTTCAACAAGAAGTTTTATGCGCACGACGAGCAGAACTCGGCGCGGATCGGCGACGTGGTTCGCATTCGCGAGACGCGTCCCCTGTCGAAGCTGAAGCGCTGGACGCTGGAGGAGATCATCCGCCGGTCGTCGCTGGCGACGCTGCCGGAGGAGAAGCCGCTGGCCGAAGAGTCGGCGACAAAGTAGCTGCTGTGAGCCGCGCGATTTTGGCGCGGTTGGTTGGCCGGGGTTGCCGGCTGGGATTGAAGTTTCGCGCGGGCTGAGGCTCGCGACTGGTAAGGAGATTCGCGATGGCAGTTCAGATGCGCACCATGTTGGACGTGGCCGACAACTCCGGCGCACGCAAGCTGCAGATGATCCTGCCGCTGGGCGGCGGACTCGGCAAGAAGGCCGGCCTGGGTGACGTGGTCACGGCGGCGGTCAAGGAAGCTTCGCCCGACGGAACGGTGAAGAAGGGCAAGGTTGTGAAGGCGGTGATCGTGCGCACGCGCAAGGAGTATCGCCGGCGCGACGGGACGTACATCCGCTTCGACCAGAACGCGGCGGTGGTGATCAACGACGCGATGGAGCCGGTTGGCACGCGCGTGTTCGGCCCGGTTGCCCGCGAGCTGCGGGAGAAGAAGTTTTTGAAGATTGTGTCGCTCGCCCCGGAGGTTATTTAGGGGCGAGCTAGCAGGTTAGCGAGTCAGCGAGTCAGGAAAAAACCTGAGAGGCTGAGCGGATTCCGGCTCCGACAGATTGCCGAGGCCAAGTTGAAGGAATTGAGAGATGGCAAAGATTAAGCGCAATGACCAGGTGATCGTGCTCGCCGGCAAAGACAAGGGCAAGAAGGGCCGCGTGCTGCGTGTCATCGCCGACAAGGACCGCGTTCTTGTTGAGGGCGTGAGCATGATCAAGAAGCACCTGAAGCCGAACCCGCAGAAGAATTCGCAGGGCGGCATTCTCGAGCAGGAGGCGGCGATTCACGTTTCGAACGTGGCGCTGATTGATTCGGACGGGAAGGCGACGCGCGCCGGTTTCCGCTTCGATGGAGACAAGAAGATTCGAGTAGCACGCTCCAACGGCGGCACACTGGCCGAGAAGATTGGGTAAGCAGTGAGGAGTGATTTCACTCCTGAATTGAGCACCCCACGCACCGGTAACCACTCCGAGACCGTGGAGAAAGAGCAAAAGCAATGGCAGCACGACTGAAAGAGAAGTACGCGAAAGAGATCAAGGGCCAGCTCCAGAAGGAGCTTGGCATTGAGAACGTGATGGCGGTGCCGCGGCTGGAGAAGATCGTCATCAACATGGGTCTTGGCGAGGCGACGCAGAACGTGAAGATGATGGATCCGCTGGTTGCGGACCTGGGTTCGATCGCCGGACAGAAGCCGGTCATCACGAAGGCGAAGAAGTCGATCGCGGCGTTCAAGCTGCGCGAGGGCATGCCGATCGGCGCGATGGTGACGCTGCGCGGCGATGCGATGTACGAGTTCCTCGATCGCCTCATCTCAGTAGCGCTGCCGCGCGTGCGCGACTTCCGCGGCGTTTCGTCGAAATCGTTCGATGGGCGCGGAAATTACACTTTGGGTCTGCGCGACCAGCTCATCTTCCCGGAGATTGACTACGCGAAGGTGGACAAGATTAAGGGGATGAACGTGACGATAGTTACGTCGGCCCCGGACGACAACGGCGCACGCACGCTGCTGAAGTACTTCGGCATGCCGTTCCGCCAGGGCGCGTAAGGAGAAAGAGAAGAGAGATGGCAACTACTGCAAAGCGCGTCAAAGACGCCCGCAAGCCGAAGTTCAAGTCCCGTCAGCACAACCGGTGCCAGCTGTGTGGCCGTCCGCGCGCGTTCCTGCGCAAGTTCGGCGTGTGCCGTCTGTGCTTCCGTGGGCTGGCCCTGAAGGGCGAGATCCCAGGCGTCGTGAAGTCGAGCTGGTAACGGAGCCCCGGCGAGCGTTCGTCGCTCGATGGGGTGTTCTAACGCGCACGAAGCGTTGACTGGCTCCGCAACCTCCAGTGTTGCGGCTCGCTCCCGAAGCGTACCGGGAGAAACATTTCTGGCTCACTCGAGGGGTTTATCGAGTGGCCACAAACATTCCCGCAGGTTCTCCTGAAGAGCAGGAGCGAACGGGGGATGAAAGGAAGAAGATGAATCTGACCGATCCAGTTGCAGATTTTCTGACCCGTATCCGTAACGCGCACCGTGCGCGCCACCAGAAGTTGGACGTTCCTGCGTCGCGCCTGAAGGCCGAGATTGCCCGCATCCTCAAGGAAGAGGGCTACATCGCAAACTTCAAGCCGGTCGAGGAGAATGGCCAGAATGTTTTGCGCGTGTACCTGAAGTATGGCGCGAACAATGAGTCTGCGATCCGCGATCTGCAGCGCGTTTCGCGTCCTGGATGCCGCGTGTACGTGGGTAAGGATGAGATCCGCCGCGTGCAGGGTGGTTTGGGAATTTCGATCATGACCACCCCGAAGGGCGTCATGACTGGCCGTCAGGCGCGCCGTGAAGGCGTTGGCGGCGAGATTCTCTGCGAAGTCTGGTAAAGAAAGACCTCAGAGTCTTTGCGTTGTTTTGTGGGTGACGAACCCGCACGGCTGCAGTGGAACGAGTGGTAACTGCCACGAGGGACTCGCAAGCCACAAAGGATTTCAAGATGTCACGTATCGGCAAGAAGCCCATCACGCTGCCCAAGGGCGTCAAGTACACGGTCCAGACGAACACGGTTGTGGTCGAAGGACCGAAGGGCAAGGTTTCGGCTCTGATTCCGCAGGGCATCACGCTGAACGAGAAGGATGGCGTGCTGCATGTGGAGCGGCAGGACGACTCGCAGGCACCGTTGCACGGCCTTGCGCGCGCGCTGGTGTTCAACGCGGTTGAGGGTGTCACGAACGGCTGGAAGAAGGAGCTCGACGTAGTGGGCATCGGCTACCGCGTGGAGATGAAGGGCAAGAACACGGTGGTGTTCACGCTTGGCTACTCGCACCCGATCGAGTTCCCGCTGCCCACGGGCGTCGAGGTTGCAATTGATCCCAAGCAGACGCATGTCACCGTCTCGGGCATCGACCGCCAGAAGGTCGGCCAGGTTGCCGCGGACATGCGCGCACTTCGCAAGCCGGATCCGTACAAGAACAAGGGTGTTCGCTACTCCGACGAGAAACTGAAGAAGAAGGTCGGCAAGACGGGCGCGAAGTAACTACTCCGAACGTCGCTGAAGGTCAGCGACGCCATTAGGAAGGAAGAACGAAGATGATCAACGCTCCACAGCGCAATGTAATTCGCAAGCGCGTTCACAAGCGCATCCGCGCCAGGCTCGCCGGCACAACCGAGCGGCCACGACTGAATGTGTACCGCTCGCTCAACCACATTTACACGCAGATCATCGATGACGAGACCGGAACGACCATCGTCTCGGCGTCGACAATGTCGAACAAGGGCGAGGGCAGGAAGGCCGGCGGCAATGTGGCGGCGGCAAAGGAAGTGGGCAAGCTGATCGCGGAGCGCGCGAAGGAGAAGGGCATCAAGAGAGTGGTCTTCGATCGCGGCGGATATTTGTATCACGGTCGCATCAAGGCCCTGGCCGATGCGGCACGCGAGGCCGGGCTGGAGTTCTAGCCACGGGTGAATTTAGAAGTGGCCCACGAGGCCGCGGCCCCGGACCGGTGTGCCGGGGACAAATAAAGAGAAAGCAGATAAAGCAATGGCGACACGCAAGAGACTCGACGGCAACCGAATGAACCTCAAGGATGAGGTTGTCAGCATTAATCGCGTGACCAAGGTGGTCAAGGGCGGCAAGAACATGAGCTTCGCAGCGCTGGTCATCGTCGGCGATCCCGGCGAGGGCGTTGTGGGCTACGGTTCGGGTAAAGCCAAGGAGGTTCCGCAGGCGATCCGCAAGGGGATCGAGGCGGCGAAGAAGAACCTCATCAAGGTCAATCTGACGCAGACCTCGATTCCGCATCAGGTGCTTGGGCACTTCGGCTCGGGTGAGGTTCTGCTGAAGCCGGCACCGGAAGGCACGGGCGTGATCGCCGGCAAAACTGTGCGTGCCGTGATGACGGCCGCCGGTGTGCAGAACGTGCTGACGAAGAACATCGGTTCGGCGAATCCGCACAACGTAGTGAAAGCGACCTTCGATGCGCTTTCGCAGCTTCGCGACAAGCAGGATGTAGCTACTCTGCGCGGCAAGGCAGTGGAAGAGCTCTAAGGCGAGTCAGGGATTGAGGAGTTAGGGAGTTGGAAATTCTTCCGGCTTCGTAACTCCGTTCGGAGAAGAACAATGGCAGCGACCAACACGATCAAGATTCAGTACTATCGTTCGCAGATCTGCACGCCGGTGAAGCACAAGCTCGTTGTGAAGGGCCTGGGCTTTACGCGGTTGAATCAGATTGTCGAGCGCGAGGACACTCCGTCGATTCGCGGCATGGTGAAGAAGATTCCTCACCTGGTTCGCATCGTCGAGTAGTCCACCATCATGCCTCACACGAGGCAATGCGAGTCGGTTCTGTTTCAAGAATGGGCCGGCGTTGAGCGAGGAAATCATGGCAAAGAATCTTTCAAATCTCCGTGCGCCGAAGGGCGCGAACTCCAACAAGAAGCGCGTAGGCCGCGGTATGGGCTCCGGCATGGGCAAGACCTCGACTCGCGGTCACAAGGGCCAGGGCTCGCGCTCGGGCTCCTCGCTGATGCGCGGCTTTGAGGGCGGCCAGATGCCGCTGCACCGGCGCCTGCCGAAGCGCGGCTTCACGAATATCTTCCGTACCGAGTACACGGTGCTTGGACTGGACCGGATTGCGGAGCTGGGCGAGACCGAGCTGACGCTCGACGTGCTCACGGCGCGCGGGATCCTCAAGAAGCGGAACGGCCTGGTGAAGGTTCTGGCCAACGGTGAGCTGAAGTCTGCCGTCACCGTGCACGCGCATAAGTTCTCCAAAGGCGCGCAGAAGGCGATCGAGGCGGCCGGAGGACGGGCGGTGGTGATCGGCGCTGCAAATTCCGAGGCTGCGCCCGCAGCATAATGAATCAGGCCGGGGCCGAGCGCTCCGGCTTTGCTTCATTTTGGCGTTTCCCGCTGCTTTTCTTTGCTCTGTTCGGCGGTGCTTCCTTCCGCGTAGAATAGCGGGTACGAACCCAGGCCGAAACGTCAGGCGATTTCAGCTTTCATCTACACGCTCCGCACCAAGGCTTTCCATACCGATGCTCGAAAAGTTTCTCAACATCTTCCGCATTCCCGATCTGCGCAAGCGGATCCTCTTCACCCTCGCGATGCTGGCGGTCTACCGGCTCGGCGCGCACATCCCCACGCCGGGAATCGACGCCGCGAAGCTGGCGCAGTTCTTTAACCAGAACGCCGGCGGAGCGCTCGGCCTGCTCGACCTGTTCAACGGCGGCAACCTGCGCAAACTGACGGTGTTCGCGCTCGGAATCATGCCGTACATCACGGCGTCGATCATCTTCCAGCTGCTGACTGTTGTGTATGAGCCGCTGGCGAAGCTGCAGAAGGAAGGCGAGCTTGGCCGCCGCAAGATCACGCAGTGGACCCGCTACGTTACGGTTCTACTGGGTGTGGTGCAGAGCTTCTTCATCGCGCTGACGCTGACGAACACCTCGACCGGTGAGTCGATGGTGACGATGTCCAAGACGGCGTTCGTTCCGCTGTGCGTGCTGACGCTTACAGCCGGCACGACCTTCATCATGTGGCTCGGTGAGCAGATTACCGACCGCGGCATCGGCAATGGCATGTCGCTGCTCATCTTCGCCGGCATCGTTGTCGGCATTCCACGCGGCATTCAGGACCTGTACACCAAGGCGACGACGGATGCGTGGGGAGGGTTCACGCCCATTGCGATCGCCCTGATTATCGTGATGATGATCGTGGTCGTGGCATTCATCTGCTTTGTCGAGCGATCGGAGCGGCGTATTCCGATTCAGTCGGCGAAGCGCATGGTGGGCCGCAGCATGACACAGGCGTCGAGCTCGTTCCTTCCGCTCAGGGTCAACTCCGGCGGTGTGATGCCCGTCATTTTCGCCGCCTCCATTCTGTCGGCGCCGATGCTGTTACAGAACGTTTCGCTGTGGGGGTCGGGTCCTCTGCGCGATACGAAATATCTCGGCCCGCTATTCCGCTGGCTTGGGCCGGCGGAGCCGCTGTACGTCTTGCTGTACATCGTCTCGATCATCTTCTTCGCCTACTTCTACATCTCCATCATCTTCCGCCCGGATGACATTGCGGACAACATGCGCAAGTACGGAAGCTTCATCCCGGGGATTCGTCCTGGCAAGCGCACGTCGGACTTCATCAACGACGTGCTGACGCGAATCACACTTGTCGGTGCCATCTACCTGTGCGTAATCTCGATTCTCCCGATGTTCCTCATCTCCGGCATTCACTTCAACCATCTGCCCTGGGTCGGCCATTTCTTCGACGCACTGCCGACATGGGCCACGAACGGTCTCGGGTTGAACTTCTACTTCGGCGGCACGTCGCTGCTGATCGTTGTGGGCGTGGCGATGGACACGGTGCAGCAGGTAGAGGCGCAGCTCATCATGCGGCACTACGACGGTTTCTCGCCGAAGTCGGGCCGTATTCGCGGCCGTCGCAGCTGGTAGTTTGCAACACCGTCTGACACCCACGTCCGAAGTCCGGGCGTGGGTTTTCACTGTAGATATAGTTTCCTGAAGCTTTCCTGCGGTTTCCAGATTCCCAAATTCCTGCGGTCTAGATTCCCAGATTCTTGTGGTCCCAAAATCCCGAATTTCTTGCGGTCTTTCTTTATGCCGAAACCTCTTCCCAACGCGAGCGACTTTCTTCCCGGCCCAGTTCTTCTGCTCGGCGCGCCGGGCGTCGGCAAGGGAACGCAGGCGCAGCGCCTGATGGCAGAGTTTGGTATCCCGCAGATCTCAACCGGCGACCTGCTTCGCCAACATCGCAAGGATCACACCGCGCTTGGCATTCTGGCGGACGATCTGATGTCGCAAGGCAAGCTGGTGCCGGACGATCTGGTGAACCAGATGGTCTCCGCGCGCCTGCAGGAGCCGGACACGGAGCATGGGTACATCCTCGACGGGTTTCCGCGAACGCTGAATCAGGCCGAGTGGCTGGACCGGCAGCTGGTCGCCTATCAGCTTCCGGTCGTCGCGATCAACATCGTTGTGGACGAGCGCGTGCTCTTGGAGCGCATCACCGGCCGGCTGACGTGCCCCCTCTGCGGCACGATCTATAACATCTACTCGAAGCCGCCGAAGAAGGATCGCGTGTGCGACTTCGACGGAGCCGCGCTGGTGCAGCGCGCGGATGACACGGTAGAGGTCTTTCAGGAGCGCATGCGGTCTTTCGAGCAGAAGACCACTGCGGTCATCGAGTACTATCGCGAACATGGGAACCGCTTCGCGGAGGTTGATGGCGACCGGCCAATCGACGAAGTTACACAGAGCATCCGCGCGACGCTGCTGCGTCTGCGGCATCATCCGGAGAGCTGAAGATGCGAGAATCGGGACGCGAGGTTCGATTCAGTAAAGGCGCGAGCCGCATCTCGAGTATCGCTGCCGGTATCTAATCACTATGGCAATCATGATCAAATCCGCCGCTGAGATTCAGGCGATGCGTCGCTCGGGCGAGGCGCTGCGCAAGGTCCACGAGGCCGTGCGTGCGGTGGTGGCCGCCGGCGCGACGACAATGGATCTGGAGCGCGCCGCCGCCGCCAAGGTGGAAGAGCTCGGCGTGAAACCTGCGTTCAAGGGCTATCACGGCTATCCCGCCGTGCTTTGCACGTCAGTGAACAGCGAAGTCATTCATGGGATTCCGAACGAGCGCCGGACGCTGAAGGATGGAGATGTAGTTTCGATTGACTGCGGCGTGGTTGTCGATGGCTTCTACTCAGACGCCGCGGTGACGTATCCAATCGGGACTGTGAAGCCCGAGGTGGAGAAGCTTCTGCGCGTGACCGAGGCGTCGCTCTATGCGGCGATCGAGAAGGCTGTGCCTGGCGGCCGATTGTTTGATATCTCCCACGCGGTGCAGTCGATGTGCGAAGGTGAGGGGCTGGGTGTCGTGCGAGAGTTTGTGGGACACGGCATCGGCCGCAGTATGCATGAAGACCCGCAGTTGCCGAACGTCGGCACAGCGGGCAAGGGCCCGCGCCTGAAGGCTGGGATGGTTCTGGCAATCGAACCGATGATTAATCTCGGCCGTCCTGACGTGAAGGTGCTGGAAGACGGCTGGACTGCAGTCACGATCGACGGCAGTTACAGCGCGCACTTCGAGCATACCGTTGCAATCACCAAAGACGGCCCGCTGATCCTGACACGCTAATTTTTCTGTTTAGCCTTCGTGCCACACGCGAGCGTGGGAGCTCCTCTAATGAGCGGCCATCTGCTCGGGATCGACCGTGCCGTTCTTCGTCGGCAGTCGCATGATCCACACGAGCGGTGAGAGCAGCAGAACCGTACCCGCCAAAATCGCAAACGCATTTTTGTAAGCGAGCATCATCGCCTGGCGCTGTAGCTGACCGTAGATCTCCGCGAGTGCAGGATACTGAGCCGCCGCAATGGAACTGTGTGTGAGCGCCGCAATCCGCTGAATCTCGCGCATGACGGCGACGGACCCTGCCGACAGATTTGATGCCAGGTTCAGCTGATGCACCTGCGCTGCCCGCGCAAGATAGGTTGTCAGCAGAGCGGTTCCGGCCGAGCCGCCTATGTTTCTGGCGAAGTTCGAGAGCGATGAAATCTGATTCATCTTGTCTCGCGGCACGCCGACGTAATTCAGCGTGCTGATCGGGATGAAGATAAACGGCAGGCCCACGACCTGCAGCATGCGCCAGAGGGTTGCTGTGCCAAAGCTCGTATACAGATCGAGCCGCGTCAGGTTGAACAGTCCTATGGCGGTGACGATATAGCCAAGCATCACCATCAGCCGCGGGTCGCCCTTGCCCAGGGTTCGGCCTGCAACAGCCATCATTACCATCATCACGAAACCCGCAGGTGACAGCACCATGCCGGCGCGTTCGGCCGTATATCCGAGCAGGACCTGCAGGAACTGCGGGATCAAAACTGTGGAACCGAACAGCACCATTCCGAGAATGAGTTGAAGGAACACCGCAGTTCCGAAGTTGCGATTTTTCAGCAGCCGCAGATCAACGATCGGGTCCGGGTGACGCCATTCCCAGACCGCGAAAAAGATCAGCGTGACGACGGCCAGGAACGCGGTGAACTGGATCTGCCCGGAGCCAAACCAGTCCTTTTCCTGACCCTTGTCGAGCGTGAACTCAAGCAGGCCGACGCCGAGGGCAACCGCGCCGAGTCCGATGAAGTCGACAGGAGAGCGCCGCTGCATGCGCTCCTTCATCTCCGGCGGATCTTCGACCATCCGATTGGAAAGAAACAGCGACAGGATGCCGAATGGCAGGTTAATGAAGAAGATCCAGTGCCAGTTGTAGTTGTCCGTGAGCCAGCCGCCGAGCGTCGGGCCAATTGCGGGCGCGACAACGACGGCCATGCCGTACAGCGCGAACGCCTGCCCGCGCTTTTCGATAGGGAACGTATCGGCCAGGATCGCCTGCTCGCTGGGCGCGAGCCCGCCGCCACCGAGGCCCTGCAGGATGCGGGCGAGAATCAGTGCCGGCAACGTGGGCGCAAGCCCGCAGAGCAGCGAACATGCGGTGAACATAGTGACGCAGATCATGTAAAAGCGCTTGCGCCCGATGCGGTCGGAGATCCAGCCGGAGATGGGAAGAATCACCGCCGACGAGACCAGATAGCTGGTCAGGACCCAGGTCGCCTCTTCCTGCGAGGCGCCCACGGAGCCGGCGATGTGCGGAAGCGCGACGTTCGCGATCGAGGTGTCCAGCACCTCCATGAACGTGGCGATCGTTACCGTCAATGCAATCAGCCACGGATTATGCTTCGGCTTCCATGCCGATTGTAATTGTCCGGCCATATCAGGGTACTGATACAGTATATCAGGGTACTGATATATGTCTGACTACCGCCTGGAGAAGGCAAAGCTCGCGAGACGATGCACTCAGAGCCTTCGAGAGCTTCTGCTCGGCTATCGTTCACTGCTTGCGGATGCTCTGCGCGACGAAGGGCTGACGCTGCCTCAACTCAAGCTTCTGAATGCCATTCAGGAGCAGGCGGGCGTGAGCGGCGCGGGCATAGCACGCGTCTGTCATGTAACGCCGCAAACACTTCAGGCGATGCTCACCCGTGCCGAGCGTGAGAATTGGATCACGCGTGATATGTCGAAGTTAAATCACCGCATCCTCACTGCGTCGCTCACGAAAAAGGGTGAGGCAGCGCTGGCGCGCGGACTCGCGGTCGCGGCGGAAATCGAAGAGAAGATCTGGAGCGGAGTTTCGACGAATGCTCTGGATCGACTGAACGCCACGCTCGAGCACGGCGTCGCGAACTTGTACGGCGAGATCAACTCTCAACGCCCAGCAAGCTGAAGGATTCCTCGGCGACCGGAGATCAAAGCCGGCAGATCAGAAGCTCGCGTTCGTAGACCATCTCCGGCGGCAGGTGGTCGTGCAGCAGCAGGAACAGCTCCTCGTGACTCATCACCTCGCGGCGCCAGGCTGCGCGATCGACAGTCTGCAGCTTCGCGAATTGCTCGGGCGAGAACTCGAGCCCTTCCCAATTCATGTCGTCGTAGTAGGGCGTCCAGCCAATCGGCGTCTCGTTGCTCTGCGCACGTCCGTGTACGCGGTCCACGATCCACTTGAGCACGCGCATGTTCTCGCTGAAGCCCGGCCAAAGGAACTTGCCGTTCTCATCCTTGCGGAACCAGTTCACATGGAAGACGCGCGGAGTTGAGGCGAGCTCGCGCTGCATCTTCAGCCAGTGCCGGAAGTAGTCGCCCATGTGGTAGCCGCAGAAGGGAAGCATCGCCATGGGATCGCGGCGCACGAGGCCAGTCTTACCGGCGGCGGCGGCAGTGGTCTCGGAACCCATCGTTGCGCCGACGTAGACGCCGCTCGACCAGTTGAACGACTGGAAGATAAGCGGAACGGTGTCGGAACGGCGGCCACCGAAGAGGAATGCGGCAATCGGCACGCCGTCGGGCGACTCCCATGCTTCGCGATCAAAGACCGGGCACTGAACTGCCGGCGCAGTGAATCGGCCGTTTGGGTGTGCCGCGGTGCGGCCGTTCTTCTTGCCAATCTCCGGTGTCCAGCGCTCGCCGCGCCAGTCGATGCATTCGGCGGGCGGCTTGGAGGTCATGCCTTCCCACCACACACCGCCGTCCGGCGTGAGCGCAACGTTCGTGAAGATTGTGTTGCGGCTGAGCGTCGCCATCGCGTTCGGATTCGTCTTCGCACTCGTGCCGGGCGCGACGCCGAAGAAGCCGGCTTCAGGATTGATGCCACGCAGATGGCCGTTCGCGTCCGGACGAATCCACGCAATGTCATCGCCGACACACCAGATCTTCCATCCTTCGAACCCCTTCGGCGGAATCATCATGGCGAAGTTTGTCTTGCCGCACGCGCTGGGAAACGCCGCAGCGACGTAGGTCTTTTCGCCCTCCGGAGATTCCGCGCCAAGGATGAGCATGTGTTCCGCCATCCAGCCTTCATCGCGCGCGATGTTGCTGGCGATGCGCAGCGCGAAGCACTTCTTGCCAAGGAGAGCATTGCCGCCGTAGCCCGAGCCGTAGCTCCAGATCTCGCGGGTCTCAGGAAAGTGCACGATGTACTTGGTATCGTTCTGCGGCCACGACACGTCCCGCTCGCCGGCCGCAAGCGGTGCGCCGACGGAATGCATGCACGGAACGACGCGCTTGATGTCTTTATCGATCTCCGCGAACACTGGCGCGCCGACCCGAGCCATAATGCGCATGTTCACCACCGCGTAAGCGGAGTCCGTCAGTTGCACGCCGATCTGCGATGCCTTCGCGCCAATTGGTCCCATCGAAAACGCGAGCACATACATCGTGCGGCCGCGCATAGAGCCGCGAAAGAGATCCTTCAGCTTGCGGCGCATCTTGAAGGGGTCTTCCCAGTTGTTCGTGGGGCCGGCCGCATCTTTGCTCAGTGAGCAGATGAACGTGCGGTCCTCAACACGCGCAACGTCGTTGGCCGAGCTTCGCGCGAGATAGCAGCCGGGCCAGAGCTTCTCGTTCAGCTTGATGAACGTGCCGCCCTCCACGAGCTTCGCGCACAAATATTCGTTCTCGGCATCCGACCCATCTACCCAGTGAATCGCATCTGGCTGGCAAAGCTCCGCCATCTTTTCCACCCACCGGATGAGGTGCTTGTTGGTGGTCAACACTCGTGTCGAAACCTGCGTGCTCTTTGTCGCTGCGCCTGCGGCCATGCGGTTCGCCTCCGCCTCCAGCGTGGCTCCGGAGGTACTGGCAAGCTATCGCATTCTATGCTCCCGTGTCTCAGTCGCTCGATTACCGGATGTTTTCGTATCCTGTTCCGGTAAGACATCTGTGCACATTTGTCAGCCTCTTGAGACCAAACGGGCCCGCAGCGCATCCCTTGAACATAGGAGGCTTCATGGCCAACAGCACTCCGGCGACCGTTCGTCCGCGCGTGGTCGTAATCGGCGCGGGATTTGGCGGCATCTATGCGGCGAAGCGCCTCGGCAAACTGCCCGTCGATGTCACCGTCGTCGACCGCAAGAACCACCACACGTTTCAGCCGTTGCTGTATCAGGTTGCGCTGGCGGTTCTGTCGCCCGGCGAGATCGCGCAGCCCATTCGCAGCATTCTGCGCGACAACCGCAACACGGAAGTGGTGATGGACGAGGTTGTTGGTTTGGATATCGACGGCCGCCGCGTGCATCTCAAAAGCGGAGCTGAACTGCTCTATGACTATGTGATTCTCGGCACCGGATCGACGCACAGCTACTTCGGCAAAGATGAGTGGGCGAAGCTGGCGCCGGGGCTCAAATCCATTGAAGACGCGACCGAGATTCGCCGGCGCGTGCTGCTCGCCTTTGAACTCGCCGAGCGACAGACACTCGAGACAGGCGGTCACCCTCCGCTGAACTTTGTGATCATCGGGGGAGGGCCTACAGGTGTTGAACTCGCAGGCGCAATCTCCGACATCGCGCGCCTCTACATGACGAAGGACTTCCGCCACATCGATCCCTCGACTGCGAACGTGCTCATCCTTGAAGGCTCGCCGAACATTCTTGGCGCCTATCCGCCTGACCTTCAGAAGAAAGCTGTCGAGCAACTCGCGAACCTCGGCGTTCGCGTGCGCACCGGAGCGCATGTCACTGATGTGCAGCCCGGCTACGTGATGGTGGGCGACGAACGCATCGAGAGCGTGTGCACGTTATGGGCGGCGGGTGTGCAGGCTTCGCCGCTCGGCAAGATGCTCGCCGAAGCGATGGGTGTTCCAACGTGTCTCGACCGTCGTGGATGCGTGCAGGTGGATGAGCATCTGAATCCGCCGAATCATCCGGAGATCTTCGTCATTGGCGATCTCGCGCACGTGGAGGAAAACGGAAGACAGATTCCCGGAGTCGCTCAGCCCGCGATGCAGATGGGAACTTATGCTGCGGAACGCATCGGCCTGCTTACTACGGATCCCGCAGCTGCTGCCAGGCAGAAGCCGTTCCACTACTTTGACAAGGGCGACATGGCGACCATCGGCCGCAAGGCAGCGGTGGCGCGGATCGTCTGGCCGTTCCACGCGCACTGGTCAGGCTTTATGGCCTGGGCCACCTGGCTTGTCGTGCACATCTTTTTCCTCATCGGCTTCCGCAATCGTTGGGGCGTCTTCCGGCAATGGGCGTACACGTACATTCGCCTGCAGGACGGCGTGCGCCTGATCGTGGGATCACAGGTTCTTCCAGGCTGGGACGCCATTGCTGTTCCACCCGCTCCAAAGGAAGACGAGCCCACATTGACCACACAACACTGAAAGCCACGCATTCATCGCCCCGCCGCATCCACTCCTCCAGCGCATGGTTTCACGCGGGAGGATTTCTATGCCGCAGGCGGTGGTCGTCAAAGGGCGTAAGGTTCGTTACGCGGTAGTCGGAATCGGATGGATCTCGCAGACAGCATTTCTGCCGGGCGTCGAGCACACCGGCAATAGCGAGGTCGTCGCCTTCGTCAGCGGACACGAAGACAAGGCCGCGAAGGTCGGCGAGACGTACGGCGTCAAGGATCTGTACAGCTACGACGAGTACGACGAGCTGCTGCGCTCCGGAAAAATCGATGCTGTTTATCTCGCCACGCCGAACTGGGACCACGTCGATCTCGCCGTTCGCACTCTCGAGGCCGGCATTCATCTGCTGCTTGAAAAGCCGATGGCCACGTCCGTCGAAGACTGTGAGCGCATCATCGCCGCCGCGGAAAGTAGCGGGGCAAAGCTCATGGTCGCCTACCGCATGCATCATGAGCCCGCGATGCTGAAGGCGTTTGAGACGGCACGCAGCGGCAAGCTCGGCCACATGCGCTACTTCAATTCGTCGTTCTCGCAGCCGGTGAACTATCAGAATCATCGTGCCAAAAATGGCTACTGGGCTGGCCCGGTGCCCGACATGGGGCCGTATCCGATCAACACCGCGCGCAACCTCTTTGGCGCCGAGCCAATTGAGGTCTGGGCCATTGGCACCCGCACGGAACCTGAGCGCTTCCGCGACTTCGAGGATCAGGTGGCTGTCAATCTTCGCTTTCCGGGAGGCCAGCTCGCCACCATGCTGCTCAGCTACTCCGGCGCGGATCTCGATGACTATCGCATCGTCGGGACACTCGGCGACCTCTACTCATCGCCTGCCTTCGCAATGCCCGGAGGTTTCAAGCACACGGTAACGATTGGCGAGAAGAAAACGGACGAGAGCTTCACGCCAACGGATCAGTTTGGTGGTGAGCTGAAATACTTCTCTGATTGCATCGTCAACGACAAGCATCCCGAGGCCGATGGGGAAGAAGGAATGCTGGATATCCGCGTCATTGCCGCGGTTCAGCGCGCGCTCGAAACGGGCCAGCCGCAGAAGCTGGAGCCGTACGCTAGACGCCGCAGGCCCACCCAGGATCAGGCTGAGAAGCTCAAAAAGGCCGAGGAACCCGAGCTCGTCGGCGTGCATCGGCCAAGCGAAGGGCGCTGAATGTCACAAGGCCACAGCAGCTTTCAGGTCCAAGCCAACTCACATGCGCTTCTGCGCCTCTCACTTTCGTGGCCCTCGCGCTCACGGCGGGCAGTCCCTGTCTGCTGATCACTCAGCGAGCCGGTCCAGGAGAAATCCATGGCACTCGAGGACGTTTTGATCGACGAGCTCCGCGACATTTACAGCGCGGAAAATCAGCTCGTCAAAGCACTCCCCAAACTCGCCAAGGGCGCGAAACACGGCGAACTCAAACAGCTTTTCAAAGACCACCTCGAGGAGACCAAAGGGCATGTCCTTCGTCTCCGCGAGGCGTTCGAGCACATCGGCAAGAAGCCCACCGGCAAGCACTGTGAAGGCATGGAAGGCGTGATCGGCGAAGGCGCCGAGGCGCTTGAAGAAGACCTCGATGATGCCTCCTTTGACTCCGCTCTTGTCGGGGCCGCGCTCCGCACCGAGCACTACGAAATGGCCAGCTACAACGCCGCGATCGCGATGGCCAAAACCATGGGCATGGGTGAGGTCGTCGATCTCCTGAAGCAGAACCTGGAAGAGGAGATCGAGGCCGCGAAGAAGATCACCGCGGCGGCCAAGCCGATCTTCAAGGAAGCCACGCAGGAGGAGGAAGAGGACAAGGACTCCAAGCCGGCTTCCAAGAAGAAGGCCAAGGAGAAGACCTCCGAACGCAAGAGCAGGGAGGACGAGCGCAAGGCCGCGGCAGACGTGCAGCGGAAGGGAAGCGCCACGAAGAAGCAGACCTCGGCCGGGGACGAAGACACCGAAGAGGTCAGTGACGAGGATGCCGGCGACCAGGAAGAATAAATCCTGTTGGCGCGTTCAAATGCAGGCGGCGTTCTCCCAGGAGAACGCCATCTGCACTTCAGCGCCGCTTGTCGATCAGTAGGGATTCTTCGGTTTCTTCGGAGGTCCACCAGGCACGCCAAAGCGGAACACCAAGCCGCTGCTCACGTGCACCATACTCGACGCGCCGATCGGTGTGTGGCTGCCGTAGATGTAGCTGTTGGTCGTCGTGACGCTGCCATAACCGAGCTCGACGATGCGGAAATCTACGTGCCGGTTCAGCGGGTAGTCCAGGCCCGCGAAGATCCCGAACATGCCGCGCGTCGTGTGCACGACACTGTGCTCCGCCTTGCTGGTCGCGGCTCCCGCGGCCAGCTGCGCATAGGGCCGAAGTCCATGTCCAATCGGCGGCGCCTCAATCCTCGCAGCCAGCGAGAAGACATTGAGCGAGGCGTTATTGCCGTGCACGATTGTGTCTCGCGCATCCACGCCGAACTTCATGCCCGGCCCGCGCGTGACGTCATAGTACCCGCCAAAATCCAGGCCGCCGAAGGTCCGCGAAGTCACGCCGTCTCCGAGGAATGCAAACGGCCCTGTGTCAGGAGTCGAGTTGCTGATCCGCGTGACCACCGGATTGATGTACACGCCAACCTGCGCCCTGGCACTCGCCGCCACAGCAGCCAGCACCACAGCTGCAAGAACGTACCGCAATCTCATCAAGAAAATCCTTACCTCGGTTTGAGCTTCTGGCCTCGCCGAGCAAGCTCGCCGGGGACCCCTTTGCCGTGCCGCAAAGACTACGCTGTAACTGCCTCGCGAACCTTTACTGGCGTGAGCCAGTTGTATTTGTCGGGCGCCGCTCCGCTAACGATATCGAAGAACGCCTTGTGCAGCGTGTTTGTAATCGGCCCCATGTTGCCGTCGCCCACAAGAATGCGGTCCACGCTGCGCAGGTGCGTCACCTCTGCGGCCGTGCCGGTGAAGAACGCCTCATCGCAGATATACAGCAGTTCACGCGGCAGCGCCTGCTCGACGATTGGAATGCCAAGCTGACGCGCCAGCACCAGGATCGAGTCGCGCGTAATCCCGTTCAGTACCGAGTTCGCCAGCGGCGACGTATACAGCACGCCATTGCGCACGATGAACAGGTTCTCGCCCGAGCCCTCGCTCAGGTAGCCATTCGTGTCCAGCGCGATGCCCTCCACATAGCCGTTTACATCGGCTTCCATGCGGATAAGCTGCGAGTTCATATAGTTCGCGCCCGCCTTCGCCAGCGATGGCATCGTGTTCGGCGCCAGCCGGTTCCAGCTCGACACGCACACATCCGCGCCGCCATGCCCCGTCACGTACTTGCCCCACGGGAAGTTCGCAATATAGATCTCAACCGGCGACTTCAGCGGATTCACGCCAATCTCTCCATAGCCGCGGAAGGCAATCGGCCGTATGTAGCAAGGCGTGACGCCGTTCGCCTCAATCAGTTCAACAACGGCATCATTCAGCTGCTCGAGCGAGTAGGGAAGCGGCATGCGATAGATCTTCGCCGAGTGAATCAGCCGCTGCATGTGCTCGGTCAGCCGAAACACGCCGGCACCGTTCTCCTGCGCATAGCAGCGAATCCCCTCAAACACCGACGAGCCGTAGTGCACCACGTGGCTCATCACATGAATCTGCGCCTTCTCCCACGGAATCAGTTCGCCGTTATGCCAGATGTTCGCTGTCGTCTCGAGCGGCATTCGAGTCTCCTTCGGTTGAGCTTTGATTATACGGTTCGGCCCGCACGCCTCTGAAATTTCATTGTTTCGCGAGAGGACGCCAAGCTCGCCGCGCCGCCGTGCAACAATCTGAATCGCCCCTGATGTTTGCTCCGCACCCAGTCGCGCTCACCCGCATCGCGAGCTCACCGCTCGCGCGCTTCTCTCTGCTTGCGCTCAGCTCCATCTTCTTTCTGGTCGACCCCTTCGCCGCACTGCCCACGTTTCTCGCCATCACCGAAGGTCAGGACCCGAAGCGCCGCCTCCGCACTGCATGGAAGGCTTCGCTGACCGCATGGATCGTGCTGTCGCTATTCGCCTTCGTCGGCCAGTACATCTTCCGGCTGTTCGGCATCTCGCTTCCCGCGTTTGAAATTGCCGGCGGAGTCATCCTCCTGCTCATCGGCCTCGACATGCTCGAGGCCAAGCGTTCACCCACGCAGGAGACCCGCAAAGATACGCAGGCCGCGGCCAGCAAGGACGACGCCGGCATCGTCCCCATGGGCATTCCCATGCTTGCCGGCCCCGGCAGCATCACGACCGTGATGGTGCTCGTCGGCCAGGTGCAATCCCGGTGGGAGATGACTGCCATCCTTGGGGCCATCGCCATCACCGCCATCGCCTGCTTTCTCGTGCTGGGCAGTGCCGGCCGCGTCGCGGGCGTCCTCGGCCAAACCGGAATTCGCATCCTTGTCCGCGTCATGGGCCTTCTGCTGGTGGCACTCGCCGTGCAGTACTTCGTCAACGGCTTCGTCGACCTCGGCGTGATCGCCAAGCCCTGAGGCTTATAGAAAAATCTGCAATACTGCTTCCGCCAAACGTGTTGCAACGGTATGATTCCCGGAATCTTCTCGCAGCTAATTATCTGAAAACGAAGGAATCCTGCACAGATGGAAGCACCCGCTCCGGACCACCTCCTCAAGCTGGGCACAGGTTTTTGGGCCTCGAAGGTTCTGCTCAGCGCCGTTGAATTCGAGCTCTTCACCGTCCTCGCAGAAGGCCCGCAAACCCTGGCCGCAATCAGCAGCCGCCTCGGCCTTCATCCGCGCGCGGCCCGAGACTTCCTCGACGCCCTCGTCGCACTGAACTGTCTCGAGCGCAACGACGGGCATTATGCCAATACGCCATCCACCGAACTCTTCCTCGACAAGAACAAGTCCACCTACATTGGTGGCCTGCTCGAGATGGCGAACGCGCGGCTCTACGGTTTCTGGGGCAATCTGACCACTGCGCTCCGCACCGGAGAACCACAGAGCGAGGCGAGCCGCGGGGGCGAAGATCCATTCAAAGTTCTTTATTCAGACCCTGATCGTCTGCGGAACTTCCTGCGTGCCATGACCGGCATCAGCCGCGGAGCCAATATGGCTATCGCACGTCAGTTTCCCTGGAACGACTACAAGACCGTCGTCGATGTCGGCACAGCACAGGGTGACCTCGTCGTTCACGTCGCGCTCGCGAACCCGGATCTTCAGGGCACTGGTTTTGATCTGCCGCCAGTCGGTCCGGTTTTCGAGGAATACGTCACAGCCAATGGCCTGGCTGGACGGGTCCGCTTCAATCCCGGCAGCTTTTTCGATGATCCCATCCCCAAAGGCGACGTCGTCATGATGGGTCACATCCTCCACGACTGGGACCTCGAGACCAAAAACATGCTCATTCGCAAAGCGTATGACGCGATCCCCGCAGGTGGCGCGCTGCTGGTCTACGAGAGCATCATCGACGACGACCGCTCCCAAAACGCCTTCGGTCTCCTCATGAGCCTCAACATGCTCATCGAAACACCTGGCGGCTTTGACTACACCGGCGCCGATTGCATCGGCTGGATGACAGAGGCCGGCTTCCGTGACGCCCGTGTCGAGCATCTCGTTGGCCCGGAGTCGATGGTTATTGGTTTCAAATAGCGCTTACTTCAGAAGAACGCCGACGCGGCAACAACAACCCCCGCGATGCCCAGCAGCCCGCCCGCCAGTACATATCGGTGGTGCCGTGTCAGCAGCGTGATCGAAGCCAGCACGACCGCAATCTGCAGCAGCGCCTCGCCCAGATCAAACCGGTCAGCCCTGTGCTCGGCGCGATTCACGTCGCCCTCCATGTCTCGTGCCTTCTCGGCACTCTTGTCGAGCTCAGCCTGCCACTTCGTGATCTCCGCTTTGTACGTCTTCAGCTGGGCCTGGACCGGCGCTGAATTCGGTGCCAGCAGTGTGAGTAGCTCGCTCGATTTCTGCGTCTGCTGAACACGCAGCTTGCGCGATTGGTACTCGTTCCACTGGTCCGCCGCGCGCGTCTGCTCCAACACTGCCCGCGTGTGCTCCCGGTGCCCCAGCACCGTCACCATGGCGACCAGGACGGCCAGCACGGCAATCACCAGCGAGACATACTTCAGGCTCTTCTCCGCGCCCTCCTGCACCTGCTCAGAAAACTCGTGAATCTCTGATGCTTCCATTCCCTCTACCACCTCGCGAAACTCCCTGATTCTAACGGGCGAAATGGGTCGCCTCACCCGGCAATTGGCCCGGTTTTCCGCGCTTCGTCCACAGTTCCCACAGGCCCCGGCTTGCGTCTTCCGTCTTCGCTTGCTAAAGTCAATCTTGTCGTTGGCGGCGAGCAAAGCCAACGGCTGTTGTCTGCAAGAATTTGCATCCGGACGCGATCCGGGCTACTCTAGTAGATATCAGCTTCGCGCCTGAGCCCTGGTAGAGCGTTGACGGCCGGACGGAGCGCAGTCCAAGCGTTTGAACGCGGCAGAAGAGGCCCTTTGAGGCTTCGAAGCATGCCGCCCAAACCCAAGCCACTGCAAACCTTTGAATTTCAGGAGCTTAGTGCTCCGCGATCGCTTGCGATCGTCACGTTGTTTTGAGAATCTGCGCTGTAAGGGATCTTCACCCTCGCGATCCGAGACAATCTCGATCGAAATGGGGGTGCGGGGAAGGCCTCGGGAGCGGCAAGCTCGTTGATGACTTCAAGATGCCCTGAAAAAGTCGAGTGTTGACAGGCATCGCGAACTTCGATAATCTTGAAAAGTTCGCGCAAAACACTGTCGCGAGGCCGGTGAGCCGATAGGCAATTGAAAATCGGAAGCTCCCGGAAGCCTCACTCAGTACATACAGCGCATCAAGTTCGAGGACACAAAGCTGTGGGCTTTGCCCCTGCGTTGGTCCTTGATCCAAAACTGCCCGCCCAGTGCGGATGCAGTCCGGATCTTTGACAACATGGTTGAACGTGCCAGTCGTGAGATGACGCGAACTTTGGTTGAGTCATTCTCACTATTTTTACCCTCCGGTTCTTTTCGAGCGCCGGAGGACGCCTGACCAGTCGGACCTCCGTCCTGACTGTGTCGAGCAAACCAAGATTAAACGAGAGTTTGATCCTGGCTCAGAATCAACGCTGGCGGCGTGCCTAACACATGCAAGTCGCACGAGAAAGTGGAGCAATCCATGAGTACAGTGGCGCACGGGTGAGTAACACGTGACTAACCTACCCTCGAGTGGGGAATAACCTAGGGAAACCTGGGCTAATACCGCATAACACTTACGAGTCAAAGCAGCAATGCGCTTGAGGAGGGGGTCGCGGCAGATTAGCTAGTTGGTGAGGTAATGGCTCACCAAGGCGATGATCTGTATCCGGCCTGAGAGGGCGCACGGACACACTGGAACTGAAACACGGTCCAGACTCCTACGGGAGGCAGCAGTGGGGAATTTTGCGCAATGGGGGAAACCCTGACGCAGCAACGCCGCGTGGAGGATGAAATCCCTTGGGATGTAAACTCCTTTCGATCGGGACGATTATGACGGTACCGGAAGAAGAAGCCCCGGCTAACTTCGTGCCAGCAGCCGCGGTAATACGAGGGGGGCGAGCGTTGTTCGGAATTATTGGGCGTAAAGGGTGCGTAGGCGGTTTGATAAGTCTGATGTGAAATCTATGGGCTCAACCCATAGTCTGCATTAGAAACTGTCGGGCTTGAGTATGGGAGAGGTGAGTGGAATTTCCGGTGTAGCGGTGAAATGCGTAGATATCGGAAGGAACACCTGTGGCGAAAGCGGCTCACTGGACCATTACTGACGCTGATGCACGAAAGCTAGGGGAGCAAACAGGATTAGATACCCTGGTAGTCCTAGCCCTAAACGATGATTGCTTGATGTGGAGGGTACCCAATCCTTCCGTGTCGTAGCTAACGCGATAAGCAATCCGCCTGGGGAGTACGGTCGCAAGGCTGAAACTCAAAGGAATTGACGGGGGCCCGCACAAGCGGTGGAGCATGTGGTTTAATTCGACGCAACGCGAAGAACCTTACCTGGGCTCGAAATGTA
>DASRGC010000032.1:0-141173 GCA_035651235.1 Acidobacteriaceae bacterium
TCCATGCCGCGATTCCCCATGGGGTTGGACAGGCTTTGCTCTGAGCCTGCACCGAAGCCGTCAATTGATATGGAGAATGCAGCGACTCGTACTTTGCTCATGCGGAATGGCTCCGTGGCGATATGGCTAATTTGGTAGATCCCCACCTCTGAGAATTTCGGGCCGCTCGGGGATTTCCAGTTGCTGCAATGTGGTCAATCTCGTTTGTAAAGCGTCTGCGTTCTCAAGCGTTGGTGCGGCGTTCACAGGAATCAAGTCGCCCACGCTCTTGCCTGCGCGCACGGCGTCTACCCAATCCTGCATGAGTACACAGTAGACCTCGAGTGCTTTTGCCGGTGTAGGTGCGTCCTCCGTAACGAGGTACGCGGACGGCACATCTCCGACGACGACCCACAGGTACTCATCCACATCCTCTGAGCCAGGCTCGATGGCCATGAGGAAAACTGCGATGACGCCACCGAGGCCGCAGCCGAAGAAGCATTCTTTGACACCCTTACACCAGCGGAAAGAAGACAGCCACTCTTCGGCGTATTTCCTATGCGCGTTGAGCAGTGCCGTGTCTTCTGGGTCGTCTCCGATGATCTGATCGCAGGGCACGAGATGGCGAAGGTCGATGTCTCCGAGGAATCCACCGCGGTTCTGGTTGGCGTCTTGCATCAAGTTGCGTACCTCAGGGGCTAAAGCCCCGGTTCCTTGCTTGTTCTGGCGGCCCGGCTGAAGCCGTGCCATTCCGTCGAAAGATCTTAATAAGACGGGGACGCCAGTTTCCGAACCAGATGGAGACAGAAGCCCACCGATAGTCCTAGTAGGCCATACAGGATGAACTGAGACGAGAATTCCATAGTAAGGAGCATGGCGATTTCTCCTTTGGTCTGTGGCTCCGCCAAGCCCATGATCGATGATGGAAAGAAGACGAGCACCGCGTCACCGAGAGCATTGAACAATGGTGGAATAAACAGGAGCAGAGCTACAGCCATGGCCTAAAAGACCGCTGAAAAGGAACCAGCGGCCTAATCTGGCTTCGCGAACTGGCGTGGTGTCGGGGGCAAGCAGCGACATCGGTCATCCTTACGCGATGGGGCGGTTCGGAAATGTTCGCAAAACGGCTTCGATAGCATCGCCGTTCCTGTTCAAAACGCGGAGCACCGGTTCGTCCTTGCTAGCTACATCGATCACATGATTCAGGGTACGTACGCGAAAATGCTTCAACTTTTCCTCACCGACAGCAGAAGGAAAAGTAACCTTTTCAACGTAACGGAGAAACTCTGAACTGTTGTAGCTGCGCATCCATCGTCCTTCGTCGAGGTACTCGTCGTCGTTTCGGTCCACCGGCGCAAATGTCTCGTCCGTAACGTTGTAAGAAACATATTGATCCCATGCGATGCAGACCAAAGCGCTTGAATCGGTAGAGGTGATCAGGCTGCCGGTTATGCCGCCCGGGAGCGAGGTTGGGTGGTTCGCGTGTGCCCGCGCCTCCTCGACGATCAGCCGCAGGCTTCCCTCGTAAATATCTAGGACTGCCTTTGTGTAGAGGTATTCAAAATCGTTAACTGGACGAAAACGGTCGGCCAATAGGTGCCTCACTTGGAGTGGCCTTACGCGATTGGGTGGCGGTAGGTTGCGCTGTAGCGGCCGGTGATGTGGTGCTCGAGCTGGCGTTCGATGTCGGCGAGCATGGAGCTGGCGCCGAAACGGAAGAGGGAGGGTTCGAGCCAGGGGCGGCCGAGCTCGTCCTTCATGGTGGCGAGCCATTCCATGGCCTGCTTGGCGGACTTGATGCCGCCGGCGGGTTTGAAGCCTACGGCCATGCCGGTGCGTTCGGCGTACTCGCGGATGGCACGGATCATGACCAGCGAAACCGGGAGGGTGGCGTTGACGGCTTCCTTGCCGGTTGAGGTCTTGATGAAGTCCGAGCCGGCCATCATGGCGACGACGGAGGCGCGGGCTACGTTGCGGAGGGTGAGCAGGTCGCCGGTGCCGAGGATGGCTTTCATGTGGGCGGGCCCGCAGGCTTCCTTGAAGGCGGCGACCTCGTCGTAGAGGGCGTTCCACTCGCCGTTGAAGACGTGGGCGCGGGTGATGACGATATCGATCTCGCTGGCGCCGGCTTCGACGGAGCGGCGGATCTCCTGGACGCGCGTTTCGAGCGGCGAGAGCCCGGCGGGGAAGCCGGTGGAGACGGCGGCGACCGGGATTCCGGAGCCTTCGAGAGCCTTGACGGCGGTTTCGACGAAGAGGTGGTAGACGCAGACGGCGCCGACGTGGAGGTTGAGGGACTCGATGCCGAGGGCGCGGACGAGATGGTCTTCGAGCGGGCGGCGCGCTTTGGCGCAGAGGCGCTTGACGCGCTCGGCGGAGTCGTCGCCGGAGAGGGTGGTGAGGTCCATGCACGAGAGGGCGCGGAGGAGCCAGGCGGCCTGGAAGTCCTTTTTGACGGAGCGGCGGGTGCCGATGGTGGCGGCGCGGCGCTCTACGGCAGAGGTGTTGACGCGGACCTCTTCGACCCAGGAGAGGTCGAGCGGGATGCGGCGGTTGGGCGTGAGCGGGCGGCCGTGGAGGGCGATGGGGACGGCGGGGCTGGGGGAGTGGGTGGTCTTGTTTGTTAGCGATTCGTCTGTTTTGACTGCCATAAGCCCATCTCCAGGCACAACGAGCCGGCGGGATCGGCGCGGCTGTAGAAAGAGCAAGTGTATACCGGTGGGTTCAGGGGCTAAAGCCCCTTCTCTGACCGATGATTTATGGCACGGCTGAAGCCGTGCCCCTTCAGAAGCCGCGATGCCGACGATGAGGCCGTCGTCGTGTATGGGGACGGGCAGAGGCAACGGCAGAAGCAGATCCCCTTCGGGGATGACAGAAAGAAAAGCAAGAGCAAAGGCAACGGCAACGGTTTAGCCCCGGAGGCTGGCGGGTGGGGGTTGGATGGCGGAGAGGCGGGCGTAGACGTCGTCGGGGAGGTGGAGGCCGGCGGCGGCGATGTTTTGCTCGAGGTGCTGCGGGTTGGAGGTGCCGGGGATGGGGATGATGACCGGCGAGCGCTTGAGCAGCCAGGCGAGGGCGACCTGGAGCGGGGTGGCGTTGAGACTTTGCGCTTCGCGCTTCAGGGCGTCGTGGGCTTCGCGGGCCTGGCCGAGCGGCGCCCAAGGGAAGAAGGCGATGCCTTGCTGCTCGCAGAAGTCGACGATGAAGTCGGATTCGCGGTCGGCGAAGCTGTAGCGGTTCTGCACGGAGACGATGGGGACGATCTTCTGGGCGCGCTGAATGTGCTCGCGGGTGACGTTGGAGAGCGCGACGTGGCGGATCTTGCCTTCGGTGCGGAGGCGCGCGAGGGTTTCGATGGAGGCCTCGAAGGAGACGGCCGGATCGGGGACGTGGAGCTGATAGATGTCGATGCGGTCGAGCTTGAGGCGGCGGAGGGAGCCTTCGAGGGCCTCGGCGAGGTGGCGGGGGCTGGCGTTGTGCGTCCACTTGCCGGGGCCGACGCGCTCCCATCCGCCCTTGGTGGCGATGACGAGGCCGGCGGGGTAGGGATGGAGGGCTTCAGCGATGAGCTCTTCGCTGATGTAGGGGCCGTAGGAGTCGGCGGTATCGATGAGGTTCACTTCCAACTCAATCGCGTGGCGGAGTGTGGCGAGCGCGGCGGTCTTGTCCTTGGGCGGGCCCCAGATGCCTTCGCCGGTGATGCGCATGGCGCCGTAGCCGAGGCGGTTGACGGTTGGATCGCCACCGATGGTGAAGGTGCCGGCGGCGGCTGCGGTCGGTGTTGTTGCTGGCATCGTGTGCTCCTCTGATTTTTTCGATCGTCTGGTTGTTTTCTTTTCGATGGTCTCATTGTTCCGGCGGGCTTGCGGACGATGGGGAGCTACACTAATTTTCCGTGAAGCCATTGACGCACGCAGAACGACAGGCGCTCGGGCGAAATGCGCGGAAGCAACTGGCACGCAGCGCCCATGCGGACTTCAAGGTGAACATTTGTCCTGCCGATCCGCTGGCGATTCTTCAGGAGTCGATGCGCGGGCGGGTGGCGCGGCTTGTGCCGATCAAGTATCAGCGGATGGAGGCGTCGGCGTTTGGGTTCTTTCGCGGTGCGGTGCCGATTATGGCGGCGGATCTGGCGTGTCATCCGAAGACGGGGTTGACGACGCAGCTTTGCGGCGATGCGCATGTGGAGAACCTGGGCGCGTTTGCGACGCTGGATAACAGGATCGTTTTCGACCTGAATGATTTTGATGAGACGATTCGCGGGCCGTTTGAGTGGGATGTGAAGCGGCTGGCGACGAGCATTCTTCTCGCAGGGCGCGAGGCAGGCATACGGCGTGCGGATCGCGATGAGGCGGTGGCGACGTTCACGAGCCGCTACCGGCGGCTGATGGGGCGGTTCGCGAATATGCCGGTGCTGGAGCTGGGGCGGTATCAGATTCATCGGCTGGGGCATGTGGGGCCAATGCCGGCGATCTTTGCGCAGGCGGAGCGGTCGACGCCGCAGCGGCTGCTGGAGAAGTTGACGGAGCCGGTGGGAGCGGGGACGGCTGCGGGCGAGGCGGTGGGGAAGGCTGGTACCGCGTCGGGCGTGGCCGGCCCGTTGAAGAAGATGGGCAGCGGGCCGCGGCGGTTTCGTTCTGCGCCGCCGCTGCTGGAGCGGATTGTGGGAGCGCAGGCGCGGAAGATATTGAACTCGGTCCCGCAGTACGCGAAGACGCTGCAGCCGGAGCGGCAACATTTTCTGGCGCAGTACACGGCGGTGGATGTGGCGTTCAAGGTGGTGGGCACGGGGTCGGTGGGGCTGCGGGATTATGTGGTGTACATGGAGGGCGCGGGGCGGCCGACGCATTCGGACCCGCTGTTTTTGCAGATCAAGGAGGAGCCGGCGTCGGCGTATGCAAGGTATATCCCGGATGGCGCGGCTGGCTGGACGCATCAGGGGCACCGGGTGATGGATGGGCAGCGAGCGATGCAGCTTACGAGCGATCCGTTTCTGGGGTATACGACGATCGATAACCGCGATTACCTGGTGCGACAGTTGAACGATCATAAGGCGGCGCTGGATCTGGGGACGCTGACGGCGGCGAATCTGCACGGCTATGCGGATCTGTGTGGCGAGCTGCTGGCGCGGGGGCATGCGCGGGCGGGTGATCCGGTGTCGATGTATGCGTATCTGGGATCGAGCGGGCGATTTGATGATGCGATTCTGGCGTTCGCGCGGGCGTATGCGGATAAGACGGAGCGCGATTGGGAGGCGCTTCGGCGGTGGATGAAGACGCATCCGCAGAAGCGGGTTCGGTAGCAGTGGGCGCTGAGTCCAAACCGCGCGTGCTGGTGACGCGATCTGAGCGGCAGTCCTCGGAGCTGGCGAAGAAGTTGAGGGAGCTGGGGCTGGAGCCGGTGGTGGTGCCGGCGATTGAGGTGGCGGAGCTGCCGTCGTATGAGGCGCTGGATGCGGCGCTGGCAGGGCTGGCGGGATTTGATTGGCTGATCGTTACGAGCGCGAATGCGGTGGAGGCGATGCGGCGGCGGATGGACGCGGCGGGGATCTCGCCGGGAGCGTGGCCGCGGGTGGCGGCGATTGGGCCGGCCACGGCGCGCGCGTTGGAGGCGATTGAGCTGGCGGTGGATGTGGTGCCGCGCCAGGCCGTGGCGGAGTCGCTGCGGGATGCGCTGTTGCCGTACGCGATGCAGGAGGATGGGTCGCCGACGCGGTTTCTGCTGGTGCGGGCGGAGGAGGCGCGGGATGTTTTGCCGGAGGCGCTGCGCGAGGCGGGGGCGGAGGTGGTGGTGGCTCCGGCGTACAGGACGGTGGTGCCGACTGGGTCTGTTGAGTTGATACGGGATCTGTTTGCGAGCGCAGCGGAGCTTGCGGCGGTTACGTTTACGAGCTCGTCCACGGTGCGGAATCTGCTGGCGTTGTGCGAGGCGGCGGAGGTGAGGCTGCCGGCGTCTGCCGTGCGAGTGTCGATCGGGCCGATTACGAGCGAGACGCTGCGGGGTGTGGGGTATCCTCCGCACGCGGAGGCGATTGAGGCGTCGGTGGCGTCGCTGGCGGAGGCGGTTCGGCAGGCGGTGGATGAGAGATGAGCAAGTCAGCGAGGCAGCAAGTCAGGGTTCAGTGTGAGCTCCAGGTTTTGTCGGCGGAGTTGCAGAGGTGCTCGAGTGTGCAGCGTTCACATTGTGGTTTGCGCGCGATGCAGACCTGGCGGCCGTGATGGATGAGTTCGTGGGAGAACTGGATCCAGCGGTCCTGCGGGATGACGTGCATGAGGTCCTGCTCGACTTTGACGGGGTCGGTGTTGGTGGTGAGCTCGAGGCGGCGAGAGAGGCGGAGCACGTGGGTGTCGACGACGACGCCGGAGGGGATGCCGTACCAGGAGCCGAGGACGACGTTGGCGGTTTTGCGCGCGACGCCGGGCAGCTCGAGCATCTCGTCCATAGTTTCGGGGACTTTGCCTTGGAATTTTTCGATGAGGACGCGGGCGGCGCCGATGATGCTCTTGGATTTGTTGCGGAAGAAGCCTGTGGAGTGGATGATCTCTTCGATTGCGGGTTGCTGTGCTTCGGCGAGTGACTTTGGGGTGGGGAATAGCTTGAAGAGCTCCGGTGTGACCATGTTCACGCGGGCGTCGGTGCTTTGGGCTGAAAGGATCGTGGCGACGGTCAGCTCCCATGCGTTGCGGTGGTTCAACGCGCAGACGACGTTGGGATAGGTTTTGCGGAGAGCGTCGAGAATGGCGCGGATGCGGTCGGGGGCGAGGGGATTTTTGGTCTTGCCGGGCTTGAGTTTGGGTGAGACTGGTTCTTTGGCCGCGATCTTCTTGGCCTTGGCAGGCGGCACGCCTTTGATGGCGGTTGCGCGCCTGGAGGGGGAGAGCTCTTGTGGTGGCATGAGTTTTCTCGCGGCGCGCTTGGTTGCGGGAGCATTCTTTGCGACTTTGACGGACATGGAGAAACTCTAACGCAACGATGAAGAGGAGCCGCGAAGGCACGCGATCGTGCGGGCTACGAGCAGGGCGGGATGCGATGCACCCGGCCGGGATCACTCGCGAGAAGCGGGGGCTTTACATAACTGTCGGATGTTGCATGCGGTGATGCATCAAACAGGGAGCAGTCGATTGAACGAAGGAGAACTATTGTGGCAAGGCCCAACCGTTTCACAGACAAGATTGCGTTTATCACGGGCGCTGCGAGTGGCATCGGCCGCGCCACCGCACTCGCCTTCGCCGCCGAGGGCGCGCACGTAGCCATCCTCGATCGCTCGGCGGATGGACTCAAGGCGGTTGAGGAGTACGTGAAGGACAGCGGCGGCGAGGTGTTGGCGATTACCTGTGACGTCTCCTTACCCGACCAAGTTGAAGCCGCGGTCAAGAAGACTGTCGAACGGTTCGGTCGACTCGACATCGCTTTTAATAATGCGGGCGTGGAGAACAAGGCTGCTCCCGTTCACGAGATTGATATCGCTGAGTGGGACCGCATCATGGGCATCAATCTGCGCGGTGCCTTTACCTGCATGAAGTATGAGCTAGCGCAGATGGTGAAGCAGGGAAGCGGGGTGGTGGTAAACACATCCTCGGGGGCGGGCATTCGCGGCGTTGCGGGCGGCGCTGCATACGCCGCATCAAAACACGCGATCATTGGCCTAACCCGCTCGGCAGCACTCGATTATGCCAAGCAGAACATCCGCGTGAACGCGGTGCTGCCCGGGAATATCGAAACCCCCATGATGGACCGCTTCACCGGTGGCGACATCCAGAAGGCGATCGACCTGGAGCCAGTCGGACGGCTCGGCAAGCCTGAGGAGATCGCGGAGGCGGTGCTCTGGATGGCGTCGGACCTGGGCGGCTTCGTTACCGGTGCCGCTACCGTGATCGACGGGGGTTGGTCGCTTTGACAGCTCGATGCGGGCAAGCGAGAAGGTCTTGCGGCGGGTTGGCGATCCGCTTACATTCGGGCATCGGCGTCAGCCGAGCCGGTCGAGCATCTCCTGTGGCTTCAGGCGTACACACGAGAAGATCGGGTAATCCTTCAGGGTGTACATGGAGATTTCGGTCTCGCGGAGTTGCTGGACCAAATCCAGAAAGTCCTCGGGGAAGTTGGTCTCGAAGGCGACGACGAACTCCTGGTCGTCGAGGCCGAAGGAGTAGGTGGTGTTGAGCTTGACGCGCGGATACTTGAGGCCGATGCGGATGTGCTCGTCCATGAGGCGCTTGCGTTCTTCGAGGGAGAGCAGATACCACGCGCGGGTCTTCCAGAACGGGTAGATGAAGATGTATTTTTGGCCGCCGGGGCGGATGGCGCCGCGGCCTTCGCCCTCGCTCTCGTCGATGCGATCGATCTGGTAGACGGAGCGCTTGGTCATGGCGAGGAAGTTGTGCGGGGTTTCGAGGTAGCCGCCGAGCGGCGTGGCCATGAGCTCGCTGCGCATGCGGTTGAGTTCGTCGATGGCGTAACCGATGGTCCACACGCAGAAGTCCACGTCGCCGCGTGTGCCGATGGTGGAGTAGGTGATGGAGACGAACTCGCCGGGCTTGTTCCAGCGGTCGAGCACGGCGGCGAAGGCGGCTTTGTGCTCGGTGCGTTCGGAGGCGGGGAGACGCCGCCACTCCGGTAAAACCTTGTAAAAGCTGAAGCAGACGATCTGCCGTTTTGCGGGTGCTCCACCATGCGCAGCACGACTTGTTCCGGGTTGGCTGGCGGGGGTTGAGGCTTCGGCTGGGGCGACGGGTGTTGCTGCTTCCGGCATAACTTCATGCTAGCAAAGGAGCAGCCGTGGCGGCGCTTTGGCGGCATCAACAACCTGCCCGCGAGGCCGTTCGAAAAAGACAATTTTTCCGGGCACAGGAGGCCCTGAGAGGAGTAGGCTGCTGTGCACACAATGAAAGTTCGGGCTCCTGAATTCCCGTAGGAGTGAACCCCATGAGAACTAGAACCTGGCTGGCAATCGCGCTGACCGGCTGTGTGCTTGGGACGGCCGTTCCTGTCGCGCATTCTCAAAGCATCATGGATCGGATCAAGGCCAAGGCAAAGGCGAAGGTTGACCAGAAGGAGGACAACGCGGCGAGTACGGCCGTGAACTCCGTGGATCCGACAAGCGGCGGTGGGAAGACGACGAACACCACGTCGTCTACGACGACAACCTCGACGAGCTCGACGACGCGTCCGAACACTGCCGCGAACGCAGCGGCCGAGCCGAGTGGCGAAGCGCCGAATACGCCTCCCGCGATTCGTGCGTATCAGACCTATGACTTCGTTCCGGGCGAGAAGATCCTGTTCGCCGATGACTTCACGACCACGGCCGACGGTGAATTTCCGGAGCAATGGCAGATGAGCAGCGGACAGGCTGTCGTCAACAAGCAGGCCGGATATGCGGCGTTCGTGATTACGAGCGGCAATTACGGGACGGTCAATCCGCGGATGAAGACGAAGAGCTATCTGCCGGAACAGTTCACCCTGGAGTGCGATTATTACTCGGTGCCCGGTGCTGAGCCGCTGCGGATTTTTTTCAAGCATGCGGACCAGCAGTCGCAGCTGGTGACGGGGCGCCACGAGATCAAGTACTACGCCGACGGCGTGGACCTAACCAGTTCCATGCCGGCGTCGATGCGCGAACAGGCGTTCGACAATAAGTGGCATCATCTGGCAGTCGCGTACCACAACCAGCAGATGAAACTGTATGTCGATCAATACCGGGTGATGACGATTCCCGACACAAAGCTGAGCCCGGAGTGGGTGCAGTTCGGAGGGACGGGAGATCTGGAGAAGCCGATCATCTTTAAGAATGTTCGCATCGCTGCCGGCGGCGGGATGAACATGGTTGGCCGCAAGTTCACGGATACGAAGATCGTGACGCACGGTATCAACTTCGACGTGGACGAGGCGACGATCCGACCCGAGAGCATGGGCGTGCTGAACCAGATCAAAGCAGTGATGGATCAGGACCCGGCATTGAAGTTCGAGATCGACGGGCATACGGATAACAGCGGCGACGCGGCGCATAATCAGGCGCTGTCGCAAGAGCGTGCCGAGGCGGTGAAGGCGCAGCTTGTGTCGATGGGGATCAGTGCGGACCGGCTGACAACGAAAGGCTATGGCGACACGAAGCCGATGGCCTCGAACGCTACGCCGGATGGGAAGGCGAATAATCGGCGTGTGGAGTTCGTGCGCACGTCGTAAGCAAGGCAGATGAGCGGACGCGCTGTGCGGCGCACGCGCTCGTGTGGCTCGTGCGCTGACAGCTATACTGCTAGTGAATGCTTAACAAGTTCACTGCATTGCTCGCCGGCCTGTCGGTTGGCGCCGCTTACACCGTTGTCTTTTTGCTGATGGCTCTCCAGTCCGCGTGCATTCCGATTCCGTCGGAGATCATCATGCCGTTCGCGGGCTATAAGCTGGCGCATGACTGGGCGAGTCTGATTCTCGTCGCGACGGTTGCTTCGATTGCATCGAACGTTGGGTCGATCCCAGCGTACTGGCTGGGCGCGGCGGGCGGACGTCCGATGGTGGAGCGGTATGGGCGGTATATTCTGCTGAACCGCCGCGATCTTGATCTCGCCGAGAAGTTTTTTAATCGCTACGGATCGATCACGGTGCTGGTGGGGCGAATGCTGCCGATTGTGCGCACGTTCATTGCGTTTCCTGCAGGCATGGCGAAGATGAACCAGGTGCGGTTTCACATCTACACGTTTATCGGCTCGTGGCCGTGGTGCTTTGTGCTGGCGTATATCGGCATGAAGCTCGGCAATCACTGGGACACCGATCCGCACTTCAAGGCGGTCTTTCACCGCTTCCAGTTTGGTGTTGAAATCGTGCTTGTCATCGGGATCGTGTGGTTCATCTGGACGCACTGGAAGCATCGCGTGCCCGCCGAGTAGCGCTGCTGCAAGTTTGCGCGGCTTTCCGGCGGTGCGAGATACTAGCTTGTCCGCATCAGGCAAAATCGCAATATATAGAAGGGTAGTTTCTTCATGTCGAATAATGACGCCGCGCAGACAGGCGCAGCGAGCATCAAGCCACACACTGGAAAACTTGGCATCATGATCCCGGGCATGGGCGCGGTCGCAACGACGCTGATCGCGGGCGTGGAAGCGGTGCGCCGTGGATACGCGAAGCCGTTCGGCTCGCTGACGCAGATGGGCACAATTCGCTTGGGCAAGCGCACGGAAAACCGCACGCCCCTGGTCAAGGATTTCGTTCCGCTGGCGCCGCTGGAGGATCTTATCTTTACGGGATGGGATATCTTCGGCGGCAACCTGTACGACGCGGCCAAGACGGCAGCGGTGCTCGATCGCGAACAGATCGAGCAGATGCGTCCGTTCCTCGAGTCAATTGAGCCGATGCCGGCGGCATTCGACCATGAGTGGGTGAAGCGGCTGAATCCGAAGGTCACGAAGAAGGGCAAGAATAAGTGCGATCTTGCGAACCAGATTCGCAATGACATTGCGGAGTTCCGCGCGAAGTCCGGCACCGATCGCCAGGTGATGATCTGGGCGGGGTCGACCGAGATTTACAAAGAGCAAAAGGCTGTTCATCAGTCGCTGGCTGCGTTCGAGAAGGGGCTGGTGGATGACGATCCAGACATCTCGCCGTCGATGCTCTACGCGTGGGCTGCGCTGAAGGAAGGCATTCCGTTTGCCAACGGCGCTCCGAACCTGTGCGTCGACATTCCGGCGCTGCTCGAGCTCTCGAAGAAGATGGGCGCGCCGATCTGCGGCAAGGACTTCAAGACGGGACAGACGCTGATCAAGACGGTGCTGGCGCCGGGCTTCAAGGCGCGTCAGCTTGGCGTCAGCGGATGGTACTCGACCAACATTCTTGGCAACCGCGACGGTGAGGTGCTGGACGATCCGGACAACTTCAAGACCAAGGAAGTGTCGAAGCTCGGCGTGCTGGAGTACATCTTCCAGCCGGAGAAGAACAAGGAGCTGTACGGCGACATTTATCACAAGGTGCGGATCAACTACTATCCGCCGCGCGGCGATAACAAGGAAGGCTGGGACAACATCGACATCTTCGGTTGGCTCGGCTACCCGATGCAGATCAAGGTGGACTTTCTCTGCCGCGACTCGATCCTTGCTGCGCCGTTGGCGCTCGATCTCTGCCTGTTTATGGATCTCGCGCAGCGTACGCCGGCGCTGAAGAATCTCGGTATCCAGGAGTGGCTGAGCTTCTACTTCAAGGATCCGGATTCGGCGCCGGGTGTGTATCCGGAGCACGATCTGTTTATTCAGTCGATGAAACTGAAGAACACGCTTCGGCACATCATGGGCGAGGACCTGATCACGCACCTGGGATTGGATTATTACGGCGAATAATTGCTGACAAAACACACAGAAGCCCTGCGGCGATGCTGCAGGGCTTTTCTTTCAGCTTGGAAGCACGCTCAGGATTTCCGACCAGAGCGCCTTCACGCCGTTGTCCGATTTCGACGAGACCGGGAGAATGTGTTCCTCGCCGTGCGCGCGCTTTAGTGCAGCCAAGGACTTTGTGAGTTGGTTGCCGCCGAGCCGATCGGCCTTCGTGGCGACGACAAGATGCGGCCGCTGTATCTGCCGGAGTGCTTCGAGAAGCTGCGTGTCGCTGGGCTGGGGTGGGATATTCGAATCGACCAGGCAGACGCAAAGCGCCAGCGTCTCGCGTTCGGCAAGATACGGCTCGATGAACTTTGGCCACTCCGCAGAGATGGACTTCGAAATCTTCGCGTAGCCGTAGCCGGGCAGATCAGCGAAGATCAGCGCCGGCCGCTGATTGAACTTCTGCGGCGTTCCTTCGTGCAGCGCGAAGAAGTTGGTGGCGCGCGTGCGTCCCGGCGTTGAGGAGACCTTCGCCTCCGCCGAACCGAGCAGCGCATTAATCAGCGAAGACTTGCCGACATTCGATCGGCCGAGGAAGGCGATCTCCGGCGCATCTGCTGTGCGCGCGGTCTGCGGGAAGTGCTCGGGCGCCGTTGCAGACAGTAGAAACTTGGGGACCAATCGCATCCTCAACAGACTAACGCGTTCGCTCTGGCTACAATGAAGGCTTTGGAGACCGTCACCCGATGAGCGATCGCACTTTCGCGCACGCGATGCTTCGCGAGATCTACGAGCAGCCGGACGCGCTCGCCCGCACGATGGAGCAATATGTTGCGGACGGCTGCATCCAGATGAAGGCCCTCACGGATGCAGCCGAGTGCTTCCGCAAGCACAAGGACCTGGTGATCGCGGCCAGTGGCTCCAGCCGCCACGCCGGCCTTGCCGCCGAGATCATGCTGGAGGACGCCTCCGGTCTATCTGTAGATGTCGAGTATGCCAGCGAGTACATCACGCGCTCGACCAACACGAAGCGCGACCCCGCCGTGCTCGTTATCTCGCAGTCCGGCGAGACCGCCGATACCCTGGCGGCGCTCCGCGAAGCCCGGCAGCGCAAACACCCTACGCTCGCCGTGACAAACGTCGAGCACTCCTCGATGGCAAACGAAGCCGACCTTTACCTGCCGACGCACGCCGGCGTGGAGCGCGCGATTCCTGCGACCAAGAGCTTCACCGCACAGTTGCTCGTGCTTCGCCTGCTAAGCCTTGAGGCCGCCGACGCGCGCGGCACCATCGACGCGAACGAGATGCAGCGCCAGCTTGCGGAGCTCTGGGAGATTCCGCCGATGATCGAGCGGCAGCTCGACGGCTGGCGTGAGACGACGGAGCGGCTGGCATCGGGCTACAGCTCTGCGAAGACGCTGCTCTATCTCGGCCGCGGCATTCACTACCCTATCGCTCGCGAAGGCGCGTTGAAGCTCAAGGAATCGTCGTACATGCATGCGGAGGGTTATCCGGCCGGCGAGCTCAAGCACGGACCCAATGCGCTCGTGTCGGATGAGGTCCCGATCGTTGCGCTCGCGACCGTCGACTGGCAGGATGCCGAGTCCGTGCTGCGCTACGAGAAGACCGTTGCGCTTCTCAGCGATCTTAAGGCGCAGGGCGCACGCACGATCGTGCTCGGCAACTCCGGGGACGGAAAGCTGCGCGAGGTTGCGACCGACCTGATTGAGATCGAACCCGCGAACGAGTACCTTCTGCCCATCATGGAGGTCATCCCGCTGCAACTCTTCGCGTATTACATGGCGCTGGAGAATGGGGTGGACGTCGACCGGCCGCGCAACCTTGTGAAGGCCGTTGTGCAGGAGTAGGCCATCCCACTTTCGCGGCGCTGAATCGGCCGGAGGCGGCAGTATGATCGACGCAGAATCCGCGAAGAGCGCTGAGGAGGATTCCTGGTCGCCGGGCTGCGAAGGTCGAAGTTTGTCTGGGCTGCGCTGGTTGCGGTTGTCGCTGCGCTTCGAGCAAGTTCAGCCGCGAACGCGCAGAGCGCCTCTTCGCCGCTCATGCGTCCGGCAGGCGTCGCGTACGACTCTGCCGGCAATCTCTTCGTCGCCGACAGCGCACGCAATCAGGTCTTCGAGATTTCCATCGGCGGCGCGATCACTGTCGTCGCCGGCAACGGCACGCAGGGGTTTGCCGGGGACGGCGGGCCGGCATCCGCCGCGGAGCTGAACTCTCCATCGTCGGTCGCGGTGGCTGCCGACGGCACGGTCTACATCGCCGATAGCGACAACCAGCGTATTCGGGCCGTGAAGGCTGGCAGCATCACCACGTTCGCGGGCAACGGTGTCCGCGGTTATAGCGGCGACGGCGGCGCTGCAACATCCGCATCGCTCAATCAGCCGGCCGCCATCGCGCTCGATTCAACCGGAGCACTCCTTGTTTGCGACCAGGGCAACGAACGCGTGCGCCGCATCAACGCCGGACAGATCACGACGATCGCGGGCAACGGCACGCAAGGCTTCGCGGGCGATGGCGGTGTGGCCACATCAGCCGAGCTCAATGAGCCGTCCGGCATTGCCGCAAGCCCGGACGGCCGCATCTTTTTCGCCGATACAGCCAATGAGCGCATTCGTGTCGTCAGCGCTGCGGGCGTCATTTCCACGTATGCGGGTACGGGCGTGGTCGGCACTTCCGGCGACGGCGGGCCCGCGATAACTGCACAATTCAGCCGGCCTACAGGCGTCGCGCTGGACACCGCGAACAATCTTTTCATCGCCGACGAGAACAATCATCGGCTGCGCCGCATCGCGCCCGGCGGAACGATTACCACTGTTGCGGGCGGAGGCCTGCAGGGTCTCGCGCCAGACGGCTCGATCGCACTGAACTCACCGCAGAATCTGCCGACCGGCGCGGCGGTCTCCAACTTCGGCTGGCCGGTCATCGCGGACGCCGCCAATCACACGGTGCAGATCGTATTCACTGACGGCAAGCTCTATTCGCCGGGCGCACTGAACGGGCGCGCGACGGCGCTGACACAGGAGACACCCGACGCGGTCTATGGCACGGCGGAGGCCGTCATCACCGCTGCGGGCAGCCCCGGGTCGCCGCAGGGATTGGTCGAGGTACTCGACGGCGCTACGCCGATTGCGACGGCGTCGCTCGTGCAGGGCACCGCAACCGTGGCGCTCCCAACGCTCGGCGCGGGCAGCCACAATCTCAAGGCTGTCTATGCGGGCGACGGGCTCCATCGCTCCACGACGTCTACATCGTCGATCGTGATCTCGCCCGCATCCGTTACGGCGACGCCCGCAGCGGTAACGGCGAGCTTCGGCGCGCCGCTTCCCGCGCTCACAGGATCGCTCAGCGGAGTTCTGCCACAGGATCAGTCGAACGTCTCGGCGGCGTTCACTGCGACGACGTCTTCGAGGCCAACTGTCGGCACCTATCCGATCACAGCGACGCTTACCGGCGCGGCCAGCGCAAACTACACGCTGTCTCTCGCGGCGAACTCCGGAAAACTGACCATTGTGCCGGCGGCAACGACCGTCAACTTCGCGCCTCCGTCCACCGCGTACGCGTCCTTGCCGCTCCAGCTAAACGTGCAGGTCGCGTCGACCACTTCGGGGATGCCGACCGGCACCGTGCAATTTCTGGATGGCAGCAACGTTGTTGCGACGGCGCCGCTGATCAACGGCTCTGCCTCTGCCGTGGAACTTAACCCCGCGACCGGCAATCACGCGCTTTCCGTTGCGTACTCCGGCGACGCCGACTTCCACGCGAGCACGTCGGCCAACGTTATCGAAGCGGTGAATGCGTTGCCGGATTTCACCATCGGCGTGACCGGCAATACGCAGCAGACGGCAATCGCCGGGTCCTCGGCCAACTTCACGCTGTCGGTGGCTTCCCAGGGGACGCCGTTTACCGGCGCGGTCACGTTCAGCGCCTCTGGGTTGCCGGCGGGAGCCACGGTGAGCTTCTCTCCGCCGGCCGTTGTGCCCGGCGCGTCCAAGGCGCCGGTAACGATGACTGTCCTTGCGCCCGCAACCACGGCGCATAGCGCCAATGCACAGCCGGAGCTCGCATTCGCAGCCGCTGTCGCAATCTGCCTGCTTGGTTTGCGGCGCCGGCGAACGCTTCCGCGCCTTCTGGTTTTGTTCGTCGCGTGTGCGCTCTTCGGGGTCACAGGTTGCGGGGCGCGCACCGCGCCTGAGTCGGTCCTGCCGGTGACCAACTACGCCATAACTGTGCACGCCACGGGAACCAACCTCGCCGGCAATATCGTGACGCACACGGTTGGCGTTACACTCGCGGTCGAATAACGGACTTCGGGGCTTCGGGCCTTCAGACAGCTTTGGGCGTAGCTGGCAGCATCTATCGTCATTGCGACATACGGCCAATCCTCATTCATGGGAAGCTGTTGATCTGATTTTTTACGGAGGCGCACGCCTATGCCGACGCGCACACTTTTGCCCGGAAAACCGTATCCGCTGGGAGCGACACCGACAACCCACGGAACGAACTTCGCGCTGTATTCAGAGAATGCGACCGCCGTTCACGTCTGCTTCTTCGATGAGAACGGAAAGCAGACCGACTGCGTGCATCTGCGGGAGCGCACCGCGTACGTGTGGCACGGACTGATACGCAACATCAAGCCGGGGCAGCGCTATGGCTTTCGGGTGGAAGGTCCGTGGGAGCCCGAAAAGGGGCTGCGCTTCAACGCCGCGAAGCTGCTTGTCGATCCTTACGCGAAGGCGCTGACCGGAGAGATTGACTGGAAGGCGCCGATCTTTCCTTACGATGTGCAGTCGGGTGATCCGCGCAAAAAAGATGACCAGGACAGCGCGGCCGGCGTTCCGAAGGCCATTGTCATCGATGGCCGTTTTGACTGGGGCGACGATTGCCCGCCGGAGACTCCCATCGCGGACTCGATTATCTACGAGATAAACATCCGGGGCTTCTCGATGCTCAACCCGGATGTCCCGAAGAATCTCCGCGGAACCTACGCGGGGCTCGCGCATGAATCCAGCATCAAGTACCTCAAGAAGCTTGGCGTTACTGCGGTTGAATTACTGCCTGTTCACTACTTCATCGATGAGGGGAGCCTTGTCGACAAAGGGCTGCACAATTACTGGGGCTACAACACGCTGGGATACTTTGCGCCGATGACGCGTTACAGCTCCAGCGGCACCGACATTCAGCCCGTGGCGGAGTTCAAGGGCATGGTGAAGCGCCTGCATCAGGAAGGGATCGAGGTCATCCTCGACGTGGTCTACAACCACACCTGCGAAGGCAATGAGCGGGGGCCACTGCTCTCCTGGAAGGGCATCGACAATACCACGTATTACCGCACCGTTCCGGACAACCCGGAGTTCTACATGGACTACACGGGCACGGGCAACACGCTCAATCTTTATCACCCGCAGGTGCTCAAGCTGGTGATGGACAGCCTGCGTTACTGGGTCACGGAGATGCACGTCGATGGCTTCCGCTTCGATCTCGCGTCCACGCTCGCGCGCGAGCTGCACGACGTGAGTAAGCTGAGCGCCTTCTTCGATACCATCCATCAGGACCCGACCATCGCTGATGTGAAACTCATCGCCGAGCCCTGGGACGTCGGCGAAGGCGGCTACCAGGTCGGGAATTTTCCGGTCTTATGGGCGGAGTGGAATGGCAAGTACCGCGACACGATCCGCCGCTTCTGGAAGGGCGACAGCGGACAGCTCTCTGATTTCGCCTACCGCATCACGGGGTCGAGCGACCTGTATCAGAGCGAAGGCCGCACGCCGTCGGCGTCGATCAACTTTGTCACCGCACACGATGGCTTCACGCTTTGCGATTTGGTCAGCTACAACGACAAGCACAACGAGGCCAACGGCGACGACAACAAAGACGGTTCCGACAACAACGACAGTTGGAACATGGGCGCCGAGGGGCCGACCGACGATCCGAATATCAATGCGCTTCGTGAGCGGCAGATGCGTAACTTTCTCACCACGCTCATGCTCAGCCAGGGCGTTCCCATGCTGCTCGGCGGCGATGAGGTTGGGCATTCGCAGAACGGCAACAACAACGGTTACTGCCAGGACAACGAGCTCACATGGTTCAACTGGAAGCTCGACGACGCGCAGAAGCGCCTGCTCGAGTTCACGGCAAGCCTGATCCAACTGCGCAAGGACCACCCGAACCTGCATCGCCGGCGCTTCTTTCAGGACCGCCAGATTCGCGGCTCTGTCGTGCGCGATGTGGCATGGTTCGGCACCGACGGGCAGGAGGTTTCCGATCAGGTTTGGGAGGAGGGCTGGAGCAAGTCCATCGGGGTGATGTTCAACGGCCGAACGCTGGGCGTGATGGATGAAGACGGCGAGCCGGTGGTCGACGACAGCTTCCTGATCCTGGTAAATGCGGCGGACACCGGGGTGGAATACGTGCTGCCGGAGCCGCCGAACCAGCGGCCGTGGCGGCAGATCCTCGACACCGAAAACGTCGACGATCCGTTCTGCAAGGCGGAAGTGCACGACAAGGTGATCCTGGGCGGCCGGTCGGTGCGGGTCTATAGCGATGCGGTAGAAGAGGCGCCCGAGCCACCGGCGAAGAAGCGTCTGGCGAAGACGTTGTGAGCCACCGGAACGGGGGTACTTGAGTACCTCGGTTCGGGAGGGTTGCGCGAACGGAGGCGGATGATATGCTTCCGGCGATCTTCCATCTGTTGCTTATGACGCTTCGAAACGCGGTTCGCCCCTTCGCGCCGGCCCTGGTTTTGTGTGTGCCGCTATGCACCTTTGCGCAACAAAAGCCTGCTTCGCAGAGCGCGGCGTGCGGAGCGCCGCCGATTGTGGCTCCGGACTCGCGGCCGAACTACTTCAGCGAACAGCAGGAGGAGTGGCTCGGCGAGGCGATGGCCGACCAGGCGGAGTCGGAGTTCCGGCTGGTACGCGATCCGGCGGAGAATGCATACCTGCAGGCGATCGTCGACCGGCTGGCCGCGACATTGCCGGACACGCATATTCACTTCCACGTGCAGATTGTGGACTCACCGGAGGTGAACGGGTTCAGCCTGGCGGGCGGGCGGATTTATGTGACGCGCAAGCTGTTGGCTGAGGCCAAAAGCGACGATGAGCTGGCCAGCGTGCTGGGGCATGAGATGGGGCACATCGCCTCACACCAGTTCGCGTTTGACACGACGACCGACATGAAGAAGCTGCTGGGCGTGACGAGCGTAGGCGACCGCGCGGACGTGTTCCACAAGGCGCAACAACTGGCAGAGGCATATCTGCAGGCCCGCGCGCCAGCAAACAATGATGACGACAAGCACCAGGAGGAGGCAGATCGCGTTGCTGTGTACGTGATTTCGGCAGCAGGGTACAGGCCGCAGGCCTTCGCGGATTTCTGGGACCGGGTGGAGTTTACGAAGGGCAAGAGCGGGGGCGCGCTTTCAAACTTTTTCGGGATGACGAAGCCGAACGAGCGGCGGCTGGGGAGGATACAGAAGCTGATTGCTGCGCTGCCGCCGGGCTGCGGAGCACAGCAGGCGGTGCAGTCGGCTGGGTTCGCGGTGTGGCATGAGCGTGTGCTGGAGAACCGCGGAGCGGAGGCCGCGCACATCGAGGGAGCGCAGGAGATTCCGCTGACGCCTCCGCTGCGCATGGACCTGGAGCGGCTGCGGTTCAGTCCGGACGGATCGAAGCTGCTGGCCCAGGACGAGTCCACGATCTTTGTGCTGAACCGCGATCCTCTGAAGGTGGAGTTCAAGATTGACGCCCCAAACGCGCTCGCTGCGCAGTTCAGCCCGGATTCAAAACGCGTGGTGTTTACGACGCACGGGCTGCACACCGAGGAATGGAGCATCGCACAGCAGAAGCTGATGCAGGTGCATGAGCCGCTGACGAAATACCCGTGCGTGCAGACGAAGCTGTCTTCTGATGGACGCACGGTGATTTGCCTGCAGTGGAACCCAGACACGTTATGGATGGATTTGTCGCTGCTGGATTCTGGCAGTGGACAGGTGGTGTGGGAGAAAAATGACTTCTTTCAGCCGAATATGTTTTTCGCTCTGCTGATGTCTTGGACTGATCAGAGTGAATGGGCCGGGGACCTGGTTCCCTCAAGCTTTTCGGCGGATGGAAACTATCTTCTGATCGGGCCAGACGAACGCAAACTTGCCTTCGACCTACGTACTCGGACCCCGGTGAGGCTGGGCAGTGGGCTGATCAATCTCGCCACGACGGCGTATGCGTTTCTGGGTAACGATCGTGTGGCGGGTGTGAACCGGTTAAACCCGAAGAACTCCGGCATCTACAGCTTTCCGGATGGCAAGCAGTTGAAGAAGGTGATGCTCCCCTTCTTAACGTTGCGGAGCGTTTCGGCAATCGATGGAAGCTCGTATGTGCTGTCGGATGGCTACAAGGATTTCCAGGTATCGCTGAGCAATGTCGATGCCGGCCAAGTGATTCTCGGCTCCGAGAGCGAGGCGCTAGATGTATGGGGTGGCGTGCTCGCCTCCGAAAACAGGGACGGGCACATTATTTTGTCGAAGATCGATGCCGGCAAGGTGACTGGGTTCGCCACGGCTGAGCCGCCGGAGAGCCAGCTGGCTCGGCTGTATTCAGTGGCGCTCTCGCCCGACGGTCAGTTCCTGGCTATGTCGACGCGCACGCGTGGAGGGCTGTGGAACCTCCGTACCGGCAAGCGACTGATGTATGTGCGCGGATTTCACGGCGCCTGGAACGGCGATGACCTCATAATGGAATTTCCTAAGCATGAGAAGCAGGACGCGAGGCTGATCGATGCTTCGACGAAGACGATGCACGCAGGCCAGGTGAAGTATGCGCTCGGAGACATGAATGTCGAGTACGGAATGCTGGACGAGTGGAAGGACGCCGGCAAGCATGCGCAGGATCTTGTCGTGCATCGCACCAGCGATGGCTCCGAGCTGTGGCGGCGCACGTTCAGCGCCGGAAAGCCGTACTACACCGCGAGCTATGGATGGAAGGACCTGTTGTTCAGCTTCCATCTCAACTCGAGTTACGCCAAAGCGCAGGTCAAGAGTGACCCCACGCTGAGCGCCGAAGCTGCAATCGTGAAGAAGAAAGACGACGGCCGCCTGATCGAGGTTGTGGATGCGGCGACAGGAAAGACGACGGCCAGCGTCGTGGTCGAGCTTTCAAAGGCCTACGCGGGCACGTATGGCTTGAATCGCGTCGGCGACCTGCTGTATGCGACAACGCAGGACGACAGAACGCAGGTGTACTCGCTGAAGGATGGACGGCTCGTTCGCCAGGTGTACGGCACGATGATGGGCGAGGACGTGGCGACAGGACGGATATGCCTGAGGAACCGCGAGGATGAGGCTATGGTCTATGACGCGTCGGGCAAGGAGCTGGCGCACGTCCAGATGGGCACGCCAGTGAGGTTCGCCGCGTTTGTGGACTCCGGTGCAAAGGTGGCGTTGCTCGGCGCGGATCAGGTGGTGCGGATGGTGCCGATTCGAACGACGCCTCCCACGGCGCTGGCGAGCTCGAAGTAGCTACTGCTGCTGCCAGGTGGTGTCGACCTTTACGGGGATCTCGTTGTGGATGGGGACCGTGAGGAATGACGGTGGCGGGATCTTGAAGTCGGTAAGCGTGGCAGGAACGCTGCCGGTGATGTGGTGGGTGTTGCCCTGAACCGTCTGCTGAAAGGGCACGTGCGTGTAGTGCGCGGTCTGGCCGGCAAAGTTCACCTCGAGATCGCAGTCGAGCGTGGGCGAGTTGATGGCGGACTCGGGCAGACGGAAACGCACGGTGACGACGGGGAACTCGGCGCCGCGGGTGACCTGGATCATATGCTCGTCGCGGTTGGTGTCGCCGGAGTCAAAGGACTTCACGGGCGCGGCCACGAGGAAGTCGCATACGCCATTGCCGCACACGCCCTTGCCGCGCGCGCCGTGGCTGGTGCCGTCGATCGTATGGACCGGGTGGACCATGTGGTACGTGAGCGAGGACTGTGTGAGGACGAAGGTCTGCGGCGATTGGGCGAAGGCGTGTGCAGAGAGCAGGAAGAGAGCAGCGAGACGGACGATCTTCATGGACACCTGTAACGGTTAGAGCTTGATCGGCCAGGAGACGGCGACGATCGCGGCGGAGTAGGAGAGGACGGTGGTCCAGGCGACTGCGGCGTGGGCCGAGGCGATGCCGTGGACCTTTTCGCCGTTGTTGAGCTGGTTGAAGGCCATCACACCGAGGATAGGCGTGAGCACCATGCCGGGACCGTGAATCCAGATCAGATACTTGTGAATCTTAATGCCGCCTTTGACGTGACCTTCAGGGATCTTCGGCGCGGCGGCGGCGAAGTACGCGGTTGCGCCGTACATCGCGACCGTGAGTCCGCCCAGCGCGGCGTGGATGTCGCGGCGCGTAGTCGGACCGCTGTTGATGACAACATCCTGCCCCCCGTGTTGATGCCCAGCTGTGGCACTGCCGGAGCTGATCAGGGCTGCGGCCATGGGGAGGAGCGTGATAAGGCCGAGCGTCTGGTGGATCTTCAGCATGTGCGTATGCCGGTCGAGGCGCGCCTGGAGAGCGGGGTTGGGCGGCGGCGCCGAAAGGCCAAGGTCGCTGAGCGACGGCGCGGTGGGGTTTTGCGCGGGAGGCTGTTGCTGCGGCTGCGATGAGGAGGGCTGTTGTTGTTGCTGCTGTTGCTGCTGCGCCTGGATGGCGGAGGGCGCGTCGGGCAAATTGGCGGTGCTGCTGACCTCGGCTGTGGTGTCGGAGCTGGAGTAACTCTGCGCTGCGGCCACGTGTGCGGATGTAAAGAGTGCAACGGCCGCGGCAAGGCAGAGTGCAGAGGTGAAGCGGAGCCGGGAGAGCAGCATGCGTTGGGGCCTCAACAGGTCAGACGGGGATGGGTGCGCCACGTGTACCTCGTTATAAGGGTTAGAGATGACCCGCGAAAAACGTTGAGATGACGCGCTGTTCATCTTTCGCCGGGCGAAATTTGCATGCGTGCAGTTGGAGGGCTGAAGCACGCGAGGAGATGCACTAACATCGCGACATGCAGTTGTTGTTAGTGGAAGACGATCTCGAGATACAGACGTTTCTGCGCAACGCATTGACGGAAGCGGGATACTACGTGGATGCCGCGGCGGACGCGAAGACGGCCGAGCGCATGGCCATGGAGAGCAGGCACGATGCGCTGATCGTGGACCTGGGACTGCCGGACCAGGATGGGATGGTGCTGATTGTGCGCCTGCGCCAGATGGGCGTGAATGCGCCGGTGATGATTCTGTCGGCACGGCGAACCGTGGATGACCGCGTGCTTGGCCTGGAGCAGGGAGGCGACGACTATTTGACCAAGCCGTTTGCGCTGGCCGAACTGATGGCCAGGTTGCGCAACCTGCTGAAGCGCAACGTGCCTGCCGCGGAGGCGACGCGCCTGCGTGTGCTGGATCTGGAGCTGGACCTGCTGCGCCGCGAGGCGATGCGCGGCGAGCGTGTGCTCAACCTGACACCGCAGGAGTTCACGCTGTTGGAGTATCTGTGCCGGAATCCGGGGCGCGTGGTGACGCGGTCCATGATTCTGGATAAGGTGTGGGGGATGCGGATCCAGCCGGCGACGAATGTTGTGGATGTGCACATTTATCGTCTGCGCGGGAAGGTGGATGCGGAGGGATTGCCGCCGCTGATCCGCACGTTGCGAGGTGTGGGGTATGTCCTCCGCGACCGGTAGACGCGTTCACAGCGCGGCATGGCGGATCTCGCTGTGGGGAACGGTCGCATTCGCGTGCGGCACGCTGATCATCTTCTGGTCGCTGCACGCGTTTGTGGCAAAGGATATTCAGCGGCGCACGGACGCGTGGATCTCAGGCGAAGTGGAGACGCTGAGTGATGTGGCCGAGCGGACGCCGAAGAATGCGCTGTACGGGCGGGTGGTGGGCGAGGTTGCAGAGCTCGCGAGCCGCGAGGTTCCAAACCGTGAGCCTGGCACTGCGGGAAGGAACGACTCGGTGTTCTTTCTGCAGACGGCGAAGGATGGATCGCCGGTGCTGTGGGCGGGCGAGGGTAATGGGACTGCGTACTTGAATGCGATTCGCGGCGTGAATGCAAAGCCCGATACGCCGTTCGATCTGCACGTGGATGGAGCGAAGAGGCCGTATCGCGTGGCCGAGGTGGTGATCCCGGACGGCAGCCGGATTTATCTTGGCCTGTCGGAACGGGATGAGCTGCGCATGCTGCACCAGCTGCGCGAGCACTTCATGAAGCTGTGGGCGTTGTGTGTGCTGCTCGGTTTTGCAATCATCTTCTACACCACGCGGCGGATGCTGGGTGACGTGCGCAGGATCAGCGAGGTCGCGGCGCATATCGGCGAGTCAGACCTGAGCCGGCGCGTGCCGACGAGTGGATGGAACGACGAGATCGCGCAACTGTCGTCGACATTGAACCGGATGCTGGAACGGATTGAGCAGTCGGTGCATCAGTTGCACACCATTACGAACTCGCTGGCGCATGATCTGCGCAGTCCGCTGACAGCGATTCGTGCGCGGCTGGAGATTGTGTTGACGCGCGATGTGAAGGAACAGGATGCGGAGTCGATTGAGCGTGCGATCAATGAGATCGACCGGCTCACGGAGATTCTGAATCAGTCGCTGGATGTGGCGGAGGCGCAGGCGCATGCGTTGCGCGTCGAGCCGGAGCGAGTGGACCTTGAGCAATTGCTGGATGGGATGATTGAGCTGTATCGGCCGTGCATGAGCGAGAAGGGGCTGCGGCTGGAGTTCTCGGCAGGGCAGCCCGTGGAGGTGATGGCCGACGCCGGCCTGGTGCACCGCATGATTGCGAATCTGCTGGACAACGAGATGAAACATCTGCCGCCTGCGCGCACGGTGTCGATTGCGCTGCGCGCCGCGGGTGAGTTTGCAGAGATTGTGGTGGAGGATGACGGGCCGGGGTTCTCGCCGGAGCTTGAGGGCCAGCTGTTCAGGCCGGGCGTGAAGGGAAGCGCGTCGCGGGGCTACGGCCTGGGGTTGGCGTTTGTGCAGGCGGTTGCGGGGGCGCACGGGGGGGCGATTCGGGCGGAGAACCGCGAAGGCGGCGGGGCTCGGCTGACCGTGCAGTTGCCGCTGGTGGCACATGCGGCGGCGAGTACGGAGGCATCTGCGGGAGTGGTGAGCGCGGACTAGCCGGCGAAGGCTACTTCCCGAAGGCTATTTCCCGAAGTCGGGGCCGAAGCAGCAGCGCTCCACCAGCATGCAGAAGATGTGCTCGAGGGCGAGCTGCGACTCCTGGATGTTCATGGTCACGGTGCAGGGGACGATGACGTTGATGTCGGCCAGCGGGGCAGCCTTGCCGCCTTCGCAGCCGGTGAAGGCGATGGTGGTGAGGGAGAGGGAGCGGGCGCGCTCGAGGGCGCGGAGGCAGTTGGGGGAGTTGCCGGAGGTGGAGATGGCGAGCAGGACATCGCCGGGCTGGCCGAGGGCTTCGACCTGGCGGGAGAAGATGTGCTCGAAGCCGTAGTCGTTGCCGACGGCGGTGAAGATGGAGCTGTCGGTGGTGAGGGCGATGGCGCGGAGTGCGGGACGATCAACCGTGAGGCGGACGACGAGCTCGGCGACGACGTGCTGGGTGTCGGCGGCGCTGCCCCCGTTGCCGCAGACGAGGAGCTTGTGGCCGTTCTGCATGGCCTCGGCGGTGACGCGCGCGGCTTCGAGGAGCGATTGGTGGACGGATTCGTCGTGGAGGACCCTGGTCAGCGTGTCGAGGGACTGCTGGAGCTGGCGGCGAATGAGATCGAGCATAAGCGCTGAGTTTGAGGATACATTTTTGCGCGGAGGGTACCCCCTCCCCCGGGGTTTTTGCGCAAAGTCTTCAAGGTAAAAGAGTTAGGCTTGGACTTTGATGCCAAAATATTCAAAACAAAGGAGTTAAAGGCAAAGTATTCATTCTGCGGCAGTTAACGGGTGGGGGGTCACTTTTTCCGCGTCGGGAATGCGGGCTTGATTGGGGGTGCGGTCGAAGAGAAGAGCGGCGAGGAGGAAGAGGGGAACGACGGCCATGAACGCGAACCAGTCGAGGCCTTTGAGGATGAACAGGATGTAAGCGAGGAGGAAGTAGGAGGCGGTGAAGAACGGCTGGCGTGGATGCGCGAGGAGAAGAACGGGGAGCAGAAGCAGAACGTAGTCGTAGAGGAAGAGGTGCGGCGAAAGAAGAAGGGCGGCGGCGAGTGCAGCGCAGAAGGCGACGGCGAGGCTGCGGGCGGAGCGGCAGAGATAGACGACGGCGGCGAAGACGATGACGGAGAGCAGGACGTCGAGAGCGAGCGACAGGTGCGGGGAGAGCAGGCGGGCGCCGCAGACGAAGAGCAGGCCGTTGAGGGTGGGCATGGCCTTGGGGTAAACGGCGATGACGGACTGGGCGTGATGGTTCAGGTGGGAGGCGATGGAGGCGGAACCGACGAGGTGAAACCAGTCGGCGATGCCGCGCGGGCCGGTGATGAGCACGCAGAGGAGTGCGACGACTGCGGCTGAGGGAGCTAATGACAGGAGAAGCCGTGTGCGGCGGGGTGCGGGCAGGAAGAGGGCGAGGAAGAACAGCAGCGCGAGGGCGATCTGGAGCTTGAAGAGGCCGATTGCGAGGAGGATGCCGGCGGTGCGGTCGCGGGTGGAGGCGAGCGCTCGCCAGAGAAGGCAAAGCAGGAGGAGGAAGACGATGGAGTCCTGGCCTTCGGCGATGGCCATGAAGGCAGGGAAGCAGAGGAAGAAGAGCAGCGGGCGCGGGATTCTGGCGATACGCGGGTCTGCGGCCAGAGGAGCGAGGCGATAGCAGAGGGCGAGCAGGAGCAGGTTGACGACGGCGAAGACGATGTAGGCGTGGCGGTAAGAGAGCAGGGTCAGTGGAGCGTAGAGCAGAGCCTCGTACGCTGGATGGTAGAAGGGGACGCCGCGGTACATGGGGCAGACGACGGCGTTCTGGACGGTCTCCTGGATGGAGAGGCTGAAGAGCTGGTGAGGGTTGTGGAGCAGGAGCCAGCCGGCGCCGTAGAAGGCGCGGAAGTCATAGAGACGCCCGGCGCGGGGCAGGGCCATGATGCCGATGGTGAGGGTGGCGAAGGAGAAGATGAGGAAGGTGAGGATGGCGCCGGGGGTGAGATGGTGGCGCGGTGATGTATTCGAAGCCGTGGACTGGGCCGAACTCACTGGCTCTCTCACGGATGAAGGGACTGACCCATTCGGGCGTTCTGGCGATAGAGAATCCAATCCCCGACCGTGGCTACGCGGGTCCAATGCGTCTGGAGTTCTTCGAGAAGAATTGCGCCATACACGTATGGTTGTCGATACTTCGGATAAAAGTTATAGCCGATTCCGAGTATCCGCGATGTGTTCGTGGGGGTTTCCCAATCCAGGAAGTCTTTCGTAGGGATCAGTGCCCATTGAGCGCGGTCCATACGGGCCGTTCGCGCCCTTTCCGCATCCGGATTGGTCACGAGCAGATTGAAGCTCTCGCGATCGGGTAAAAAATGGCCGCTGCGCTTCAATTCGTTTTCAACTCCGAGCGGCACCCAAAAGGGCACCGAGATCTTTGCACTTCCGGTAATCGATTCAAGCCGGGAGATATCGATCCAGTTCTGCACGAGTGCCGTACGGTCAAATCCGACCGCCCGCTTTACGTCCGGTCGAAGCATAAAGTTTACAAACTGCATCCACATCAAAGAACAGGCAAAACCAAGGAACCATAGTTTGCGAACGTCTCCGGAGTACTCGCCGATAGCTATCGATGCGAGCACAAACATTCCTGCGCCGTTGAAGAAGACATGGAGCGGATCGCAGCGACCAAAAGCAGGGACTAAAAGTCCAAGGGAGACCACGAACAGACTGGCAAGCAGCACTGCTTCGGGCCGGCGCTGCCGGAAGGCACCTGCGAGCATGCGGGGGACCAGCCAGACTGTGGCAATCAAAAAAAGAATGATGTAGCCCAACGGCTCAACGATGAGGTTCAGGTCCCCGTGCGAATAGAAGCGGATTGAATCCGGGTAATGGCCGCCAGCGATCCAGAGGAATATGCCTGCGCTCAGCAGCGGAGCCAGGACCGCGACGATCCATGCGCGACCGTTTTTCGCGGTCATGCAGACGGTGTAAAAGCAGGCTCCAGCAGCGAAGGCGATGCCCAGCTCAGGCGAGATGCCCAGTTGCAGGGCCTCGCCAAACGAGAACGCCAACGCGAGGAACAGCGGATTCTTTATCCGCGAAGCAAAGAGGAGCGTGGAAAAGGGAGCCAGAAACCGGACAAGGGTGTAACTAAGTCCCATCACCGGGCACATCGACAGAATGGCGAACATGCAAAGGGTGATGGCTTTGATTTTTCTGCTGAGGGGAAGACTCTCGAGTGTGAACCACGCGATTACTACGCCAAGAACGTCCGTGATCGTCAGGGCGGTGTAGTAGGAACCTTCCAACCCGATGTGGAGAGGGCGCAACAGGGAATGCATCCACAGCGGGAAGTACAAGAGGAGCGGACCGTAGGCGAAGGAGAAATCTACGTATATGCGTTGGTGATATCTGGATACATCATCGATGTATTCCAGAAAATATCGATTGTCGACTGATGCCAGCTCTGCTCTGCAAAGAAGATAGCCGACCGCGACTGTGAACGCGGCCGAGGCTGCCACGCAAGTTATCACAAGCCATAACGGTATGGATTCCCTATCGGGAACTTCTGTACGGCGGGGAAAGAGTTGGAATTTCCATGCCAGGGCGAAGCTTAAAAGACCGACGAAAGCTGCGGCGAAAGCTGCGACTCTATTGTTAAATCCGGCCGTGTATGCGGCCGATAGACTGGGATGCGAAGGAGGAAACAAGAACGGCACAAGAAAGACGCCGACGGCCGCGAGCGCTCCTATGGTCAAACCCAATGCCGCCACACGGGAACGCGTGCCGGATTCGGCAGCGGGCGGACGCGGAAGCGTAAATGTGGCGGCCATAGCAGTTCACTGGGTTTGGGCAAGCCTACATCGAGGAAAAGCGGTGTGGAAGCGAAAAAAAGGTCGTGTGGCGCGATTACGAGAGGTTGTTACGAAGGTCGGTGCACCGTTGACCCGCGAGTCTTCTTACGCAGGACTGCCTCGATCGCTGCTTTTGCGTCTGCCATGGTGTTCTGGTGTGGAGAAAACTCTTGGCTTCAAACCTTTCCAACGATAGGCTTGCCACACGATGCATGTCCCGTTCGCCATTCGAGAATCAGCGACGGTCATCTGCGCCCTCTGGGCGCTCTTTTACATGCTCCGCTACCTACTGAAAGACGGGCCGCACGATTTGCGAAAGGCCGTAATCGCATTTCTGTGTTTCGCCGGCTCGATCGTGACTTTCTGGATAGTGAAACAAGAGGGGCAGCTCATCGGCATCCGCTATGACCTGTACATCTATCGGATGGATCAGTTTTTGCACCTGGGCGAAGGCGGCGCGTGGATGGGCCAAATTCTGCTATCGCATGTGTGGGGCGTCTGGGCGCTCAACCTTTTCTATGGCCTATTGCCGGCCGCAGTGATGTGGCTGCTCATCGTCTATGAGCCGCGACCTGATTACCGTGAGGTTGTTTATGCGATCCTGCTGAACCTGGCGCTCGCGCCCTTGTTCTATGCGGCGATTCCTGTGTCGGGGCCGGCGTTCGCATTTCCGGGCTTTCCCGTATTGCCTCATACTGTCACGCCGCACATCATCCATCTCCATGTCCCGCCGAATAGCATTCCGTCCGTGCACTTTTCGACGGCGCTGCTCATCTGCTGGTATTTGCGACGGTGGTCCTTTCCATTTGCAGTCGCTGGCGCGTTTTTACTGCTGACAGGGATTGCCACGCTTGCCTCAGGCCAGCACTACCCCTTTGATTTGATAGTTGCCATTCCATACAGCGCCTCCGCTGTCCGGGCAGCGAAGAGACTAGCTCACTCGGCCGAAGTCCCCGCTTGTGCCGGAGCCGCTCCGGATCTTGTTTAAGAGGCTGTGCGGACGTGTTTAGCCGTATGGAAACAGGAAGCTAGGCGAGTGTTGCCTGCCAGTCGCGGATGCCTTGTTCGGGGGTGCGGAAGAATTGGCGGCCCAGGGTGGTGTTCAGTTTGGTGGAGTCGAGGCCGGCGATGAGGGGGCGGGCGGCGCGCTGCTGGAGCTGGGAGGTGGTGAGCGGGAGGAGGAGAGAGTCGTCGAGCGAGAGGATCTGGCAGGCGAGGCGGGCGAAGGCGATGCGGGAGAGCATGGTGGGGCCGGCGGCGTGGAAGAGACCGGAGTAACCGCCGCGGAGGAGGGCGAGGGTGGCGGCGGCAAGGTCCTCGTTGTAGGTGGGGGTGGCGAGCTGGTCGGTGGGCACGCGCATGGATTGGCCGGCGGTGAGGAGGCGGCGGAGGGTGTAGAGGAAGTTTTTGCCCTGGGGGTCGGGACCGTAGACGGTGGTGGTGCGGAGGACGAGCGCGGCGGGGTTTTCTTTGAGGATTTCGACCTCGCCGAGGCGCTTGGTGCCGCCGTAGACGGAGAGCGGGTGGGTGGCGGCGTCTTCACGGTAGGGGCCAGGATTTTCGGGGGTTCCGGGGAAGACGTAGTCGGTGGAGTAGAAGACGAAGGGGATTCGGGCGTGGGCGGCGGCGCGGGCGAGAGCGAGCGGGCCGAGGTGGTTGGCGGCGTCGGCCCAGGCGTGGTCGGACTCGCAGCGTTCGACGTCGGTGGCGCCGGCGGAGCAGATGATGGCGGTGAGGGAGTGGGTGCTGACGAGCTCGTCGGGGGATTCGGTGAGGGTGGCGAGGTCGAGGGTGAGCCAGTCAGGGGAGGGTGGGCGGCGGGCGGCGGGGATGGCCGCGGGGCCGAGCTGACGGCAGAGCGCGGCGCCGAGCTGGCCGGTGGCTCCGAGGACGAGGATGCGGTCGTTGGGCATAGGTAGGGCGAAGGGTTAGGGAGTTAGGAAAGGCGCTAGCTGCGGAGGTAGGCGTCGTTGCCGGCGATCCAGTCCTGGCGGGGAGGGGCGAAGATGTCGAGGTTGTCGGTGTCTTCGAGGGCCTCGGCGAGGTGGGGGAGGTTGGCGGGGATGACGAGGACTTCGCCGGCACGGACGATGTAGTCCTCGGCGGTGGTTTCGTCGCCGAGGGAGAAGCGGAGGGTGCCGGAGAGGATGAAGGCGATCTGCTCGTTGGGGTGGACGTGGCGTGGGACGATGCAGCCTTTGGCGAGCTGAATGCGCGAGAGCATGGCCTGGGAGCCGGTGACGAACTGGCGCGAGAGAAGAGGGTTGAGCTGCTCGGGCGGGATGGAGGCCCAGGCGATGTGGATGGGGCGTTCGCTCATAGGGCGAGTTTACAAGTGTTGGCCTGTGGGTGAATGCGTTGTAAAGTAGACGCATCTGGACGACAAGTTAGCGTTCCGCCACCCGCGACGCTGGTGGAGCGATTTTTGAGTCGGGCTGTGCCTTCTGGGCGCCGGGCTTGAGGTGTATCTGCACACGTTGTGGAGAGATAGATGAGCATGCGGTGGTTAGGTGCGTTCGGGCGGAAGCGTTTGGTGATGATGGCGGCCGTGCTGGGAGTGCTGCTGGCGTGCGGTGCGGCGGTGGCGCAGACGAACGCGACGGCAGCAACTTTGACGCCGGACCGGATTGCGGCGCTGGAGAAGGCTGCGGCGGCGAATACGGCGGCGGTGGCGCAGGCGCAGAGTGCGGGCGATAACGCGTGGATGCTGGTGTCGGCGGCGCTGGTGCTGCTGATGAGCGGGCCGGGGCTGGCGCTGTTCTATGGCGGCCTGGTGCGGAAGAAGAATGTGCTGGGAACGATGATGCAGACGTTCGCGATGATGGCGGTCGTGACGGTGCTGTGGGCGTTCGTGGAGTACTCGCTGGCGTTTGGACAGGGGAACGCGTTTATCGGCGGGCTACATAACATCTTTTTGCGGGGGGTGGGGCTGGCGCCGAATGCGAACTATGCGGCGACGATTCCGGAGCAGACGTTCATGGTGTACCAGCTAATGTTTGCGATCATCACGCCGGCGCTGATTACGGGCGCGTTCGCGGAGCGGATGAAGTTTTCGGCGATGCTGGTGTTCATGGTGCTGTGGGCGATCGTGGTGTACAGCCCGATGGCGCACATGGTGTGGGGCGTAGGCGGGTTCCTGAATGCGACGGGCCATGGGATTCCGTGTCTGGACTTTGCGGGTGGGACGGTGGTGCATGTGACGAGCGGAGTGAGCGCGCTGGTCACCGCGCTGTACCTCGGCAAGAGGCTGGGATATCCGCAGCGACCGATGCCGCCGCACTCGGTGGTGCTGAGCTTTATTGGCGCGTGTTTGCTGTGGGTGGGGTGGTTTGGGTTCAATGCGGGGTCGGCGCTGGCGGCCAGCGGGCTGGCGACGAGCGCGTTTGTGGCGACACACTTTGGTGCGGCGGCGGCGGCGATCGGGTGGATGGCGGCGGAGTGGATTCGCAATGGCAAGCCAAGCGCGCTGGGCGGGATCTCGGGCGCGGTGGCCGGGCTGGTGGCGATTACGCCGGCTTCGGGGTTTGTGACGCCGATGGGAGCGCTGTGGATTGGGCTGATCGCCGGCGTGTTCTGCTTCTGGATGGTGGTGAAGGTGAAGAACATCTTCGGCTACGACGATTCGCTGGATGCGTTTGGCGTGCATGGCGCGGGCGGGACGATCGGGGCGCTGCTGACGGGGCTGTTTGCGCGGGCGGTTATCAATCCGGGCGTGGGTATCAATGGGCTGTTTGCGGGCAATCCGAGGCAGCTGCTCAATCAGGCGATCGGGGTGGCCATTGCCTGGGGATTGTCAATTGTGGGTACGCTGATCATTCTGTTTGTAGTTGATAAGCTGATTGGCCTACGGGTCAGCGAAGATGCTGAACGTGAGGGGCTGGACCTGTCGCAGCATGGTGAAGAGGGGTATGACTGGGAAGCAGCTTAGAAGCAGGGATCAGGGAACAGGGATTAGAAAGGCAGAGTGGAGATGCAGAAGATTGAGGCGGTGATTCAGCCGTCAAAGCTGGATGCGGTGAAGGAAGCGCTGGTTGAGGCTGGGGTCTCGGGAATCACGATCTTCGAGGCGCGCGGACATGGGCGGCAGAAGGGACACACGGAGTTCTATCGCGGGCGCGAGTACGCGGTGGACCTGCTGCCGAAGGTGAAGCTGGAGCTGGTGGTCGCGGATGAGATGAAGGATCGGGCGATCGAGGCGATTATTTCGGCGGCGCGCACGGGGCGGATCGGCGATGGCAAGATTTTTGTCTCGCGCATTGATGAGGCCATCCGGATTCGCAATGATGAGCGCGGAGAGATCGCGCTGTAAGGAGTTGTTTGTTGGTAGTCGAGGCGATCCCGCTCATGACGATGAGACTGTCATGAACGGGGCACCCGACATCGACTTGGGAGGGTCCGCACTGGCAACGACGATTACGAGCGGCGTGCCTGCGCGTTCGGAGTACCAGAGCCGGATGCTGGAGGTGCGGCGCGCGTTTGAGGCCGACGGCAATGGGCCGCCCACCCCAGCGAGCAAGCTCGCCGGGGGCCCCGGTTTGCGCGCGGTGAATGCGCGCAGGGCGCTGGTCGACGAGGTGGTGAGCTCGTTTTGGGCGCGCGAGGTTGCCGCGGATCGCAGGCTGGCCGGCGTGGCGATCGCGGCGGTGGGAGGCTATGGGCGCGGGCAGCTGTTTCCGCACTCGGACGTTGATCTGCTGGTGTGTGCGCCGAAGCCGGACGCGGTGAAGGATGCGGTCCGGCGCGTGTCGCAGGCGCTGTGGGATTCGGGCCTGCAGGTGGCGCTGACAACGCGCACGCCGAAGGATTGCGAGCGGTTCGAAGCGACGAACCCGGAGTTCGGGCTGGCGTTGCTGGACCTGCGTTATGTGACGGGCGATCGCGAGGTCGTTGCATCGCTGGAGCGCAAGCTGGAGGCGAACCGGCACGGGCGCGATGGGCGAAAGATTCTTGCGGAGCTGGGGACGCTGACGCGCGATCGCTATGCGAAATATGGCGGGACGCTGTTTCATCTGGAGCCGAATATCAAGGACTGTCCGGGCGGGCTGCGCGACACGCATGTGTGCGGCTGGGTGAAGAAGCTGGTGGGCGCAAGGCAGGAGAGTGATGAGGAGGAGTTCCAGGAGGCGATTGCGTTTCTGACGTCGGCGCGGTGCTTTCTGCACTGGAAGCACGAGCGGGATGACAACGTGCTCGACTGGCTGACGCAGGATGCGGCGGCGGAGCGCGCGATTGGGTTACCGGCGGCCATGCGCGAGAACGCTCGCGGTGCAGGGAAGATCGATGCGGCGTACTGGATGCGCGTGTATTTCCGACACGCGCGGTTGATTGAGCGGCGGCTGCTGGCGGGGATGGAGGCCGCCGGGCAGAGTGTGGTCAGCGCGCGGCCGGCGAATGGATTCAAGCTCGGCGCGCAGACCGGATTCCGTGTGAAGGATGGCCGGATCGAGCTGGATCCAGCGGCGCCGAAGGGTGATCCGGCACAGGACCCGGATGTGGTGCTGCAGGCGTTTGCAGCGGTGGCGCGGACGGGAGTTCGGCTGGGCACGGCGAGCGAGGACCGCATCGAGGCGTTGATTCCGGTGCTGAGCCAGAGGCTGCAGGAAGGCGCGGCGCTGTGGTCGCGGCTGGCAGCGATCCTGACGGGGCCGCGCGCAGGTGTGGCGCTGCGCTCGATGCATGCGGTGGGTGTGCTGGAGCTCATCCTGCCGGAGTTTCATGGCATTGATGCGCTGGTGATTCGGGATGCATATCACCGCTACACGGTGGACGAACACACGTTTGTGTTGATCGACACGCTGCATGAGCTGGAGGAAGAGCCCGGGCCGGGCGCGCCGGACTGGAGGGTTCGGCTCGGCAGCATGATTCGCGAGCTGGAGAACCCGGCGCTGCTGTACCTCGCGGCGTTGATGCACGACACCGGCAAGGGGCGCGCGGGCGACGATCATGCGACGGAGAGCTCGCGGCTGGCGGAGAGTGTGCTGGCCCGGCTGGAGATGGATCCGTACGATCAGGCGATGGTGCTGCAGCTGATCGAAACGCACCTGGAGATGTCGGCGGCGCTGCGCAGGGACATCTTCGATACGGAGACGGTGCGATCGTTTGCCGGCAAGGTGCAGACGCATGAGTCGCTGTGGATGCTGACGCTGTTTACGTATGGCGATATTCGCGCGGTGCATCCGGATGCGCTGACGCCGTGGAAGGCGGAGAACTTGTGGCGGCTGTCGATGTCGACGGCGAACCAGCTGGACCGCAATGTTGATCAGGAGCGCGTGCAGCCGGCGAGGACAGGATATGCACGCCGCGGTGGCGATGCAGGACGGATCTCGCGGCTGCTGGCGCGCGCGCAGCCGGGAGAGCGCGAGGCGCTGGAGAGATTTGTTGAGGGGTTCCCGGAGCGGTATGTGCGCACGCGGCCGTCGAAGGTGATCTATGGGCAGTTTCAGCTGGCACAGCGGCTGAAGAGCGAGGCGGTGCAGCTGGAGTTCGAGTACGAACCGGGAGCGAGCCAGATTACGTTGGTAAGCTGCGACCGTCCGGGGCTGTTTGCGGCGATTACGACGGCGCTGGCCGCGTGGGGCATGAACGTTGTAACCGCGGAGGCGTTTGCGAATGCGGAGGGCGTGGTGGTGGACAGCTTCCGCTTTCAGGACACGTTCCGCACACTGGAACTGAACGAGAGCGAGCGCGAGCGGTTTGTGGCGAGCGTGCGCGACGTGGTGGAAGGAAGGGTGTCGGCGGAGGCGATGTTGAGCAGCCGCAGGCGTGGGCGGCGCAAGAGCCCGCGTGTGGTGGTGGAGACGGCGGTGGAGTTCGACGATGGAGCGTCGGCCGCGAGCACGCTAATGCAAGTGGTGGCGCAGGATGTGCCGGGACTGCTGCGGACGATCAGCGTTACGCTGAGCCAGATGCGGTTCAATGTTGAGGTGGCACTTGTAGACACGGAGGGCGAGACGGCGATTGACGTGTTCTACCTGACCCAGAACGGGAACCGGCTGACGGCCGTGCAGAAACGGGAATTACGTGAGGCGCTGGTGGAGGCGATTGAGGAGAATGCCGGCTGAGATACCGTTTTTTCAGGGGTTTCACTCCCTTCTTTTCTGTCGTTTCGACAACGCAGTGCACTACAATCGCATCACACGAACGAAAACTGTAATGAGGGAGTGGTAGCTCCGGAACGTCAACGCCGTGATTTTGGCAGTACGTATACTGAGCATTATGAGCACTGATCCCAACCAGACCACTACCAGCGGAAGACCGACTACGGTTCCGCAGCGAAATGACCGCTACCTGTTCGGCACGCTGGAGAGCTTCGGCAAGAACCGCGAGAAGATCGCGGAGGTGAACTGGGGGGATGACCAGCCTGAGGGCGTGGTGCTGGCTTCGCTGGACGCGGCGATCAACTGGGTGCGCAAGAATTCGATCTGGCCGATGACGTTTGGCCTGGCGTGCTGCGCGATCGAGATGATGTCGATGGGCGGCAGCCGTTATGACATTGCGCGGTTCGGCGCGGAGGTGTTCCGGCCCAGCCCGCGGCAGAGCGATCTGATGATTATCGCGGGGCGGGTGTCGCAGAAGATGGCGCCCGTGATTCGGCGGCTGTATGAGCAGATGCCGGAGCCGAAATGGGTGATCTCGATGGGCGCGTGTGCGACGTCGGGCGGGGTTTTCAACAATTATGCCCTGCTGCAGGGCGTGAACCAGGTGATCCCGGTGGACGTGTATGTGCCCGGTTGCCCGCCGCGTCCGGAGCAGTTGCTGTACGCGATTACGCTGCTGCAGGAGAAGATTCAGGCGACGCGTGGAAGCCTGAAAGACACGCTGAATCTCACCTGAGGATGGAGCGCAGAGGTGCTTGATTGGTAACGGGAGAAAGTTGGAGGATGCAGTAAGTCATAGTGAGATATTAGGAAACGCAGTAATTTTCTACTCGACACAAGCTTCAAACGCGATAAACTTTTTTTCGAATAAACAAAGGTCCAGCAGGCCGCATTGAACATACGAGTCTGCAAGAACAACACAAGTAAGTTTTCTTAGTGGAGGGTTGTCGAATGTCTTATCGTCCGTTTCGCAGTATCAGCCGGTTCCTGCTGGCTGCATGTGCGGTCAGCTTTGGAGTAGCGAGCCTGGGTGCGCAGACCACCACGGCATCTGCCAGCACGTCCACGACGACTGCTCCCGCCTATGGTTCAAACAACCCTTCGCGCGTAGATGTGTTCATGGGGTATTCGTACTTCGGCGCGCATGGTCAGTTGAAGCCGCAGGGCATCCGCTTCTCGTCGGTTGATGAGGGCGCGATCGGAAGCGGCGCCTACTACTTCAACAAGTACATTGGCGGCGAGTTCAGCTTTATCGCCAACCCGGATGGGCAGAATGACGGAGCGTACGGGATGTATGTCGGCCCGATCGTCCGCGCCCCGATGGAGAACTTCACGCTGTTCGCGCATGCGGCAGCGGGTGCGACGAAGCTGGGCGGACCGAACAGCGAGAACCCGGCGACCTTCGGACACAATGCCTATCAGTGGGGCCCGAGCCTGCTGGTCGGCGGCGGCATGGACTACAACCTGCCGTTTATGGACGGCCGTTTCGGCATTCGGCTGTTCCAGGCGGATTACCGCTACATCCACACCGACTTCGGTCCTGCGATCAACCCGCCGACCTGCTGCAATATGGGCGGGCGCGCGAACCTGGGCGTGGCTGAGTTGAGCAGCGGTCTGCTGATCCACTTCGGCCACATCGTCCCGCCGCCGCCGGTGCAGTACTCCTGCTCCGTGACGGCGCCGACGGGCACGGTCTATCCGGGCGACCAGGTGACGATTACCGGAACCGCGACCAACCTGAACCCGAAGAAGACGGCGAGCTATAGCTGGTCGGGCGATCAGGGCATCGTGACCCAGAGCACGAGCAACACGGTCACCATCGACACCAAGAGCCTGAACCCGGGCACCTACACGGTGAAGGGCCACGTCGAGGAGGGCAAGAAGCCTGGTCAGTTTGCTGATTGCTCGGCGACGGTTACAGTCACGCAGTTCCAGCCGCCGACGGTTGGCTGCTCGGCCAATCCTTCGACGGTCAACCCGGGCGATCCTTCGACGATCACGGCGAACGGCATGAGCCCGCAGAACCGTCCTCTGACCTACAGCTACTCGGCGACGGCCGGCTCGATCAGCGGCAACACGTCGACGGCGACTCTGACCACCACCGGTGTTGCGCCGGGCGTGATTACGGTCACCTGCAACGTGGTCGACGACAAGGGCCAGACTGCCTCGCAGACCACCACGGTCACGGTGCAGGCACCGCCGCCGGTTGTGAAGCCGGAGACCAAGAGCCTCTGCTCGATCAACTTCGACCGCGACAAGCACCGTCCGACTCGTGTGGACAATGAAGCCAAGGCTTGCCTTGACGACATCGCCCTGAGCCTGCAGCAGGATCCGAACGCGAAACTGGCCGTTGTCGGCAACTCGGCACCGGTGGAGGAACGTGAGCATCGTGGGCGGCGTCACGAGAACGCGGAGCAGGAGGCCGAGCATCGTGCGGCTGAGCGCGCCGTCAATGAGAAGGAATACCTGGTGCAGGAGAAGGGAATTGATGCCTCTCGTATCTCGGTTTACACCGGGACCGCGGGCACCGATACCGCCAACACCACGCTGATTCCTGATGGCGCCAACCTGGACAACACAGGTCTGACTCCGGTGGATGAGGGAACCGTGCATGCGATTCCGCGCAACGCTCCGGAGCGTCACCACCGCCGTCACCACAGGGCAGCGGCAGCGAACCAGTAACCGACTGCTTCAGTCCAACGCGGCTGGCCGGCTCACCCGGCCAGCCGTTTTCTTTGCCCGGCGACCGTGGTCTGTGGCGGGTCGAATGGCTGAGGCGGGAGGCCGGCGGGGGGACTTCGGGCAAACGTCTTCCCGCGATAGGGTTCCTTTGCGTGTACGCAAGTTGGGGGATACAGCCCCCGGCGCGTTCAATGCATTAATCTTGATGTAGGAGTTAGGGCAAGCAAATGAAGGCAGGGCTGCTTCGCCATCTCGGCGTGTTGGTATTGGCGTGTCCATTGGTGTGGACACCGGCGCGGGCCGTTACCTGGTTCCCGCTGGGGCCCTATGGCGGCGACGCGCGTTCTTTCGCGGTCGACCCGCATGACTCGAAGCATCTTTATCTCGGCACCGAGACTGGATGGATCTACCAGAGCCATGACGACGGCGCCAGCTGGAAGCGGGTTTCGCAGGTGGACGGCAGCAGCGACCTGCTGATCAAACAGATTGAGACGGACCCGAACAACCCGAACCGGCTGATTGTCGCCGCCTATATCGTGAACAAGCCGGGCGGCGGGATTTATATCAGCGACGACGGCGGAAAGCACTGGGCCAGGCAAGCCCAGATGAGCGGGCAGTCGGTGCGGTCGCTGGCGCGCTCAAAGTCTGACCCGAACATCCTCGTGGCGGGCACGCTCGAGGGCGTCTATCGCAGCAAGGACAACGGCAAGCACTGGGAGCTGATCAGCCCGTCCGGTTCGAACGAGATTCATGAGGTCGAATCGGTTGCGATCGACCCCAAGGACCCGAACATCATCTACGCGGGCACGTGGCACCTTCCGTGGAAGACGACGGACGGCGGAGCGCACTGGGACAGCATTAAGCAGGGCGTTATCGAGGACTCGGATGTGTTCTCGATCGTGATCGACCCGGCGAGTCCCAACGTCGTGTACGCGAGTGCGTGCTCGGGAATCTACAAGAGCGTAACCGCGGCGGAGCCCAACCCGGAGTGGCATGGCGACCGGTTCAAGGGCGGCGTGAGCGTCAACAAGGGACAGGGTATCCCGGTTTCGGCGCGCAGAACGCGCAAGCTGGAGCTTGATCCAACGCAGCCCAACACGATCTATGCGGGAACGACCCAGGGACTTTTCAAGTCGACCGACGCGGGGTCAACGTGGGTTCGCGTTACGCAGCCGGACGTCATCGTGAACGACGTCTATGTCGATCCCAACCAGCCGCAGCATGTGCTGCTGGCGACCGATCGCGGCGGTGTTCTGCGCAGCGAGGACGGGGGACTGACCTTCACGTCCTCGAACAACGGATTCACGATGCGGCAGGTGGTTGCGTACGCGGCGGACCTGCATGACTCGGCGCAGCTCTACGTGGGCGTGGTGAATGACAAGGAGACGGGCGGAGTCTTCGCCAGCAGCGACGGCGGTGTGCGATGGCGGCAGATGAGCGACGGACTGGGCGGGCGTGATGTCTACAGCCTGACCATGACGCCGGCGGACACGCTGCTTGCCGGGACATCGCACGGGATCTTCCAGCTTGCAGGAACAATGTGGGCGCCGGCCGTTGTCGCGAGTCCACCAGCGCGCAAAGCTCCTGCACCGAAGAAGACGGTGGGCAGGAAGGGCGCTCATGCGCGTGCGGCGGCGCGGCCCGTGTACCGGACAGATGCAGCCGCTGCAACCGAGTTGAACAAGGCGGCCGTGTACGCGCTGGCGAGCGGCAGCACGGGTGTGTTCGCGGGGACGTCCGATGGCATATGGCGCAGTCAGGACGGCGGCCAGAACTGGTCGCAGATGCACACTCCGCAGCTTACGGAGGCGCGCTTCATCGCGGCGCACCAGCAGATGATCGTTGCGTCCAGCCTTACGGGCCTGGTGCTTTCGCAGAATAGCGGAGAGAGCTGGACGAGCCTGATGCCGCCGGCGACGCTGACCCAGATCGGCGCGCTGGCGATCGATGGGCTTGGCAATCTGTGGATTGGCGGACCGGAGGGCGTCTTCTACTCGACGGACCGCGGCAATTCCTGGAAGACGCTGCGCAATCTGTTCGTGCGGCACGTGGACGGAATCTACTTCGACGCGGCGAACAAGCGTGTGCTGGTGGCCTCTGCGGGCGGGACGGTCGGGTTCGCGGCGAGCCTGCCGGATTACAAGGTCAGCTACTGGGATACGGGATGGCCGCTGCGCTTTTTGCGGCCCGTGGGTGACCACCTGATCGGCGCGACGCTGTTCGATGGCGTGGTCGTTGAGCCGAAGATGGTGGCGTCTCCGTTCACTGTTGAAGCGGCGTCAACGACGCGCGCGGGTTCGCGTTAGCCGTTGGCGTGTCCGCGTACCCGCGGCGGTAGAATAGCTCTATGGACCGCATGCCAATCGAAGCGAGGCCGCGCCACTCCTTCCAGACCGATGACGCCGCGCTGGAGCCGATTGCCGACAAGGTGGAGCGTGGGCAGCGGCTGAGCTACGAGGATGGACTTGCGCTGTATCGCAGCGGCGACATCCTCGCAGTCGGCTGGATGGCGAACCTGGTGCGCGAGCGCATGCACGGCGATGTGGCTTATTTCAACGTCAACCGGCACATCAATCCGACGAACGTTTGCGTCGCGAGCTGCCGGCTGTGTGCGTTCGGCCGCAAGAAGGGCGCGGCGGACACGTACACGATGGCACTGGAAGAGGCGTGGGAGACTGCGGGCAAGGGGCTGACGGAAGCGGTTACGGAGTTTCACATCGTCGGCGGCCTGCATCCTGACCTGCCGTTCGAGTACTTCATGGACCTGGTGCGCGGGCTCAAGGAGCGCTATCCGCAGGTGCACATCAAGGCGTTCACGATGGTGGAGGTTGCGTTTCTAGCCAAGCGCGCGAAGCTGTCGATTGCCGAGACGCTGGAGCGCATGAAGGCTGCGGGTGTGGACTCGTGTCCGGGCGGCGGCGCGGAGATCTTCGCGGACCGCGTGCGGCACATCATCTGCGATCACAAGATCGATGGCTCGGAGTGGCTGGATACGGCGCGGCTCGCGCACAAGGCCGGCCTGCGATCGAATGCGACGATGCTGTATGGGCATATCGAGAACGATGAAGACCGCGTCGATCATCTGCTGAAGCTGCGCGCCGTGCAGGACGAGACCGGCGGATTCCAGACGTTCATCCCGCTGAGCTTTCATCCGGATCATACGGCGCTGAGTCATCTGCCGAAGTCGACGGGCATGCAGGACATCAAGCAGATTGCTGTGAGCCGGTTGATGCTCGACAACTTCCCGCACATCAAGAGCTATTGGCAGATGGTGACGCCGAAGATGGCGCAGATCTCGCTGCGGTTCGGCGCTGATGACATCGACGGCACCGTGGTTGAAGAGAAGATTTATCACGACGCTGGCGCGACCACACCGCAGGGGCTGCGAAGGCGCGATCTGGAGCGGCTGATTATCGAGGCCGGGCGCGTGCCGTTCGAACGCGACACCATGTATCGCGCGGTCACGCGGAGTGAGGACAGCTTCACGGTCGCGGTGTAGTCACGGCTGACGGCGCGGACCGTTGCAGACTTCTCCATCCACGATCATCGCCCTGCCGCAGCGCGCCGTCGATCATTCGGGATCTCCCAAACAGCTATGCGCCAGAACGGATGTTCCTCACGTGTGCGGCGAAGAATGCGCATTTTCGTGTAGTTCATGCTGGCGCCGAAGAGAACTAGAAGTTCAACGAGGAACAACTCGTGGTTCCATCCGGTGTTCACGCCCTCGGGAGATAGAGTTGCACGAGTCCAACTATGAGCACGATTCGGCCGGTCGCAAGTTCACTCTTCGTGAAGACGGTTCTTTGTGTGGCAACGCTGCTGACGGTCGCATTGAGCGGATGCAGCAAGCTGGAGGTGAAGCTCGGGACGAGGGTGGAGATTGCCAAGCTTCCTGTCACCGCGATGGACGCGCACCTTCAGGGCGATCCCGGAGTAGCGCCGGGAGAGAGGACTCCGTTGGTCGTTACGTTTTCGGAGCCGGACGGAACGGTGTTGTCCACGGAGGGCGCGGGCAAGGGCAAGGTTCTGTGGAAGGATCTCTCGGTTAGCGCGACGCTGGTGTCGGTGAGCAAGAAGGGTGCTGTTTCGCTGCGGCATGATCCGCGTGCGAGCGATGGCAAGATAGGACATCTGACGATAACGGTGCCGAGTCATCCGGGACTGCATGCTGATCTGGATGTGCCGGTGCGCTACGACTATGCGTTTGTGGCGCGCTATAGCGGAAGCGACGGCACCGCTGGTATGGATGGAACGAACGGCACGGACGGTTCGCCGGGAAGCATGGGTTCCTTCGATCCGAGCAATCCGTCAGCAGGCGGCAATGGTGGCGACGGAGGCAACGGCGGTGATGGAGGCAACGGAACCGACGGCAGCGACGGACCGAATGTGCAGGTGATGTTGCGGCTGCGCTCGCAGAATCCCGCGCTGCTGCAGGCTTCAGTCACAGCGAGCGGATCCCGGCAGAGGTATTATCTCGTGGATCCGAACGGCGGATCGCTGACGGTGAGCTCGGTGGGAGGAAGCGGAGGCGCGGCGGGCAAAGGCGGCCGCGGTGGAAGCGGAGGAAGTGGCGGCGCGGGAATGCCGCCGGGAAGCAATGGCTCGGACGGACTCGCCGGGCGCGACGGTATGGCTGGATCGGATGGAAGGCCTGGTCGCATCACGGTGACCTACGATCCCAGCGCCAAGCCGTTTTTGTCGGCGTTGCATGTGCCGGCAGGAGCGACGATGCAGGAGTCGTCAGTGCCGGCGCTATGGTGAGTGCGGCGTTTGCGGATGGTGCTCGGGATTGGCGAGGACCTGCTCGCGCGTGTAGCCCTCCCATACCCACGGCGTCGCCGTGTCGCCGAATAGCTGCTCCAGCAGCGGGCGGAAGGCGAGTTCGCCGTTGTCGGAGTTGGTGAGCAGAATCATGCAGTCGTTGTGGCGAGTGAAGCAGATGAGGTAATTCTCTGCGCCGTCGCCGTGGCCTTCCTTGAAGAAGGCGGGGCCGAACTTTGTGTGCATGAGCAGACCCCAGCCAAGGCCGTAGCTCAAGCCGACGCGAGGACCTTCTTCGCTGGTCGCCGGGTCGAGTGTAGGGAACTGGTGCGCGGCGCGGATGCTGATCTGCGGCGCAAGCATTTGATCGCGTGTGGCTGGCTTCAGGATGCGGTTGGCGAAGAGAGCTTCGAGGAAGCGGGAGAGGTCGTTGACGCTGGTGGCCATCGAGCCCGAGGCGCGCGCGTTGTCTTTGCGGGTGTAATTCAGAAAATTCTCAGACGCGCCGTAACGGACTGCGTTGTTGGAGAGGAAGCGGTTGTTCCAGGTGAGGCTGGTGGTGTCCATTCCGAGCGGAGCGAAGATATCTCGCTGCATGGATGTTTCGAGCGGCTCATGCGTGATGGCCTGCTCGATGACGTATTGCAGCAGCGTGAGGCCTTCGCCGGAGTAGGCGTACCGGGTTCCGGGATCAAATAGAATGCGCAGCTTACCGTCCGGCATATCGGCGGGGGCATAGTTGCAGAGGCCGGATGTGTGCGAGAGCAACATGCGCGGCGTGATGCGGCGATAGCGCGGGTCGGCGGTAAACAGCGAAGTGTCGTGATAGTAGCTGGAGAGGCCGCCGGGCATGGTTTCGGCGATCGGTTTGTCGAGATCGAGGCGGTGCTGCTCGACAAGTGTCATGACCCAAGTGGCGAAGACGCCCTTCGTAATAGACGCCGCCCAGGTGTAGGTGTCGGGCGTCATCGGGAGGTGGTGCTCGACGTCGCGAAGACCGTACGCGTATGTCCAGACGGTTCGGCCGTTGTGAAGGAGCGCGATCTGGGCGCCGGTGACGTGATCGCGCGCGAGCTCGGCGTCAGCGATGGCGCGCGCACGGTTCGGAGAGAGTGTGGTTCCATCGATACGATGGAGCGTCTGTGCCCACAATGATGTGGGGAGGAGGAGAGCGAGAGCGGCAGTGGCTGCTCTCATGATTCGGAAAGGACGCGCGCGATGTCGGTCCAGAGCATCCAGTGGTCGTTGAGGCGCTCGGCTCCGTGACGGGTGTAGAACGCGCGCGCGTCGGCATTGCGCGGCTGCACATCGACACACACGCGGCGCACGCCGTTCTCAACGAACCACTCGGCGAGATGATGCAGCAGATCGGAGGCTACGCCCTGGCCGCGCTGCGGCTCGGCGACGTTGATCCACTGCAGCTCGCCGTCGCATTGGTGACGCCGGGTGAGATGGCCGGCGATGAAGCCGATGATCTCGTCGTTCTGCTCGGCGACGATGGCGATGCGAGGCAGCAGAGCGTGACGCGGATGATGTTCGCCGCTGAGGTAGGTGGCAATCGTGTGCTCCCAGTCCGGCGCCTTGCCCCAGTGCTCGGAGCGAAGCTGCGCCATAGCGGAGACGTCGAGAAGTGTTGCAGGACGATACAGGACTTCTTCAGCAGCGGGCGTTTCGGGGAACGTTGCGTTCATGACGGGCTTTCTGTCAGGTTGGCAGGAGTTTATTTTGCGAAGAGCTGCGAGAGATCGGCGAAGGCCTTGAATTCGAGGGCGTTTCCGGCGGGGTCGAGAAAGAACATTGTAGACTGCTCGCCCACCTCGCCTTTGAAACGCGTGTAGGGTTCGATGATGAATTTCACGCCGGCGGCTCGGACACGCTCGGCCAGGGCGTCCCAGTCGGGTTGGGTGAGGACGACGCCGAAGTGCGGAATTGGGACATCGTGACCGTCGACCGGATTGCTGTGGAGGTTTTCCGCGGCGGGCGGCTTGGGCTTGTGATGGGCGACGATCTGATGGCCGAAGAGGTCGAAGTCGATCCACTGGTCGGCGCTGCGGCCCTCCGGGCAGCCCAGGATGGTGCCATAGAAATGGCGGGCTGCGGCGAGGTCGTCGACGGGGAAGGCGATGTGGAAAGGTCGAAGCTGGCTCATCGCTGACAGGGTATCCTAGTTCAGGGCAGCCGTACGCGTCGTGCTGCGAATAACGGATAAGGGCAATTGGTTGTACGACCTGGGACTAACAGCCAAACGAGGTTCAGGGGAACCTACTGACAGATTTGTGGTATTCCTCCTGAGGTTCCCCCTGGTTTCTGATCGAGCAGGAGTGAGAGTCGTCCTACAACGAGACTGTCACGCCGCCAGGAGAACCCTTTGGCCCATCAAGTAATCCTTGCAGATAACCAGGCGATCTTCCGCGCGGGCGTTGCCCGTGTGCTCGGCCAGGAACGAAATTTGCAGGTTGTCGCGCAGTGCCCGGACTTTGAACGTCTGAAGGAGGCTGTTGGCAGCCTTCGGAAGTCGATTGTGATTTACCCATCGAGTTTTGCGCCGGATATGAATGAACTGCTGGACTGGATCGAACAGGCCGGGAGCCGGTCGGTGGTGATCCTGGAGCATGGGGCCACGCTGGACGATCAGTACGCTGCGCGCGTGGAGGGAACGGTGCTTCGGTCCGTGGCCGCTCCGCAGCTGGTGGACTGTCTGCTGCGTGTGGCGGCGGGACAGCGCAGCGTACAGCGCGCCAACCTGAAGACGATGCCGTCGCCGGATCGTGTGGGCACGAATGTGCTCGAAAGATTGACTCCAAAGGAGCTGCAGATCGTCGCGCTGATCGCCGAGGGCTCGAAGAACAAAGAGATTGCGCTGCAGCTCGGGACCAAGGAACAGGTGGTGAAGAACTACCTGCGCAGCATCTACGACAAGACGGGCGTCAGCGACCGCCTTGAGCTGGCGTTGTTCACCATTCACCATCGGGCGTTGGCCGAGGCGGCGGAGCGGGTGCGCGAGAAGCTGGTCCGCAGCGCGTAAGGCAGCGAGTCAATGGCACGTCCGGGCTTCAGCCCGGACTCAGCGAAATAGGGTTTCAGAGAAAACGGCGCATGGGAGCTACAAGCCCATGCGCTGTTCCTGTTTCTCCGCGGCTTCGGAGACGAAGCCCTTCTTCTCCGCGATGGACTTGGCCTGGGTGAAGAGCAGAAGGTAATCCGGGCCGCCGGCCTTGGAGTCGGTGCCGCTCATGTTGAAGCCGCCGAAGGGATGCGCTCCGACCATGGCTCCGGTGCACTTGCGATTCAGGTAGAGATTGCCGACGTGAAACTCGCGTGATGCGCGGTTCAGCTTTTCGCGGTCGCCGGAGTAGATTGCGCCGGTGAGTCCGTACTCGGTATCGTTGGCGATCTCGAGGGCGTGGTCGAAGTTGTCGGCGCGGATGACAGCCAGGACAGGGCCGAAGATCTCTTCCTGAGCGAGGCGTGCAGATGGGGGGACATCGCGGAAGACGGTGGGCTGGATAAAGTAGCCGTCGCCGTCGTTGCTTGCGCGAGCGCCGCCGGTGAGGAGCTTGCCTTCCCGCTGGCCGAGCGCGATGTAGTTCAGGACGCGGTCGTAGGCGGCCTTGCTGATGACGGGGCCGGTAGCGACGTTCTCGGCGGGGTCGCCGGTCTTGAGCTGGCCGACGCGGTCGCGCAGGCGATCGCAGAAGACGTCATAGATGGCGCTCTCGACGATGGCGCGGGAGCAGGCGGAGCACTTCTGGCCGTTGAAGCCGAAGGCCGAGGCGATCACGCCGTCGATGGCGCTGTCCATATCGCTGTCGGCGGCGACGACGATGGCGTCCTTGCCGCCCATCTCGAGGATGGTGCGCTTGATGAAGCGCTGGCCAGGCTGGGTGCGCGCGGCGCGCTCGTGGATCTCCAGGCCGACCTTTTTGGAGCCGGTGAAGGCGATGAAGTGGACCTTGGGGCTTTCGACGAGGAGGCGGCCGGGTTCGGGACCGCCCTGCAGGAGGTTGACCACGCCGTCGGGGAGGCCGGCTTCGGTGAGGAGCGAGACGAAGCGGGCGGCGATGGTGGGGGCGTCGGGTGAGGGCTTGAGCACGACGGTGTTGCCGGTGACGATGGCGGCAGCGGTCATTCCGGCCATGATGGCGAAGGGGAAGTTCCACGGCGGAATGACGGCGCCGACGCCGAGCGGGACGTAGCGGAGGAGGTTGCGCTCGCCCGGGTACTGGATGGGGGTGGTGGCGGCGTCGAGCTGGAGCGCCTGGCGGGCGTAGAACTCGAGGAAGTCGATGCACTCGCCGACGTCGGCGTCGGCCTCGGCCCAGTTCTTGCCGACCTCGAAGACCAGCCAGGCGCAGAGGTCGAGGTGGCGCTCGCGGATGAGCTGCGCGGTGCGGAGGAGAATTTCGACGCGTTCGGAGGCTTGGCGTTGCGACCAGGTGGCGAAAGCGGTGGTGGCCGCGTCGATCGCTTTTTCGACTTCGGCTCCCCCGGCGGTGTAGTGGGTGCCGATGATCTGGGAGGGGTGGGCGGGGTTGGTGGAGGTGAAGGTGGCGGAGGTTTGGGTGGGGTGGCCGCCGATGACCAGGTCCCAGGTGCGGCCGAGCTCGGAGCGGACGCGCGCGAGGGCGTCGAGCATGGAGCGGTGATTGTCAGGGGCGGAGAAATCGGTGAAGGGTTCGTTGCGGAAGGGCGGAAGTGCGGCGGTGTTCATGAGTGCAGCCTCTGGGTTTTCTTGTCCGAGCATTAGAGTAGCGGAGGTTGCGATGGGATACCCGCTTTGCCCCGGCGGATGAAACTCGGCGGGGACCCCCTCCCCCCCCGTACTTTTTGCGCAAAGTCTTCGAAGGAGATACTTTAGGTCTGGACTTTGAGATGGACTTTGGGTGCTGGAGGGATGAGGAGCGGAGTTAAGACGGGGTGTTTTGGATCGAGATTTGTCAAGCTGGGGTGGTCTCAAATACAGAGGTCCTTCGCCAGACCACCCCAGCGAGCACGCTCGCCGGGGACCCCGGTGCGGCTCAGGATGACGGCTTCCAGCGGCTAGTCGACGGTGAGGGTGAAGTTGGTAGAGGCGGTGATGGAGGGGTTTACGGAGTCTTTGGCGATCATGGTGATGGTGTAGACCTGCGGGGTGGGGTTGCCGCCGCCGCCTCCTCCTCCGCCACCGCTGCCCGCGCCTCCGCCGCAGCCAGAGAGGGTGAGGGCGATGGAGGCCAGGAGGATGGTGGAGAGAATGGGGAGAAGTTTGCGGGTGCGGCGCGCCGGAAAGAGGCCGAAGAGCAGGAGGGCGAGGAAGGTCGCGGCTGCGGGCGCTTTGCGGGATGGGAGGGCGGGCGGGTGCACCGAGGATTGCGGCCCGGTGGAGTGAACGACAGAGCCGGAAGGTGAGTTGCAGACGCTGCCCGCGCCAATCTCCATGGTAGCGGTCGTGGGGCCGTTCACTGGCACGGGCTCGACGAGGTAGCAGAAGTTCGCGGCGCCGTTGCCGCCGCTGTAGATCAAGGTCCAGGTGAGGGCGCCGCTGTAGCCGCCGGCCGGCGTGATCGCGATGTGGGTGGAACCGGTGGTGTTGTTGAGCACGGTGGCGTTCTGGGCCGAGAGGGTGAAGGTGCCGGAGGGGACGACGTTGCCGACCAGGACGGAGAAGGTGCTGGCGGAGGCGAGATGGAAGGCGTCGCCGGGGTAGCGAACGACGACCACGTGAGAGCCGGTGCTGGAGGGAGCGACAAAGTTCCAGGTCGCGTTGGCAAAGAGCGGCTGCGGATAGGGCGGCGGCGTGAGTGTGGCAGGGACAGGCGACTGCCCATCGACCGAGATGAGGACGCTGCCGCTGGGCGGCGGAGTGGAGCAGTAGCCGCTGAGACAGGGGATATCAACCTGGACGGTGACGGCTGAGCTTGCACCGGCGTTCGCGGTCTGCGGGATTCCTGAGACCTGCAGCCAGGTGGCGACGGCTCCGTTGGTGGGCGCGGTGGGCCAGGCGTTGGCGAGGTTGGTGAAGTCGAGGCTGCCGAGGCCGGTGGCCATGTCATAGCCGGCGGTGGCTGCGTAACCGGAGGTTCCGGGAGCGCCGCAGTTGCCCTCGCCGATGGCGCAAGCGGTGGTGCCGGAGGTGATGTCGTGAAAGGCGGAGGCGTAGACGGGCGGCTGGGCGGCGAGCGAGTAGAGGATGGGATTGATGTTGCCGAGGCCGGTCGACAACTCGTAGCGATTGAGCTCGGACAGAAGCGCGCCGAAGATGGGCGCCGCGAAGCTTGTGCCTCCGGTGAGGATGTAGTTGCCGCTGTTGGCTTTGAGGCTGCCGCTGCTGCAATCGGTGGCGGAGCCGACGAGATAGGGGTCGTCGCTACAGATCACGTAACCGGGGCTGAAGACGGAGGCCTCGAGAGCGATGTCCGGCACGAGGCGATAGTTGCCGGCCGGGATGCCGGGGACGGCGCTCTGCCAGGAAGGGCGGAGGAAGGCGGAGCTGGGTCCGCCGCCGGAGGCCATGATGCCGTAGGAGGTAGAGCTTTCGTTCCAGGCGACCTCAGGCACGTAGGAGAGCAGTGATTGAGCGTTGTCTACGACGCTGGCCGCAGCCCAGTAATTGCTGGCGCCCGCAGTAAAGGTGCCGGAAGCCATCTGGGTGCCGCCGACGGCCGTGACATAGGGGCTGCTGGCGGGAAAGCTGACCGCGAGGGCCTGCTGTTGGGTGGTGGAAAGCCCGCTGGAGGAGTTGTAGGGAGCGCAGGCGGTCGCTCCCCAGTCGCCAGAAGAGGCGACGATGGTCTGGCCCTGTGCGGACGCCTGCTGGAGGATGGCGTTGTATTGCTGCAGGACGGTGGCGCTGAGGAGAGGTTCACAGACACCGTAGCTGATGCTGATGACCGGGGCGACGTCATTGGTGATGGCAAACGCGAGGGCGTCGAAGACGTTGTAGTTGCCGCTGGAACCGGTGTAGACGAAGAAGACGTTTGCGTCGGGGGTGACGCTTGAAGAGTACTCGAGATCGATCTCGGATTCGCCGACGTCGCCGGGGAAGATGGCTTCATTGCCGGAGCCGGGGACGATGACGGGAGCGATGCCGGGATTGCCCATCCCGATGCCCGTGTGAAAGTTCTCGATGGCTGAGCCTGCGCCGGTGTTGACGAAGCTCTGTCCGACGATGGCGAGGGCCTGACCGGAGACGCCGCGATTCTGGCTGAGGAAGCTGGACAGGTCATACATGCTGGACAGGTCTTTCGGCGCGAGAAAGTGTTCCTGCGTGCTGAGGGTTGTGTAATCCGGATGGACGGCTCTGACGCTGGGTTTGGGGCGGAAGTCAGAGAGGTGCAGGATGGCGGCGGTGACAGGAGCGAGCGCAGGCGGGAGTGAGAGCTCGGAGGCAGGGGCGAAGTGGAGCTCGGGTTGATTGCCGTTGGCTGCGGGGAGGCGGAAGCGGTGGAGCTCGGCGCCGAAGGCCTGCTGAATTTGCGCGGCGTTGCCGGAGAAGGTGATGCGGTCGGGGGAGACGGCGTCGATGGTGAAGCCCTGGGATTGGAGCCAGGTCTGGGCGGCGGCGATGTCGGAGGGGGCGATGGCGAAGCGGGCGAAGAATTCGTCGGGCGTGAGCCAGTGATGGAAGAGTGGCGAGGCCGGGTTGGTCTGCGCGGTGAGGAGCTGGTCGAGATCGGCTTGCTGCGCGGCGCTGCGGTTGAAGACGAGGGTCACGCCTGCGATGGGGGTGTCGGGTGCGAGCGGGCCGAGGTCTTCCGCGGTGCGGATGTGCGGGTTGAGCGAGCCGGCGAGGGTGACGGAGGGCTCGGCTTCAATGGGGCCGCGGATGCGCGGGGCGGGGCGTTGGGCGAACCCGACCCACGGAAGCAGAGCGAGGGCGGAGACGGACGTAAGTCGAGCGAGCCGGCGAAGCATGTGTATCCCAACGTAGTTTTCAGAGAGCCGATTGAGCTGGGGGCGATCTCGAGGGGTAACGGTAGCAGAGATGCGGCCTGGAAAAAAGGCTCTCTTTGAAGGATTTATCGGCTGTATGAAGCCGGGCTTGAGCACGGGCTATGATGGCTGAGTGTTTGCGGATAGCGCAGGTACGTGGGAAGAGCTGCCGGGCGGGTTGGGCCTGCGGACGGAGCTGAGCGTGCGCGGGATGCGATTCGCGGCGAAGCACGGGCTGGCGTATGAGCGGACCGATGGCGAGGTACCGAGCATCATCTTTGCGCGCGGCGAGCAGGCGGGGCATGGCAACTTTCATGCGCGGGCATATGAGGCGATCTGCTTGCGGCCGGAGTGGAAGAGACGGTTGGGCAAGGTTCATACAGCGCATAAGCGTATGCGGGCTAGGGCGGAGTGGCAGTGGATGGAGCTGGATTGCGCGAACAGCTCCGACGCGTTGCTGATGAATGTGTTTTGCTATCCGGGCGTGATGGACTGTGCAGCTGTGCGGGCGACGCTGGGTGTTGCCGCGGGTGCTGTGCCGGAGTTTGGGTGGAAGCCGCGGACGCCGCTCGCGGGAGGCAAGCGCGACAATACTGAGGTGGATATGCGCGTGGGCGATCTGCTGGTGGAGGCGAAGCTGACGGAGTCGGATTTTCAGACGGCCCGGCTGAGTTTGATTGAGAGGTATCGGGATTTGGAAGAGGTCTTTGACGCGAGTGAGCTGCCGATGCGGGGTGGAAGGGTGCTGGGGTATCAGTTGATTCGCGGAACGCTGGCAGCGTATGCGAGCGGGTGCTCGTTCTGCGTGGTGTGCGATGCGCGCAGGCCGGAGCTGGTGGAGACGTGGTATGCGGTGATGCGTGCGGTGCGGTCGTTTGAGCTAAGGTGCAGGTTGAAGCTGCTGACCTGGCAGGAGCTGGCGGGTGTTGTGCCGCGGGAACTGCGGGAGTTTCTGGCGGAGAAGTATGGGATTGGGAATGCGAGTAGTTAGTAGTTAGTGGTTAGTGAGTCAGCTTCGTTAGTGAGTTAGTTAGGGAGTTAGGGTGGTGGAGTGAGTTGTTTTTTACTAACGACTAACTACTAACCAACTACTTCTGGATCGGGAAAAAGGAGTTAGCGATGCGGCGTACGGTTGCCGGTTTCTTGGTGGCGTTTTGTCTGGTGGGATGTTCGGTGTGGACGAGCGGCGTGGCGCAGGCGCCGGCGGTTCAGAGTGCGGCTGACCACCCCAGCGAGCAAAGAACGCTCGCCGGGGGCTCCGGGGCTCCGACACATGATGCGACGTGGTGGAAGCATGCGGTGATCTATGAGATTTATCCGCGTAGCTTTCAGGATACGAATGGGGATGGCATTGGCGATCTGAATGGGATTCGCGAGCGGATGGGATATCTGGAGGCGCTGGGCGTGGATGCGATCTGGATTGCGCCGATGTATCCGTCGCCGCAGGTGGATTTTGGGTACGACATTTCGGACTACGAGAGTGTTGATTCGCAGTATGGGACGATGAAGGATTTCGATGCGCTGCTGGCAGCGGGGAAGCAGCATCATGTACGGATCATTCTGGATATGGTGTTGAACCATACGTCGGATAAGCACAGGTGGTTTGTGGAGTCGGCGAGCTCGCGGACGAACCCGAAGGCGGACTGGTATGTGTGGAACGACGGCGTGAAGGTGGATGCGCCGGGAGTGACGGCGTATCAGAAGAGGTTTGAGCATGACGGGATGGTACCGCCGAATAACTGGGAGTCGCTGTTTGGCGGGTCAGCGTGGGAGTGGGTGCCGGCGCGGAAGCAGTTTTACTATCACCGCTTCTATAAGCAGCAGCCGGATTTGAACTGGAGGAATCCGGCGGTTGAGAAGGCGATGTTCGACACGATGCGGTTCTGGCTGGACAAGGGCGTCGCGGGGTTCCGGCTGGATGCGATTCCGGAGCTGTTTGAGGACCCGCAGCTGCGCAACAACACGGAGACCGGCGGTGTGAATGCGCAGGGCGATCCGAATATGACGAGCCAGTACACGAGCAATCTGCCGGAGGTGCATGAGGTGATTCGGCGAATGCGCGCGATGGTGAACAGCTATCCGGGAGATCGGGTGCTGATCGGCGAGACGTATCTGCCGAACATGGCGGAGATGCTGAAGTGGTACGGTGGCGCGGCGCGCAATGAGCTGGAGCTGCCGATGGATATGCTGGTGGGGTTCAGCGATGGGTACTCGGCGGCGCACTTCCGGCAGACGATTGGCGCGGCGGAGACGGAGCTGGACGGAGCGCAGCCGCTGTTTGTGTTCGACAACCACGACAATGCGCGGTCGATTACGCGGTACGGCGATGGCGTGCACGATGTGGCCATTGCGAAGACGGTGGCGGCGATGCTGCTGACGACGCGCGCGACGGCGCTGACGTATTACGGTGCGGAGATTGGCATGCCGACGACGCCGCCGACGAGGAAGCAGGATGTGAAGGACCCGATCGGGATCACGGGGTGGCCGAAGGAGAAAGGGCGCGATGGAGAGAGGACTCCGATGCAGTGGACGCCGGGGTTGGATGCGGGGTTCTCGACGGCGAAGACGACCTGGCTACCGATTGCTCCGGACTACAAGACGGTGAATGTGCAGACGGAGAGCGGGGAACCGGAGTCGCTGCTGAACTGGTACAAGGAGCTGATTGCGCTGCGCAGGACGAATGCGGCGCTGCATGATGGCGGGTTCGTGATGCTGGATGCAGGGGATGCGAATGTGTTGGCGTATGTCAGGACGGCTCCGCAGGGGAGTGCGCCGGTGGTGGTGGCGATCAATATGAGCGGGCAGGCGAAGACGGTGTCGCTGGATGTGAGTAAGGCGGGTGTGAAGGGGAAGACGGCGCGGACGATTGCGGCGAGTGAGGATTCGCTGAAGGGATTGACGTCGTTGGAGAATGTGCAGCTGCCGGCGTATTCGGCTTGGGTGGTGGAGGTGCGGTAGGGGCCTGATTTGAACAGAAGCAGATCCCCTGCGGGGATGACAGAAAGAAACGCAAAGGCAAAAGCACTCGCGCGCTACCACCCACCCCCGCGAGCTGCGCTCGCCGGGGACCCCGGCCACGCGCGATAACCCACCCTTTCACGATGAAGCTGTGAAAGGGTAGGCCACCCGGTTCGTGGTGACAGACGGTTCCCGTCCGTTTCGAGTTGTGAGTTTTGGAGTTGTGAGCAGTTATTGCTGGAGGACGGCGACGCCGTACTGCGGCAGGGTGACGGAGCTGGTGGTATTGCCGGCGAGGACGTCGTGCATGGTGGAGGGGAGTGCGATGGTGACGGGGTCGGCGTTGTAGTTGGTGAGGATGAGGATGTGTTTGTTGTCACCGCTGCGGATGGCGACGTCGACGCCTTCGGGGATATTGGGAAGGATGGGGGCGATGCCGGCGTCGGAGAGCATCCAGGCGGCGGCGCGCTTCATGGCGGCGGGGTCGAGTGAGGCGCCGATGTAGGTGATGGAGCCTTTGCCGAGCTTGCGGGTGACGGCGGCGGGCTGGTCGTCGAGCCAGCCGTTGGATTTGCCGTAGCGCATGAGGACTTTGGTTTCGGGCGATTTCACGGTGAGGAACTCGGCCCAGAGATTGTCGTGCGCATCGCCCCAGTCGCCGGAGAGCGGCACGGTTTCATCGAGCGCGTAGAACTGCTCGACGCGGGCGCCGAGCAGTGGCTCGAGCGGGCCGGGCTGGCGTTCGGTCCAGAGGGCGTTGTCTTCATCCTTCATACCGGAGCGCGGACCAAGGACAAGATGGCCGCCGTTGCGGACGTAGGCCTCGAGGTTCTTCGCGGCCTCGGGCGTGATGAGGTTGAGCGCGGGCGCGACGACGAGTTTGTAGTGGTCGAGCGGGATGGTGTCCTTGACGATATCGATGGAGCGGACGGCGTCATGGAGCGGCGTGTAGAAGCTCATGAAGGCGTCGACGGGATCGAAGTTTTTGTTGTGGCGCTGCCAGTCGATGGCCCAGCGTGAGGGGTAGTCGTTGAGGAGGGCGACCTCGGAGTGCACGGTAGTGCCGGCGAGCGCGGGGCCCGCCTTGTCGAAGTCAGTGCCGAGTTGTTGAACTTCGGTGTAGAGCGGAACGGGGGTGCCGTCGGCGCCGACGAGCGTACCGTGGTATTGCTCCTGCCCGTTGAGCGCGCTGCGCCACTGCCAGTATTCGACGGCCTCAGAGCCGTGGCCGATGGCGTTCCAGGCCATGGCGCGGACCTCGCCCTTGTTGAGCGAGTTGTTGACGGGGTGCCAGTTGACGAAGCCGGGCTGCGTCTCCATGACCCAGAAGTTTTTGCGGAGAAAGCCGCGGGTGAGGTCGTGGGTGGCGCCGTTGCGCTCGAAGTTGAGATGGCCGCCGCCGACGTAGTCGTCCCAGGAGGCAAGGTCGAGGTCCTGGGAGACGGTGTAGTGGTCGTAGGCTTCAAACCAGCCCATCATGTTGGTGGTGATGAACTGGCGCTTGTCGGCGTGGGCGCGGATGGCGTCGAGCTGGTTGCGCTGGTAGCTGCGCCAGGTGTCGGAGACGAACTCGCGCCAGGCGAGGTTGAGGCCGGGGTTTTCGGCGCGCTCTGAGGGATGGGGGATGTTGATCTGATCCCAGTTGCTGTAGGTTTGGGACCAGTAGGCGGTGGTCCAGCGCTTGTTCAGGTTGTCGAGGGTCTTGTAGTGGTCGCGAAGCCAGTCCTGAAACTGCGCGCGGTTGTCGGGGCCTTCGCTGTCGGCGGCGTATTCGTTGTCGATCTGCCAGCCGATGACGTTGGGGTCGTGACCGAAGCGCTCGGCGAGTTTGGTGGCGATGATGCGGCAGAGCTCGCGGTACTTGGGGTCGCCGAAGTCAAACTGCTGGCGGGCGCCGTGGGTGTCCTTCCGGCCGTCCGGCTTGGTGCGAAGGGTTTCGGGGTACTTCTGCGTGAGCCAGGCGGGCGGCGCGGCCGTGGGCGTGCCGATGACGATGGCGATGTGGTGTTTCTCGGCGAGGCGGATGGCGCGGTCGAGCCAGTCAAGCTGGAAGTTGCCTTCGCTGGGCTCGAGCGTTGACCAGGCGAACTCGCCGATGCGGGCGAAGTGGATGTGGGCCTGCTCCATGAGGGTGAGGTCGGCGTCCCACCGGGATTCGGGCCACTGCTCGGGGTACCAGGCGGCGCCGAGCTCGAGGGGAACTTTGTTGGGCTCGGGTGGGAGCGGCTGCTGGGCGTTGATGGCGAGGGGAAGGGTGCAGGCGGCAGCGAGGAGGGCGAGGGCGAGCTTCTTCTTCATCGAGTCTCCGGGTGGATCTGGTGTGACTTCTCCGGGGCTAAAGCCGGTTAACTGTGCAACGCTGTCCAATGGACTAAAGCCCACTGCTGCTCCGGGCTATGAGGTGGTGGTGGTCGAAGTGGATTGGCCGTAGGTGGCGTTGGCGCCGTGCTTGCGGAAGTAGTGGCGGTCGAGGAGAGCTTGTGAGACCTCGGCGGCCTCGTGCTTAAGCGTCAGGGTGCGGTAGGCCATGCGGGCGACGGCTTCGAGGACGACCGCGTTGTGGGCGGCGTCGTGCGGCGTGCGGCCCCAGGCGAAGGGTGCGTGGCCGGCGACGAGGCAGGCGGGAACGGCGAGAGGGTCGATCGCGGGGTGGTTGGCGTCGCCCTTGAAACGGGCGACGATGGCGAGGCCGGTTTCGTGAACGTAGCGGCCGGAGATGGCTTCGTCGGTGAGTGGGGCGGTGACGGGGACGGGGCCATAGAAGTAGTCGGCGTGCGTGGTGCCGAGCGGAGGGATGGGCAGGCCGGCCTGGGCGAAGCTGGTGGCGTACTCGGAGTGGGTGTGGACGACGGCGCCGATAGAGGGGAACTCGCGGTAGAGGAGCGTGTGGGTGTCGAGGTCGGAGGAGGGGCGGAGGTCGCCTTCGACGATCTTGCCATTGAGGTCGGTGACGACCATGTGGCCGGGGCGGAGGTGGTCGTAGTCGACGCCGGAGGGCTTGATGACGACGAGGCCTTCGTTGCGGTCGACGCCGGAGGCGTTGCCGAAGGTGTAGAGGACGAGGCCGCGGCGGACGAGCTCGAGGTTGGCTTCAAGGACCTCTTCGCGAAGTTGTTTGAGCAGCATAGCGAGTCCTTCTTTTTATAACGCAGCGGAGTTGAGCTGCGATTTCGTGGCTGGCGTCAGGCCTGGGCGCGGACTTCGGCGGCGATGTCGCGGAGCGAGCGCAGAACGTCGCCGAGATGCGCGGTAACGGACTCGTCTCCGAAGGCGAAGTAGACGCGGCGGAAGAGCGGATAGAGCTTGTCGTAGATCGCCGCGGATTTTGGATCAGGCAGGAAGACGCGGTGTTGGGGGCACATCTTCTGCTGGGCTGTCTCTATATCGGGGAAGATGCCGGCGGCGAGCTGCGCGAAGATGCCGGAGCCGATGCTGGTGGGCGGCGTGGTGGGGACGAGCACGGGCTTCGAGAAGACGTTGGCGTAGACCTGGTTGAGCACGGCGTTATTTTGCGGGATGCCGCCGGCGTTGATGATGCGCTCGATGGGCACGCCGTACTCAGCCATGCGCTCGAGGATGATGCGGGTATGTAGGGCGGTGCCTTCGATGGCAGCGAAGAGCTCGTCCTGCGCGGTGTGGATGAGGTTCCAGCCGAGGGTGATGCCGCCGAGCTCGCTTTTGACGAGCACGGTGCGGTCGCCGTTATCCCAGGAGAGGCGCAGAAGGCCGGTCTGGCCCGCACGGTAGTTTTCGAGGCCTTCGGAGAGCTTGCGGACGTCGGTGCCGGCACGTTTGGCGATGGCTTCGAAGATGTCGCCGACTGCGGAGAGGCCGGCTTCGACGCCGGTGAGCGCGGGGTGCACGCTGCCGGGGACCACGCCGCAGACGCCAGGGATGAGGTTGGCGGTGTGGCCCATGGCGATGATGCAGGTGGAGGTGCCGACGACGTTGACGACGTCGCCTTCGCGGCAGCCGGCGCCGATGGCGTCCCAGTGGGCGTCGAAGGCACCGACGGGGATGGGGATGCCGGCGCGGAGGCCGAGCTTCGTGGCCCACTCGGGAGAGAGGTGGCCGGCGATGTGGTCGGAGGTGAGGACTTCGCCGGCCATTTTGTCGCGGACACCGGTGAGGAGTGGATCGAGCTCGGTGAGGAAGGCTTCAGGAGGATAGCCGCCCCAGCGGGGGTTCCAGAGCCACTTGTGACCCATGGCGCAGGCGGAGCGTTTGACTTCCGCTGGGTTGGTGATGCCGGCGAGGGTGGCGGCGACCATGTCGCAGTGCTCGAAGGCGGAGGCGAACTGCGGGCGCTTGTCGGGATTGTGGCGGAGCCAGTGCAGGAGCTTGGCCCATCCCCACTCGTGGGAGTAGACGCCGCCGCACCACTGGATGGCTTCGAGGTTGCGGGCGTGAGCGAGGGCGGTGATCTGCTGGGCTTCGCGGAGGGCGCGGTGGTCGCACCAGAGGTAGTACTCGTCGAGCGGCTGCATTTTGGCGTCGACTGGAATGACGCTGGAGCCGGTGGTGTCGAGCGCGATCGCTTCGACCTGATCGCCAGAGGTGCCGGTCTCAGCGAGAACCTGCTTCATGGCCGCGACGAGCGCGTTCATCTGGTCGTTGTGAGATTGGGTGGCGAAGTCAGGGTCGTCGCGGCGGCGGTGCAGGGGATAGCTGGCGGAGGCTGTTCCGAGGCGGCCGCGCTCGGCATCGAGCAGGGTGACACGTGTGCTGAGGGTTCCGAAGTCGACTCCGGCAACGATACGCATTCGAACTCTTTCCTTGCCCGAGGATAGGCGGGAGACTGGTCTCGAAAGACGTATTCAAATTTATCGCATTGGGAGGGGTTCGGCTGGGTAAGGACTGCTGGGCGAGGATGAGAGTTACTGGGCTCCGCTGAATCTACTGGGCGCCGCGACGGCGGACGATGGTCTTGATGGTCTCGAACATGATGAGGAAGTCGAGGCCCATGGACTTGTGCTTGAGGTAGTAGAGGTCGTAGGAGAGCTTCTCGCGGCATTCGGCGAGGGTGGCACCGTAACCGTAGCGCACTTGCGCCCATCCGGTAAGGCCGGGGCGGACCATGTGACGCAGGTTGTAGAAGGGGATCTCCTCGGCGAGCCAGGAGGTGAATTCGGGGCGCTCGGGGCGCGGGCCGACGAAGCTCATCTCACCGCGAAGAACATTCCAGAGCTGCGGGATCTCGTCGATGCGGGTCTTGCGGAAGAAGCCGCCGACGCGGGTGACGCGGGGATCGTCCTTGGTGGCCCAGCGCGCGCCCTTGGCTTCGGCGTCGGTGAACATGGTGCGGAATTTGTGCACCTTGAACGGTTTGTTGTCGAGACCGACGCGCGTCTGCGAGAAGAAGATGGGGCCCTTTGAGGAGAGCTTGATGGCCAGCGCAACGAACGGGAAGAACGGAACGAAGAGCAGAAGGATGATGAGCGCAACGACGAAGGAGGCGAGGCGCTGAGTCAATTGAAGCGACTGCTTCATGTTGAAGCCTTCGCAGAAGAGCAGGTTGCTGGGGCGAAGGCCTTCGAGCTGCAGCTTGCCGGTGAGCCGCTCGAGCAGGTTGCCGACCTCTTCGATCTCGATGCCGCGCATGCGCATGGCGAGCAGGTCATCGACGGGGAGCTCGCCGCGGCGCTCTTCCATGGCGATGACGATGCGGTGGATGGGAGGTTTAAGCGCGGCGACGCGTTCGATGATGTCATGGTGGGAAGCGGGCCCATCGGGCGAGGCGAGCAGCGGACTGGTGAAGTCGATGACCTCCATGCCGGCTTCCTTGCGGGTGCGGATGGCTTCGACGAGGTTAGCGGCGATCTGGCCATTGCCGAGGACGAAGACGCGCTCCTGGAACATGGCTTTGCCGCTGATCCACTCGAAGGCGCGACGCCACACGATGAGGAAGGTGACGACGAGCGCGAGGCCCAGCAGGAAGACGTAGTGCGCGATGTCCGCCTGCGGGAACATGAAGATGACCAGCGACAGCAGCAGCGAAAGGCAGCCGATGACGAGCAGCAGGCGGAAGTAGATCTCCCAGGGCGCGGAGAGTTGCTGGGGCTCGTAGAGATCGAAGTAGTAGGCGCAGAGGATCGTGAGTATGGTCAGAATGCCGATTTTCAGCAGGCCATGATTGGTCGAGAGAACGTTCATCGTCGAAGGCCCGAAGAGAACCAGGCAGGCGACGATAAAGGAACCACCGACGATCAGGGCCTCGCAGAGAAGGAGGATGACCGTGCGCGTGGGGTAGTAGACGTTCAGAAATCGAATCATGGTCGGGTTGATTCAGGTGTTGCTGAAGACTCTTAGTTCACTGCGTCGTACGTATAGTAACTGTCTGCAGAAGGCGGATTTTTTACGGCGTTGAGGACAAAACCGATGATATTCGAGGCCTTGAGCTCATGCTGCGCGCGCTGCGCGACGGTGTAGCTGGTGATGCCGGAGCGTGCGACGAGCAGAACAGCGTCGCAGGCGCGGCCCATGGCGACGGAGTCGGAGACCGGGATGACGGGCGACGAGTCGACGATGATCCAGTCGAAGTGCTCGTTGGCGATGCGGAGCAGCTCCTCGAAACGCGGACTGCCGGCGAGGTCGGCGGCACGGTCTCCGACGCTTCCACCGGGGATGACGACGAGATTATTCAGGAACGGCGCGATGAGGCGAGAGGGCGTACTGGCGGGCGAGGGACGCTGCATGGCATCGACGATCTCGCACTTGCCGGAGAGATAGTCGGAAAGGCCGGGGTGGGCCTGGCAGCCGAAGTACTCCTGCAGGGTGGAGCGGCGCATGTCGCCATCGATGAGCAGGACCTTGCTGTTCTTGTGCAGGGCGAGCGAGAGTGCGAGGTTGGCGGCGATGAAGCTCTTGCCTTCCTGGGGAACGCCGCTGGAGACGAGCAGCGACTGCAGGCGGTTCATCGCGCGGAACTCCTGCAGGCGGGAGCGCAGGCTGCGGAACTGTTCGACCATCGCGCCACGCTGCTCAAGAGCAGGGAAGCGTTCGATGGCGAGGTGCCAGTCGGTGGCGCGAATCTCGCTCCACAGGGTGCGGCCAACGGGATGGCGGTCGACGACGGCAGGTGCCGACAGCGGCGCAGCTTCGAGCAGAGGCGAGGAGAAGCGCTCGCCGGTTGGGCGGCTGCTTCGTTCCGGGATGCGCTCGGGGATGACGGGCGGGATGAACGGCTGAGGCTCGGGCGTGTCCATGCGCTCGACGGCGGGGCGATCGGGGCGCTCCATGTGAGCGCGGGTTACAGCGGGCGCGATCGGCTGCATGCGCGATGGGGGCTCAACCGGTGCGGCTTCGGCCTCGGGCGCAGGTGTGAGTACGGCGCTCTTGGTATCTTCGCGCTCTGCCTGGCGCTCTGCTTCAGCTCGCTGCAACGCTTCGTAAATGCGGCTCATCGGACCTGCCTTTCCGCAGTTCGACCAAAGAAGTGAATTGGGCGGGAACCATCTCCAGGCCCGGAACTCATGCGCGATTCCTCGACCACGTCATTGGGAGGAATCAGAAAGGATTGCATCTCCAGCTCGAGGTCCGCGGCGACGGAGGTGACGGTCTCTCCGGTGACCTGCGGTGTCTGCTCAACGTACGCGAGGATGAGGGAGTGCTCGCAGATGAGATTGATGAGCCGGGGGATGCCGCGGCTGTGCTGGTGAACGAGGCGTGCGGCCTCGGGTGTGAAGATGGGCTGCGTGGCTCCGGCGATGCGCAGGCGCTCGACGATGTACTCGCAGGTCTGGTCGGAGGTGAGCGGCTGGGTGCGGCACCAGAGGAAGATGCGCTGGCGGAGCTGGCGAACGCTGGGGTGGCGCAGCTTCTCTTCGAGCTCGGGCTGGCCGGAGAGCACGATCTGCAGCAGCTTTTCGGACGAGGACTCGAGGTTGGTAAGCAGGCGAATCTCCTCGAGCAGCTCCCAGGAGAGGTTCTGGGCTTCGTCAACAACGACGACGCAGGTCTCGTTCATGCGGAAGCGCTCGATGAGCCAGCGATTGAGCTGGAGAAGCATGCCGCTCTTGGTGCGCGAGGTCGGCGTGAGGCCGAAGTCCGAGAGCACGAACTCGAGGAAGTCGAGCGGCTCGAGCAGCGGGTTGAAGACGAACGAGGTGTAGACGCGCTCCTGGCTGAGCGCGCTGAGCGCACGGCGCAGGATGGTGGTCTTGCCGGTGCCGACCTCGCCGGTAAGGACGGTGAAGCCTTTGCGGGCGAAGATGCCGTACTCGAGCCCGGCGAGGACCTCGCGGGTATGCGGCATCATGTACATGAACCGCGGGTCCGGACTGGTGCCGAACGGACTGTTCTGCAGGTTGAAGAACTTTTTATACATGGCTATCCACCCACTTTCGCCAGAGGCGGATTCGCCGGTTTGAGACGGCGCTTGAACCAGCTGGTGCCATTCGTGGCCGAAGCGGTCGTGTTGGGGCTGAGCGCGATGATGCCCAGGGTTGGCAGCTTGGTGAAGGCCCAGACGTCACGTTCGGAGCGAAGCGACTTGTCGCGGTACTCGAGGTAGGCGGCGAGCGCGATGCCCAGCGCAAGGCCCAACGCGAGTCCGCCGAGTGCGAAGATGGAGCGCTTGGGGAAGGTGGGCTCATCGGGCAGATTCGCATCATCCAGCAGGCGCAACTGCTCTCCCTGCTGCTGGTTTTCAAGTTCGGTGGCCATCTGCGATTGATTTTTCTTCGCTAACAGATCGTCGTAACCCTTTTCTGCCGTCGCATAATCGCGGCTGAGTTCCTTGTATTTTGCGGCGACCAGCGGGCTGGATTGCAGGCGTCCCTGGTACATGCCAATTTGGCGCTGGATGTTGCTCTGATCCCGGCGCTTCTGCTGGATCGCGTCATCGATTGCAGCGATCTGCGCACGCAGCTGGCGTACGGCGGGCGATTCGACGGCGACCGGAGCCCCGTTGGGGCTGCCAGCGGTTCCGTTTTGCGCGATCTGCTTTTTCAGATCGGCGATCTTACGCTTGGTGGCAATGACGTCCGGATATTCCGGTGTGTAATGAATCTGGAGATCGGAGAGTTGGTCCTGCAGGTTCTGCATCTGCTTGGCCTGTTCTTCGGTTGCCTGAGGTGCGCCGCGCGGGGCCGGCACCGCTTTGCCGCCGTTCTCGGAGGTAGAGATAAGGCCGTTGCCCTGCTGGGCGAGCATCGCCTCGCGGTAGGACCGATCCTGTTGCAACTGGGTCAGCGCCTGGTTGGCCGAATCGAGCTGCGAGTTCAGGGTGGTGAGCATGTTCATGTTCGCGTCCTGGTCGTCAGGCAGAGCGCCGATGTTCTCGCGCTGGAAGGCAGCCAGCTTCGCATCCTGCGCATCGAGGTTGCTCTTCGCGTCGTTGAGCTGCTGCTCGAGAAAATCGGTCGTGCCTTGTGCGGACTCCACACGGGATTTCTGACTTTCACTGATAAAGAGGCCCGTGATCTGGCGGCAGACCTGCTGCGCGGTGTGGGCGTCACCTGCCTTGAACGAAATGGTGAAGCCGGGCAGGCCGCCTGCACCGGAGATGTCGGAGTGGATCGCCTTGATGGCGATGTCATCGCGAACCTGTTGCAGGCGGCTGTCCATGTCGCCCTTGGAGGCGGCGAGGTTGTACTGCTTGATGATCGGCTCCAGGCGCGAGCGGCTGAGGATCTGTTCCTTCATGGAGGCCAGACGGCTGTCCAGGCCTTCGTCGACGACAGACTTGACGTAGTCGTCGGGGACCTTCGGCTGCTCGACGAGCACCAGGGTCTGGGAGGTATAGACCGGCGTGATGCGGAAGCTGATCGCCAGCGCTACAAGCGGAAGGACAACCGCGGGAATGAGGATGATCAGCCAGCGGCGCTTCAGAATGGTTAGGTAGTCTTCTATCGTTAGTGTGCGGTGACCAAGCATGAGGAGTACCCTTACCGGCCGCTGACACGCGGCGCAGGAGCGAATGTGATGCCAAAGCCGAAGACGTTATTCGTGCCGTTGAATGCGGTGTTCAGATAGAACGGATTTACAGAGGATTGCGAGATGCCCGTGTAGCTTCCATAACAGGAGAGTGACTCGGTGATGCGCCGCGCCAGCTGGACGGCCCCGAAGACAGAGTTGTAACGCGGGGTGAGGCCGTTCACAGGACTGAGACCCACGTTGCGCGAGTAACTGACCTGCATGCCAAGATTCCAGTCGCGAGTGAGGGGGCGATTCATACCTGCCAAAATTGAGTCCGTCAGGGAGCCGAAGATGATGCCCGATCCGCTGCTCACCCCACGGGTGTAGGTCGCGTAAAAGCCGGTGGTCCGGGTTGCATAGTTTGCCTGGGCGGTACCTGCAACGATCCACTTACTTGGAATCGGGGCGAATGTCGTTCCGTGAGTTCTGGATGGACCGAAGTTGACCGTCGTGCTCACTCGGCGTGTCCAAGCCCGCGAAAAGCTCACGTTCGCTCCTTCGGTCTCAATCTTGTACCCAGCATAGCTTGGGAAGGTCGTGTCACTGTAGTTCACGTCGGCGCCTACTGAAGTTCGCGCGTCAATCCGGTAGTTCGGGCCGAAATTGGCGGAGGTCGTGTCTGTATTCAGGGCGTTGACACCGCCGTTGAAGTGGAGCACCTGCCACGCCCCGGAAGCCTCAAGATCCAGGCTGGGCGTGGTTTGCCATGTGGCGCTGCCCTGCACACCATTGGCGATACGCGTACCGGAGTTCGTCAAGATGCTCTGATCGGGCCCGATGCCGGTCTGGACGGGGAAGACACCTACATCGCCCACGCCGGCCACGCCCGAAAGTCCGGTTGTGGGGGCGCCGGGGAGGTAGCTGAGCGAGTCTGAGACAACAAAGACCCACGACTTGCTCTGCGCGACCTGGGAGACCGCCAGATCCTGAAAGGTTTCCGTGCTGCTATTTCCGGGCACCGACGTAAAGAAAAGGCCGCCGGAATAAACCATGCTGAAGGGGAATCTTTGGCTGATGGAGAGATAACCGAGGTTCCCGCTCAGCGCCGTGCTGGAGTCCACCGATGCTCCGGCTTCCGACGTTGTTTCAAGCATCTCCGATCCGCTCAGGGAGTAGGTGAGCGTGCCGAGGTGGGTCGGCAGATTGAAGCCGAAGCCACTCGTCGGCATGGCATTCGAGACCGGCGCAGGCGAGTCCGCCTGTGCGCGCGCGGCGGTCGGCAGGCCCAGGAGCGATATTACGAGCAGGCTTGTGCTTACGCCTCTCATGGGACCACAACCGTATCGTTGGGCTCCAGCGTTACGTCTCTGGGGTTGTCTCCGCGCAAAGCTGACTTGTAGTTGAATGGAATCTTCTCCTGCTTTCCTTGAGGCCCACGCAAAATATAGATGCGTTTTGTGCGCGCATAGGGAGTCGGGCCTCCCGCTACGGCAATGGCCTGCACTACCGTCATCCCCGGAGTGAGCGGAATGGCACCGACATGGCCCACCTCGCCAACGATAAAGATGTGCTTGCTGTTAACCGCTTCGACTCCAACAGTTACGACAGGATCCTGGATGTATTTCTTGTACTGTTCGGTCAGGATTGCGGTCAGTTGCAAGGGAGTGAAGCCAGCGGCTTTCACATCGTGCAGCAGGTTCAGTGAGATCATGCCGTCGGGACGGACGGTGAAGGAGCCGGAGAGATTCTGCTCTTTCCAGACACTGATCTTGAGGACGTCCTCGGGCCCGATCTTGTAGGTGGAAGGGTCGACGGCCATGGAGGCGACGGCGTCTGTATTGGGAGTTGCCGGGGCCTGGCTGGCGGGCTCGGGAGTGGGAGTAAGAATGGGCTTAGCGGCTTGAGCCACGCAGAGGGCAGCAATACCCAGCATTCCGAGAAAGACAAGAACTCCGCGGAAGGATGTGGAACGGTTAATCTTTGAAGCAACGGTAGTGATGAATGCCCTCACAAAATCCTCTCGTATTAAGCTGTATGCACAACGGTTGCCAAATTCCTGTGGAAGGTGGTCTGAGACGTCCCGAGGGGACGTATTCCGGCCCGAATGGTGGGCCCGCACCGCTCATTTGCGGCGTTAGTTGATGCCGCTGCAGCGAGGAGATACGTAGAACTAATAGTATCGCCCCGGTCGGAAGACACTTATGTGGGAATTTTTTTGCCACTCTTGTGCAAGAAGATTCTCAATCTGGAATCGCCGGAGTGCAATAGGCTATGGTGCATGGGAGGATTGGGCGCCCGCCGGGAACGGCAGGTAAATTGCTTCAGTTCCTCTCAGAGGATCCTGGTCTCCATGATGGTTACCCAACCGGTCATCCACCCCGCCCCTGTGGCTCCTTCGGGCCAAGAGCGCGAGATGGTTCCTGTGCGTTCTGCCTGGCAGCGCTGGCTGCCGCCGCTGCTCCTGACTGCCATCGTGGTGGCGATCTACTGGAGCATTTCGATCAAGCTGGTTGAAAACTGGTATTTGGACCCGGACTTTTCACACGGCTTTCTGGTTCCGCTGTTCTCGGCCTACCTGATCTGGACGAAACGCGAAACGCTGAAGAACACTCCGGTGCGGCAAAGCTGGGCTGGTTTGCCGCTGATCGTGCTGGCGATCATCACGCTGTTTCTGGGGGTGTACGGGGCCGAGCTGTTTCTTGCGCGCATCTCGCTGGTGATGCTGCTGGCCGGCCTGATATGGATGATGGCCGGGCGAGAGATGCTCCGCGAGCTGCGCTTTCCGGTGCTCGTCCTTCTGCTGGCCATTCCGCTGCCGAAGGTTATCTATAACCAGATCACGTTCCCGCTGCAGATCTTCGCCTCGAAGGTCGCTGCCGTCGTCCTTCCGCTCTTCGGAGTTCCGGTGATGCGCGATGGGAACATTATTCAGTTGCCCTCGATGCCGCTGGAGGTGGCTGAGGCGTGCAGCGGCATCCGGTCGCTGATGAGCCTGTTTACGGCGGCGATCTTCTATGGCTACTTCCTGGAGCCGAAGACGAGTCGCCGGGTGATTCTCGCGCTTGCGGCGCTGCCGATCGCGGTGCTTGCCAACGGAGCGCGGATTGTCGGCACCGGGCTTGCCGTGCAGTACTGGGACCCGGATAAGGCACTCGGATTCTTCCATGAGTTTTCCGGCTGGCTGATCTTTGTTGTATCGCTGATGCTGCTGTACCTTCTTCACACCGCGATGAATTTCCAGGCTCGCCTGAGTGGAGGCCGCCGATGAGATCTGCAAAGTTCTGGGTGGTGCTGATTCTGCTCGCCGGCTGCCTTACCACGCTGAAGCTGCGCGGCGACGTGGATCACGTTCCACCGACCCCGCCGCTCTCGCTGCTGCCGGAGACGATCAATGGCTGGACGGCGCAGGATTATCCGCTGGACAGCGAGACGCTGGCGGTCCTCGGTGACGGCCGTTTCCTGAATCGTGTTTATACGGACGTCAATCCGGGCGGACAGCGGGCTCCCGTGTCGCTGTTTATCGGCTACTTCCCGACGCAGCGATCCGGACAGTCCATTCACTCTCCGCAGAACTGTCTGCCCGGAGCGGGCTGGGCATTTCTCTCGTCCAAGGTGATCAATCTGCCTACGGCGGATGGCCGCCCCTATCCTGTGGGCGAGTATCTGATCGGAAACGCGGGCCAGAAGCAGGTAGTGCTGTACTGGTACCTGGCACACGGCCGCAGCGTGGCGAGCGACTACAAGGCGAAGGCGTACATGATGCTGGATGCCATCCGCTGGAATCGCACGGACGGCGCACTCGTGCGCATCGTCACACCGGTGGGACCGAACGAGATGCTGGACTCTGCACAGCAACGCGCGATTCAGTTTGCCAATCACGTGACTCCGCTGCTGCCCCGCTTTATTCCTAATTGATCGTGTACGTTATTTTTTTGAGTTCGGCTGACGCTCGGCCGGGATCTTCGGATTCCGGAGCGGGTCAGTTTGCAGCTATCAGATGTGAATCGTTTGGCGTTGAGGATGACGTCGCCGGCTCTTCGAGCCGCTTCGGGAAGGAATTTTGATGATGAACACGCACTCTCACCGGATGGGCCGGCTTTCGGCCCTCGCTTGTCTAACCGTACTTGCCCTGCAGGGATGCACGCGCAACCCGAACGTTCGCAAGGTGAAATACCTGAACAGCGGAAAGACCTATGCTGCGCAGGGCAAGGAGAAGGAAGCGATCATTCAGTTCTCCAACGCAATCAAGATCGACCCACGCTATGCGGACGCGCACTTTGAGCTGGCGAAGGCGTATCTGAAGAGCGGCTCGCCGATGGGCGCGTACACCGAGCTTCGCCGCACGGTCGATCTCGATCCGAAGAATGTCGAAGCGCATCTGTATCTCGGTCAGGTTTATCTCGCCGGGCACGCCTATCCGAAGGCGCTCGAGCAGGCGAATGCGATGCTGGCGATTAATCCGAAGAACGCCGATGCCTGGGGGCTGAAATCCGGCATCGCCATGGCGAACGGCGATCATGGGGAGGCACTGAAAGACATTCAGCAGGCGCTGACCTATGATCCCAACCGCGCCGGCTTCCACGCTCAGCTCGGTCTCATTCAGGCGGCCGATCCTTCGACGGCCAGCCAGGGCGAAGCCCAGGTGCGGGATGCGGTGAAGCTCGATCCGAAGAACGAAGCCGCTCACCTGCTGCTCGCCAGCATGCTGGAACGGAAGGGTGACTCCGTCGGCGCGCACGCTGAAGCCCAGGCTGTAACGCAGATCGATCCGAAAAATGTTCGCGCGTGGATGATGCTGGCCGCCCTGGAGTACCAACACGGGGACAAGGCAAAGGCCGAGTCCACCCTGATGCAGGCCACAGACAATCTGCATGACACCACCGAAGGCGCCTCGCTGCTGTTTAACTTCTATCGCCAGACCGGCCAGTTCGATCGGGCGTCGAGCGTTTACGAGCAACTGGTCAACAAGTACCCGAAGAGCGTGCCCATTAAGATGGTGTATGCCGAGATCCTTGTGGACCAGGGCAACTTCGCGAAGGTGCAGCAGATCGTCGATGATCTGAACAAGAACAAGAACACCGCCGCCGATCCGCAGGTGCAGGCCATGACGGGCATGCTGCTGCTGCGCTCCGGCAAGACAAGCGACGCGCTCACGCTATTGCAGAACGGGGTTAAAAACGCTCCGGACAATCTGGTTTTGAAGTACTGGCTTGCGCAGGCCGACAGGGTGAAGGGCGATCTCCCCGGAGCCGAGGAGAATCTTCGTGCCGTGACGCAGGCGCAGCCCAACAACTTCCGGGCACAAGAGGATCTCGCCCAGATTGCCGGGCAGACGCATGACAACGCACTCCTGCAACAAGTTTCCGAGACGATGATCACGCGCTTCCCGAACTCGTCTGAAGGCTATCTGTGGCGCGCTGTGGCGGAGGCGGCGCAGAACCAGCCGGACAAGGCCGAGGCAGATCTGCAGACAGCCATCAAGAAGAATCCGAAGGACTCCGCCTCGCTTGTTGCGCTAGCGGAGATGCGTTTCCGCGAGAAGCGCGATCCGGAAGGCGTCCAGCTGGCTCAGCAGGCCCTTGATGCCAATCCGAATCAGCTGCCGGCGTTGCAGTTGCTGGAAGGCTACTACATGTCTCAGCACCAGCCGGACAAGGCTGTTGCCCTGGTACAGCAGGAGATCGCCAGGAACCCGAACAACAGCGCAGTCTATGACCAGCTCGCCAATCTTCAGCTAGCGACCAAGGATGTGAATGGGGCGCTGAGCTCGGCTCAGAAGGCGATGCAGTTGAATCCCTCAGACGGCGCAGCGGTATTGGCGTACACCCGCGCGACGACGGCGTCCGGGAACTCGGGTGCAGCGATCGCGAAGTGGCAGCAATGGAACAGCGCGCATCCGAACGATCCGAATGGCGATGTGATCCTCGGCACGCTCGAGGAGGCGCGGGGCAATGTGCATGGGGCAGAGGATGACTACAAGAAGGCTCTCACCATCCAGCCTGACGATGCGACGGCGCAGAACAACCTCGCATTCCTGATGCTGAATAACAACGAGGACGTCGACATGGCGCTCTCGCTCGCTCAATCGGCGCGGCGTTCGATGCCGCACTCGCCGAACACGGCAGATACGCTCGCCTGGGCCTACTATCACAAGGGAATCTACGCATCCGCTGTTAGTCTGCTTGAGGATGCGGCGAAGACGTATCCTAACGACCCCTCGATCCAGTACCACCTCGGGATGGTCTACAGCAAAATGGGCAAGAAGGCGGACGCAGCCGATCACCTGAAGAAAGCGGTCAGCCTTGCTCCTGGAACGCAGGTAGGAAACGACGCCAGCAAGGCGCTCAGCTCCCTCTAGTCACTTTCCGCAGACGTAATGCCACGCAGAGTCTGCTCTGCGTGGCGTTTTCATTCGCCGGTGATGCAGGCCCACACGGCGCGGCAAAACGGACCCCCGCGAGGCGTCTCCGCTGGGGTCACACGGCGTCGGAGTACGCGACTTCCTGTCCTGAACCCGAGATGTCGCGGCTGCGGATAGGCAGGGTCCAGGACTGCAGAGGCGTTCGCCGGTTTACAGATTCGAATCTGCGCGACGGCAGGGAAGCCAGCGACCTGTTGCAGGCTCTATGCTGCCCCGCTGCTGGCATCATGCCCCGCTCGTGGAGCGAGGAGTTCTGTTCAGAGCATAGAAAAGCAGGGAGCCCGAATGGACTCCCTGCTGTAAGTTGGTAAGGAAGTAAGGTTAGGCAGAGAAGCGCGCGCCCAGCCGACGGCGAGCGATCGCTGCTGCACCCAGCAGTCCGGTTCCGAGCAATGCAAGGCTGCTCGGTTCAGGTACGGGAGGCGTCGGGCTTGTAATGCCCGTGGCGGAGAAGCTGCCGATAACGGTACCCGCCTGGTTGATGGTGAAGTTGAACGAGCCTGGAGTTGGATCGAACCCGGTCAGAGTAAACGTCCCGGTGCCGAAGACAGCGAAGTCCTCGAATCCGGCGCCACTGCCCGTGGGATAAAACCACTCAGACATTAGAGTGAACGTGGAACTGGTGGCACCAGTTGTGGTGATATAGACCGGCAGGGAGCCACCGGTTGGATGATTGATGATGCAAGTGGACATTACCGTGGCGCAACTCGCTGGACTTACTGTTCCGAGCGGAACGGAATGTCCGGCGAGGTAGAAGCAGTTGGATGCTGTGGTGCAGTTGATCGTCTGGGCCTGAAGACCTGCAGTCGCGAAGTCACCGCTTGGCGCGCTGAAGCCGTAGGTAACTGTCGACGACGGTGACGGGAAATTGAGAGTGTTCGTGCCAGGATCGTAAACATCGTCTCCGGTTACGTTGACGGTCCCGTTGATCTGACTAGCACTTGCCATTGTTGCTGAAGCTGCGAATGCAGCTCCAAGGGCTAAAACCCACAACGTGTTTTTCATAGTCCTCCTCGACTCCGCCTCCAGCGAAGTGCCTGTAGGTGCTGCCACCAATTGAGCTGCAAACCCTCCCCAGGAATGGTGACCGCGGAATCGTGCGCCCCGTGGCCCCCAACTACGTCTGCAGTGCTCACCCATGTATGAGCGCATTGGTTGCCTAACGGTTGTTTTGTGGATTGTGGTACTTGGGTCACCACTTTTGGAGTTACCGTGAATTTTTATGCACAGTAGTGTTGAAGAATCTTCCACTTGGCTGCTGTACAGGCGAAACGGCCAATGACATTCATGTCATTCGACGCGGTAGCAGGATCTCGCGGCGCGAGTTCGCGCGCAAATTTTCGATCGATGAAACGTCTGTATCTCGCAGGAATCCAGCGAGTTAGTGGATCAACAGATTGGAGAACGAGTCTCTGACGCCGCGCAGTTCATCGCGGTCGCTATCCTCAAGGCAATGCCGGAGCTGCGTGCGCTGCAGCTTTTCGGCAATCGCCATCAGGATGAAAAGATTGAGCGACAGCGATTCGCGCGAAGCCATTTCTTCGGCGCGATCACGCAAGGCGGCGGGCAGAAGCAGAACGAAATCCTGAAAACCCTGATCGCTGGCTGCCATCGGCCTCTCCTCGCGAAACAATTGCCCGCAGGAAAAGTATGGGTCGGCCGAGGCAGCGATCCAATGGCACCATCGTGTAACAAGCGCCGGACGGGGATGGCGGTCGCTTTGCCCGCTAGCGACTCATCCAGCCGCCGTCCACGGTCAGGACCGTGCCGGTGACGTAGTTGCTAGCCGCTGAAGCCAGGAACACGGCCGCGCCGGACAGATCTTGCGGCATGCCCCATCGACCGGCCGGGATTCTCTCCAGGATCTGGCGGTTGCGTACGGGATCTGCCTGCAGCGCTTCGGTGTTGCTGGTCGCGAAGTAGCCGGGCGCGATGGCATTGACCTGAATATCGTGGGCTGCCCATTCGTTGGCCAGCGCCTTGGTGAGCTGTGCGACGCCGCCCTTCGACGCGGCATAGGCCGGCACGCGAATCCCGCCCTGAAAGCTGAGGAGCGAGGCGATGTTGATGATCTTGCCTCCGGAACTGCGGCCACCCGATTTGCGCGCGAGGAGATCGCGCCCGACGAGCTGCGAAAGCTGGAAGAGGCTGGTGAGATTGACCTGCAGAACGCGCTGCCAGTCTTCGAGCTTGAAGTCCTCGGCGGCATCGCGGTGAATCGTGCCGGCGTTATTCACGAGAATGTCCACACGGCCGAAGCGCTGCTTGACCTCGGAGAAGAGCGTCTCAGCGCCGGAAGGATCGGCGAGATCGGCCTGAAACGCTGCTGAGGAGGCGCCGATCGCCTGGGCAGTGTCGGTTGCGGCGCGGCGGTTTCCGTGCACGGCGACCTGAGCTCCCGCCTGTGCGAAGGCGGTGGCGATCGCCGCGCCAAGTCCGCTCGCTGCGCCAGTCACGAGAGCGACACGGCCATCGAGGCGGAAGAGATCAAGAATTGAAGCAGACATAATTCTTCTGAGGTTCTCCTGAGAAAGCGAATCGCTCTCTGTTTGAGCGTAAACAACAGACTAGCAAACGCGCGTTGTATATCTGGTTTGCTCCCTCGGTTAGCGCTTGCGCCTGGCGGATTGTGGCGATGAGGCGGCTCGCGCGACAGGGCCGGTCGACTCACGCACGATGAGCTCCGGTTGAACGGGCAGTGTGTCCGGTTGCGATTCGCGCGCGATCTTCTTCAGCAGCGTGGTCGCGGCGAGCTCGCCCATCAACTGGAGTGGCTGGCGAATGGTTGTCAGGCTCGGCACGTGATAGTTCGCCGATTGAATATCGTCAAAGCCGACCACCGAGACATCCTCCGGAACGCGCAGACCACCGTCGTGCAGCGCGCGAATGCAGCCGATCGCAGAGATGTCGTTGAAACAGACGATGGCGGTGAAGTCGCGCCGCCGCATGAGCAGTTGCTGAATGCCGGGATAGCCGAGCTCGGGAGATTGCATGTCCTTGTCGAGGCGAATCGTGAGATCCGGCGAGATGCGGATGCCGAGCGTGCGCGCGACCTGCGCCGTTGCACGCCAGCGCGTGTCCGAGTCAGAGCTGAACTCCTGCCCGCGCATGAATGCGATCTTTCGATGACCAAGCCGAAACAGGTGGCCAAGCGCGAGCTCCGCGGCGCGGGTGCTATCGAGCACGATGTTCGTAACCCCGGGGAGCGGAGTGTGGGAGGCGATGGCGACCGTGGGCGCAGCGGGTGGTTCCGAGAGGCGCGTGTCGATGGCCAGGATGCCTTCAACGCCCCGCGAGTGGAGCAGGCGCGGGTACTCGGCGATGAGGTCAGGACGATGGCGATGGTGCGCGGTGAAGAAGAAGTAGCCCTCGCGCATCAGAACGTCGGCGGCGCCGGAGAGGACCTGCGCGTGGTAGCCCTCGCCGAGCACGGGAAGGAGGATGCCAACGGTGCACGTGTTGGTGCCGCGCAGGGAGCGCGCGATGAGATTGGGGCGGTAGCCGAACTTGCGCGCGGCAGCCTTGACGCGCTCGCGCGTGACCTCCGGGATGGAGCGGTTGGGCGCATTGTTAAGGACAAAGGAGACCGTTGCCGGAGAGAGATCGAGGTATTCGGCGAGCATCTTGAGCGAGACGCGTGCGCCGGGCGGCGGCGAGGATTTCTCTTTCGGCATGGTTGGGCAGTAGTGTACCGCCGGGCCGGTTCGCTTCGATCCAAAATCTTCAGGAGAAACAACTTACGGTGGGAGCGGACTACGTATGCGGCAGGCCTGAGCTTGGAATGTCCGCGGCAGCCGGAGGTGAGAGCTTGTGGGGTTAGAAGTAATCGACTGCAAGCAAAACACTCTGGCCGATTGCTGCCGTTGGGGAACGACACCTCACGGAAATTGATGACGCAAAAATTACATGGATGAAATCGGCAGGCCTATCCGCGTTGTGCTAAAACTAGCCGTTCAGAGAACCGCGGCACGAGTACGTTCGGGCCGCGGAATACCGTTCTTTCCATAGGACCGATGAGAGCGCTCGCTCTCTCGGAGAAAAGGAGCGGCCAAATCGATGATCCCCGTTGAGCATGTATCCGAGCGCCCGTTGGTGCCAGGGGCGTCTTCTGCGCTGGAGAAGGTAATCGCGGGACTTGCTGAAAGCCTGCCGCCCGGAGCCGCATTTGAGTTTCAGCTTCCCGACCGTCCGCTGATGCGAGTCGGAAGCGGTGACGTGACGTTTCGAGTGGTCGCGCGCAACGAGCGCGCGGTGTCGGCGTTGAAGTCGATGGACGAGATTGCGATTGGAGAAGCGTATCTGTTCGGCGATCTGGACATCGATGGCGATCTGGTCGGCGCGCTGGATCTTCGCAACAGCCTGCACGACCGGCATGTGCTGGCCTATCTATGGTCGACCTATGGACAGCGCATTTTTTATGGCCAGACGAAGCGCGACCGTAAATGGATCAGCGAACATTACGACACGGATCCGGAGTTCTACCTGACATTTCTCGATGAGCGGTTCCGCTGTTACTCGCACGGATATTTTGAGAGCGATGATGAGCCGTTGACTGCAGGTATCGAGCGCAAGCTGTCGACTGCGTTTCGCTCCTGCGAGCTGCAGCCAGGGTGGCGTGTGCTCGACATCGGCGCAGGATGGGGAGCGTTCACGCAGTATGCGGGAGAGCGCGGAGTTCATGTTACGTCGCTGACGATATCGCAGGAGTCGGAGAAGTACTGCAATGATTTGATCGCGCGCAATCATCTGCCGTGCGAGGTTGTGCGCGAACACTTTCTCGAATACAAGTCACAGGAGCCTTATGATGCGATCGTCAATCTCGGTGTGACGGAGCACCTGCCGGATTATCCGGCCACGCTGAAGCAGTATCGGCGGCTGCTCAAGCCGGGAGGCCGGGTTTACCTGGATGCGTGCGCGTCGCGAACGAAGTTCCCGTTTTCATCGTTCGTGTTGAAGTACGTTTGGCCGGGCAATGCGACGCCGCTGCACCTTGCGAGCTACATGGATGCCGTGTCTGAGACGCCGTTTGAGATTTGCATGATTCAGAACGACCGCCACAGCTATCTGCTGACCACGAAGAAATGGGCTGAGAACCTTGACCACAATCATGACGCGGTCGTCGCCCGATGGGGAGAGATGTTGTACCGGCGATTCCGACTGTATCTGTGGGGATGCGTTCATTGCTTCGCGACGGACTCCGTGACAGCGTACCGCTGGATGATGCAGCTGCCGGAAGGCGCGACGGAGCGCACATCGTTTGTTCGGCAGACGCCGGCGGGGGTCGTGCGAAGGGTCAGGCAGGCACTACGGTTTTAGAAGGTGCAGGAGATTCGATATGAAAGAAGAGCGTGTCGACTGGCTGCGGAGTACGCCTTTTTTTCTGATTCATCTTGCCACGTTCGCCGTGCTGTGGACCGGCGTGAGTTATGTGGCCGTGGCTGTTTGCCTCGCGCTGTACTTCGTCAGGATGTTCGCCATCACGGCCGGATATCACCGCTACTTCTCGCACCGAACGTTCCGCACGAGCCGCTGGTTCGCGTTCGTGCTGGGGTGGATTGGCGCGTCGGCGACGCAGAAGGGGCCGTTGTGGTGGGCGGCCAATCACCGGCATCATCATGCGAACTCGGATAAGGAGGACGATGCGCATTCGCCGCGGCACGGATTCTGGTGGTCGCATGTGGGTTGGTTTCTGTGCTCGAAGTTCAACGCGACAAACGCCAGGCTGATTCCAGACCTGGTCGGCTGCCGCGAGCTGCAACTGCTGGATGAGTTTTACTGGGTTCCGCCGCTGGTGCTGGCGGTCGGCATGCTGGGACTGGGTGCGATTCTCGAGCGGTATGCGCCTGGGCTGCGAACGGGGCCGTGGCAGATGTTCATCTGGGGATATGCGATCAGCACGGTGCTGGTGTATCACGGGACGTTCGTGGTGAACTCACTGGCGCACGTGATCGGAAGGAAGCGCTATGAGACGGATGATGACAGCCGTAACAGTTTGATCCTTGCGCTGGTGACGCTGGGGGAGGGTTGGCATAACAATCATCATTTTGCGCCGTCGTCGGAACGGCAGGGGTTCTTCTGGTGGGAGATTGATGTGACGCATTATGTGCTGACGGCGCTGTCGTGGACGAGCGTGGTGTGGGACCTGCATCGGCCGCCGCGGAGTTTTCGGGAGCGGGCGGTGGTGGAGGTGGGTATACCGTCCTCCGCCCATCGTTTTCCGTCGAATCTTTCAAATCAATAGTTCAGATGGGGAGTTTTGCTGAGGTGGGAAGACCGGTGGCTCTCGTGCTTTATGTGGTGGCGATGGTGGTGGTCATCGTTGCGGTGGATTTCGCGTTCTTTAGAAATCTGTTCTGGGAAAGGCTGATGGTGAATGTTGGGATCGTGCTGGTGTTCGCAGCTTTCTACCTGCGATTCTTCAGACGTTGAGAGTGGGTGGGGAAGGAGATGAACCAGCACTCTCCTACCGGGTGTTTGCCAGGGTTAACGAGCAGAAGCCCGGCGCGCGCCGGGCTCCTATGAGCTTAGATGTGAGGAGCTAGTACGTAACGGGTGGCTTATATCCTGTATCCATCGATGTACCTCCTTCAACGGTTTCCATTCTATCTGATTCCACGGTTCCACTCAAGATTTACGGCGATTGTTTTGCATTTACGAGTGCAATGAAGTCAGCGTCTTCACGCAAAGAGTCTAGATCGCTGTCATCTGGGGCTGTTTTGCGAAGTGTGGGATCGAGACGGAAGGCCTCCTCTAGATTCAGCAGAACCTCCGCCCTGTCTGTACCTAGCAGGGCCTCGTAGCAAGCTTTGTTGTATATCGGTGCAGCAATACCCGGCATCAGCTCTACAGCCTTTTTGGCACAATCAAGAGCTTGCTGAAGTAGATTTTGCCGGATTTCAGGATCCGCCGCCTGCGTGGCTTCGCGCTTTAAAATCCGGCCCTTTGTCATTACAGCTCTGCCATCACGCGGATCATTCCTGAGAAGCTTCTCGACAGCTCGCATCGCATCGTCGAGCTGTCCATTATTGATGGACAGTTCAGCGGCGAGAACCAAGTCCGTTGCCTCCTTATCTTGCTTGAGCTCTACTTTTTCCCGTTTCAGTTGCGCAACCTTCGCGCCGAGGTCTCGCTCGAAATATATTCGGGTCCAGATGTAGCCCCACAAGAAACCGAAAGTGAAGTAGAAAATTACAATCGCGAGGGCCGCCGCTTGTGCACCGGTGGCCAAATCCGTGCACGTTCCATTTCCCGCGCATTGTGCAGGTCGCAGGCCTGACTCAAGCCGGGCCGCCAGCGCCCACAACTTTCCCGGAATCACGCTGAGCTCAATGAGGCCTACACCCACGAGAATCTTAGTGAGCCAATTGGAGATTTCGATTAAGTTATCGTTTGCTTGCACGCCGCCGGAGATATCACTCACGACACGGGGAATCCCGAAGATGAATCCCGTGAGAAAGCCGGCGAGCAGGGAGGATGCGGCGATCAGCATGCCGACAGTCGCTATGCGGACTACATCGCCAGAGGCCCAGAATCGGCAGGCATACAGGATGACGAAGAGACAGCCCGCGACGGCCACGATTTGAAGCTGGGTAAGCAGTTCATGGCTGACGGGGCGTCTATCATCTGCCATGTTTAGCTCCTGAGATGCGGATAGGCAACTACTCTATCACGCGGTTCAATGCTAGCTGCGGTGGCTTGGTGGAAGGAGGCAATTCAGGCGCTGCGTCCTTGCACCCCAGCGAACAAGTTCGCCGGGGACCCCGCGTTCGGACTTCGCTTGGCCTTCGGCAGAGGGGAAGCGCTGTGTGCGACGGTTTTTTCGGCACGGTTGAACCCGTGCCCTTTCCAGGGGCGTTGGGTGGTGGGGTTTAGTAGATGAGCTTGAGGGCGAATTGGACGACGCGGGGGGTGAAGGTGCTGCTGATGATGCCGCCTGCGCTGGGGGATTGACCCTGGGTGCCGGTGGGGCTCGAGGGCAAGTAGAGATTGGTGTGGTTGAAGATGTTGTAGATCTCGGAGCGGAATTCGATCTGGAGGCGCTCGACGGGTGTATGGAAGCGCTTGTTGACGTCGAGATCAGTTTGGTAGAGCGGCGGTGTGCGGCCGGGGTTGCGAGAGAGGTTGCCGAAGGGCGGCTGCAGGATGCCGCTGGCGTTGTTGATGGCAGGCAGCTGGAGGGCGGCGTAGTTGATGTACTGGATGTAGCCGGTGTTGGCTTGCTGCACCTTGCGGCCGAGGGTGAGTGGGACTCCGGGAATGCGATTGGGGCGGTAGAGGTTGACGCCGCGGTAGTTGGCGGTGATCTGGGTGGAGGCGAGTTGCGCGGAGTTTGGCGTGTAGCTGATGTTGAACGGAGTGCCGGCCTGGGCGGTGTTGATGAAGCCGAGCTGCCAGCCACCGAGGAGGGCGTCGGCGGCGGAGTTGAGGTCGTGGGCGAAGTGGCGGCCGCGGCCGAAGGGGAGATCGTAGACGAGGCTGGTGATGTTGCTGATGGGGAGGTTGTAGTCGGACTGAGCGTAGTCGGCGGCGAGGTTGTTGGCGTCCTGGGGTGATGGCGTGTTGCCTTCGAGGGAGGCGCTGGCGTTGTCGAGGGAGTGCTCCCAGGTGAAGCTGTTGAGGAGGGTGAGGCCGGCGACCATGCGCTGCTCGTAGCGGACCTGCAGGGAGTTGTAGTTGGACATGAACTCGTCGAGGGCTTCGGTGATGTCGGAGGGCCAGGCGGTGAAGGGGCGCGTGTAGGCGCCGGTGGCGGTGATGTTGCGCTGGTTACCGTTGATGAAGCCCTGCAGCTTGAGACCGTGGTTGCCGACGTAGGCGACGTCGACGAGCGTGTTCTTGAAGACCTGGCGCTGGATGGCGAGGTAGTAGTTCTCGACGTAGCTGTCGCGGGTGTTGCGCGGGACCCAGGTGATGTTGTCCGTGGCGGGATTGAAGGTGGTGACGAGGCCGCTGGGGAAGCCCTGGTCGATGGTGGCGTAGCAGCTTGGGGTGGTGCTGTTAACGGGGATGATCTGCGCGGGCAGAGGCGTGGCGCAGTGGCTGGCTGCGGATGGCGTGGGTTGCGTTACGGCAGCGAACTGGGCTTGCGGCGCGTTGATGGCGAGGATGTCGCCGGAGCCGGCGCGCGTGTAATGGACGTAGCCGATGCCGAAGCCGCCGCGGATGGAGATGGCCGGGACGGGTGAGTAGGCAAAGCCGGCGCGCGGAGCGATGTCGTTGAAGTCGGGGTCGACGAGGGTCTTGCCGTAGACGCCGCCGGAGGAGACCGGAGTGATGCCGTTGCCTTTGACCGCGCCGGGCGAGATGGTGAGGACGGTCTGGGTGGTGGGGTCCCAGTTGGAGATGTAATTGTTCGCGTCGGAGTAGGGCGAGCCGTACTCCCAGCGCAGGCCGAGGTTGAGGGTGAGGTTGGGCAGGACCTTCCAGTCATCCTGCGCGTAGAGGCTTTCGAGCGTCTGGCGGAGGTGGGCCTCAAAGAAGTTGGCGAGCGAGTAAGTGCTGGAGTTGCCGAAGAGGAAGTCGGCGAAGTAGGTGTCGGCGACCTTGGTGGTGGAGAGATTGGTGGGGGTTCCGGCAGCCCCAGAGCATGTGCCGACGCCCGGGATGGCGGTGCCGGCGGGGCAGGCGGCGTAGCCTCCGCCGAAGGCGTACTGGCCATAGAGGGGATTGTTGTCGAGCACGCCCATCCAGACCTTTTCCCACTCGTAGCCGAACTTGAAGGAGTGGTTGCCGTGGATCCAGGTGTAGTTGATTTTGGGATCCATCAGGGCGGGGTTCTGGAACTGGGGGTTGGTGGTCTGACGCCCGAAGGAGGAGAAGCCGCCGGAGATGCTGATGGCGGGGAGGCCGCCGGAGAGTTGAGCAGCGGTTGGAAGGCCGGGGATGTTGAAGGAAGGCGTGCCGACGCTGAGCGGAGTTTTGCCGGCCTTGGTGCGCGAGAGGCCGAGGCGAACGTCGAGCACGCGAGTGGCCCCGAAGATGCCGGTGTAGCCGAGGGCGATCTGCTGATCGAGGATGCGCTGGATGCCGGCGGTCTGGCCTTCGAGTGGAAGCGGGATGGTGGGATAGTTGATGCCGTCCTCTTTGCGATCGCTGACGCGAAGAAAGAATCGCGAGGAGGCATTCAGAGCGTAGTCGAGGCGGAGATCGCCTTTATCGGAGTAGTCGCGGAAGGGAACCTGCACGGAGTAGTCGTTGGCGTTCTGGCCGTTGGCAGCGGAGCCGGAGACGGGAAGGCCGCTGATGGCTTTGAACGCATTCACGATCTGCAGGGAAAGCGGATTGATGGCGCTTGCGGGAATGGCTTTGCCGGCTGGGTAGACGACGTTCGTGATGGGGTTGCGCACGGGAACGACGAGGACGCCGTTAAGCTCGTTTTGCGTGGGAAGCGTGAGGACGAAGAGCGGCTTGGTGACGGCGCGGAAACCTTCGTAGTCGAGGAAGAAGAAGAGCTTGTCGTGCGCGATGGGGCCGCCGAAGTTGCCGCCGAACTGATTGCGGTTGTAGGTGGGCTTGCGGAAGGCGACCGGGCCGTTGGTTCCGATGAGTGTGGGCTTGAAGAAACCGGCGGCGTTCAGGTTGGTGTTGCGGAGGAACTCGTAGAGCGTGGCGTGGAACTGGTTGGTGCCGGATTGAGAGGCGACGTTGACGGTGGCGCCGGAGCCGCGGCCGTACTCGGCGCTTTCGTTGTTGGTGACGACGGAGAATTGCTCGACGGAGTCGGGAGGAACGGAGATGATCTGGTTGTCGAAGCCCTGGTTGGATTCGCCGTAGGAGTTGTTGTCCATGCCATCGAGGAGGAAGTTGTTGAAGACGGAGCGCTGCCCGTTGACGTTGTACGCGCCCTGACGGATGAGGCTGTTTCCGTTGCTGGATGTGGTGGCCGCGGTGGGCGCCTGGCGAACGCCGCTGACCAGGCCGAGAAGATCGGTGTAGTTGCGATTGACGAGCGGTAAGGCTTCGGACTGAGCGTTGGTGATGGTCTGGTCGCGCTGGCTGGATTCGGTTTCGATCTGCAGAGCGACGTCGCTGACTTCGACGGTGGTTTCTGTTGCTCCGACTTTGAGCGTGAGATCGATGCGCTCGCGATTGCCGACGGAGACGGTGATGTTCTTCGCGATGGCAGAAGCGAAGCCGGGCGCGTTGGCGGTGACGCTGTAGACGCCGACGCGGAGCTCGGGAACGTCGTAGTTGCCGTCGGAGTCGGTCTTCGTTTGGTTGCTGATGCCGGTTGCGGTGTTAGTGATGGTGATTTCCGCACCGGGGATCGCGGAGCCGCTGGTATCGCGGATGGTGCCGAGCACGCTGCCGTTTTCATACTGCGCGTGGAGAAGCGATGCGGACAGCAGCAGAAGGGCGAGCAGGCTGAAAAGCTTGAGATGAGGGCGCATAGGGGAAAGTAAAGCGATTGATGATAGTCACGTGGTCAATCCTATGTAAATGTTTTTGTGGCGAAGGACGAGATGGCGCGATGCGTGTGCGATTTCGTCATGCGACGTAGTTGCGGGCGCAGAGTGGCTGGGAGTTTGTGATGGGAAAAGGGTGAGCGGTTGTGGTGATGCTAGCACGCTCGGGGTTCTTCGACTGCGCGTCATGATAAGGCTGTGACGCTTCGCTCACAATGACGGCTATAAATTCTTCGCTCAGGGATGACGGTTCATCAATCGATCGCTCAGGAGCGATGACTGCGGTTATTTACTGCCAGCCGCCGCCGAGCGCGGTGTAGAGCTGGACGAGAGTGAGGGCTTCGTTTTGTTGCGCGGTGATGAGATTCAGTTGCGCGGCGAAGAGGTTGGAGTCGTTGGTGAGGACCTCAAGGTAGCTGGCGGCGCCGCCCTGATAGCGGTCGCGGGCGAGGCGTGTGGCGTCCTGCGCGGCGGCGACGAGTTTTTCTTCTTCGATGCGGGTGTCGCGGGTTTTCTGCGCGGCGATGAGGGAGTTGGAGACGTCGCGGAAGGCGCCGAGGATGGTCTTCTGGTAGTTGAGGACCATCTCTTCTTTTTGCGCTGTGGTGAGCTGGAGCTGGCCGCGGAGCTTGCCGCCTTCAAACAGCGGCTGTGTGATGGTGCCGGTGCCGAGGACGGCGCTGAAGAGGTTGGCGAAGTTGGCGCCGCCGGCTCCGGCTTCGCCGCTGAGGGAGAGCTGCGGGAAGAACTGCGCGCGGGCGACGCCGACGTTCGCGTTGGCGGCTTTGAGTTGGGCTTCGGCCTGCTCGATGTCGGGGCGGCGCTCGAGCAGTTGTGAAGGGACGCCGGGCGGCAGGTCGGTGGGTGGAGGTGTGAGCGCGGCGGGGTCGATGTGGGTGACCGGGCCGGGCGTCTGGCCGAGGAGCAGGCGGAGATTATTTTCCGTCTGCTGGATCTGTTGCTGGAGTTGCGGGATCTCGGAGGACGCGGTGTAGAGGAGTTGTTCGGCCTGGCGAACGTCAGAGAGTGGAGCGGCGCCGCCGGTTTCGAGCTTCTGCGTGAGCGAAAGGGAGTCCTGGCGGACTTTGAGGGTTTGTTGCGCGAGGGCGAGCTGGGCGTCGAGTGCGCGGAGCTGGAAGTAGTTGGTGGCGACCTCCTGCACGAGAGTGACGCGGACGGCGCGCTGGGCCCATTGCTGGGCGAGGAGGATGTCGCGCTGGGCTTCGGTTTGCTTGCGGTAGAGGCCCCAGAAGTCGGGCGTCCAGGAGGCGGACAGGCCGAACTCGACGGGCGGGGTGGTTTGGAACCCGGAGGGAAGGTTAGTGCCGCTGCCGGCGAGCGAGGCGCCGAGCGAAGGAAACTCCTGCGCGCGGGTGATCCGGACTTGCGCTTGCTGCTCGAGGATGTGCTGCGCGGCGATGCGGAGGTCGAGGTTGTTGGTGAGCGCGGTCTGGATGAGTTGCTGGAGTTCGGGCTCGTGGAAGATGGTGGACCATTGCTGGTCGGCGATCGAGGCTTTCGGGTGGGAGGAGACAGCGGTGTTGTCGGGGCCGCGGAAGGTGGGGGGCGCGGGGACGGCAGGGCGCGTGTATTTGGGGCCGACGGTGCAGCCAGTGAGGCTGAGCGTGAGGGTGAGTGCTGCGACAAGGTGTGTGCGGTGCATTACGCGGCACCTCCGTTATCGCTGCGAGGAGTTGTGGGAAGGTGGTCGTAAGGTCCTTGGTGGAGTGCGACTACGGCGGCGACGGCCTTTGGGTCGATATCGTGGTCGGAGTCCATGGTGGTGCCTTTGCCGCCGCGGCGGAAGCGGTGCGACATGTACTCGACGACCGAGAAGCTGACGGGGATGAGGAGGATTCCGAAGAAGGTGGCGAGGACCATGCCGCCGATAACGACGGTGCCGAGGATTTGGCGGGAGACGCCGCCGGAGCCCGAGGCGAGCCAGAGTGGGAGACAACCGAAGATGAAGGCAAAGGCCGTCATGACGATGGGACGGAAACGAAGGCGAGCGGCGCCGAGCGCGGCGTCGGATATCGATTTCCCTAACTTGTAGTTGGTGACGGCGAACTCGACGATGAGGATGGCGTTCTTCGCAGAGAGGCCGATGAGCATGATGAGGCCGATGGTGGCGAAGATGTCGTTTTCGAGCGAGCGCATGGAGATGGCGAGGTACGCGCCGAGGATGGCGACGGGCGTGGAGAGCAGGACGCTGAAGGGAAGCGACCAGCTTTCATACAGCGCGGCGAGGATGAGGAAGGTGATGAGGATGGAGAGACCGAAGACGGCCCAGGTGGGGACGCCTTGCTCGGCCTGCTGCTCCTGGAAGCTCATGCCGGAGTAGTCGTAGCCCATGCCGGCGGGCATGGTTTGCTGGAAGACTTCTTCGAGTGCGTGGCGAACCTGGCCGGAGGAGTAACCGGGCGCTCCGGTGATGTTGAGCTGCGCGGCGGGGTACTCGTTGTAGCGGAGGATGAACTCGGGGCCGGTGATCTGCTTAACGTGGACGAGTGAAGAGAGCGGGACCTGCGCGCCGGTGTTGGAGCGCACGTAGAACTGATCGATGTTGTTGATGTTGGTGCGCGAGCTTCCTTCGGCTTCGACGTAGGTCTGCCATTGACGGCCGAAACGGTTGAAGTAGTTGACGAGGTAGCCGCCCATGAAGGTCTGCATCGTCGAGTAGACGTTGGAGAGATCGACCTGCTGCTCGGAGGCTTTCTCGCGGTCTACATCTGCGTAGAGCTGCGGGACTGCGGGCAGGTAGGAGGGGATCGCGGCGGCGATCTCCTTGCGTTTGGAGGCTGCGCCGAGGAAGGCGTAGAGGTTTTTGGTGAGGAACGCTGGGTCGTCGTTACCAGAGCGGTCTTCAATCATCATGGTGACGCCGCCGGAGGTGCCGATGCCGGGGATGGCGGGCGGGGGGAAGCTGAAGGCGAGTCCCTGATTGACGCCCATGAGCTTGCCCTGCACGGATTTCTGGATGGCGGCGAGCTGCTGGTCGTGCGACTTGCGCTGGTCCCACGGCTTGAGCGTGACGAAGAAGAAGGCGGTGTTGGTCTGCTGCGTGAGAGTGAGGAGCGAGAAGCCGTTGACGGCGACGACACCTTCGATGCCCGGCGTCTGCATGAGTGCCTTGGTGATCTGCTGTGCGGCCTCATCGGTGCGCTGAAGACTGGAGGCATCGGGCAGTTGCAGCGCGGCGTACATGTAGCCCTGGTCTTCCTGCGGGAGGAAGCCGGTGGGGAGTTTCGCGCCGACCACGACATCGAGCAGAGCGATGACGGCGAGGCCGACCATGGCGAGCGCGGACTTGTGGATGAGGACGCTGGAGGTGTGGACGTAGGAGTCGGTAGTGCGATTGAAGAATTTGTTAAACCAGGCAAAGAATCGGGCGAGCGGACCGCGCTTGCGATTGGGGTCGCGCGGTTTGAGCAGAAGCGCGGCGAGCGCGGGCGAGAGCGTGAGCGCGTTGAACGCGGAGATGAGAACGGAGATGGCAATGGTGACGGCGAACTGCTGATAGAGGCGGCCGGTGATTCCGGGGATCGCGGCGGTGGGGATGAAGACGGCGGCGAGGATGATGGCCACGGCGACCACTGGTCCGCCGACCTGCTTCATGGCGGTGATGGTGGCATCGCGCGGCGAGAGGCCGGTATCCATGAGGTGCTCGACGGCTTCGACGACGATGATGGCGTCGTCGACGACGAGACCGATGGCGAGCACGAGGCCGAAGAGCGAGAGCGTGTTGATGGTGAAGCCGAGCGCAGGGAAGATGATGAACGTGCCGATGAGCGAAACGGGCACGGCCATGAGCGGGATGATGGTGGCGCGCCATCCCTGCAGGAAGATGTAGACGACGAAGATGACGAGAGCGAGCGCGATGAAGAGGGTGACGACGATCTCGTGAATGCCGGCGGTAACGGCCTTGGTGGTGTCGAGCGGGATGTTGTAGGCCATGCCCGCGGGGAAGTTTTTGGCGAGCTCGTCCATGCGCTTCTGGACGGCCTTCGCGGTCTCGACCGCATTGGAGCCGGGGAGCTGGTAGACCGCCATAACGCCGGATGGATTGCCGTTGTAGCGGGCCGTGAGATTGTAGATTTGCGTGCCGAGCTCAACACGTGCGACGTCACGGAGATGGAGGACGGAACCGTCGGGATTGGAGCGGAGGATGATGTCGCCGAACTGCTCGGGCGTGACCAGGCGGCCCTGGGTGCGAACGGTGTAGGTGAACTGCTGTCCGTTGGGAACAGGCTGGCCGCCGATTTGTCCGGCGGGGTAGACGTTGTTCTGCGTCTGGATGGCATTGATGACGTCGGTTGCGGTAACGCCGAGCTGCGCCATCTTGTCAGGCTGAACCCAGACGCGGATGGCGTACTGGCCGCCGAAGATCTGCACGCGGCTGACGCCCTTGACGCGGGTGATCTCGTCCTGCAGGTTGATGACGGCGTAGTTGGTGAGGAATTCGGGGCCGTATTTGCCGTTGGGCGAGTTGAGGCTGATGAAGAGCAGCGGCGAGTGCAGTGACTTGAGCACCGTGACGCCGGCGGTGTTGACGATGGGAGGCAGCTGCGACTGCGTCTGTGCGACGCGGAGCTGCGACAGAATCTGATCGGTGTCGGGGTTGGTCTTGACGTCGAAGTCGACGTAGAGCGTGGCCTGGCCGTTGTTGGCGCTGACGGACTGCATGTAGAGCATGTTGTCGACGCCGTTCATCTGCTCTTCGAGCGGCGTAGCGACGGACTGCTCCAGTGTTTTGGCGTCGGCGCCCGGGTAGGTGGCCTGGACGTTGATCTCGGGCGGAACGATGTCAGGATATTGTGAGATGGGGAGGTTCAGCATCGAGACGATGCCGATGACGACAGTGAGGATGGCGATGACGATGGCGACGATGGGTCGCCGGATGAAGAAGTTTGACATCTGACCTACCTCCCGGCGCTCGAGGCGTTGGAAGGTGAAGGCGTCGAGGTCTGCTGCGGGCTGACGGGCATGCCCTCCTTCAATTTCTGCACGTTGGTGAGGATGACTGGGGTGCCGGGCTGCAGGCCGGAGGTGATGACCCAATCCTGACCGTGCTGCGGGCCGAGTGTGACATTGACGATGTGAACTTTGTTCTCAGGGCCGACGGTGTAGACCTGCTCGATGCCCTGGAGTTCCTGTACGGCGGACTGCGGGACCAGCAGAGCGTTGTGCAGGACCTGGGTCTGCGCACTCACACGGGCGAACTGGCCGGGACGAAGGATGTTGCCGGGGTTGGGGAAGGATGCGGCGATGCGGATGGCGCCGGTCTGCTGATTCATCTGGCGATCGACGAAGATGATGCGCCCGGTGTGCGGGAATGTGGAACCGTTAGAGAGCTTGAGTGTGAGCGGAAGATTTGAGGAGGCACGCAGAAGGTCGGCGTTGCTCTGGTTCGCGCGCTTGATGAGCGAGAGGTATTCGCTGTCGGAGATGGAGAAGTAGACCTTGATGGGGTCGAGTTGCGAGACGGAGGTGAGGACCGATTGCGGGCTGACAAGATTGCCGACCTGCGTGGTGGCCTGGCCGGCCACGCCGGTGATGAGGGAGCGGACCTGCGTGAAGCCGAGGTTCAGCCTGGCGTTGGCGACGGCGGCTTGTGCGGTGGCAACGGCGGCCTGCGCGGAGCGGACGTTGGCTTCGGCTTGCGCGGCTGTCTGTTTTTCGGTGTCGAGCTGGCTGGTAGCGATGGCGTGCTCGGCGGCGAGCGGTGTGTCGCGCTTGACATTAATTTGTGCGAGCTGAAGAGCGGCTTGTGCCTGGCCAACTTGTCCTTCTGCCTGACCGAGCTGGCCCTGCGCCTGCGCCAGCGCCGCCTGGAAGGGACGTGGGTCGATCTCGAAGAGGACCTGGCCTTTCTGGACGACGGAGCCTTCGCGGTAGTCCTGCTTGATGAGGTAGCCGGAGACCTGGGGCTGGATGTTGGCATTGACGAAGCCGTCGAGCGTGCCCACCCATTCGTCGGTGATGGGGACATCAGATTGCTGCGCGGTGACGACTTGAACGGGCATCGGGCCCATTGCGCCGGCGGCTGCAGCAGGCTGCGCGTGATCGTTGCAGCCGGCGAGGAGCGCGGCGGCGAGAGCGACGGGGGCGAGGGAAAATGCTTGGGCAAGACGAGTGAATTGGAACCCGTCCGGTCTTGTACGACTCATCCAGACCTCTCTGGACACGCAGCTGCGTGCAAATATCAGGAGCTATAGATTCTGCGGAGCGCGATGGGATGCAAAAATTTGCGGGCGGATCCGACGGATGTTGTTGAGATTGTGTTGCTCGGTGATGGTTGCAATTAATTAATGGGCCGCTAACAGATTAATCGAAAGACTGGCGGCGAGTGCGGCGATGAGAGCGAGCGGCATGGCGAAGAGGCCGGCTTTGAGGAAATCGAGGACGGTGACGTTGAGGCCTTCGCGCCGTAGGGCGAGCAGCCAGAGGATGGTGGCGAGCGAGCCGGTGACGGAGAGATTGGGGCCGAGGTCGACCGCGATGAGCGTGACGTCGCGGAGCAGGCCTTGGGTGTGCGTGAGTGTGATGGTGTTGGCGGCGATGAGGCCGGCAGGAAGATTGTTGATGAGGTTGTTGGCGATGGCGACGGTGAAGCCGACAGTGGCTGCGGCGATGGGCGCGGCGAGACGTTGGGCGGCGAGGAGGGCGTGTTCGGTGAACGCGAGTGCGCCGATGCTTTGAACGGCTTCGACGAGGATAAAGAGTGCGGCGACGAGTAAGAGGGTGCTCCAGGAGATTTGTTTGAGGAGCGGGATGGGGCTCGAATGGGTGCGGATGAGGACGATGGTGGTGATGATGAGCGCGGAGAGGAAGGTAGGGAGGCCGAGATCCTTGCCGAAACTGGAAGCGAGGAGGAGGACGATGACGATGATGGCGACGCCGAGGAGGACGAGCTTGCCGTGGCCGTTGAGGCGGGTGTCTTCGTGGTCGGGTTGGAGAGTGGATGTGAGCTCGTGGCGGAAGTAGAGGCGCAGGACGACGTAGGTGACGAGGATGGAGGCAAGTGAGGGTGCGAGGAAGGAGATGAGCCAGCGGGTGAGCGGAGGCATGCCGTTGTGGAAGACAACGAGGTTCGCGGGGTTGGAAATGGGGAGGACGAAGGAGGCGGCGTTGGCGATCATGGCGCAGGCGAAGAGGAAGGGCAGCGGATTGATGCGGGCGCGGCGAACAGAGGCGAGGACGGCAGGAGTGAGTACGATTGCAGTGGCGTCGTTGGAGAGGCAGACGGTGACGGCGACGCCGGACAGATAGAGGACCGCGAAGAGGCGCGTGGCGGAGCTGCGGGCGTGCGTGACGGCGACAGAGGCGATCCAGTCGAAGACGCCGTTCTCGCGGGCGAGCTCGGAGAGGAGCATCATGCCGGCGAGGAAGAGGTAGACGTCAGTGCCTTCGGCCATGGCGTGGCCGGCGAGGGAGAGCGGGATGAGCCGGGTGAGGACGAGAAGCAGAGCACCGGCGACGACCCAGTAGACCTCCGGGATGTTGCGCGGACGAAGGAGCATCAACAGGATGCTGACCGCGACGATGGCGATGAGCAGGGTGTGCGCGGCGAGCGACGGCATCCGTGCGGGGGTTCCTCCAGGATGAACGTATCAAAGGTTATAGATGCGGAGCCGGTGCGGGCGTTTTTGCCAGATTGTTCGGAGGGCGTAAGAATGGATGCGAACGCTCTGCCCCAGATGAGGAGGAGTGATGTGCAAGGTTATTGACGAGCTGAAGAATGGTGGAAGCCCACCGGAGCCCGAAAAGGAAACTCGGTTAAGCCGGCGATCGTTCCTGACGGGCCTGGGTGCGGCGAGCGTGGCAGTGACGGCGCAGCCGTTGATTGCGGCGGTTCCGGAGCCAAAGCAGGAAGCTGCGGAGGCCCTAGCGGAGCCAGGGACGATTCCGCTGACGCTGAAGGTGAATGGCGTGGAGCATCGGCTGAATGTTGAGCCGAGGGTGCCGCTGCTGGATTGCCTGCGCGAGAACCTGAATCTGCCGGGGACGAAAAAAGGGTGCGATCACGGGCAGTGCGGCGCGTGCACGGTGCATGTGAATGGAAGGCGCGTGCTGAGCTGCATGAGTCTTGCCGTGATGCACGCGAAGGATGAGATTACGACGATCGAGGGACTGGGGTCGCCGGAGAAGATGCATCCGATGCAGGCGTCGTTTGTGGAGAACGATGCGTATCAGTGCGGGTATTGCACGAGCGGGCAGATTATGTCGGCGGTGTCGGTGCTGAAGGAGCCGGTGGGGCCGAGCGATGACGATGTGCGGCATGCGATGTATGGGAATATCTGCCGGTGCGGGGCGTATCCGAATATTGTGGCGGCGGTGCAGCAGGTGCGCAGGTTGGGCTAAAGAACGACTGCGGGGCAGAGAATTGAGGACCCTATGGAACAGTTTTCATTTGTGAGTGCGACGAGTGAGGCCCAGGCGGCAGAGGCTGTGGCGCGAAGCTCGACGGCGCAGATGGGTGCGACCGTTCGGTACATTGCGGGCGGAACGAACCTGGTGGATCTGCTGAAGCTGGATGTGGAGCGGCCGAAGCAGGTGGTGGACATCAATGGGCTGGAGATGAGTGGGATTCAGCCGTTGAATGGCGGCCTACGGATTGGAGCGCTGGCGCGGAATAGCGATGTCGCGAATGATGCGACGGTGAAGCGCGATTATGCGGTGCTGAGCGAAGCGATTCTTTCGGGTGCGTCGCCGCAGATTCGCAATATGGCGTCGACGGCAGGGAATCTGCTGCAACGCACGAGGTGTCCGTATTTTCGTGATCTCGCGCATAGGTGCAACAAGCGGGAGCCGGGAAGCGGATGCGATGCGATGGATGGGTATAACCGCATGCTGGCGATCCTGGGCACGAGCGAGCACTGCATTGCGACGAATCCTTCGGACCAGAATGTGGCGCTGATGGCGCTGGAGGCGACGGTGCACATCCGTGGAGTGAAGGGTGAGCGCGCCGTCCCGATTGCGGAGTTCTATAAGCTGCCGGGGAACACGCCGTATATTGAGACGGTGCTTGAGCCGGGGGATTTGATTACGGCAGTGACGCTGCCGGCGCCGGTGCCGGGTGCGAGGTCGGGGTATCTGAAGCTGCGCGATCGTGCGGCGTATGAGTTTGCGCTGGCATCGGCTGCTGTGGTGCTGGGCGCGAACGGCGGGAAGATAACGCATGCACGTGTGGCGCTGGGTGGAGTGGGCACGATTCCGTGGCGGTCGCGCGAGGCGGAGGCGGTGTTGATGGGCAAGCCTGCGACGCGCGAGACGTTTGTGCGGGCGGCAGAGGCGGCGATGAAGGATGCGAAGCCGAGGTCAGAAAACGGATTCAAGGTGGAGCTGGCCAAGCGGTGCATCGTGCATGCACTGACGACGGTGAGCGCGTAGGAGAGTCGCGAAGGAGAATGGCGATGCAGGACAACGATGTGAAGCAGGCAGAGGTGAGGACGAAGTTTCCGCCGGTGATTGGAGCGGCGTTGCCGCGGGTGGATGGGCCGGTGAAGACGACGGGGCGCGCGCGGTACGCGGCTGACTATAGCTTCCCGGGCCTGGTGCATGCGGTGCCGGTGTGCGCGACGATTGCGAATGGAAAGATCCGGTCGATGGATACCTCGGCGGCGGAGAAGATGCCGGGAGTGGTTGCGGTGCTGCATCACGGGAACATCGGGCCGCTGTTTCATACGGCACATGGCGGAGTTAATGAAGAGCGGCAGCCGTTTGAGGATGAGCAGATCCACTATTGGGGACAGTATGTGGCGTTGGCGGTTGCGAAGACGCTGCAGCAGGCGCAGGCAGCGGCGGCAGCAGTGCGCGTGACGTATGACGCCGACAAGCCGAACGTGTCGCCGAAACTGGACGATGCGGATGTCGAGATCCGCACGATGAGCAAGCGCGGCGATGTGGGTGCCGGGTTCAGCGGCGCGCCGGTGAAGCTGGATGAGACGTATGCGACTCCGGTGGAGACGCATAACCCGATGGAGATGCACGCGACGACGGCGGTGTGGGATGGGCAGCGGTTCACGCTGTATGAGTCGACGCAAGGCGTGGTGGGGCACCAGCACGCGATGGCGCAGGTGCTGGGAGTGCCGAAGGAAAATGTTCGGGTTATTTCGAAGTTTATCGGGTCGGGGTTTGGCGGGAAGCTGAGCGCGTGGGCGCATTCCGCAATGGCGGCCGCGGCGGCGCGCAAGCTGAACCGGCCGGTGAAGCTGATGGTGACGCGCAGGATGATGTTCTGGGATGTGGGGCAGAGGCCGCACACGCTGCAGCAGATTCGATTGGGCGCAACGCCGGATGGGAAGCTGGTTTCGCTGGAGCAGCACTACAGGAATCACACGTCGTTTGTGGGGAACTATCACGAGAACTGTGGAGAGGCGACACCGTTTCTGTACAGCACGCCAAACCTGGAGGTGACGTCGGCGCTGGTGCAGCGGAATGTGGGGACGCCGTGCCCGATGCGCGGGCCTGGTGCTGTGCCGGGGTTGTTTGCGCTGGAGTCCGCGATGGACGAGCTGGCGATCAAGCTGAAGATGGACCCGGTAGAGCTGCGGCTGAAGAATGACACGTTGATGGATGAGAGCAACGGGAAGCCGTTTTCTTCGCGACATTTGAAGGAGTGTCTGCAGGTAGGTGCGGAGAAGTTTGGGTGGTCGAAGCGGAACCCTGAGGTGGGCTCGATGCGCAATGGTGACGCGGTGCTTGGATGGGGCGTCGCTGCTGCGTCGTGGGGCGCATGGCGCGGAGGATGCCAGGCGACGGTGATGCTGAAGGATGATGGCACGGCGCGCGTGACGTGCGCGGCGCAGGATCCCGGGATGGGAACATACACGATCTTTGCGCAGATTGTGAGTGACAAGACGGGGCTGCCGCTGGACAAGATCGAGGTGCTGCTGGGTGATTCGGATTTTGTGCCGGGCGCTACTTCGGGCGGATCCACGTTGACAGCGACGGTGATGCCGGCGATCGCGGATGCGGCCAACGGCGCGGTGGGGCAGGTGCTGGCGATGGCCGCTTCCCGTGTGAAGGCGTTCGAGGGAAAGAAGCCCGAAGATCTGATGATGAATGGCGGGAGCGTGCACCTGAAGGCTAACCGCGAGATCGCTGTTCCGTTCCAGGAGGCGCTGCGCGCGGCGAAGGTGGGGTATGCGAGTGCGGATGGACGCTCAGGTGGTCTGGGTTCGGACACAAAGGCGAGGGATTATTCGACGCACTCGTTTGGTGTGCAGTTTGCGGAGGTGGAGTGGAGGCCGCAGATTGCCCAGCTGCGTGTGAGCCGCGTGGTGACGGTGATGGATGCGGGACGGATTATCAATCTGAAGACGGGAACGAACCAGATTGAGGGTGCGGTGGTAATGGGGATCGGCATGGCGTTGCTGGAGAAGACGATCTACGATCCGCGCAATGGACATCCGATCAACGACAACTACGCGGACTACTTGGTGGCAACGAATGCAGATGTGCCGAAGCTCGATGTGCACTTCCTCGGCATTCCTGATCCGATGATGGGCGAGTATGGCGCACGCGGGATTGGTGAGATTGGTCTGGCGGGTGTGGCGCCGGCGATTACGAGCGCGGTGTATCACGCCACGGGCGTCCGCGTGCGCGAACTGCCGGTGAGAATTGAAGACCTGCTGCGGTCGTCAGTTGTCTAGCTACTGCGCTGCGGCACGAGCCACTGCTGATGGCGGTGTGCGCTGGTCCGCCTGCTGGCTGATGCCGGTATCCGCCATGGCCTGCGCGATTGGGATTCCGAGAAGAACCTTTACCGCGACTTTCTCTGTGCCCATGGCTGCGGGCTCGAAATACCAGTGCGTCAGGCTTTCGACGAGGCCCTCGTTCAGGCGCTGATCGGGCGACTCCATGATGTGAAAGGCTTCGAGCTTGCCGTCGGCTTTGAGATTTGCCTGAATGACAACGACGCGGCCGATGTTCGCGGAGACAGCGGCTGGTGGGAGCTGCGGGAGACGTTGGTCTTCAGGAAACGGCGGTGTGAGTGCGACGCCGGGATGTGCGATGCGGACTTCGCGCGAGGCACTGTACTGCAGGCTCCAACGGGCGCCGTGGATGCCGAGCTTCGAGACGTCGAGATAGACGGTGTAGACGGGGCCGTCGGGGAAGACGCCGAAGTCGCGGACGGCGCCGCCACTGGCGCCAGCGGAGAGAATGGTGAGTCCATACGAGCCGTGCGGATTGTTTGGATCCACGGTTGCGTCCGAAGGAGCGGAACGGAGACCGTTGCCACCAGAGCCTCCGACGATGGTCATGCCGGAGAACGGTGCAGAGCCGTTGCCGCCCGCGGGAGACGAGCCGTTCCCGTTGCCCATTCCGGCCCCGGAGGTGTGGCCTGAGCCAAGACCTGAACCGTTGCCGATGCCTCTGCCGCTTGTAGAACCTGAACCAGCGATCTCTGACGTGCCGCCGCCTGAGCCTTTGCCGTGCGGGCCGCCTGCACCCGAGCCTGAGGCGGAGGCTGCGTGGCCCTTGCCTGCTCCGGAGCCTGACGCGGCGGTGCCGGAACCTGAGACTCCAGCCGTGGTGGATGTACCGCCGGTGCTGTGGAGCTCGGCGACATTGGGATTGGCGAAGACCTCAAAGCGACCGTGAAGTTCGGCGGCGGGGATGTCGCGCTCCGTTAGCGTCGACTGAACTTCCATGGAGTTGACTACGAGGAGATTGCGAGTGTCAGTGCCGCCGGCAGGAGTTGCGGTGGATGGTTTAGTGGGCGCGCTGTTGGTCGCGAGAGTTGGAGCGACTGGTTTCGCGGGAGCGGCTGGCGCCGGCGGAGGCGGTTTGCGTGCCTCAAAGGAGCGGCCCTTCGTGGCGAAGGCGGCGAGCTTGGGTGCATCGGCGAGCTCGGTCGCAGAGGTGAGTGGAACTGTGTCGACGCTGGACGGCTGAATTTTAGGTAGCGCGGGTGTGACGATAGCCGTGAATTTCGGTGCGGCGAGTGACGGCGCGTGCTGCCCGACCGCTATGCGGACCATGCTGGGAATCGGTAGCGCAGTGGCGAGTCGCGGCGGGTGGGGGAGATCGGGCTGCAGAATGGTCTGGACGGAGTTGGTCGCGTCGGGCGTGTTGGAGATGATGTGCTGCGGGCCGGTGTGGAGTAACGCCATGGAGGACGCGCTGGAACCAGCATTACGCCCGGGTGCGGAGCGTGATGACGCGGCGCCGGGCGATGACGCGGATGCAGAAGACGATTGCAGATTGGGAAGAATCGGACGGCTGGTCGGCTGCTGTTCGATGTCGATGCGCCGATAGGACTCGCGCATGTGGGAGGGACCATCACGAATGACCGGCGCGAAACTTAGCAGAAAAATTGTGGCGAGGACGACGAGATGCACGCTGCCTGAACCCGGGAGCCCACGCGCGGGCAGGCCGGTGGTTTCGGCGATGGTCGGTGTCGAGACGATCGGGCGTGAGTTCTCTAGTCGCACGGTAGATGTCCGGTTGTGCACGTGCTTGCTGGGGCTCGTGACAGAAGAGGAATGGACATAACCAGCGCAATCTCACCGAGGTTGTGGCCGAACTCGCTTCTACGATGGCGATGGGCAATCGACGGCATTGCCAAAGCCGCGCAGGTCAGGAGCTTTGCAGATGGGGCCAGTCTAGTCCTCGAAGAGGCAATGTCAACGAAAAAGGTAAGGGTGAAGTACAGGGTGAAACTACAAGAATAGAATCGTATCCAGACCCAAATAGCTACTACTGCCAGATAAAAGTAACTGAGCGGTAACTTAGCGAGATAAGCGCCAGAAAATAGACTTGTTGGGTCATAAGGTGCGGCTTAGAATCCGGATACGCGGCGGAAGCAGGCGGAATGGGACGCGGCGGCCATCTCTGTTTGTACGCGGCGAGGAAGTCATGAGCTCCGTAGCAGGCATAGCTATAACTCCTGAAGCTCCTGAAACTGCGGCACCGGCAGGACGAATATGGTGCCCGTTTCATGTAACTCTTGCTGCGACGATTACGCTGATTGCTTTCTTTTTCTGCGGTCAATCGATAGCAGATCCTGACATCTGGTGGCACCTGAAGGACGCGCAGATCCTTGTGCAGCAGCATCACTGGGTGCGGGCGGACCAGTTCTCATACACGGTGACGGGAACGCCGTGGGTGAACTCGGAGTGGCTGTCGGAGCTGGTGTTCTATGGGATCTGGCGGCTGGGTGGAGTCGCTGCGCTGTTCTTCGGCTTTGTGGCGATCGTTGAGAGCCTGATGATCCTGATTCTTTTGCTGGCGTATCGGGCGAGTGACTCGATCAAGGCGTCAGCGTTAGCGGCGGCAGCATCGGTGCTGCTCGCAGTGGTGAATTTTGGGCCGAGGACGATCCTGTTCGGCTGGGCGTGCCTGCTGGCGCTGATGTTCGTGCTGTGGAAGCTGATGAGGACTGGTGACGCTCCGCTGTGGACGGTGCCTCTGATTTTTCTGCTGTGGGTGAACCTGCACGGGTCGTGGCTGATTGGGTTAGTGGTGTTTGGGATTGTGGTGGGGAGCGGATTTTTGTCCGGCACCTGGGGCAAGGTAGTTGCGGAGCGGTGGACGCCATCTCAGCGGCGCAAGCTGCTACTAACCGCGGCGGCGATCGTGCCGGCTCTTTTTGTAAATCCTTACGGATATAAGGGAGTTTTTTATCCGTTCGACTTAGCTTTTCGGCAGAAGCTGAATGTGGAACACGTGGTGGAGTGGGCTTCAGTAAATTTTCATGAGCCGAGGGGGAAGGTCGTTTGTGGGCTGCTGCTCGCGTTGTTCCTGCTGGCATTGGCGGGCAGACGCAAGTGGAAGCTATCCGAGGTAGGACTGGTCACCTTCGCGATGTATATGTCGCTGACTTATGTGCGATTCCTGTTTCCGGCGGCAATCCTGATTGCGCCGATCCTGGCGCGGCAGTTGGATTTTATGCCGGCTTACAACAGGAGCGCTGATAAGCCATGGGTGAATGCATTTTTTACCGCAGCCGTGCTGGCTGTAATTATCTGCCGCTGGCCGGCGACGAAGAAGATCAATGAGGATCTGGCAAAGAAGATGCCGCTGGGTGGCGTGCACTATTTACAGACGCACATCGCGCCGGGCGAGCGGGTGTTCAATCACTATATGTTTGGCGGATGGATGATCTGGAGCCAGCCGTCGATTCCGACGTTTGTGGACAGCCGCACGGATATCTTCGAGTACAAGGGCGTGCTGGCCGACTACCTGGATGCCATTGGTCTGAAGAATTCGCTGGCGGATGTAGATAAGTATCATGCGAAGTACATCTTCTTCCCGTCGAAGGATGATCCCTTCACCTATTTCATGCGACACACCACCGGGTGGCACGTCATATTCGATGACGGGGTAAGTTGCGTATTTGAGAGGAATTAGGCAGGAAGTTAGGAGATGACGGGCTCGATTTGCAGGAGATCTCCTAACTGGGTGTTCGTAGCAGCGATGGTTCCGGGCGGTAGCTCGAGCGCGCTGGATGCTTTCCAGTTAATGGACGTCATGCGAAAGGGACGTAAGTTGCCGTAGGCAGAGAGCACGCGATGCTCTCTGTCAAGCAGCAGAACGTCGATACTGAAGCGCATCCAAAACGTATGAACTCCGTTGGATGGCCGGATGAGGAGCCCGTGTCCGGCGGCAAGAGATCTGCGGCCCATGAGGCCCAGGAAGCGGGTCAGCGAGGTATCTGCAACGGCAACCCGGTGTGCCAGGACGGACTGTCGGGCCGGGTTGGATATGCGCAGGTACTGCGTGACCCGTGGACCCATGGTTCGCCGTAACTAGACCTTGCGCTTGCGCCGCTGGATAAGAACCAGAAGCACTACGACGAACAGAACTGCTGCAACAACGCGAATAATTGTAGGTGTATCCATGCTTTCTCCTATTGACAAGGCGATAAGACATCTGATGGTGCGGTTAGAAAAGGTTCTGAATATTGTGAATGATGCTGATAAATGCAGGAGCCAGTAACACAATGAACATACTTGGAAAGATAAAAAATACAAGCGGAAATACCAGTTTTATGGTCGTCTTTGCGGCGAGCTCTTCTGCTTTCTGACGGCGCTCGGTGCGGAGCGAGTCGGAAAATACCGCAAGTGCCTTTGATATGGGAGTGCCAAACTTGTCGGTCTGGACGAGCATGCTGACAAAAGCAGAGACAATCTCAAGCTTTGTACGCTCAGCCATATGTCTCCAGGCGTCGATACGCGGAGTGCCGGCGCGCTGTTCGAGACTGATCAGGTTGAACTCATCGCTGAGGTCGGGGTGCGTGGCAGCGAGTTCCGCTCCGACACGCTGGAGTGCCTGATCCAACCCAAGGCCGGCCTCCATGCAGATCGCAAGGAGGTCGAGGGCATCCGGGAGGCCGAGGCGAACGCGCTCGCGGCGCTTGCGAACCAGCCGGGACACGAACAGGTCCGGCGCATAGAAGGCGAAGATTACGCCAACAATAAACCAGAAGATGACGTTGTCACGGATGAAGACGCTGATGAGGACCGCGGTGATTGCAGTAAGCAGCAGTCGCGTGGCATAGAACATTTCGACGTGGTAGGACTGGCGGTACCCGGCGAGCGCGAGTTGGCGAGCAGCATTGGCGCTGTTGGTGATGCCGATTGTGCGGCGGATGCGCTCGGTTGCCGAACCGACTTCAGTGAGGATGGCGGCGGGCCGGAAGGCGGCCGCAGTGTCAACTGGTTTGAATCCCTGCACGGCTTCGAGCACGCGGGCTTCTGCAGAGGCCCGGCGTTCAAAGATCAGAATCACCAACGTGGTAGCGAGGAAGATCGTGAGACCGGCGGCGATGAGGATGTAGACCATGGTTACACCTTGATGCGGACAATGCTGCGAATGATGAGAACTCCAAGCGCCATGAATACGGCGCCGGCAACGAGCAGGTGACGGCCGACGGGTTGGTTGAGCAGGGGCGCTGTGTAATTGGGATTGAGCGCGTTGAGCGTGAAGAACATGACGATCGGCAGCACACAAAGAATCCAGCCGGTCAGGCGGCCTTGCGCCGTGTAAATACGGATCTCGCCCTGCAGGCGGATTCGCTCGCGCAGCAGCGCTGTCGTCTTGTCGAGGACTTCAACGAGATTGCCCCCTGTCTCGCGCTGAATGAGCATCGCGGCGACGAGGAATTGCACGTCAGGAATGGGAATGCGGTCAGCGAGATTCAGGAGGGCATCACGAAGCGGGAGTCCGAGATTTTGCTCTTCCGAGACGCGGCGGAACTCTTTCCCGACTGGGTCGGCGATCTCCTGCCCAACAAGATCAAGAGCGGCAGTCAAAGAGTGGCCGGCTTGGAGAGCGCGCGAGACCAGATCCATTGCCTCAGGAAGGAGCGCGGAGAACTTTCTGAACTGGCGCTTTCGTCGAATGATGACATAGGTATACGGGGCCGCGAATGCGACCGCTACGAGAAGCGGAATGACGAGGGCATTGACGGAGAGGATTTCGCAAATCCAGTAGACGACCAGGAATGCGGTGAGGGAGCCGAGCAGCAGGCGGCCCACCGACCAATCCAGATCGGCTTCGATGATGAGCTTCTGAAGCCGCGCGGCCGGTGTGAGTTTGCCGAAGAGGCTGTTGAGCCATGGAATCTTGCTGTACGAATCATGGCGAAGAATATCGACCCGCTGTGCGGCGCTCGCGGGGCCGCGGCCGGCGGCGGCTTGGAGGCGCGCATGGGCAAGCTTCTCCGCACGCGTCGGTTGAGTGAACACTACAACCACGGTGAAGACTGCCACGAGGATGAAGACAAACAGAAGAAGAAGAGACATGGCCGGTTTCAGCTATACGTCAACGACGTGGGTATAGATGTCCATGGGAACTCCGATTCCGGAGGCCTGAAGTTTTTCGAGGAACTTGGGAACGATGCCAGTCGCCTGGAATCGTCCGATTACTTTGTTGTTGGGTCCGAGCCCGCGCTTCTCAAACCGGAAGATGTCCTGGAGGCTGACGACGTCCTGGGACATTCCCGTGATTTCGCTGAAGTGCGTGATGCGGCGAGTGCCATCGCTCATGCGCGAGATCTGGATGATGATGGCGACGGCCGATGCAACCTGCTGACGGATTGCTTTTTCGGGAAGGTTGAGATTCGCCATCATCGCCATGGTTTCCATGCGGGCGATAGCGTCCCGCGGACTGTTGGCGTGGATGGTTGTGAGAGAGCCGTCGTGGCCGGTGTTCATGGCCTGCAACATGTCGAGCGCCTCTTCGCCACGAACCTCGCCAACGATGATGCGATCGGGACGCATGCGGAGCGAGTTGACAACGAGCTCGCGCTGGCGGACGCCGCCGCGGCCCTCGAGATTGGCGGGGCGGCACTCGAGCCGGACGACGTGGTGTTGCTTGAGCTGGAGTTCGGCCGAATCTTCGATGGTGACGATGCGCTCGGTATCAGGGATGAAGCTGGAGAGCACATTGAGCAGCGTGGTCTTTCCGGCACCGGTGCCGCCGGAGACCACGATGTTCAGACGAGCTTTGATCGCTCCCTGAAGAAGCTGCAGCATCTCCGGTGTGATAGTGAGATTGCGGAGCAGATCGGCGGCTTCGAGCGGCGTCGTGCCAAAACGACGGATGGAGAGGATGGGGCCGTCGACGGCCAGCGGGGGAATGATGACGTTCACGCGGGAACCGTCGGCGAGACGAGCGTCCACCATCGGTGAGGATTCATCCACGCGGCGCCCAACGGCAGAGACGATCTTGTCGATGATGTGCATCAGGTGCACCTGGTCTTTGAAGGTGACACCGGTTTTTTCGAGCACGCCGGAGCGCTCGACGTAAACTGCGCTGTGCGTGTTGACGAGGATGTCGTTGATGGTGGGGTCCTGGAGGAGCGGCTCGAGTGGACCGAGGCCGAAGACCTCGTCGAGAACTTCGCGGCAGAGGCGGTCTTTCTCGACCATGCTGAGCGGCGTGTCGAGTTGGGTCATCAGGTCCTGAATGACGGCGAGGATCTGCTGACGTGCGCGCAGGTCCTGGAGATTGCGCAGCTTTTCCAGATCGATTTTCGCGAGCATGTCGCGATGGAGCGCGGACTTGATCTCCTGATAGACGCGGCCGGCGACGCCGGGCCGTGATGGGGAATCATTGCCGCGCATAGGCGGCATGCGGCCAAAAGCCGGTACTACTTCATTCATTGAGCCCATGTTGACCTCCCTGCCTACTGCTGTCCGCGCATAAAGCTAGCCCGAGATTCCGAGAACGTTGAAACGAGAGCGCGCCTGTTGAATTCGCTTCTCGGTGTTGTTGTCCGGCGGTGTCTCCAAAGATCCGTTGAGGCGGAGCGTCCACTTGCCAATGCCCTGCATGAATTCGGATCGTGACTTAACCGAGACGGGGATTCCGGTTGAGATCGCTTCTCCGAGTTCCTGGTCGGAGTTCGGGATGATGAGCGAAATTTTTCTGTGTAACGCCTTCTCGATGGTTTCAATCGAGAGCGGAGCTTTCTTGGTCCATCGGTTGAGGACAACCTGTGATTTCGAGGTGGAGAAATTCAAGCGCATCAGATAGTCGAGATAGCGCGACGTTGCGCGGACGGCTGGCAACTGCGGTGTGGCAATGAGCGAGAACTCGTCGCTCAGCTCAAGAATGGCGAGGTTCTGCTCGTCGAAGCGCGCGTCGGTATCGACGATCACGTAGTCATACATCCGAAGCAAGAAGCGCAATGTTTGCTGAACTGCCTCGGGTGTCGTCTTCGGGGTCGCTCCAAGGCCTTCGGGAGAGGCCAGGACTTCGAGCCCGCTCTCGTGCTTGAGAACGAAGCCCTGGAGCAGTTCGGCGTCCATGCGGTTCAGATTGCAGGCGAGCTCGTAGAAACCGTAGTTGTGGTGTTCAAGCCCCAGGTGAAGTGTCACCTCACCCAGCTCGGGTTGGTGGTCGACGAGGAGGACTCTCTTGCCGCGCTTGGCGAGCGAATAGGCCAGATGAACGGCGAGCGTCGTGGTGCCGACGCCACCTTTCACACCCATGAGCGTGACGAGTTTGCCTTGCATCTCGGAGACGAAGGAATCGCGCTTTTTGCGCGACACCTGCTCGAGCGCATTCTGAACGCGGTCAGCGACGAGCGGCTTTTCGAGGTATTCCGTGCAGCCGGAGCGCATCGCCTCGATGATTGCTTCAGGCTCCATGCGACTGGAGACCGCGAAGATCGACAGGGGACTGAGAGAGGTGCGGCGCAGATACTCGACGGTCTGCAGCGCCATGGGGCGATCACGATCGAAATCGATGATGCAGACCTCGGGATGGACCTCGCGGAAGGTGCGGACGAGCGAAGCATCCTTTTCGCCGAAGTATTGCCGAAGCGATGCGCCGAGGGTGAAGCCTGGAACGGACGCCACAACACGGCCGAGGAGATGGACGGCGGCGTCGTCCAGATGAATCGCCAGGATCGATATCCCCTGGTTGCTGTCCGGGTTAGAGTTTCCGAACATGTTGGCGCACCGTAATTCCTATCTCTGCACTATGGGTGTAGCGGTTCCTGGAACTTGATGAGAGCCGGGGAAATGCTGATCGAAACGATTCGGATCGAGGGCCGGCACGACAGGTTTGGGCAACAATGGAACGGGGCTCGGGATCCCGAGAGGATCCACGATGGTCGGTGTTACGACGACGAGCAGCTCAGAGGTCGTGAGGTTTCTGGAATGCGAGTGAAAGAGCAAGCCCAGAATCGGAACATCCGCGATCCCTGGAATCTTGCTCATCTGGATCGTGGTGTTGGAGTCGAGTAGCCCGGCGATACCGAAGCTTTGGCCATCTTTCAACTCAACGGAGGTCTCAGCGCGGCGTGTGGAGAGTGCGGGGACCGTGAACCCGGAGATCGTGACAGCATTCCCGTAGTCGAGAGAGCTGACCTCCGGAGCCACCTTTAGCCGAATGGAGTTATCCGGTTCGATCGTACCAGTAAAGTCGAGCTTGATACCGTACGGACGGAACTGGATCGTAACTGCACCGGCACCCCCCGCCGAGGTTCCCTGAACGACAGGGTAGGGAAATTCACCGCCGGCGAGAAAGTGTGCAGGTTCACCGCTGACCGCGAGGAGATCGGGCTCGGCGAGGATCTGGAGCACGTTCTTCGTCTCGAGGTCCTGAATCGTCGCTCCAATATTCAAATCGGGCCGGAAGAGAAAGATGTTGAGCAGGCTATTAGTGCTGAAACTGGAGCTGGTGCCCTGAACGTTTCCGCCTATGGTGCCGGTGATCGAGCCGCCTGCAGTCGGAGCTGTGAACTGCTGCGTGCTAACCGTGCCCACCGTATTGGCTCCGCCGGTGCTGAGAATGTTGATGCCAAAGGTGTTCATCTTTCCACGATCCACCTCGGCAAAGCGGACCTTGAGCATGATCTGTTTGCTGTGCGCGGGCGTAAAGACCAGCAGACCGTTGACCACCTCTTTGGAGTACGTCTGCGCCATTTTGAGGACAGTATCCGCGACGCCTTGATCGGTGACGGTGCCGGAGAGAACAACGCGACCTTCTTCGGCGCGGGCCTCGATGGGCTGGTTTGGATAGGTCTGCTGGAGCGCGGCGCGCAATCCAGTGATGTCGACGTCGGCTGAAACTTCGAGCATGCGGGAACGGCCGTCCTCGTCCCAGAAGACGACGTTGGAGGAGCCAGGCGCCTTCGCGGTGATGACAACCTGGGTCGGCGCTGTTGTGGTGCTTTCGATCACGGCTGGATTACTCACATAGATTTTTCGAAGCCGCGCCTGCATCGTGACGATGATGGAGCGGCCGACGAGGATGTGAACGGTCTCGGTTTCAGCGGATGTCTGAGGAGCAGCCGCTGCCGGGACCGTTGATTGAGGCAAGCTATCGGTCTGCGATACTGCAGCCGACGCAACGCAAAGTGGAACAGCAAGGGTTAGAACCAGTCCTGCTCGAATGTGCATATCGTTAGAGCCTCATCCTGCGACTAGAACTTCGTGACGGTCGTTTTATCCCCTGCAATGGTTTCGACGGAATAGAACTCAGCAGGTCGAGGTTGCGGTTTCGGAGCGGCGGCCACATGCGGCCTGGGTGCGACCGGTGTGACGTCCGCGACCAACTGTGACGCGAGAACTGGTTTCGGTTCGGGTTTGTTCTGGTCGGCGCCGTTTCTCAGAACGAATTGGACGGAACCTTGTTGCGTTGCGAGTACGAGCTTCTGTGCGTCGCGTGGACTGAGCAGCAGGGTGACCACGTTGACGGTCTGGGGTCTGCCTTTCGGGTCAGGCTCGAGCGTCTGTCCGGCAGTCAGCACCTCGACGTCTTGAAGAATCGTTTGTGTCAGCGGCGCAGAGGCGCTGTCCGGACGATAGGTGAGGAGGACATCCACGTGGCTGCCCGGATAGAGGAAGCCGGCCACACCAACCACGTCATTGGACCGGATGGAGATGGCGCGCATGCCTTCCGGGATTTTTACCGAGAGGCCGAGGCCGGATCCTGGCGCGGCCAAGTCACTTTCGACCACAGGCTGATTTGCACTGACCGGGTAGATCAGCGAACGCCCGATCACCTGCTCGGGCCGGGAGAATGCACCGGTGAGTGGCATGGAAGCCGGCCAGTTGACGACCCTGATGTTCTCGGGAGCGAGTGGCGTTCCGGCCGGCAACTGATCGACGGCCGCGACGACGCGAATTGTTACCGGCGTCTTCGCCCTCTGGCTGCGGAGATGCGAGTAGAGAAGATAGGTTGCGCCGGCTGAGAGAAAGAGAGCGATGAAGAGCGCGAGCGAGAGTCGACGAATATCCATGACTTCAACCCTTCCAGACGTTCGAAATCAAAGTGCCGACGGCGCCCGCCGCAATGGCGAGTCCGTAGGGCATGTGCACGGCCTTGGCGCTGGACAGGTTCAACTTGGGATTAACCCGCAGGCCACTGGACGCGTGGAAGCGGACGAGCGCTCCAACGTTGGACAAGGTGGTGCGGTATCGCTTGAGAACGATGACATATCCCAATGCAATGAGACCACCGGCGACAGCGCAGACGATGAGTGCCAAGCCGGCGTTGCGATAACCCACCCATGCACCTACCGCCGCCATGAGCTTAACGTCGCCACCTCCCATCGCGTGAATCACAAACAGCAGGAAGAAAACCCCGCCGCAAAGAATTATGCCGATCAGCCCCTCAAGTAGTCCGTGCCAGCCGAGAAAGCTGAAGCGAACAATGAGAGCGGCAAGAATTGCCGGGTACGTGAGCCGATTCGGGATGCGGGCAGAGATGACGTCGAACCAGGCGCCGAGAAGCGCTGCGATGACCGCTCCATCCAGCAACCAGATATGCATTGTGTACCCTTTGCCCGCAAGACCCGTATCACGTGAACAGCACAAATCTTTCGGCCGCGGGAATGTCACCCGCGCGGCCGACGCAGTCTACGTCCAATTAACTGCCGGGGTTGGCAGCGGTCGCGCTGCTCAGCTCCATGCCGATCTTGCTAAATGCGTTGTTGATCGTGTCGGCAACGGTCCCCATTCCCGCAATGGCGCCGAGAGCGATGAGAGCGCAGACGAGTGCGTACTCGATTAGATCCTGGCCGGACTCGTCCTCATGCAGGCTGGCGAGAAGTGTGTGAAGTGTCATGGTGGTTCTCCTTGGGAAAAATAAGCAGCGCGGCTATTCAAGTTGTAGTGTTCTTTGGAAGCTAGCCCGATTGGTTCGTTCGCAATCGCGCGTCCGTACTACGCCAAAAAGCGATGGGACGTGCGCATAGCTGAGGAGTGAAGGTTCGCCTGGAGGTATAACTCGGCGTGGCGCCTGTAGGCTAATCCCTCTTCCGTTTCGGCTATCGTGCCGTTACAAGTATCAGTCGCTACTCTCAGTGTCAATGACTTTTAGTAACTTTGGCCTTCGTTACCACTACTTTTGTAAGGGGTGTGATGCCGAAAGTAACAGAAGGTTTACGCGGTGGTCGCAGTTTGCGGTGCTTAGCTGAGCGGGTTGCGTCCGTTCGGCTGCAGAACGACCTGCTGAGGCTGGTGGCCGTTGAGAACGAGTTTGACCGTTGTCGCAGTGGCGCCGGTTCCAACCAGATACAGCGGTCTTCCTTCCAGACTCGTCACCAGGCGGCCGCAGCCTTGTACCTGCGCGAGTGGCCTGCCACCTAGTTTGAGCTCCGCGCTGCCGCTACTGTAGCGGAGTTCGGCGACCTTCGGGTTGGGCACGGGAACAGAAAAGACGCCATTGTGTGCCGCCGCACAATCAGGACGAACGTTCCAGTGAAGTTCATCGTCCTGCATCCTCACGCCGGCGAGACGCCATGTGTAGTCATAGAGCACCAGCGCCGCAGGAGAGTAGCTGGCCGAGCCCGAGTGCGTAAATTCGCCGGTGAGTGGATCGAGCTGCTGACGAAACGAAGGATCGCGCAGGATGGCGTCGCACCACTGTTGCATCATGTGCGCGAACTCTGCGGAGCGGTTGTAGTGATCGAACCAGCGGCCAGCACGCAGAGCAGTGAGCGCCTGCGACGGGCCGCCCCAGGAGTTACGCGGAATCGGGCGGACGAAGGTCGGGTCGTTAAGCGCGACGGAAGGCAACGGATATGGCGCCCAGAAAGCCTGCGGGTTTCCTAGTTGCCGCGACCATAGCGTGTCGAACGTCTTCTGATCGACGACGTGTTCGCCGCAGATGCGCGAGAGAATATCGCTCCGCACCTTCACGAACTTGTTGTGGGCGTCGAGATCATAGAACGCAGCGTCTTCGGGAATGTAGAGCTTCGTGAGGATGAGCTTGCGGAGGGTCTCGGCGCGCTCGAACCACCGGTCGGATTCCGAGGTCTTTCCAAGTGCGCGGGCCATCGCAGCAAGTGCGACGCGGCCGCCGTAGACAGTCGCGGAGAGATCCGGACAGAGGCGCGGCAGCGTCGGGTTGGGAGGGCATTGACGTGCGTCTTTGTCGGGGCACTGATTGGCGCAGCCAGCCCAGCGGGGGCTGTTGTCCATACCGGTGTCGTAGGTGCAGAAGCCCTCCACAAGACCGGTCCCTCGCGTATTGCGGTACCGCATCAGCCATGCGTCCCAGCGGGAGCAGGCGGTGTAGGCAGTCTGGAGCAGCTCAGAATCGCCCGTAGTGCGCGCAAGCTCCCACGCTGTTGCGGCGATGGGAACGACCATCTGGATTTGGCCGAAACCGGTCTCTGAACGCTTGTTGTTGGCCGGGAGCTGGCCGTCCTCACGCTGCAGAGCGAAGAAAGTCATGTGCGTATTGCGTGCGACGTCAGGACGAAAGAGCGAGTAGACGAGCGATTCGTGTGGACCGCACTCCTGCCAGATCCCGGCGTATTCGGCGCCTTCGATGAGCACCGGCCAGGGAAATCGCGGAAGGACCTGGACGTTCGCGGCGAGGACCTGGAGCGCGCTATCGTAAGCGTGCTGCCATTGCGCGTTCGAGGTGGAGAACGATGGGGCGCTGTTGGACGGCGCGCTGGATTGTGCAAGCAGGGCAAGCGGGCGCATGGCCGGCGCGAGTGTGCTGAGCGCGGCTGCCTTCAGGAGGTCGCGACGTTGCATACGGGCGTAGGTGCCGGTGTAGTCGATGCCGACTCGGCGTGCAGGAGCGTGGCGGCCCAGGAGGATACGGCCGCGGCGAACGCATCTGGCTCGGCCGGCGACCCTCCTTCAAGTGCGGCGAGCTGCACGGCCAGGTTGCCGATGGTCGAGCTTTCGGGAGCGCCTCGGCGAACGGGGAGGCCGGTGCGTTCGGCGGTCAGTCGGCAGAGAAGATCGTTGCGGCAGCCGCCACCCACAACGACGATTTCAGTCGGCTGCACGCCCGTGTAGCGGCGAAGCTCTTCGAGCGCGCGGGCGTACGCAGCGGCGAGGCTGTGGAAGATCAGCGCGGCCATGCGCACAGCTCCTACAGGGCTTTCATCGAGGGTGTCGTGGCCATGCGTCCGCAGTTGCGCATTGATCCGCGATGGCATGTTGCCTACAAGTCCGAGCTCGGGATCGCCGACGTCGAGAAGAGCGGAAGGCTCGGACTCGAGCGACGCGCGGCGGACCAGATCGTCGATCGTGAAGGATGTACCGGCGGCCTCCCACGCGTCCATACACTGCTTCAGGAGCCACATGCCGTTAACGGCTTTGTGGAAGCAGATGCGATTGCCGATCGCGCCGAGATTGGTGAAGTCGTCGGCGAGCGCGGCGGGCGAATTGCACGGCGTGGACAGGAGCGCACCGATGAGGGACCATGTGCCCGAGCTGATGTAGGCCCACTGCTTCGCATCTGTGGGAATGCCAGCGATGGCGGAGGCGGTGTCATGGCAGGCGGGTGCAATGAGTTCGGTATCGCGCAGCGCGGGAAGATCGGCGAGTGGGCCGCTGAATTTAGAAAGCCTCCCGAGCCGCGTGCCGGGTTGTGTGAGCTTCGCGGCGCGGTGAAGATCGAGGCCGGCGGCGGCGAAGATCGCTCTGCTCCAGTCGCGCGTGGCGAGGTCAATCATGCCCGTGTGCGTCGCGTTGGTGTATTCGGCGAACGGCGCGGCGCCCCAGCGGGTGAGCATGTACTCGGGCAAATTCAGCCAGCGTGCGCCGGGCGGGAGATCGGCTGCGTTATCCGCGTAAAGCTGGTAGAGAGTGTTGAGGCGCGCAAGCTGGATGCCGGTGATCTCGTGCAGGCGTTCTGGCGAAATTTTGGTGTGGAGCTGTTGCTGCGCGGCGATGGTGCGCTCGTCGCGGTAACAGAACGGCGCATCGAGTGGATTGTTATTGGCATCGACACGTACGTAGTCCACAGCCCAGCCGTCAACCGCGATGGAGCGAATACCTTCAGGAGCTAGATCGGCGGAGCGGCGAAGGCCATCATCGATTCCATCCTCAATCGTTCGCAGGGGCCAGTGAAGACCGTCGCCGCGCTCGACAGGGCCATTGGCGAAACGATGAACGAGTGTGACCTCCGGCGTGTCGCCGTGCCAGCGGAGAAGAGAGACGCGGCAGCTCTCGGCGCCGAGGTCGACGGCGACCAGCGCGCGCTTGTCTGTCGGAATCCTCGGTGCTCGCGAGGCTGCCTGGCTCACCGGAGATACGCCTCCACAAGGCCGCCATCGACCGGAATCAGATGCCCGGTGGTGCAGCGGGCCTGCGGTCCGGCGAGGAACATAATCGCCTCGGCGCAATCCTTGGGATCGATAGGCTGATGCGTCAGCGTGCGCGTGGCATAGAAGCGCGCCAGCACGTTGCGAAGATCGTCATCGGAAGCGGACTCGTCGAAGGGCAGGTTGTACTTCTTGAGCGAGGCGATGACGCGATCGCGCGGGAACATCGTCGATCCCTTGACGACGGTTGCGGGGCTGATACCGTTGACGCGAGCCTTCGGCGCCATACTCACGGCGAGTTCGCGGACCAGATGACTCAGCGCGGCCTTGCTGACGTCGTAGGCCTCGCTTCCGCGCTTGGCGACAACGGCATTCGCGGAGCTGGTGAGCACGATGCTGGTTTCAAGTCCCTGCGCATCGAGGATCGATTTGAATTCGTCGGCAAGAAGGTAATTCGCCGTGACGTTGACCTCGAGCGTGAGGGCCCACTGCGCGTCCGTGACGATGCCGTCCGGCGAAGAAGGGAACATCGCAGCCGTGTTGATCAGGATATCGATGCCGCCGTAGCGGAGAACCGTGGCATCGAGCGCAGACCGAATCGCCGCGCGATCGCGAATGTCGATCGAGGTGAAGTCGGCGACCTCGCGGCCGTACTTCGATTGCACTTCCTTGGCTACCGCTTCGGCGCCTTTGGTATCGCGATCCGCGATAATCACGTGCGCGCCGCGCTCGGCCGCCAGCAGGGCGACTTCGCGGCCGATGCCGCTGCCTCCGCCGACAATAAGCGCGATCTGGCGCGAGAGCTGTTTCTCAGACGGCTGGCGGCGAATCTTCGCCTCTTCGAGCTGCCAATACTCGATGCGGAAGGCCTCGCTGGGCGGCAGCGCGACATAGTTGTCGTGCACCGTAAAGCGGTCCGACGGAATGCGCGAGGACGCCTGAGGGACTGCGGTGCACGGCTTGTTGTCGCCGAGAGCGCCGGCGCCCTGCATCACTCCGATGGCATTGGTGTAGAACTCGCCGGTGATGCGGGACTCCGCTTTGTTCTTGCCGAAGGAGAACATGCCAACGCCAGGGATGAGAACGACGGTCGGGCTGGCGTCGCGCTGTTTGGGCGAGTTTGGCTCAGCGTGTTTCGTATAGTAATCGGCGTACTCGGCGCGATAGGTCTGGAGCGCGGAATCGAACAGCGCCGGCAATTGACCCGGATCGTCGGCTGGATTCCATCGAACGAAGAGCGGGCGAATCTTGGTGCGGATGAAGTGGTCAGGGCAGCTTGTGCCGAGGTGCGCGAGTTGCTCGGCCTGCGTCGAGTTTACGAACTCCAGCACCTGCGGTGAGTCAGTGTAGGTGCCGATGAAGCGCTGGTTGCGAGAGACGGCGCCGCGCAGCCGCGGCATGATCTTTGCCGCGATCTTCTTGCGATCTTCACGTGTCGAGACGCGCTCTCCTCCGAAACGTTTGTATGCCGGACGCGACGCGTGACGCTCAATGAACTGGCCGATCTGGTCGACGATCGTGATCGTGTTGACGTAGCAATCGCGCTGCGTGTCGCCCCAGGTGAAGAGCCCGTGCCCGCCGAGCACAACACCATCGCAGCCGGGGGTCTCCTGCACGATCTGGCGGAGCATCATGCCGAGCTCAAAGCCGGGACGCTGCCACGGCAGCCACGCGAGCTTGTGGCCGAACTCTGCGTTGAACTCGTCCATGCGCTGCTTGCCATTCGCTGATGCCGCGAGCGCAATCGCCCAGTCAGGGTGGAGGTGGTCGACATGCGGGAAGGGAAGGTAGCCGTGCAGCGGCGTGTCGATCGATGCCGCTGTGGGATTGTTGCCGAAGGTCACTAGCGGATAGAGCTCGACCATCGCATCTTCTTCATCGACCCCGCGATACTGCTTTTCGAGCGCAAGCAGCTTGTCGAGATACAACGTCGCGAAACCGGAGCGCTTGATGCTGCCGAGGTCGCCGCCGCTACCCTTTACCCAGAGCACCAGCTTCTTCTGCCCATCGACTGGATCGACTGTCTCCAGCTTGGAGCTGGTGTTCCCGCCGCCGAAGTTCGTCAGGCGGAGATCAGAACCGAGCAGGTTGGAGCGATAGCGGAGGAGTTCAGGGGCATCGAGTGTTTTGGCGTACGACTCGTCCCACTTGTCTTCGAGAAACTTGAGCTTGGCTGCTGCAGTGGCTTGGGGCATAAGGGCGCTCTCAGAAGGGAAATGCCCAACCATTGTCACATATTGAAAGGCAATAGAGCAAAAGTTTCGTATTTGAATTTTGCTTTATTCGAAGGTCGAGTTCACATTGTCAAGAACCGATCTGCGCGTAACCAGACGGTGTGTGACGTAGTTGTAGGGCGGGACGGTTTGGCCGCGGAGCAGCGCCAGCCCGAGGTTCATGAGCGCTGGACCGTAGCTGTTGGTTTCGTGCGACACGGAGGCGATCATGGGTGAGTTGCGCCGCTTCATCTCCTCCACTGCCTCATGGATGCAATCCTGGCCAACGACGGCCACATGGCGTTCGCGCTTTAGCTCGCGTGCCGCATCGATCGCACCCAGAGCGCTGGTGTCCGTTGCAGCGGCAATCAGGATATTCTTCTCGCGCTTATGCCGCTCCAGGAACTCCGAAATGACCTTGCGGCTGCGCTCGCGAATCCCGCGGCCGTCGATCCTGACAAACGCCTCGACGGGAAGCTCGGGCAGCGCAGAGCGAATCGCCTCAAACGCGCCAGAGACGCGACTCTGCACGAGCAAGCCCGCCTCGGGCAGATCCAGGCCAAGCACCCAATCGACCTTGCCCTCCCATTCATTCATCGCGAATTCCGCAAGTGCCTGGCCGGCGGTCATCCCGGCGCGGTAGTTGTCCACGCCAAAGAATGTCGCATGCGGATGCGGGATGTCGATCGCGATCAGCGGAATTTTTGCTGCAGCAATCTTGTCACCGATGATGGGCGCGACCTCCTGCTCCACCTGCAGCTCGAAGATCAGATCCACGCTCGCCTGAATGAACTCTTCCGCATTCTTGATCGCGGTGGGCCCATCGTACTTGTTATCCAGCACCATGAGGTCGACCCCGCAACTCGCCGCCGCTTCGACAAGACTGCTTGTGACCTCGACGGAGAAGGGCATGTCGGCACTCTGGCCGGCGAACCCAAAGCGCAGCTTCTTCGGCCGCGATACATGCCGGTAGGTGCCATCCTGCGCCTGCGAAATGTAGCCCCGGTGCGCGAACGTCTTCAGCACCCGGTACACGGTCGTCTTCGAGACCCGTGTGCGGCGATGGATCGCCTCCAGCGTCAGCGGCTGGTTTTCATTCTGCAGCAGTTCAAGTATGTCGAGAGCTTTGGAGAGGACAGGGATCAGATAAAGGCGGGGACTTGATTTCGCCACAGAGGCTCCTGAGCTGAGGGTACAGCTAGGAATGATACCGTTCCGCTATTGAATTCCGAAACTCCTTGATTCTGCAAATGCATCCAGCCGGGTACCGGTCTCAGGCGTACCGTAGCTGTGCCCTTCAGGCATAGGTTGATGTAGCCCGGCGGTTGTGCGCGCCACGCTCTTTGCTGATGCGCTCGACATAGCCACTCGCGGCGAGCTCCTGCAGCGGGTCGGCAGCCAGGCCGCGGCGCTCGCGCCAGGCACGAATCGCTGGCCGCACGTCAGTCCAGAATGCGGAACGGAACAGCTCCTCCGCCTGCACGAGCCGGCAAGCGTCCTGCAACTCAGCGAGCTTGTCGAAATCAATGAGTGCAGCCCGCGCGTACAGCTCCTGCGCAGTGACAACGCTCTGCACCATGGCCTCCATCTTGCCCTTCAGGTTGTGGCTCTGATCGATCATGAACGCGACAGAGTCGGCCTGCGCGCCCGCGCTGAGGATCTCAGCGAAGATGCGGAAGAGCTGATAGGGATCGATGGATCCGAGCGTCAGGTCGTCGTCCGAGTACTTGCGATCGTTGAAGTGGAAGCCCCCCAGCTCATTGGTGTGCAGCAGCCACGCGACGATCTGCTCAATGTTCGTTCCCTGGTAGTGATGGCCTGTGTCCACCAGTACCTTCGCCTGCGGGCCCGCGTGGCGCGCGAGCAGCAGCGCCATACCCCAGTCAGCGATGTCCGTGTGATAGAAGGCCGGTTCGAACGGCTTGTACTCGATCAGCATTCGCTGTCCGGCGCCGAGCGCGGCGTGCGTGGCGGTCATCGCCTCTTCCATCCAGCCGATGCGCCGGCGGATCGACTGCGTGCCGGGATAGTTCGATCCGTCGGCGATCCACAGCGAAATGTCGCGGCTTTCGAGCGCCTTTGCGATCTCAACCGAGTCAATCATGTGCTGAATCGCCATCTGGCGAATCTCGGCAGATGGGTTCGCAATGGAACCGAACTTGTATTCCTGCGATTGGAAAAGGTTCGGATTGATCGACCCCGCGCGCACGCCATGCTCGCGTTCGAGCGCGCGGATCACTTCAACGTCCTTCACCCCGTTAGGCATGTCCCAGAGCACGTGAAGCGCAACAGTCGGTGTAATTCCTGTCAGCCGAAAGACCTCGCCTGCATCGGCAAATTTCTCCGCCGTCGAGGTCGCGGCGCCGTCCTGGATGAACTTGCCGAAGCGCGTTCCCGTGTTGGCGAAGCCCCAGGACGGTATCTCGATTCGGAACTGATCAAGGGCTTTGTCGATCCGCTCTATGCTCTGGTCCTTCATATGTGCCGTCCCGGTTTGAGTCCAATCAGAAATTCAGTACCTATTGAAACTGCAAGCTTCGCCGATTTTTCTTCCGTTGTCAAAGCCTTTGTCGCGCCGCTCGCTAAACAGAGTCCTGCAACAGCAGAATATGAAGCTGCCGCGGCCCATGGACGCCCTTGATTCGCGTCATCTCGATGTCCGCCGTAGCCGATGGACCGGACACGAACGTGAGCGGGCGCGTCGCCGTGGACGCGAGCCGCTCAAAGGCCTCGGGTACGGTATTGACGATGTCTTCGACGCGAAGGACGCAGACGTGGACGTCCGGAACCAGTGTCGCGGCGCGCCGGCCCTGACCGGCCAACCCCTGGAGTACAAGCGTTCCGGTCTCCGCGATCGCTAGCGTGCACAACGTGACTGCCGCATCGAAGCCGTCGAGCTCCGCGGGAGTGAGATTCGTGTCCGGCGTTGTGGCCAATCCGTCGGGCAGCAGGTTGCGCGGCAAGTCTTCCGGAATCAGAACGCGAACAGCGTTGTGTTGCTGCAGCGCGTCGCGAATTGCGGATGGAAGCTGGTCGGCAGTGCAGGGCACGACGTCAGCGTTGTAGTCGATCAGCCGCTCGGTTAGCAGATCGATGGTTTGCTCGCGCGATATTTCGGCGTGCTGTGTGTACGTGCGCGGAATCTCTGCATAATCGAGCTCTGCGCGCGTCAGATCCGTTGCGTCCCGATTTGCGGAACGGATCGCGCTCAGGATTTCGGATCGCGCGTCAGCCGGCATTCGTGTCTCCTCGCGGCGTGTCACTCTTCGACTGTGTGCGGTTTCGCTGCTCCCACCATTCGCGGAATGTCTGGTCCGGAAGCGCCTGAAGATCGCGCGATTGCGTCCAGCCGCCGAGCATCCCCGGAAGCCAATGAATCCAGGCATTGCCCGTTTTGTCCTTTCGCGCAAGAGGACGATCGGCATTGCGGGCGAAACGTTGGGCGGCGCGGAAGCGCGACTCGCTTTGAAAGACACGGCTCATTGCCTTCATCGCCATCGGTTCCGGCCGCAGTCCGCCAAGCCCTTTCGCGTCGTGCTGAACGACGCGATGGCGGAGGTGCACGAGGATCTCCGGAATGTTGATGCGAACCGGGCAGACCTCATAGCACGCGCCGCATAGCGAGCTCGCATAGGGCAGGCTGCGCGCGTGTTCCATCTGCTGGAGCTGCGGCGTCAGAATCGCGCCGATTGGTCCTGCGTACACGCTGCCGTAGGCGTGGCCGCCGGTCTCGCGATAGACGGGGCAGATGTTCTGGCAGGCGCCGCAGCGAATGCAGTTGAGCGTCTGCCGTCCTTCGCGGTCGGCGAGAACACTGGTTCGTGCGTTGTCCATCAGGACGACGTGAAAGCTGCGCGGGCCATCGTTTTCGTACACACCGGTCCAGATGGAGTTGTACGGATTCATGCGCTCCCCGGTCGCGCTGCGAGGCAGAAGCTGGAGGAAGACTTCGAGGTCGCGGAACCGCGGGATGACCTTGTCGATGCCTGCAACAGTGATCAGCGTTCGCGGCAGCGTCAGGCACATGCGCCCGTTGCCCTCGCTCTCGACGATGCACACTCCGCCAGTCTCCGCGACGAGGAAGTTTGCTCCGCTGATTGCAGTCGGAACGCGTAGAAACTTCTCGCGCAAAAAGAGGCGTGCTGCGTCGGCGAGATCCTCTGGCGAGTTGCCGAGGTCCGGCAGGTTCATCTCGCGGCGAAAGATCTCGCGGATCTGCTGCCGGTTCTTGTGCAGTGCAGGAACGACGATGTGCGAAGGCTTGTCGTGGCCGAGTTGGATGATGAGCTCGGCGAGATCGGTCTCGTACGGGCGAATGCCTGCCGCTTCGAGGGCACCGTTGAGGCCGATCTCCTCGGTCGTCATCGACTTGATCTTGAGGATCTCGGGCGCCGCTTGCGCGTTCTCCTTGATGGCTTCTTTCGCCAGGCGAACGACAATCTGACGCGCCTCTTCGGCGTTACGCGCCCAGTGAACCACGCCGCCTGCACGGGTGCAGTTTTGCTCGAATTGTCCCAGATACGCATCGAGGTGCGCCATCGTGTGCTCGCGTATGCGCTGGCCGGCGAGGCGCAACTGTTCCCAATCCGCGAGTTCAGAGACAACGCGGGCCCGTTTGTTCTGAATGACAGACGTTGCGTGATGAACGTTCTTGCGGAGCTGCTGGTCGCGCAGCAGGTTGTGCGCGGCTTTGGGAAACGCCGGAGCAGTGCGTGGATCGAGAAGAGGGCCGCTCATCGCGTACTCTCCTCTTCGCCGGCGAGGATTTCTGCGATGTGCATGGTGCGCACAGGAGAGCCGCGGCGATGCAGGCCACCGTGAATGTGCATCAGGCAACTGTTGTCGCAGGCTGTGACGATCTCGGCGTTTGTCGAGAGCACCGCATCGAGCTTTTCATCCAGCATCGCGCTCGAAACGTCCGGGTTTTTGATCGCGAACGTTCCGCCGAATCCGCAGCACTGCTCGAGCCCAGGCAGCGGAACAAGATCGATCCCGCGCACGCTGTGGAGCAGCGAGTTGGGGCCATCTCCAAGCTGAAGCACCCGCAGGCCGTGGCAGCTGGCGTGATAAGTGACGCGGTGTGGAAACAGCGATTCCATATCTGTGATGCCCAGCCGCTTTGTCAGTAGCTCGGAGAACTCGTACACGCGCGGGAGGAGCGATTCAACGGCGGCTGCAAGTCCCGGGTGTTTGCCAGTGGCTTCGAGCTGGCGAGCCATGGCGGGATAGTGCTCGCGCATGTGGGCGACGCAGCTTGAAGAGGGTATAACGACCGCCTCGGACTCGCGAAACTGTTCGACGAAGCGCGGAACCAGTGGAAGGGCCTCATCCCAGTAGCCCGTGTTGACGTGCATCTGACCGCAGCAGGTCTGGCCGGCGGGGAAGTCGACCGTGTGGCCCAGGCGCTCCAGCACGCGAACGACAGCCTGTCCGGTGGCGGGAAACAGGGTGTCGTTATAGCAAGTGATGAAGAGCGATATGCGCAGGGAGGCTCCTTCGCGGGACAAATTTCAATACAGATTCTATTTCACAATGCTGTATCGGGTTCGGTAGGATGATTCGAACTTTTGCTATGCGGGAGATATTGTGGGACCGAATCCGTTTGTTGGACTGATTTATCACTGGATCGGCGGATTCGCTTCCGCTACCAACTTTATCCCGTTCCGCCAGATACGGCGCTGGTCGTGGGAGGTCTACTGGATCATCCAGGGCTTCGCGGCATGGATCATTGCTCCTATCGTACTGGCAACCATCTTTGTGCCGCACGTGTGGCCGCTGCTGGGACAGGCCTACCGGGAGCATCCGCGTGACCTGCAGTATGCGTTTCTGTTTGGATTGTTGTGGGGCGTCGGCGGAATCACGTTCGGCCTGGCGATTCGGTACCTGGGAATCGCGCTGGGATATGCGATTGCGCTGGGTCTTTGCGCATTCTTTGGAACGCTCGTTCCTCCCTTTGTGAACCGGATTCCGCCGCTGAATCAGCGCGAGATTGCAGTGATGGCGCACGCCACATCGGGCAAGGTGATTCTGCTGGGCGTGCTGGTGTGCGTAATCGGTGTTGCGGTAAACGGAGCAGCCGGGTACTGGAAGGAGCGGGAACTGACGCCGGAAGCGAGGGCGGAAGCAGGCGAGCGCGACTACAGCTTCGTGAAAGGCATCCTGATCGCGATCCTGGCCGGGTTCATGAGCTCGTTCTTCGCGTTCGGGTTGGCGGCAGGGAAGCCGCTGGGGGATATCGCGAAGGCCTCCTTGCTGGCGGAAGGTCATCTGGACCTGTGGCAAAATCTTCCGATTCTGATCGTGGTGCTTTGGGGCGGATTCCTGACCAATTTTGTGTGGTCCGCGATTCTTATCTTCCAGAACAGGTCGTTTCGACAGTTTGGGGGGGAGCCGGGGATCAATCCGATGCGGGCGACGCACACGACCGGGGACACGCTGGCGGAGTTCGATCCGACGGATCCTTCGCACCGGCGGCTTTCCGGCGGCGCGCTGTTTGGGAACTACGTGTTTGCGGCAATGGCGGGGGTGATCTGGTACTTCCAGTTCTTCTTCTACTCGATGGGGCAGACCAAGATGGGCAAGTATGACTTCTCGTCCTGGACGCTGCACATGGCGTCAATCATCATCTTTGCGACGCTATGGGGGCTGGTGCTGCACGAGTGGCGGGGGACCAGCCGGACGACCAAGCTGCTGGTGACGCTGGGCCTTACGCTGCTGGTCGGATCGACCGTGGTGGTTGGCTATGGAAATTATTTGAAGGTGCAGGAGACTGCGGTGGTGACGTCGCAGAGGTGAGGTACCCCCCCTACTTTTTGCGCAAAGTCTTCAGAGTAGATATCTTAGGTATGGACTTCGGGTTTTTGGGCGGTATTCGTCCATGTGAACACGCCCTCTTTTGGAGGGGTGTTTTGTCAAGTCGTCAGCGATGGAAAAGAAAGGCCCCGGCAACGGAATCGCTGCCGGGGCTGAGGAGGAGACAACAGTTAGAAGTTGATGTGGCCGGCCAGTTCGAAGGAGCGGGGTCGATAGCCGCTCGCCATACCCGTGACTTCGCCGAAGGTGGATGAATTCCAGACCGCATTCGGGTTCCCGAATAAGGGGTGATTGAAGACGTTGAAGGCATCGACCTCGATGACCAAGGCCAGTCTCTCTCCCACTGGGAAGCTGCGCCGCAGGTTGGAGTCGAGGTCCCACTGGATGGGGTTGCGCAGGTCAAAGGCTCCGGTGCGAGGCGCGTTGCCGATGAGGTTGAGCTGCGTCACCTTCGTGGTCTTGCCAGTGATGAAGGTGTTGGGGTTAACGCTCGCTGGCGCCATAAACGCTGCGGGGTTGATGTATTGGACATGGCCGATGTTGGCTGCCGTGCGTCCGCCCGGGCCATCGCCGTAGTTGCCGTTGATTCGAGCCGAGCCGAAGAAGCCCGGGTTCGCGTCCGGCATGCATTGGCCCTGGAGAGGGCTGGTGCAACCGGCGTAGGTGATCTGAACCGGAGTTCCGGACGCGTAGGTGTAGATGGAGCCGAGCGACCAGCCGCCTGCAAGGGTGCGGACTGCCCAGTTGTTTCCACCGATGTGGTTGCGGCCGAAGGGAAGATCCCATACGCCGAAGGCATGGATCACGTTCGGTGTCGACATGGCGGTCTCGCTGCGATCGATCCGGTTCTGCTTGTACGATTGCGTGGTTCCGGAGACAGCTCCTGACGGGATGTTGAAGCCGTTGCGGTACGGTCCATCGTCGCCGACGTTGCGCGACCAGGTGTAGTTGAAGTTGAAGGTCAGGCCGTGGGCGAGCCGCTGTTGGAGCGTGACCTGCAGCGAGTTGTAGCTGAAGTTGCCGACGTTGCCCCAGGTGTCGGAGACGCCGGAGTACTGCGGGAAGGCAACGAGTCCCTGGGCGATGGTGGCGGTGGTGTCGCCGGCGTTCGCAGCCGCGATGAAGAACGACGGGATATTGATGCCGGACATCAGACCCTGGGCAATCGCTACGTTCGCGGAAGTAGCGGGCGCGGTCAGCAACGGCTGTGCACCGGTCGAGTCCTTGCCTGGACCAAGTCCAACGAGGTAGACGGGGTTGAGCTGGTTCGACCAGTAGCCACGGGCAGTGCCGGTGCCAGTGTTGGTGGAGTTGATGAGGTGATGGCTCTGGTTGCCGACGTAGTTGATGGCCAGGGTCATGTTGTTGGTGATGGCGCGCTCCATACCGGCGTTGTAGAACATGAAGTCCGGCGCGCGGCTGGAGAAGTACGGATCAGCGTAGGACACGGACGAAGGAGTGACGGCTTTGCCCGTGGTTGGGTTGACGTAGTGGCCGGTGTTCAGAATCTGCGACGCGGCACTGGGTGTGGGCGGCGTCGGGTAGGTGAAGCCGAGAGCTGTGTTGCTGCGACCGATCGACTGGAAGTACGCACTGTTGTTGAGAAAGAAGGAAGGACCCGCTGTTCCGCCCGTCGTGACCTCTGCAGGAGCGATGGCGGTCGTATTGAACCCGAGCTGGCCGGTGCCATTGAAGGCGCCACCACGTCCGCCAACGCCTCCGCCCTGGGAGAAGACGCGGCCGGCACCAATCCGGAAGACCGTTTTGGGATCTGTCGAGTAGGTGATGCCGATGCGCGGGCCCCAGTTCTTCCAGTAGGTCTGGACCGGAGTGCTGCAGCCGCAACTTACTCCCGCCCCACCGTAGCTACCGGCAAACTGAATGGCACCGGGAGTGCCAGTGGCTGGGTTGGTAATGTTGGGGTTCATGAAGCTCCACCGATTCTTCACCTCGTGGTAAGGCGGGAGGTAGTCCCAGCGCAGGCCGGCGTCGATGGTGAGCTTCGAGTTCACCTTCCAGGTGTCCTCGACATATGGAGCGATCGGGCGATAACGGCCGCCTACCTCTGCGACAGGCTGGAGCCCGAGGGAAGGTGTGCCGCCGACCGCGCCGAGCAGGAAATCGGCATAGGAGTAACCACTTGCGACGTTCGAAACCGCACTACCGTTGAATTGCGCGGTCGAGTTGCCGTTGTAAGTGAAGCCCATGACACCGGTGTATGTGGCCGGGTTGGCGTTGTTGATTTCCTGCCACTGGACGATGACGCCGAAGGTAAGGGAGTGAGCTCCCTTGACCCACTGCAGGTTGTCGACCAGGGCGTAGTTGTTGGGCGTTGTGACCTGGGTTGCAACCGAGTTGCCGGGCGCGGTTGTGGTGCCCGTCCAGTACTGCTGGACGGTTCCGAACTGCTTGGTGGCGCTGAAGGTCGCGCCAGGGAATTCCTCGCCGGCCTGGCCCTGGGGAAGGTTGGTGATACCGAGAGTGGTGGGGGAGTACGTTGAAATATTCTGCGTGGTGTTGTGAATGTTCTGGTAGAAGCGGACGAAGCCGAACTTTAATTGGTTCACGATCGAGTTCGAGACGGTGTAGGCATCCTCGACGTCGAATACCTTGGGATAGATGTTGGCGAGGTCGCCCCCGGTGTAGGGAAGCGGCAGATACGGCGTGTTGAAGTTGTTGAGGTAGTTGACGGTCCCCATCGCGCCAACGGTCGAGATGCGATGCTTGGAACTCACGTCAAAGTCAACCCGCCAGTCGTAGGCGTGATTGTCGAATCCCCCAGCCTGGCCCGCAGTGAAGTTACTTACGACGTCCGAGTTGGTTGGGGTGGGCAGCCATTGTTCGGCCTTGAGCGAGATCGGTGACAGGTAGTTCTGCGGGATGACGTTGTAGGTGGGTACGCCATTCTTTGTGCCTTCAAAGGGACACCGGACGTCCGTGCCGCCGCAGTTGTTGTTGGTGGGGTCAAAGAGGTAGGCGGTATTGGTCACGGGGGGGCTGCTGCCGTAGGTGAAGGTGCCGCCAATCCCGGTGGGAGGGGATGCCGCGCAGGCCAGGCGGTCCTGTGCGTTCGTGATATTGAGGCAGTTGAGTTGCGAGAAATCGCCCTGGCGCATTAACAGGGTCGGGATTGTGGTCGTGACAGGATTCGCGGCGGTGCGATTGTGATAGCGATCATAGGCGAAGAAGAAGAAGACTCGTTGGGTGCCGGGCACGTGGCCGCCGATGGTGGCGGAGAGTTCATTCTGATGATCGACGGGCTTGGTGGCTCCCTTGCTGAACTGCCAGGCATCGAGCGCGGTGTTTCGGATGAAGTCCTGTACGCTGCCGTGATACTTAAGGCCGCCGGACTTCATGGTGAAGTTTTCGGAGCCGGCGCCGGAGTATTCGGCGGGCGGGGTGCTGGTGACGACCTGCATCTGGTCGACCGCATCCACCGACACGGCCTGTGAAACCAGACGGTTGTCACCCTGCTGGCTGACGGTTTCGGCGGGAAGACCGTCAAGGTAAAGCTGTCCGAGGTAGTTGCCGGTGCCACCGATGACGGGAAGGCGGGCACCGCCCTGAGCGCCGGGGGCCAGAGTGGCGAACGCGGTGGGGTCGCGCTGCGCGTTATTCATGATGAGCGGAAGGCCGGAGTAAGCCTTGTTCTCGATGGTCATGCCGAGTGTCGCGTTGGTCGTTTCAAGCTGCGGGGGCTCGCTGGAGACGGTGACCTCGGTGGCTGTGGAGCCGACGGTGAGGGTAAGGTCGAGCGGCGTCATGACGAGCGCGTTGACGGTGAGATTTTTCTGGGTGACGGTATCGAACCCTTGCGCCGTGGCGGTGACGGTGTAGGTGCCGGGGACGATGGGCGAGATGGTGTAGAGGCCGGCGCCGGTGGTCTGACGCTTCTCGGTGACGCCGGTGGCGTTGTTGGTCGCGGTGACGGTGGCGTTGGGGATGGCGGCTCCGGTGGAGTCGGCGACCGTGCCCTGGATGCCGCCTTCGCCGCCGGTTTGTGCGGGGGCGGAGGACGCGAGACCGAAGCAGAAAAGGAGGAGAGCGAGGCAGATTTCCCGGAGCCCGTGCTTGCGAGCAGCCTTTGGGAAGAGCCTCAACGATGTGGAGATACAGGTGAGGTACATGTTTGGTGGCCTCCAAACAGATCGAGTTTTGGACTGAGCGAGCACTCTATGTTTTCTGTATGACAGATGTCAATAGGAGAACTATTCCAAATGCCGAAGCGGAGGCATGGTCGGGGCGGGTTGAGGGGCTTGAGAGTTCGGGCGGAGGTGTGGGTGGTTCAAATAAGAATAAGTATCTCTATTGACGTTCGTGTCTTCCGGCCAATAGAGTGCGGTAGACGATGAGAACAGGGTTGGGCGAGCTTGGGATCCGGATATTTCGGTGCGTTTTGGCGGCAGCGCTGTGCGGCGCGTGTGCGAGCATGGCGTGGGCGCAGATGTCGATTCAGCAATTGAGAGCGGAGTTTGCGGCGCCGCCGGCAGAAGCGCGGCCGATGGTGCGATGGTGGTGGTTCGGGCCGGCGGTGGTGAAGCCGGAGATTGCGCGAGAGCTCGATGTCATGCACGCGGCGGGGATTGGCGGAGTGGAGCTGGCCGCGGAGTATCCGATGTCGTTGGACGATCCGGCGAAGGGGATTTTGAATCTGCGGTATGGGTCGCCGGAGTATGTGGATGATCTGAAGTTTGCGAATGAGCATGCGCGCGCGCTGGGGATGCGTGTGGACCTGACGCTGGGCAGCGGGTGGCCGTATGGCGGGCCGAATATTCCGATCGATCTTGCGTCGGGGAAGTTGCGGGTGGCAGCGGTTGCGCTGCCGGGGAATGCCGGCGAGTTGCCGAAGCTGGCGGCGGGCGAGAGCTTCGTTGCGGCGTTTGTGGCGAATGGGACGCCGGGGAAGTGGGAGGCCGCGGGGGCGAAGCGGGTGGTGGGGGATCGGATGCCGGCGGAGCTTGCGCATGCAGATGGGCCGGGGCCGCAGGTGGAGTTGTTTTTTATCTCGAGCCACACGCGGCAGCAGGTGAAGCGGGCGGCGTTTGGCGGGGAGGGATATGTGCTCGATCACATGTCGCGAGCGGCGATTGAGCATTATCAGCAGACGCGCGGCGATGAGCTGATGCGCGGGTTTGCGGGGGCGGCTCCGTATGCGATTTTTTCGGATTCGCTGGAGGTGTATGGCGCGGATTGGACGAAGGATCTGCCGGCGGAGTTTGCGCGGCGGCGGGGCTACGATCTGATTCCGCATCTGCCGGAGCTGGTGCAGGGAGGGACGCCGGAGGCGGAGAGCGTGCGGCGCGATTGGGGGCTGACGCTGTCGGAGCTGGTACGTGACAACTATCTGCGGCCGATGGCGGAGTATGCGACGGCGCATGGGACGAAGTTTCGGTCGCAGACGTATGGGACGCCGGCCGTGACGCTGTCGGATGAACCGATTCCGCAGCTGCCGGAGGGCGAGGGGCCGCAGTGGCATGCGTTTTCGTTTACGCGATGGGCGAGCTCGGCGAACCATGTTTATGGGAACAAGATCACGTCGGCGGAGACGTTTACGTGGTTGCATTCGCCGGCCTGGCGGGCGACTCCGCTGGATATGAAGGCGGAGGCCGACTGCATGTTTCTGGAAGGCGTGAACCAGGTTGTGGAGCATGGGTTTCCGTATTCGGCTCCGGGAGTGGCGGAGCCGGGCTGGTCGCTGTATGCGGCGGGCGCGCTGAACGACCATAACCCGTGGTGGCCGGTGATGCATGATGTGGCTGCATATATTCAGCGCGTGAGCTGGGCGCTGCGGCAGGGCGAGCCGGCTAATGATGTGGCGCTGCTGCTGCCGGAGGATGATGCGGAGGCGGCGTTTCGGCTGGGGCATGTGTCTGTGACCGACGAAATGCACAAGAGGATTACGCCGGACCTGATGGGAGCGGTGCTGGACACGGGATACAACGTGGACTATATCGATCTTGCGGCGGCTGAAGAGAAAGGGCTGCACTATCCGGTTGTTGTGGTGCCACCGACGGAGCGCATGCCGGTGAGCGCTTTTAAGCTGCTGGAGAAGTATGTGCAGGGCGGCGGGAAGCTGGTGTTTGTCGGACAAACCCCAACGCGTTCGCCTGGGCTCGAGAACGCTTTTTCGGACTCGAAGCTCGTCGTGTTGGGTGTGGATCTGATTTTGCAGGAATCGACTCACGTCGGTACGCCTGCCGAGCTTGCGAAAGCTCTTCCAAAGCTGCTGAAGCCGGATGTGGAACTGGGAGATGCGGGTGGGAAGGTTGGGTTCCTGCATCGACATCTGAAGGATGCAGACATTTATTTCTTCGCGAACACGACGGCGGAGCCGGTTTCGTTTCCGGTGCGTGTGCGTTCGGCGTATCGCGATGGCGAGTGGTGGGACACGGATGGAGGACGTATTGAACGAGCTGAGCTCGGCGAGACGCTGACGCTGCCTGCATACGGGTCGCGGCTGCTGGTGTTGTCGAACAATGCTGGAGGTTCAAGTGCGCCGGCGGAGACGCGGTTCGTGGCGAACTCGGGATCAGCAATCAAGCTTGGTGATTGGAGCGTGGCGTTTCCGGGAAGCCGGGGATCGGCGGCGCAGGCAACGCAGCAGAATGTGAGCGACACGTTGTGGACGGACAATGCGGCGACAAAGTTCTATTCGGGCGAGGCGCGCTACACGACGAAGTTCCACGCGGATGCACTCGGAAAGGGAGAGCATGTGCGGCTGGAGTTTGCTGCGGGCGAACCGTTGCAGGACAACCGTCCGCCGGGGAGTCCGGGTATGAGGGCGTGGCTTGATCCACCGATACGGGAGGCGGCCGAGGTGTTCGTCAACGGAAAGCACGTTGGAGATCTGTGGCATCCGCCTTATGACATCGACATCACCTCAGCGGTGCATAGCGGAGAAAACGGCTTGGAACTGCGGGTGTTCAACACGGCGATCAATGAACTTGCGGGTCAGCCTCCGCGGGATTACACCGCGCTGAAGACAAAGTATGGAGATCGTTTTCAGATGCAGGACATTAACAACCTGCAGCCGGTGCCTTCGGGAATTCGCGGACCTGTGCAGATCGTCTTTGGGACCGAGGCGCCGGGCAACTCTCAATAAGTTTGATCTTCGCGGGCGTTCTGGTGTGAACTGGTTCAGCCGCAATCACGCAATCATTTCGTGATCTGGAGGAACATGCGCCGTTACTGCCAACTGATTCGTCTGCTGCCTGAGAGCCGGGAGGAGTATATCGAGTACCACCGGAAGGTGTGGCCGACTGTGCTCGCAACAATCGATGCCTGCAATATCCGGAACTACTCGATCTTTTTATATAATGACCTCCTCGTTGCATATTTTGAATACCATGGTGACGACTATGAGGCCGATATGCGCAAGATGGCTGCCGACCCCGAAACGCAGCGATGGTGGAAGATCACGGATGCGATGCAGCAGCGCCTGCCGGAGACGAGGCCGGGTAATCAATGGCTGGAAATCCCCGAGGTTTTTCATTTTGATGGCTCCCCAATTTCTGGAGGAAATGCATGAGTTTGATTACACGCAGAAGTTTTAGCGCATCGGTGCTGCTGTCGGCGACCGCCGCAATGACGCCGCGGATTGCCAGCGCTGAGGCCACGCCGCAACAGAGCTCGAGTGCTTCTGCACTGATGACGTCGACGGACCTGAAGAGCTGGCCCGCGGGTTACGATCCGAGAGAAATGGGAACGAAGGTCGCCGAGCACTTCGTGACCTCGCCGCACTTTCACCCGGACCGGATTGTGTATCCGGAGGTCTGCGCCTGGTATGGCTCGCTGGAGCTTGCGCGGCTTACGAGCAACGCCGATTTGATTGCCAAACTGAAGGCGCGGTTTGAGCCGCTGTTCAGCTCGGAAGCGTCGCTGCTTCCGCCTGAAGGGAAGCATGTCGATTACTCGATGTTTGGATCGCTGCCGCTGGAGCTTTACATCCTGACCAAGGACAAGCGTTACCTCGATCTCGGGTTGAAGTATGCCGATGCGCAGTGGAGCAAGCCTGATGCGCAAGGGCTGACGGACGAGACGCGATTCTGGATCGATGACATGTGGATGATCACGATCGTGCAGGTGCAGGCGTTCCGCGCGACCGGTGATCACAAGTATCTGGATCGCGCGGCAACGGAGATGGCGGCATATCTGGACAAGCTGCAGCAGCCGAACGGGCTGTTCTTTCACGCTCCGGATGTGCCGTTCTTCTGGGGCCGCGGCAACGGATGGTTTGCGGCGGGCATGACGGAGATTCTGCGCGATCTTCCGCAGCAGCATCCGCAGCGGGAGCGAATTGAGCGAGGCTATCACCTGATGATGGCTGCGCTGCTGAAGTACCAGCCTGCCGCGGGAGCGTGGCGGCAGCTGATCGACCGTGAGGAGTCGTGGCCGGAGAGCTCAGGGACCGGCATGTTTGCATATGCTCTGGTCTCGGGCGTGCGCACCGGCCGGCTGCAGGTTTCGGAGTACGGTTCGGCGGCTCACCGCGCGTGGATTGCGCTGGCGGGTTATGTGGATCAGAACAACGATGTGACCAGCGTGTGCGAGGGAACGAACAAGAAAAACGATCTGGACTACTATCTGCTGCGCAAGAGGCGCACGGGGGACTTTCATGGCCAGGCGCCGTTGCTGTGGACGGCGGCGGCGCTGCTGCGGAGCGCATGAGCTGACCTCCAGGTGTGGCTCGGCGTGGCGAGCGTGTAGGATGGGCCGAAGCACACTAGCGAAGTCCGGAGGGCAAGTGAATGGGGGCTGCAGTTCGCCTGGGCCACACAGGATATGGCCGCTTGATGTTACTCGTCGCGGGGCTGGGGGGCCTGCTTTACGGGATTGACGTTGGGATTATTGGCGGTGCGCTGCCTTACCTGGAAGCAACGTCCCACCTGAATCGCGGACAGATCTCGATTATTGTTGCGGCGGTGCTGCTGGGCAGCGTTTTCTCTACGCTGTTTGCGGGATTGCTGGCGGACTGGATGGGGCGCAAGCCGCTGATGCTGCTGAGCGGTGCGGCGTTTTCGCTGAGCGTGCCCATCATTGCGCTCTCACAGGGTTATACGGCGCTGTTTCTGGGGCGGCTGCTGCAAGGTGTGAGCGGTGGGCTGGTGGGTGTTGTCGTGCCGCTGTATCTGGCGGAATGTCTTTCCGCGAAGGTGCGCGGGAAAGGTACCGGCATCTTCCAATGGCTGCTGACGCTGGGGATTTTTGTCGCTGCGCTTATCGGGATTTATACGAGCTATCATGTGGCGGCGATTGCCAGGACTGCATCCGCCGATGCGCTGTTTGCGGTCAAGAACAGGGCGTGGCGCAGCATCTTCTGGATGTCGCTGCCGCCGGGGCTGCTGTTTATTATCGCGGCGTGCTTTATCTCCGAGTCGCCGCGATGGCTGTTTCGGCGTGGACGCGTGGAGGCTGCGCGGGCGGCCTTGGAGCGGTCGCGAACACCGGAACAGGTTGCGATTGAGATGGAGGAGATGGAGCAGATCGCGGCCAAGGGCAAGGCCGGAGTTGCTTATAAAGACCCGCTGCTGAGCCGGCGATATGTGATTCCGTTTCTGCTGGCGTGCGTGATTCTGGTGTGCAACACGGCGACGGGGATTAACTCTGTTATTGGATACAACGTCGACATTTTGATTCAGAGCGGGCTCAGCGACGTGCTGGCGCACTGGGGTTATGTGGTGTTTACGTTCGTGAACTTCCTGATGACGGTTGTGGGACTGCAGCTTGTGGATCGTAAGGGGCGCAAGTTTCTGCTTGTCACTGGAACATCAGGGGTGATCGTGGCGCTGCTTGCGGTGGGGACTCTGTTTCTGCGTACCGAGAAGCGGCGCTATGACGCGCGCGATGCGGTGCAGAGTGTTGTGACGAATGGCGATTCACTCAGCGTGAAGTTCGATAAAGCTGAGGCGGAGCGGCTGGGCGCGCCGAGCGTGAATGGGCAGCAGTCGCTGGCGATCATCTATTCGTATGGAAACTTTATCTCGAGCACGAAGCCTGTGCTTCTGGGCGATGTGGAACCTGCAACGATTGACCGCGCGGAGTCAATACCTTCGACAAAGGTGGCCGGCTTCTTCCAGAACCCGTTCGCCGATCTGGACGCAGCGCGAGCGGCTCCGCTGAAGATTGAGCATGCGTACATTACGCCAGTGCCGAGCACGACGAATGGATGGATCGTGGCGCTGTGCCTGTATATGTTTGTGGCATTTTTTGCGATGGGACCGGGCGTTTGTGTCTGGCTCGCGCTGAGTGAACTGATGCCGACGCGCATTCGGTCGAACGGCATGAGCATTGCGCTGGTGCTGAACCAGATGGTGTCGACGACGCTGGCCGCGATCTTTCTGCCGGTTGTGGGGAGGTTTGGGTACTCGACGATGTTCTATTTATTTGCGGCGTTCACGGTCGTGTATCTGGTGACGGCTGCGTTCTTCCTGCCGGAGACCAAGGGCAAGACGCTGGAAGAGATCGAGCAGATCTTCAACAGGGGACAACGCGAGGCGGTTACCTCTTAGATTTTTACGTGTGGAGTTTTGGGTCGAGGAATTTCTGCAGCACGACAGCATTGTTGTGGGCGGTGTCTTTTGAGCCGAAGATCAGGGTGATGTTGTATTTGGTAGCCGCTTCGAGAATCGGCTTCCAGGTGTCCGGGTGTTGCTTCAGCTCGTCGAGATAGCGGCGCTGGAACTCGGTCCATCGCTCGGGGTCGTGGGAGAACCACTGGCGCAGCGCGGCGCTGGGAGCGACGTCTTTGAGCCACAAATCAAGCTTGAGCTCGTCTTTGGAGATGCCGCGCGGCCAGAGGCGATCCACGAGGATGCGGGTTCCGTCAGAAGCGGATGGGGGATCGTACGCTCGTTTGATGTTGATCATCAGTGTGCTTCGCTGATCAGGGTTCGGCGACCTTCACGGTGGCGTCTCCGGTCTCTTCTTCGAGCAGCCAGCGGCGCAACTGCAGAATGTCGTTCGCTCGTGCAATCCCGACGGGTTTGCGCCGGTCGCCGGGCTCGACGACGACTACGTTCTCAGTATTTTTGAGCATCATCTCGCGATGGATGCGATCGACAGGCTCGCCGGTGTAGGCGAGCACGTAGTCCTGGCGCGCGATCTCCCGCATGGTGAAGTGGTGGTCTGGCGGTTCGGTGCGTAAGAGGTCGTGCGGTTCGACGATACCAACGAGCGCGCCGTCGGCATCGACGACCGGGATGAGGCTGAGGTGACCCGGAACAAACGTCTCGAGTACGGTGCGGAGCTCGTCGTCTGCATGCAGAAGGCTGAACTCTTTCCTCATGACCTGATCGATTCGTGCGCGCATGAGAACGGGCACGGAGTAGTCCTGCAGGATGATCAGGCCACGTTTTACGAGCTTGACCGTCATGATGGATTCACGGCTGAAGAGGCGGACGACGGCGTCGGAGATCATGACGGTGACGATGAGCGGGAGAATCGCGTTGGGGTTGTGGCTCAACTCGAACAGGAAGACGATGCTGGTCAAGGGCGCGCGCGCGATTCCGCCGAAGACTCCGCCCATTGCGGCGAGCGCGTAGAACGCGGGATCGCTGACCAGGTGAGGCGCGATGTGCTTGAAGAGGATTGCGAAGGATGCGCCGAGGCCGCCGCCGACGACGAGCGATGGAGCGAAGACGCCGCCCGTGGTTCCAGACCCCAGCGACAGGACGAGTGCCCAGAATTTTGCGATGGATACTCCGGTGAGGCTCGACATGGTCAGGCGATCGTTCAGCATGTCGCGGATCGTGTCGTAGCTGGTGCCGAAGACCTGTGGGTAGAAGTAGCCGATGATTCCGAGCAGCAATGCGCCGATCACGGGCGACCAGATGAGCGGATTTTTAATGGGCAGTTCATCGAAGAAGTCTTCGAGCCAGGAGAGAACCCGAATCATGATGATGCCGACCACGCCCATGAGAATGCCCAGGAGCGCGAAGAGCCAGAGCTCATTCATGCCGGTGAGGCGAAACATTGGTGTGGGGAAGAGCGGCGCCCAACCGGCGAAGTGAATGCGCACGCCGGTCGCGATGGATGCCGCAAGCGCAACTGGGATGAAGGAACGGGCGCGCAGCTCGAAGAGCAGGAGCTCGATGGCGACGAGAATGCCTGCCATGGGCGCGGTAAACGTTGCGGCCATTCCGGCTGCGGCACCGGAGGCCAGCAGGACGCGGCGATAGTAGGGCGTGAGCCCGACCACCTGGCCGAAGAGCGAACCGAGCGCGGCGCCGGTCTGAATGATGGGGCCTTCGGCGCCGAACGGGCCGCCGGTTCCAATGGCGAACGCAGTGGCCAGAGGTTTCAGCAGAGCCACGCGAAGCCGCATGCGGCTGTGCCCGAACAGGACCGATTCCATTGCCTCGGGAATGCCGTGGCCCTTGAGGGTGGGCTCCCAGTAATGGATCATGATGCCGACGAGCAGACCACCGATCGGCGGGATGAGGATGACCCACCAGCCAAGATGGTTGTGCGCCGGATTGGTGTATGCGAAGGAAAATCTGCCGTAGAAGAAGATGTTCGTGAAGAGCTGAATCAGTTCGAGTAAACCTTCAGCCACAAAGCCGGCCACGAGGCCTACGAGCAACGCATAGCCGCATATCCGCACGATCTCTGGTTCGAGAGCGACACCGAACTCTCCCTTCTTGCTGGACTGCTTCTCTGGGATCGCGGCAATGCCAGGAATCGGAAACTCGGACATGTGGAACCCTCCGTCGGGTGGATCAAATCAGTTCAGGTGAATTCTCCTCGGAACCGGGACGCACTGCGTTGTCTTTATGTTCTGATGTGCCTTCTTGATCGTTCAAGACCTGAAGAATGTCGGTCTTGGTAACAATACCCTTGATCTCACCGCCTGAGGAGACGACAAGAAGCATTGGCCGCCTGTGCTCGGCTGTAAGCAGTCGAAGCGCTTCCATCACATCCGTGTCGGGAGTGACGGTGCCGACCGGGTGATCAACTACGTCCCGCAAGGGCGTATGCATCCAGCGTTCGGGCGGGATCTGGGTGATGCACAGAGGATTGACCGTGCCCAAAAGCTTTTTATCCTCGAATACCGGGAAGACTTCGTGCTGAACATCCGGCGACAGCATCTTGACGAACTCGCCGATACTTACACTGGCGGGCGCGGAGATAACGTGCTGCTGCATGATTTCGCTGACGGGAATGTATTGCAGCGGAGATGCCTTTGCGGTCTCGTGCAGGCGCTGGTCGCCTGAGGCGGAGGCATCGCCTGAGACGGCATACGCCACGGCGGCGCCGATGAGCGCAGGAATGATGAAGGCATGGCCGCCGGTGGCCTCGGCGACGAAGACGACTGCTGCAAGCGGCGTCTTGTATCCGGCGGAGATAAACGATGCCATCCCGACGGCTGCGTAAAGCTCCAGTGCGGGGCTGTGCACGATGGATTGTGCGAATGCCGTGCCGAGAGCACCTCCGGTAAGGAAGAGCGGAACGAACATGGCACTCACGCCGCCGGACGCGAGCGTGGCGACGGTTGCTGTGAGCTTCAATCCGCTGAAGACCAGGAGCTGAGAGCTGCTGTGGGTTCGATTGAGGATGTCTCCAACGGCCTCGTAGTTCGGCCCGATGGGCACAAGCGAACCGCCGTATATGTGAAGGAAGAGAACACCGCAGAGTCCGGTGAGCAATCCGCCGACCGTCAGCTTGATCCAGTGAGGAACCTTCCAGTTCACGAAGAAGACGCGGACCCTGCGGAAGGTGACCACGAAGGCCATGGCGACGAGCCCGACAAGCAATCCCAGCAACGCGCTCCAGTACAGGTCCATGCGGTGATAGCTCACTGCATGAGGGAAGTCGAACAGAGGAGCTGAGCCTAGAAAGGCGCCGAGCGTTACGTAGGAGACGACGGAGGCGATCAGGGATGGCACAAGGGCTTCATGCGCGAGATCGTCGCGGTAAGGCATCTCCAACGCGAAGACGATGCCCGTGAGCGGAGCTCGGAAGACAGCGGACATGCCGGCTGCGGCGCCGCAGATGAGCATGATGCGGCGATCGCGGTTGGTGAAGCGGAAGCGGCGAAGCTTTGTCCAAAGCCACGAACCTATGGCTGCGCCGCCGTAGATGCTCGGGCCTTCGAGGGCAGCGCTGCCGCCGAACCCAACGCAGGTGATCGCTGCGATGATCTTCGGCGCGAAGGGGCGGACGTCGATGTCGCCTTCATGCTCGTGATAGGAGCGGATGACCTCTTCGGTGGAGTGCTCGTTGGGATTGGGCGTGAGGAACTGCATGATGAGGCCCGTTACTGCGAATGCGAGCACCAGGCCGGGAACGATCGCCCAATGATGGCCGAGATAGTAGTTGAGGACCGCCGGCCAAAGCTTGCCAAGAAGAAGCGCAGCGATGCCCGTGATAGCCAGCCCCGTTGTGAGGCCGATGACCGGAGCAACGACAAGCCACTTCTGCAGATCGCGCGAGTAGACGGAGGTAAGGTCTTCGTGGACCAGCGGAAGGTACTTGCGTAAAAGTGGATGCGCTAACAGTTTTTTTCTTTTCATTTCATTCAGATCTTCAGAATTACATTCGGGCCTGTTGGTATCGGTGAAGTACACCCTCCAGCGAGACAACGCCTTCGAGAATGCCACGTACGGCCCGATTGGAGACCGGCAGCACCGGCCAACGTTGAAGGTACGATAGTGCGTGCGCCAACGGCTCATCCGGGAACACGAGCGGTGTGCGATCTTTCCCGAGAACTTCCTGCAGGGGACGCTGCGCATCAGGAGCGGCCGGGTTTTCGATGTATGTGGCGAGCAGCCGGTCTAGCTCGTCCTTGCGTGCGGAATACCATCCATCGCGACACTGCACGAGTACAAAAGCGGAATCCAGCCGCTCTCGTCCAGACGGTGACGACAGGATCTCGGCGACCGATTCTGTTCCCTGAATGACCGGATAACTTACGGGCTCCAAAACCTCCTCGAGTCGGACCTCGCTCTCTTCGCGGATCTCTTCCATGGACGGCAGATAAAGTCCGTCCTGATGCGTGAGCAACTCGAAGATGGGCATGGGCTGCAGGCTGCGCGAGATCAGGTAAGCGATGGTGTTGGCAAGAATGACGGGAAGAATGATGGAGTAGTTGCCGCTGACCTCGAGCACCATGAAGACAGAGGTGAGCGGGGCGCGAAGAAATGCTGCGAAGAGGACGCCCATGCCGACCAATGCGTATGAGCCGACGGAACCGGTCAGATGCGGGAAGAAGATCTTCTCGAATCCTCCGACCGCGCCGCCCAGCATCGCGCCGATGAAGAGCGTCGGCGCAAACATTCCGCCGGGCGTTCCACTTGAAAAGGAAAGGGTCGTCGCCAGAATCTTGAAGAGCGCCAGCAGGACCAGCGCTTTCACGGCGAACTGTGCATGCATGGCCTGATCGATGGCGCCGTATCCGGAGCCCATCACCTCAGGAAAGCCGAAGTAGCCGATGCATCCGACGCAGAGACCTGCGAGCGCAGGTTGCAGCATCTGCAGCCATTGCGGCTGGGCGCGAAGCCGCGGTCTTAGGAATGCCAGTGATTTGGCGAAGAGTAACGCCGCAAAGCCGCCGATAATTCCGAGAATTGAGTACGCGAGCAGTTCGCGCGGATCCCGCAGTGTGATGGACGGGATACGGAACATGGGCTCCGGGCCCCAGAACCAGCGCGCGACAGCGACACTCGCCACTGCGGCGAGGACGATCGAGCCAAGCACGCCTGCGGTCCACTTGCCGATGACCTCTTCGATCACGAAGAGAATCGCGGAGATTGGCGCGTTGAATGCTGCCGCGAGGCCCGCTGCTGCGCCGACCGGAGCAAAGAGCCGCAGTTTCGTGCGCGAGAGCCCCACGCGACGGCCGATCAGGGAAGCGACACCGGCGCCGATCTGCAGCGAAGGATCTTCCGGGCCAAGCGATTGGCCGCTGCCGATGGCCAGAGCGGAGAGCAGAAACTTGCCGATGACGGTGCGGACTGAGATGTATCCGTTATGAATGTAGAGCGCGGCTTTTGTTTGGTTGACGCCGCTGCCGCGCACAGCAGGGAAGATGTATCGCGTCATAATCGCGACGACGATGCCGACCACAGCGGGAATCACGATGAGGCGTATTTGGCGCGGTCCTGTTGTGGTCCCGAGCAGCAGGACGCTCAGCCACTCGATGGCCATGCGAAACGAGACGACCAGAAGCCCGGAGAGAATCCCGACGAAGATCGAGAGCAGAAGAAACAGACGCTCCTCACGCATGGGCAAGGAGTCGGCGATCTCGAGTGGTTGGGTTGTGTCCATAGTTGTCGTCGTGAGGCTCATCGCTTCTCCGCTCTCAGTGGATCTTGCAATGAGTTCGCAAGTTGTAACAGCAGCGCGTCATCTCCGGACGGCGCACCGCATGATCGGGATGTGATCTCCTCGGTGCTGAAGATGAGCTTCGTCAGGCTGTCCTGCTCGGTTGGATCCTGCAGCGATGACCGCCGGAGCCTGATCTTGTCGGCTTCGTTCCAGCTGCTCTGGAGCGCTTGCATGTCACTCGGCAAGGGACTGCCGTTGAAGTGAGCGACGCAGCTGTCGAACCGCAGCTTCGCGACGGGAAACGCGCGCAAGAGATGCTCGATACGTTCTTGCGGATCAAGATCGGAGGACAAGGTTAGCTCCTGGATGCGCTTCGCGCTTTGCAGCAGATCGTCTATCTCGCGCGTGTTCTCTTCGCCGGTCTTTTCCTGCGCGCTATCGCGGCGAGCGAGGGAGAGAAGCGCGGCGGCCTGCGAGAAATCGCCCATCTGATATGCCACCCGCCCGGCCCTGTAGGGCGCCTCCGCATGCGATGGATTTGCCTTGATCGCCTTTCGGTAGAGATTCAGCGCATCGGTGGGGTCCTTCGCCTGCTCGAACCGTTCGCCGAGCGTCGTGTAAACACTCGCGTCATCGGGCGCATCCGCCGTGGCGATCAGCAGCTCGGCGCGTGCGGAGGGAAGATCGTTTAGCTGAATCAGATACTCCGCCAGCTCAAGCTGCACGCTGTAACGTTCGCGCAGCGAATCGCCACTCCAATTGCCAACGGCTGCGGCTCGATAGTAGTCGATGGCTGCACGTGAGTCTCTGCGCTGTCTTGCGAGGCGCGCGAGCTGGAGATTCAGGAATCCATCGGCAGGCTGCGCATCCAGCAGCCCGAGGAAATAACTTCTCGCCTGTTCCAGATGATTCGAGCGTGCAAGCGACTCCGCGAGCAGAAGCCGGTTGGTCATGTTATCCGGCGCATAGGACAGCGATGTGCGCAGGTCGCCTACGGCAAGTTCTGCGTCCCCACGGCTGAGCGCTTGCTGCCCGCTGGCAGCAAACTGCCTGGCTAACTGCGCCTGCCGAGCCGAGAAGCTGCGGAACAAGAACGATGTAAGCGCGTAGAGCGCCGCCGTTGACAGGATCAGCACCAGGAGCGTGATGCTGTCTCTCAGGATGATCTTGCGCCTTGGCCGGAGTTCGGAGGTGACCGGTCCTGTGTCGGCGGAATTTATATGGGTGTCGATGATCTTTTTCTCGAACGAGCGAAGCTCGGAAAAACACTGGCCTGCCAACAGTTTATCGTAGTGCGATACGGGGTGTCGCGCGCCTCTACTGTCGCAAGAATAGCGGCTCAGCTTCAATGCTCAGGGATAGATTTTGTCACGCCGTGACCGCATAGCGGCGCTTGTGCCACTCCCATGCGGAGGCAAGAATCCTGTCGATCTCGGGAGTCTGGGGTCGCCAGCCAAGTTCTGTTTGCGCGCGCGCGGAACTGGCGACCAGCCTCGCGGGATCGCCCGCGCGGCGAGGCCTCACCTCGACGGGGATGGGATGTCCGGTCACGCGTCGCGCGGCTTCGACGACTTGCTTGACGGAGAATCCCTGGCCGTTGCCGAGATTGCAGATGAGGCGGTCACGCGTATTGAGCGCATCCAGAGCAAGGATGTGCGCCGCGGCCAGGTCGACCACGTGAATGTAGTCGCGGATGCACGTTCCATCCGGGGTGTCGTAGTCGTTGCCGTAGATGAAGATCTTTTGGCGGCGGCCGAGGGCCACATCGAGGACCAGCGGGATCAGGTGGGTCTCGGGTTCGTGGGCCTCACCGCGCCCGGGCAGCGCACCCGCAACGTTGAAGTAGCGCAGTGAGGCGTAGCGCAGCCCGTGAAGGCGATGCAGCCACATGAGCATCTGCTCAACCAGCAGCTTGCTCTCGCCGTATGCGTTTGTGGGCGCAAGCTTCGCGGTCTCGTCAATCGGGACGCGCTCCGGTTCGCCATAGACTGCGGCGGTCGAGCTGAAGACGAGCTTGTTCACTCCGGTTGCGTGCATGGCTTCGAGTAACGCGAGTGTCGACGCCGTGTTGTTGCGGAAGTAAAGCTCCGGCTTCTGCATTGATTCGCCGGCCTCGATCAGCGCCGCAAAGTGCAGGACACCATCCGGCTGCAGATCGCGCAAGAGCGCCTCAATGCGCGGACGGTCAGCGATGTCCGCCTGCACAAACTCGGCGCCCGCGGGGACCTCATTGCGTTTGCTGTGGCAGAGGTTGTCGACGATCGTGACCTGATGTCCCGCCTGCATCAGAATCGTCGCTACCGTGCCGCCGATATATCCAGCCCCACCGGTTACTAGAAGCTTCATTGTCTCTCCGCTAAAGATTGTTCGATTCCTTAGATGTAACCTGCCGCGACCTGCGGTCGTAGATCGGAGCGAGTGCAATCAGGACCAGCCCACCGAGAAGCACGGCTCCTTCGAGGCTCACAGAACGGTGATGAAGACGGTCAAAGTCGAGCCGTGCCGGATTGTTGGCGGACACTACCGTAATATCACCGCCAAGAGACAACCTGTCCTTCTCCATCCGCGGAATCACGCCCAGCTGCGAGTACAAGGTGAGGAGCAGCATCGCCGCGACGAGGATGATTTCGACAAAGCGAATACGTTGGCCGTCGTGCTGCATGGCCATCAGTCCGAGTGTCGCGAGCAGATAAACCACAGCAGCGCCGATTCCGATCCGATGCAGATCGATCAGCGCGCTGCGTACAACGAGCCCGGCGGCATGCTTGTCCGGCAACACACTGAACGAAATACCCGCCACCATGACGAAGAAGACCTCACCGCCGACCCAGAGAGCCAGCGGATACAGTCGCAGAATGCGTAGCAGCGTTGTCATTTTCAGCGAGAGATCAACTCCCGCTCCGTTGCATTTGAACGTTGCAGGGCGCGCCGCAACACCAGTTCCAGTGCTGCCTTGTGCGCGACATAATCCTCGTCGGAGACGCGGTGCTGCAAGTGGTCTGTTTCCAGCGCGAACATCTCTTCCTTGAGCGCTTGCAAGAGCTGCTCGGAGTGCGTGCGCTGCATGTGCGGAGCTGAAGGAAGCGGGCCCGCGGGGTACGGCCCAGTGGTCACCACTGCAGAGCTCGCTGCAGGCTTGCGCAGAAGGACGCCGGCCGCTGCCGCCAGCAGCACAGCGATTCCGGAGAGAATCCACCACTTGTACTTCGCCCACGGGTCGCGATTGCCGCTCTCGTCCAGTGGGTTGCCCAGCCCGCCGCCGGGGCGCGTGTCTGCCGTCGCGGACTGCGCCTGGCCAGCACCCTGCGCGGCTCCTTCCGCAGATTGTCCGCCGCCCTGCGTGGGCGCATTGCTATCGCGCGGAAGCTGTCCGGTTCCGGTAAGCGTGAAGCCGAGCGGCTGATTCGGTGTCACACTGCGCGCGACCAGCGTGTGTGCATTCACCTCGTCATCGACAGGACTGTACGGCGCACCCGCTACCGGCGCAAAGGTCATCGACTTCGGAATCATGATCGCGACCGTGTCCGTGGGCATCGTCAGCTTCGGCTCGAGCGCGAGTTTGCCGGTGTAGGGAACCCGATACGTAATCTGAAACCGCGTTTCGCCGGGGCGAATGGGAAACAAAAAGGTGAAGTGGTTCTTCTCCGCCAGCGGCACGGGAGCCTGGCGCACCGGCATTCCATCGGGAGACTCCGCTGCCGCTCCTTCGACGACTGCGCCGTCCGGTAGCCAGAAGTCGAACGGCTCCTTCGAGAACTGCGTCATTGGCGGATGTGAATCATTCTTCAGGAAGAAGTTCTCGACGACGCGCAATGAGGTTCCGCTTGCGTCGCTCTCGATGCGCATCACCTCGGCCTCGCTGGTCACGCCCTTCACCTTCGCGGCAGCGTTGTAGACGTCGAGATCGACCGACGTTGTTCCCGCAGGAGCAGGCTTGAAGTAGTTTGCGAGATCATGCGTCACGCGGACCAGGTGCAGCCCGTCATCGGGCACCTCGAGCGTGTAGCGGCCGTGCGCGTCGGTGGTCGTGTGTGTTGCCTCCTGCATGCCTTGTGCGAGGCGGATGAGCGTGACTGTGTCGCCGGCGGAAGGTTTGCCGGTCGTCTTGTTCATCACGACACCGGTGATCGGGGTCGCGGCAAACGCGGGCAAGGCAGAGCAGAGGGACGCCAGAGCGAGGTTGCGACAGAGACGCAGCAAAGCAACACGGGATAGTAGCTGAATTCGGGGCACAATTCAGGATACTTCAGCGATAACAAAGCCGTGAAATTCAACGACAAATAGCTGTGAAACTCAGACGGTAGATCGTGGCGCTAACCGCCCAGGGAATCCATCTCCGCCAGTACGGTCGCCGCTTCGGTCTCCAGCGCGTCACGCTGCGCTGCGTAGTCAGCCTCCGGGTATTTGCCGGCCTTGTATTCGAAGTTCAGGTCGCGAAGGTTCTCGTAGATAACCTCCTTGCGCTCGCGCAGATAGTCCAGGCGCGTCTTCTCCGGCGCGGCGGCGAGTCTGCGCTGAGGCCAGAAGATATACGCGCCGCAGGCAAGCAGCAGAAGAATGGGCGGAAGCAGAATAGAAGCGCTCATCGTGAATGCATCTGGCGGCGAGCGGCGATAGAGGCTTACCGCTCGTTCGCACGTCCAAAGGTATAGTGTATCTGCGCAGGCCACGCGCTGCGCAACACAGGAGAGACTCCGGGTGCGAAGTTCGTTATGTAGGCTGCGGGCGCCATCGAGGCTGCTGGCGCTGCCGAAGCTGCTGCCGCTGCTGGCTTTCCTCCTGATCCTCTGCGCACCAGCGCATGCTCAGCCCGTAAACCCACATACCGATCCCCTCAACCTGGATCCGCTCGTCCGGCAGGGCTACGACCGCTTCTACGATCTCGACTTCGGTGGCGCTCTGAAAGATTTCAACCAGATCGCGCAGCAGCATCCGCAGGACCCCATGGCGTGGAACTACATCCTGGTCGTGACCATCTTCCGCGAGCTCTACCACCAGGACCTGCTCGATACCACGTACTACGCGCACGACAGCTTTCTCTTCAACAAGCGCGCGATCAACATCTCCAAACAATCGCGCGAGGAGATCAATTCGCTGACCGACAAAATCGTGAGCATGTGCGATCAGCGGCTGAACCAGAACTCCGTCGATAAAAATGCGCTGTTCGCCCGGGGTTACGCGAAGGGAATGCACGCCGCGTTCATCACGCTCGCCGACCACTCCTTCAGCGCCGCCGCGCGGCAAGGCTTGCAAGCGCGTAACGACAGCGAAGCAGTCCTTAAGATCGATCCGCAGTACGCCGATGCCGATCTGGCGATCGGCATCCAGCAGTTCGCGGTGGCCAGTCTTCCGCGCTTTTTGCGCATAATGGTCGGCATGTTCGGCGTCGGCGGCTCCAAGCAGCGCGGCCTGGCTATGCTGCGCGAGGCAGCCCAGCACGGCGTGGTCACCACCGTCGAAGCCCGCACCGCACTCAGCCTTTTTCTGCGCCACGACGGCCGCTATCCAGAGGCCCTGCAGGTCGAGCGCAGCCTCACGGACCAGTATCCGCGCGACTATCTCTTCGCGCTCGAGGTCGCCAACCTCCTCAAGGATGAAGGCCACGGCTATGAGGCGATCGCCGCGTACAAGCAGGTGCTCACAGACGCGCAGAAGCCGGGCTACTTCATCGACCCGCGCCTGCAGATGGCTTGGTTCGGGCTGGCCGAGACACAGCGCGGCTACAACCAGCTCCCTGACGCCGTCGCATCCTATATCCAGGCGGCCGAGCAGCCGAACTGCAGCCCGTGGCTCCGCAGCCGCGCACAGGTCAACGCGGGCGAGGTGTATGACATGCTCCACCAACGACCGAACGCCGTGAGGATGTACCAGCTCGCCGCATCCGGCGGCGACGCCTCGCAGGCGGAGATCGCGCGCAAGTATTTGAAATCGCCGTACGTTGGGAAATAGTTGGGGAACTGAACGCACCTGGCTGTCGTATGGGAAGATGATGTCTTAAGGAGGCGATCATGATCTGTCCGGCGTGTCACACGACTTTGAATGAGGGCGCACGATTCTGCAGCAATTGCGGTTGCGCGGTGTCTGCGGCGCCCTATGCGCGCCAGTGGCCTCGGCTGGAGCGCCCGCGCGAGGGCCGGAGAATCGCCGGTGTGTGCGCCGCGTTTGCGCAGCGCTATGGCTGGGATCCGCTGCTCGTTCGTCTGATCCTGGTGCTGGCGGTGTTCTGCGGAGCGGGTTCACCCCTGATCGCGTACATCATCGCGTGGATCGTGATTCCTAACGAGCCTTACCTGCTGCCGCAGATGACGAGTGTGACGCCTTCGTGAGTGAGTTTCCCGCCCCGCGGCCGTTCCGCTACATTGACTCCCAACTCTGCTGCGGCAGCGTCAAGCTGAGTGACCTTGCCGCGCAATTCGGCACACCCCTCTACGTTTACTCCGCAGACGACATACGGGACCGCGCCGCCATGCTCACGCGCGAGTTCAGCGGCGTTGCGCACACGCTCTGCTACGCGGTCAAAGCGAACTCGTCGCTTGCCATCCTCAAGCTTCTTGCCGTGCTCGGT
>DASRGC010000033.1:0-385362 GCA_035651235.1 Acidobacteriaceae bacterium
GGCTCTTGCTGGTGCGAGGCAGCTGAAAATTTTTCGCAGGAAAGCGAATCAGTTTATGCCGAACTATTTGGAACTGCCGGTGGGGCCGAAGTCGCCGGAGCTGGTGAATGCGGTGATCGAGATTCCTTATGAAGGGATCAACAAGTACGAGTACGACAAGCAGCTGCATGTGTTTCGGCTGGACAGGAATCTGTATTCGCCGGTGCATTACCCGGGGGACTACGGGTTCATTCCGAGCACGCTGGCGGCGGATGGCGACCCGCTGGACTGCCTGGTGCTGGTGGATACGCCGAGCTTTCCGAGCTGCGTGCTGACAGTGCGGCCGATTGGCGTGCTGGAGATGACGGACCAGGGTGTGGGCGATGAGAAGATCCTGTGCGTGGGGCAGGCGAATCCGCGCTACAAGGATGTTTGGAACTACTCGGATGTGTACCCGCATGTGCTGAAGGAGATGACGCACTTCTTCTCGATCTATAAGGACCTGGAAGGGAAGCGCGTGGATGTGAAGGGATGGCGCGACGCGGCGCGGGCGCGGGAGATTATTGGACAGGCGGCCGAGGCGTTTGTGACGGATAAGGAAAAGAAGAGTGGCAAGGTGCTTGAGGCGGTGGGCGCGGGGAAGAAGTAGGACAGGGAACAGGGATCAGGGAACAGGGATCAGGGAACAGGGATCAGGGATCAGGGAACAGGGATCAGGGAACAGGGATCAGGGAACAGGGATCAGGGATCAGCGAGGATTGCTGGTCCTTTTTGCTTTAAGCCCGGCGGCGGCGGGTGAGGGTCATCAGGAAGTAGACGAGGGGGCCGGCGAGGCCGATGATCGTGGCGAGGAGCAGGGCGTTCATGCCGGCGAGCTTTTCGGTGCGGGCGTTGAAGAGCGCGAAGGCCAGCAGGAGCATGGGGCCGCAGCCGATGAGGATCAGCGCGAGCTGGTTGCCGGGGATACGGAAGGGGCGCGGGAGTGCGGGCTCGGTGCGGCGGAGGACGATGAGGGAGAGGAACTCGAGGACGAGCGAGGCTCCCCAGAGGACGAGGTCGATGGAGATGAGGCGCTCGAAGGTGAGCGAGAGCGCGAGCGCCCAGCAGGTGCCGCAGGCGAGCACGCTAACCCAGGGGACACCTTTTTTTGTGCGGAGGGTGAGCAGTCGCGGGAGCAGCTGGTCTTCGGCCATGGCGTAGGGCAGGCGCGTGAGGGTGAGGGTGAGGGCGTTGAAGGTGCCGAGGCCGTCGAGCGATCCGGCGAGGACGACGGCGATGGCGAGGATGCTGCCGCCAAGAAGGCCGGCGGCGTCGGCCCAGGCTCCTGTAGAGAAGCGTGCGGCGGGGATGCCGACGGCCCAGACGGCGAGCAGCGGAAGCGTGTAGACGCACATGATGGTCAGGGCGGAGACGAGCATGGCGCGCGGGTAGTCGCGCTGCGGATTTTCGACCTCCTGCGCGATGGTGGAGGCGTTGTCCCAGCCCATGTAGTTCCACATGGTGACGGAAAGCGCGCCGCCGAGGTCGTAGGTGAGCGTGCGGCCGGGTGCCGCGAGGTGCAGGCCACCGTGGGCGATGCGCCACAGCGCGATGAGCAGCATGCCGGCGAAGGGCGCGAGCGAGATGGCCATCATGCGCACGGAGCCGTGGCCGACGGAGACGGCTCCGCGGAGGTTCCAGAGTGTGGCGATGATGACGATGGCGAGCTTGAGAAAGAGAGCGTAGTGGCCGTGCTTGAGCTCGGGGAAGACGGTCATGAGGTAGAGCGAGACCGTGGTGGGATAGATGGCCATGTCGAAGACGCTGGAGGCGAGCGACAGCCAGGCGACCTGGAAGCCCCAGAAGCGGCCGAGGGCGCGGTGGGCCCAGACGTAGAAGCCACCTTCGTCGGGGATGGCGGAGGCGAGCTCGCCGACCATGAGCGCGGTGGGGAGGCTCCAGAGGATGGGCACGAGGCAGAGCAGGAGCAGTGCGCGGCCGAAGCCGGCCATGCCGATGATGTCTTCCAGGCCGTAGGGTCCGCCGGAGACCATGAAGTAGATGGCCGCGACCAGCGGAAGCAGGCGGAGGCCGGTGGCGCGCGGCTTGCGAGCGCGGCGGTTTGAGGGGCTGTGGGCCGGTGGGTTGGCGACAGGCGGCATTGATGTGGAACGTAACATGCGCGGCGCGGGTCCGTTCACTTTCGAGTGCTGAGTTTTGGGGTTTTCAATTGAATACTTTATTTTTTTCGCGACAAGAAATAGAAGCGGGTGTAAGGTGGGCTTCAACCGATAGGGGATAGATTTCAGGGATGGAAATGCGGGCAGTTGTGATTGTCCTGATGCTGATGGGGCCGGTCCGGGCATGGGCCTTGGGTGAGTCGAAATATGTGAGCACGACGCCGGTGAACGGAGGGTTTGTGCTGGAGGCGGACGGTCACGCTGCGGCGCTGCTGGTGACTGACCAGGACTGGCCGGGCGTGGTGCGGGCTGTGGGCGATTTGAGCGCCGATGTGGGGCGGGTGACGGGGCATGCGGCGGCGGTCGTGACCGTGCCGGTAAAGGATGCTGGGGGCGTGCCGAAGAACGAAGACATTGTGATCATCGGGACGATTGGCAAGAGTCCGCTGATTGATGCGCTGGTGAAGGCGAAGAAGCTGGATGTGAGTGACGTTGCGGGCAAGTGGGAGTCCGCGGTGACGACGATTGTGGAGCGGCCGATGCCGGGCGTGCGGCGCGCGCTGGTGATTGCGGGAGCGGACAAGCGCGGGACGATCTACGGGATCTATGACCTGAGCGAGCAGATTGGGGTTTCGCCGTGGTACTGGTGGGCGGACGTTCGCGTCCCGCACAAGGAAGCGCTGTACGTGATGCCAGGGCGAGTGGTGCAGCCGGTGCCCGCGGTGAAGTATCGCGGGATCTTCTTCAACGATGAGGCGCCGTGTTTGTCGGGCTGGACGAAGGAGAAGTTCGGTGGGATGAACCACGAGTTTTATACGAAGGTGTTTGAGCTGCTGCTGCGATTGAAGGCGAATTTTCTGTGGCCGGCGATGTGGAACAACGCGTTCGCGACGGACGATCCGGAGAATCCGAAGCTGGCGGATGAGTATGGGATTGTGATGGGGACCTCGCATGAGGAGCCGATGATGCGCGCCGAGAAGGAGTGGACGCGCGGCAATCACGGCAGATGGGATTACACGACGAATCAGAAGGAGATTGACGATTTCTGGCGCGCGGGGATGGAGCGCGACAAGAACTACGAAGAGGTCGTGACGCTGGGGATGCGCGGCGTGAACGATACGCCGATGTCGGAGGCGGGGAATACACAGTTGCTGGAGAAGATTGTGGCAGACCAGCGGCAGATTTTGAAGGAGACGGTGAACCCGGATCTGACCAAGGTCCCGCAGGTGTGGGCTCTGTACAAGGAGGTGCAGGGGTACTACGAGAAGGGCATGCGGGTGCCGGATGACGTGACGCTGCTGTGGAGCGATGACAACTGGGGCGATCTGCGGCGGCTGCCCACGGCGGAGGAGCGGAAGCGCAGTGGCGGTGCGGGGATTTATTACCACTTCGACTATGTCGGCGCACCGCGAAGTTACAAGTGGCTGAACACGAATCCGATCCCGAAGGTGCAGGAGCAGATGCACCTGGCGCTGGAGTATGGCGCGGACCGGCTGTGGGTGGTGAATGTCGGGGATGGAAAGCCGATGGAGTTTCCGATGGAGTTCTTTCTGAGCTATGCGAGGACGCCGCAGCGGTGGGATAAGGATCACTTGCGCGAGTTCACGAAGGACTGGGCGGTGCGGGAGTTTGGGCCGGAGCACGCGGACGAGATTGCGAGCGCGATGGAGGAGTACACGCGCTACAACGGCAGGCGCAAGCCGGAGCTGATCGATGCAAATACTTTCAGTTTGGCGAACTATCACGAGGCGGATCGCGTATATGACGAGTGGGAGAAGCTCGCCGATCGCGTGGACAAGCTCGCGACGCAGCTTCCGGAGAACGAGCGGGCCTCGTATTTTGAATTAATTCAGTATCCCGTGGATGCGTGCGCGAACTTGACGGAGATGTACATCACCGCCGGGCGGAATGCGCTGGATGCGCGCATCGGGAATCCGAAGGCAAACGATGAGGCGGCGAGTGTGCAGCGGATGTTCGCGCGGGATGCGGAGCTGAGCGCGAAGTACAACGGCCTGCTGAACGGCAAGTGGGACCACATGATGGATCAGACGCATATCGGGTATGTGAGCTGGAACGATCCGCCGGTGAACGTGATGCCGGCGGTGAGCTGGGTGCAGGTGCCGCGGGAGGGATCGCTGGGCGTGAGTGCGGAGGATGCGGTGTTTACACGCGCGGGTGGGCACTTTGGCTTCTCGCTGGGGACGCTGGACTCGGTGAATCAGCAGACGCGGACGCTGACGCTGTTCGATCGTGGCAGGACGCCGGTGAAGTACGAGGTGAAGGCGAGTGCGCCGTGGATTCGCGTGACGCAGAGTGAGGGGACGGTCGGGCCTGACGAGCAGCGTGTTGGGGTCAGCGTGGACTGGAGCAAGGTGCCGGAGGATGCGGCTGACGGTACGGTGATGGTGAGCTCGGGCGAGGGGCGGCCGATGGTGTACACGCTGCATGCGAAGAAGCAGCCGGTCACCCGCGAGAATGCGCAGGGGTTTGTGGAGAGTGATGGGTATGTAGCGATGGAGGCGGCGGATACGACGGCGCGGGCTAACAATGGCCAGATGGAATGGGTAGAGCTGCCGGGGTATGGCGAAACGAAGTCCGGAATGACGGTTTTTCCGGTGACGGCGGCCAGTGAGATGAATTCCCGGACGTCGTTGGACTACAGGATGTACCTTTATGATGCCGGGGATTTCGAGCTGCAGATGACGCTGGCGCCTACTCTGAATTTTGTTCCGGGGCGCGGATTGCGTTTTGCGGTATCGGTGGATGACGAGCCACGAACGACAGTGGATGCTCTGGGGCACAACACGGATAAGGACTGGGCGGAAGCCGTGAGTGACGGTGTGCGCCGAGTGACCGTGCCGCTCAAAATTCGGACGTCGGGGTATCACACGCTGAAGGTGTGGGCGGTCGATCCGGCGATTGTCATTGAAAAGCTTGTAGTGAGTTATGGGACTAATGGATCACTGCGGCCGAACTATCTAGGGCCGCCGGAGAGTTTTCATACGGATGTAGCTGCAGGACTGCGTTGAAGAACAAAGTTCGGTAAGGAGCGGAACGTGGCGAAGAACACGGAGACAAATGGGGGAAGACAGCCGGCAGCGCATGGCACGACGCACGCGTTGCGGCGCGCTGATCTGGCGTACGTACGGCTGGCGTCGAGCGAGGTAGCGCGCGACATTAATCGGGACGTGATCCTGGAGCTGGTGCGCGCGAAGCAGCCGGTGGCGCGGGTGGAGCTGGCGCGGGCGTCGGGGCTGTATCCGAGCACGGTTTCGTCCATTGTCGAGGAGCTGATTGAAGAGGGATGGGTGGTGGAGGGCGGAACGCAGCGGCTGCCGCGGGGACGCCGGCCGACGCTGCTGTCGCTGAACGAGGACATCGTGATGCTGGCGGTGGATGTGCGGCCGGAGCAGGCGACGATTGCGGTGGTGGACATGAACAGCCGTCTGCTGTCGCAGAAGGCGATTGTGCTGCCGTCGAATGTGGACCGCGCGATGCCGGAGCTGATCTCTGCGTTGGAGCGGATGCGGGAGATGCATCCGACGAAGACGTTCGAGGGCGTGGGCCTGAGTATGCCGGGACGCGTGGATCCGGTGACGCAGCAGCTGGTGCTGGCTCCGAACCTGCGCTGGGCAGGGCACGAGATCGGCGGGCTGATTGAGTCGGCGCTGGGGCTGAAGGTGGAGATGGAGAACGAGGCCAACGCGTGCCTGATTGCGGAGATCTGGTCGGGGCGGCTGGATGGTGTGAGCGATGCCGTGCTGGTGGCGATCTCCGAAGGCATTGGCACGGCGGTGCTGAGCAATGGGCAGATGATCACAGGGCATGGCGGGCTGGCGGGCGAGTTCGGGCACGTGGTGCTGGACCCGACCGGGCCCAAGTGCGGCTGCGGACGGACTGGGTGCTGGGAGATGTTTGCGTCGACGCGCGCGGCGGTGCGTTATTACAACGAGGCAAAGGGAAGCCCGGACGTTGGGATGACGGGGACTCGGCTGCTGAATCTCGCGGTGGATGAAGACCCGACGGCGGTGCAGGCGCTGAGCCGGCAGGCGGAGAACCTGGGGCGAGGGCTGCATGCGATTACCGCGGCGCTCTCGCCGGAGGTGATCCTGTTCACCGGCGAGCTGACCTCGGCCTGGCAGCGGTTTGGCCCCATCGTGGAGAAGGAGCTGAAGCGGCAGATGCTGGCCGGGCCGGCGCCGCGGGTGATGACCACGCTGAACCCGGAGTTTGCGCGGCTGAGGGGGGCGGCGGCGCTGGTGCTGCAGCGGCATTCGGGCTACCACCGGACGCATGTGCACTCGCGGCCACGAGGACGTCAGACGGACGGTGACGTGGTGGGAACAGCAGCTCAGGCGGAGTGAAATTCGGGGCTCCGAAGGCGGGGCCCTCCGGCCCTGCCATGGCGTGTCGCGACATAACTGCGAGACTCCACGAATATTTTCGACTCGCGGCATTCAGCGGATACCGGTCTCCTTTCGAGGGCGCTCGCGGCGGTTTGTTTCTGCGGAGCCGAACCGCGAAATTGCGCGAAATTTCAAGTAAATAAGCTAAATTTGCGTATTTCTGAGGAACCCTGCGGCAAAAATCCTTGACAGCTTCTCTCCCGAAAGCCTAAAGTTCGGGACGCATAAAAAAGAGCGGACGACTGGTGGCCGGGAGGTTCTGGCGCACCGGAATGAGCCGCAAAGCTTTGCTTCTTCAGGAGGACCAAAGATGCGTGTCAGTTCAGCAGGAAACAAGCAGGATCGAGGGCGCGGGTTCAGCCGGGGCGTGGCGGTTCTGGTCGTGGCGCTGCTGGCGGCGGCGGGCATCAACGTAGCTAAAGCACAGGTGCTTTACGGAACCATCACCGGCGAGGTGACGGACCCGACCGGAGCGGACATCCCGAACGCCAAGGTCACGGTCACCAATCAGGCGAACGGCGAGACGCGGCAGACGACCACGGCGGGGCACGGCGAGTACACGGTGCCGAACCTGGAGCCCGGCCCGTACACGATCGCCGTTGCAGCGATGGCGAGCTTCGGCGGATACACGCAAAAGAACGTTGCGGTTGAAGTGAACACCGTTGTGCGCGTGAATGCTACGCTGCAGCCGGCCAGCGTGAATGCGGAAGTGACGGTGGACACATCGGCGCCGATCCTGCAGACGGAGACGGCGGAGGTGAACCACCAGATCTCGTCGGCGCAGATTACGGAGCTGCCGATCACGTCCTCGCAGGGGCGCAACTTCCAGGCCTTGTACACGCTGATCCCGGGCGCTGCAGGTGTGCAGGAGCAGAACTCGACGGCGGCGAATCCATCGCGCGCGATGTCGGCGAACTTCAACGGCCTGGAGGATATGGGCAACACGACGCGCATCGACGGCGCGGTCAACACCTATGGCTGGCTGCCGTACCTGGTGGCGTATGTTCCTCCGCCGGACGCGATTCAGACCGTGAACATCACGACGAATTCATTCAATGCCGAGCAGGGTGTAGCGGGTGGAGCGTCGATCAACGTGATCCTGAAGAGCGGAACCAATGCGCTGCACGGCAGTGCATGGGAGTACAACCAGCTCTACAACGTGAACGCGCGCGGATACACAATCACGCGGGCGCAGTTTCCGCGGGTTCCGAAGAACATCTATAACGAGTTCGGCTTTTCGATCGGCGGACCGGTGTACATCCCGAAGATCCTGACGGGGAAGAGCAAATTGTTCTTCTTCCAGGACTTCGATCGCACGACGCGCAGGCAGTTGTCGACCGGTCTAGCTACTGTGGTGGACACGAAGATGCTGGGAGGCGACTTCTCCGAGGTGCAGTCGCTTACGACCGCCGCGTCACAGACGATTCTGTATGATCCGCAGCCGGGGGCAAAGGGCCGTATCTGCCGGTGGGATCCCGTCCAACGTTTTTGTCCGAGTATGGCTGCAACTGCATTCCGGCGTCGCGCCAGTTCCCCGGGTCCGCGAAGATGGCAGCGCTGCTGCAGCCGATCTCCGCAAAGATTGGTCCCGCGGGGAACGGCACGCCCAGCGTGTCGCAGCTAAACAGCCAGCTGTTCCAGGACTACGCCGGTTCCAACACGTTCGCGTATAACCGCGACTCGGCCGACTCCAAGGTGACGTATAACCCGAGCGACAGAACGAGCATCTTCGGCCACTACAGTGTGGAGCCGTTCTCGATTCTGGATCCCCAGCCGCTGGGGCAGGCGGGCGGCGGACCGTTCGACGGCGGCCAGTCCGGTCAGGCTTCGGGCCGGCTTCAGAATATCGGTATCGACTTCAGTCACGTGATCTCGGCGAGGATGGTGATCGACGCCGATGGCGGATACACGCGGCAGGTGACCGGAGCGCAGTCGCTGATTGATATCGCCGATGGAGACTTCGGCGTGAATACTCTGGGAATTCCGGGAACCAACGGAATCGGGCCGAACTATGTGGGTCAGCCGGTGTTTGCGTTCTACGGCCAAACCAGCAGCAGCGCTCCCGGACTCTCGACTTTAGGCAATGCGCAGACGGCGAACCCGTACCAGTTCCGCGACAACCAGTTCACAGCGGACGTGAACCTCAGCTGGAATCTGGGAAAGCATGCAACCAAGTACGGCTTCACCTACTACCACTTCGACCTGAACCACTTCCAGCCGACCAGCGGAGGATCGATCGTGAATCCGCGTGGTGGCTTCTACTTCCAGGGCGGCATGACGACAGGGCCGGCGGACGTGAATGCGCAGGGAGCAGGGAACAATCTGAATTCCTATCTTGCCTGGGCGGACTTTCTTCTAGGGCTGCCGAACGAGAACGGCAACCCATCCGTTCAGAAGGCGGTGCAACTTTTTAATCCGAATGCGCTGCGCTGGACGGAGCTCGGGGCCTACGCTCAGGACCAGTGGACGGTGACGCCGAAGCTGACGGTGGATTACGGTGCGCGCTACGAGTTCTACCCGGCGCCCTATAAAGATCACACCGGAGTCTATCGTCTGGATCCGTCGCTGCCGCAATCGGCGAACATTGAGATCGGCGGAGTGAACGGCAATCCGGAGAATGCCGGCTTCAAGATGGGCTGGGGTCAGATCCTGCCGCGCGTGGGAATCGTCTACCGTCTCACCGACAAGCTGGTGATTCGTACGGGCGCGGGTTTGACATCGGATCCGGACAGCCTGCGCTTCCTGCGGGACTCGTATCCGATGGACCAGGCCCCGTCGTACTCCGGTGCAGCGACCGACAGCATTGCCGTTGACCCAAATGGCAATCCTCTGCCGCTTTCGGTTGGTATTCCAACGCCCGTTCTGCCGAGCATTTCGTCGGGATTCGTCGGGCTGCCCGTAAGTGGATCGACGAATACAGCGCCCGCGAATTATCACCGCGGCTACATCGAAAGCTGGAACCTGTTCGTCGAGCAGGATCTCGGCAACGGCTTTGTCGCTAATGTTGGCTACGTGGGAACGCACCAGGTGCGGCAGCTCGCAGGCTATACGCTGAATGCGGCGCCGCTGCCGAGTGGGTCGACGCTGTGCATGGCGAACGGGCAATTCAATCCATCTTCAGGGCTGACGGGCGCGTGCAACTTCGCCGCGAACGAGATCATTAATCAGCAGCACTGCGCGAATCCGACCACGCCTTCAGGCGCGATCTGCTACAACACCGGCGGCATCACGATGAACGCGCCGACCTTCAGCGCCGAATACAGCGGATTGCAGACGCAGCTTTCGCGGCGCGCCGGCCGGCTGGCGCAGTTTGGTGTGGTCTACACCTGGTCACATGCATTCGACTTCGAAGACAACGGAGCAGGCTCCGGTTCGGGTGGTCTGCCGTTCTCCTATCCGGCCTACTGGAGCCGGAACCGCGCGACCGCGGGCTACGACCGCACGAACAACCTGCAGATCTGGTCGATCTATCACCTGCCGTTCGGGAGGGACCAGAAGTGGGCTACGCACGGATTCGCGGGTGAGATTCTGGGCGGCTTCCAGTTGAATGGGCAGATCAGCCACGTCAGCGGCGCACCGTTCACGGTGAGCGCGAACAGTAACACCATCAATACGCCAGGGTCTGCGCTTTATGCGGACCTGGTGAAGCCATATAACCAGATCGGCGGACATAACCGGACACCGGGCAATTCGTCGGTATCAGGCGGTCAACCGTGGTTCGATCCGACCGCCTTTGCGAACCCGGTCGAGCCGACGTATTCGGCCTCGCAATCTGCGAGTTCGATTGTTTCGCCGCACTTCGGCAACACGCATCGCAATGAGTTCCGCGGCCCGGGAGTCACGCAGGTCAATGCCAGCCTCTTCCGCGGGTTCCATCTCTTCAGGGAGAGCGAATTCCAGGTTCGGGCGGAGGCGTTCAACCTGTTCAACCATGCTCTGCTCAACAATCCGAATGCGACTGTGGGCGGATCGACGTTTGGATATATCACGAGCTTCGGCGCTCCGTACTCCCCGACTGCGGGTGCTCGAACGCTGCAGTTCAGCGGACGGTTCAACTTCTAACGGGCTCCTGAAGAAGGATGTCTGTCACTGGGCGGCTCGCGAGGGCCGCTCGCTTTTTCGCTCATTTTTGAAAGGTGTGGATATGAGGCGTGGGCAGTGGGCGCTGGTGTCGATGCTGGTGGTTAGTGGAGCGATCGCTCAGCAAGCAACGCCGTCACCGAACGGGACGGACAAGTATCCGCCGGTGGTGAACCTGACCGCGGAGCAAGACCATCAGCGCATGATGGATTTGCTGGGGATCAAAGAGCTGCGTCCGGGGCGTGATGGCTATCACAAGGACCTGCCGAACTCTGCGAACTATGACGAGGCCAAGGCAAACCCGTACCCGAAGCTGCCCGATCCGTTGGTAACGAATGACGGCAAGCGCGTGACCACGGCAAAGATGTGGTGGAAGGTGCGGCGGCCGGAAATTGTGGAGATGTTTGATCGCGAGATCTATGGGCGCGTTCCGGCGCACACGCCCGCAGTGCATTGGGAGGTGACCGCAACCAAGCGGGGCGAAGATGCAGGTGTTCCGACGCTGACGAAGTCGCTGGTGGGGCACGTGGACAACTCGGCGTACCCATTAATTGGTGTCAATATACAGATGGAATTAACCACGCCGGCGAATGCAAAAGGGCCTGTGCCGGTCATCCTGGAGTATGGATTTATCGGCAAGCCGCCGTTCAAACTGCCGCCGCCACCACCTGGACCAACGTGGCAGGAGATGCTGCTGGCGAAGGGCTGGGGCTATGCCGTGCTCGCGCCGTACAGCGTGCAGGCGGATAATGGAGCGGGCCTGACGGAGGGCATTATCGGCCTGTGCAATCACGGCCAGCCGCGGAAGCTGGACGACTGGGGAGCGCTGCGCGCGTGGGCGTGGGGCGGATCGCGTGCGATGGATTACTTCCAGACGGATCCGGCGGTGAATGCGAAGGAGGTTGGGATCACCGGGCATTCGCGCTTCGGCAAGGCAGCGCTGATTACAGAGGCTTATGACCAGCGCTTCGCGATTGGGTACATCAGCTCGTCCGGCGAAGGCGGCGCCAAGCTGAGCCGAAGAAACTGGGGCGAGACAGTGGAGAACCTCGCGGACAAGAGCGAGTATCACTGGATGGCGGGCAATTTTCTGAAGTATGCGGGGCCACTGCAGTGGAGCGATCTTCCTGTCGATGCGCATGAATTGATTGCGTTGTGCGCGCCTCGACCGGTGTTTGTGAGCGCGGGGACGCTGGAAAAAGGAGACGGATGGGTGGATGCTCGGGGGATGTTTATGGCGGAGGTTGCTGCCGGGCCGGTGTACAAGCTGCTGGGCGCGAAGGGACTGAGCTCGACGGAGTTTCCGCCGGTGTTAACGCCGGATATTGGCGGCGATCTGGCGTTTCGTCAGCACAGCGAAGGGCACACGCCGCTGCCGAACTGGCCGACATTTATTGAGGTTGCGAGCCGCTATTTCCATTGAGCGAACAGGATGTATTGATGTCAATGCATCCTGCAGCAGATGCTATTTACCTCGGCAGGTCGCGTTGGCCTGTGGCAGTAAAATGGCCAGTGAGCGTGCTGGTGTCCTCGCCGGGTTGCGTGCTGCCGAGGGAGACGCTGTACTCGCCGGGCAGGATGATGTGGTTCCCTTTTTCGTCGACCTGGCTGAGGGATCGCGGATCGATAGAGAGCGACAGGTGAGTGGAGGCACCGGGCGCAAGGTGAACGCGCTGGAAGCCGACGAGCTTGCGGACGGGTGTCTCGTAGCCGCGCGGCTGGGTGAGATACAGCTCCGCCACTTCATCCCCGGCAAGGCTGCCGGCGTTTTTGAGGTCTGCCTCTACGTTTACGTTCTCGCCGCTCTGCACGGTTGCGGGCAGGTGCAGATGGCTGTAAGAGAACGTTGTGTAGCTGAGGCCGTACCCGAAGCTGTAGAGCGGCTGTCCGTTGAAGTAGCGATAGGTGCGGTGCTCCATTGCATAGTCTTCGAACGGCGGCAGCTGCGCGAGCGAGGCGTAGAAGGTGAGTGGAAGACGGCCGGCGGGGTTGTTGTCGCCGGCGAGCGTCTCGGCGATGGCGGTGCCGCCTGCTTCGCCGGGGTACCAGGCTTCCAGGATGGCGGCTGCGTGTTGTTGTGCCCAATTCATCGCGAGCGCGCTGCCGTTCTGCAGCACGACGATAAGCGGCTTGCCGGTCGCGGCGAGGGCTTTGAGCAGATCTTGTTGTGTTGCGGGAAGGTCGATCGACGTGCGGTCTCCGCCGGAGAATCCTTCCAGATGCACGGGCATCTCTTCGCCTTCGAGCGACGGAGACAGGCCGACGAATGCGATGGTGACATCCGATTTGTTGGCGGCAGCGACGGCCTGCTCACGCAACGCAGCGGCAGGCGCCTGCCAGATGAGGTCGATTCCAGCCGTGCCTGTGCCGTGTAGATATTCCAGGCGAATGGAGTGGGGCTGCGTGTTGTTGAAGTTGACGGGAGCGTCGAAGGCGGCGCCGCGCTCGGCAGTCTTGCCGGAGCTTTGCACGAGAAGTTTGCCGTCGAGATAAAGGCGGAAGCTCTCAGCGTTCTCGCAGGCGTAGCAGTAGTTCACGCGCACGCCGAGCCTGTAGCTGCCCGGAGCGGGCGGTGTGAACGTGCCGGTCCAACGCACGGACCAGTTGTTGCGCTGGAGGCCGGCAACGGGAATCACCTTGTCCCAGTTGAAGTTGATGCGGCGATCCGTGCGCGTGACGACGGGCTGGCCGCTCAAGTCGGGTGAAGCGAAGTATTCGCCGGTGAGCCCGTCTTTATCGCTATGCGGGTCGCCGCTGGCAGGATGAAGCGCGGTGTGCTCGATCGGCACGGCGAAGCCTTCGACCAGCGTGGAGCCCTGCGCATAGTGAATGGTCGCGGAGGAGAAGCGCTTCTCGATGCCCTCGATGGGATACACGGGCGAGGGCGGCGGACCGTTGTAGTTGCCCTGTAGCGATTGAATGAGTTCGGCCTCGGGACCGACGACCGCGATGCTGTGAATTGACGGACTGAGCGGCAATGTGTGGTGCTCATTTTTGAGGAGCACCATCGATTCGCGCGCGGCCTGCAGCGAGAGTGCACGGTGTTGGGGTGAGTTGACCACACTGAAGGGCAAGCGGCCGTAGGCGAAGGTAGACGGCGGGTCGAACATGCCGAGCTTGAAGCGCGCGCGGAAGAGGCGGTGCAGCGCAACATCGAGGTCCGCTTCCGTGACCAGGCCCTGGTGTACGGCGTCCACGAGCGCAGGAAATGCCTGGCCTTTGCCGAAGCCGCACTCGAGATCGGTGCCGGCCTTGATGGCATCTGCCGCGGCGTGCGCCATGTCGGGCGCATAGTGGTGACCGGTGTTGATGTCGGCGACGGCGGCGCAGTCGCTGACGACATAGCCGGAGAAGTGCCAGTCGTTGCGAAGGTGATCGCGAAGCAACATCGTGTTGGCACAGGCCGGCGCGCCATCGATCGCGTTATAGGCGCACATGACGGACTGCGCGTTTGCCTCGGTTACGGCGGCCCGAAACGCGGGGAGGTAGGTGTCTTCGAGGTCGTGCGCGGAGACGTCAACGTTGGCGTGATGCCGCGTCGTTTCAGGGCCGGAGTGCACGTCGAAGTGTTTGGCGGTGGAGACCACGCGGAAGTAGTTCGGGTCCGTGCCCTGCATGCCGCTGACGAAGGCGACGGCCATGCGCCCGGTGAGGAACGGGTCTTCGCCGTAGGTCTCCTGGCCGCGGCCCCAGCGTGGATCGCGAAAGATGTTGATGTTCGGCGCGAAGAAGGTCAGCCCGTAGAACATCTCATGCTGATCGTGGCGAATGGCCTCGTTGTACTTCGCGCGCGCTTCGGTGGAGATGACCTCGGCCTCGTGGTGGACGAGTGCTGTGTCCCAGGTGGCGGCCATGCCGATGACCTGCGGAAAATTTGTTGCGGTGCCGGAGACGGCGACACCATGATTGCCCTCGTTCCACCAGAAGTAGGCAGGTACGCCGAGCCGCGGAATGGCCGGGGCGCGGTCGCCCATCTGCAGCACCTTTTCCTCGAGTGTCATCTGCGAGACGAGCGAGTTGACGCGCTGGTCAAGCGGAAGCGAGGTGTTGAGCCACGGGCGGCCAGCGGCTGCAGTTTGAGCAATCAGTGGCGCAGATGCAGCAAGGAGGAGCGCAAGGCTCAGCGTGCGAAGGCGAATCATCGGACCGAACTCCCAAGGGACGAGTGAGATGAAAGCACAAGTCGTCTGAGTCAGTTTGTCACGACATCGCGCGGCGAAATTTGTTCTGTTCAAACTATTAAGTCGAAGCAGATTGGAATTAGTGGATATCGAAGCTGACGCCCTGCGCGAGCGGGAGATCGGCGCCGTAGTTGATGGTGTTGGTAGCGCGGCGCATGTATTGCTTCCAGGCGTCGGAGCCGGATTCGCGGCCGCCGCCGGTGTCCTTCTCGCCACCGAAGGCGCCGCCAATCTCGGCACCGGAGGTGCCAATGTTTACGTTGGCGATGCCGCAGTCGGAAGAGGCGAGGAAGCGCTCGGCTTCGCGCATGTTCAGGGTGAAAATGGAGGATGAGAGACCCTGCGGGACATCGTTGTGGAGCGCGATCGCTTCATCGAAGTCGTGGTACTTCAAGATGTAGAGGATCGGAGCAAAGGTCTCGTGCTGCACGAGGTCTGACTGGCGTGCAATTTCGACGAGCGCGGGGCGGACGTAGAACGCCTCGCGGTCCATTTCATTGAGCTCAATACGTTCGCCGCCGGTCACCGTGGCTCCTTCGGCACGTGCGGCGGCGAGCGCGTTCTGCATCGCCTCAAATGCGCGCCTGTCGATCAGCGGACCCACGAGCGTGTTGGGCTCGCGGGGGTCGCCGATTGAAACTGAACCGTAGACCTGCTTTAGACGTGGAATGAGTTTGTCATAGGCAGATTCGTGCACGATGAGCCGCCGCAGCGTGGTGCAGCGCTGGCCGGCGGTGCCCATCGCGGCGAACGCGATTCCGCGCAGTGTGAGGTCGAGATCCGCGGAGGGGCAGACGATTGCGGCATTGTTGCCGCCGAGTTCGAGGATGGCGCGCGCGAAGCGCTTTGCAAGCCGCGGAGCGACGGCGCGGCCCATTGCTGTGCTGCCGGTTGCGGAGACGAGCGGGACGAGCGGGCTGTCGACGAGCTGCTCGCCGAGCTCTGCATCGCCGATCAGCAGCGTGGAGAGATTTGGAGGCGCCGCGCCGAAGCGTTCGCACGCGCGCTCGAAGATCGCTTGCGTGGCAAGCGCGGTGAGCGGCGTCTTCTCTGACGGCTTCCAAACGATGGAGTTGCCGCAGACGAGCGCGAGCGCGGCGTTCCAGCTCCACACCGCGACCGGGAAGTTGAAGGCGCTGATGATGCCGGTAACGCCCAACGGATGCCAGGTCTCCATCATGCGATGATTCGCGCGCTCGGAAGGCAGCGTGAGCCCGGCGAGCTGCCGCGAGAGCCCTGCGGCGAAGGTGCAGATGTCGATCATCTCCTGCACTTCGCCGTGACCTTCGGAGAGGATTTTCCCGGCCTCCAGCGTCACGAGCCGGCCGAGCGCGTCCACATTCGCGCGCAGCTCTTCGCTCAGCAGACGCACGAGCTCGCCGCGCCTGGGAGCGGGCACGTTGCGCCACGATGCGAAGGCCTCGTGCGCGCGGGTGAGTGCCTGGGCTGCCTCTTCGGGTGAGGTCGTGGGGACGCGCGCGAGCTCTTCGCCGGTGATTGGCGTGCGGGCGATGAGCTCGCCGTTGCTTGTTGCGGACTCCGGCACGCCAAGCTGCGCGAGCAGGTCGCGGGCTTCGTCGCGAATCGAGGATGCAATTGCGGTCGTCATGCTGCTTCCTTCTCAGGCCTTGCCGGCGCAGTGGGCAAGGCAGTCTTCGAGGATGTCGAGCGCGACATCCATCTCCTGCTGATTGACGATCAGCGGCGGGCACAGCCGGATCGTGTTTTCGCCGCAGCCGAGCAACAGCAGCCCGCGCTGGAAGGCGAGGTCGACGATACGGTCGCGCAGATCGTGCGCCGGTTTGCGCGAGAGGCGGTTCTCGACGATCTCCATGCCGATCATCAGGCCGCGGCCGCGCACGTCGCCGACGCAAGCGTGCCGCGAGGTCCACGTGTTCAGCCGCTGGAGCGCAGCCGCGCCCACGGTTGCGGCGTTCGCCATCGCCTCGCTGTCAATGATGTCCATCGTGGCGATGGCGGCGGCCAGGCAGATGGGGTTGCCGCTGAAGGTGCTGCCGTGCGAGCCGGGCACCCAGTCCATGATCTCGGCGCGCGTCATGCAGACGCCGATCGGCATACCGGAGGCGATGCCCTTGGCGATGAGGACCATGTCGGGCTCGACGCCGGCGTGCTCGATGGCCCACCACTTTCCGGTGCGACCGGCGCCGGACTGGATCTCGTCTGCGACGAGGAGGATGCCGTGCCGGTTGCAGATGGCGCGCAGCTCATGGAGGAACGAGTCGGGCGGAACAATGTAGCCGCCTTCGCCCTGGATCGGCTCGACGAAGATGGCGGCAACCTCTTCCGGCGGCAGCGTTGTCTTGAAGAGCTTGTCCTCCAGGAAGCGCGCACAGGCGATGCCCAGCTCATGCGCGGAGCGGGCGCTGCCGTCACCTTCACGATAGGGATTCGGATAGGGGATGTGCGTGACGCCGGGCACCAATGGAGCGAAGCGCCGGCGCTGCTGGACTTTTGATGCCGTCAGCGAGAGTGCGCCCATGGTGCGGCCGTGGAAGCTGCCCAGGAAGCTGATCACGTGCTGGCGGCCGGTGTGATAGCGGGCGAGCTTCAGCGCGCACTCGACTGCCTCGGCGCCGGAGTTGCCGAAGTAGAAGCGGTGCGGCCCGGGCATCGGCGCGATGGCTGACAGGCGCTCGGCGAGGCGCGGCATCAGGTCGTAGTAAAAGTCCGTGCCGGACATGTGAATCAGCTGTGCAGCCTGGTCCTGAATGGCGCGGACGACTTGTGGATGGCAGTGGCCGGTCGACGTGACGGCGATGCCCGCGGTGAAGTCGAGGAACTCATTGCCGTCGACGTCCTCAATGCGGCAGCCGAAGCCGCGTTTGACCGCCAGCGGGTAACAGCGGGTATAGCTGGGCGACAGCAGCGCTTCGTCGCGGGCGACGATCTGCCGGGCCTTCGGGCCGGGGATGGGGCCCTTCAGCCTGGGGCCGTAGCGGGCGTGGGCGCTGGGTGGCGCGGTGCGTTCGTACTCCATGACCATCGTGCTCATCGGAACTCTCTTTCTTTATTTGCTGAGGGCTCTCTTGCCTGCTGGCGGCTCTCTCCTGGCTGCTTAGGCGGTCAGGGGGAGGCCCGGTGGGGCAGCCATGCCCGGCTCGGAGGGAGCAAGGGCGTCGCCAAAGATGGCGGGGCTGCCAGGTAAGAACCGGGCAGAGTCAGGGGCTCAGATGTCGTGGAGTCGCTAGTCGCCGGAGAAGAGGTTCGGGCGGCTGGTGCTGGGAAGGACAGAGCGGGAGGCGCGGGCGGGCACTCTCAGGCGGACGGAGGTCCGTGGATCGCTCGCTGCGATGGCCGGAAGGTTAAGGAGACGCATGGTCGTGTACCTCACCTTTAAACCGAGACTATAGACTCCTGCCGACTGCTTCGCAACCTCCACCTTTGGGGGATGCGCGAGCAGGCAACCGCGCATAGGGGCAAACCCCATCTATCTGGTAAGTAACTCCGTGCCAATTAGATCCTGTCCTGGGTGTAAGTTGGGTCATTTTTTCGGCGGCGCGTGTCTCCCGTGCGTTCGGGGAACGTGCTATTGCTTGTATGGACTCGCGGCGGGCGGACCGGCAGTTTTCGCTGTTCCGGGCCGATTTCCACTGAGAGTTCCGCCGAAGGGTCGCTTTCCGATCCCGCTCGTCCAACCATGTATGGGCGAGTTGTGTCGTCCATCCGACCGCACGCTTTGGTTCGTTAAATCCCTTTCGCGAGGCCCACATTGAAGACCAGTCCGCGCCGACCCTCCACCTCAGATTCAGAGGTTCCCGTTTCGGTTGTAGAGAACGGAACTTCGTTGCAGCAGAACGGAAACGGCGGCGGCTTCGACTCGGCCGTGCTTCTGTCCATGATGTTGCGCATGCGTGACGGCGACTTCACGGTGCGGCTGCCCAACACGTGGACCGGTGTCGAAGGCAAGATGGCCGACACCTTCAACGAGATCGTCGCGGCCAACGAGCAGATGGCGCGCGAGCTGAAGCGGCTCGGCCAGAAGGTCGGCAAGGAGGGCCGCACGCGCGAACGTGCGCGCTTCCAGCAGCTCCGCGGCTCGTGGGGCGAGATGGAGACCTCGGTCAACACGCTGGTGGACGATCTGCTGCGCCCGACCACCGAAGTTACGCGCGCGATCGGCGCCGTCGCCCAGGGCAACCTGACCCAGACGGTGCGACTCGACGTAGACGGCCGGCCGCTCGAAGGCGAGTTCCTCCGCTCCGCCAACATCGTCAACACCATGATTCAGCAGCTGGGCGTGTTCACCTCCGAGGTGACGCGTGTGGCGCGCGAAGTGGGAACCGAAGGCAAGCTCGGCGGACAGGCCGAAGTGCCGGGCGTGGCCGGAACGTGGAAGGACCTCACGGATTCGGTGAACTCGATGGCCTCCAACCTCACCGGACAGGTGAGAAATATTGCTGAGGTCGCGACCGCTGTGGCCTCGGGCGATCTTTCGCGCAAGATTACGGTGGACGTGCGCGGCGAGATTCTGCAGCTCAAAGAAGCTATTAATACGATGGTCGATCAGCTTCGCTCGTTCGCGTCGGAAGTGACGCGCGTGGCGCGCGAGGTGGGCACGGACGGCAAGCTCGGCGGACAGGCTGTGGTGCCGGGCGTGGCCGGAACCTGGAAGGATCTGACGGACTCCGTCAACGCCATGGCCGGCAACCTCACTGCGCAGGTGCGTAACATCGCCGAGGTAACGACAGCCGTGGCGCGCGGCGATTTGTCGCGCAAGATCACGGTAGACGTGAAGGGCGAAATTCTGGAGCTGAAGGACACCATTAACACCATGGTGGACCAGCTGAATGCGTTCGCCGGCGAAGTGACGCGCGTGGCGCGCGAGGTCGGCACCGAAGGCCGTCTGGGTGGACAGGCGCAGGTGCCCGGCGTCGGTGGCACGTGGAAGGACCTTACCGACAACGTGAACTTCATGGCCTCAAACCTGACGGGCCAGGTCCGTAACATCGCCGAGGTGGCGACCGCGATTGCGAACGGCGATTTGAGCCGCAAGATCACCGTCGACGTGCAGGGCGAAATTCTCGAACTCAAAGAGACGCTGAACACGATGGTCGACCAGCTCAACCGCTTCGCCGGCGAGGTGACGCGCGTGGCACGCGAGGTCGGAACCGAGGGAAGGCTGGGCGGACAGGCCAACGTGCCGGGGGTTGCCGGAACGTGGAAGGATCTGACGGACTCGGTGAACTCGATGGCCGGCAACCTCACCGGTCAGGTGCGCAACATCGCCGAAGTGACGACCGCTGTGGCTCGCGGCGACTTGTCGCGCAAGATCACGGTAGACGTGAAGGGCGAAATTCTTGAGCTGAAGAACACCATCAACACGATGGTCGATCAGCTCAACGCGTTCGCCGGCGAGGTCACCCGCGTCGCCCGCGAAGTGGGAACGGAAGGCAAGCTCGGCGGACAGGCTCAGGTGTCGGGCGTGGCCGGTACGTGGAAGGACCTCACCGACAACGTGAACTTCATGGCCTCGAACCTTACAGGCCAGGTGCGTAACATCGCCGAAGTTGCGACGGCAGTCGCGCTCGGCGATCTGTCGCGCAAGATCACGGTGGACGTGAAGGGCGAAATCCTCGAACTGAAGGACACCATTAATACGATGGTGGATCAGCTTCGCTCCTTCGCCTCCGAAGTGACGCGCGTGGCGCGCGAGGTGGGCACCGAAGGCAAGCTCGGCGGCCAGGCGAACGTGCCGGGTGTTGCCGGAACGTGGAAGGACTTGACGGACTCGGTGAATTCGATGGCGTCGAACCTGACAGGTCAGGTCCGTAACATCGCCGAAGTCTCGACGGCGATTGCGAGCGGCGACCTTTCGAAGAAGATCACCGTGAACGTCTCGGGCGAGATCCTGCTGCTGAAAGACACGATCAACACGATGGTCGACCAGCTGAACGCGTTCGCCGGCGAAGTGACGCGCGTGGCGCGCGAGGTCGGCACCGAAGGCAAGCTCGGCGGACAGGCACAGGTGTCGGGTGTGGCCGGCACGTGGAAGGACCTGACCGACAACGTGAACTCGATGGCCGGCAACCTGACGGCTCAGGTGCGCAACATCGCCGAGGTGACCACGGCTGTGGCTCGCGGCGATCTATCGCGCAAGATCACCGTCGACGTGAAGGGCGAAATTCTCGAACTGAAAAACACCATCAACACGATGGTCGATCAGCTCAACGCGTTCGCCGGCGAGGTGACGCGCGTGGCGCGCGAGGTCGGCACCGAAGGCAAGCTGGGCGGACAGGCTGAGGTGCCCGGCGTCGGTGGAACGTGGAAGGACCTTACCGACAACGTGAACTTCATGGCCTCGAACCTTACGGGCCAGGTGCGTAACATCGCTGAGGTCGCGACGGCGATCGCGACGGGCGACTTGTCGAAGAAGATCACCGTGGACGTGCGCGGCGAAATCCTGCAGCTCAAAGAGACGCTGAACACGATGGTCGAACAGCTGCGCTCGTTCGCCGCCGAAGTCACGCGCGTCGCCCGCGAGGTCGGCTCCGAAGGGCGGCTGGGTGGACAGGCGAACGTGCCCGGCGTCGGCGGAACCTGGAAGGATCTCACCGATTCGGTAAATGCGATGGCCGGCAATCTTACCGGGCAGGTACGTAACATCGCCGAGGTCACGACGGCTGTGGCTCGCGGCGACTTGTCGCGCAAGATCACGGTCGACGTCAAAGGCGAAATCCTTGAGCTCAAAAACACGATCAACACGATGGTCGATCAGCTCAACGCGTTCGCCGGCGAAGTGACGCGCGTGGCCCGCGAGGTCGGCACGGACGGCAAGCTCGGCGGACAGGCTGAGGTGCCGGGCGTTGCCGGAACGTGGAAGGATCTCACCGACAACGTGAACTTCATGGCCTCGAACCTTACGGGTCAGGTGCGTAACATCGCCGAAGTCGCGACGGCGATCGCGAACGGCGATCTTTCGAAGAAGATCACCGTGGACGTGCGCGGCGAGATTCTGCAGCTGAAAGAGACGCTGAACACGATGGTCGAACAGCTTCGCTCGTTCGCCGCCGAAGTGACGCGCGTGGCGCGCGAGGTCGGCTCCGAAGGCCGGCTGGGCGGACAGGCGCACGTGCCGGGCGTCGGCGGAACGTGGAAGGATCTTACTGACTCCGTGAACGCGATGGCCGGCAACCTCACGGCCCAGGTGAGAAACATCGCCGAGGTGACCACGGCTGTGGCTCGCGGCGACTTGTCGCGCAAGATCACGGTCGACGTGAAGGGCGAAATTCTCGAGCTGAAAAACACCATTAACACGATGGTCGACCAGCTCAACGCCTTCGCCGCCGAGGTGACGCGTGTGGCGCGCGAGGTCGGCACCGAGGGCAAGCTGGGCGGACAGGCGCAGGTGCCGGGCGTTGCCGGAACGTGGAAGGACCTTACGGACAACGTGAACGTCATGGCCGCGAACCTCACCGAACAGGTACGTGGCATTGTGCGCGTCGTCACTGCGATTGCGAGCGGCGACCTCACGCGCAAGCTGACCGTGAATGCGAAGGGCGAAGTGGCCGCGCTCGCCGAAACGATCAACAACGTTACGGAGACGCTCGCGACGTTCGCAGATCAGGTGACGACGGTGGCTCGCGAGGTCGGCGTCGAAGGCCGGCTGGGTGGGCAGGCCAACGTGCCCGGCGCCGCCGGAACGTGGAAGGACCTTACCGGCAACGTGAACCTGCTGGCCGACAACCTGACCAACCAGGTCCGCGCGATCGCCGAGGTGGCAACGGCCGTGACGAAGGGCGATCTGACGCGGTCGATTCAGGTGGAAGCGTCGGGCGAGGTGGCCGAGCTGAAGGACAACATCAACACGATGATTGACAACCTTCGCCTCACCACGGACCGCAACAAGGAGCAGGACTGGCTGAAGACCAACCTCGCGCGCTTCACGGGCATGCTGCAGGGGCAGCGCGATCTGGGCACTGTCGGCCGCATGCTGTTGTCGGAGCTGGCGCCGCTGGTCAACGCGCAGCAGGGCGTCATCTATCAGACCGACTCGGAGGACGCGAACACGATGGTGCTGTTGTCGGCCTATGCGAGCAACGCCGATGGCCAGCTGGAGCGCGTGGCGATTGGCGAAGGCCTGATTGGACAGTGCGCGCGTGAGAAGCGCCGCATGTTCATCGAGGACCTGCCACCGAATACGTTGCCGGTGCGGTCCGGGTTGTTCGAAGCCGTGCCGCGGAACGTGATCGTGCTTCCGGTGCTGTTTGAGGATCGGGTGAAGGCGGTGATTGAACTCGCTACGCTGAACGAGTTCACCGCATCGCACCTCGCGTTCCTCGAGCAGCTCACTGCATCGATCGGCATCGTGCTCAACTCCATTGAAGCGACGATGCAGACGGAAGGCCTGCTGAAACAGTCGCAGCAACTGGCGACCGAACTGCAGACGCAGCAGAAGGAGCTGCAGCAGACCAACGAGCAGCTGGGGCAGAAGGCGCAGCAGCTCGCCGAACAGAACGCCGAAGTTGAACGCAAGAACCAGGAGATCGAGCAGGCACGCCGCGCGCTGGAGGACAAGGCGAAGGAGCTCGCGCTCACCTCGAAGTACAAGTCGGAATTTCTTGCCAACATGTCGCACGAGCTGCGCACGCCGCTCAACTCCATCCTCGTGCTGGGCCAGCAGCTCACCGACAACCCGGACGGCAATCTCACGCCGCGGCAGGTTGAGTACGCGCGCACCATTCATGGCGCGGGAACGGACCTGCTCAATCTGATCTCCGACATTCTCGATCTTTCGAAGATCGAGTCCGGCACGGTCTCGGTCGAAGCCGAAGAGGTCTTCTTCGGAAGCCTGCTCGACATGCTGGCGCGGCCGTTCCGTCACGAGGCCGAAAATCGCAAGCTTTCGTTCGAGGTCGATGCGGCAACGGACCTGCCGCGCAGCCTGGTTACGGACTCGAAGCGTCTGCAGCAGGTGCTCAAGAACCTGCTGTCGAACGCGTTCAAGTTCACTGAGAAGGGCAGCGTGAAGCTGCGGGTGGCGCCGGTGAGTTCGGGGTGGAGCGACGGGCATCCGATTCTCAACGGCGCAGGGTCGGTGATCGCGTTCGAGGTCACGGATACCGGCATCGGCATTCCGCAGGAGAAGCAGCGCATCATCTTCGAGGCCTTCCAGCAGGCGGATGCAGGAACCAGCCGCAAGTACGGCGGAACGGGCCTGGGCCTGGCCATCAGCCGCGAACTTGCCAACCTGCTGGGCGGCGAGATTCAACTGCGCAGCACGCCCGGGCAGGGAAGCACGTTTACGCTGTACATCCCGCAGACGTACGTGGGAACGGCAGCGCCCACGATTCCAATCAACGAACTACCGAACGGCCACGCGGCTCCGCGACTGCAGCTTCCGGTTGCGACAGTGGAGCAGATCGTGGAGCGGCCGGAGGACGACCGCGCGAATCTGGAGTCGGGCGACAACGTGCTGCTGGTGGTTGAAGACGATCCGCACTACGCGCGTCTGCTCTGCGATCTCGCCCGCGAGAAGGGCTTCAAGGTGTTGATCGCGATGCGCGGAGCGGAAGCTTTATCGCTGGCGCGGGAGTTCCGTCCGACGGCGGTGACGCTGGATGTGTTTCTGCCGGACATGCTGGGATGGGCGGTTCTGAATCATCTGAAGCAGGACCCGGCCACGCGTCACATCCCGGTCCAGATGCTCACGATGGACGAGGACTGGCACCATGGGCTGTCGCGCGGCGCCTTCTCCTACGTCATCAAGCCGACCAGCCAGGAGGGAATCGAGGCCGCGCTGACGCGGATCAAGGAGTACTCGAGCCCGCGGCGCAAGAAGCTGCTGATTGTCGAAGACAACCCGGCCGAGCAGTTCAGCATTACAGAACTGCTGGGATCAGAGGACATCGACATCACCGTGGTCGACAGCGGAAAAGACGCGCTGGCGAAGGCGGAAGAGGAGAAGTTCGACTGCGTGGTGCTTGATCTCAAGCTGCCGGATATGTCCGGCGTTGAGGTGCTGGAACGCATGCAGCAGTCTCCGAACCTGGTGGAGCTGCCGGTGGTGGTGTTCACGGGCAAGGAGCTGGCGCCGGAAGAAGATGCGCGGCTGCGCACGCTGGCCCGCAGCGTTGTGGTGAAGGACGTTGAGTCGCCGGAGCGGCTGCTGGATGAGACGGCGTTGTTCCTGCATCGTGTGGTTTCGGATCTGCCGCCGGACAAGCAGCGCATGCTGGAACGGCTGCATGGCTCCGACGAGGCGCTGGTTGGGCGCAAGGTGCTGGTGGTCGACGACGACGTGCGCAACATCTTCGCGCTGAGCAGCGTCTTAGAACGGCGTGGGATGACAGTGCTTACGGCCGGTACGGGGCGTGAGGCAATCTCGATGCTGGAGAGCACGCCGGACATCGCGATCGTGCTGATGGATATCATGATGCCGGAGATGGATGGATATGAGACGATGCAGGTGATCCGGCAGAACGCGCATCTGCGGCGGCTGCCGATTATTGCGCTGACGGCGAAGGCCATGAAGGGAGACCGGGAAAAGTGCCTGGAAGCCGGAGCTTCCGAGTACATGGCGAAGCCGGTTAACACCGACCAACTGCTCTCCGGCTTACGTACATGGCTTCACAGGTAGACTCTCGAACAGGGATGCGGCCTTCAGTCTCCCAATCCGACGAATTCGTCGTTCCTGTGGACGAGCGCGATCCTGTCACCATTCTGATGGTGGACGATCAGCCGGCGAAGCTGCTGAGCTACGAGGCGATTCTTCAGGATCTGGGCGAGGACCTGGTGAAGGCGCACTCCGGCCGGGAGGCGCTGGACCATCTGCTGAAGGGCGATGTTGCGGTGGTGCTGATGGACGTCAGCATGCCGGAGATCGACGGCTTTGAACTGGCGGACATGATGCGTCAGCATCCGCGCTTTCAGAAGACGCCGATCATCTTCATCTCCGCGATTCACCTGTCTGACCTGGATCGCATTCGCGGGTATCAGAGCGGCGCGGTGGACTATATCTCGGTTCCGGTTGTTCCGGAGGTGCTGCGCGCGAAGGTCAGCGTGTTTGCGGAGCTGCATCGCAAGAAACGCGCACTGCAGGTGCTCAATCGCGATCTGGAAGAGCGCGTTGCGCAGAGAAGCGAAGAGCTGCGGCTGCTGAATGAGCAACTGCAGCAGCGGGTGGCGGAGCTGGAGTCGATTATGCAGGTGTTGCCGGTGGGCGTTGCGGTTGCGCACGGCAGCGAGTGCACGACGATCACGGGGAACGCCGCGCTCGGCGAGATGCTGGGCTCGCAGTTCAGCGAGAACCTGACCGACTCTGTACTGAGCCTCGCGAGGATTTCGCAGAAGGGGTCGGCGCTGACGCTGGAGGATCTGCCGTTGCGGCAGGCGGCGCGAGCGGGGCTGCCGACCGGGATGCTGGAGCTCGAGGTCGCGCATCCGGAAGGGTCACCGCACTTCCTGCTGGCCAGCGCATCGCCGCTGTTCGACGAAGAAGGGAGTGTGCGCGGCGCGGTGGGCGCGTTCTTCGACGTTACCGACCGCAAGCGCATGGACGACGCTCTGCGCGAGCGCGCGGAGCTGCTGGAGCTTGCGACCGAGGCCGTCATGGTGCGCGACAGCCAGGGGCTGATCCGGTACTGGAACGCAGGAGCGGAGGCGCTCTATGGGTGGAAGCGCGAGGAGGTCATTGGGCGACATTTGAAGGACCTGCTGGGCACGCCTCCGACGGAACGCAGGGAGATTGAAGCGGCACTGGCGACGAACGGGCGATGGGAGGGGAACCTGAAGCATCGCACCAAAGATGGTAACGAGATTCTGGTGGCGAGCCGGCAGGCGGTGCAGGCGGGCAGCGGGGCGGTGCTGGAGATTACGCGCGACATCACATCGCAGGTGATTGCGGAAGAGGCGCTGCGCAGGAATGAACGGCTGGCGGCGATGGGCAAGCTGGCGGGGATTGTGGCGCACGAGATTAATAATCCGCTGGAAGCGATTACGAATGCGTTTTATCTGCTGCGGCAGCACCCGTCGCTGGATGATGAGGCGAAGTATTATGCGCAGATTGCGGAGCAGGAGCTGGCGCGGGTCTCGCACATTACGAAGCAGACGCTGAGTTTTTATCGTGAGTCGCAGAAGGCGGTGACGGTGTCGGTGGCGGAGCTGCTGGACGATGTGCTGGAGCTGCAGCACCGGCCGATGCAGAGCGCGAAGATCACGCTGGAGCGCGAGTATTCGAGCAAGGGGACGGTGCATGGGTTCCCGTCGGAGCTGAAGCAGGTGTTCATGAACCTGGTGAGCAACGCGATCCAGGCGATGCCGGAGGGCGGGCGCATGCGGGTGCGGCTGATGGAGACGGCCGGGTGGCGCGGGCGGCCGGCGGGCGTGAGGGTGTTTATCTCCGATACAGGCATGGGGATTACGCCGGAAAATGCCAGGCGGTTATTCGAGCCGTTCTTTACGACGAAGTCGACGAAGGGGACGGGGCTGGGGCTGTGGATCAGCAGGGGCATTGTGCAGAAGCATGAGGGGACGCTGCGGTTCCGGAGTGTGTTTGGTGAGGGGAGCGCGGTGACGGCGTTCCATGTTTTCCTGCCGACGCATGCGGCGATGAAGTAGGCAGGACAGGGGACAGGGGATAGGCAGCAGGGAGCAGTCGATGGTGGTGCCCCCCTCCCCGTACTTTTTTGCGCAAAATCTTCGGAGCAGGCGAGTTAGCTTCGGACCCTGGTCTGGGTTCCGGTGCGGTTTCGGGTGCTCTTGAATCAGCGCCGGCCTGGATGTCGAGGCTGGTTGCGGATTCGGCGGCGGCCCTGGCAGCGGTCGCGGCGGCATCCGCTGCGGCGTCGGCGCTGGCGCGGCGGAGTTCGGCTTCGCGCCGGCGATTGCGTTCGGACTCGTCCTCGCCGGCATCGAGTTCCATGAGGAGACGCTGGGCGGAGCCTATGGGTTCGTCATGGCCGAGCTCGGCGGGTGGAGCGAGGAGGCCGTGCTCGGGATCGAGGACGACTTCGGAGATGGGCTCCCTGGGCCTGGCGTTGGGGTCAGGCCTGGGGAGGTTGAGGCTGGCGATCTGGAGGCCGTAGAGGAGGAGACCGGCGCGGCGCGGGTCGATCTCGTTGGCGGCGATTTTCTGGAGGACCTCGGCCAGGGAGAGCTGGATGCCGGAGCGTTCTGATAGATCACATGGGTTGGAGAGGGCGAAGCTGGACCGGCGGCGCTTGCGTGCGGGTGCGTCCTGGATGGGGCGGCGCGAGTTGTGGTGGAAGTAACAGAAGTTTTCGTGGCCGCCGGGACTGCGGAGAGCGGGGCTGCCGCAGCGCCGGCCGTCGGTGAAGATGTGGCGGCACTGGAGGCGGATTTCGTCTTCGGTAGTCGGGTATTCGGGCTGCATGGGTGTCCTTTTAGAGGGTAGAGGGTAGACGCTGCGTTCTGGCTAAGAGGGAAAGGCTGCCGGGCGGATGTCGCCTGCGGCAGCCTTGAAATTTTGTCTATGGCTGAGGGCTCGTGGCCGGAGAGGGTTGAGCGGTTTTGGTGAGGCGGGCAGGGTCGGGGTTCTTCGCCTTCGCGTCACGTTGTGACGCTTCGCTCAGAATGACGGCTTTTTATTGCTCACTCGGGATGACGGTGTATGTGTTCGCTCGCGATGGCGCGGTGGCACGACGTTTGATTGCGAGTGGTGGGAGTGGGGCGTAGATTCGGGGTCATTCTGTCGGGTGCGAAACAGGTTGAAGAACTCTTCGGGTCTCAGGATTTCGGTCCTAAGGGTCCCGCTTTGTCGCGGACTTAATTTCTGCAAACGAAGGAGTCGACCATGTCAGGACATCGCGTATTGTATGGAGCGGCAACGGCCGCTTTGACTCTGGCGCTAACGACGGCCGGAGGTGTGGTTCACGCAAACGATGCGGGTGAGAGCAGTGGGTGCTCCAACCTGCCGAATTATTTTCAACTGCAGACGGCGCTGGCTGCAGCGACGGCTACGGAAGCGAGCGGGCTGAATAACCAGATGTGGGGAACGATTGTGGACCGCGATGGCGTGGTGTGCGCGGTGGCGTTTACGGGTGTGAACCGCGGTGCCCAGTGGCCGGGGAGCAGGGTGATTTCGGCGCAGAAGGCGAATACGGCAAATGCGTTCAGCCTGGATGCGTCATCGAGCAGCGGAGGTTCGGGGCAGCCGAATGGATTGTCGCTGTCGACGGCGAATTTGTATTCGGCGGTGCAGCCCGGCGGAAGCCTGTATGGTTTGCAGGCGAGCAATCCCGTGGATACGCACGTGGCGTATGACGGGCCTTCGTCGGCGTATGGGACGCCGGGGGACCCGATGGTTGGGCAGAAGATTGGCGGCGTGAATGTGTTTGGCGGAGGTTTGGCGCTGTATGGGCCGGGCAAGAAATTGATTGGAGCGGTTGGAGTGAGCGGGGACACGAGTTGCGCAGACCACGATATTGCGTGGCGCACGCGGAACAATCTGAAGCTGGACCACCTGGCGGGAGTGGGTGGAGTTTCGGGTGATCCGGCGCGGCCGGACAACATTATTTATGACATCACTCCGAACCCGAATGGAGGAACCGGGATCAGTAAAGGCGGGTTTGGTCATCCGACGTGTATCAATACCGCGGACCCGTCGATGCTGCCGGCGGTGAGGCCGTGAGGTGAGTGCTGCATGATGGTGCAAAAGGAAAAGGCCTGCCGGAGCGGAAATAGCCAGCGGCAGCCTTGAACCTTTGTTCTTCTTTTTAATTTTAGCGAATTGGGTGGAATTCACTGCCAATAGTTTTGCGCGCGGTTGTGGCTTTGGTTTGTTGAAGTTCGAGGGATTTCCACCGAGGCAGGGGCTTGACAGGTTTTGGGCTGCAGGCCGGCTCCCGGGTGGGAAAGGCTGCTTAACCGCTCAAGGGTGTGAGCTGCTCAATCTGCGGGGCAGTTGGGTGAGCGGGGTTGAGGGAGCGGAGATGGTGGAGGGTGTGGAGAAGTTGGAGGGCGTCGTCGCGCTTGGGGTCGGGAGGAGGGGTGTGCGTGAAGAAGTCGCGGAGCCTGGGGCAGAGGGCGTAGAGAGCGTTGAAGGAGCGGTCGGGGAAGTAGAGGGATTTGAGGCGGAGGGTGAGGGTGTGTTGCTCGGCGGCGGTGATGATGCCGGCTGAGGCGGCGAGCGAGAGCGCGGCGCGGAGGTTGACGAGAGGATCGGAGAGTTTGCGGAAGGTGTCGCGCTGGTAGACGAGGGCGACTTCGTCGTCGGCGTCGAGGATGCCGTCGCGAAACATTTCGAAGATGCAGCCGACGCCGATGGTTCCGAGCTGGTATGTTTCGGCGGCGCGGAGGGCTCCCATGCTGGAGGCTCCGCAGACGGTGACGCCGCGGCGGAGGAGGGCGACGACCTCTTTGGGCGAGACGGAGAGGCTTTGAAAGAATTCGCCGTCGATGATGCCGACGAAGCGGATGTGTGAGGGGAGGCGGGCGAGGTCGCCGCGGCAGATGGGAGGGAGATAGTCGGCGTCGAGGATGCGCTCGGCGTCGGCGCGCGCGAGGGTGGGGCCGAGGAAGATGGCGGTGTCACGCATGCTGCTTCCAGAAGGCGAGTGCGCGCGGGCCGAAACGGCCGTGGTCGAGTGCCCAGTTTTCGATGCCGGGGACGATGACGCGCACGACGGAGTAGGCGGTGGCGTTGGGAGTGAAGTCGACGACGATGATCTGGTCGAGGCCGGCGGCGCGGAAGCGGTCGAGGAGAAACTGGAGATCTTCCTCGATGGTGGGGAAGGCGTGTGAGGGGATGTCGGCGAGTTTGCGGAGATGCTTTGAAGGCGCGTGATACCAGCTGTGGCGATTGATGGAGTCAATTCGGCGCGTATGTGGAGAGAATCGGCCGCGGGTGGCCCCGGGCGGAGTGATGTCTTCGCGAACTGCCTGAATGTCGACGCAACGGGACTGCGCAAGTTCGAGCAGAGCGCGGCGGACGGCGACTTCCGCGTTGGGATGCGCGCCGAGACCGCAGTGCGCCATGGGATAGCCGGTGATGCTCTCGTCGGACATGGTAGCAAAGAAGGCCGGAATGCCGAGCGCGGAGGTGATGTTGCGAACGATGGGGAAGAGGTTGGCGGCGTGGAACTTTACGAGGAGTTCATGGGCGCCGAGATCGACGCAAGGGAAGATCTCGAGATCGTCGGGGCCACTTCTTGCATGGGGGCCAAGAGCGAATGAGCGCCGCGCGCGGGGCATGACGTGCGCGCCCAACTCCACGAAGGTCCACGAGTCGCGCTCGGCGAGTTCGCAGAGCGCGTGACAGATGGCTTCTTCACGGGAGTTTCCGGAGGCCAAGCCGTTGGAATCGGTTTTGGCAAAGCAGGAGGGATGCGGGACGTCACGCCAAAGATAGCCGGCGAGGCGGGCGGGAACGTGGCAGGGCTGTCCGGAGACGATGTCCAGGCCTTCGCACCAGGAGCAGGGACGGTCCTCGGAGTAGGAGGCGGCGAGGCGGGAGTTAATGGAGCGGGGGTCCAGCACGGCGGCGGACTGGTTTGAGGCTCGGGCGCGGCGGGACAGGTGAGCGAAGCTGGCTTCGACGAGCGGCAGGCGGGTTTTTAAGACGAGCTGGCGCTCGATGGCTTCCATCAGAGCGCCGGCTTTGGCGTCGACGGGGCGCACGCCTTTGCCGTTGTAGACGGAGAGAGCATCCGGCGAGTCGGGAACGACGGCGGAGTAGACGGGGATGCCGACGCGATCCAGGCCGGTGATATCGGCGAGGCGCGTGACACCGAGCGATTCGGCCAGAGGGCGAGCGAAGGCGATGGTCTCGCTGGCCGGCACGAAGCGCTCGATGCCGTCGACTTTCAGCATGGGGAGGGCGGCGGTATTATTCGTCGTCGTCGTCACCGTCGTCTTCACCGCCGTCCTCGGCGAAGCAGCCCATGCCCATGGCGCTGACCTCGGTACCACAGAACTCCCTGAAGTCTTCGACGGTGACACCGGGGCCGAAGGAGCGGGCGGCTTGTTCCATCCTGGGGAGGTTATGGCGGACGACCCTCTTCTGGTCCTCGTCGAGGGATTTGCAGAACTCGGCGAAGCGCTTCATCAGCTCGCGATACTGCTTTTCGGTGAGGCCGAGCTTCTCGATCATTTCGCGGTGCGTCATGCGGATCGTCCTTTCAAGGTGCTAGGGAAGATTCATCTGGTGGAGCAAGGATTGGAATTGCGGCTCGCCACGAAGAGGAGCGATTGGCGGGTCGGCGTTGACGAACAGGATCCCGGATTCTCGTTTGTCGAGGGCGATGCGGAGGAGCTCGATCGCCTTCTGGTGATTGCCGAGTGCGGTGTAGATTTCAGCAGTGGAGTATGCGAGAGGCTTTCCGGCCTGAATTTTATCAAGGAGTGGAGCAAGGAGCTCGGCGGCTTTGGCTGGTTCGCCGGTCTGGGCGTAGGCGTAGCTGAGGTCGGCGGAGCGGGCGTCGACGTCCTCCGGAGCGGTGGGCATGGAGCGAAGCAGGTCTACGGCGCGGCGGCTGTTGTGCGATTCGACGTAGCATTTGGAGAGGATTTCGATGGCGGGCTCGAGCGCGTGCGATGCGTCGACGTGCGGCTCGAGAAGACGGATGGCCTGCTGGGGGTCGCCGGCGAACTGCCTGATCATCGCCATGCCGACGATGGCGACGGTGGAGTCCGGGTCCGCAGACTGCACGTATTTCATTTGCGCTCTGGCCTCGGCAAAGCGGCGCTGCGGCGCGAGCAGCACGAGGGCGTACCAGGCGTGAGCGAGCGCATAGTTCGGGTTGAGCTCGATGGCGCGCTTGTAGTCGGCCTCGGCCCCTTCCCAGTCGAAGTTGAGCAGCGTGCGCGCGAAGGCGCGGGAGGTGTAGGCCTCGGCGGAGGTGCTGTCGAGTTGAAGAGCTTCCTGCGAAGCCTTGAGCGCGTTTTTGAGTAAGGGAATCGAGGGTTCCAGACCGTAGAAGGCGAGCAAACTGTAGCAGTCCGCGAGCCCGGTCATGGCCGGAGCGTAGCCGGGGTCGAAGGTAAGGGACTGCTGGAAGTCGCTGACCGCCTCGCGAAGATTGTCAGGACTTCTCTGCGCGAGTTGCGCGCGCCCTTTGAGATAGGCGTTGTAGGCGGCGGGGTTGGTGGAGTACTGGCGCTTGAGGCGGGCGGCGGTTTCTGCGCCGAGCTGGATCTTGAGGTGATAGGCGACGTCGGTGGCGATCTCGTGCTGCATGTCGGCGAGGCTGGAGGTGGTGCCCTGGTAGGTCTGGCCCCAGAGTTGTTTACCGGAGCGGACCTCGATGAGCTCGATGGGAATGACCAGCTTGCCGTTGGAGGATTGGAAGCTGCCGGTGACGATGGAGCCGACATGCATGGCGGAGCCTGCGGCGGCTGGATTAGCCTCGCCGGATTGATAGTGGCGAGCGATGCTGCCGGCTGTGACCTGGAGGCCGGGCATGCGGGAGAGATCGTCGGTGAGGGCTTCGGTGATTCCGGCGCCGACGTAGTCGAGGTTGGAGTCGCCGCTGCGATTGACGAGCGGGAGCACGGCGAGGGATGTTGCGGGCGGCGCGGACTTGAAGTGATACCAGAAGGCAAGCGCGATGAGGAGCGCGGCGGTGGCGGCGAGGGCGAGCCAGAGGCGCGTGCGCGGCTGGTGTGGCTTGAGGGCGAGAACAATTTCGTCGAGGGTGGGGAAACGGTCGGCCGGGTTCTGCTCGAGGCAGCGAAGGATGGCGCGGGACCAGCGTGGGTCGGTGGATTTTGCGAGTTTGGTTTCGAATTGAGCGCGGCCAGAGGTGACGTCGTTGTGTGTGGGGCGCGCGGCGGTGAGCATCTCGCAGAGGATGACGCCGAGGGCGTATTGATCGGCGAGCGCAGTGACGTCCGCGGTCTTGATCTGCTCGGGCGCCATGAACTCGGGCGTGCCCTGGCCGCCGGTTTCGAGAAGGCCGCCTTCGCGACGGAGCACGTTGGTGGCGAGGCCGAAGTCGGTAATGACGGCGCGAAGCTGGCCGGGAGCGCCGCTGACCAGCATGATGTTGCCGGACTTGAGGTCACGGTGGATGACGCCGCTGGCGTGGAGAGCGCTGAGTCCGCTGACAAGCTGCTGGAGCAGATCGAAGGCTTGTGTGCGGTTAAGGGGGCCGACGTGCTGGATCTGTTCGCTGAGCGTGAAGCCGTCGAGGAACTCCATGCTGAGGAACCAGACTTTGACGCCGGAGCTGGATGTGTCGCAGTAGAGCTCGTGGATGCGGCAGATGTTGGGGTGCGAGATGGCGCGGGCCTGCTTGACCTCGCGGCGGAAGCGATCGATGATGGACGCGCTCTGGGCGAGGTCAGGGCGGATGGTCTTGATGGCGACACGTTCGCGGAGCTCGGAGTCCCATGCTTCATAGACCTCGCCCATGCCGCCGCGCGCGATGAAGCGATGGATGTGAAATCTTCCCGCGACGGTGGCGCCGGGCTCGAAGGTGAGCTGGAAGGTGGAGGATGGTTCCTGGGGCGAGATGTCTGAGGGCGACAGGAAGGGAGATTCGAGGAAGTCTCCGGCGCGCTCGTCCGCGAGCAGAAGCATTCGTACGAGCTCGCGGACTTCGGGGGAGTCCGGGCAGGCGACATCGAGCCACGCGCTGCGCTCTTCGGGAGGGCGGGCGAGAGCGGCCTCGAAGAGGTCTTCGACGAATTTCTGGGAGTCGGCCATTGTTTCCATCCAGCCCTCTTGGCAGATGCGAAACGAAGGTTTTTGCTTACGTGATTCTGGTAACGCGCACAATGATTACACAAGTCCCATGCGATTACTACCGGTAAGGGATTTGGTTTCATGAGTTCACAAAAAAAGATTGAGCAGGAAGCTCGAAGAGTTGCATGCTTCCTGCTCAACACCAGATAACGAAGCTGTTTGTGAAGGCTGCGATCCTGTTACGGAACGCGCAGCAGCGCGATTTCCACGTTAGAAGCCTTCTTTGTGACCGACGCGAGTTCCGACCTCTTCGCCTGCTTCTCAGCCTTCGACTCCGCGCACTCCATGTATGTGTTGTCTTCGGGGTTGAACCAGATCTGGCGAAGAAAATAGTGGTCGCCATATTTGTCGAAAACGACCTTGCTGCTTTTGGTCGCCTTGCTGCTCTGTCCGTCGTGGGTGACGAGCAGGGCGGCGCCGGAACGGTTTCTGATCTCAACGATGTCGTTCAGGGGGCGACTGATGGTGTAGGTGCCGGGCGCGAGATATTTGGAGCCGAGCTCGAAGCCAAACGGCACGTTGACGGTCATGCGGGTGCCTGCGCCCTGGGCGTGCGCGGGAAGGGAAATGCAACCGGCGACGAGGCTCGCGACGACGAAGATTGTACGAACGATCCAAAGGTGTTTCATGGTGGTTCTCCTTTTTTGGGGGCGGGCGTTTCTGCCCTCACCTGGAAATGCGCAGCGCGTGCGCGAAAGGGGCCACCGTTCTGGATTATTTTTTCTCTATTTTTTCTCGCTGGGTTGTGCGTGTTGACTGAGCGGCTTCAGTTCCTCGTAGAGCCAGATTCGGGCGAGCGCCCAATCGCGCTTGACGGATCGGGGGGCGATGCCGATGATGGCGCCGATCTGCTCCATGGAGAGGCCGCCGAAGTAGCGGAGCTCGACGACTTTGGCCTGGCGAGGATTTTTCTTCTCGAGACGATCGAGCGCTTCATCGAGGAGTGAGACTTCGTCGAGACGTTCCGGAGAGATAGCGAATTGATCCTGCAACTCGACGCGCTCACGTTTGCCGCCGCGCTGGTCGGTGTTGCGGGCGCGCGCATAGTCGACGAGAACGCGGCGCATGACGTGGGCGGCGAAGCCGACGAAGTGCGCGCGGTCGTTCCAGTCGACGTCCTGCTGGATTAGTCGGAGGTAGGCTTCGTTGATGAGGGCGGTGGGCTGCAGGGTGTGGTCGGGGCGCTCGCGGCGCATGCAGGCGTTGGCGATGCGATGCAGCTCTGCGTAGACGAGAGGAAGGAGTTGCTCGGCCGCTGCGTGATCGCCGGCGTGCATGGCTTTGAGGAGCCGCGTGGTTTGGCCTCGAGTGTCGTCCATGGGAAGACCTGGATGGCCCGTGGTGCGAAGACGGTGTCATTTTAGTCCCTGCGGGGAGGAAGCTTCCCAGCGCCCTCTCTGAGAGAGAGGAAGCGGTCCGCGGGAGTGCCGGGGAATTGTTCGATTTCACCGTTGGGCCAGCGCACTTCGATGTTCGTGACCGCATTGCTGGAACCAAGGCCGAAGTGCAGGCGCATGTCGTTATTGGAGATGTAACTGGACCCGCTGCGAACCTCCTGGACATAGCGGTGGCCGCCTGCGGTGACTGTAACCTTTGCGCCGATGGCGTCACGGTTGGAGCGGGTGCCTTCGAGCGAGATTCCAAGCCAGTGATTGGAGTTGGGCGCGAGGTTTACAAGCAGCTTCGGCGTCGCATCCATGTTGTTCACGACGGCGGAGATGCGGCCGTCATTCCAGAGGTCGCCGACAGCAAGGCCACGACCCGAGGCAACAGAGGTGCAGCCGGGGCCGGCGGTTTTGCTGAGGTCTTTGAAGGCGCCGTTGCCGGTGTTCCAGTAGAAGAGGCATGGCTGCTTGTAAGTGGAGCCGAGATGAGCGGTGTCGACCTCAGGATAGACGTGGCCGTTGACGAGCAGAAGATCGGGCCAGCCATCGTTGTCGGCGTCAATGAAGGCCACGCCCCAGCCGAGATACTGCGTGTTGAGGCCGAGGCCGGCCTGCTGAATCATGGAGGTGAAGGTGCCGTCGCCGTTGTTTTTGTAGAGCGAGGAGACGTCGTCGGAGAAGTTGGTTTTGAAGATGTCTTCGTGGCCGTCGTTGTCGTAATCGCCGATGGCTGAGCCCATGCCGGCCTGCTCGCGGCCGTCTTCGTCATAGGCGGCGCCGGCTTGTTCCGCGACATCGGTGAAGGTGCCATCGTGATTGTTGCGGTAGAGGATGCTGGGTGTGCTGTCGCAGGCGATGTAGATGTCGGGCCAGCCATCGTCGTTGTAGTCGAGAGTGGAGACGCTAAAGCAGTAATGGCCGTTGGTGTTTTCGATGCCGCTGGATTTGCTGACGTCGGCGAAGTGGCCGTTGCCGAGATTGTGATAGAGCACATTGTGCGTGTAGGGGAGGCCGCGCGGGCCGCACATGACCGGCGTGCCCTTCCAGATGCACATGATGCCTTCGCCTGGTTTGGGAATGGTTGCGAGATCGAAGTGAACGTAGTTGGCGACGATGAGATCGAGCTTGCCGTCGCGGTCGTAGTCGACGAAGGCGCAACCTGTGCCCCATTCTTTTCCGGTGCCTGACACACCGGCCTGGTCGGTGACGTCTTTGAATGTGCCGTTGCGCTCGTTGTGGAAGAGATGATTTTTTCCGTAGTAGGTGATGTAGAGGTCGTCGTAGCCGTCGTTGTCGTAGTCGCCGACGCAGACTCCCTGGCCCCAGCCGGCGATGTCCAGGCCGGCGGCTTTGGTGACATCGGTGAAGGTCCCGTCGTGGTTGTTGTGATAGAGACGACTCGTGTGGGGCGTCGTGTGACGCGGATCGGAGTCGAACACGCTTCCGTTGACGAGGAAGATGTCAGGCCAGCCATCGTGATCGTAGTCGAAGATGGCGACACCGCTGCCGGTGGTTTCGAGGATGTACTTTTTGGTGTTGGGATCGCCGTTGACGTTCAGCATCGTGAGGCCGGCGGCTTTGGCGACATCGACGAAGTAGACGGGAGCGGGATGCGCGGGATCGGGAGGATAAGGCTTCGTCGACGTGTGCTGCGCCGTTGCCGCGCACATCAGCAGCAGAGATGCGGAAAGAGCCAAGGCCCGGAGCATTGTTGAAATGCTAGCACCGCGTTATTTATTCTTCTCCGGCGACGAAGGAGGGCCTTTTGACCAGATGTTTGCTGATGTTGCCTATGGTCCTGCTCGGCGTGTTCGTTGCTGCAGCGCAGAGTAGGAGCGGCGCGGCTGCGTCGAGTACGGTGGCCAACGATGCGGCGTCCCCGCAAGCGCAGGCGAGGGAGCAGATGGATCACGGCAAGGCCGCGGAGGCGATTGCGTCGCTTGAGGCGCTGGCGAATGCGCATCCTAATCAGAAGGGCCTGCAGCATGATCTTGGGGTGGCGTACTACCGAACGGGCAAGCTTGTCGAAGCACGGAAGGCGTTTGAGCGTGCGATTGCGGCCGACGCTAAAGATCTGGAGTCCGTGCAGCTTGAGGGCTTGACGCTGTACCGGCTAGGGCAGCCTGCGGCTGCCATTCCGTATTTGCAGCGCGTCAAGGAGTTCAGCCCGAATGCGAATGCCGATGCAAGTCATGTGCTGGGGCTGTGCTTTCTGAACAGCCGGAATTTTGATGGAGCGCGGAAGGCGTTTGCGGCGGAGTACACGTTGCAGCCGGAGAGCGGAGCGGCGTACCTGGTGCTCGCCAAGATGCTGATGGCGGCGAACCTGCCGGACCAGGGCGCAGACGCGGCGCAGAAGGCGGTGACCCTGTCGCCGTCGCTGGCGCTTGCACATTTTGTGCTGGGAGAGGTGGCGCTGTACAAGAGCGATGTGGACCGTGCGATCGCGGAATTTCAAGCCGAGCGCGCGATCAATCCGGGGTATGCGCCGGTGTACGAGCGGCTGGGCGATGCGTATCTCCGATCGAATAAATTCGATGCGGCACAAGAGGCGCTGATGAAGTCACTGGCGCTGGACACGACGAGCACAGGGCCGTTCATCCTGATGGGCAAGGTTCTGCTGCGCAAGAATGATCCTGAGACTGCGGCGATGTATCTGAAGCACGCGGAGAAGATGGATCCTTCCAGCTACATCGCGCATACGCTGCTGGGGCAGGCGTACAGGAGCCTGGGCCAGGAGGCGCAAGCCAAAGAGGAGTTTGCGGCTGCGGCCAATATTCATGCGGCCAATCAGTTGAAGCTGCAACCGGTGCAGTGAGTCGCTGAGAGATGTTGCCGGCTAGTGAGGATGGATTGTGACGAGGCGGGTTTCGAGGGGAACGCCGCCACCGATGGTGGTCTCGAGCACGGCTTCGAAGGGACGGACTTCGCCGTGAGGGCCTTTAGCGGCGGCGAGGAGTTGGTCGGCTGTGTCGCGATGACAGGCGAACTCGACGGCAGCCTGTGTGCCGAATGTGGTGAGGCCGCTGAATACAAGCATCTTTCTGCCGGGTTGGAGGCCGGGCATGAGCGCGAGGATGGCGTAGTCCCTGGTCATGGGATGCTCGGCGCGTTGATAGATGGCGGGCTCGCCGGGCCTTGGATGGTGGTTCACGATGCCGGCGTAGTCGTTGCCGGCGATCATGGTGAAGTCCTGCGTGGAAGGAAGCACGCGCAAGGACGGATTCTCCGCGACGGAGCCGATGAAGATGAGATTGTTCAACCGGGCTTCGTCCCAGGTGACGAGCATGCTTCGCTTCAAAGTGAAATGCGAGTGATGGCGATCGAAGAGTTGGGTAAGGTCATAGACGCTGGCGAGCTCGCCGATGCCGGTGTAGGTGTCGACGTAGTTGTCCGGCAGGGCACCGCCGTGAGGGTCAGAGGGCGGAGCGTACTTGAGCCCGTTCTTTGAGTCGCCGGTGAAGACCGCGTTGCTGTAGATGACAAGAGCGCCATTGTCGGCAAGAAACGGCGCCCAGAAATGATCGACGGGATCGGGGCGGGCCTGGTAGCGCACGGCGACGGCGATGAGAAGAATTGCGGCGGCAGCGAGCAGCGCGAGCACCCATGGGCGGCGCAAGGTGGATGTCTTGCGTGCGGCGGGAAGCACGGGAACAAACGTGGGAATGGTGGCAACGTTTGCGGTTACGGCATTGGACGCGCGTGTCGTCTCCGGCAGGCGAGGGCGAAAGACGGGAAGGTAATGGCCTTTGGGGATTTCGATGATGATGTCTTCATCCGCGCCCTCGGTGGTGAAGTACTCGGCAAGCTTCTGTCGAAGGAGGCGGGCGTGGGTGCGGACGATGCTGTCTTCGCTGGAGTTATAGCCGGGAGCGCGCTGGAAGACGTGAATGCCGATGTGCTGCTCGGTGGCTTCCTCGGCATGGTTGCGTAACGCGCAGTCGGCTACGTAAATCAGGAACTCTCGCAGGCGAGCGGCGGAGTGAAAGCACTGGCTGTTGCACACGCGGGTGACCAGCGCCCAATGCGGGTGTTGCTGCGCTTCGAGACCGGTTTCAAGCGGTACAGCAGAGGTGGTCATAGCGCCGGACAAGTGTTGCACACCCGTTTTTCACGGGTCAAATCACCGTGAAACACGTTGTAAAGACGTGGCAGGGAAGCGCAGTGTTTATCGTCAGTAATCTTTTGTGCTGCGCATAGGCCTAACGCCCGCGCCGCTTTGCGTCAACGATCGTTGACTTCCGGAGGAGGGCCGTATGAGAACAAACCTGGGTGCCAGATCGAATACCGCTGCATGGAGTTGGCTTGCAGGCACGGTTCTCGCGATGTGCGCGTTCAGCTCCACGGCGTCAGCACAGGCAGTGTATGGTTCCATCTTCGGTACGGTGACCGACACTTCCGGCGCGGCGATTCCCAACGCGAGCATCACGGTCACTGATATAGCAAAGGGAACATCGACCACGACGCAGACCGGGCCAACGGGCGACTACCGGGCCGAGCATCTGATTCCGGACAGCTATAAAGTGCAGGCCGCGGCGCAGGGCTTTCAGTCGGCGGTGGCGAATAATGTCGTGGTGTACGCGGACACGGCGCCGAAGATCGACCTGCAGTTGACGGTGGGCGGGACGTCCACGACGGTGGAGGTTACGACGGCGGCGCCGCTGCTGGAGACCGACCGCGCGGATGTGAGCACGGTGTTGAATGCGCGAGCGGTTGAGCAGTTGCCGAACCTGAACCGGAACTTCACTGCGTTCGAGCTGCTGACGCCTGGGACGACTTATATCGGATGGAGCGTGGGGCAGTCGAACAACCCGCAGGAGAGCGAACAGATTGAGGTGAACGGGCAGCTGCCGTTCGCGACGGGATACCAGCTCGACGGCACGGATAACCAGGATCCGATCTATGGGGTTGCGGTGATTAATCCGAACCTGGATGGCATCTCCGAGATGAAGGTGACGTCGCAGAACTATGACGCCGAACTGGGGAATGCGGTCGCCGGCATGGTGACAGCGCAGACGAAGTCAGGCAGCAACTCGGTCCACGGATCGGCTTTCGAGTACCGGCGTTCGGATGCCCAGCAGGCGCGCGATCCGTTTTCGCAGTCAATCCGGAACTCAAGCAGCGGCAGGTACATTCCGTCGACGCTTCACAATCAGTTCGGCGGAGCGGTGGGTTTGCCGGTGATCAAGAACAAGATCTTCGCGTTCGGCGATTATCAGGGACTTCGTGAAAAGACCGGGACGTCTGTGTTGACGACGGTGCCGACGGCGCTGACGAAGTCGAGTTGTACGTCGGGTGGCGATTGCAACCTGAGCGACTATCTGAATCCGTCGCTGGGCGGCAGCCCGCAGTATCAGGCCTATGATCCGGAGACGAATATCAGTGGCGTCACGGGGCGTACGCCGTTCCCGAACAACATCATTCCTGTGGGCCGGTTGTCGGCGCCGGCGATCAATCTGATGAAGCTGCTTCCGGCACCGAATAACGGCTCGGCCATCTTCAATAACTACCAGGGGTTCGGGTCCGGGGCGTTCAACACCAATCAGTTCGATGTGCGGATTGACGATCAGATCAGCCAGAAGTTCCACTCGTTCGGACGGTACACAAGGTTCAGTTCAACCTTGAGCGGCGCTGCGATCTTCGGAGCAGCGGGCGGCGCGGGGCTGGGGGCGGGCGGGTTCGCCGGCGCGAACAACTCGCTACATCAGAGCGTCGCGGCGGGCGGTGATATTGCGGTTTCGAGCCGGTGGGCGACGGACTTCCGCTTTGGGTGGTATCGGGTAGCGGTCAACTCCGAGGGCCCGAACTACAACACGGCGGCCGGAACCGCACTGGGCATCGGCAACATTAACCAGGGAAACCTGGCGCTGACTGGCGGCCTGCCGCTGTTCGAGGTGGCGGTGCCAAGCAACGGCCAGAACGGCGGCGCGGTGATCAACTACGGCACGACGACCAATCCGGTCGTGCAACAGGAGAGCCAGTTTCAGGGCGTGAATAACTGGACGCGCTCGCTGGGCACGCATACGGTCCGTTTCGGGGCCGATATACGCTACGCGCTCAATCATGCGGTTGTGGTGCAGAACAACAATCTGCTGTCCGGCCAGTTTGATTTCTCGGCCGCTACCACGGCGGGCACAACCAGCAGTGTGGCGACCTCGGCGAGCCAGGGTCTCGGCTTTGCGACGTTCGTGCTCGGCGATATCTCAAACTTTTATCAGGGCGAGTACGCGAACCTGAATGCGGGTGAGCGGCAGAGGCGGTGGTTCTTCTACGGGCAGGACCAGTGGCGCGCTACGCACAGATTGACCTTCAACTATGGACTGCGCTGGGAGCTTCTGTTCCCGGAGAGTGTGAACGGAAAGGGTAATGGCGGCCTGCTGGATCTGCAGTCGGGGAATGTGCGCATTGCGGGTTATGGTCCATGGAACAACAGCCTGAACGTTGCGATGGATTATATGCATCTCGCGCCGCGGATTGGCGTGGCATGGCAGGTGATGCCGAACACTGTGTTGCGCGCGGGCTACGGCAGGACGTACGGGCAGGGCTGGTCAGGCGATACGTTCGGCGACGTGCTGACGTACTCGTACCCGACGGCGGTAACGCAGAACATCACACCGGCGAATTCGAACTATCACGACAGCTTCACGCTTTCGCAGGGACCGCCTACTTACACGTTCCCGCCGATTCCATCGAGCGGAAATTACCTGCTGCCGAACGGAATCAGTTTGTCGACCCGGCCGCTGATGATGCGGATTCCGACGCTGGATGCATGGAATCTGACACTGCAACAGCAGTTCACACGATCGCTTGCGTTGCAGATTGGGTATGTGGGCAGCCACGGCATTCACAACATGTTCGACTCGTCCAATCAGGCGAACGTGAATCAGCAGACGCTGGCCGGATTCAACCAGATCAATCCTTCCACGGGCAAAGTGTATACGTTGTGTGATCGCGAGCCCTACTGCAACGGGACCGCCCAGTCGCAGCTTGGCGTGAAGTTCGGCGCTGCACACCAGTGGCAGCAGTCTTTCCGCTACAACGCGAATCAGGCGAGCACAAAGTACAACGCATTGCAGGTCGTGCTGGAGCAGCGCTTCGCTCACGGGCTGCAATTCCAAGGCAATTACACATGGTCGCAGGCCAGAGCGAATGAATCCGACTACTTCTTCATGAGCTCGCGTGCGGATTACGGCAACGGATATTACAACCGGCGCCATGTATTCTCCGCAAATGCCAACTACGACCTTCCGTTCGGACACAATCAGATGTTCGGCGCGAATTCGCCGGGGTGGGTGAACGAGCTCGTGGGTGGATTCTCGATGAATGCAATTGTGACGGCCGAGACGGGGCTTCCGTTTACGCCATCGTATGCAGAATGCGGCGCCGATGAGGACATCGATGGGCCGGGAGGAACGCTGTGCCGTCCGAACCTGGCGACGGTGGGCGGCTTCGATCCGCACAAGTCGGCGATTCACATCGTGCCGGGCACAAACTCGAACTACATCCAGTTCTTTACGCCCGTGCCGGCGATGAAGGTGAACGGCGGAGTTTATGGGCCATTTCAGCGTCCAGCCCCGGACACCTTCGGCGATATCGAACGCGACGCGTTCTACCTGCCCGGGTTGTGGGATGTTGACTTCTCTGCGGCGAAACGCTTTGCGCTTACCGAGCGCGTGGGACTGCAGTTCACGGCGCAGGCGTTCAACGTTTTCAACCACGTCAATCCCGGCGGTGTTTCGAACCAGGTGGATGTGCCGAGCGGCGGTATTATCGCGAGTTCGGCCTCCGCACAGATCGGCACATCACTACGCGCGCTGCAGTTTGCCGCCCGGGTGCAGTTCTGATCGGAACAATCTGTTTCCGGAAAGGGCGACCCAGCCGGGTCGCCCTTTCAGCATCGAGAGTTTATGATTTGCGCCTGAAAATCTTTGTCGGTTAGAGAGAACAGATGAGATCGCTGGCGAAGCTGACGGGGGTTCTATTGCTGTCGTGGGCTGGGGCGATCGTGCCCCAGGCGCCCCCACCGCCGCTGCCTGTGTCGATTCCAGCGCTCACCGCGTTTCGGATGAAGGCGCCAGACCTGCCGTCGATTACACGCGAGGCGATCCCTACGAAGCCGTTCTCCGTGGTTGGGCCGCGAGGAGCGCTGCTGGGCCAGCAGGATGGGAGCTACGAAGCGTGGATTTTTCCATGGAAGATCTTCAGCGACATGCGGATCACCGCAGAGATGCAGGACTATCCAGTGCCGTTCGATGTGAATGAGCATGCGGCGGAGATTGAGGTCCAGCCGGATTCGACGACGATCACATACTCGCATGCCAACTTCACGATCCGACAGACGATGATTGCGCCGAAGCAAGGCGCTACGAGTGCCGGTGTGCTGGTGTTCTATCGAATCCAGGCCGTGCGTCCGATGAAGCTGACGTTTACGTTTCATCCTGACATGCAGCGGATGTGGCCGGCGCAGTCAGACGATGTTCCTGCACCGGAGTGGGTGGAGGATGATGGTGGTCGATCCGGTTTCTATCTCCTGCACCTGAACTTTCCGGATCACGCCGTCGCGATCGCCATTCCGGGGGCGCAGGCGGGAATCCACGCACCGTACCAGGAGCGCCCGCATGACTGGCCGCTGCAGTTCGTTCTCTCGTTTGATCCCAAGACGGACAGCGGAAAGGTTTTTCCGCTGCTGCTGACGTTCGCGAACACCGCACAGGCAGCAGACAAAGCGGCGATGGCGCAGGCTCTGGTCGAGCTGAATCGCTCGGCGGCGGCAATCTTCGCGTCGAACGAAAGGTATTATCGCGGCCTTCTGAACACTTCAACGAGTATCGAGACGCCGGACGCGTCGTTGAATGATGCATTCACGTGGGCTGTGGCTTCGATCGACCAGCTCCGAGTGAAGACGACACCTGATCTCTCCGAAGAGGCATTGACCGCTGGTTTTGTTTCGTCGGGGAAGGCGGCGCGGCCCGGCTTCGGATGGTTCTTCGGACGGGACGCGTTGTGGTCGCTCTATGCAATCGATAGCTATGGGGGTTTTCAGACGGCAAAGGCTGAGGTCGAGTTTCTGCTGGCCCGGCAGCGTGCCGACGGCAAGATTATGCACGAGTGGTCGCAGACCGCGAACCTTGTGGATTGGAAGGCGCTGCCGTATGAGTATGCGTCGGCAGATGCGACCGAATTGCTGCAGATGGCGATGAATGATTATGTGCGCATCAGCGGAGATACGCAGTTTGCCGCCGCGCACTGGGAGGAACTATTGCGTGCGTGGCAGTTTGAGACGAGTCACGATTCGCCGGACGGAATTTATAACAACCTGCAGGGCTCGGGCTGGGTGGAATCGTGGATACCTACGGTTCCGCACCAGGAGATTTACCTGGCGGCACTTGATGAACAGGCGAGTGCAGCGTTTGCAAATCTCGCGCGGGCCACAGGGCATGCAGATGTCGCGAACGAAGCTGCGCAGCGCGCTGCGCGGATCGGGCCAGTGATTGAGCGTGAGTACTACCTGCCGGAATCGAATGCCTACGCGTTCAGCCGCAATGACGATGGGAGCACGGATGGGACTGCGACGATCTTTCCCTCGGTCGCGTGGTGGGATGGTGACTTTGGATTGAAGCAGGCGGAGCCGATGTTCGAGCGCTGGGCATCCAGCGAGTTCTCAACCGATTGGGGCACACGGTTACTGAGTGACAAGACGGCGTTTTACGATCCGATCAGTTATCACCAGGGATCCGTCTGGCCACTGTTCAACGGATGGGTTTCCGTTGCCGAGTACCGCGCGGGGCATCCGCTGTCCGGCTACGCACACCTGATGCAGAATGCGGATCTTACGTATGCGCAGGATCTGGGCTCGGTAACAGAGCTGCTGTCGGGAGAGTTTTATCAGGTGCTGGGGCGCAGTACAGCGCACCAGTTATGGTCTTCGGCGATGGTGATCTCGCCGATTCTGCGGGGGATGTTCGGTTTGCAGTGGGATGAACCGCGTCATGAGCTTTCCGTCTCTCCGCATCTGCCGGCGGACTGGAACACGGCATCGATTAAGCACGTGCCGTTTGGCAACACGCCAGTTGATCTCACGATGCGCCGAGACGGCCAGACCCTTTTGATTGCTGCGAGCGGACCAGGCGCTGCGGGCTTGCATATGACCTCACAGATTGCAGGAGCCAAAGAAGCAAACGGACAGTTGCGAGTGCCGTTGCCCGCTGTCGAGGTTTATATCGGACACAAGCTGCCGGCATTTGGTGCGGAGACACATCAGATGAAGGTATTGGCGGAGAGATATCAAACGGGTTCGCTGGAACTGGTTCTCTCAGCGCCAGCCGGGACGGTTCAGTCCCTGGGGGTTCGCGTGAATGGGCCGGGTTTGCATCCGCGGTTTGAGAATGCGAAAGGCGGCGAGCTCAGCGACGGGCTTGGCAACTTCACTGTCGGCTTCCCCGCAGGGAATGATGGTGCTCACTCCGCTGCGCGCTACGTGAACCAGACCGTCAGGATTTCGTGGTAATGCAAATGCGACGGTTGGTGGTTGCCTGCGTGTTCTTGTCTGCTGGGTTGTGTGCCGCTGTCGCGCAACAGACAACGTTGGCAGAAAGTCACGGCAGCGCGACGAAGAACCTGATATGGAGCACGGATGCTGTAACGCAGCGGTTCGTTGCAGTGCATGGGCGACGGGCGCTGGTGATGGGGTATCCCGAGTCGGGGCTGGAGGTGTGGGCCTATCCGCTGCAGCTTATCAGCGATTACCAAGTCAGCTTCATTCCGAGACCCGGCACGTACGCACTGGACGGAGTCACTCTGCTTCGGCGAGCGGAGTATCGTCCAGACGAAATCATTCGCACGTATGTGGGACCTGATTTTGTTGTCCGCGAGAGGATCTTCGTTCCGCTGAATGAGCCGGGAGCGATTCTCTCCTATGAGGTTGAAGGGACGAGCAACGTCGATCTCAAGGTTCAGTTCAAACCGGTGTTGAACCTGATGTGGCCGGCCGCATTGGGCGGGCAGTACACAGAATGGGACGACGCAGTTCATGGGTATGTCATTCGCGAGCCATCGCGTGGGTTTTCTGCGGTGATCGCTTCACCGCAGACGATTGAGCATGACGTAATCGTGAACCGCACAATCCAGCTCACCCCGCTGAAGACGTTAGTTCTTCGACCTACGGGCGATTCTCAAGCGCGAAAGATCGCACGGGTTTTCATTGGCTATGATCCGCCGGGAGTGGTGCTCGCTGCCGGAGTCATTCCCCGGTTGCAGACGCACGAGGAGCAACTCTACGCAGAACAGGCTGCTCACTACGCTGACTTTCTCGGCAATGCCATGCAGATTGAAACTCCGGATGAGGATGTGAACCGCGCGCTGGCGTGGGCGGTTCTGGCGCTTGACCAGGCGTGGGTTTGCAACCCGTCGCTGGGCTGCGGTGAGGTTGGGGGATATGGGCCTTCGCGCGGTGAGCGACGGCCTCAATACGCATGGTATTTCGCGGGAGATGGACTGGTCGCGACGGAGGGGCTTATCGCGGCAGGCGAGTTTGAGCGGGCGCGGGAAGAGCTGTCGTTCATAGCAAAGTATCAGGACAAAAAGACCGGGATGATCTGGCACGAGATATCGCAGGGGGTCGATATCGAGGACTGGAAACGCGAGTACCCGTATATGTTTGTTCACGTAGATATTACGTTTCAATATCTGCGCGGGTTTGCTGATTACGTGAAGGCCAGCGGAGATGAGGCGTTTCTCATTGAGCAATGGCCGGGCATCCACGCGGCTTACGAATATTGCGAGTCGATCGTGGATCCTTCGACCGGATTGCCGCAAATTCCTTCCGGACGCGAGGGAGCAAACGAGCAGGACAGAATGCGCGATGATATCGGGCTATCGTCGAGTTGGATATCTGCGGCGGAAGCTTACGCTGAGATGGCGCAGCAGATGGGCGATACAAGCGCGGCGACCAAGGCGACGGAAGCTGCCGGCGTGGCGCGCAAGGCAATTGCGTCGCTGGATTGGGATGCGACGCATCATTATTGGCTGCAGGGGCACAGTGCATCCGGCGAACCTATGTACAGCCAGAGGCCGCGGCCGACTGCGCTTTTGCTGCAACATGTGTTCAGCGAAGAGCAGAGCGGCGAAGTGCTGGATGCGCTGGCCTCGCCGGACTTCGAGACAGACTGGGGTGTTCGAACGATGTCCGCTGCTGCAGCGGAGTTCGATCCGAACTCGTACGCAAAGGGAAGCGTGTCTGCGTTCGGCAGTGCAAGCGTCGCGCTCGCGCTCTGGAGCCAGCATCGCAGCGTGACGGCACAGCAAATATGGGATGGGCTTTTGCCGTGGAACACACTTGATTCTGAAGGCCACATCCATGAGGTGCTGGCGGGTGACTTCTATCATCCGGAGATAGAATCTGTGCCTGAGCAGACCTGGTCATCGGCCGGGTTTTATTCAGTGACGGTGCATGGGTTGCTGGGGTTGCAGATCGATGCCGCGCGGCATCAGCTTACCTTCGCTCCGCACCTTCCGCCTGAATGGGACCACGCGACTGTAACGAACGTTCGGGTCGGCGAAGCGGTATTGAAGCTGCAGCTCAGACGCTTTCAGGACGGCATCGAGTTATCCATTGAAAATAGTGGTCCCGCAGTCTCGGTTGATTTCAGACCGGATGTTCCGCTCGGCGCGGCGGACGTGAAGGCATCGCTGGAAGCAGCCGAGCCGAACCTGTCGCGTCTGCAGGCGAGCGTGGGCCGTGTTGGTCAGGACGAAAATGTTGCAACGGCGTTTACGGCGGAGAAGGGAACCACGCGCTGCCGCATTCGGTTTCGGGGCGGCGTGCAGGTTTCGGTGCCGCATCCTGAGCTGCGAATCGGCGACGGTAACAGCGGATTGAAGGTAGCAGGTCTGAGCCTGCATGGTGAGACGCTTAGCATTACCGCATACGTGAAGCAGCGGGGAGACTCGCTCGTGACCGTGCGCAGCGGATGGAAGTTGATATCCGTCACGGGGGCGGATGTCGAGAGTCACGAGGGCAATGTTTACAGGATTGCTCTGCGGGCCTCGCCAGGCGCACGGCCATCCACTCAGCGCGACTACGTGAAGGTCAGCGCGAAATTGGATTTTGCGAAGCGCTGAATTCAGAAAACGAGAGAACCGGCGTCGGGGTTGTTATCATAAAGCGCCGTCTGCGCGACGAGACCGTTGGGAGCCATCCGCTGCAGGTGCTGCCTGGATTCTCGCTAACCGCGCAACCTAGAGGATTGGAGTGAGCATGAACGCCGCGTTAATGATGCTTCTGCTGTTCTGGCCGCTGATGGGAACAAGCGCGCAGGTTGCAAATCAACCCACGGGTGTCCTTAGTCCAACCCAGATTCAGGCGCTATTTCCAGCCACCGTATATTTCAGCGGGCAAATGACGACAGTGCAGATGCGCAACAGCGGAGGAGTTCGCTGGAAAGAGGGAAAACAGACGCTCTTCGGAATGGTGGATGCGGGCGGATATTCCAGCGGGATGCGCGAACGCTATCAGTTCTATATTCTCAGCGACGTTGCACTGGAGATCGACGGGAAGCGGCTGCCCGCGGGAGCCTATGGGGCGGGATTTCTCACGGATCGGGGCTTTGAGGTGATGGATCTCGGCGGCACGGAGCTCTTTCATGCGGCTGTACAGCATGACTCCGATATGCGGCGGCCGCGCCCACTCCAGGTTACTGCCAGTAGCGATGGGAAATATCGGCTATACCTCGGCCGGGATTACGTCGAATTTTCTCCAGGGCAGTAGGCGGACTTGCGATCGGTGCGTCAGACCCGCAGTAGCTGTGAAGGCGAGGTTCATTCTGCCGGCAGGTTTTCTGCGAACCGGTAGCCGACGTAGGCATCGGTGAGTAGATAGCGCGGGTTGGAGGGATCGTCCTCGATCTTCTTGCGAAGCTGACGCACGAAGGTTCGCAGATAGTCGACCTCGGTCCGATACTCTGCGCCCCAAACGACGCTCAAGAGTTTGCCGTAGGTGACTGCGCGACCGGCGTTGAGCATAAGGAAGTGCAGAATGTCGTACTCCTTCGGCGTCAGGTGGATCGGCTGTCCGGCTTTGCTGACCAGGCGCCGCGATGGTTGCACGAGGATCTCGCCGATCTGGAGTGGAGCGTCCTGAGCGAGCTCCGGAGCACGCGCGCGGCGCACCACGGCGCGCATGCGCGCAATGCACTCGCGGACGCCAAAGGGCTTCACGATGTAATCATCCGCGCCCCGGTCAAGCGCTTCGACCTTGTGTTCTTCGGAGTCCTGCACGGTGATGATCAGGACCGGAAGCCGCGGCGCAATCGTTCGCAGGCTGGCCAACGTCTTGATTCCGCCCATGCCGGGCATCTGCATATCGAGCAGCACGATATCGAAGGATGCGGATCGAACCAGATGGACGGCCTCTTCACCGCGAGCGGCTTCGGTGGTGTGAAAGCCAAGCTCATTGAGCGAGGTGCGCAGCGCACGCCGAATGGCTGCATCGTCATCGACCAGCAGAACGCGGAGGGAGTCATTCACCGGCGTCATCGTTGCTCCGCATTGGCAATGAAGCGTAAAAAGTTGTTCCTTCAGCCGCATTGCTGGTAAGCCAGACATCGCCGCCATGGGCCTGGGCAGCAGCGCGAGCGATGGAAAGTCCGATGCCGGTGCCGGGTGTGCGGGCCGCCGTGGCGACGCCGCGCACGTAGCGCTCGAAGATGCGCTCGCATTCCAACGGTGGAATTACCGGACCGAAGTTGTGCACTGAAAAGAGTATGGCGTCACCTTTCCGCTGGACAGTGACGGTGACCGGCGAGGAGAAGTCGGAGTACTTTGCCGCATTGTCAAGATATTGCGTGAGCAGCGCGCTGATCAGAGTGCGATCACACAGGAGAGTGACGTTTTCCGGCGTGATGGAGACGCGGACCTCGAGCCCCGGATACTGCGCGTGCAGCGCAGAGATTGCATCTTCTACCAGCGGGGCGAGCGCGAGCGCTGCTTTGTGCATGGAGAAGTCGTGACTTTCCAGCCGCGCCGTGGTCAGCAGACGCATTGTCAATTCGTTGAGCAGGGTCGACTGCTCCTCGATGATGGCCAGCAGCTCTGCCTGCGCCTTTCCCAATGAGCCGATTTCGATGATGCCGGTCACCGCGGCACGAATTGCGGTAAGCGGAGTTTTGTAGGTGTGTGCGAGGCTATCGAGCACGGTGGAGCGCAGGCGCTCCGTCTCACGCGCGCTTTCCACGCGGCTGAGGTTGGCGCGTGAGTGGTAGCGATCGAAGGTGGTTGCGATCAGATTGGCAATGCTGCTGACCAACGGCACTTCAATCTCCCCACGCAGCAAAAGCGAGCCGATGGGTAGACTGCCGATCCGCAGTACTTCCGAAACTAATCCGGTCTCCGGGTCGGCCGAAGAGCGCTCAAACATGCAGATGTTGCGGAGGTCGTTTTCCGGGTCAGCGAACCATTGTCCGGCGTTGTAGGTCTTGTTGAGGTCCATGTCGAAGATGGCGACGGCGTCCATTGCGAACGCGTCACGGATGAAGCCTGCCAGCTGTTCGCCTGGTTCGCGATGCATGTCCACGTGTGTGATGTGGTGCGTGAGTGCGCAGAGTGCGGCAGTGTGATCGGCCGCGGCCTGCAGCGAATCGCGGAGCGCCGCGCGCTGCGCTGCTTTGCCGAGGCGGCGACCCGGCATGGCTGCCAGCGAAATGGCGAGACCGCGACTGCCGAGACGTGAAAGCCGCTCAACGCTCTGGCGAACGAGGCTGCCGGCGTCTCCTGTCAACGTCATGACGGACCTCTGAGTGCGGCTTTGTGTCGAGCCGAGCTCTGCTCGCAGAAGTGTTTCGCTGCGAGGGAGCCAAATGAAGGACCGCGAAAGCTGAAGCGGCTTCGGTGCGCAGCATCACGCTGGGCACGGTGGCTTAGCAGATTGTGCCTAAGGATTCCATAAAGACGCGCGCCGGTTCAAGTTTGTTTTCGGGCTTGCGGGCCGAAGGCTCGATTTCTCTGGAGATATGCCCATAAAAGCAGTGTTTTCGGGCGTCTTCATGGGTTCCTTATGTCTCCTCTGCGTACATAGAAAACAAATAGTCGCCGCAGGATCACAGACCAACCTCCCCGAGCGAAGCGTGAGTTAGCTCAGGGGATCAGGCAGAACCACTTTCATGAACGATTTGACGGAGGTTTCATCTTGAAGAAGCGCAAGTTTGCTTTCCTGGGCATCACCCTCCTCAGCTGCTCGCTGTTTGGACAGAATCCTGAGCCTCCCACTGCTCCACCGTCCACGGCGCCCACCGCGCCTCCGTCTGCACCGGCTCCTGCGGCGGCCCCGGTGTGGAGTGCAGGCGGGATCGACTTCAGCGGTTTTCTCGATGGCTACTACAGTTTCAACACGAACAGACCGAGCAACGCTGCCAATGGCCAGGTCAATGACTTTTATAACTTCAATGACAAAACGGATCAGTTCAATCTGAGCGCTGCCAAGCTGACGCTCAATCACGATCCCGATCCCGTGGGGGTGCACGTGGACCTGCTGTGGGGGCGAACGAATTCGCTGATCCACAGCGCGTCGGAGCAGTCGACGGCCAACTATCTGGAGCAGGCATACATCAGCGCGAAGCCGCCGAAAGCACACGGCACGGAGATCGACTTCGGCCAGTTTGTGACGTCCGCCGGCGCTGAAGTGATTGAAGCGAAGGACGACTGGAACTACTCGCGCTCAATCCTCTTCGCCTACGCCATCCCGTACTACCACTTTGGGCTGCGCACCGCTACTCCGGTCACCTCAACGTGGACAGCAGGCATTCAGGTGGTGAACGGCTGGAACAACGTTGTGGACAACAACGGCGGCGTGACGATCGGGCTTACCAGCGCGCTCACCAAGCCCAAGTTCGGCTGGGCGTTGAACTACTACACGGGGCCGGAAAACACCGACACGCTGAAAGGCTATCGCAACCTGATCGATACGACGGTGACGCTGACGCCGTCGTCAAAGCTCAGCGCTTACATCAACTACGACTACTTACAAAACCACAGTGCGGCTGTGTTTGATGTGGCGCCGGCTGCAAGCGAGCACTTGCAGGGAATCGCATTCGCGGTGCATGCGGCTGCTACGGGCAAGTCCTCTCTGACCGGCCGCTTTGAATACTTCAACGACAACGAAGGCTTTGCGACGGGCACGGTGCAGAACATGAAGGAGTTCACCGGCACCTACGAGTACAAGTGGGCCTCGGGTCTGCTGTCGCGCATTGAGTATCGGCACGACTGGTCGGACGAGGCGGTGTACCACAAAGGAGATTCGGAGATGGTGAAGGGGCAGTCGACGTTGACGGCCGCCTTCATTGCATTCTTTGGTCCGAAACGCTGACGCAATGATTTGAAGCAGATTTGAGATTTTCGACGAATCAGTAACCCGAAGGAGACACGCAATCTATGAATGCCACCGTATTGTTTTTCGGACTGATCGGCTCCATCTTTCTTCTTCTGACAGCAAAGCGATTCATAGGCAGGAAGACCCGATCGCAGCGCGTGCGCAGAGCCGAGCCTAAGGCTCCGCTGCTGGTGCGTTTGCGCGAGCGGATCGGCAATGCCGACTGGCGTCGCTATGGCGCTGTTCTGTTCGCAGGCAAAGTCGCGGGGCTTGCCATTGTCCTTGGAGCTGTCTACTGGGTGAATCCCGGGCTCTTCGGCCATCGCGTGTTCGCTGCAGACGCGACGGTTCAAGCCGCGAGTATTGTGAACCCGATCAATACGGTGTGGACGCTCGTCGCCGCGTTCCTTGTCTTCGGCATGCAGGTGGGTTTCACGATGCTCGAGGCGGGCTTCTGCCGGTCGCGCGAGACAGTGAACGTGCTCATGGAGTGCATCGTCGACACGTGTTTGTGCGGGCTGCTGTTCTATGCCTGGGGCTTTTCGTTCATGTTCAGCCACGGCAACGGGTTCATCGGCCATCACTGGTTCTTCCTGCAGGGAGCGCCGGCGACTTATGAGACCACGGGCGTTGCGTTTCTCGCATTCTGGATCTTCCAGTTTGCCTTCGCGGACACCTGCTCGACGATCACCTCGGGCGCGATGATCGGCCGTACGGCGTTTGCGGGCGACCTGCTCTACAGCATCGCCGTTTCAGGATTCATCTACCCGATCATTGGTCACTGGGCATGGGGACCGGACGGATTCCTGGCGACGATGGGGAGCGCCGGCTACTTCCTTCCGTCGTTGGGACAGAGCTTCCATGATTTCGCCGGATCGACGGTGGTGCATACGATCGGCGGGGTTATCGCTCTGGCGGGTTCCATCGTGCTCGGTCCGAGACTCGGGCGCAAGTTCAAGCGCGATGGCGGTGGCCCGATGATGCCTCATGATCTGACGATCGCAGCGTCCGGTGGCCTGCTGCTGTGGTTTGGATGGTACGGTTTCAACCCGGGCAGCACGCTCTCCGCGATGGACTTCGAAGGCATCGGCCGCATCTCTGCAAACACCACGCTGGCGGCGTGCGCAGCCGGCCTGACGGCGATGTTTGCAGCGTACCTGATGAGCAAGAAGTGGGACATCAGCTTCACGGTGAATGGATTTCTCGCCGGCCTGGTCGCGATCACTTGCCCGTGCTACTGGGTGAGCCCGACCGGTGCAATCATTCTCGGCGGCGTCGCCGGTGTGGTGGTCGTGGCTGGTGTTGAACTGCTCGAGTACCTGCGCATCGACGACCCGATCGGCGCAGTTCCCGTGCATGGCATCTGCGGCATCTGGGGAACGCTTTCGCTTGGTCTCTTCGCTGCAGGCAAGTACGGCGCTACCGGCCCGCTCGCTCCTGACAACACCGCTCCGCTCACGGGCCTGTTCTACGGCGGCGGTTTCACGCTTTTCAAGGCACAAGCCATCGGCAGCATCACCATCACACTCGCAACGTTTGCCGTGTCAATGGCGGTGATGTGGGCGGTCAATGCAATGGGTCTGCTCCGTGTCACGAAAGAGGGCGAGGAGTATGGTCTCGACCTGCATGAGCACGGCATCTCGGCCTACCCGGAGTACGTCATCACGTCGCTGGGCAGCCCATCGGGTCTGAGCCAGTCGCCCGGCAACGCGGCTTACTCGACCTCATCGTCCTTTGCTTCCAGCTTCGGCCACGCAACTCAAACCATGGAGAAATAACCGATGACCACAGTCGTTGCAGTGATCCGGCCGAATCGCTTCGAAGCCGTGAAAGATGCGTTGCAGGACCTTGGCGTGGCAGGCATGACCGTTTCCGAAGTGCGTGGACACGGCCGCCAGAAGGGCCACACGGAAACCTACCGAGGCCGTGAGTATGACATCAGCCTTCTGCCCAAGCTGAAGGTTGAGGTTGTGACCAAGGATGATCGGGTAGACGCCATCGTCGACGCGATTATTGCGAACGCCGCCACCGGCTCCATCGGCGACGGCAAGATCTTCCTGTACAGGACGGAGGAAGTGATTCGCATCCGCAACCAGGAACGCGGGGAGATGGCGATTTAGCAAAGACGCGGGCCTGACTGGATCGACACTACATTGCGCACACGGTGCGCGGTGGATGAAGGGAGAGTCGCCTGCGTGCGACTCTCCCTTCACACGCGGACGGCAGGAACAACGACTCGACTCTATTCGAAAACGCCGGCCGATCAGTGCAACAACATCAACCACAAACAAAGGAGCAACATGCCGAACGAATATCGCAATTTTCTTGAGCTGTCGTACGAAGAGCTGGAGGAGCTCAATCTCAAAGCCAAGGATCAGCGCCGGAAACGCGTCGCCATCGATAAACTTCAAGAGGAGCGTTTGAAGTGGTTGACCGACACTAAGGGTGTGAAGGCGGTCACCGTACTGTTCTCCGACCTCGAAGGCCGGCTGCACATGCTGGACTACGACAAGAAGTTCCTGATCAAGAGCTATGACAATTTGACGTTCGATGGCAGCTCGATCCGTGGCTTCACGGCGCAGCGTGAGAGCGACCTCCGTCTCGGGCTCGACTGGAGCGCGTTCTATTATGCTCCCGCGGATATCTTCGGTCCGGGCAAGGTACTCGTCTTTGGCGAAGTCATCGATAAAAACGGCTCACCGTATAGCGGCGACGTCCGCGGTCTGCTGAAGACGTTTGCGAGCGAGCAGTTCACCAACCACGGTTACACGCTGAATGCAGCGAATGAGATTGAGGGCTTCCTGTTCGAAGGCATTGATGCCGAGCGCAAGTTCCATGACACGGGCAAGTTCGAGTATGTCAACCAGGGCGGGTATTACCACTCGCTGCCGGGCGATCCGCTGCGCGAGTTCATCGACCTCAGTGCCGAAGTGCAGCGCTCGATGGGGTTTGAGAACGAGAAGGACCATCCGGAGGTCGCGCCCTCGCAGTTCGAGATCAACTACAGCTATGGCGATGCCGTCGCAGCGGCCGACCAGATTCAGCTCTATAAGCTGATCTGCCGGCAGGTGGCCACGCAGATGGGCATGACCGCGAGCTTCCTGCCGAAGCCGGTGACCGGCGTGAACGGCTCCGGCATGCACACGAATGTGTCGGTGACGAAAGACAGCAAGAACCTCTTCTGGGATCCCAATGGTGTCGAGAAGGTTTCGAGCTTCGCGTGGGAGTTTGTTGATCGCATCCTCACGCACGGAAATGATATCTGCCTGCTCTTCAATGCCAGCGTGAACGCCTACCGCCGTCTCGATCCGCACTTCGAGGCGCCGAATCAGATCAAGGCTTCGGCGACGGATCGTGGGTCGATGGTGCGAATTCCTATCGGCAATGAGAAGTCGGCGCGCGTGGAGGTGCGTTCCGTGGGACCGGACGCGAACCCGTACATGGTTCTGTACACGGTCTTCAAGACAGGTCTGTCGGGTGAGACAGCGGAGATCGAAAATCTGCGCCAGGCGGAACGCTACCTGCCGGACAACATCTATACGGCCATCGACAACTTCCGCAGCGCATCCTGGACGACGGAGCTTCTGGGCGAAGACGTGAAGGGACGTTATGCAGAGCTGAAACAGGCTTCGGCCGATCGGTGTCCGCGTTTGCTCGGAACGGTCGTGAAGCCCTGCGAAATCCAGTTCCACCACGATGTCTATAACCAGCTGCTCTGGAACCAGTTTTAGTCAACACCGGAGGTGAAGAGGGCCGGGCGCGGGCCCTCTTCAACCGGTTCAGCGACGTCTGTTGTGTGGGCACCAAGGGTCGCCAGACGAGGATGTCGCCTTTTGGTCCGCGATTTAATCTTGCGTGTAGTTACGAAGTGCTATACTGCGGCCTCGCTTCACGGGGTCCGATATGGTGAGATGTTCGTTTCTCCTCCCGATGGGTGCGTTAGCTGGCGTGGGCGCGAGCCGCGCGCAGGTCAGCTGTGTAGCCAGCTTTCAGGAAGTCCTATCTCAGTAAGCAGCTGAGAGAGCGAGATTAATCGCCGCCAGCGATACAAGCCTGGGGATATCCGACCTCAGGTGTTCTCGGCCTTTTCGAACATCACCGATACGCCCCTTTCTCATCCAGGTGAAGTCTTTGGAGGGGTTCTCATGGCGGACGAGACGCAAGTCGGCGGCGTGAAGATCGTCGTCCCGGTAGATGTAGCTACAGCCACCCCAACCAGCACAGTGACGGAGGCGAACGCGACCAGCACGGCCGCGGCGCGGGCCAGGAGCGGCATCTTCCTGCCGATTGCGGTGGAATGGGCTCCCGCGTGGTTTTACAGCGCGCTCGCGTGGCTGGGGAAGACGTACCGTGACGCGGCGAACACGCAGCGCAGCTTCAGCAACTACCTGGCGGGCGCCAATGTCGATCCGTACCGGCAACTAGGATCGACGAGGCTGTTCGTGGTGTGGTTCGAGCGGAACGAATTCTTCCTCTCGATCGCGCCGGATGCCGATTCAGATGCTCCGCTGAGTGGAGCGAACGTGAAGTTCTACCCGCGAACGGATGCGGGCATCCTGCGGATGTACACGGACCTTTCCGCCAGCAACATCTTCCAGCTCGTGACGCATTGCTATGTGCCGGGCAAGGTGGACCTGGCGCCGAGCGTGGAGGAGCAGCTCGCGGAGAGGCTGACCGGCTATGACCCGGGGACGGGGCTGCGCCGCATCCTGCTGGGATCGGCGATTGCGCAAGTCGTGCCGACGGGCGATTTCGCGCAGGTGAAGAATGAGCAGATCTATGACCCGACGCCTGCGATCGTGCCTCTGGCGACATCGCTGGTGTATGACGTGACGACCAACAACGCGATCGGCGCCAAGACGTTTGTGCTGCCGATGGCGTACATCGTTGACCAGGCGACGGCAGGGCAGTTTGCGGCTAACCGCTTCGGCGCGACGCAGACGCCGGCGCAAGGCCAGACGACGCCAGGGTTCGATTATGGCGAAACCGCGATCTTCGCGGGCGGTCCGGGCTATGACGCCGCCAAGGCCACGCAACTGACGGCTGCCGGCGTGCCGAACACCGTGATCATGGGTGGGGATTCCTTCATCACCACCCCTTTCCAGAATTCGACCGCATACACGAGCATCTCAGTCGGGGACTCGGCGGTGATGGGCGTTTCCGCGCTGACGTGCACGGCGCCGGAGCCGCTGAGCGCGTTCACGAACCAGCAGATTGCGGGCTTCTATCGCGACAATAGCTGGAAGACGAGCCTTGGCTTCCCGATCCTGGACTACCAGGCGGCGAATTCGGAGTTCGCAATCGCGAACACTGCCGCCGCGATCAATCCGCAGCTGATATACGATCCTGCGGCTCCGTTCCTGAACGGGGGGAACCTGCCCAACGTGCTGGCGAAGTTCGCGGCCGCTACGTACATCCTGTCGCCGGACACCCTGCAGACGATGATTGCCGAGGCGGGGGATTATTCCGCAGCGGGTGCGGCCGCCGGGCTGAGTGTGATGACGGCGGCGCTCAAGTTCGACATTAGCTCCACTCCGTCGGCGGGGATCACCGATCAGCTTACGGTTCCGGTGACGGCGACGGTTACGACCACGCCGGCCAGCGCGACGCCCGCACCGAACCCTGCCGAGGGTGCGGGCGGAGGACAGGCGCCGGCGGCACCCGGCGCGCTCGGCGGCAGGAATGCGGTCGCGGTTGAGGTGGCGGCGAGGCAGGCACTGAACGTGATTTCGAGGGTTCCGCTCGGGCCGGTTCAGTTGCCGGTGGGCCAGGGTGGCAATACGCCGACCAGCACGCCAGCCTCACCCTCTTTTGTGCAGGTGGAGCTGGAGGCCTTCATTCCGATCGAGGCTCTGTCGGGGACGGGGATCACCAGCATCCCGATCGGCACTGACTTCTTCAGCCAGCCGCTGGGCGACGGTGCGCAGTTTGAGGCCAATGCTCCCGGCACGGTGCTGAACCTGTGCGACGCCCATCGAGACACGTACGCGCTGGCGCCGATCGACCTGGCAATTGCCGATACCGGGCTGAGCCTGACCGCCGGCGTCGAATATGTCTTCAGCCTGCAGGGGACGGCGCTGACGGTACGCGGTTCGGACAAGTCCACGCTGAGTGCGACACCGAAGCTGGCCAACCCGGATGCGCAGCACAACTATGTCGGTGCCATGGTGTATGAGGCGGCGCTGACCAGCGTGCGGCTCTACCCGATCCTCTCACTCACGTTGCCGGCGCCGGCCGCTGGCAGCAATGGGATCACGCAGGGTGAATCCTATTCGGTCAAGCTCACCTATGGGGCCAATCAGTCCGCGATCGACATTCTCGATTCCGATCAGATCGCGGTGGTCACCGGTCTGGGCGTGGCGAATCCGCAGCCGACCGACAAATCAACGCCGCAGGTTGGGGACCTCTATTTCGGCAGTTTCGTCGGGGGCGCCGCGACGATGACGGTGTGGGCGGTGCCGATCTTCGTACCCGTGAGTGCGGCGGCGTTGCCGGGTGCATCGTTTGACGGCGCCATGGTGCTGGGCGCGGTGAGCAGCGGCCTGCCGGCGTACGCACTGCAGATGACGGACAGCTCGCTTTTTGTGTTCACCAATATCAACGTCGATACCAGGCAAGCGGGTTCAGCGAGTTCGAACAATGTGTTCGTCGCCGGCATCGCGATCAATTCCGCTCCCGATGACCTTTCGTCGAAGGCGTTCGCGCCGACGCAATTCGTGCTTGGCCTGGTGCGGCAGGCGCAGGTCGGCCCGAGCGAGAAGTTTGTGTTTGTGCCGGAGACCGACAGCGTCGTGATCGGCGGCAAGCGCTACATGCTGAGCATCATCGAGCTCGACACGCTGAGCGACGATCCGACGCAGCGGCCCTATCCGCCGAACTTCTGGCCGGATTCGCGCTACTGGCAGTTCGCCAATCGCCACAATCCGTATCTCGATATCCGCTATACGGGCAACACCGAGGACAACCGTATCGCCACGGCGCAGGGCGACACGCAAGCTATCGCCCACACCATGCAGCAGGTGCAGGAGCCGATGCAGATGTACCTGGACACGCAAGGGATGGTGGTGTGGCCGATCCTCGGTTTTCCTTTCGACACGCTCAACCAGTCGATCGACCGCAACCGGCTGTCGGCGCTCGCGAGCGGGATCATCGATCTGCTGGGCTCACAACTTCCCGCCGCGCCGGCTGCAGGGCAGGGCGTGCCGGCGAGCAGGCAGGTGGTGCTGCCGGGCGCGGTGAGCCAGCAAAACCCGTATACCTATGGCGTCGATTTCAGCGTGGCGGAGACGGAGGCCCTCTCGGGTTCCGTTGGCGTCTCGGCGATGAGCGCCACGGCGACGAGTGAGATCAGCGGCACCGTCGTCCGGAACCTCACCTCCGCGATCGCCGGCACCGCATCCAGCCTGTCCACGGCGCTAAAGCTGCAAAACCTGCAGACGCAGCAGACAGCGGCGAATCTCGCGCAGACCAAGCAGGCCGGTCCGCAGGTCGCGATTATGGAGCAGAGCTCCGCAATCAGCAGTTCGATAAATCTCTCAAATCTAGTGAACCAGAGGAGAAAGCCGCAGGTGGTGTACGGCTTTTCCGTCTACAACGCTGCCACGGGCGAATGCTATTTGATCGAGCTGGTTGCGACCGATCTGACTATTCCCAACCAACTGCCGGATCCGACGCAGCACGCGACTTACGACCCCTTTTACGTGCGGGTGGTGTTCGTGCAGCGGCTGAAGGCGTACAACATGTCGATCATCGTGCCGTCGATTGCCTATGACCAGTATGGGCATCTGGCGGAGCCGAATCTCGAAAGCCCCTACACGAACGTGTTGGCGAAGACCAACGATTTCGCGCTGGGCTACATGTGGTCGCTGTATGACGTGAACAATCGCTTCGACAGCCTGCAGTTCGAGTTCGTCTTCGGGGAGGACGAGGCTTCAACTGGCGAGTCGCGGACCTATGTGTGCACGAACCTGCCCTATTATTCGGTGGCCACGATGTTTCGAACGGCGATGGAACGGTTGCGGCCGATCACCTTCGCCTGCCGGCGCCAGAACTGGAACGCGACCTGCACCCTGATGGTGGCGACCAGGCCACAGGGCACGAATGTTTATCTCGCATTCGGGGGCGGCGACCTGGTTCCGATGCGGCTCGACCTGGCATTCAGCGTGGATAAGAGCATTCCCGCGCACATGTTCAACCTGACGAACATCTTCACCAGTCGACGGTACGAAGCGGCGCAGACGATCAGCGTGGCCAATGTGCCTTTCGTGATCGGCGCCGGCTCGCAGATCAGCGGCGGGGTCACGGTTCCGGTGTATGCAAGCTTCGCGATCGACGCGAGTGCGGGCACAACGCAACTGTCGATGAGCAATGACCAGCCGATGCCCTTTCCGGCGGAGATCTACGCAGTCGGGCAGGCGAGTACGACGCTGGTGAATGTCGGTACGATCAACCCCGCGCTGACCGACACCAACGGCTTCTACACGCCGGCCGATTCTGATGGTACGTTGCCGCTCCAGTTCAAGGTGATCCCGTACAACAACCTTGTCTACCTGGTGCGCGCGGTATCGAATTGCGCGGCGCTGGCGGGAGTGGGCGGGCTGGGCTGCGTTTCAGGGCTGCTGATCGACACGTATGTGCCGGGTTCGGGGAATCTGGTGCTGGCGCAAGGCGCGCGTTACAAGCGCAGCGGGCTGCAGTTTTTCGGCGACAGCTATACGCCGAGCACGATGGTCGATTCGCTGGACACGCTGGACTTCACGAACATCGCGGGAAACGTCTACATCTCCCCGACGATCTTCGTGCCAATTCCCGAGCTGGATGCGACCAAGGGATTCGTGGCTGACATTGCGAATTTCCTGAGCGAGCAGTTCTGGACCTTCATCTATCCAGAAGTGGTCGCGCAGCCGGGCGAGACGGTGAACGGCGTCATGTATCCGCAGGGGTTCAACCTGGATGTGGAGGGCAAGCCGATCCTCTCGCTGCAGAAGCTGCACTTCGTCTACGATCCGATCGCCGTCCTGTTTACTCCCAACGATCTGACGCACAAGTATGCGCTGCAACCAAAGCAGCAGGTGCTGGCGCTGACCAACGGCCAGATCCAGGAAGGCATCTGCTGGCGGACGGACCATCCGCTGGACGGGCGGACGGCGCCGCACAACATCTGCGCGCAGCAGGAGGTGCCGCAAGGATGGTATTTCGACCGGACCAACATTATTTATTCGTTGCACAATCGCCCGGTCGAGACCTGGACCGCACAACAGACGAAGGGGCTTTCCGTCGACAGCTTCCTTTCGGTGTCGGGCGCGGTTTACAACATCGAGGAGTCGGGACTTTCGACGTCGCTGTCGAACGACCAGACCGGCGGAGAGCTGATTTCGACCGTGTCGTCGGTGGCGAACATGCTGGTCGCGGTGCTGTTCGACTACGACAACAATGAGCTCTGCGACCTGGCCAGTCCCGATCCTAAGCTGACGAACAAGGGCGTGGTGTTCCTCAACGGCTATCTGGGCGCGACGGGATACAGCTTCTCGAGCGCGGACCATTTCGATGTCAACGATGTCCTGCCGAGCCAGCTGCCGCTGCTGGACCAGGTGGCAGACCTCTATGGCTATGAGGTCGCCTTCTACAACACGGACCTCAGCTTGCCACGGCAATACTGGAGCCTGACCTATGACGGGCTGACCGGACCTGGCCTGCCGAATTACATTGCCAACGTTCCGCCGTCGGTGGCCGATCCCACGTTCAGCAACCGGACGCGCTCTCTGCTGCTGAACTTTGAGAACGCGGTGCGGCCGGAGGCGATCGGAGTGATGGATACCTTCAGCTCGGTGGTGTCGGTCAACCTGCATCTCGAGAACGGCGTGACGGGATCGGTTTTCGTGAACAAGAAGGCGGATCGCGACGTGGCGTCGCTGGGGAGCAATCCTACGGGCGCGAACACTGCGACGCTGAATGGGCTGCCACTGAAATATGACTTCTTCCTGTTCTCGCGCGATCACTACTACACGCTGGACAACGCATTCTTTGAGCTGCTCGACCAGGGATATGCGATGTGTCTGATCGACGATGGCACGGGCACGGGGAATAAGGTCGCCAAATACTACCTGGATGCGGACGGCAACTATAACGAGCTTTATACCTACGTGCTGTATTCGCAGGATGGCGGTGTGCTTGAGACGAACACCTTCCCACTGAAGGTCACGCTGGCCGCGCCCGCCAACCCGTCGGCGACGCCGGCTCTCGGGGAGACTCCCAACAACGTGAACCCGCAGGATCTGGTGGCACAGATCAACAAGGCTTCCAATTTGATCTATGCGGTTTTCGGACCGGCGTCGCCGGGGCAGCCGCCGGCCTATATTCCGATCCAGGCGGTGGGGGAGGGAATCCTGCCGCCGGCCATTTCGATTCAACCCTCGGGCGGCCCGGCGCAGCCGGTGCAGGCTTCGCCAATCTCGGGGGCGCCGGGTTTCAACGGCTACAGCCTGAACGTGCTCGGCGCGGCGAAGCAGCCGGTGCTGATTTCGCAGATTTACTCGGGCAGCGTCACCTATCCGATCGCCGGGTCAACGACGATCCAACCGTGGGACCCGAAGAAGAACAAGCTGATAGCGTTCTACGGCTCACTGTCGCACGGGCTGGACAAGCAGGTGCCGGTCACCGTGCTGCAATCCGGCGCGAACACCATCAACAACGGGATTTTCGGCGGCAACGGCCAAGGAGCGATGATCGGTACGCCATTCACCTGGGCGTTCGAGGGATCGGCCGCGATCCCAGCAGTAGCCCAAGGCGATGTCGCCGCCGGCGGCACGATGAAGGGCGATAGCGGCGTCTTCTACACATTCAACGCGGTGACCAGCAGCATCATGGATTCCACCGGTAAGGCGGGCGGCGCAGGAGGCGGACAGTATTTCGTCGATACCACGGACCCGAACAATCCGATCTGGGTGGTGGTGTCAACGCCGAGGTTCCAGTTGAACGGCTTCAGCTATGTGGTGAACCTCAGCACTACGCTCGCCGATGGCATCACCTCGCGATACACGCTGGTGGTGGGTGACAAGAGCTACCTCTTCGAAGCCAACAACACGCAGGTCCAGGTGGACCGGACGATGTTCACATTCAACGCGATGACCGGCGGTGTGTATACGGTGAGCTACGCCTCGCTCGACGCGCCCGGGACTACTGACGCGCCTTCGCCGATTCCCCTGAGCCAGTTCAGTATGACGGGTGGCGGGCTGCCGCCGGGCGGTCAGATCACGACGATCGACGTGTTCAACACGCCGGGCAATCTCAACGGCATCGTCCTGGGCCTCACCGGGCGGCAGTACAGCTACGATCCCGTGCACGGCACGGTCACGATCACCCAGGGCACGACCACCACCACTGTGCCGGTGCAAACGGGAGTCACGTTTGCCTCGTCGTCGGCCTACGGCTATGTGATCGCTTTCGCGAACAATGGTTACACCGTGAACGGGAGCCCGATGCTCCCGTACAACGCATCGACGACCGGCAGCCCGGCGAGCTACCCGCTGATGACCGCGCCGCAGATGTTCACCTTCGGCGAGAATTTCTACACGTTCGATGTCGCGGCAAGCGGAGCGTACGTCAGCGTCACCGGCAACGGCAAGACTCTGCCGATCAATCCGTATCAGTTCTCGCTCAACGGCGAGGTCTACATCATCAACACGAACGTGCAGCCGAATACAGTGATGGGCCGCGGCAGCACGGTCACGATGACGGCGAACAACACCCAGTTTGTACTGGATGGGGTGCAATACACGATCACGCTGAAATCGGGTTCGCTGACGGGGGCAACGATCTCCGGACAGTTCAACATTGCCCAGGGAAATGTCGTCGCGATTGAAAACTACATTTACCTGCTCGATACGATGAACGGTCAGATCGTCGGCAACGGCACCACCTATCCGCTGACCACATCGGGTTACAGCTATACGATCAGCACGGCGAACAACAGCTTCACCGTCACCACCGAGCCCAACGCCGATACCGTGACCATCGGCAACATCGTCTACCGGATCGACGATGCCACAGTGGTGGGCGATGGCATCATCTATCCGATCCTCGATTACCGGACCTTTGTCGATGAGGGAACGAGCTATGTGATCGGCAATGATGGTGTGGTGAGCCTGCCGCAGGCGCTGGGCGTGGCGGCTTTTCAGTTCACCGACAGCGGGCAAACGTACACGGTGAAGCAGAGCGCCGCCTACGATGGCTCCGCATACTATCTGATCACCAGCCCGGCTGCGAACAGTCCTGCGCAGTTCACTGCCGGCGCGGTGATCTATCAGCTGCGCACCGATGCGGGAGCGATCACGATCGGCGCCAGCAAGAACTTCCTGGTCAACAGCGGCGCGCTTAACCCGAACCAGGTTCCCTTCGGAACACGGACGCTGTTCTTTGGGCGGGCGACGGATATTGCCGCATTCGATGGAAAGCAGTATTACCCGATCGCGAACAATCAGTTCACCGATACCAACACCAACAAGCTCTACACACTGAGCGCCAACACGGCGGTATGCGATGGCAACAGCTATGAGATCTACAGCAACCTCGGACAGGGCGGCTATTTCGAAGTGCCGAACGGCCCGACCTATTATGTGAACATCGCGGTCGCCGACTTCGGCCAGGCCAAGGGAGACATCTACAGCGTCTTCCCGATCAGCAGCGGTTCCTTCACGATTCCGCTGCTGTACACGCTGGCGGTGAATGGCACAACGGTCACGGTCGATTCCACGACCTTCGGCGCCGCCACCGATGTCGCGACGCTGACCGCGGTCGGGGGCTCGCTGACCGGCGGCTCCTTCACCGATCCGGTGACGGGCATCGTCTACACCTGCGTCCGCCAGGGCCAGCAGATCACATTCATCGATTCAAACAACACCGAATATCCGGTGCCCTTGACCGGTGGCAGCTTCACGGCCCTGGTTCCGGTCTCGACCGGTCTCACCTTAGCGCTGGACAATCAGGCGACTCCCAATGCCTACCTGGTGCAGAACAACAGCTTCATCGCCGGGGCGACGACCTATACGGTGAACGTTCCGATTGTTTATCAGAATGCCGCCGGGCCGTTCTGGCCGATGGTGGCGGGGCGCTTCATCGTGCCGCAGGCTGCGCCTGTCTCCAACCTTGCCTACCTGGTGAACGTGGACAAAACGGGCAAAGGCACGGCGATCAAGGGGTATGTGGTTTCCGCCGACGACCAGTTCTCGCCGGATGGGAAGGCGCTCTACACGATCAATGACGTGAACGTTGTGAAGGCGACCAACCAGGCGCAACTGGCGGGCGCTGCCCCGAACCAAACGGTGACCCTGCCCTATCAAGGCACGACCCTGAGCTATGCGCTGACCGCCACCACGGCGACGATCCAACCCAACGGGCTTACGTATAACAGCGCGACCAAGCAATTTTCTGTGACGTATCCGAATGGCGCGGTGACCTATACGGTGGGCGCGTCCGGGGTGACGGACAATCGCAAGACGGTCTCGACCTTCCCCTCCACGGTGAACGGCAGCCAGTTGAGCTTTACCGACACGATCTCGGGCGCGAGTTTCAGCTTCGACAGCAGCGGCAACAACCAGATTTCGGTCAGCTTCCCCTATGAGAGCGATTTCTTCATCGACGTGCTGACTGGAATCACCTTCTATGTCGACACGGCCGACAACCGGGTAGAGGCGCTGCTGTATCTGCCGGAGACGACGCGGTATGCGTTTACGCCGGCCGACGGCAATACCTATCTGATCCACTACAACGATGTGCAGGTGCAGTTCCCGGTGATTGCGGGGGCTAATGTCAATGCGGGAGTGGCGACGGTCGGCTCCGATATTTTCACCATCGACATTGATGAAGTGGAGCCGGTGGCGAGTGGAGCGCCGGCGGTTCCGGTGAACCTGAACAGCTTTGAGATCAACGGCGAGCTCTACACGATCATTCCCGGGCCGAGCGCCACTGATCCCACTGGCTGGAAAGTGGTGGGCGCGGGCAAGCCGCCCTTTGCCTTCACCGCTCTCAATACGTTCAAGCTCAGCGATCCGGGCGCTTCGTACACGCTTCATGTGGACGCGAACGGACTTCCGCAGGTCATTACGGCGAGCTTCCCGATCCTGCCCAGCAGCGATCTGATCTCAGTGGCCGACGAGATCTTCGTGATCAGTTACGCCACGACCACGAGTGGCTCGCTGCGCGGCCAGGGGCAAGCGGCGATCCCGATTGCGAAGTCCGGCTTCACGCTCACCAATCCGTTTGATAGCACCAGCGGCAAATTCATCTTCGCGGATGCGAATATCTATGACGCGGGCTCTGTGGTGGGACAGTTCACAGTCAACCAGATTCCCACGTTCGTGATCGGCAGCAGCACGTTCACGCTCGACACCACGAACCTGGTGGTGACGGATAACAATGGCCGGCCGTGGCCGCTGATCGCCAATCCGATGATGTTCAGTATCGGCGGCTTCAATTATGTGATCGACACCAACCAGTTGCCGCACGCCATCGTGGGCAACAATGAGAGCTCGCCGCTTGCTACGGATGTCACGGTGCAGGCGGGACTGCCGATCGCCAATTCTACCTTCACGCTGAACGGGCAGGACTATGCCTATGTGGAGGACAGCCAGCACAATCTGCTGACGATTGTTGGCACAAAGAGCTACATGATCGCGCAGCCAGAGCTGACGTTCAAACTCGATTCCAGCCTGTTGTTCACGCTTAATCTGACGCCACCGGCGGCGGGCAATTATGCAGGAACGACCGCTCCCATCGGTACAGTTTCGGCGGGAACGACTGTACTCAACGTCTATGCAGGCACATCGGAATCCGGAATGGCCGACTTCTTCACCTACAAGAACGTGCTCTACACGTTCGTGAAATCCGAAGGCGTGTACGTCTCGGTGCAGAAGTCCTATACGGTTTATGTCTCGCATCCGGCGGCCGGGCAACAGCAACTGGCCGTGTTCGACATGGGCGGCACAACCTATATCGTCACGGACGCCACGACCCAGGGCGTGGGGACGGCAGCGGGAATCAATCCCGGCTCGATGTGGGCGGCGACATCGTTATCGACGGTGGAAAGCCAGTACGGCCTTGTCTACGGCCTCGCGACGCAACCGTTCGGGCAGCCGGTGAATGTGATCCAGAACGCGCTGGGAACCTTCCAGTTCCCGGCGACCGATTCCTCCGGCAACGCAACACTGTTCGATATTCTCTATACGCCCGGCGCGACCGCCAACCAGATCGTCGCCGACGTTCCGAAGCTTCTGCCCAGCTTCACGCAGACGGCCAGCTTCACGTTCCTGCCGGCCTACGCGCCTTTGACCTTCGAGACCGGTGGCTATAACGCCTTCACCACGGCGGTGGATGAAACGGCGAGTCCGGTGGAAAGCTTCTCGGCGGCGTGGAATACACCAATCGTGTGCAGCGACGATGCGATCGCCAACCTGATTACGCCGCAGGGCGATTTCAGTGTGGAGTTCTGGCATTCGATGCCGGTGACGCCGGTGTGGGACGACTCCGTTTTTACCTACGTCGGCGAAAATCCGCTGATTTCGTATGCGAACATCGATTTTCCGAACACGTCTCTGATCAATGTGACCTTGAATGACACGGTGATGCAGGCAAGCACGACACCCTCGGCGCTGACCTCGGGCTGGCGGCATATCGCGCTTACGTACACGCAGCCTTATGTGATGGTGTGCACCGGCGCTCCGTTCCTTGTGGCCAATGGCAGCGCGTTCAATTTCGAGCGTGATTTTACGATTGCGATGACCGTTGCCGCCAGCAGCACCGGGAGCGAGCAGGGGCTGCTCTACAAGGGAACCGGCACGGACATCCCTGGGGCGCAAACACAGACATCCTTCCGCGTCACGCTCACGGCACAGAATGAGGTGAAGCTGGACGTGGCGAACGCCGACGGCAGCACCCCGGGCAGCTTCACGGGCCCAGCGCTCGAGGCGGACCAGTTTTACCAGGTGCTGATCACCAAGCACACAAAGACTCCGATGGGCAGCGATGAAGCCGACACGGATCCCTATTCGCCGACCGCCGACCCCAACAGCATGACGGCAATACCGCAGGCGCCGAGCTCGATCGATATCAGCGGCGGCTCGATTCCGGTGCCGTCACCGAGTTCAAGTGGCGCGACGGCATTCGAGCAATTCGCGGCCACGCTGAACCAGCCAACTCCCAACACCGGCTACATCATCTCGATTGCGGTGCGGCAGATGATGCCGAACGGCAAGTGGACTGACTGGACCAGCCAGGCGAGTTCGCTGATCCCGGCCGCCAATGCCGGGCTGATGGTCAACTCCACCGGCGCGGCGAATCTTGTGATCGGCGGCGCGTATGACGACAGTGGCGCGGCGATACCCTTCGGCGCGCCCGGCCAGCCCGGCAACATCCGTGACGTCTATCTGTTCGCCAGCGCGTTCAGGAGCAAGGGCATCCGCACCGGCCATGGATTCGTGCAGATCGACCAGGCGAGCTATGCCGACCTGCAAGGCGCCGGCATGGTCGGCTGCTGGAAGGCGGCGTACGACCCCAACGGTCTGGTCTACAACCAGGTGGACAACACCTTCGCCACCTCCAGCAACGCGACGCAGGCAGTGCTGGCGCCACTGCCGCATCGCGAGGCGGAAGGTATCGCGCTTTACGTCAACGGCACCGCGGTCGAGATGAGCCTTGCGTCCATCAATACCTCGAGCCCGTCGGGCTTCAACTATCTCTCCTTCAACGCCGGCAGCACTTACCGCATTCAGGAGATCAGCCTCTGGAGCATGGCTCGCCAGGCCTACCAGGTGATCAGCGACATGTTCGGACAGTTGATCCCCAGCAACGAGCCGTTCCTAACGTTGTACATGCCCGGCTCGTTCTCGGTGACCGCGGTCGGGGTAGATGTGCCGATTCTGCCAATGGCGAAATATGTCGAAAATGTGCAGGTGAAGAACCAGGCGGCCTTCACGATCAACCTGGGGAGCGCGTCGCTCGATCTGCAGGGCTGCCCGGCCATCGGCAGGTGCGGCCCGCTGGTCTCGCCGAACCTCTATACGCCGCCGGGCGTGGCGTTGACCGTCTGCGATACGCCGCCGAGCCTGACCACCTATTCGATGGCGGTCAACTCGGCCACCGGGACGCTCGCGGGTGTGCTGAACGAAGCGTATGTGTTCGTGCACAATCATGTGCTGACGGTCTATGCCGGCAAGAAGGTCGGCGATCTGGCGCTGGTGTGGGTGTCGCAGGAGCAGGGTGACGTGCAGATCATCGGGTACATCGAGGGCGCCCCGCCCGCGCCGATGGCCAACCTGACCAATAAGCCATCTTATGCGGGCGCCACCACTGTCAGCTTTAACGCGCCCATCTCGTACTCCTTCCAATACACGTACAGCAACGACGGCCAGACAACGAACAAGGGTAGCGGAGGGGCTTCGGGCAACTATGCTCCTGAGAGCGCCAAACCATCTACGTACACCACGACAAGTGAAAGCCAGAGCTACGGGCAGCCGGCCGCAACTCAAAAAACGGTGACTGATTACAGCCCGACTCAAATCTATTCGCAGACCTTCAATTCGGATGGAACGCTTCAGAAGGAGACTTCTTCCCCAGCGCCCGCAGGCGGCAGCTCACAGTTGTCCTTCTCGATGGGCATCGGTCCGGTGCTGTCGGCGCTGGGCTTCGGAATCAAGGGCGAAAAACTGACGGTGAACGTGGACATATCGGCAGATGTCGCCATCAGCGGCGGCAGCGGAAGCGGCAGTACCTCGCAGCAAACCGCCAGCGAAAAGCTTGACGAAAGCCATAAATACACGGTGCGCCTGGACGGGGCGATGGCACCGTATACCGGGGACACCTTCATGGCCAGCCTGAACTCGCTGACCGTCGCGAGCACTACAGTCGGGACGCCGGCCTCGAAGACGCCGATCCTGCCCAATCCCAATCTGGGTGGCTTCACCACCTCAAACCCGCCGGGCGCGCTGCCCAAGACCGCCGCGACCGAGGAACGTTTCGGGCAGCGGATGTTCCTGCCTTCACCCTATGGACAGGCCTTCGTCACATCACGGACGCTGGATGTCTACCAGCAGATACTGCTGCAGACGAACACGACGTTCGGCTTCCTTCGCGTGCCCGATCCACAAATCCCACGCGACGTCAACATCCTGTCGTTCCGGATGAGCAGCAAATATGTTCGCCCGGGTGTGCTGGATGGCATGATCGGCTATCAATACAATCCGGCCCGGCTGGCATCCGGCGCGACCACTTGGCAGACCAGTACCGGGCAGCTCTCGCCGGTGTATGACGGCAACTTCGCGCCCGGGGAGGTGGGCCACGACGCAAGCTACATGCGGGTGGTGGAAGCTTATCAGCTCAAGAAGCAGATTGATCAGCAGGCGTTCAACGCCATGGCGCTCTACCAATCCACCTATGTCGGCCAGGGTTCCTTGCCGAACTCCGCGCTGACTCCGGGGCTGGACTTCTACAACGAATATGTCTGGACCGCGCGCGGCGGCACACAGGAAGTGAAGCACACGTACACCACGAACTATCAAGAGGTGCTGGTGACGACGCAGAGCTCGACGCTGGATGTGAAGGTGGATTTCAACGCCAAGGTCAGCGCCGGCGGATCGCAAGTCCTGGGGCTTTCGGGCGGATATGAGTGGGTGCAGAGCCAAACGAAGAAATTCTCAGTCACCTATTCGGGGAACGTCCAGTTCGACATTACGGCCTCGTTCGACGGGATCGAGAACGATACGCAGATGCGCTATGCCGCGAACAATGACGCGCACTTCGTCATGAATTTCAATTCGACCTTCAACCCGGCCAACCAGAGCGGACTGAATCTGGTGATCGGATCGGATGGGCTGGTCTATAACATCGTGCCATCGGTCACTTCGGGCGCGGGGCTGCCGACCTCCGATAACAGCGACACAAACTTTGTTTACCAACAACCCCAGCCCTCCTATGCAACGGGAAATGCGGATGGACTGACCGGCAACCTGGAGCCCTATGACCGCCCGGGCAAGACCAAGCAGTTCCGCGCCTACGCCTTCTACCTGCAGCCCAAGACGCAGAACGCGGATGATTTCTGGGACACGGTCGTGGACAACAACTGGCTGAACAACAGCAAGGATCCGGACGCGCTGGCGCTGCTCACCGCGAAAAAAGCCAATACATCGGTGCCGTGGCGCATGTTCTATCGCGTGACCGATTCGGAGCGATTCCTGCCGCCGATCTCGAGCGCATCAACCATCGTGCCGCAGATCATGCCGGTCTTCGCGGTGCCGGTGCTCAACCCGGCAACCGACTTCCTGTTCCAGCCGCCCGGGAGTAATACAACCTCGCCGCGCAATCCGCACAACGATGTTGAGGCCAATATCGTGCTGGTCGCGCCCACCGCATCGGGTTTGCGGATCGGCACGGTGCCGACAACAGGCAGCGGCCAGGGGCTGCCGGTGCTGCCCAACAACATCATCCCCTTTGATATCGCGAAGAATGTGGCCTCGCTGATCAATTGGGGCGACAGCAACAATTCGAAGCTGCTGACGGCCCTGACGCTGTCGATTACCCGCCAGAACACCGTGCCGATGTCGGCTGTCGTCACGGCAGGCTCGACCAAGATCACCGATGTGATTGAACCGGGCGGCTCTGTGGTCTACACGGTCTATGTGGACCCCAACGGGCTCACCCTCAACGTTCCCACCAGCCCGGGGGTGGAGGTGTACAGCGACGTGAACGGCAACCCCATCCAGTATTACGACGGCAAGATCTATCACACGCTGCAGGCGGACTATATCCCAACCGTAGACGGCACGATCACCTATTACATCCAGCCGCCTTCCACTTATGATCAGACCGCTTTCAGTCTCACCGGCGATGACGACCTGTACGGCAGTCCGGGCGATCAGTGGCGCTATTACCTGGTCTCGGGCGTGAGCTCGAATCTGATGGCCAGCGAGTCGGTGCAGAGTGCGGGGCCGTTTCTGCAGTCGGGAGCCTATACCGGCTTTTCGATCGCCGCAAGCATGCACGACCAGACCAGCGGTCTGCGGCAGGTGGAAGGCTATGTACTCGTACAGGGCCTGATGCAGTGGCCCAATCTGAACGTGCCGGCGGAGACGTTTGCCGATGTGCAGGTCTACAAGTCGCTGAGTGTGCTGGACACCTTCCCGATCGGCGATACGGAGACGCTGGTCGGGTTCCTGAAGACGCAATATCCCGAGGCATCGTTCGTCGGCAAGAAGATCGGGAGCAAGACCATCCCGGACAACACCGAGATCGAGCTGGTGTTCGCCAAGAACATCGTCACGTTTTTCAATACGGTGCAGCAGTCACTGTTGCCGGAGTAATGCAGCGGCGGTTCTCAACTTCAGGGAGGCCCTTGAGGTCCGGCTGGCCGGCTCGAGGAGGCGGGCGGTTGTCGGGTGTTCTTCTCGCTGTTCTCAACGCCTCATATACCCTCCAACCATGACGCAAAGTGGAAGGCTCATTTGCCCTCGGACCGCGACGGTGGTTCTCCTCGCAATGCTATTCGCAGCAGTGCTCTCCCCTGTGAGGGCACTTGCTCAAAGTGATGCGTTCAATCAACGCTTTGATACAGTCCTCGCGCAGCATGGGATCGTAGGCGGAGGCGTCGCCATTGTTCGCGGTGGACATCCGGCGACGCAGATCTTCTTCGGTCTCATGCGCAACGGCACCTCACAGCGAATCGATGCCGAGACCTCGTACAACTGGGCATCGATCACCAAGACCATGACGTCGATCGCTATTCTGCAACTCCGCGATCGAGGCAAGCTTTCGCTGGACGATCCCGCCGTCCGTTATGTGCCTGAGCTGCGACAGGTCCATGATGAGTTCGGGCCAATCGATGCAATCACCATTCGCGACCTCCTCACCCACAGCGCCGGTTTTCGCGACCCTACGTGGCCCTGGGATTGTGATGACCCCAGAAATTGCGACTGGCAGCCATTCGAGCCGACACACTGGGCACAGGTTGCGGCGATGCTGCCATACACGCATGTCGCGTTCGCGCCGGGCACGCAGTGGAGTTATTCCAACCTTGGCTATGTGTTTCTCGGACAGATCATCGAGCGGCTCAGCGGTGACGATTTCGAGGTATACATCGACAAGAACATCCTGAAGCCGCTCGGCATGGTGGCGAGCTACTTCGATCGCTCGCCGTACTTTCTGGAGTCGCATGTATCTGCGAGTTATCTGCGTGCCGGAAACAAGCTCACCGAACAGCCGTTTAATTTCGATACCGGGATCACCACCTCAAATAGCGGCTTGAAAGCGCCAATCGCAGACATGGTGAAGTATGTTCGCTTTCTCATCGGCGATCCTGCCAACCCTGTCTACGATCTCGTTCTGAAGCGCAGTTCTCTTGAGGAGGCATGGACCGGTGTGCTGCCCGTTAGGAATAACAGCAAGACCGCTACCGCCTACACGAAGGGTGCGCCGAAGATGGGCCTTGGCTTCTTTGTGCTCGATCTCAAGGGGCATCGCTATGTGTACCACGACGGAGATCAGGGTGGGTTCTCCTCCGAGATGTTGATCGATCTTACGCGGCATGCAGCCAGCATCCTCGTGGTCAACACAACCGATACGGGAGGGACGACGTCTACTGCCACTCTGCATCCTGAGTCCAACACCGAGCCAGAGCCGGGGACAGATCTGCGCCTTACGTTACGTGAGGAACTGGCCGATCACGTATTTCCCTCGTTAGAAGAAGGTTTCCCTCGATAGCCGTCCGAGTGGGACGCGCTGCCGTTCGCTGTGCTCAGGATGCGGTGGTGGGGCGGCTCGTAGAATCGAAGCATCATGATTCGACCCTACCAGGGGAAGCTCCCCGTTATTCCTGAGTCCTGCTATGTCGATGTCTCCGCCCAGGTGATCGGCGATGTGGAGATGGGGGAACATTCCAGTGTGTGGATGAACGCTGTGGTTCGCGGCGATGTGAATGCAATCCGGATCGGTTCAAACTCGAATGTGCAGGATTGCGCCGTGCTGCATGGCATGCGGTATGTGTACCCGGTGATTGTGGGTGACTGGGTCACGATCGGGCATAACGCGACGGTGCACGGCTGCGTGGTCGAGGATGCGTGCCTGATCGGGATAAACGCAACGATTCTTAACAATGCGCGCATCGGCGAGGGATCGATTATTGCGGCGGGGGCGCTGATCCCGGAGAACATGGTCATTCCGCCGAACTCGCTGGTGGCCGGCCTGCCGGGCAAAGTGCGACGGACGGTGGGTGACGAAGATCGCAAGATGATCCTGAAGTACGCGCAGAACTATTTGGACTACGTGGAGATCTGGAAGAAGGAGCCCAAGGCATAAAGGGAGATGCAGATTCCCATCGGGAAGCGCAAAACTCGTCAGCGGCGCTCCTCCCGTACTGATGGTTGCCAGTCTGATCATCAGACCAAAGCATTTACATCACTGTCCTACTGCATCGATAATGTCGGCACTTGATTGAGCGTGATTCGACTTATACCAAACAATGAATATCCCATTAGCAGAGGACTCCAGTGCAGTTCTGTGCATGTTGCCGAGTAACTCGGCGGCCTGGTTCCAGACCTACGATCCTGCGCACCACTGGTGGCTCTCGACATTGTGGGCGGCGCTGCCTCTGTTTCTACTTCTAGTGCTGTTGATCGGTCTCAAGCTGAAAGCGCATTCCGCGGCGCTCATCGCGCTTGCAGCAGCACTTGTGGTTGCAGTGGGGATCTTCCACATGCCATTGCACCTGGCGGTGCGGGCGACGGTCCTGGGTGCCGGATACGGGCTGTTTCCTATCTTCTGGATTATTTTTCCCGTGATCTTTATGTATCAGCTTACGGTGCGCGCCGGGCGATTCAAACTGCTGCACGAGTGCCTGGTCGGTGTAACGGAGGACAGCCGGCTGCAACTGCTTTTGATCGCGTTCATTTTGGGGGCTTTCTTCGAAGGGGCGGCTGGGTTTGGAACTCCGGTAGCTGTATGCGGAACGATTCTGCTGGGGCTCGGTTTTTCATCCCTGGAGGCTGCCGGGCTAACGTTGCTGGCAAACACGGCTCCGGTTGCGTTCGGCGCACAAACGCCTATGGGAGCGAGGGCACCATAATGCGGTTCGTCTTTCTGCACAGCTTTGTACTTGCCTGTCTGGTTGGGATACTGATTACAATCCTGGTTCGCTCTCCATCGCTGGCGCGATTAGTCCTGCGTTAGTCAGACGGAAGTTAAATGGCGGCCAGGACGAAGCAATCGTTGGCGCGAGCGCCAGGATTTCTGGTGATGGTGAGCGACACAGCGCATTGCCTAAGAGTCTGGAGAGGATTTGTTTTTGATGCCCAATCAGCCTAATCGGCGTACCTTTCTGAAACTCTCTGCGGCAGCCTCCTCGCTGATGACTGCTGAACTCGCCAACGCACTTACTGCAAGTGGCTCCATCGCTCTCGTCACCAATGACAGCGCTCTTGTTGCCGAAGAATCGGTGCAATGGGCTCTGGCTGAGTTTCGCCGCGTCTGTACAGAGAAGGGCCTCGTGCCATCGTCAGCTCCGGCGGAATTGACCATCGTGGTCGCTCCGCTGCCGAGCCCATTTTCGGCAGGTTTTGGAACGCTGCCGGCAATCAAGCAGGCGGAAACGACAGCCCTCATTCCTGGCAGATATCACAATAATGCGGCAATTCTTGTCACAGGCATTGATGCTCGCGGTCTCGTCTACGGCCTCCTTGAACTGGCTGACCGCGTGCAGCTCAGCGACGATCCTCTGAGCGCTCTCCATTTCAGCGCACCCATAGTGGAGACTACGCCCAACAGAGTTCGAAGCGTCGCGCGCGCCTTCGTGTCGGAGATTGAAGACAAGTCGTGGTTCTATGACCGAGTCTTTTGGACGCGCTATCTGGATACGCTTGCCTACTCTCGCTTCAACCGCTTCAATTTCGCGCTCGGCTTTGGTTATGACTTTCCTCGGGGCGTCACAGGCGACTACTTTCACTTTCCCTATCCCTACCTCGTCGAACTGCCTGGATACAGTCAGGTCGCCATTGAACCGCCTCTCGCACGAGGTGAGCGTCAGCGGAATCTTGAAATGCTTCAATTCATCGCTGCGGAAACGGCGCGTCGTGGTTTGGAATTCCAGCTCGGCATCTGGACGCACGCTTATCAGTGGACCGACAGCCCGAAGGCTGATCACCGCATTACGGGTCTCACGCCGGAGACTCACGCAGACTATTGCCGAGACGCTCTCTCTGCGGTGCTCAAGGCTTGCCCACAGATCAGTGGTCTCACTCTACGTATTCACGGCGAGAGCGGCATCCCTGAGGGCAGTTATCCCTTCTGGCAGACGCTCTTCGAAGCGATTTCTGGAGCAGGACGCACAATCGAAATCGATATGCATGCCAAGGGTCTCAATCAAACCATGATCGATATGGCTCGCAAGACGGGTATGCCGGTAAAGGCCGGGGCGAAGTTCTGGGCGGAACATCTGGGCCTCGGCTACCATCAGGCCGACATTCGGGCGACAGAATACCCACGCGAGGGAGTCACAGGAACCTTTGCTGTTTCCAGCGGCTCGCGCAACTTTACTCGCTACGGCTATGGCGACTTCTACGGTCAGCGCGACGAAATCACGCTACTTTATCGCGTCTGGCCCGGCACGCAGCGCCATCTCCTCTGGGCTGATCCGGCTCTTGCAGCCGGGTATGGCCGCGCCGCCCACTTCTGCGGTGCAGCCGGCATGGAACTCTGCGAGCCGCTTACGTTCAAAGGCCGCGAAGGATCGGGTCATCCTGGCGGTCGAGATGCGTACGCGGATGGGGTGCTCGGTGCGTTCCACCCGGACACAGACAAATTTGCGATTACGTATCGCGTCTGGGGGCGCGCCTTATACAGCCCTGAAGGTTCTCCCAATGCATTTCAGCGCTGGTTCCGTTATCAATTTGGACCTGGCGGCCCAGAGTTGATGTCCGCGCTTTCGTACTCCAGCCGTATCTTGCCGCTCATTACGACCGCGTGGCTGCCTTCGGCTTCCAATCACAGCTTCTGGCCTGAACTGTACTATCCCATCTCCATACTCCCTCCGACGGGGAGGCCGCTGTATAGCGATTCACCGGCTCCGCACAATGTGAGTGCCATCAGCCCGCTTGACCCGCAGCTCTTCTCGACGATCGACCAGCAGGCGAACGATCTGTTGGAGGGCACCCAGAACGCACGCTACAGTCCGAGCGAAGTCATCGCCTGGCTTGAAGGAACGGTGGAGTCCTCAGTACAGGCTTTGAAGACAGCTCAGGCCGCGGACAATCGCCGCGCCATGCTTGCGGCCTTCCGCCAAGTGGAGGAGGACGTACTAATCCTCAACGGTCTCGGGCTGTATTACGCCAATCTCTTCCGCGCTGCGCTTTGTTACGCCATCTACACGCGCACGGGCGATCCACGCGCAGCCGAGACCTCGCTTAGCGCCTATCGCAAGGCGCGGGATAGTTGGTCAGCGATGGCCCAGCGTGCTGCGAACGTTTATGAGCCAGATGTCAGTTACGGTGAAATCGCGATCCGCAGAGGCCACTGGCTCGATCGACTTCCCGTCATCGAGCAGGACGTCGCTGCGTTGGAGCGTTACTTTGGCGCCGGAAAAGTGCAGAACCGCTCGGCTTCAGTCGCTCTCAGTTACCTGGCGAAGGCGCATGAGCGCCGTTCACTGGCAATTGAGCATGTAGCTCCGGCTTCCTTTCATCCTGGCAATAATTTGTCTCTCGCTATCTCTGCGTCCGAGTCTGTGACGGAAGCTATTCTTTGGTATCGCCATGTCAACCAAGGTGAGCGTTGGCTTTCCGCGCCGATGCAGAGGTCCGGCGCCACATATAGCGCCACCATTCCCGCGAGCTACACCGGCTCTCCCTTTCCACTCCAGTACTATTTTGAGCTTCGGGCCGGCGAAGCAGCCACGTTGCATCCAGCACTCAATCCCACACTCAGCAATCAGCCCTATCTTGCACTCATGCCTGCAAGAAGTAGCGCCCGCGGAAACAATCACGCGCAGCGGGGCTGATGGCTGACGGCGCGGCGGAGGAACGAGGACGGGCAGCCCGTTGGGCGCAAGAGGCCGCCCGAATCACCGAAGACTTCCGAGCCGCCAATGGCACGCTCTGGCGCTCAAGAGATCTATGACCCCTTCACCGCCGGATCCAAATCCTGTACGCGTCAGAATTCGTCCACCGGAGCACTATCGTTCTAATGGAGAACCGGATCCGGTGGGAGCGGGCTTGAGTCTCTTTGATTGAAGCGGCAGTAACTCGATTGAACAGTAACGAATCCAAGAACCTATGGTTTGGTTCCAGCCGCGCCAACACCACAACGACACTTAGTTAAGCGCAAAGCGAGCTCAAGTTCGGATGCGGTCTGGATGGGGCAACGTCGCGAAACGATAGCTTCCCGAGCCCACAAGGCACTTTAGCGAGCCGTCCTCTTCCTCGACTGCGTGCACACCAGGAGTTCCTTCATGTGCAGCCGGCCACAACTGTCTTCCGGACTCCATAAGAACAAAGTCTCCCTGCATGGGCTTGGGGATATAAATCGATGCCTCAGTATTGGCGGGAACCTCCACGGAAAACGTGAAGCCGCCGCCCGGGGCGTTCTCCCAACGCGCTGCGATGAGCCCCTTTAGGGTGGGGACGGCTCCCTCGGCGAAGGCGAGACCGCCGGTCAGGGGCCGAACGTCGAACGTGGCAAAGCCGCCGCTGGTGGGCTGAATGCCGACGATGTGTTTTAGAAGGAGATAGGCGGGATACGAAGTCCAGGCGTGATTCACTTCAGCACCAGGGCTGAAATGAAAGCTTTCCCAGCAGGCCTTGTTGGACTCCAGCATGGGCCGATAGCGGGCGAGATCGCGCACCACGAACTCTGCGGCTCCCGCGTTCAGGAGTCCGTCGTAAAAAGCATCGCCGCCATAACCGCCGAGTTTAAAGGTGGCGGCCTCAGGGCCAGCGGCTTCAAAGATTGCACTCAGTATTTTCGATCTGGCCGCGCGCGGTTCCAGGCCAAAGCGCAGAGGCCATGCCGAAGCGAGCGGATACATCTCCTTGCGATCGGTGCGAGCCAGGTAGTAATCACCATTGAAGAGATTGGCGTTGATGCCGTCCTTTACTTCCTCCTCCGCCTGGGCAAACTCCTCGCTCTCGGTTGACCGCCCCAGCACGCCGAAGATGCGGGCGGCAATCCTCAGGTTTTCGCAGTATTGGGAAGCGGTCGCCACATTCCAGCCGCCCTCGGGCATGTTGCCGCCGGCATAGTCAGAGATGCGCCAGCCGGGCGGATTGAGCAGTCTGGTCTTCGGGTCCTGCCAGGTTTTGATCCAGTCGAGGAAGCGCGTGAGGTGCGGCGCCATCTCGTTGAGAAGCGCGACGTCACCCGAGAATAGGTACTGCTGCCAGAGCAACATCGGCCAGTACATGGACCATTCGGCGATGTGGAATGCGGCCGCCGGGCTGCACGCATAGAAATCTCCGCCGGGCAGTTGTTCTCCCGCATAATCGCGCAGCACCTTGTCGATCATTGCTGTGTTGCGGTGGTTGTAGAGCAGGACGTTTCCGACATTCCAACTATCTGCCAGCCAGGGAGACTGTTCGCGGTGCGCGTCCACACTGATGATTGCCTGCTGCACGTTTTGGCGCGCCGAGCGCTCGCACATGGTGTAGATGGAGTTCAAAACCGTACTGGAACAACGGAAGCTGCCAGCGACGTCGGCGTCGCACCAGGCCCACATGCCACGAACGTCTGCGGGGCGTAGTGTTCCCGCGTAGCCGGTGATCTTGAGCAGCTGGAACGATGTGTGACGGCCGCAGTCTGCATCCCAGGTTTCCAGGCCGCCGCTGCATGTATATTCGTCCCAGCCGGAGGGCTTGCGCTCGCCGGACATTTGAAAATAGGCCACGCGCACTATGTCGCCGGGGCGGTTGGCGCGCATGGTAAGTTTGGGCCACCCAGTGATGCAGCGGCCGAAGTCGACCAGCCAGGCATCGTCTGCGCGGGTGACGCTCACAGGCGCAAGCGCCGCCTGCTCGCGTTCGAGCGGCGCCATCTGTGCGAAGAGACGGAAGTCAGATCGATCGACCACACTTGCGGGAGGCCACTGCGAGTCGTCGAAATCAACCGACCTCCAACCCCTGGGCTCCAGACGTGAATCGTAGCGGATCGCCGCGCGATTCTTCGCTCCCCCGGCGCCGCCGAAGTACACGGCATCATCCTCGAGATACGGCGTATGGGCGAACACCTTCCAGGAAGCGTCGGTGCGGATCAGGGAGGACTCTGCTCCGTCGTAATCGAGGTGTGCTTCCAGCAGGAAAGCGGGCTCGGCATTCACGCCCGAATCGTGCCAATTGCCCTGCCAATGACCAATGGCGGCAAAAACATTTCTGCCCGCACGCACCAGCGCCGTGATGTCATACCCGTTGTACTGCCCATAGTGATACGGGTCGGAGCGTGCCGGTCCCCGGCCCAGCAGTTCTCCATTGAGCCACAGGATGTAGTCGTTGTGAGCGGAGACGTAGACCTTGGCCAGGCGAGGCTTGAACTGCGCGGAAAACGTTTTTCGGAAATATGCAAAATTGTTCAGGTTCGTGGTTCCGTCCCAGATGTACTGGGCGGTCCACTCGCCTGGATTCAGTCCAGTATCGAAAAAGGCCGGCGCGCTATAGGGGCTGTGCTCGCCTGATTGGTTCCAGATCCGCACCTTCCACCAGAACCGTTTCGCCGGAGAGAGAGGTCCGCCGGCATATTCGATCGAAGCGGAGCGACCGGAAGAGACTTTGCCACTGTCCCAAAAGTCACCCTTCGCAGCGTCGAGATTTGCGCGGGAATTGGAGACCAGGATTTGATACGCGGATTGCATTTCATCCCGGCTCTTCGCCGGAGATCTCCAGGTAAACCGTGTTGAACCGCGGTCGATCGCGAGTGGGTTGCTGACACCATTGACGAGCAGATCTATGGGAGCAAGTGGTTTCCTTGACACCGCGTTCGATTCCGAGCTACCCATGAAATGACCGGCGTCGCCAACAGTGACGAATTCGGCAGTTGCGTGCGATCGGCAGACCACCGTTGCCGCTGTCGCTTGTCCGGCAACCTTGAGGAACTCCCGCCGCTTCAACATACTTGTAGGTCCTTTCGCATTTAATCTGTAGCAGCTATCAGGAACACGGAACGTTTGGCTTGGCACGCAACTGGAGCTCCCGGTAGTGTCGCCGCTCGAACAGCAGATTCATCTGCAAAGAGCCGTCGCCTTCATCAAGTCATGATGGATGGGGTTTGATATCTATCAAGCCCGGTCAGTGCGTCTCGTCCGCAGGTGAAGGCACTTCGTCGAAACGATTGCACGTCACTGAATTCGCAATCCCTGGTCGCTCGAGCGCTGCAGCCAGAACCATATAGCTGTCTACAAGAAGGCCCTCGTATCCTCGCGGAGTTCCGTTCCACGTTTTCCAATCATAAGTATGGCCATTGGGTCCGCGGCCCTGAAAGCCCCCCGCCGTCATACTCTTCAGAATTGGAAATAGAATCCGGTCGCCATCCGGAACCCGGTTTAATTTGTAGAGCGCCGCAACGGTGTAATAAGCGAAAGCCGCGGTCGCTCCGCCATTCTCATAAATCTGGAAACTGTCGGATCCATCGGCCTTCTTCGGGCCACCGGCATTAGGGTTGAGATCCTCGTAGTCTTCGCGGCGAATCGGGATGAGGTTCCCCGGCAGTCCGAACTGAAAATTGGTGTAGCCGACTTCTTTCACCTTCGCCAGCAGGCGATCAAAGATTGCGTTGCCCAACTTCTCCGGCACAAGATCGTAGACAACGGCGGCGCCATTCACCCACAGGAACCAATAGTCGTGGAGCTTGCCGTCACGACTCCGCCAACCGGCGAGGACTCCGGTCTCAGGATCGAGGAACGCCGGGACGAAAGCTTGCTTGAGTCTTGCGGCGCGCAGAAGATAGCGTTTCTGATCGGCGTACTGCCCGGAAAGCTGGGCCATCGCCGCCATCTCCTTCAGGGCATGGTAGGCCAGCGCATTCGAGTAGGCGTCTTCGTATCCGAACCCAATTGTGTCCCACCAGTTTGCGGGGCGCATAAATACGCCGCCACCCGGCCTTGGGGTCCAGGATCCCGAATTCCCCGACTGGCTGAACTTTACCAGTCCATCGCCGTTCGTATCCGTGGCGAGCATGTCTTCTGCCCACCTGCGCAGGCCTGGGTAGTTTTTCTTCAGCCACGCGGTATCGTGAGTTGAGGCAACATAATCTCCGGCTGCAATCAGGAGAGATGGATAGGAGTCCGAGCTTGCCGCATTGCGGCTGTTCCACGGAATGCTTGCAGCGTCGAACCCGCGATAATAAGGCATGCCGCATGCGAGCTCGCCATGAAGATACCTGTCCAGCGACATGCGGATAAGATCCATGGCCGTCAATTCAGGGGCGAGTGGCGGAGTGTATTTTGCCATTTCGCTATACATGTGCTGCACAAAAGCGCACGGATCGCTGGCGGAGTTGTTTGCCAGCACACCATCCTCTGCCTGCACCTGGAAGATATTGAGCCAGTTCCTGCGCAAACCGTCGAACCGTGGATCGAACTCAATGGCCGCCCTGTGTGGGTAGATCGCGACGACCGTAAATGTATAGACAACGTGCGGGTTCGATTGCGTTGCGCCTGGGAAGAGAACCATGACATAGCTCTTGTCGCGGCGATGGGCCTCATATTGCGGCAGCACCGGTTCGCGGCTCTCGACCTCGATGCGCATCGAGCCCTGTTCCGGTAAATGCAGAAGCGCGGGTAGTTCCGCCTGTCCGTTGTTGACCATGCTGAGCAGAGTAGCGTGGGAGTGCTCGGGGTCGAACCGCAGAACGATCGGCTGTTCCGGCGCGTCCGGTCGATAGGTGCTGATCATCTGAAATTTGCGTGGCGAGAACCTGAACTGCCAGTCAGATGTTGTGTCGGCCGTAGACTCTTCGTGCGATGCAGGTTGGCCGATAGGCTTTGCTTCCGGCAGCAAGAGAGCATTTGGTTTGAACTCGCCCTTGCCCAGCGAATCGACGGACAGAGATTCGATGGCCCTGCCATCCGGTGTGAGTGTCACCGAATAATACGGCGTCTTAACTTCTCGTTGAGCCAACGAGGGTATTCCTAGCGCAGCAAGCGACCAGACAACAGCACCAATACGAGCAAACGATTTAATCATGAATCCTCCGACTCTCTCGGACTTCACCTCTACCTGGGCTTGAAGACACCGTTTAGCCAGGCTGATATCGCAGGAAGAAGCGTCAGGGCTGCCATGTGTCCCTTTGGGAACAATCGAAATTGGGTTTCTGTCGTGGCTCTGCAACGTAAGGGACACTAACTACAGAGTGCAACGCAGTAAAGGCAAATGATCAGGCAGATGCCTGATTGCGCCTGGCGCAATAGCGCACCGAAAATCTCTCCGGAAGGGTAGCTGAATTGTGTAAGGAGGCCAGCTCTTCGGCTAAGAAGGCGGTGAACGGTTGTTGTTTGGCTGTTAGCGCGGAATCTTGTCCGCTCGGGTTGCGTTCAGCGCAATCTTCCACTTTCGCCAATTTTGCTCTTGCTGCCGGCCTGGTGCTTCCGTTTTTTATTATTCCGTGCTCGGTCGGGCGTCAGCAGTGACTTCCGCGCGGTATGTTTCCACTGTCTTCAATGTGGAGGCTGCACCAAGTAAGGCCTTCTCTGACGTGCCCTAAACCGGCGACAGTCCTGAACTCACCGATGCGATAATTTCTTGCTATGGCTAACCGCAAGAACAAGAAATTGTCCGGGTCATCGCACACGCTTGAGGGCGTTTCGCGCGCGTGCAAGATCCTGCGCGCGTTTGAAGATGACCGGCAGGCGTTTTCTCTTGCCGAACTCGTGGAGCGCACTGATCTGGAGCGCACAGTTTGTTTCCGGTTACTTCGAACACTGGAGGAACAAGGTCTGCTTCGCCGTAGCGACCATAGGAAGTACGCGTCCAATGTGCGGATTTTGAGCGGCAAGCGCTTTCGCATAGGATACGCGTCCCAGACTAACGATTCGTTTTGCAGCGCGCTCGCGCAAGGATTGCGTTGGGCTGCCGCATCGCGTCCAGTAGATCTGATTGAAGTCGAAAATCGATACAGCATCAAAGTTGCGCTGAAGAACGCAGAACACCTGGTAGAGTGGGGCGTCGATCTCGCCATCGAGTTTCAGGCGTATGAGCGCATCGGAACGAAAGTTGCTCAAGTTTTTGAGAAGGCAAAGATTCCACTCATCGCTGTTGAGATACCTCATCCGAATGCTGTATTTCTAGGCGTCGATAATCAACGGGCTGGCGTAGTGGTGGGCAAGGCTCTTCTCAAAGCTGCGCAGGCGCACTGGAATGGAGAATGTGACGAGGTACTCTTCCTTGACCTAGAGATTGCTGGATCTCTTCCGCATCTGCGCCTCACGAGTGCACAAAGTATCCTGCGAAATGGTCTCCATAAGAACTGCAGTCTGGCTCATCTCGATTCACGCGGCGAGTTTGTTCGTTCCTTTGAGCTTACCCGCCGTCATCTCCAATCGGTGCCCAAGCGCCGCACTCTTATTACAGGCATTAACGATTACGCAGTCCTGGGAGCCCTCCGCGCCTTCGAAGAGGCAGGACGAAGCAACGTGTGCTTTGCGGCAAGCTATGGCGGTGGCCCGGAAGCACGTCGCGAACTGCGGCTTCCGAATTCGCGCTTGATTGCGGCTGTGGCGTTCTTTCCCGAGAAATACGGAGAGAGCCTTCTTCTGCTCGCCCTCGATCTCCTTAACAGGAGAACGACTCCTCCAGCGGTCTATATGCCGGTTCAACTGCTCACGCGGAAGAACGTCGACGAGTTCTACCCGCATGACACCATGACCAGTGCAACGGTGGAGAGCGCAGGTTCCTAAGAGGATAGGAGCGCGCTCTCTCGAATTGTGCGGCTCCGTAAAATATTGCGTGTTGCGCAAATGGCCCATTCACTCGGAATTGAACGGTACGGCCTTGGCCTCTGCTTTTAATGTTTCATCACCGGGGACGAAGGCATCAGCCAGAGGCTGGAATGAAGGTCGAAAATTGGCCCAGGCAGTAGGATTCACAGTGCGACTACTTTTCGACGTCTCAGATTAAGCTGAGGTGAGATGCAGCAGTAGAACAGGAAGCAAGAACTTAGCAAAAGTTGAAAGAGTACGGAATCTTATCGTGGGAATTTTGTGGAAGATACAAGGGTGCGCCGCAGTTGCCCTCGCAGTCATTGTCTTGTGTCCGGCAGGAACGAGTCAGTCGACCAGCGGTTACCGCGATGTCGCTTTCTGGCGTGAACCAGGGGTACAGGTGGAGTACAGCTCGTTCCTGTTTCGCAGCAAGAAGGCCGCGGAGCAGATTGCGTGCCCTGTGAATCATGGGAAAGATGCAGCCGACGCGCTGGGGCCATGCCATTGGCAGAGCAACCAGTTCCAAGATCTGCCGCAATGGGCGTGGGTCCGTTTCGCAGGCCCGCGCCGCATCGATAAAGTGGTGTTGCACGCGGTGAGCATGGGCACCAGCCCTGTTGAGATTTCGGGCCAATACCTTGACACCAGCGGGACGTTTCGCACGATCTTTCATGTTCAACGGACTGACTTCGATCCGCGAACGCTTACCTACACGGCCCACTTCGCACCGATCGTCACCGATAACTTCCGGTTGGTGATTGCAGGAACGAGAGCGACCGCAACACCGCAGTCGTGGTGGGCCGAACTGGCGGAGATGCAGGTCTTCGGAACCGATGTGGCGGCGGGTCGGGTGACGCCATCGGCCGGTGCGGCGGTTACCGCGGGCAGGCCACATTTGAGGCTGGGTCCTACGCACTTTGTTCCGAAAGTCGAAGACCTGGGACAGGCGTTGGCGATCAGCACGCCCTGGTACCGACTGGTCCTCGATAAGCAGCAAGCGCGCATCCTGTCGCTTGCAATGGATTCTCTCGGCAAAGGTGAGCTGGGCGTAAACCTGCTGCAGGAGAGCGGAGCATACCCTGTCTTCGATCCGGCGTTTCAGAAATCGATGCCTCCGCGAGCAAGCACGCTGAGGCACACAGGAAACGTATTCAGCTACGCGGCGGTGGAGATTGCGTCAGGAGTGTACGAAGAGGTGTCCGTCCGGGCAGGAGCGAAGGGGTTCGATCTGTCGCTGGGCACCACGGCGAACCGCACCGTGATGGTGCGCGGAGGATTATTTCGGTTCCAGTTCGCGGCCAACCAGACGCCGACCACATTCGTCGGCCATCCATCGAAGCTGATGAACTATATGGATTTGCCCACATATCTGGCTGCGCCGGATTTTGGTACAGCCTACATCACGCGCACAGGCGATGAGGCGGCATTCTATCGCAGGCCCGCATCGCTATTTCCAGCGATGTCGTATGTGGTGGACATTACGCCGCGCCAACCAACGACCGAAGACGGCTTGAACGAGATTGGGCCGCAGCCCTGGCACACAACGCTGCACTTCGATGTGCAGCGCGTTGAGCCACTGCCGGACATACTCAGCCGCGATCCGCGGCTTGCACGCTTTCCGAAATATTCGCTGAACATGGTGCAGTGGCGGCCGGACACCGGCATTGTGAGCAACAGCGTGATGAGCATCAACTGCGGGCTGGCGATGTTGTTCTATGCGGAGCAGGCGGTGTGGGCCCCGCATCTGGAGGCCGGCATTTCGCCGATGGAGCTCGTGTCCGCTTCGGTCGATCGATACTTCAACGGTGCGCGCGGGTACATGATGCCCAACGTCAATGTGTTCTCACCGGCGTGGAAGTCATCGCGCGAGACAGCCGCTTATCTGGTGATCTCGGGATGGTACGTGATCCGCACGATTGGAGGCATGCCGAAGGTGCGCGCATGGCTTAAGCCCATGGAGGCAGTCGCGAACCATATCGAGGCGCATTTCAACCGCGAGGGGCTTGTGGAGGAGCCCGGCAAAGAATGGTTCGACGTTTACAACTTCGAGGGACCCGATGCCTTCTCGAATGCCGCTGACTACCGGGCTTTTCTCTGCATGGCCGATGTGGAGATGTTGGCGCGTAACCCGGAGAGGGCGAAGCGCTATCAAGAGGATGCGGCTCGTATCAAGGCCGTGTATTTCAAAACGTTCTTTGATCCCGCAACGGGAGTGCTGGCGGGCTGGAAATCACCCGACGGCAAGCTGCACGATTATATGTTCCCGTGGGTAAATGGATTCGCGATCTACCAGGGGCTCGTTCCGGCGGAATCGGCGAAGGCAATCCTGCAGACCATGCTCACCAAGATGCAGAGCATCGGGTTTCACTCGTTCCAATACGGGCTGCCGACGAACCTGATCCCGATGAGCCCGGCAGATTATTTTCCGCACACGAGCGGCGCTCCGAAAAAGGCCGATGGGATGGACACGTGGCAGGTCTACATGAATGGCGCGGCGACGCCGCCGTACGAATATTACTTCATCCAGGCGCTGTACCAGACGGGGCTAAAGGATGATGCGGAACGGCTGCTGTGGCCGCTTATGAAGTCCTACGAGAACGGGACGTTCAACGCTGGAATCGATTTGCCGGGGCAGCGGCAGCGGAACCCGGTGGGCAGCGCGTTCTATGTCTGGGATGGCTCGCGCGGCCGGGGCGAAGGTTATCTTCCGGAAGACTGGCAGGGCGTGGACGCGCTCTTCACCGGCCATTTCGGGATCGGATTCGACGCGCGTGGGTATTTCCTCGAACCATGGTCGCCGCTGAAGGGGGAAAAAATCAGGTTGGAGATGCGTTATATGGGCAAGACCATACCTTATCTAACGTCCTTCGCCTCCACCGAACGCTGAGGAAATGCCTCCGGTTCTCGTGAAGACTTGAACTCGCCTATTTCTCGAATAATCTGCATATCTAACAATCTCGGGGAAGTTGAACTAGGGCTGATCATCGGGAACGAGACGCGCTACCTGAACTCACCGCAGGATGCGATGGCGTGCGTGGGTGGGTATTGCATCGTCCACGATGTCTCCGAACATTCCTTTCAACTGGAGCGCGGGGGGCAATGGACAAAGGGGAAGAACTGCGACACGTTCTCTCCGACAGGCCCGTGGATGGCGACGCCGGATGAGATCCCCAATGTCAACGTGCTCACCATGAAGCTGTGGGTAAACGAAAAACTGCAGCAGAACGGCAGCACTGCAAAGATGATCTTCAGCGTGGACTACTTGATTCATTACATTTCCCAATTCATGACCCTGGAACCCGGGGATTTGATCTCCACGGGAACACCCCGGGTGTAGGTTTGGGCATGAAGCCGCCGATGTATTTAAAAGCGGGCGACACGGTCGAATTGGAGATCGATCGCCTGCGGGCGCAGAAGCAAGTCTTCGCACCGAGGAGTTGATGTGTTTCGCTCGCTTATCTCTTTGAGGCCCACGCCGAAGCGAATGTTGAAAGGCATGAGGGCGTCGTTTGCAGCCGCGTGAACCGCTGCAATTAGACGGACTCAGGGGGCGCGGAATGCGTTGCGACTGTCACGGTCTGGCCGCCAAGCCACGGGTGTGTAGCCGTCAGCCGAATCGTCCCGGGCTTCTCGGTGGCACGAATCCAGACGGCGCCGGTGCCTCCGATAAGCGAGAAGGGGTTGTCTCCGATGAGGGTGGCGGGCCCTTCAAGGTTGAGCAGGACCGCGTCATTGGCGTACGTGCGGATGGCTCCGAACTGGTCGGTGACGCGGAGGACGACGCGGGTCGTGTCGGCTCCGTCGGCGACGAGCGTAGTGTCGTCCGGTACGAGCAGAAACTTGCGATCGGCCCCGAGGCCGGACAGTGATTTGGAGATGACTTTCTCGCCTTTGAGGTAGCCGTCGATGCGGAGATCGCCCCACTCGGAGCGGAGATGTGGCCGAAGCCTTGTGCGATCGAGGATGAAGGGCGGATAGGTCAGGTGATTGAACTGTTCGCGATCGGGATCGAGTTCAGCGAGTAGCTCCCAGGGATTGCTCTCAACGCAGTTCTCACGTATGTAGAACTTGAGGTGGTCACAGTTGGAGCAGACAACAGCTTGAGTGAAGTGAGTGGATTCGTCAGAGTTGGCCCAGTGGAACGCAGGTTCGAGGACAATCTCCTGCTCGGGACTGCACTGTGACTTATAGAAGCCCGCGGCGGGCTTGGGCTCGCGGAAGATGTCCATGACACCGTGGTAGCAGATGCGATCCCCAGCTCCAAAATTGTCGTGAGTGTTGTAGTCGAAGGCACACCAGCCAATGCCACCGGCGTACTGCGAATCGGAGGCGAGTTGATTGTGGATGCGTGCGTGGCGCAGAGTGTGCTCGCGCTGGCGCTCATCGTCGTCGGTGGTCTTAGTTGGATAGGTGTGGCCGACGAACTCTGTATTGAGATAGCGGGGATGGTTTGGCGCGCGCAGAGGGAAGCCGAAATCATTGATCGTGAAGACATCTTCAAGCAGTTCAGAGGCGGCGAAGTTGCGGATGCCGCCGGTCTGGCGAGTAGGGTCGAGCAGGTGTGCGAGTTCGTTAGTGCGTGTATAGAAGTCGTGGTCGTCTCTGGACTCGTTGACACGTACACCCCAGAGAATGATGGATGGATGGTTCCAGTCGCGGCGGATCATGCGACCCACGTTGTCGATCGCGATCTCTTTCCACGGTTCGTCGCCGATATGCTGCCAGCCGGGGATCTCTTCGAGTACGAGCAGTCCGAGTTCATCGCAGGCGTCGAGGAAATGGCGCGACTGCGGATAGTGCGATGTGCGGACGATGTTGCAGTGAAGTTGCTGGCGAAGGATTTTCGCATCCTGACGCTGCACGCGCGAGGGCATGGCCTGGCCGACGACCGGAAACGTCTGATGACGGTCGAGGCCGCGCAACTTGATGATCTTGCCATTGAGCGAAAAGCCGTGGTCGGTAAATATAGCTTCGCGGAAGCCGAAGCGGCGGCTGTCTTCGTCGAGCGCATGGCCCTCTTTGCTCAGACGGATATTGACCGTGTAGAGGTGCGGATGGTCGAGGTCCCATAGGTGGATGTCGCCCAGAGGCCCGAAGGCAAGAGTGTGGCGGGCGGGGTCGTGGATTGTTTCCGCACTCGCGTGGACTGGAGCGGGATGCTTAGGATCGACGCTAGCATTGGGGTCCGGGGCCGGTGAGTGAGTGACTGCTTGCGAGGCGTGGGCGACCGGCTTGCCCTCGTGGAAGAGTTGGGCCTCAAGCATGAGGTCTTCGGCCGCGGCGCCGGCGAGGAAGCAGTCGACTTCGAGCGAGGGTTTAGCGCTGAGCGCATCAATGGGACGGACGAAGACGTTGTCGATCCAGGTGGTGGGAACGATGCGCAGAGCGGCTTCGCGATAGATGCCGCCGAAGGTCAGATAGTCGACCACGTTGCCGAAAGGAGGAATGTCGGAGCGCTCGGTAGAGTCAAGTTGTACAACGAGGACGTTGTTGCCGCTGGCCTCCAGATGTGGCGTGAGTTCGAAAGAAAAGGGCGTGTATCCACCCTTGTATTCGCCGAGCAGAACTCCGTTGATCCAGACCGTCGAGGCGATCATGGCTCCTTCGAAGTCGATGAAGACGCGCTTGCCTCGCGCAGCCGGTGGAGTTCTAAACGAACGACGGTAGGTAGAAACGAACTCGTAGCGCGCGTTGTCGAAATTGTGCCAGGCTACACGCGTGTTGGCGTGGGGAAGGACGACGCGCTCGAATTGGCTGTCATCAAACCCAAGAGAATGTGCATCCTCGATCTTGTGGGGTGTGTAGCGCCAGCCGCGGTTCATCGGCAAGATCAGGCGGCCCTGTGCCGCCGGTTCAACGGAGCGGGCGGAGGTATTGGGCATGGCGAAGGCCGCGAGGGCGGTGCTGGTGGTTTTGAGAAAGCTGCGTCTATCCATAAGGTTGTTGGCCAGTCTTTGTTGCGCAACCGCCTATCCTTCGTAACTCGTAGTGAAATGATATCTTCCCGACTCGACTTCGAAGGCCGGCCCGTTGCTACTCGTCGATAAGAATTCAACCCCACTGGCCTTCTTCGCAGGTGTGCCGGATTCTATTATTGAACCCTCGTCACCGACAGGAAAGAGCACTTTAGCTTTCGCACCTACCGGCAGCACAAGGTCAAGCCAAAATTCACGGCCTCGCAACCCCCATTCAATCTCAATCGGACCACGTATTGAAAGATACCTTGCCCGACACGAGGACACCTCTTTTGTAGGCCGTGGGCGTATTGTCATTGACCGATAGCCGGGGTCTTCTTGATCGGGGTTAAGGCCAGCAACATTTCTCCATAACCACTCGGCAACTCCACTGTGCGTCCAGTGGCAGAGAGACTGATTATGGTTGATTGCGTCAAAACTCTCCCAGAATGTAGTCCCATTCTCCGCCATGAAGCCCCACGACGGCATCGTTCGCGTGTTCACCATCCGTGATGCTTCTGAATGGGCTCCATGACCGGACAGTGCCAGAAGTAACTCGGTGCTGCTCCAGAAACCGGTCGTCGGATGGTAGTCATTGATTCCGATAGCTTCTGTCAGGTGCTTTACTGACTTTGTGCGAAGTGGTTCGTCCAGGAGATTGAAATGCAACGCAAGCGCGTAACACCCTTGCGCGTTGTTAGCGATTCGTCCGTCTGAGGCAACATAGGCCTCAGCAAACGCTCGCTTGATCTGTTCAAACAAAGTGCTGTACCGGGCTGCGTCATCATCGTGGCCCAGCCCTGCAGCCATCTTTGACACAAGATCGGCTGAGTGGGCGAAAAAGGCGGTCGATCCGACTTCTTTCGGCGTAGAGGGCGTTCCGGCACTGAGCCAATCGCCCCAATCGTGTCCTCGGGCATTCTTCCAGAGAAAGTCGGGGTTGTTCCGGCGCACAAACTCCACCCACCTTCTTGCCGAGGCATAATGCTCCTGGAGGATGCGGCGATCTCCATAGTTTACGTAAACCTGCCACGGCAACGAGACGCCGGCATCCGCCCAGCCCGGAGCACCTACTGCACCGTCGGTACCGCGCAGGGAGTCATGTGGCGTGATATCGCAGTAACGGCCATCCGCAGTTTGATCGTCGCGAATATCAATCGTGTATTTCGTAAAGAATCCCCCGGCATCCATATTGAAGATGGCCGTCTGTATGCATGGACGAATATCTCCCAACCATGCAAAGCGTTCACTACGTCCTGCGCATGCTGCTGGAACGTCGAAAAGGAGATTGTGCTGCGTTCTGCCAGCAACGTCCATGATTTTATTAAATAGATCGTTGGAACACGAGAACTCTCCGACAGTTTCCAGGTCACTATGCAGCCATATCGCGGACAGCGCGTCTTTGGTAGGCGCCTCGGCTAGTCCGGTGACTTCGACATAACGGAAACCATGGTAGGTGAAGTGGGGCTCGAGCACGCGATCTGATTTTCCGTCAAGAATGTAGTTATCCTGCGCCGCGACTCCCCAAAGGCTCCTGACATCGATCATCCCATCGGCGTCGACCCTCTCCGCGTGACGCAACCTGACGATTGTGCCGGCAGCGCCGTTGTTGATCTTCAGGCGGCAATATCCGGAAATCTCCTGGCCAAAGTCATAAACGAATACATTCGGCCTGGCCTCTCTCACCGAGACCGGCTGATTTTCCTGAACACGACGTACCGGCTGGCAGCGTGCCCAGACCAGAGGAACCTCGTCTCGCGGTTCGGAATATGCAGTCTTCCAATTGCTATCGTTGAAGTTGGGCGCGTTCCATCCAGGAATTTCCTTTCGGAAGTCGCAGGCTTCGCCATCCAATAGATCGGACCACAGAATCGGTCCGGACAGGGCCGCTTTCCATTTCTCATCAGTAACAATCGTGACACGCCGTCCGTCCGCCAAATCAACTTCCAGTTGCGCCAGAAGTAATGGGAAGAAACCATCGATGCATCTCAAGTTGTGGAGATTCATGTGGCCCGCATACCATCCATATCCCAAAAGAGCGCCTAATGCATTTGCTCCTTGTTTCAAATTATGAGTAACGTCATAGGCCTGGTACTCGATTCGCTTGGCGTAATCTGTGTAACCTGGCGTGAACACCTGGTCACCTATTCGCGTTCCGTTAATGTAGAACTCATAGAAACCACGCGCAGTGACAAAGAGGCGCGCACGCCGAATAGGTCCGTTAAGAATGAGCTCTCTTCTAAGCATTGGTACGCGAGAAACAGTGTGACTCGTCGGCACTCCAGGAAATTCGACGGTAACTGCCTTCGAATCCGGCGACAGCTCGACCTCGCTCTCGCTGTTCTTCAGGTACGACTGCGAATAGTCGCTTGACTCGATGGAATCTGAGCACGAGATACCGGCCGCACGCGATAGGCACGTCTGGGCATCGTATACACCAAATCCTCCCAACGCGACGCCATACTCGGTGCCATCCCATTTCGCGAGCCTTGTAACGGTTAACTTGATATAACGGGCTTCCACAGGCTCGAACGAAAATTGGCAATGTGGCTTCCGTGGAGCGACGAAGTCCTTATCCGTGCGGTCAACTACTGTTCGCCCGTCAGAGAATTGTTGGTCGGATGCCGCCTCCACTTTGAAGCGGAGTGGGTACATTACCGTGCGGAAGTCGCCCTGCAGTTTCTCCGGACGAGCGGGAATGATATCAACCGAGTCGACTCTCTGAGTCGAACCAAGATCAATAGTTATCCATTTCTCGACATTGGGGCCTCTCGCCAACTGGCTACGATAGCAGTGAATCGGCGTCAGAGGACGATTGGCGGGATCAGCCAATACTCGATCACCAATCCACTTTCCCTGCCATTCCTCGGAGCGCAGCAGCCCCATGGTCCAGCTCGCCGTGTCACTCCACCTGGATCGCTTTCCGTCTTTGTCCCATGTCATCACCTTCCAGAAGCATTCCTGCCGCGATCCGAGGGGAAGACCACCGTACTCGATCTGCACAGTCTGATCCGACAGAACTCGCCCGCTATCCCATAGGTCTGCCTGCCCCTGCTTGAGCAAGCTTCGATTAGAGGCCGCCAGGATCCGATATGCGGTCTGATGCTCACCCCGCCGTGAGGAGTGAAGTTGCCAGAAGAGCCGCGGTCTGAGTACGTCGATGCCCTCTGGGTTGACCCGGTACTCGCATTTCAAGTTCGAGACCTGCATCAACTCGGTTGCAGAGTCGGCATGATTAAGAGCCAGACTGCCCCGGATGCGGCGCGGCACTGCGCATAACAAAGTCGTGATAGCGCTGGAACTCAGCAGTTTTCGTCTTGAAATCATCCTTCCAGCTTTCTCACTTTAGGGTTCTCAAACTCCTTCCATCTGCTTTGCGCGAGAGCAGGTACGGACCGAACCTGCTCAACGCGTGTGCGCATCAGCTCATTATTTTGAGTTGAGTTGGGCCAATAAGCCCCGCTGACATCAGTCCGGAGGGGTTTTCCGTAGGACCTGCGCGAAATGTGCGGGGCTCGCGCATCACCATGTAGTTGAAGAGCGCATTAGTGACTGCAATCTCCAGCCGGTTTTCTCCTATCTTCACAAGCTCCGTGATATCCACCTCGTAGGGCCGCAGGAGCAACGTTCCGGCTTCTTTCCCATTCACCGTCACTTCGGCCACGTCTCGCACACTGCCGAGATCGAGAATCAGGCGACTGCCGGCATCCATATGATCCATAGAGAAAGTCGTCGTGTACACCGCGCGTCCGGAGAAGCCGCGCAACTCATTGTCGAGCGACCAGTCGATCAATTTTGGCAAATCACGGTTAATGGTCGCCGTGTTACTGGACGCGAGATGGCCTGTCGCGGTCAGCTTCCAGCCACCATCTCCAACGGGTACTGAACGTCTCAAGTTTCTGTCGCCATGTTTCTTCACCGCAGACAATGGTGTGTCTGGATCAAAGATGATCAGCGCCGAAGCCAGCGGCTGCAGATCGAATTCGACTTCCATCCAACTCCCCTTGCGCTGGCAGCTCGTGAGCGTCGCAGTCTTGCACCCGCTCACCTTGCCGGTGCCTATTTCACCTGTCCATGGATCCCATAGCTGTGGTGCTCCCTCCACTTTGAACTCTGTATGAACATGCTCACTCGCATCTGAGCTGTTGCGCAGGAAGAACACGTCAATTTTGACGATCCGCTTCCATGTGAACGGAAGAGATCTGCTGTGAAACTTCACGTCGGGATGGGCTACAGCACTCAGCGTCTGAACGAAACTCGCCGCATCAGCGACGAAATGAGCATTCGATCGGACATGCAAACCGCGCATAGCAGCCAGCACGCGCTGCGTATCTCGCTTGTTGTCCAGTAGTCCATTTGCACGGTTTGGAGCTTCGCCTGCGAAAATAATCGGGAGGCCGGCGTTAGCGAAACTCTCGAGCTTCTCCGCCAGCCTGGCATCGATCGCCGCAAGTCCAGGCAGAACCAGAACTCGGTACTGGGCACCACCCGCTGTTAGAAGCATGTGGTCACGAACGGAGCAGCGCGAGAGGGAGTCCGCATTGATGTGGTCGTAGTTGTACCCCGCATCCATCAGCGCCTGGTTCAGCCGTGGGGCGGGCGGCAATTCGACCGCGCCATGTACTAGGTCATTGCGATACAAGGCTACCGCAGCAACGTTGGTTCCGATCTGCGATAGGAACTGTACGCGCGCCATGTAATCATTGAGCCTCCCGAGGAACGGCCAGAAAGGATTCATCTCGTTCAGCGCCGTCGAGTAATTTCCTTCGCCGTAGTGCCCGCTAAACGGATGCCATCCGGGCGGAGGAACCTCCGGCACGATGTACGGAAATCCGTGATAGACGATCGCATTCACGCCGGCAGTGAGCAACTCGTCCGCCGCCAACTTCACCTTCTCAGGGGTAGTCTGATATGGGGCGGTCGGCCACACAAACGACTCGCTCCCCACAATCGAGCGCCCGTAGACATGCGCGGCCGAAGCCGCCATCTTTAGAAAGTCGTATCCCCCCTCGTCGTAAAGATCTTCAGTTTCGGGGATGTCCGACTCGCCATAGACGCGCAGCACATCGGTCGGCGAGCCATGCGCCTGGGTACGAGAAAGCAGTTTGTGGTCGTGCGCCCACTTGTTGAACTCGCCGTAGAATCGCTCGGCCATCAAGTCTGAGACAGTCTGCCGGTAGTCGTGGCGTATCTGATCTCCTACTTTCGATATGTCGAAGATGGGAAGGTCGACATACTCGCCGAATGGCTCGTCGGTCGTCTGCACCTTCAAAATGGGAAGGTAGGGTGCCAGGTTGTATCCGCGCCGGCGGCTGAACTCCTGGAGGAAATCGTCCGTCCAGAAGAGGCTCGCCCATACCTCCAGACTGTCGCAGAATACCGCGCGCAGGCCATTGCCAAAGTACTCGCCGAGATAAGGAATCGCATTGTCGCCGACGCGTTTTGCGTGTGCCCGGAAAGCTTCAACGCTCAGATGATCCATCACAAGCTGTGGACCTTCGCCCGCACCGGCATTCACTTTCTGCATCGTCGGCACGGAGCAAAACACGAAGACCTGCCACGTTCCAGAAGGTACATCCCATTCCAGCGTGCCGTCCGGCTTCATGTTTGCGGTCAGATCGATCGATGTGCCGGCCTCTAATTGGCCTGGCTTCACCACCTTGTGGCCCCGGTCGCCTGGCTGATGATAGGCCCACTCGGCATCTTCACCGCGCACTGCCACGACGGCTACGAGCCTTGTGCGTTTCTTCATGCGCTCTGCCCAACCGTCCGGCAATCCATTCAGAACGTTGGCTCCGTGCGAGGGGTCGCCATCGATCACTGACGGAATGTGCAGCTTCTGACTGAGTCTCGCCGGCCCTCTTATCGACAGATGCGTTGAGTTCAATTCCACCGACGCGAGTTCTGGCGTCACCGCCTCCCCGCCGCCAAACGGCCACCCCGAACCGAATGTGTAATCGATAAACATCCCACGCTTGCGGGCCTCGTCCGCGGCGATGCCAACATGACGAAAAAAAGATGGCGTAGCAAAGCCGTTGATCCGCTGCATCTGCTCTGCGGAGAACGCCTTGGCATCGAGACTCTTGAAGAAGGCTTGAATTTCTGCGCCGCCAAAACCGGCCTTGTCCAAGACTTCAACTTCCCGCCGCAGTTCTTCTTCTGCAACGAGATCGCCCGGCCACCACCAACGCACCAGGGGTCGATACTTCTTTGGTGTTGATTGAAACAGTTGCCGAACGGAGTCTCTGCCCGCGCCCGTAGAATCGGAACCGGCCGGAAGAGCCGCGGAATCCTGAGCCATGCTACGAAGGCTCCGACAGCTTAATGCTCCACCAGCTAAAGCGGCATTGCCGAGAAATCTTCTACGGCTCTGCTTCGTCACGAATTATCCTTTCCTCTCGCAAGCAGCATCGCGCGGCATTGCGCGTGGTTGGATATGCCGATACAACCGCATCTCTCAAAATGTAACCTTCGCGGAGATCTGGAGGAATCGCGCTCCACCAATACCGGCGACGCCGAAGCTGGGACTCGTTAACGTAAGCGTTGGGGTGGTGTTCCACGATTCGTTGAATGGATCAAACGCGTCGACCCTGAAGATTACCGAGCGCGTTTCGCCAAATGGAAAGGTTTTGAATAGGGACAGGGCTGTTGAAGTGACTTTTGGGCCGATTAAGTCATTCCGGGGCGCAGAACCGAACTGATAGACCGCCGGCTGAGAATAGCACGCTGTATTAAACCATTCCTTTTGCGAGCGACCAGGGAAATTCATTGCATTGCAGGACCGATTAGCGCGTCCCCCATGGAATGCGCCTGTGTTCGAGACATCTGATGTAGTCACAGTCATCGGCAAACCACTTAATACCTGAACCACGCCGCTAACCAACCAGCCTCCGAACGCCTCGTTCAGAAGCCAGTTATTCGTGCGGACAAGCGTATTATGCCGTCCGATGATAGGTACCTGCGTCTGCCCTCCAACTTTCACTACGTACGTCCGATTGAATGAGGACAGAGCATACTCAGAATTGAGATCGTAAAGATTCTGCGGTACGTCCTGCTCACTTGAGGCATCATCGAGCGATTTGGAAAAAACCCCGCTGGCAAACACACTGGACTCATGCCCAAAATTGCCGCGTACCGTGCCTTCAACACCGTTGTAATTGGCGTATGCGGCGTTGGTTGCCTCGAGAACATCTCCGACCCATTGGTAGGGGCGACGGGACGCCAAGCTCGCAGGGTTATTGGGATCAGCCGGAAGGTAGGCTTGGTTGGCATTGATGCGTCTCATCAAATGAAACGAGTTGCTTCCAACGTAATCAATTTCGGCAACTGTATGGCTGCCGATAGATTGCTCAATCGATAGGTTGCGTTCCTGGGCGTAAGGCATTGGCATGTAGAGCGCATCCGTATAGGGTGCCTGCGCGCTGACCGCAGGGTTGGCAACAAGAGTGTCCTCGACTGGAACAGCCTGAGCAGCGGTGTAAATATTAACCTCCGCGTGGAAATTTGGCGGATTGGCCATCATGAACTGTAGTTCGTTGTATTGAATTCCGGCGTAGTAGACTCCGTAGCCGCCGCGAATGCTGGTTGTGGGCAATAGACTATATGCGAAGCCCACGCGGGGGGCCCAGTCGTTATAGTCTTGGTGAAAGGACCCAGGGTGATTGGTGTTGGTTCCAACATCGTATATATTCGAGCGACCATTCTTGTCCGCCGGCGACCCAAAATAATCATATCGAATCCCCATGTTTAGGGTGAGTTTCTTGGATAGCCGCCAGTCATCCTGGATATATGGCATAACGTTGTATTGGCGGAATGCTGCCGCCGTACTTCCTACACCGCCCGTAGCTTCTTGCGGAAAGCCCAGAAGCAGGTCAGCGATCGAGTTGCCCCCCGATTGCTTCAAGGCATGATTAGAGGTGTATTGGCCATTGAAGATAAAGCGGCCGTTATTGCCGAGCAGCCAGTTGCCGTCGAATTGAATTCGGTCCAGCTCTGCTCCTGCAAATATGGTGTGTCGCCCATGAGTGAATGTAAGCTCGTCAGAATACTGAAAAAGATTCTGAGTCGCGCCCTGAACCGACGGATTCCATCCAGCGTAGCCACCCGTGCTAAAACTTATACCGGGAGGGAGCCATTGACTCTGAGGTGTGCCTGCCAGAGCGGTGATCCCATAGGCCAGAGGACCACCGGTACCAACACCCTCCACAGTGTTAAAGACAACACTACGGTTATAGCCGACGCGGAAAGCGTTGACCATGGACGAATTAATAACATGGGTCTCTTCGATATATGCGTTCTTCGCTTTGGTCTCATAGTTCGTATTGAATGTCGGCAGGGTGAAAATATTCTGGGCCACAGTAGCAGGATCACTCGTCATATACGCGCCATAGATTCTATCGCGTTTCCCGATCGTGTAGTCTAACCTCCCAAGATATGAATCGAAGTTGACTGTGCTATACAGTATCTCCTGAAAATTTGTCCCTGTTATGGCGCTTAGCGTGGGGAGAGGAAAGAACGCTAATATCTTGGTCGCAAAGTCGGTAATTCGTGAGGCCGGGATCTGGTTATTTGGAAACTGGCTGATAGAGCCTGTAGAAGGGTTGTAAGTTGCGGGGTCGTAGATCGGCGTGGATAAGGCAGAAAAGTCACCCGTCCGTTCCGCAGCCGTTGGGACAACGTTGTTAGATCTAGCTGTGTTGTGCTGTCGATGCCCGCTATAGTCAAAGAAAAAGAAAAGCCGATTATGAAGGATCGGTCCTCCAATATTCCCGCCAAACTGGTTATATCGTACTGGCTGTTTCTTTACTTTTATTTCACCGATTGCGTTAAACGCGTCGTTTTGGAGGTAATCATAGAGGATTCCGTGAAAGGCATTAGCTCCGCTCTTCGTTATCACATCGACAACATTTGGAGAATCGAAACGTGCCGATGCCCCATTGCGAACGAGCGAAACCTCCTGGGCAGCTCCAATGGACGGCTGGTAGTTGGCAGTCCTGGTTAGCATGTTGACATTTGTGACGCCATCCTGCAAATACTGCGTAACTCCGAAAACGCTGCCACCAATCGTTAGAGAATTTTGCTGTTCATGGAAATAGTCGATATCGTTACTGTCGTTGCCGGCATACGCGGCGACGTTAGTGGCATATGTCAGGACTGAGAAGAGGGTTAGCCCATTGGAGGGCAGGTTTTCGATCTCCTTTGCTCCTATAGTCTCGTCGAGTTGGTGAGCCTCAGTTTCGATGTGGGCGGCCGTATCAGTAACAGCAATGGTTGTGCTGACGTCTCCCGTTTTCAGGACAGCGTCCCACCGGATGGCGCGATTGATTGGAACAATCAGCTCGGTATGGATAGCTGCAAAGCCATTGGCTGTGATCGCCGCTCGGTAATTGCCGGGAGGCAAATTCGGCAACGTGTAAACACCGACCGCGTTACTAACGACGACTCGCACAGCGCCGGTGCTTTCGTCGGTAACGGTGACGGTCGCATTGGGCAATGCGGCTCCCGAGTGGTCTGTAACGATCCCATCAATGGAGCCGGCTGTAGACTGACTCCGCGCTGGCGCACATAACATCAAAGCAAAAACAGCGATCGCGCAGGCAAAGCTGCGCCGCACGGATATCGGAAAGTGAGGTTGTGCTGTCTTAACACGGGTCATATTAAAATGCTCCTGGCGCGTTCTTTCCCTTGCAAAAGAACAAAATGAAATAGACAAATACTGAGGTCCAACTCTCAGGCATCACTTAAGGCCGGTGTCGTTCTTACCGGCACTATGGTTATCGCTCTTATCGACTGGAGAGACGCTAGGCCGAGGGTCGCCGAGCAGTAAAGTGCGATCACGTGCCATAGCTCATATTGCGCCAGGCGCAATAATGTCGGATGCGCCTGGAAGGAACGGCGACGGCATTCCCGTGCGAGACTTCAAGGGAGCTTCCCCGTTTTCTCGCAGCAAGCTTCGGTGCGAAGCTCATATATATAGAGCTTCGCTCTCTGTCCCCACAATCAAGTTTGAACTGGGTGCAGAAGACTTCAGGTTTCATCACCGGACGACCGGTTTCCTTCGGTCTAGACATTTTCAACAAATTGCACAACAGATCGGTTCCAAGGGCGTTGCGGGAAAGAGGCGAGTGTTGCGCCGAGCGCAATTAGCAGACTCCTCCTCGTTTAGGCATTGTTGATTGCTCAGGTTTGCGCTTCACTGTACCCGTGCTCGTTTGGCATCAGGAGATAGCGTTCGGTGAAGATTGTCGATATCAGGCTATATAAGATCCGATCAGGAAACACGGGAGAGCGTGGAGCTGAATTCGGTGAATCGCAATACTGGGGTGGCGGCTGGCAAACACACGCGCTGATCGCCAATCCTATGTCGGTCTATCCAAAGTACGCCCGCCTGCGTTCACTCTGGATGGGGCCGGGCCAGGATCCCTATGCCATCGAGATCCTGACTGACGAAGGTGTGACCGGCTTCGCGGCGAATTATGGCGGCGGTGAAGCGGCCGGCCTCGTCATTGCGAAGCACTTCCGCCGTTTTCTAATCGGAGAAGATCCATTCAATATTGAGAGGATCTGGGATCAGATGTACCGCTCTACTCTGCCCTACGGCCTGGGTGGTGTGACGGCTATGGCCATGAGCGGCGTGGATCTTGCACTTTGGGATCTCATGGGCAAGGCTCTTCGCCAGCCGGTCTACAAGCTGCTCGGAGGACAAACCAAGGATTCCATTCCCTGCTACGTGACGACTCACCCCGATTTAGTTTCGAGTTGGAAGAACACAGGCTTTCTCGGCGTAAAAATAGCTGCTCCGTGGGGCATTGCTGATCGGCGCGATGGCCTTATCAAAATGCAGCATTGCCTCGAACGGTGCCGAGGTGAAATCGGCGACCAGATGGAGTTGATGGTCGACTGTTATCTTTCGTGGGATATTGAGTTCGCCACCCGTCTCGCCGCGCGCGTGCGCGACGTCGACGTGAAGTGGTTCGAAGACCCTCTTGAGAATGGCTCGGCCGAGGGCCTCAACGCGGAGTTGCGCTCACGCATCTCACCGATCCAGGTGGCTATTGGAAATCTGGAGTACGACTATAAAGCGTTTGCAGCTATTCTCGCCGCGCGTGCCTGTGATGTGATTCAACCTGAGTTGCAATGGTGTGGCGGACTGACAGCTGTGCGTCGGATTGCGGCTATCGCAAAGTCCTATGGCGTTCCGGTAATCCCGCACGGAGCGGGAGTCTACAACTATCACTTTGTGCAATCGAACCTGAATTCGCCATTTGCGGAGTATCTGTCAGTAGGTGACGGAACAACAGTCCGACCCATCTTCGATGCCGTGATCGGCGAGCCGCTGCCTTTAAACGGCCACGTAACCCTGACTGACGAGCCCGGATTTGGGGTGGAACTCAACCGCGATCTGATTCAACCAATGGAGTTTTGAGCATCTGAGCACTCCGGGGAGCGTTCCGTGAAGGAAAAGATCAAATGCGGAGTTCTGGGCGCGGGGTGGTGGGCGACCTTCGCTCACATTCCAGCACTGTTGTCACACCCTCATGCCCAGTTGATCGCAATCCAGAAGAGCGATCGGGAACAGGGGCGGAAGGTCGCCGATCATTTCGGCGTACCCCATTCCTGCACCACCACTGACGAACTGCTGGCGATAGAGGGTATAGAGGCGGTGGTGGTCAGCAGTAGCCCGCATCTGCACTTCTCACAGGCCAAGGCTGCACTGGAGGCAGGCAAGCACGTGCTCATCGAAAAGCCAATGACCTTCACTGCTGCTGAGGCTTGGCAACTGCATGATCTTGCAGAGAAGCGCAATCTTCAATTTCTCATCAGCTGTCCGTGGCACTACACATCCCACGCCGCGGCGTCCCAGCAATTGATCCGGGACGGCAAGCTCGGCGCTCTGCGTATGATCAGCGTACTGATGACGAATCCGGTCAGCCGCCTCATACGTGGTGAAGATACCGTCCCCACGCACAACGGCGAAGCTCCCTACCTGCAGCCCCAGGCCGGCACCTACAGCAATCCAGCCATCGCCGGCGGCGGACAGATCTACGCGCAGGTCTGCCATGTGGCCGCATATCTTTCCTTCCTTACCGGCATGCCGGCAAGCGATGTCTTCGCACGTTTCCATGACGACGGCGCAAAGCTCGACATCTACGATGTGCTGAACATCCGCATGGAAGACGGCACGTTGGCAATGATCGCAAGCACCGGCGCCACCAGCCGGGACCTGCGCACCTACGAAGTGCGCCTCTTCGGCACGGAAGGATTGCTTTACCTGGATCTTTGGGGGGGCACGATGGAATTTACGAGCATGAGCGGCCAGGTCGAAGCCTATCCGCCGCTCCCTCCGGATGAAATCTATCCGCACAGGGCTCCTGCCATCAACCTCATTGATTCAATCGTGGACCCGTCCTGTAACCGCTCGCCGGCATGGCTTGGCGTTGCTGCAATGGAAATAATTGAAGCAGCCTGCATCTCCGCGAAGAACGGAAAGAACGTCCTGATCCCCAGCCTTACGGAGCAATGTGTGTGACAGCTCTCGAATTGCGCGGAATTACCTGGAATCACAGCCGTGCCCTGCCACCCCTGGTTGCCGCTTCGCAGCGGTATGAGGAACTGCACCCGCAGATACGCATCCAATGGGACAGACGCACCCTCGACGAATTCGGCCATGCCAGCCTTGCCGACCTTGCACAGCGATACGACCTGTTGATCATCGATCACCCCATGCTCGGCGAAGTGCATCGTGACGGTATCCTGCTGGACCTGAAAGCTCGCTTGCAGCCCGAAAATTTCACTGCGGTGCAAAGCGATGCGCTCGGGCCATGCTTCGAAAGCTATTGTTACGAGGACAACCTCTACGCGTTGCCAATCGATGCCGCAGCGCCCGCAGCCAGTTACCGCCCCGACCTGCTGGAGCGTGCCGGCAGGTTACCGCCCGCAACATGGGATGAGCTGATCTGCCTGGCCCGCGCCGGCATCGTCTGCATGCCAGCGTTTCCCGCCGACTTATTTTTGAATTTTCTGGGCATGTGCGCTTCACGCAACGGCATGATTGGATCGCACGACCAGCTTTTTGATCGAGCAATCGCGACTCGTTGCCTCGAAGAGCTGTGCGAGCTTGCTTCCCACATGCCGGAAGCCATCTATTCGATGAATCCCATCCACATTTACGAAACGATGTCCTCGCACGACGAGTTTGCCTACTGCCCCTTTGCCTACACCTACAGCAACTACTCGCGGCCTGGATTCGCGCGCCATACACTGCTCTTTGCAAACCCGGTCTCGCTCCGCGAAGGCATCCCTCTGCGCACCATTCTCGGCGGAACCGGCATCGCCATCTCGGCGCAGTGCAAGCACTCGGACGATGCAACCGAATTCTGTGCGTATGTTGCCGGATCTGATTGTCAGACGCGTCTCTACGGAATCTGCGGTGGCCAGCCGGCCAGCAAGACCTCCTGGCGCGATCCGTTGCTGAACAGCGTCAGCAACAGCTTCTTCGAACGCACGAGTTCCAGCATCGAAGCTGCAATCGTCCGCCCCCGCTATGCGGGTTACATCGCTTTGCAGGCCACAGCAGGCGAAACGATCGCCGCACATTTCCACGGTGAGCTGAGCATGGCCCACGCTGTCGATCAAATTGAAGATCTCTACCGGCGCAGCCTTTCAGCGGGTCCGCATGAAAAGGAGCTGACGCTCTAATGCACATCTCTTGCTCGGATTACACCTTCCCACTCCTGCCCCGCGCCAAGCGGTTCGCATTGCTGGAACTGCTTGGTTTTAATCTTGTCGATCTTGGTCTTTTCGACCGTAATACGGGCTTGCGTCCTGCGCAGCTCGCCGCGGATCCAAAGGGCTTCACACGGCAACTGAAATCTGAGTTGCGGCACACCCGCCTGCAAGTCTCAGACGTTTTTCTGCAGGTCGGTCCGGAACCCTCCATTGCCGCCGCGAACGATCCAAACCCGCGCGTACGTGCGCGCAATCGCAAGATGTTCCTGCTCGCCCTCGAGCTGTGTTCCGCTCTCGACTGTGCTCATCTCACTGGACTTCCCGGCGTTCGTCATCCTGACGTTGCAGAAACCGACGATCTAGCGCTCGCGCGCGAAGTCGGCGCCTGGCGCCAGCACGTTGCCGCTGGCGCCGGCGTGAAATACGCAATAGAGCCGCACATCGGTTCTATCTGTTCCGACGTGGCGAGCACGCGTGCCTTCGTCCAATCTGTTCCCGGCCTGACACTCACACTCGACTACGGTCATTTTGTCACGGCAGGCACACCCTCGAGCGCGATTCACCCACTTCTCCCCTTCGCCTCGCACCTCCATGTGCGCGGAGGAGCACCCGGCCAGTTGCAGGCAACGGTCGCCGAAAACACCATCGACTTTGAAGGTATCCTCCGCCGTCTGCGCGAACGCAAGTACCGTGGTTGTGTAGCTGTTGAGTACGTGTGGACCGAATGGGGACAATGCAATTGCGTCGATAACGTGTCGGAGACGATCCTGTTGCGGCGCCGATTGGAAGATCTGATCAGCAAAACCCGGCGGCAGAGGCGGCCGGAGGAGGAAGTGCATGTTTGAGCTCTCAGGCAAATTCGCGGTGGTCACCGGCGCCGCGACGGGCATCGGCGAAGCGATCGCAAATCGGTTGGCGGAGGCCGGCGCGAAGGTCTGCATCGTCGATATAGATGCTGCCGAAGCCACTGCAGCAGCAGGCCGTATCGGGCGCGGCTCTGTTTCTCTCGGCCTCGACATCACCGATGGCGAGGCCGTAAAACGCGCTATTGACGGCCTCGTCGTCGAACATAACGCCATTGATATTCTCGTGAACAACGCGGGGCTGGCGGGCAAAGCCGCGCCCATTTGGGAACAAACTGATGCAGATTGGCACAAGGTGATGGCTGTGAACCTGCACGGCCCCTTCTATCTCTGCCGCGCTGTCATCCCGCACATGCGCAGCCGCGGATACGGCCGAATCGTGAATATCGCGTCCGTCGCTGGCAAGGAAGGCAATCCCAACATGACCGCGTACTCGGCCTCGAAGGCCGCTCTCATCGGCTTGACCAAATCTATGGCCAAGGAAGTTGCCGGCGAGGGTATTTGCATCAACGCTGTTTCGCCAGCGGTGATCCGGACCAAGATTCTGGACCAATTGACCCCGGAGCAGATCGACTATATGGTCAAGCGGATCCCGATGAATCGAACAGGACGGCCAGAAGAGGTTGGGGCTGTTGTTCATTTTCTTGCTAGCCAAGATTGTTCATTCGTCACCGGCCAGTGCTATGACGTAAGTGGCGGTCGCTCGACGTACTAGAGATGCGTCAGACCGGATCGCTCTGCAGAACGATCGCGTTGCACTCCGCCTCGGTGCAATGCAACGCAGCCATTGAGGTTTCCAAGTGCTATCCGAACAGATTGCAGTCATAGCCGACGCGGCAAAACGACGAAGATAGGCTCCATCATCGACCGCTCTGATCGGTCATTTCGCCCGGGACCTGATTCGCGGTCTGAGCGCTTACTCACTTCTTACGGCTCGTCGAGACCGGGCAGGAATCCATTCGGTTTCTCTTGCCTCCTCTGGGCCTTTTCCGGTGTGCCGATTCGAACGGCGGCTAGCTGGCCCACCTCGTATTTCGGACCGGCAAATCCTCACATCGCAATAATGTTCAGCTGGGCAAATTCGGCCGGAACCGAACCAACCTCTGGCAGTACCCCGGCGCAAACACGCTTTCCCGCCAAGGAGCGGGAGCCAACCTACTGGCGTTGCACTCAACGGTCAAGTCTGTCTCCTTGTGGCCGACGTCATTTTGGATTGCACACGCCCAGGTACCTGGTTCTGGACTCCTTCCTGGGTTCCGGCTCGACCCTGTTGGCTGCCGGACGGACCCCCCAGACGTGCGAAAACCCCTGAAAAATCAGGGGTTTTTCATTTTTTTGGTTGACATCTTGGCGGAGAGTGGGGGATTCGAACCCCCGATAGAACTTTTGGTCCTATAACGGTTTAGCAAACCGCCGCCTTCAGCCACTCGGCCAACTCTCCCGCGGGTTGGAGTCGATTATATCGGACCGGAGCCAGTTTCCGCTCGCTTAAGTTCCGCTCGCTTAAGTGTTGTGTCGCGGCTTCGTGTAAGCAGGAATAGTCCTGCGATCGATACCAAACCAGCGGCCGCGAGGATGGGCAGAGCAGGAGTGCCATGCTTCGGCTCCGTGTGACCGTCTTCAATGTAGCCGCGCCGGGACCGCGGGGCAGAGGGGCCGAGGGCCATCTGCAGAACCTCTGCCAGGTGCATCGCCCGACGTGGAGTTCCATGCGAAATCTGCTGACGACAACTGAACCCGTCCGCGACGATCATAGTGTCGCGGTCCGCGGAGCGCACGTTCGGCAGCAGCACGCGCTCGCCGATCTTCATCGAGATGTCGTAGTGCTCAGTCTCATAGCCAAAGGAACCTGCCAGGCCACAGCAACCAGAGTCGAGCACTTCTGGCTGAAGCCCTGCATCGCGGAGCAAACGTTCTTCAGGAGCCATGCTCCACAAAGCTTTGTGATGACAGTGGCCGTGCACGACTGCTTTATGACCGGCGAGTTGCTGGTTGCGTTGTGCAGGGCGGTAGCCCGCATTCTCGAGGAAGTCAGAAAACAGAATGACCTGTTTGCGCAACTTCTGCGCTGCCTCATCGTGCGGGAAAAGATTGGTAAGTTCGTCGTGAAAGACCGAGGCACAGCTCGGCTCAAGGCAAACAATCGGTACGCCGGATGCGATCTCTGCGGACAGCGCGTTGAGCACTGTGCGGAGGTACGTCTTCGCATCGTCAAGCATGCCGAAGTCATAGAGAGGTCGCCCGCAGCAGAGGTGTTGTTGGGGAACGCGGACGCGGAACCCGGCGTCTTCGAGCACCTCGACGGCGGCTCTTGCCGTGTGCGGGAAGAGGAAGTTGTTGAAGGTGTCCGCCCACAGCACGACCTCACCGCGGATGTTCATTGGACTGCTGCTGTTTGTATCCCGACGACAGAACCACTGTTTGAACGTCTGCGGGGCAAACGCAGGCATCTTGCGATGCGGTGTAATCCCACCAAGAGCCCGTACGATGGACGCCACTCCGGGTGTCTGCGTCGCGAGGTTTGCGAGCGCGGGGATAATCGACGCGAGCTGCGCCCATTTATCAATGAAGCCCATCGTGTAGGCCGCCGGCGGACGCATACGGCCCTCGTAATAATGCGCCAGGAACTCAGCCTTGTACGTCGCCACGTCGACGCTCACGGGACATTCGCCTTTGCACCCTTTGCACGCCAGGCAAAGATCGAGCGCATCTTTGATGTGCGGGTCGCGCCAGCCATCATCGATGACCTCGCCGCGCAGCATCTCGAACAGCATGCGTGCACGTCCGCGGGTGGAGTGCTGCTCTTCACGCGTGACCTGAAAGCTCGGGCACATTGTTCCCGCGTCCACCTTGCGGCACTTACCTACGCCGAAGCAGCGTTCGGTCGCAGCGGCCATGCTGCCATCATCGTCCGGAAACTGAAAGATGGTGAGTACCGGATTCGGCTTGTAATCGGGGCCGGTGCGCAAGTTCGAATCCAGAGGATAGGGGTCAACGAGCTTGCCGGGGTTCATCTTTCCTGACGGATCCCAGATTCTCTTGAACTCGCGGAACGCGTTCACAAGCCGATCGCCGAACATGATTGGCAGCAGCTCGGCGCGCGATTGCCCATCTCCGTGCTCGCCCGAGAGTGAGCCGCCGTAGTCAGTCACCAGATGCGCGGCGTCGGTAACAAACCGGCGATACTTTGCGACACCTTCTGTCGACTTCAAATCGAAGTCCATGCGCGCGTGGATGCAGCCCTGACCGAAGTGGCCGTAGATGACGGAGTAGTACTCATATCGCTCACATAGCTGGACAAAATCACGCAGGTAGCTGCCGAGCTTTGCCGGTGGGACAGCGGCGTCCTCCCATCCAGGCCACGTCTCCGGTCCTTTGCCAGGCACCCGCGTGGCGCCGAGACCCCGCTCGCGAACGTCCATCGCGTCATGCTGATCTTTTTTCCTAGTGAGTAGGTTCAGACCTAAGTGATCATGATCGTGCGACTCGACCCACCGTTTTGCTTTCTCGCCGAGCGCAAGGACCTTGCTCTCACTGTCCGCGCCAAACTCCACCAGCAGCCATGCGCCGCCCTTGGGAAAATGTTGCAAGCCGGGCAGTGGCTTCCCTTTGAGTTCCTCGTTCTCAATCACGTGGCGCTCGAAGCCTTCAATCGCGATCGGATTCAGCTCAGCGATTTTGGAAGCATGGTCGCCTGAGGTCGCGACGTCAGGGTAGGCAATGACGAGCAGAACGCGGTGTTGTGGGCTCTGAATCAGCTTGGTCTTCGCCCGGAGAACGAGAACACACGTCCCTTCAGTGCCCACGAGCGCGCGCGCGATATGAAAGTCGCTTTCCGGCAGAAGATAGTCGAGGTTATAACCCGAAACGCGGCGAGGAATCTTCGGAAACCTGCGCCGAACCTCATCGGCATACGTGTCGCGCAGTGTGCGAAGCCTCTGATAGATCTCCGCGGGACGGCCGCCTGCCTGGACAATCTTCTTGAAGTCACGGTCGCTTGTGGCGCCTACAGTGAGGCGCAATCCATCATAGGTAAGCAACTCGAGCTCCTCGATGTTCTCAGAGGTTTTGCCGCCAAGCACCGAGTGCGCACCGCAGGAATTGTTGCCGATCATGCCGCCAATCGTGCAGTACTGATGCGTTGCCGGATCGGGCGCAAACGTAAGGCCATATTTCTCGGCTGCATTGCGCAGATGATCATTAATTAGCCCGGGTTCCACCCATGCGTAATGTTTTTTCGGATTCAGCTCGACGAGGTGGTTGAGGTACTTGGAGAAATCGATGACGACTGCGACATTGCATGTCTGTCCGGCGAGGCTCGTGCCGGCTCCGCGTCCCAGGATAGGAACTCCGTATTCACGGCAGACTGCGACAGCTTCGATCACGTCATCGATCGTTCGCGGAATCACTGCGCCGATCGGCACCTGACGATAGTGCGATAGATCGGACGCATAGATTGCGCGCGAGCCCGGATCGAACCGCACCTCGGCTTCGGTTCGCCTGCCAAGTTGCCGGACGAGTTCTTCCGAGAGAGACGAAGAGACCTCGACAGAAACAGGTTGCATCAGCACCTCCATCCTTTGATGGCCCTCTCGCGGCAGAGCCTAAACGGCGGAAGGAAAGGTCTCCGGTACCTCACCTTGCTGCCACGGAACCGTGGTCTCCAGCGGAATCAGAGCAAGCGTCCGATCTATATGGATAACCGCATCAAACTGCTCCGCCAATCGAGCCTCGAAGTAGTGACTGATCCGCTCTGTCTCAGGCCGGTAGATCACGCCGATGGCGCGTTCGAGCAACGGCCTGGAGAGCGCGTTGCGTATAGGCTCTCCGCGCAGCGGCAGGACGAAGTCACCGAGTCCCGTTTCGTGGAAGAGCGATTCGACACTATTAGGCAACGCGCGGCGAACGACCTTGCGCTGCGCCGGCTCGTCCCAATTGGACGCTGCGGTAACTTCGCCGGAGTACGTGGTGAAGCCAAGCAGAAAGGAAGTATCGGGGTAACGCTCGCGCACGAGTTGACCCAGGTTGAGCTCGCCGGCGCGCCCCATCTCCGTCGCGCGCGCGTCGCCAAGATGGGAGTTGTGGGCCCAGACGACGATCTTCGAATCAGGTCCGAGATGATCAAGCAGCCGGTCCAGCGTCTCTGCCATGTGCCGGTCGCGCAGGTTCCAGGAGCTCACGCGTCCACCAAACATCGTGCGGTAATAGCGCTCCGCGTCTCGAACGACCTCGGCATTCTCACGCGCCGAGAAGAACTCGTTGCCGAGCTCACCGCTCGCTTCGATCGAGGAACTTCTGCGGCGCATTTCGAGCAGTTGTTCGATTACACCTTGCTCGCAGCTTTGAGTCAGCTCAAATCCCGCCGCGTAACCGTACGCCTGCGAGTCTTCGCCGAATTGGTCGAAGCAGCTATACCGGAAGCGTGCTCGTGCAGCCGCCTCCGCGTCCGTGCGATCGAGAAACCGCAGCACCTCCTGGGCGGAGCCGTACAGGCTGTACAGATCGAGACCGAAGAAGCCGACCGAAGCTCCGCGGCGGTAATTGTGACCTCGCATCCACTCCAAAAACGCGAGCACGTCCATGTTGCGCCACATCCAGGCCGGGAAGCGGCGAAATCCGCTGAGTGCCTCGAACGCCTGATCGGCCGGCTGCTCGCCATCGCCCTGGCCAATAACAAAGCGGTTCACGCGATACGCGTCAGGCCAGTCGCCCTCGACAGCAACTGCATTAAAACCCTTCTCCTCGATGAGCCGGCGCGTGATTCGGGCCCGCTCCCGGTAGAAGTCGTGCGTGCCGTGCGAAGCTTCGCCAATCAGGACGAGCCGAGCATCGCCGATCGCTGCGAGCAACGGATCATATTCAGCTGGGTTGATAAAGGAAAGTGGCTGCGCGCTGCGGGCGATGTGCGAGAGCGCCTGGCTGGTGTTAAACGCCGATCCCATCGCTCCCCCTGCGTATGGGATGACGATGGGCGGCTGAAGTGTTGTCGGCTTGGAGCTTAGGCAGTCGCGAGCACGCAGTTGCGTCCCGCTGCCTTTGCCTGATAAAGCGCCATATCGGCGCGCTCCATCATGGTGTGGACATTGTCATCGACCCCGCGGTACGTGGCGATGCCGACGCTGGCTGTAACGCTGATCATCTGAACGCGCTCGCCATTGCGGATGCCGCTGCCGGGCAGCAGAATCCGCTCAATATTGCGCCGCACACGCTGTGCGACCAGCAGCGCCGCATCGGCCGCCGCTCCGGGAAGCAGTACGGCAAATTCCTCGCCACCCCACCTGCCCAGCACATCGATGCCACGCACAGAATCCTGCATCTTTTCCACAACGGCACACAGCGCCTGATCGCCTGCCTGATGTCCGAAGCAGTCGTTGATCTGCTTGAAATGATCGAGATCGACCATAAGGACCGAGAACGGTGTGCCCGTTCGCTGTCCTCGCGTCAGCTCTTTCTCCGCCCACATGAGGAAGACGCGCCGATTGTAGATGCGGGTAAGCGGATCGGTGCTGGCCATCTGCTCCAGTCCCGTGGTGAGCATTGCAGTCGTCATCCAGAAGAAGCCGAACGCCACACCTAGGGCTACCGCGATAAACAGCCCGAACGTGAAGGTCTCTTCCCGATAAAAGGTCTCCGGACGAGAGAGCATACCGAATCCCACCGCAAGTACGCGCACGACGTTGTAAAAAACGAACGCCATCAGCAGGGCAGCCGTAAATAATGCGGAGGTGCGGATCGCTCGCCGCGCCACTCCAATCAGAGTGAAAGCAGTGTGCCCGCACACCACTGCGATCAGAAGTCCCGCCAGGATGATCCGTGAGCCGAATGGTCCGAAGCCGGCCGGTGAATACATTAAGGCGAGGTCTGCCGCCGCCTGCAATACAAGAAGCGCCACGCCAAAGGTCGGGAACAGTGAAGAACTCTCCGACAACTCCAGCACAGCAACATGCAGCAGCACGAACGAGCCAAGAACCAGAACATCTGCCGCTGCCACCGTAGCAATCCGGGGAAGCGTCCCATGAAACGCCAGAAGAAGTGCGCCGGCGGCACCGGAAGCGAAGCAGCCGCCCAGCCACCCCACACCTCGCAACAGTGGATTGCTCAGGCGAACGATAACGAGTCCCACGCTGCCGCAGGCCAGGAAGATTGCACCGAGAAGAAGAATGACTCGAATCGCCATGGGTTTTGGGCAAATCCGGAATCCAGAAGGGAAGTATCAGAATCGTGACCCTGGACTGATCTTCTGAATGCCGACTTTGATCTAGGTTGGTTATCGGCAATCCAGGCGAAAAACGCCACCACACAGAAGTGGTAGGCAGTCCCTCCCGGTTGCGCGACCGACGTGCTGCAGGGGCATCTCGCCGCAATCGATTGACCCCATTATATTCAGTAACTTAGCCCAATATTTGGGCTCGATTTGCGCCTTCCACATGGTCGCCTCGTTTGGTTACTTTAGGTGCTACCGCCGCGCTGGGCGAAGCTCCTGCGCTGGTCACGAACAGGGAGCTCCTCGCTGCAACCAACGTGAATTTTCCATCACGGGTAATAGTTCTAAGGTATTATGCAGAACACTTGACAACCTTGCGCGTCTATGATTCTCAAGTTGAGGTCGCAGTCATGGCTTCCAGCAGACGGGAATTCTTTAGAGACCTTCTTTTCACCGGATCCCTGGGCGGTTTGCTAAGCGCTCGTCCAGGTCTAGCCGAGAGTTTAGCGAGTGCGCTGAACGATAACGACGACGTTCCGCCTGCGGGTGAGCACGATTCGAAGAGCTTCTGGTCCAGCTTCGTCACCGAGGCTCAGCAGCCGTCAACTGGCGTACACAGCCGCGGCCTGTTTAGCTCGCATAAAGACGCGACGGGCGCGGCTGATGTAAACCGTCAGATTGACTGGCTTCACTACGATCCCGACCAGGGTCTCCGCTATGCCTCGGCCGTCGATGCAAGTGAGCTGATGGAGTACCCCGACGACACGGACATGACAGCCAGCGTGAACGTCGGCGGATTCCGCATGGCCGGAGAAGATCAGCAGAAGTTCGAGAAACTGCAGTCCGCACAATTGCGCATCGACGTGCTACAGCGCAAATCGCTGCTGAATCTCCTGGACCCTATGGCATGGACATGCCTGGCAGCGCTCTATCCGGACAAGATGGGCCAACTGCCGCCCTTGCAAAACCTGAGCTTCGACCCCGGAAGCGCGTGGGACAAGATGCAGAAGATCATCCTTCCCGGCGGTTCAGGCCAACTCGCTGTCAACGTATCGATGGCGCATCGTGAATCCGCGTTTGTTACGGTACTGAAGAACATAAACAGCGAAGTCGGCCGGTTCGCACCGATTCTTGGACTGCCCGCGATCAGCACAACAGCGCTGAGCTCCTTCTGCACGTTGTACGGTTCGCTGGAGCAGCGCACAACATTTCTGCTGAACGGATTCCCGCAGCAGGCGTATACAACGCGCGGCGCGCGTGCATCGGCGAACACCTCTGCCGGCTTGAATCTTGTGCCGGGTGACTACGTCCTTGTGCCCCATGTCTATGCCGCGCAGCTCGAGCCCTACTTCCAGAAGGTCGAACTGCGGCAGGGATTTCTTGTTCCGAAAGGATCAACCACGAACTCGTCGATCTATGACCTTGCAGGCAAGTTCACGCCCGACGTCACCTACATCTCGGCGAATCTGAAGCTGTCTCCCGTCTCGGAGACGAGTGACTCTGGGTCTGGAGGCGGCTCCTCCAAAGGCGGCGGAGGCGGTGGCGGGAAATCGAAGGGCTCCGGCGGCGGCGGAGGCAAGAGCTCCAGCGGCGGCGCAGGCAAGGGCTCCGGGTCGGGTAAGAAGAGTTGACCAGCCGAACGTGAGTTGCTTGCGCTTGTAGGACGGCAGCAAACGCAGAGCACAAGTACATAGAAGGCTCGTGTGGAAACGGGTCCGGGGAGATGGTTATGAGCAGCATTCGTTTAATCCAGAAAGCGATTACGTTCGCGGGCCTTGCAGCCCTCCTGCTGCCTTTGGCGGCCTCGGGTCAGAACTTCGGCTCTCCGCTCGCGCTTACTCGAAAGCGGATCGTGCTCGAACGAAAGCTTCCGCCCACCGGCCATATCGACGGAACGGGCATCAAGGTTGTTGTGAATGGTGTAGGCGTTGGCGCCGACGTTGCGGCAACCTTGAAATCTACGTTGGAAGACATCCTGCTGCGGAACGATCCCCGGTTGCGGGGCGAGGACGCACATCCCGACACGATTATCACCTGCACGATTATGAGTTACGCGCAGCCGGCTCCGACGCGCACACAGCAATCGACAGTTTCGCTGGATAAGAAGAAGCCCGCGCAGCCGGAATATACGGAGCGCGTTACCGGAATGCTCACCGTAGGTTTCAAGGCTGCTTCGCGCACAGGTCATACGATCGCCGCGGACAACGTGAAGTCCAACTACGATCGTGATTTCACTGTAAGTGCGAACGGCAACACGAATACCGGCTTTACCAGCAGCATCTTTCACTCAGTCAGCTCGGCGACAAGCCATATAACGAAGGGCAGCAACAATAGTGAAGAGCAGCCGCCGACACCGATTGAGCTGCGCGACAAGCTGCTTCAGGATGCCGCCATGCAGATTGCTTCGAATCTTGTAAACACAACCGAGCAAGTCACTGTCAATCTGGCGCGCGGCGGCGGTCTGGACGAACCCGTGAAGCTGATGGAGAACAGACTCTATTCGCGAGCCCTCGAGGCGTTATCGATGATGCAGCCGTTTCCTGCTCCGGAAGAGGATGCGTATCGTCTCTATGACATCGGCGTGGCAAATGAGGCGCTCGCGTACACCGCTGAAGATGTGAATAAGGCGAGAACGTTTCTGCAGCAGGCAGCGATCAACTACGGCAAGGCAATCGACGCCAAGCCAACCGAGAAGAACTTTCTCGAACCCCAGAACCGCATTGATACGGCGCTCGCGCATTATAAATCTTTGAGCGAGGAGGCGAAGACACCTGCCGTCGAAACCACATCCGCGCGCACTTCGCCCAGCCGCACTGTCAGCGATACCTCTACAGCTCATCCGGCTGCAGACCCTCCCAGTGATGCGATGACCAACGACCAGGTAATCGAAATGGTGGCGGCGCATATTGATGAAGGGAACATCATCGACGATATCCAGCATGCTCCGGAAGTGCACTTCGACCTGTCCGTACAGGGCCAGGTTTATCTCTCGCAGCACGGTGTCAACGGCCGCCTGCTTTCCGCCATGAAAACGCGCGAACGCGGAGCGCCTGCGACACACCGGGCATCGCGATGATGCAGGATTTCTAACCTCAATGGGGAGCATCGGGTCGTGCGTAGAGTCGCCTGGGTCCTGGCCTTGCTGAGCAGTAGCGTGCTGTGTGCGCCGATGCACGCGCAGGCTCGTTGTGGTGCTGGCAAAGACCTCGTCGTGCAGGCGCTGGAACGCGTGCAGGCGGACAGCGGAACAGACCAATTAGAGGATGCGGACCAGCTGCTGAAGCGCGCGATCGAGCTCTGCAGCGATCTTGGTGAGGCTTGGTACTACCGCTCACTCGTTGAGGCCAGGCTCGGCCACGCGCAAGTCGCCAGCTACGCGATGCGCCAGGCACAGCTCTTCCCGTCGGACGCGTTGTCGCAGAGCCTGAATCCATTCGTTCTTGCCACGCCACGCGCTCGCGGCCTGGAGACTCCTGCGCCGGGTCAGCCGCCGAAGCCCTCCGGCGCACCGCCGCAAAAATGGGCGCTGGTCGTCGGTATCGCATCCTTTCAGGACAAGGTGATCCCTCCGCTCAGCTACACGGCCAGCGACGCAAAGAGCTTTGCGGATCTTCTGCTGAGTCCGCAGTACGGCCAGTTCAAGCAGGAGAATGTTCACATTCTGCTGAATGACCAGGCGACCACGCGCCACATTAAGGAACAACTGAACTGGCTCGCCCGCAGTGCAGGGCCCGACGATGTTGTCGTGGTTTACATCGCAGCACACGGCTCTCCGCGCGAGGTGGACACCGCCGGCGTGAGCTACATCATCACCAACGACACCGACATCGGAACCGACATAAACAAGCCTGACGTGGACAGTCTCTACGCGACTGCGTTGCCGATGGTCGATGTTGCCAATGCCGTCGCCACTCGCGTACGTGCTGAGCGCACGGCGATCTTTCTGGACACCTGCTATAGCGGAAACGCGACCGACAAAAAACTCATGCTGCCCGGGATCGCCTCCGGATCCATCTCACCCGCAACGCTCGATCACATCAAGCAGGGCAGCGGCCGCATGATCTTCACCGCCAGCGGCGTCAACGAAGAGTCGCTGGAGAGCGATGCCATCAAGCATGGCTATTTCACCTATTACCTGGTGCAGGCGCTCCAGCAACAAAACGGAACCATTCCGCTGTCCCAGGCGTTTACCTATGTGCAGCAGCATGTGCACATGCGCGCCGAGACGGAGGCACATGCGGAACAGAACCCCGTGCTGAGCCGCAGCGAAAGTACGACGGACTTCTCGATCGGGACGCCGGCCGCCACGCATGCCAGCATCCAGCGCACGCACGCGTCAGCCGAGTAGTTCTGCGACGGGAGCGCACCTGAAGAGTGCGCTCCTGCGCGGTCAGATCATTGTGTGATTTGGCCCGAGCGGCCCGGCATTACCACTGCAACAGAACGAGCTCCGAGCAGAACGCCGGTCCCATTGCTGCCAACACGCTGTGTTCGCCCGGTTTACCCGGCTTATGGAGCAGGTAGTCTTCCATGATGGAAAGCACAGAGGCCGAAGAGAGATTGCCGACCTCGCGCAGACTCGCCCATGACGATTCGAGTGCACCTGGAGGAAGGTCGAGGCTCTGCTCCATTGCTTCCAGCACCTTCGGCCCGCCGCTGTGAAAGATGAAGCTGCAGATCTCTTTCACCGTAAGGTCGTTGTCGGCCAGAAACTCATCCACGTTGGAGCGCAGATATTTATTCACCAGGTCAGGAATTTCGGAGGACAGCACAACGTTAAAGCCGTTGTCCTTGAACTTCCATCCGACCAGGTGCTCGGTCCCGGGATAGAGCGTTGAACGCGTATCAAGCACGCGCGGGCAGGGACGATCCGCTTCTGCAGTTTTGGATGCCAGAGGCGTTGCGTCTCCGGCCAGAACCACCGCGGCCGCGCCGTCTCCAAAGAGGCCGGAAGCCACCAGGTTGCCAATCGATTCATCCGTCTCCTGCCAGGTGAGCGAGCAGAGCTCAACCGCCAGCAGAAGCGCATACTGTTTCGGATACGCGCGCACATAGTCCGCCGCGCGCGAAATGCCTGCAGCTCCCGCCACGCATCCCAGCCCAAAGATTGGCGTCCGCTTAATATTGGTGGGGAAGTTCATCAGGTTGGTGAGCCGCGCATCGATACTCGGTGTCGCCAGCCCCGTCGTAGAGCAGAAGAAGATCGCTGAGATATCCGACGGCTTCAGACCCGCACGGTCTAGAGCTGTCGTAACCGCTTGCTGGCCGAGCTTGAGAGCTCCTTCGATCCACGCGTCATTCGACGCGCCGAATCCAGAGAAGCGGCCAAGGCTGTCTATCGGGAACATCAGGTGACGGAACTCCACGCCGCAATTCGAATGCAGGCGGTCCATCAAACGTGATTCATTCGATTCAGTGGATTTGTTCTTCCGGAATGCTTTCAGCGCCTCTGTGATGACCGACTGAGGATACCGATACGGAGGATATGCAGTGGCTACGGATGCGATATGCATTTCATGACGACCTCTCATGGAGATGGGTGCCGATCAACAAACTCAGCGAATGCCATCTGGCAGGAGTGCAGCAAACCTGTTCAATGAATGCCGAGTGACGGGGCGCACGCAGCACAGACAGGATAGGCCCAAGGGCAACGGTTCGAGTATAAGACCCGGTCTGTTCTGGAACAGGGGGCCTTAGTTGTAATCCGGTTCGTAATGGTTGTATCCGGTTTTCTGTTGGACGGATCGGTTTCAGCTTCGTAATCCGAGCTTCAGTCTATCGAGGAATCTTTTTAGGTGCCCGGTGCCAGGGTGTAAATCCTTGATCTCGCGCAAACTTGTAAGCTGCTTTGATCTACCAACAACCTGACACTTAGATCCATCTCTCGAATTCTCAACAACTTCATGTCCGCAGTGCAGCTCCTGTCAGCTAAGTTCCCCGTTTCATGAAGTCAATATCGATTGCGAAAATCAATGCAAACCATGCAGTTAGCTATGGCATGTCTTGCACATTTCCACCGCTCGTCTGCGAACGCAGAACGGCAATCGAAGTGGAGCTCTCGCAAAAATGCCTGTTGACCATACAAAACTAATCTTGCTGATGGCAGTTCAGTGTTTGTACGCTGCGCAAAAAATGGCGCCAGCGTCATCCTGCGATCACGCCGGCGCCGTGTTGTGTCGTTCGATTTAGAAGGTGAACTTTCCGCTGATCTGCAGCTGGCGCGATGACCCGCCGTCGCTTGTCGCGAAGCGGGTTGCCGTAATCTGCCCGAACGCCGCGGACTGCACATTCCCGGTCGGCTGCCCGAAGTTCGGGTGGTTCAGGATGTCGAACGCGTCCGCGCGCAGGATGAACGTTACCCGCTCCGTGATCCGTGTCTCCTTCTCCCCCGACATGTCCCAGTCCGCAAAACCCGGTCCGGTAGCGTAGTTGCGCTGGATATTGCCCACCGCAATATAGTTGAGTGTGACGCACGGGCTGTTGGCCGCCGCGTTCGACGGATCAGTCGCCGACCATGCCGCGGGCGGGCAAGCACCGGTCGCCGAAGTCGCCGCCGCGATACGCGTCTGAGTTGCGGCAATCTCCAGATTGCAGGCCGCAGTGGCATTCGTGTAATCGCACACGTTGCCGCCATAGGCCAGATTGCCAGGGTTCTGGAAGTACTGGATGAACGACTGACCCGCCGGCTGGATCTTCCGCCGGTCAATGTGGCCCAGAAGATTCGGTCGAATGTTGCCGGCAATCCCGTTATAGCCGTCGGTCGAGGCCAGAATATTCACCGGGTTTCCGGTCTGGTACTGGAAGATGCCTTGCAGTTGGAAACCTTCGACGAATCGGTTGCGCTTGAAAGGCAGCCTATAGATCGCCGTACCCGCGAAGTGATGCCGCACGTCAAAGTCCGAGAGACCGTAATTGCCGGCTGGATTATTGGCGTCCTGCAGATTCCCGTTTGCCGTAAGTGTCCCTTGGGAGCCGAGCGAGTTGATGTCCATCGACTTCGCCCACAGGTAGTTCGTATTGAACTGCAAGCCATGGGCGAAGGTCTTGTTCAACGTCACCCACAGTGAGTTGTAGTTGGACCAGGCGATGCTGTTTCGCTCGTTCATGTTGGAGGCGATCGAAACTCCTGGAGCAATCGGGCTGTTCGCCGCCAGCGTGTTATAGGGGCGCGGGCTCCCGGGAGGGCCACTGGCCTGGTTGAAGTTCGTGTTAATCAACAGATGATGCCCCGTCGATCCGTAGTAGCCAATCGTGCCGACCATCGCCCACGGCAATGCCTGTTGAATGTTCAGATTGAAATCTTCAACATACGCATTGCGGAAATTCGGATTGACATACCCCAGCGCGAACCCGGATGCACCCTTCGCCGCCGCGTAGATGCTGCTTAATGGCTGCGGGCTCGAGCTGTTGTTGTAGGAAACTGCAGTGGTGAACGGCGGATTAGTAGTCAGAATAGTTACCGTGCCGGCCACCGGCTGATCCACCAGCAAACCGTACGCTCCACGCACAACAGTCTTCTGGTTCTGGAACACGTCATACGAGAATCCCACCCGCGGCTCCAGGTTGTAGTTCTGCTTGTAGGCGCCGTTCGCCGGGATGCCGTTCGTGCCCGCCTGCACCAGCGTTGAACTGGCCGGCTGGAAGATGGAGATACGGTTCTCGCCTTCAACCGGTGTGCCGTTCCACTCGAAGCGCAGGCCGTACTCGAACATCAGCTGCGGCGTCACGTTGTAGTGGTCCTGAACGAAGGCGCCCACGGCATCTGCATAGACGCGGTAGTCAATGATGTTCGGCTGAATGGCGAATACCGGCGTCACGGCTACGCCGTTAAATCCAACTCCCGCCAAATTCGCTGAGGTCAGACTCATGCTGCCGACATTGCCGGCGAAACTGTACAGCAGATACCGCCGGAACTCGCCGCCCCAGTTGATCTGGTGATTGCCGTGGACCATCGTTACCGTGTCGGCCAGCACCCCCGTCGTCGTGTCGCGGCCCTGCGGGAAGCCCGCGGGTCCGCCGAACACAAAGCTGTCATCCGTGATCGTGATCTGCGGAATACCGACGGCCCCGCTCAGGCCATCGCCAATTCCCAGGCTGGTCGGATCGATTGTGTTCGCCGGGTTGAACGAGATCGAAATGCGGTTAAAGCCCAAACGCGCCTCGTTGGTCACCTTCGGCGAGAAGATATGCACGTACTGCAGCGTTCCGATCTGCCGGTGCGCCGCGCGGTGGTCGCCCCATCCCGGCAGCGTGTCGCCCTGCAGCGAAGGCTCGGTGCGGACGTCCTTCTGGAAAGCATAGAACCCATGTAAGGTGTCGTACTCGCCGAGCTTCTGCAACACATCGCCCGTGTACTGGTCGATCTGCACCGGTCCCGGCGTGAACGAAACGTAGGTCGAGCCGCTGTTCGGTTGCGGAATCAGCGCCGCAATCTTCGCTCCCACGGTGCCCGGAATGAACGCCGAACGCTGTGCAGCGCTAAACACCTGGCTGTTCTGCAGAATGCCCTGGTGCTGCCGCAGTCCCTCGTAACTGAAATAGAAGAAGGTGTGATCGCGCCAGATTGGCCCGCCGACATCGCCGCCGAAATTGTTCCGCTTCAGCGGTGCCTTCGCTCCCGTGCCGAACGGCAGCGCAACTCCGGTGGCCGGGTTGTAGCCGCGGTTGAAGTAATTCCGCGCGTCGAGCGCCGAGTTGCGGAAGTAGTCGAACGCCTCGCCATGGAAGCTGTTCGTTCCTGACCGCGTCGCCACCGTTACGATCGATCCATCGCTGCGCCCATACTGCGCGCTGAACGTCTGGTTGATGATCCTGAACTCGCTCGTCGTGGCGATCGACGGCTGAAACGTAATCTGGTTCTGGCTGATGTCGTTCAGGTTGATGCCGTTGATCTGAAAGTTCACCGAGTCTTCGCGATTGCCTGCCGTAATGAACGAATTCGTCCCCAGGCCGCGGCTCGAGGCCGTAAGGCTGCCGTTCGTCGGCGCGATGACTCCGCCCGGCGTCAGCACCGTCAGGTCGAGGAAGTGCCGCCCGTTCAGCGGAAGGTCCTGAACCTGGCGATTGTCAATCACCTCGCCGACCGTGATCGTCTGCGTCTCAATCTGGTTCTGTGCCTCGCCTTCCACCTGCACCGTCTCGCCTGTCGATGCGATCGACAGCTTCAAATTCAGCGTGACCGAGCTGGCGACGTTCAGCGTCACCTTCGGCACCGTGTCGTTCGCGAATCCCGTTGCCGAAGCCCGCACCGAGTAGTCGCCCGGCTCCAGCGAAGGCACCGCGTAGAGTCCCGCGGCGTCCGTGTCCACGTTGCGATCCGCTCCGGTCGCCAAAGAATGCACCACAACGTGCGCACTGGGAACCGCGGCTCCGGTCGGATCGCTGACGGTTCCGGAAAGGGATGCTGTCGACTGGCCAAAAGCCGCAACCGCTGTTACGGCAAAAAATACTGTGAGTATCTGTAATTTGTGTCTCATGAACCCTCCGTGGGAATACACGGTGACTACGTGCATTGTGGAGTCGTCGCGAAGCGACGATTAGGGTAAGCAGTGATAGTCGAACTATAGAACAAATTCAGCGCATGTCTTACAGGAAGCAACAACAGCTCGTCACAATTCGCACATGTCACGTCACACCCTCGCATCCGGCAACAAAACCTCAGAAACTTGGAGAATTATTGCTCTCAAGACGCCCGCATTCACTCGCTGGATCGAGAAAATGACACAACAATGACCAGCAGGCGACAATTCTTGCCGAATCAAAAATTGAATCCGCCTCCTGGACTCACGTGATCCCGTCCTTGGCGACCAATCGCCAGCCTCGGGAGACGACATAGGCCGGCGCCTTAAAGCCAAGAAGGCTGCGACGGCGCATTCGCCTGTGTCGCAGCCCTGCTCGACTCATCTACTTATAGGTTGTTTGGAGCACCGGGCCGGGATTGAACCGGCGAATACTGGTTTTGCAGACCAGCGCGTTAGCCACTTCGCCACCGGTGCCCTATCGGAACTCTTTACTCTCTTCCTTACTTCGGCTGCGCAGCCGTGCGCAGATACGGCTTCACAGTCTTGTAGCCGGGGAAGAGCTTGTCCGCCTCTTCGTTGCTGACGTTTCCGCCAATGATGATATCCTCGCCCTGCTTCCAGTTCGCCGGCGTCGACACCTTGTGCTTCGCCGTCAGCTGAATCGAATCCAGCGCGCGCAAAATCTCGTCGAAGTTCCGCCCCGTGCTCATCGGATAGGTAAAGTGCAGCTTGATGCGCTTGTCCGGCCCGATCAGAAACACCGTGCGCACCGGCGCATTAAGTGCCGGCGTCCGGCCTTCGCTGGTATCCCCCGCATCGGCCGGCAGCATGTCATAAAGCTTCGCTACCTTCAGCTCGGGGTCGCCCACAATCGGGTACTTCACCGGCGTGCCCCCAACGTCCTCAATGTCTTTCGCCCAGTTCTTGTGGTTCTCCACCGGATCGACCGAGAGCGCCAGAATCTTTGCGCCCCGCGCCGCGAACTGGTCCTGCAGGTTGGCCATCGCTCCGAGCTCGGTCGTGCACACTGGAGTGAAGTCCTTCGGGTGAGAGAAGAAGACGGCCCAGTTGTCTCCGATCCATTCGTGAAAGTGAATCGTTCCCTGTGTCGTCTCAGCTGTGAAGTCAGGAGCTACATCATTGATGCGAAGCGACATCGTTCTATACCTGCCTTATCGTGTTTTGAAAATCCTGTAACTGAAAAACCCACCCGGCTGCTCGCCTTGGGGTGGGTCCGGAGGGTCGATCTTTTCTTCCAGTGTTTACCGGCTCGACTCGCTCATCTGCTCACCCGCATAGGTCCGCAGCAACAGCAGCAGTAAGCGGACATGTGCGAGCCGAGCATCGGATCGTGTCTCCAATCTTTACCTCCTCAAGGTACGTCGCCGCATCCCTCATGTCAAACGCGCGGCCATGAACCTCGCGCCGCATCGGTAGACTCATCTGCATGAATCGCAAGCTGGACTACACCATCCTCGACGTCTTCGCCGAGCGCCCGCTCGAAGGCAATCCGCTGGCGGTCTTCCACGACGGCCGCGGCCTCTCCGACGCGCAGATGCAGGCCATCGCCCGCGAAACAAACCTCTCCGAGACCACCTTCGTCCTTCCCTCAGGTGATCCCGAACACGACCGCGCCGAAGGCATCCGCGTCCGCATCTTCACCACCCAGGAAGAGCTTCCGTTCGCCGGCCATCCCACGCTCGGCACGGCGAGCTGGCTGCACCTCAACCACCCTCCTCTGCGCGGCCAAACTGAACTCAAGCTCCTGCTCAACGTCGGCCCCATCGCCATCCAGATCAAACCAAATTCCGACCCCGACAGCGGCGTCTTCGCCACCATGTGGCAGAAGGACGCCGAGTTCGGCACTCTGCATGACCGCGCCGAAGTCGCGCACATCCTCGGCCTTCAGCCATCCGACCTGCTCGAAGACGCGCCGCCACAAACCGTCTCCACCGGCAATCCGTTCTGCGTCGTCGCGCTCAAGCTCGAAGCCCTCCAACGCCTCGCGATCCCGCAGCGCGAAGCGTCCGCCTGGCTCACCGCGAAACGAACGCGCTGGTTCTACTGCATTGCGCCCGAGTCCCCAAACTCGGCTCGCGAAGCAAACATCTGGCGCGCGCGTATGCAGTTCTACTCCGGTGAAGACCCAGCCACCGGATCCGCTGCAGGCTGCGCGATCGCCTGGCTCGTGCAACATGGATTCGCCAACTCCGGGCAGCAAGTCACACTGCGGCAAGGGCTTGAAATAGGGCGCCCAAGCCGTCTCATCGTGCGCGCTGTCCGACAGCACGAGGCCGTCCGTTCCATTACGGTCTCGGGCAGCACCATCCCTGTGGCAACGGGTGCCTTTTTCCTGCCCGTTTAACGAAGATTTACACAGGCGCTCCATGAACAAACCTCAACATTGACGCGCACTCTACAAACTTCAGTGGATGCGCGCCGCAGAATTGGTTGCGTTTTCGCCAGAATTTCGCGGTTGCTGCGCGAGGTTCCTCTCCGTATGCTCAGCAAATCGTCGTTGGGCCCAAGCTCAGGGACGCAAAGTTTTCGCCTGATTTTTTCAAACAATTTGCGCTGAACCCTTAGGGCGGATCCTCCGTTCTAAACCTTCTTGCGGCTAAAAACGCCTCCAGAAAGGTCCAGGGTTAGGATCTTCGTTTCCTTTCACGAGCGCGGCTGCGATTACGACATCGCCGCTTCGAGGAAGGGTGGGAGTGCTGCGAGGCGCGCCGTGCGGCGGAAGATAGTGTCGGTTCTTCGACGCTTCTCCACAGAGTCACGCCGGCGCCCGACCTGCCGTGCCGACGGCCTGACCGTCTGGGCCGGACTGGACTCGCGCGCTCGAAACGGGATCCACGGTGCCACAACCCGTTGATGCTCAGGCCATGCGCTTGCATGGCTCGGAGGTCCGCGGCATCGCGCAACGGCGTACGCCTCCTCAATGGGGGCCGGGACTACAACGCAACAGCAGGAAGCGCCGGTAACCCCCGGCGAAAAAAGAGAGATCGACGATGCGCCCACGTAAGACGATTGTGTGTGTAGAAGATAATGAGCAGATTCTTTCCGTCAGAAAATTTCTTCTGGAGACCCGCGGATATCGCGTGCTGGCGATGAGCTCCGGAGCAGAGGCCCTGGACTACTTGCGCGGCGCCATCCCCGGCTCGGTGGACCTTCTTCTGGCCGATGTCATCATGCCGCAGATGGACGGCAATGAGCTCGTCCGCCGCGCCAAACAAGTTCATCCTGGCCTCCCCACGTTATTGATTTCAGGCACGGTCTCCAACTTTGACCGCGCCGCCGCGGCCGACGCGTTCCTCCCCAAAGGCGCCTGCACACCGGCTGAGATGCTGGATCGCATCCGCATCCTCGTAGCCCGCAAGCGCGGACCGAAGAAGCAGATCCAGGTGGCTGCCGCCGATGTAAATACCGCAGTCGCCATCGCAAGCTGATTCGTCATGCTGCCACAAATAGAAGGCGGGACTGGCCTGAGTTCCGCCTTTTCTTTGCGGCGCGAAGTTAAATTTTGAGTGCTTTTTAAGGGTTTTGCGGCGTTTTAAGCGCATTTTGAGTGCATGTTTTTCGGTTTTCAGGCCTCTACCAGACCGTAGCGCCGCTGCCACTGCCGCTTGAGCCGCGCCCAGACCGCATCGCGTTCCGCGCGCGAGATCGTTGGATCGGGCGATGCAGGGTCCGAAAGCCGGACGAAGCGGGCGGCCTCTGATTTCGCCAGCTCCAGCAGATCGCGATCGCGCGCCAGGTTTGCCACGCGAAACTCCGGCAGCCCCGCCTGACGCGTGCCGAAGAACTCGCCCGGGCCGCGCTGCGCGAGATCGATCTCCGCGAGCGCGAATCCATCCTGCGTCTGCACCATGGCATCCAGGCGCAACTCCGCCTCCGGCGTTATCTTGCCTCCCGTGAGCAGCACGCAATAGCTCTTCGCCGCGCCGCGCCCCACGCGCCCGCGAAGCTGATGCATCTGCGCCAGACCAAAGCGCTCTGCGTGCTCAATCACCATCACGCTGGCGTTCGGTACGTCAACACCGACTTCAATCACCGTCGTCGAGACCAGCACATCAATCTCGCCGCGCTGAAAGCGCGCCATCGTCACCTCTTTGTCGTCCGCACTCATGCGCCCATGCAGCAGTCCGAGCTTCAGACCGTGCAAGGCTCCATTGCTCAACTCATCGAACATCTCCGAAGCAGACCGCAGCTTCGCTCGCTGAACATTGCGCTTCGGCTTCTCGCCAGCAAGCTTCGTCTTCGCCCCTCTTTTGCTCTTCGACGTTGACTTGCCGATTTGCTGACTTGCTGAGTCCGGGCTGAAGCCCGGATCTACGGCTGACTCGTTCGTCTCATCTTTTGCGAAGTCCAGCTCCGGCTGATCGTCGCGCTCGCCCTCGATGATCGGGTAGACGATGTAGGCCTGCCTGCCCGCTTCAACCTGCTTACGCACGAAATCCCAAACCTCGTCCGCGCGCTCCTCCGGCATGCGCCGCGTCACAATCGGGGTGCGTCCGGGCGGCAGCTCATCGAGCACGCTCGCCTCGAGATCGCCGTAGAGCGTCAGCGCCAGCGTGCGCGGTATCGGCGTTGCTGTCATTACCAGTACGTCCGGCTCCGTCGCCGCGCCACTCGCTCCCGGCTTGCGCATGAGTTTGAATCTCTGCTGCACGCCAAAGCGATGCTGCTCATCGACGATGACTAATCCAAGATTGTCGAAGTCCACCTTCTCTTCCACCAGCGCGTGCGTTCCAATCGCAAGGTCTGTCTCGCCGCGGAAGATGCGCCCGCGCGCATCGCGCTTCATGCGGTCGTCGAGCGATCCCGTCAGCAGCGTCACGCGATACGCCCGCTGCTTGCTCGGCGAAACAGCATCGCGCAGCAGCTTGCGCGCGGAAAGATAGTGCTGCGTCGCCAGAATCTCCGTCGGCGCCATCATCGCAACCTGGTATCCGTTCTCGATCGCAACAAGCGCAGCCTCAAGCGCAACGATTGTTTTTCCCGAACCCACATCGCCCTGCAGCAATCTGCGCATCGGCCGCGGCGCGCGCATGTCCGCCACAATCTCGCCGAGCACACGCTTCTGCGCTCCCGTCGGCTTGAACGGCAGCACCTGCTTCAGCGCGGTGCGCACCTGATCGTTCGTGACGAACGCTGTCCCTTCGCGCTCGCGCAATCGTCTCCGCTTCAACTCCAATCCAAGCTCGAGATACCACAGCTCCTCAAAGATCAGCCGCCGATGCGCCGGCGTGCGCGCCGACATCAACTCCGTCATCGGCGTGCCCGCGGCAGGGAAGTGGATCGCCTCCAGCGCCTCCATCCGTGACGGCAGCCCCAAGCGCTCGCACAGCGCCGCCGGCAACGTCTCTTCCGCAGCGCCCCCACTGGCGTCTGATGCCATAGCTCCGCTTTCTTTTAAATCCCGGAAGATCGTCCACATCACGCGCCGCAGCCAGCGCGAGCTCAGCTTCGATCCCCACGGCGTCGTCCCGCCCAGCGACGGATACACCGGCACAATTCTGCCCATCTCGAGCGTGGTGAACTCCGCGTCCTCGCCGGTGGCGCCTGCGTCGGGCAGGATCTCGAACGTCGGCTGCACCATCTTGAACTTCGTCGACCCCGGCGGCGCATTCAGCGCGTTCTCGCTCCGCGATCCTTCGAGCTTGCCGTACAACGCAATCCGTTGCCCCGCGTGAAACCGGTCCTTCAGGTAGCTGCCGTGAAACCAGATGCACTTCACCGTCTCGAACACCGGCGGCGGCCGCAGCAGCCCATCCATCCCGGGCTCTTTTTGCGTATCCAGTTCACGCCTGCTGTCGCGCGCATTCAGCGGAGCCACCCCCACCGTCATCTCGAAGATCGGCCCCGAGCGCGTCCGCAGCAGCACCGACCCCCGAACCTCGCCGATCACCGATGCCATCTCGCCCGGCTGGTAGGCCGAAAGTGGTTTGGGATGTAGGCGATCCTCATACCGGAACGGCAGGTGATACAGCAGGTCCTCGACCGTCTCGATCCCCCGCTCGTGCAGTCCCTCGCCAATCCGCGCGCCGATTCGCTTCACAAACTTCACCGGCGTCTGCAAATCGATAGTCACAAGGGTCACGGCCTTGATGCTAGCAGGGGATTCCACTACATCTTTAGTACCGTCAGAATGGGATAATAAGACCCAGAGCCCCCGGTCGTTCAGCTCCATGGATTCCTTCTTCTTCCGCTTCCGAAACGCGCTTGTCCTGATCGTCATCGTGCTGCTTCAGGTCGTCGCCCTGGCCGTGCAGGTGCAGCGCCCCGTCGAAGGCGCGATTCCCGGCAGCGCCCCCGACGGCCGAAAGGTCACGCTGCTGCGCCGCTGGACTGTCGCGCTCGTCACCCCCGTCGAGCGCCTTACGCATGGCTCCAGCCTGCACACCCGCAGCGTCTGGGACAACTACATCGATCTCCGCCACACCCGCCAACAGAATCTACAGCTCAAGCAGGAGATCACCGAGCTCCGCGAAGAAGAAGCCGCCTTCGCCGAAGACGCCGCGCAAGGCCGCCGTCTTCAGGCCGTGCTCGGATTTCAGCATCAATATATTTCCAGGACCGTAGCCGCCCAGGTTATCGGCACCAGCGGCTCCGACCGCTCGCACGTCCTCTACCTCGACAAAGGCCTCGTCGACGGCCTCCGCCCCAACCAGGCCGTCATCACGCCCTACGGCGTTGTCGGCAAACTGCGCGACGTCTTCCCACACACCTCGCAGCTTCTGCTCATCAACGACTCCAGCTCCGGCGCCGGCGTGCTGCTCGCGTCGACACGGATCCGCGGCATCCTTCGCGGGACCTCCTCGGGCGAGGTCCAGATCAACAACCTTACCCCTGACAACCGCATCAAGCCCGGCGAGCAGGTCATCACCTCCGGCGGCGACCAGGTCTTCCCGCGCGGCCTTCCTGTCGGCACCATCGTGTCCGTCGTCCCGGACCCGCAGCACCAGCCCTACACCGCCATCACCATCAAGCCCGCGGCCAATCTCGCGCAGCTCGAAGAGGTTCTTGTCATCACCGGCACCTCCTCCACACTGCCCGCGCAGGCGCAGGCCGACGCCGCCCAGGCCGAAGCCACCGCCGAGGAGAACAAGCGCGCCGCCGAAGTCCTCGCAGAGAAACTGCCCAACATCAACGATCAGCCGGCTACAGACTCCAACTCACCCAACGCGCAGACCTCCGCCACTACCCCCGCCGCGAACAACGGCAAGCCCATCGACACCACCGGGCAGAACCTCGTCGGCGGCCTCCCCGGGGTGCCCAACTCAGGACTCCCCAAAGTGCAGCCTGCGCTTCATCCTGATCGCTACACGCCCGGAGCCACACCGCCCGCCGCCGACCTGCAACCCGGCGCCCCTGCAACCTCCAGCACCGCGCAACCAAAACCCGAAGCCCCGTAAAAACCCGCATGCCTGAGCACAGTTACACATCCCGAGCCGAGCTTGACCAGTACGCGTTCCGCCCCATCGTCACCGTGCTGGCGCCGCTGCTCTGCATCCTGCTGCAGGCCATGCTGCCCAAGACCTGGGCCAGGTTCAACTACGTCGACCTCCCGCTGATTGCCGTCATCTTCTTCGCCGTCGCCCGCCGCAACCCCATCACCGGCACCATCACCGGCACCGTCATCGGCCTGCTGCAGGACGGCCTCACCAACCATCCGTTCGGCGTCTTCGGCATCGCCAAGGGGATCATCGGCTACATCGCTGCGAGTATCGGCTTTGCCGTCGACGTCGACAACATGATGAACCGCGTGCTGCTGAACTTCGGCTTCAGCCTCATGCAGAGCGGCCTTCTCTACCTCATTTCGAGGCGACTTCTGGCCGATCCAAGCGTCCATCTACAGCCGGTCCATCAGGTCATCTGCGCGGTCGTGAATGCCGTCGTCGCCATCCCGGTCTTTCTTCTGCTGGACCGTTTCAAACTGCGCGAGTAGCGATCAACCCCGCAGAAATTCATGCGAACACGCCATCAGCAAACTAAAGGGACACGGACTTGATCTTCGGCGATGACAATACGGATGCGCTCAGCCGGCGCGAAAAGCTTTCCCAGATAAAGCTTTCGGCCTCGCAGTATCTCGTCGCGCTGGTGCTGCTGGTGCTAGGCGCCGGGCTGTGGCGCGTGCAGGTCCTCGGCGCCTCCAACTACCGCGTCCTCGCCGAGCAGAACCGCATCCGCAAGGTCCCCGTGCTCGCGCCCCGCGGCCGCATCTTTGACCGCGAAGGCCGCATCATCGTCGACAATTATCCGTCTGTCAGTTGCTTCCTCCTGCGCGAAGGCCAGGCTCACCTCAACGACGATCTCCCACTCATCGCCAGCGGTCTGCACATGACCGTCGAGCAGATTCAGTCGACCATCCGCCACTACCAGTCCGCGCCCAAGTACCAGCCCATCCCGCTCAAGCAGGACATCACCCCCGACGAGCAGGCCTTCATCGCCGCCCACCGCGACGACCTGCCGGAGCTCGAAACGCTCGACGAGCAGCGCCGGCTCTACCCCGACGGCGGCTTCATGGCGCACGTCATCGGCTACGTCGGCGAGGTCTCGGAGGCCGACCTCAACAACTCCAAGTACGCCTTCTACTCGCCCGGCGACGTCGTCGGAAAGTCCGGCATCGAGGAGGCCTACGACGCCATCCTGCGCGGGACCGATGGTTCGCGGGATGTGATCGTCAACTCCCACGGCAAAGAGGTCGGCATGCTCGGTCAGGAGATGGCCAAGCCCGGCACCGACCTCCGCCTCACCATCGATCTCGACCTCCAGAAGGCCGCCGAGCGCGCGCTCGAGGGCAAGATGGGCGCCATCGTTGCCATGGATCCGCACACCGGCGAGATCCTTGCCATGGCGTCCCGGCCCACCTTCGACCCCAACCAGTTCGCCGTTCGCCTCAGCCATGCCTACTGGCAGTCCATTATCACCAACCCTGACCACCCGCTGATGAACAAGGCTATCCAGGCGCAGCTTGCGCCCGGCTCGACCTTCAAGGTCATCATGACCCTCGCCGGCCTTCAGGAGAACGTTGCGGAGAACATGCACGTCGAGTGCAACGGCGGCGCCACCTTCTACGGCCACTTCTTCGCCTGCGACAAGCACCATGGCATGGTCGACATCCACAGCGCTCTGCCGTACTCCTGCGACACCTTCTACTACACCCTCGCCAACAGGCTCGGCATCGACACCATCGCCAAATATGCTGAGAGCGTCGGCATCGGTGAAAAGACCGGCGTGGACCTGCCCGATGAAGCCGCCGGCGTCATGCCCTCCACCGAGTGGAAGCTGAAGACGCAACACGACAAGTGGTATGCCGGCGAGACCATCTCGGTCGGCATCGGTCAGGGCGCCATCGAGGTCACGCCCCTGCAGCTGGCGCGCGCTCTCAGCGGTATCGCCTCCGGCGGTGTCCTGCGCCGTCCCCATCTCGTCTTTCCGAACGAACTCTCAGCCCAGCAGCTCACCGACGTTCAGAGCGCCTATCCCGGCTCTGGCGAAAAGACGATTCCCATCACGCCGGAGAACTGGCAGATCATCACCGATGACATGGCCAATGTGACGCAGAGTCCCATCGGAACGGCAGCCGAAACCCGGCTTGACGGCATCGATTTCGCCGGCAAGACCGGCACAGCGCAGGTGGTCGGTCACGACACCAAGCTGGGTCATAGCCACAACACGATTCCGAACGCCTGGTTCGTCGGCATGGCCCCCCGCCGCAATCCGGACATCGTTGTCGCGGTCCTGTGGGAGCACGGCAACTGGGGCAACAACTCCTCCAAGCTCGCCGCCCAGGTCATTAACGCCTACATCACCAAGCAGCGCACCCGCGCCGGCAACCTGATGAAGGTCGCGGAAGCACCCGCGCCAAAGCCCGCAAGCGCCGAAGGCCAGAGCTCCAGCCCGTCCGCTTCCATCTCCTCCAAACCCACGACTCAGCCGAGCGGACAATAGCCATGCTGAACCAACGACTCCGCGACTTTGACTGGACCCTGCTGGTCTTCGTTCTGATCATGTGCGTGATCAGCGTCATCGAGATCCGCTCCGCCACCGCCACCACCAAGTTCCACGGCTTTCAGGTCAAGCAGGTGGAGTTCATCGCCGTCGGCCTCGTGCTGATGTTCATCGTCTCCGTCATCGACTACCATCGCCTGCTCGACATCGCGCCCTGGGCCTACGGCATCAGCATCGTCGCCCTCGTCGCCGTGCTGATCCCGCATATCGGCCAGAAGGTGCTCGGCGCACGCCGCTGGATCAACCTCGGCGGCGGCATCCACTTTCAGCCCTCCGAATGGGTGAAACTCGTGCTCATCATCGTCGCCGCGCGCTTCCTCTGGACCCGGGTCGGCGAAGAGATGGACTGGTTTGATATCGCCAAGGTCGCCGCCCTCGTCGGCATCCCCATGGTCCTGGTCCTAAAGCAGCCCGACCTCGGAACTGCGCTCACGTATCTTCCTGTGCTCATCGTGGGCATGTTCCTCGGCGGCATGCAGTGGAAGCAGGCAGGGATCATCCTGCTCGGCCTGCTCATGCTGGGCGGCATCGCCTTCGCCACCGGAAAGCACCTCAAGCCCTACCAGCAGAAGCGCATCGACGCCTTCCTCAACCCCGATTCCGACCCCAAGGGCTCCGGCTACCAGATCCGGCAGTCCCTCATCGCCGTCGGTTCCGGCGGCATCTGGGGTCAGGGCTCCAACAAGGGCAGCCAGACCCAGGGCGACTTCCTCCCCATCCCCTACACCGACTTCATCTTCGCCGCCTTCTGCGAGGAGCACGGCTTCGTCGGCGCCGTGATCGTCCTCCTGCTCTACTTCCTTATCTTGATACGACTCGTCCAGAACGCCCAGACCGCCGCAGACGCGCCCGGGGGTCTCCTGGTGATGGGGATCTTTGCCGTCTTGCTCTTCCAGGTGGCTATCAATATAGGGATGTGCATCGGCCTGATGCCGGTCACCGGCATCCCCCTGCCCCTGATGAGCTACGGCGGCTCCTCCATCATGTTCACCTTCCTGGCGCTCGGCATCGTCATGAACGTCCGCATGCGCAGGTTTGTAAACTAGCCGACTTGACAAAAGCCGCCTCCGCCGACCCCCACTTTGTTCGGGCAGCCGCGATTCGAGCATCCTTAGGTCCGGACCTAAAATATGTGTTCTCAAGATTTTGCGCAAAAGAGGGGGGGAGGGGGGTACCCCCCGCCTTGCACCATTAACTACTCCGCTCGTTTGTCGCATCTCGCTTCTCGTATCTTCCTCGGATAGTGCATACTAGAAGGCAGGTTCTGGCCGGAAGGCCAGCCCCGAACTGATTGACCGCTCGCAGGATGTCACCCATTCCCTGTCAGCGGCCAGACAAGATCTTTTAGAAGGCCGGCCAGGCACGGATCAGCTTCCGAAGGCCGGACAGGTTTTGAGAATGCAGCCATGTGGATGGCTAACGGCCCCGCCTCAGGAAGAGGTTGAGTTGGTCACAAACTCCGCACGGCAGCTTTTGCCCGAGTTCAACATGAGTACTGCCCGGGCACGCAGCGCCACACTGGACAAGTTCTTTCTCAGCAGATTCCTCGGGAGACCGCCACTCGATCCCGCAGGCAGTGCCCGCAACCTTGCAGGCCGTTTGTTGAATGCACCGCCAGTCTTCGCAGCGCATACCTCGTCCGCTCCGGGGAGGATGGCCCTCGCGAGCTAACGTTCGTTAGCGCTCCGAGGGGGCCTTGACCCCTGCCTGTTCTGCCAGCCTGTGACCGGACCCCCGTCCGGCACGGCAGAAAGCAGAGCAGCAATGTCGAAAGAAATTTATATATCGAGCACGCCGCACGAGACGCGGCTTGCCATCGTCGAGAAGGACGAACTCGCCGAGATCTACTACGAGCGCGAGAACGAATACACCCTCGCAGGATCCATCTATAACGGCCGCGTCACTCGCGTCCTCCCGGGCATGCAGTCCGCCTTCGTGGACATCGGCCTGGAGCGCGACGCCTTCCTCTACATCACCGACTTCATGGAGGAGCAGGGCGACGCTGCCGACTTCGACGGCGAGAGTTCGCGCAACAGCCGCGGTGAGCGCGGCGAAGGCAGACGCGAAGGTCGCGAGCGCGGCGAAGGCCGCCGCCGCGGAGGCGAACGACAGCAGCCCCAGACCACCGTGATCGAAGAAGAGCCCGTAACCTTGCAGGGTGAGGCGGGCGCCGCCGACACTGGCGAAGAGACCGATGACGGCAGCCGCCGTTGGCGTGGCCGCCGCGGCCGCCGGCGTGGACGTGGCGGAAACGATGAAGGCAGCTCGCGCCCGGAAGCCGGCGCAGAGAGCAACGACGCTGACACGGGTGAATCGCGCGAGTTTGACGGTCGCCATGATCGCCGCCGTGCGGACCGCGACCGCGACCGCGAAATCCTTGCACGCCAGGATTCCGTCCGTGAACGCTTCGCTTCACGCGGCCATCGTCATGGCGCTGCTCAAGAATCTATCGAGGTGAATGCATCGGCAGAGCCCTTCATCCTCCCCGGCGAATCGCTCTCCAAGTACTGCCGCGGCGAGCAGAACGAGCCGAGGACTCCCGAGACTCGCTCCGCTGCAGCTTCAGCAAACACCGCCAAGCCATCGACTGAGTTCGAACTTACCGGCTCCTGGGACGGCGGCTTGACTCTTCCCGGAGAGACCCTCTCGCGTCGCCGCGGTGGCGAGCGCACGGAAAACAGGACCGCAGAGCAAAGGGAAAACAGCGGCGCCGAGCCGCAGAACGTCAGCTCATCACCGCGTGGACGCGATCGCCGTCGGGAGCGCGACGAACGTCATGGCCGCTTCGGTCGTGAGCGTGAGCGCCTCTCTCCCGAAGAAGCGGTGCTTCCCGGCGTCACCTCGCAGCATGAGCCTGAGCCCGCGGCGCAGCCGATCAGCGACGACGTTCCTTCCTTCGAAGTTGCCGAAACGGAGGCTCGCCTCGAGCTCGAGCAACACGCGGTTGAAGAGCCCGTCTACACGCCCGAGACCGACGTCGCGCCCGCAGCTGCCGAGCCTTCGCGCGAGTCCGTTTTCGAGGCCGTCGAGGAGTTCCACGACACGGTCGCGGAGTATGAGCCCGGCGAAGAGGCCTCCGCTTCTTATCGCGTCACCCCAGCGGGTCAGAGCGAGTTTCGCCAGAGCGGCACGGTCGACGAAGCCACCGAGGCCGTCGACGCGGAAGGCGTCGCTGAAGCCCGTTTCGACGAGACGCACGGTTTCGCCGAGGCCGATGTACACGAGTTCACCAACGTGCAGCCCACCGGCGAGATGATCTCCGAGTGGCCGCTCACGCCGGAGAAGTCGACCGATGACGAAGGACAATCCGCCGCTCCGATCGAGCACGAGAGCGCTGTGCAGTCCCTCGATCTCGCGCACGCCCAGCCCGCACCGGGCTCTACGCAGAGCTTCGAATCCGGGTCTCCGCAGAGCTTTGCTCCCGGCGAAGGTCAGCTCGAGGAAGAGTTGATCGACGAAGAGGATGCTGAGCTTCCTGCCCTACAAGCTGCTGCGACCGAGGAGTACGAAGAGGAGACGCTGGATAACGCGGCCGACCTCGGCAGCATGATCCGCGAGATGTCCATTGACCAGCTCACGCGCGCTGAGCTCCCCGAGCTCGATGACGACGAAGAGTTCGACATCTCCGAAGAGGAGATGGAAGAGGACGAGCTCGAGTCAGAAGGCTCCATCGCGTCCAGCGACATCGACGAGGTCGAAGAGGAGCAGGCTGCTGAAGAGGAGGAGTTCTCTGACGGCGAAGCAACCGAATCCGCCGAGGCCGAAGGCGAGAGCTCAACCGAGCGCGAACCCGGCCGCCGTATCCGTCGCGACCGTGATCGCGACCGCCCGCGACGTGGGCGCGAACGCGGCGATCGCCGCGGCGGGCACTCGCGCAACGGCGGGCGCGCAGGGCGTCACTCCATGCAGACCACTGACCTGCCCGCGATCAGCGATCTGCTGAAGCCCGGCCAGGAAGTCCTCATCCAGATCGCGAAGGAGCCGATTGCCAAGAAGGGCGCGCGCATCACTTCGCACATCGCGCTTCCGGGGCGCTTCCTCGTGTTCATGCCGACCGTCAACCACGTCGGCGTCTCGCGCAAGATTGAGTCCGATGGGGAGCGCCGCCGGCTCAAGGAGATTCTGCTCAGCGAGAAGGGCGATGCCTCGGGCGGATTCATTGTGCGCACTGCCGCCTCGGGGGCCAGTGAGGAAGAGCTTCGCAGCGACCTCCGCTTCCTGCTCAACCTCTGGGCCGACATCAAGCAGCGCTCGGATTCGTCGAAGTCTCCGGCGCTCATCTACCACGACCTCAACCTCGTGGAGCGCATCCTGCGCGACCAGGTCACCGACAACTTCTCCGCCATCTGGGTCGACACGGAGACCGAGTATGAGCGTGTGCTGCGCTTCCTGCAGAGGTTCCAACCGTCGCTCATCCGCCGCGTCAAGCTCTATTCGAAGGAGACGCCGCTGTTCGAGCAGTTCGGCCTCCAGGAGGAGATTAACAAGGCGCTGCGCTCGAAGGTGTGGCTCAAGTCAGGCGGATCGATCGTGATCAACCAGACCGAAGCCCTCGTCGCGATCGACATCAACACCGGCAAGTATGTCGGCAAGACCGCGCGGCTTGAGGACACGATCGTCAAGACGAATCTCGATGCGATCCCCGAGATCGTTCGCCAGATTCGGCTGCGCGATCTCGGCGGCATCATCGTCATCGACTTCATCGATATGGACGAGCGCAAGAATCGCCAGAAGGTGCTCATCGCGCTGGAGGAGGAGCTGAAGAAGGACCGCGCTCCATCGAAGGTTCTTCAGTTCAACGACTTCGGTCTCGTGGCCATCACACGCAAGCGCGTGAAGCAGTCGCTCGAGCGTACGCTCTCCACGACCTGCGCGATCTGCCAGGGCACGGGCATGACGAAGTCACCCGTAACCGTCTGCAACGAGATCTTCGTTGAACTGCGCAAGATGCACCGCCACCTCGAAAAAGGCGACATCATGCTGCGCGTCAACCCGGAGGTCGTCAAGCAGCTCAAGTCCGGCGGCGGCAAGTGGCTGCAGGAGATGGAGGAGATGAGCGGCAAGACCATCCTCGTCAAATCCGACCCCAGCCTTCATCCGGAGCAGTTCGACATCCACTAGTCTGGGTCAACCTGGCAGGCGAAAGTGGGAGGGCATCGCCCCTCCCGCTTTTTTGCGCCATATCGGGGATAGCGGCGGGAGGACAAGGCGGTTAAAAACCCTTGTATCCGGGGCACGTCATTCTGATAATGGACCTGCACCTGAAACAACCTTGAATCGAACTTAGGAGTTCGTCTGTGCGACTGACGCGTCTCTGTCTTGCCGCCGCTGCCCTTGTCTTTTCCGCTGCCGCCATTCACGCCGAGAGCAAGAACGTCGCCGACTATCCGCTGCGGCTCCACATCTTCAATCACAGCCAGACGACCTTCTACCACCGCGATGTCATCGACGAGACCAAGGGCGAAGGCCGTGCCAATCTGTTCGAAAATGGCGAGGCACGCGGTGTCGATTTCAGCTATGAGTGCTCGGAAAAAGTGAAGGCTTCCTTCGGCTTCGAGACCTATCCCGCCAGGTGGAAGAAGCCCGGCCGGGAGCTCACCGTGCTCTTCCCGGTCTTCGGCAAGGCCGGAAATTTCTTCACCTGCACGATAAAAACTGATGTGAAGGATTTCGCGTATGTGGCGCACGATGGGCGCATGGGGTACGAGCCGGTGGACGCGTTCAAGCACTGGATGGTCATGCACAACTACGACCCGGAGCACGGCAAAGACCTGCCGACGAAAGCCGAAACTGCGCCGCCGGGAGATGCACAGCCAGCGCCAACCCACAACTGATCTCAACGAACTTGAGCGAATGGTTCTTAACGCATGCTCTTTGCCGGTGGGGCAGTCGAGCTGCGCAGCACGAGTGACGTCGCTACGGTGTACTCGCGGCCGACGACATGCGGATCCTTCCCGAAGTCTGACAACGCGGTGTAGAACGCGCGTGCCAGGTCCTCGCGGGACAGTCGCAGGGTGGTGAGCGGAGGCTGAATGATGTCGCTCATCTCGATGTCATCGAACCCGACCAGCGAAAAATCTTCGGGGACGGACAAGCTTCGCCGGCGAATTACCCGCAGAGCTCCGATCGCTGTGAGGTCGTTGGTGCACATAATCGCGGTCGGCCGCTCCGCCAGACCTAACAGCTCCTCCATGCAGCTCTCGCCGCCGGATATTCGGTAGTTTCCGGCACGGATGAAGTCGCGGTGCACAGTCAAACCTGCATCCTTCATCACCTCCTGGAACGCGTTCACGCGATGATCGGAAATGGTGAGCCCAGACGATCCGCCGATGTATGCGATGCGTTCATGGCCCAGCTCGCGAAGGTGCCTCACTGCGTCACGCAGACCGCTGATGTAATCGATGACGACATCCGAAAGCCCGGGCCCGACGACGCGGCGGTCCATCGTCACCAGCGGCACACGGTGATGAATCAGCGCTTCAATCGGTTCCGTCTCAATCTCCGCCGCCAGCAGTGCCACACCGTCCACCTGCCGGATCAGCATCCGGCGGATCGTCTGCTGCATGCGCGAGACGTGCAGGTCCGTTGTCGCAAGGAACATGTCCTGATTGTTGTTCGCGAGAATGCCTTCGAAGCTGCGAATGAATTCCGGGAAAAACGGATTCGTGATGTCCGGAATGATCAGCCCGTAGCTGCTGCTGCGCCCATACTTTAGGGTGGCCGCGCTCCCATTGGGGACAAACCTCGTCTCCTGGATGACCTTGCGCACGCGCTCGGCGGTCTCGGGCCGCACGACGGTCGAGCCGTTGATGACGTTCGAAACCGTGGCGCTCGAAACGCCAGCCAGCTTCGCGATGTCGCGCATGTTCATTCGATTTACTGTAGCGTGTGAGCGCGGAAACCTGAAGTGTGTCGCACTCGAATGCGGTCCTTCCTATCCGCGAAGCTTCACTGCTTCCTTGCTGGCGCCATCTCTCACCACAATCTGCTGCGCAGCGGACGAGATATCTCCACCATCGATGATGATCCGTTCATTGCCGGCGCCTTCGAGGGAGAGAAAGACCTTGGTCTCACTTAGCAGCCGCGGCGCCGTAACGAGCACCTGCTTGCTGGACATAAATCGCAGCGCCGACTCCGCACCGGGGTCCGCCGTCACGCTGAGTCCCGACAGTGCCGCGTCAGTTACATGATCGAAGATCACCGCCGGCCGCAGGTCTGCCGTCGCGGTCTGCAGGCGGATATTCTGCAACGTAAGCCCGCGCACCCCGCGTGCGTAGATTCCATATGCCGGAATCGGTCCAAGCATGAAGTACTCGCCCGCAAACTCCGGCAGCTCCCGCCGCGCGGCGTCCTCGGCTGTGCCGCCGCCGCCGAACGTCAGATGAATATCCGACATGGATACATTCTCCATTGTCGCTCCGCCCACGCAGTTGAACACGATCGCCGAACGCTTCTCGCCCTCGTTGGCATTCGACGTCACCTTCGCCTCATCGATCTGCCCCGGGTTGGTCGTCACATTGCCGTGGATGTTGGAGAACGAAACATTGCGCAGCACAGCAGGCGTGGTTGACTCGCCCTCATGCGCCTGCATCATGTCATCCTTCACTGCCGCAGGCGGTGCTCCCGGCGGCGTTCGCCGCGGCGGCCGCGGACCGACGCCGACATGGATTGGCCCGGTAACATCGTCCAGCACGATGTTGGAGAACGACAGGTTCTCGTACGTCGATCCAAGATTCCCCTGAAACTTGATCGGGCAGCCGTACACCTGGTGCAGAATGCAGTTCGACACCGCGATGTTGCGCACATCTCCACCGCCAAACCGGAAGACCGACCAGCGCGTTGAGAAGAAGCTGTTCGTCACCGTGACGTTCTGACAGCTCCCAAACAGCGCGCACGCATCATCCTGCGACAGCACAATGCAGTTGCTGATCGTCACGAACTTTGCGCTGATGAAATGAAATCCGTCGTTGTTTCCATTCACGCGATTGTGGATGTACAGCGTGTCCATGTGCACGCGCTGCGATTCAATCACGCGAATGCTGTGGTACGCGCAGTCGATCAGGTCGAGGTTCCGAATGGTCAGCCCCTCGCACTGATACACCAGCACGTGATAGGGCCGCTTGCTTCCGCCGATTCCGCTGGGTGGCGCCTGCCCGCGCACCGGCGAATGAAATTCATTCCCCTGTCCGTTGATCATGCCCGGACCTTCGATCGTGACATTCTTCGCGTGCACCGCAAACAGCAGCGCCCAGTTGCCGTCGACCAGCGTGGTATCGCCATGCAGCGGAATCGCATCGACCGCGTGATACTGCTTGCCGTCCGCGCTTCCCAGCAGCGTGGCTCCCGCGGCGATGTGCAGCGTCACGTTGCTCTTCAGCTCCGTCGCGCCGATCTGAAACGTTCCCGCCGGCACCAGCACGGTGCCTCCGCCATCGCGCGTGCATGCATCAATCGCGGCCTGCAGCGCGGCGGTGTCCATGGTCTTGCCATCACCCTTCGCGCCGAAGTCACGAATGTTGTACACGCGCGCGCCCAGGTCATTGCCGGATGCATGCGTGGGCTGCGCTTCCAGGGATTTCGTTCCCAGCAGCCCCAGCGCAATCGCTCCCGCCGGCGCGTTCCCAAGCCACTGACGACGCGTGAGCAGTCCAGTTGCAGTACGTGACGAATCGTTCACAGACAAACCTCTCCAGAGCAGCTTTGAACTCTATAGCCTTCAACTCTATTTTGTTACGCGCAGCATCAGCACGCCGTGCGCAGGAATCTCCACGTCATACTTCGCCGGCAGCGCGCCGAGATCCTTGTGCAGCCAAAGATCGCGCGCCTGCACGCCGCCGGAAAATCCAAGCTTCGCAAAATCGACATGCGCGGTGAGCATCTTCTGATGGCGATTGAAGATGCCCACGGCCAGCGCGTCTCCACTCAGCGGCTTCGACCACACTTCGATCGGCCCTTCCGCATACACCCGGTCACCCTCGCGGCCCAGCGCATCCTGATCGACCGCAATCACTTCTTTGTTCATCAGGATCGCTTTCGTATCGCCCGTCATGTTGGCGACGTCATTGCCCGCCAGCAGCGGCGCCGCGAGAATCGCCCACAGGCTCATGTGCGTGCGATACTCCTCGTCGTTCATCTTGCCGTTGCCCACCTCGAGCATGTCCGGATCATTCCAGTGCCCGGGCCCTGCAAACGGCGCCAATCCAGCCTGTCCAAAGCCGATGTCGGACATGCGCGTGTAGTTGTCGGAGATATCGCCCGTGGTGCGCCACAGGTTGCCGCCCACGCTCGCACCCCACTCCCACACCGCATCTTCGCCGTACTGGCACAGGCTGTAGACGATCGGCCGTCCCGTCGCACGCAGCGCATCGCGCATCTTCGCGTAGGCGTCGATCATGATCTTGTGCGCCGCCTCGGGTGAGGGCGCAGCCTTCATCTGTTCACGCAGGCCGCACAGGTCATACTTCAGATAATCGATGCCCCAGGCGGCGTACGTCTGCGCATCCTGAGCCTCATGCCCCAGGCTGCCTTCGAATCCAGCGCAGGTCTTCGCGCCGGGCGACGAATAAATGCCCAGCTTCAGTCCCTTCGAGTGCACGTAATCGGCCAGCGCCTTCATGTCCGGAAACTTGGAGTTGGAATGGATGAACCCCTGCGCGTCGCGCTGGCCCTCCCACGTGTCGTCGATGTTGACGTACACATAGCCGGCGTCGCGCATTCCGGAGGAGACCATCGCGTCGGCCGTCGCTCGGATCGTGGCATCGTCGACGCTACGGTGGAAGTGGTTCCAGCTGTTCCAGCCCATCGGCGGCGTCTGGGCGAGAGCTTGCGATCGGCCTGCCAGCGGAAAGACAAAAAAAGCAGCAGAAAAAACAACGAGAACCAGCCGGGAAAGCCAACGCATGCGGTGCCTTTGAAGGGAGAGTGGCAAACGCAGATATTTATACGTATATATCGCATGGCTGGTCAACAGTTTTCCGCGGGCCGGCCTGCCGGGGATCTTCGGTGAGTTCATATAGTAAAATCCGCGTGTCGCATTGAAAAAAGGATTTGACAAGTGATCCTTCCTGCTCCTAATGTAAGGCCGCTCGGAATTGACACGTATAAATAGGATCTTCCCGGGCCAAGGTTCGATACGTATAAGCCGGGCCCAGCTGCTCAGCAAAATTCCGGAGGCAGACAACAAATGACGCCCAAAACTCCCCATCTGAAGTGGGTTGCGCTCGCCCTGTTGTGCATGACGTTTCCCGGCTTCGAAACGGCAGCCCATCCCCAGACCTCAAGCGCAACCATCAGCGGCCACGTCGTGGATAAGAGCAATGGAGCCGTCCCCGGCGCCAGTGTGACGCTCATTAACCAGCTCACCAACGTTCGCGTGCAAACGAAGGTTCGCCAGGACGGCGATTTCGTCTTCCCTGACGTCGAGCCTGGCACCTTCACCGTGGTCGTCAACGCGCAAGGATACAAAGAGCTGCGCAAGGTGAACCTGGTCCTCAGCGCCTCCCAGAATCTGTCTGCCGGCACGCTCGTGCTCGACGTCGGCGAGGTCAATGAGTCGGTCACTGTCGCGGCCGACATCACTCCGATTCAGACGACAAGTTCCGAGCGCTCTGACGTGCTCGACACTAAGCAGATGGACAACCTTCTGGCTGTGGGCCGTGATGCGATGGCGCTGACACGGACCATGCCCGGCGTCTACGTCGCCGGAGGATCGGGCGGCTATGGTTCATCCAGTCTCGGGACTGAAGGGACACCGGTCGTCAACGGTGTCAGCAATGAATACAACTCCGCAACCATCGATGGTGTCACGGGCAACACGCGCGGCCTGAGCACGCTGGACACGCCGCTGAACCTGGATGCCATCCAGCAGATCACAATCCTCACAGCCAATTACCAGGCCGAGTACGGCAAGACCGCCGGCTCGAACATCAACATCGTCACGAAGAACGGAACGTCACACTTCCACGGCACAGCGTACGAGTACTTCCGCAATGAGGACCTGAACGCCAACTCCTGGTTCAACAACTACCATGGTGATCCCCGTGCTCGATACCGCTACAACACCATCGGCGGCACACTTGGCGGACCAATCTTCTGGCCCGGCAAGTTCGACAGGCATAAGGACAAGCTCTTCTTCTTTGTATCGGCTGAGTACTCCCCGATCACGACGCCGGATGGCCTGAAGTACTATCGCGTGCCCACGCTGGCCGAGGTCAACGGAGACTTCTCGCATACGTACAACCAGGGCACGGCAAAGCAGGACTACACAACGCAGGTGTGGATCCGCGATCCGAGCAGCTCCGGCCCCTGCGCGGTGAATGTTACGGCCGCGAACCCAACGCCCGGATCGGGATGCTTCGCCAATGACATGATTCCGGCAAACAGGATCAATTCACAGGAGAAGGCGTTGCTGAACATCATTTACCAGAACACGCTGGTGGCGAATCCGCAGTTCGCGTTCAACAACGTTGCGATCAGTAACAACAACTACAACTACATCACCAACTACTCGGCAGACAAGCCTGTCAATCAGGAGATCTTCCGCATTGACTACGCTCCGACGCAGAAGCTGCACATGTTCGGGCGCGGCGATCTCGAAACGGTCAACGACAACGACTTCTCCTCGCCCGCGAACAGTCTGCCCTGGCTGCTGCGCGTAAATTACCGCACGACCAATCCGAATTTCGTCTTCAACGTCATCTACACGTTCAAGCCGAATCTGGTGAACGAACTGAACCTCGGCACGGCCGGCTGGAGTGAGACACAGCTGTATAACTCATCGGACCTCGCCAAGGCACAGCTCAGTTCAAGCGGATACAACGTCCCGGCGCTCTATCCGGGTGTGAATCCTCTTAATCTTCTGCCTGCAGTCAGCTTCGGGCTCACAAACTCGGCGAACTTCGGCTGGGACAGCCGCTTCCCGATGGCGGATCAGGTGCGCTCTTATAGCGCCACCGACAATCTCACCTGGATCCTGGGCAGGCACACGCTCAAGGGCGGCGTGGATGCGCAGACCGATTCGTATTTGCAGGTCAACCACAATCGCGTCGGCAACTTTTCCTATTCGGTGGATTCAAAAAACCCGAACGATTCGAACTTCTCCTATGCCAATGCGCTGCTCGGTAATTTCGACACGATGTCCGAAGTGACACAGCTGGTGAACTACAAGCCGCGCACCAACGCCTTCGAGTGGTACACGCAGGACCAGTGGCAGGCCACACAGAAGCTGCTTCTGGATTACGGGATCCGCTACTCGTGGGACATCGCCCAACGGCTGTCGGCCGGCAACAACTTCGCGCCTGAGCTCTACTCCTCGTCTGCCGCTCCGGTGCTGTATCAGCCTCTCAGCGCAGCAAGCTGCAAGTCCCCGTATACGAGTAAGACCGGGTGCTCGGTAGATCCTACAACTGGACAACAGGAGTACGCATCGTACGCCGGCCTGTTTGTGCCGAATACCGGAAATGTAAATAACGGTGTGCTGTACGTGAACACCAAGGGATTTCCGCAGGGCACGGTGTATGGCAACGGAGTCCTGTTCGCTCCGCGTGTGGGCTTTGCGTTTGATCCCGTAGGTCGCGGCAACTCGGTGATCCGCGGCGGGTATGGCATCTTCTACAACGTTCGCGCGCGCAGCGGACAGGAAGGCGATCTGACGAACAACGCGCCGACAACGAACTCGCCGGAGCAGTTCTACGGCAACCTCACGAGCTTTCAGACGGCCGGCGGATTGAACGGTCCGTTCAGTGTAAGCCACGCAATTCCGCTGCATCAGAAGACCGTGTACACCGAAAACGTAAGCCTCGGCATCCAGCAGAAGCTGGGCTGGGGGACTGTGTTCGACACAGCGTACGTAGGAACCTTCGGGCGGCACCTGACCGACTACACCCCCATCAATGAAGTGCCGTACAACTCCCAGTTCCTGTGGCAGAACCAGAGCCCGGCCGGAGGCACTCTGCCGGATAACTTCTTCCGTCCCTATCCAGGCTTCGGCACGATCAATATGCAGTATTTCAACCTGACCTCCAATTACAACGCGCTGCAGGTGAAGATCACTCACCGCTTTAACAAGGGGCTGGAGTTTGGCGTGGCTTACACCTGGGGACGCGCGATGGACTTCACCGACAGCTACAACGGCACGATCGCCATGTACCAGAATCTGCGGGCGTGGAACTACGGCCCGGCGGGCTGGGACATCCGCAACAACCTGGTTGTGAACTATCTCTGGAACCTGCCCAAGGTGAGCCATGCGTGGAACAACGTCTTTACCCGCGCTGTGCTGGACAACTGGCAGATCTCCGGGATTGCGTCGCGCGTGAGCGGAGCCCCGGGATCCTTCGCGCTGAAGACGAGCAACAATGCGAACATCACGGGCGGCGGGGATGGCGCGCGGGTTCGCTTGACGTGCGATCCGATGGCGAGTGCGCCGCGGAGCTTTGCGCATTGGTTCAACCCGGCGTGCGTTACAGTCCCGATCGCCGGCGTTGCCGCCACGAGTGCGACGAGCGGCTATACGCCGGGCGATCCGGGGAATGCGCCGAAGGTGAACTACTATCTGCCGGCAGACACCAACTTCGATACGGCGCTGTTCAAGAACATTCCGTTCTACCGTGAGGCGGTGCTGCAGTTCCGGCTGGAGACGTACAACACCTTCAACCATCCGGAGTTCAACGGGCTGAACAACACGGCGACCTTCAAGACGGCGAATCCTGGGTCGAATCCGGAGACGGATGCGACGTTCGGTCAGCTAACGGGAGCGCTGAATCCGAGGCTCCTGCAACTAGCGCTGAGGATCAATTTTTAGGGGGACCGGGGGGTACCCCCTCCCCTCCCCCGTTTTTTGCGCAAAATCTTCAGGCTATTGAACTTAGGGGTGGACCTAAGGTGGCGAGTCAGTGCCTCAGGGCGGGGCGTTTTTGTTGCAGCCCCCTCTGCGGGGGTGGGTTTTGTCAAGTCGAGTCGTTTACGACGGTGTGGCGCGACGGGGTGTTTAATCACGGCACGGGCCCTGTTTTGGACAGGAGTCTTCCATGAGCGTCGAAGTTGAACAGAGGAGCTATGAGATGCCCCCGCGGGACGGGATCAGCATCGCGCATTTTCTGACCGTCACCGATATCCAACGGTCGCTGGATTATTACGAGAAGGTGTTTGGGGCGCGGATTCTGAGCCGAGGGGACGGGAATGCGCCCGGGTACCTTCAGCTTGCGAATATCTGGATGATTGTGAACGTGGGGGGCGGGCCGACGCCGGACAAGCCGACGGTGTCGCTCAGCGTGCCGGACCCGAGCCACATCAGCAGCTTTATGAATTTCCGGGTTGCGGATATTCAGGCGTGCTATCGGGAATGGAAGGGACGGGGGGCGGATTTCATCACGGAGCCGCTGGACAAGTATGGCGAGTGGCGGTGCTATATCCGCGACCCTGACGGCTACATTATCGAAGTTGGGCAGAGCAAGCCGGAGTTCAAGTACGGATAGCGCTCGGCGGGGCAATGTCGCGAATCCGCGGCGGGGTGAGGGATATCCAACAGGTATGAAGAAGATTCATCCTGAGACGCGGATTGGGCATGTGCATTTGAAGGTGGCGGACCTGGAGCGGGCGCTGCGGTTTTATCGCGATGTGCTGGGGTTTGAGGTGACGCAGCGGATGGGGCAGAGCGCGGCGTTTCTGTCGGCGGGCGGGTATCACCACCACATCGGGCTGAATACGTGGGAGAGCCAGGGAGGGGTGGCTCCGGCGGCGGGGACGACGGGGCTGTATCACCTGGCGGTGGTGTACCCGACGCGGGCGGAGCTGGGGGATGCGCTGCGGCGGCTGGTCGACGCGGGCGTGCCGCTGGATGGCGCGGCGGACCATGGGGTGAGTGAGGCTCTGTACCTGCGGGACCCGGATGGGAATGGCGTGGAGCTGTATTGGGATAAGCCGCAGGAGGAGTGGCCGCGGGGCAAGGATGGGGAGCTCGCGATGGTGACGCGGCCGCTGGATTTGCAGGGGTTGCTTGTGGCGGAATGAGAGTCGGGTAACTCTCTGATTTGTTACCACAGATTCGTTGCTCAATTTCCGGACTGGTGCTCAGATGGTGTGTCGTTCCTCGACCAAAGGAGAGCATCACGTGAGGATTCGAACCTTACCCATCTTTTTTTCGTTCGCGGTGGCTGTCTGTTCCGCGCGTGCTGATGTGATTTTCAGCGGCGATGTGAATGCCTCTAGTACGGTTACGCCGCCCTGTTCGGCCGGAGGTAGCGGTGACGGAAGCCTTTCCATCGGGTGCAGTATTGGCAATTCTGTTGTAGAAGGCAATGGGTCGGTGCAGGGGAGCGGTAATGCATATAGCGGCTACCTTTCGGTAACTAGTGGGCAGTATTCGCCTGAAAACGACCCGTATGAGACCGTTCACGTGTTTGCTAACGGTGGACTAGAGCTCAGTGAGACATACGTGCTGATCGGGGGCGTGGGACCGGCGACGGTGAACCTCAATCTGACCAGCAATTTCGGAGATCCCGCAATGGGTGACTATTATGCGTGTGCTTTCGCATTTGACGGTGCGTCTCAGCCCTGCGAACTCGGCGGCCCGCCTCATTCGGAGCAGGTGGAGTATTGGGTGCCGTTTTCAGTCAGTTTGAATGTTCAGATGAGTACCGTTGCGGAATCCTTTACAGGCCCGGGCCAGTTCGCATCTTTTGGCTATGACTTCGAGCAGCCTGGTCTGTTTGCGCTGCCGCTGCCGATGCCGACGCCGGAGCCGTCTTCGGCGTTGCTGTTGTTGCCGGGATTGGCTGGTGTGTTGTTTGCTGCGAGATCGCGCGCGCGGCGTTTGTTGGCAAAATCCTAGCGTCTCGGGTCCGATCGCACATCCTGCCAGCCCATATCTCAGAGTCGAAATCGGGGGTACCCGGCTGCTCGCCTTCAGACTAGCCATTGAGCGTAGGCCCGAATATCGATCCGAGGCACCGTTCCGCACTCCTGAAGTCTCGCAATCAGCTCCAGGAGGAAAGCGGTCGCAGCTTTGGAGTGAGTTTTCGCCGTTGAGCACTTATTTTCATCGCAACTGAATAAGCCGTGGGCCGCCACACACCCTATGTCCACGCGACCTGCTGCACGGTTAGCCTCCAGCGATCTGAGTAGGGCGTCCCCAAGCGGCGGGTTCCAGTCGCTTTCGAAGGATAGAAGCCCTCCGATGATGTGGTGCAGCGGTTTGGGTTCGTATGTACCCGCGACGTATGGCACGGGCAGGCTGGTCCTATGCAGCGCGCGAACCGTCGCGATTTTACTTTGTGCGTATTCGACATGCGCCGCGTTCAACGATTGTTTTGCTTCGAATACGGCATAAACGCTCTCAGCCGGGACTACGACGGCGCCTTGAAAGTTGAAGATAAACGGAGTGTATTGCCTGTCGAAAATGACGATATCGATCTGCTCGCTTGCGTCGCCTTTTGAGTCGATGACAGTTGCCCTCTCCGTGGAATATCGCTCGGGAAGGTATTGATTCAGCATCTCCCTCCAAACCTGTTCGCTTGCGTCTCCGAGGGCGGTGGCATGTCCAAGCGTCTTTCTTGAAACGCTCAGCCGGTGCTCCACCTGTTCGTGTAAGCCCGCGAGGAGGTCTTCAAGTTTCCAATTCATCTGACGATTTCTTCCCAATTCTGTGCCGTTAGTGCCACCCTTGCGGCAGCACTAATTCTCTGCTTTTCCAACGTTGTCAGATCGTCCGAGATCACGTTGTTTGTGTTTGCTGGGTCTACGATGCGTGCCGAGATGAAGGAATCGCGAAGAAATTCGAGAACTTTCCAGACATTCGTTGCGATTGACGCGCTGGGGCTTCCAGCAAGAGCCCTCATAACGGAGAGTTCGAGATAGAAGGAGGGGAAGTCGAGACCTTTCTGATTTCTCCATAACTTGATGATCCGTATCTCCGAGAGCCTTCCAGAATTGCGAACATGAGTTATGTGGGTTTGAACGTTCGTTTTCGTCCACGTGTTGGCTCGACGGCGATACAGTGAATGATCTGATGCGAGGCGGTCCTGCAGCTTTCCGGGTACTAGGTCGACCGATTGGCCCGATACGTTCACGTTTATCGAGACGTTCTGTCGTTTGGGCGAATATCCTTTACCGCTGAGCTTATTGAAGAGCCTATTGTGTATCTCTTCCAAGCTTTCGATTGTCTCCGGCTCAAGCGAAATGAAGAAGTCCATGTCAGTTCCGCTGGAGTTGCAGGTTCCTTTTGAATAGGAGCCGCTCGGGTGCATCGACACGAGTCGGCCATTGGCCCATTCCTGGATGATCGGTGAAAGTTCTCTCTGAACAATCCACAGCGGCGAATAGAGGCCGGTCGGCACTGTCTCGCGAGCGAGAATTTGTGAAAGGTATTGGTCGGGAGTTAAGGCCATATTGTGTGCGTGAGAATTGTAAGGGGCGGTTCTGTTCGTCGGTTCGTCAAGATGCAACGGGAAAAAGGGCGGCTCTTACGAGCCGCCCTGGGGTGTTTTGGGTTTCAGTTTTGACTCTGGGCAGAGCTTTAAGCGCAGATTCCCTTCGGGAATGACAGAGAGAAAGGCAAAGACAAACGCAGATTCCCTTCGGGAATGACAACAAGAAAGGCAAAAGCAAACGCAGGTTCCCTTCGGGAAGGACAAACAAACGCAGATTCCCTTCGGGAATGACAAAAGGGCGAGTTAAACAAAAGGGCGGACGGATAGTGGGCGGCGATGGTTTGTTCGCCGAGTTGGTGGAGTTTGGCGGAGTTGGTGGCGCGGGGATTAGCGCAAGGCGTTGACGCTGATTTGCGACTCGGCGCGGCGGCGGTCGGTGTTGGTGTCAAGGGCGGCCTGAGCCTGCTCGCGGAGGCTGGTGGCTTGCTTGTGGAGGCCGGAGGCGTCGAGGATTTTGGAGTAGGTGAGTTGGGCGAGGAAGAACAGAGGAGTCTGGCTGCCGGAGGTTTCTTGTAACAGAGTTAGGCCGCGGGTGGCTGCGTCGCGTGCGTTCGCGAGGTCATCAGCCTGAAGGTAGGCGCCGGCCAGGAGCATGTGGAGCCAGGCCGTTCTCTGCTGCTGGGCCTCGTCAGTCTGGTGGCAGAGGGCGAGGGCGCGCTGATAGTCGGCGATGGCGGTGCGGGCGTCGCCGTCGAGCTGGGCGATTCTTCCCTGGGTTGTGGTGAGGGCGGCAAGCTCAACTGGATGGATGGTGGAAAGCTGCGACTCGGCGAGGGATTGTTTCATGTATTTGTGAGCGTCGCGGCGTGACTGATTCTCGGCGGCCATGGTGGCGAGATTGTTCCAGGTCATGGCGGCGTTGAGGTGGTCACCCTGGCTCTCGAACAGATGGACGGATCGAAGCAAGAGGCGCTTCGCGGTGCCGGTCTGGTCGACCTCTGCGTAGAGGCTGGCGAGGGCAGAGAGAGTGACGGTGTACTGGGTGCCGTGTTTGCCGTCGCGATTGACGGTGGCGAGGGCTTTTTCGTAGGCGGCGGTGGCTTTGGTGAACTCGCCGCGCTGCTGATAGGCGCAGCCGAGGTAACTCAACACCATGCCCTGCTCGGCCGGATCCAAGGTGTTGTTGGCAAGAACGGAGTTGGCGGTCTGGATCATCTCCGCAAACTGGCCACGCCGGTTCATCGCGGAGAGGCTGGCAAGCGCGGTCTTTATATCCTGCGCGATTAAGGAGACGGAAGTGACGAGTGCGAAGAGCGAGCACAAGAGAATTCGCCGCATGGAAGAGCTCCTTTGGATTTTTGGCGGCGATCCGCGCCTGATCGCTCGGGCCCGGATGTACCGAAATACGCAGGAAGCAGAGGGGAATGATTGAATTTGTGACGAAAATTTTTGCGGACGAGAAAAGGGCGGCTCTGGCGAGCCGCCCTTGAGGGTGCAATATGAGTTGCGAGATGCGAGTTAGTGCGACGCGAGTTGCGAGTGGGAGTTAGTGGGCGGCGACGGTTTGTTCGCCGAGGGTGTGGAGTTCGGCGGAGTTGGTGGGGCGGGTGTAGAACATGTGGCCGCCGGGGAATTCGTGCACGGTGAGTTGGGGCGCGATGGTGGCGGGGAGCTGGTTCTGGGTGAGGATGGAGCCCATGAAGGGGCAGGAGAGGTCGTTCCAGCCGTGGAGGATGACGACGTGGAGTTTGGGGTCGGCGGCGAGGGCTTCGCGAAGGTCGGCGACGGCGCCGCGGCGGAGGTCAGGGCCTTGGCGGTCCCAGAGGCGGCCGACGTCATAGGAGAGCAGGTTGTAGCGGTCGTCGACCTTCCAGCCGACGGTGACGGTGTCGAAGTTGACCATGGCCTGGGTGATCTGGGCCATGCCGGACTCGAGGATGGGGTCAGAGCCTTCCTGGTCGGGGGAGTAGGGGAAGGGATCGGGGTCGGTGACGTTGGAGTCGTAGACGGAGCCGATTTCGCCTTTTTCGCGGTGGACTTCGCGGAGGTAGGCCTGGGTGGAGAGGCGGCCGCCGGAGTACTTGACGAACTGCGGGTCGAGGCCGGTCATCTCGGTGACGTGGGCGATCATGTCGTTGGTTTGCGCGGCGTTTTCAGGGCCGGAGATGAGCGCGGAGGCGTAGGGGCCTTCGTCGTAGGCGATGACGGACTGCATGGCGTCAGGGGTGAGCTTGTGCTCGTTTTCGAGGTGCGCGGCGGTGATGGAGGGGAGGGTGATCATCCAGGGGATGGGCGAGAGGTTGCGGTCGCCGAAGTCGGGGTTGAGGTAGGGGCTGACGAGGAAGAGGCCGTTGACGCCGACGCCGAGCTGGGTCTGGAGGTAGTGGGTGATGCGCGGGCCACGGTAGCCGCCGTAGCTCTCACCCATGACGTACTTTTTAGAGAGCATGCGCTGGTTTTTGACGAGCCACTTGTAGATGACGAGGGAGAGGTACTCGATGTCGGGGGTGGGGGCGTAGAAGAGCTTTTTGGCTTCGTCGTCGGGGACGAGGGAGCGGGAGAAGCCGGTGCCGACGGGGTCGATGAAGACGAGGTCGGTGAAGTCGAGCCAGGTGCCGGGGTTGTCGGTGAGGATGGCGGGATCTGAGGGGGATTCGCCCTGGTTGCCGAAGGAGACGCGCTTGGGGCCGACGGCGCCGAGGTTGAGGAAGCCGGAGGCGGCGCCGGGGCCGCCGTTGAAGGCGAACATCACGGGGCGGTCGTGCGCATTATCGAGGGTGTAGGCGGTGTAGACGACTTCGGCGGTGGGCTTGCCGTCTTTGCCCTCGAGCGGAATGGTGCCGACGGTGGCGGTGTAGTGGAGCGTGTGGCCGTTGACAGTGACGGTCTGCGCGACGGACTTGTCGTGCGGGAGCGGGTTGGGGAGGGCTTGCGGGTGCTCGGGCTGTTTGGGTGTGCCGGGCGGAGGAGCGGGGGCTCCGGGAGCGGTGGTTTCGCTGGGCGCGGGCGTGGCGGCGGGAGTGGATTGCGGAGATGTCGAAGTTTGCGAGGGGGCTGGCGAGGGCGCTTGGGAGTTGCGCTGGCCGCGCTGGGCGTGCGCGGGAGGTGCGAGAGGCAGAGTGAAGGCGAGGAGGATCGCTGGAGCGATGCGGCTGAAGGTCATGGGAGCCATGCTAACGAATTTGCGGGGCCGGCGTGATCGTTGTTTTGGGCGCGGTGGTGATCAGGGTAGAGTTCTGCAATGGAGATGAGAATGCGGCGATGGTTACGCGGACTGCTGGTATTGGGTGCGGTGCTGGCGGCGGGGAGCGCGCTGGCGCAGGAGCCGATCGAGATCAAGGTGGATTTGGCGAAGAGGGTTGGGCGGTATGAGCCGATCTACCGGTGGTTCGGATTTGACGAGGCGAACTATGCGACGGCTGCGAACGGGCGGAAGCTGCTGGGCGAGTTGCATGCGATGAGTCCGGTGCCGGTTTACATCCGCTCGCATCATCTGCTGACCTCGGGTGATGGGACGCCGGAGCTGAAGTGGAGCTCGACGGGCGTGTATCACGAGGATGCGCAGGGCAGGCCGGTGTATGAGTGGAAGATTCTGGATGGAATCTTCGACGCGTACAAGGCTGCGGGCGTGAAGCCGATGGTGGAGCTGGGTTTTATGCCGAAGGATCTGGCGGCGAAGTTGCCGGGCAAGCCAGATCAGCCGTACCAGAAGCATTTTCCGGGCGACGTGCTGGGAGGCGCGTCGAACAATCCTCCGAAGGATTATGCGAAGTGGCAGGCGCTGGTCGAGGCGGTGGTTGCGCATCTGGTTGCGCGGTATGGAAAGGATGAGGTGCTGACGTGGTATTTCGAGGTGTGGAACGAGCCGGATATTTCCTACTGGCATGGAACGCCGGAGGAGTATTACCGGCTGTATGACGCCTCGGTTGCGGGCGTTAAGGCGGCGCTGCCGGGAGCTCGTGTGGGTGGGCCGGCGACGACAGGGCCGGGAGGGAAGGCTCGCGATGGGGGGCCGGGTGGTGGGTATAAATTGCTGCGCGGATTTTTAGAGCATGTGCGCGATACAAAGCAGCCGCTGGATTTCATCTCGTTTCATGCGAAGGGTAGCCCGAGGATTGCGAATGGCGAGGTAACGATGGGGATCAATCACGAGTTGAGAGATGTGGATACGGGCTTCAGACTGATTGAGAGCTTTCCGGAGTTTCGGCATCTGCCGGTGATTTTGAGCGAGGCGGATCCGGAAGGGTGTGCGGCGTGCTCGGAGAAGATGAATCCGGCGAATGCGTATCGCAATGGAACGCTGTATCCGGCGTATACGGCAGCGGCGTATGCGAGGATCTTTCAGCTTGCGGATGAGCATGACATCCATTTGATTGCGATGTTGTCGTGGGCGTTTGAGTTTGAGGGCCGCGATACGTTCGAGGGATTTCGATCGCTCGCGACCAATGGAATCGACAAGCCGGTGCTGAATTTCTTTCGTATGGCGGCGAAGATGAGTGGTGAACGGGTGCAGGTGGAGTCTACCGGCGCGGTGCCGCTGGATGTGATGCGCGACACGGGGGTGAGAGCAGCGCCGGATGTGGATGGGTTGGCGACGGTGAGTGGGCGCAATGCCATGGTGATGGTGTGGAACTATCAGGACACCGTGGCGCAGGATCCAGCGGTGGGGTCGCGAGTACTTGTGAGCGGATTGCCTGCGGGTATGCGGAGCGTGCGAGTGCGTGAGTGGAGGATCGATGAGACGCATAGCAATGCGTATACGGTGTGGAAGGCGATGGGGTCGCCGGCGCATCCTGACGAGGAGCAGACGGCAAAGCTGGAGGCCGCGGGGCAGTTGCAGCAGGACGGCGGTGTGAGGAGCGCTGCGGTGGTGGATGGCGCGGTGAAGTTACAGGAGACGCTGCCGGGTGAGTCGGTGTCGCTGTTTGAGGTGAGCTGGTGAGTGTGTGACGAGAAACGGCAGCTGGTGGCCAGTTGAAGAAGGCGTACCTCAGGGGCTAAAGCCCGCCTTCTCTTTTCGCGTTTATGGCACGGCTGAAGCCGTGCCCCTTCACAACAGCCCGCACTGTGGCACGGAAGCCGTGCCCTTAATGAAAACAAGATTTCGGCACAGCGAGGCGTGCCCGTTCAAAGCAGAAAAGAGCGGCAGCCTGGGGGCTGCCGCTGATCACTGTGCTGGAGGAACTCTTATGGGTTTGGGAGGGTGTCGTTGGCGGGAATGTTCTGTGAGGTGCTGGAGGTGCCGACGAACTCGTAGTCGTTCCATCCGGTGACGGAAGGAGCGGCGGAGGTGTTGGTGAGCTCGAGGCGGAGAGCGTCGTCCATGGCGCCGTAGGTCTGGCTGACGCCGATGGTGAGGATGTTGTCGTCGCCGGCGGGGTTGAGGGAGGCGATGGGGAACTGGAAGGCGACCCACTGGTAGTAGCCGGAGAGGCCGCTGCGTATAGCGCAATCAGAGGCGACGCTGTTGCGGTAGCCCCAGGTGCGCGGGGTGCCGTTGAGGTTGGTGACGTAGCTTCCGTAATCGCAGGCGAGCGCGACGGAGAGCACAGCGTAGGTGTAGTTGCCGGCGTCCTGCGGGGTGGCGAAGTGGACGGTCCAGACGGGTGTGCGGGTCTTGACGCCGTTGGTGCCGGAGGCGTTCGGAAGCGTGGCTACGTAGGACGGAATGGTGTGTGTGTAGTTGTCGGTGGTGTCGTTGGTGGGATCGTAGAGGCCTGGGTTGAAGACGCCCCAGTGATCGTAGTTCCACTGGTTGAGGTCGTTGGTGGCGGGACCGGCGGGGCCGCTGGTGGCGTTGTAGACGACGGAGCCTTTGTTGGCTTCGAAGTCGGCCCAGTAGTTCCAGGTGCCCCAGTAATCCTTGAGGTCGAAGCCGTTGGCGTCGTGGCCGTGCAGGAACTCGTGCGAGGAGCGGTCGGGCGTGCCGATGTTGAAGACGGTTGTGCCGAAGTTTTCAGGGGCAAAGGTGAGCGGAGGCACGTTGGTGACGCCGCCCTGGGTGACGACGATGCCGTCCTGGCGGAGCTCGCCGAACTGGCCGAGGACGTAGACGGAGAGGCGATAGGTGCCTGGGATGACGTTGGCGAAGGTGGCTGTGCCGGTGGAGGAGATGTCAGCCCAGTACTGCGCGCCTGCAGAGGAGAACTGGAAGTTCTTGTTGGGGTCGCTGAGGACAGCCCAGGCGGATTTGGTGGGTGTTGAGCCGATGCCGGTGACGCCGTTTACCTGCACGTTCACTGTGCCGCGGGCGTTGGTGGGGACGTAGCCGGCGTCAAGGAGCTGGATCTCGCGGTCGTAGAAGTGGCCGAAGTGATTGCCGGCGAGGAGAGCGTCGCGGTAGAGATCGTCCGGAGTCTTGAGATTGGCGCCGCCGGGAGTATGGCCGAGCTGATTGACGCGGACGTAGAAGGGACCGAAGAGGCGGGAGCTGGCTGTGCCGGACGGTGTGGCGAGGGTGATGGGGTTGTCGAGGTGGTTGGAGTAGGCCTCGATCATGAGCAGGTTGCCGGTGAAGTAGAGGTCCTGCTTGGTGGGGCCGCCCACGAGGGATTCCTGGCTCGGCAGGACGGTCCAGATGCCGTATTGCGTTCCGTAGAGACCATGCGCGCGGTGCAGGTATTCGTATCCGGCGTAGTCGTACTTGGTGTAGAACTCGCGGGTGAAGCCGGCGGGCAGAGTGAAGCCGTGGAGGTCGACGGTGGCATCCTGCACGTTGCGGCCGGGGTCGGCGGAGAACATTTCGTTCGCGGGCGGAAGCGGGACGGTGGTCGCGCCGGGGTTGTTGACGGAGGGGTCGACGGAGTAGGTGTTGGTGAAGAGGGAGAGGGAGTCGCGGAAGACCCACTGGACCTGGCCGATGCTGCCGCTGATGTCAGATGCGGCGTGGTTGGCGACGAAGTAGACGTGCAGGCCGGGATCGCCGGCGGTCACGATCCAGTGCTCGGTGTAGGTGTAGGCGTTCTTAGAGTTGGACGGGTAGGTGACCCACCAGTCGAGGTAGGCGGGATCGGCGCCGCTGGCGGGCTCGTTATCGTAGCCGAGCACGGGCGTGGACGAGCCGAAGCCGGCGTTGTCCATGTAGAAGCCCTTGGGCCGGCCATTGCTGCCGAGTGTGGTGGTGTCGACGAGTTGATCGCCGGTGGCAGCCATGGTCATGCTGAAGATGTTGGCGTGGGTGGGGTCGAAGTCCACGTTGAAGACGCCGTTAGAAATTTTCCAATCAGTGGGGTCGGTGGTGTCGATGGTGACGGAGCCAGCGTGGGGATTATGCGACTGGTCAGCGGGGTTTTGCGCGGCGTGCGCTGCGGGCGACGAGAGGGTGAGTGCGGCGCAGCCGAGCGTCAGGAAGATGGTTGCGCGTCCCAGACGATTGCCTGAGCGAAGCCATTCGATACCCATGAGGGAGGCCCTTTCTTGCGGTAGTTCTGTGGGGAAATAGTTTCGAGCGGGGTAAATCGTAGGCCGACGAGGGGATTCCTGTCAAACAGGTGGCTGGAAAGAGTTGGGCGAGGTGAAAGCCTGGGACAGGCGATTTCAGTGACCGTGATACGGAACGTAGAGGTCGGGGTAGTCGGTCTGAAGGGTGGAGATTTTGGGACGGTCGCAGACCTGGATGTAGGGGTTGTTCGGATTTTTGAGGGCGTAGTCCTGGTGGTAGTCCTCGGCGCGGTAGAAGCCTTTGAGCGGGACGACCTGGGTGACGATGGGCCTGGGCCAGGCGTGGGCGGCGTCGAGCTGGGCGATGTAGGCAGAGGCGATGCGCTGCTGCTCGGGCGTGGAGTAGAAGATGGCCGAGCGGTAGGAGGTGCCGACGTCCGGACCCTGGCGGTTGAGGGTCGTGGGATCGTGGATGGTGAAGAAGACGCGGAGGAGTTGTCCGTAGGTGAGGCGGGACGGGTCGTAGACGACCTCGACGGATTCGGCGTGGCCGGTGGTTTCGGTGGAGACGTCGTCATAGTGCGCGGTGGAGGCGGAGCCGCCAGAGTAGCCGGCGGTGGTGGAGAGGACGCCGCGAACGCGCTCGAAGACGGCCTGCGTGCCCCAGAAGCAGCCGCCGGCGAAGACTGCGGTGGCGCGGCCCGGGGATTTGGCGAGGGGCGTGTCGAGTGTGGGAGGGGGTATCGGGGCGTGGGTGATGGACTCGGAGTGGCACGCGATGGTGGAGAGCGAGAGTGCAATGGCAAGAGCGGCGGAGATGTGGCGACGCATGCGTGACCTCGGCGAGCGGCAGATGCTCTGAGTCGATTGTAGAAGTCAGGCGCCAGGGGCGAATTCGGAAGGGCGCTGACTGCTATTTCGCAATTCGTATAAGGGCGACGTCGTGGGTGGGTACGAGCGATGTGAACCTGTCTTTAAAGGCGCCCAAATCTCTTTGACGCCAGACGTCCCGAACCTTGACGGTTCCGCTTAGTCCAATGTCCTTCCAGTCCAAAGTTATCGTGTGAGGATCGGAGCTGAGATTGAAGAGACCGATAGCCTTCGATCCGTCGGCCATAGGTTTTACAAGAACAAGCTCCTGCGGTGTATGCCGAAGCACCTTCGCCTGCCTGCCCAGCGGGTCCTGGTCCACGTCGATCACTTCTGAGTTATCCAGAATGTTCAGGGTAAAAGCATCCAGCTTTGACATGTCACCAGAGAAAAAGAGCGGTGAGGCCATCAGAGACCACATCGACATATAGCTGTATTGTTCGGCGGGGGTTAAGCTGGTCGGCTGCGGAGGGAGGTTGGCCTTGCGGGCATCGCCCACGGTTCCGATCAAGATATAGTCAGGATCGTTCCATCCGCCGGGACCAGCATAGGCATCCAGGGCCGCATTGGCGAAGCCGACAGAATAGAAGCCGGGCAGATTGGTTCCCTTCACCCAGCCAAGATCCCCTGTGGTGCGCCATGAAGATCCACCCACTGATTTGCCCCAGGTCCAGACATCTCCCAAACCGTATTCGCACAAGTTGAAAACGACGTCCCGGTCGAGGTTGCGGAGAATTTTGCCCATCTTGATATAGGGCTTTTGAAGTTCCGACTGGCTGTGATCTTTGAGGAACTTTGAGTAGCTGCAAAGGTCGTATTTCAGTAAGTCGAATCCCCATTGCGAAAACTGTTGGGCATCAGCGGCTTCATGGCCATAGGAGCCCTCAAACCTGGCGCAGGTGAGCGGCCCGGGTGAAGAGTAGATTCCAGCCTTCAGGCCATGCGCATGAATGTAGTCCGTAAGAGCTTTCATGTCCGGGAAACGGGCATTGGGGAGAATGGAGCCGTTCAGACTGCGTGGCGGCCCCATCAGGTCCGGAACATCGGAGTTGGGCTTCCGTGCCCACGCGTCATCGATATCGATGAATTGATAGCCGTAGTCTGCCATCCCCGAAGAGACCATCGCATCCGCTGCTGTGCGAATGTCGCGATCTGTAGGGTGGGCATAGTGGGTATACCAGTCATTCCAGCCCATCTGAGGCGTGAGGCCGAGGGTATCGCCGATCAACAGTGTGAATGCGCGCGACGTCTTGCCGAGTTTGTTTGCCGCCACGAGGGTCAGCCGGTAGCTGCCGCGCCGCTGCGGTGCGATGCCGGAGATGATGCCGGAGTGGGGATCAAGTGTTAGAGAGGATGGGAGCCGCTTCACAGAGAAGCGCATGGGGCGGACACCCGTGCATGGGATGCGGTAGAGAAACGGATGACCGGGGCGGGCACCGTAAATCACAGGGCCGTTGATGCGTGGGGTCTCCGGCGCCGGCGGAGTGCGCAATTCGGGTGTGACCTGGGCGATGGCAGGGTTGGCCTGCGCGAACAGCGAGAAAACAGCAACGCAAAGGGCGAACTTCAGACAGTTCATGGTGCGCAACATGTTCTCACTTTATGCGCCGGCAATGTCGCGGCCATGAAAGGGAATTCAGCCGGTCGAAGCAGATAGCGAAATGGCCGCTAGCGATGTGGCTTAGCGGCCGAGTTCTTCGAGGTACTTTTCTACTTCGAGGGCAGCCATGCAGCCGGTGCCGGCCGCGGTGATGGCCTGGCGGTAGCGGCGGTCCTGGACGTCTCCGCAGGCGTAGACCCCGTGAAGCTGGATGCCCTGGCGGGTGACGAAGACGTTGTGCTCGGTCTTGATGTACCCGTCGTTGTCGAGATCGATCTGGCCTTTGAACATGCTGGCGTTGGGCTCGTGGCCGATGCCGAGGAACATGAAGCCGACCGGGAGCGTCCAGCGCTCGTCGGTTTTTTTGTTGTAGAGCTTAAGGCCTTTGACGTCCTTCTCATCGACGCCGAGAACTTCGTCGACGACGGTGTTGTGGAGGAACTCGATCTGGGGGTGAGCGATTGCGCGCTCGAGCATGATGCGCGAGGCGCGGAAGTTTTCGCTGCGATTGATGATGGTGACCTTGGTGGCGAAGCGGGTGAGGAAGAGGGCCTCCTCCATGGCGGAGTCGCCGCCGCCGATGACGGCGATCTCTTTGCCGCGGGTGAAGAAGCCGTCGCAGGTGGCGCAGGAGCTGACGCCGTGGCCGATGAGGGCCTGCTCGGAGGGGAGGCCGAGCCAGCGGGCGGAGGCGCCGGAGGCGATGATGAGCGAGCGGGTGCGGACGAGCTCGCCGTTGACGGTGAGCTCGAAGGGAGTTTTGCAGATGTCGGCGGCGGAGAGGTGGCCGTGGGTGATCTCGGCGCCGAAGCGCGTGGCCTGCTTCTTCATGTTGTCGATGAGCTCGGGGCCCTGGATGCCGTCGGGCCACCCGGGGAAGTTTTCGACCAGCGTAGTGATGGAGAGCTGGCCGCCGGGCTCGTGGCCTTCGAGGACGAGAGGCTTGAGGTTGGCGCGCGCGGCGTAGATGGCGGCAGTGAGTCCTGCGCAGCCGGAGCCCAGGATGACGGTGTCGCGGACAGAGTTGTTGTCAGGCATGTTGATTTGATTGTAGAGGGTGGGGGATGGGTGCAGAAGAGGCGGAAGGTAGAGGATAGAGAGTAGAGGAGAACGTAATGGCTGATCTGGTTTTGGTGTATGGGATGAGGCTGCTGCCGGCGGATGAGGTTGCGGCGGTGGATGCGGCTCCGGTGAAGTTGAAGAACGGCAACGAGGCGCGCGTGACGATGCATGTGCTGGAGGGAAGCCGCGAATCGATTGAGTCGCAGTTGCGCAACAGCATCGATGCGTTCTTCGATTTCTATCCGGAGATATAACTTGGGACTTTCTATCTGGAGATCTGACCCAAGTGGTGGCACCGCTGACCTGTTTGGGTGAGCGGGTGTGCGGTGGCGTGGCGCGGTGGCACAGGTGTGCTGGCTGTCCTCTGAAACGACGAAAAGTGTCGTATAGGAGGACAGTGACCGATGTCTCGTTGGTTGATTTGGCTGCTGTGGCCCGCGATTGCCGCGGGCGCGCAGCAGCAGGTTGTAGCCGGACCGGATGCGAGCGTGACAGCGGCGCTCCAGAACCTGAGCCAGCGCGCGGCAACGGTTTTTGTGGGGCAGGTGGTGGGCATCCGGCGCGATGCCGGTGTGGTTGAGATTCAGTTTCGAGTGGATACGCCGTTGGTGGGGCAGACGGCTGGAAGCTACACGCTGCGCGAGTGGGCGGGCATGTGGCCGATGGGGGTGATGCGCTACCGGGTCGGCGAGCACGCGCTGGTGTTTCTTCATGGGACAAGCAGTGCAGGGTTGAGCTCGGTGGTCGACGGCAGCGAGGGCATGGTGCCGGTGGTGGCCGATGCGAAGGGCACGCTGCTGCTGGATGTGCGGCGGCTGAGTACGCGCGTGCAGCGCCAGATTGGCGAGCCGCTGGCCGATGTGAGCGATGGGGCGATCGCGCTGAGGGATGTGCTGCCGATCGTTCAGAGCAGAGGGACGGCCCCGAGGCGTCCGGTGCGGCGGCCGCTTCCGCCGGGAACCACGCCGATTCTTTCGAATGGTCAAGTAGGAACAAGGATCCCGGCGCGGCCGATCGTGGAGCAGGTGCCGGATGCGCAGTAAGGAATGGGGGCGGAGGGTACTGCTCGTGGTCGGCTGGGTGTCCGTGTCGGTTGCGGCGCATGCCGGAGGGCCGCGATTTGTGACAGGTGACAATTGGTGGGTTAACCCTGTCCAGCCGGTCGCCTTCTATACGAACTCGCCGGCATACTACACCGATCCGGGAGCCCTGAATGCGGCGGTATCCCATGCACAGGCAGATGCGATGGTCGCGGCTGCCGCGGCGCCGTGGAATGTCCCGACGTCTGCCGTCGTGCTGCGCCAGGGAGGCGAGCTGGCGGAGCATGTGAGCTCAGCCAATGTGTACTTCGATGGCAGTGAAATGGTCTTTCCGGCAGACGTATCGGCGGCGAACTACGAGAACATTCCAATTGCCGTGATTTATGACACGGACGGGAGCGTAATCGATACGTTGCTGGGAGAAGGAGCGAGCGATCCGAGCGGATGCAGGCAGACGGGCGTGGTAGACAGCGTGGATTCGATCGGATTGGAAGGGACGATCCATCACGCTATGCTGATTCTGAACGGCCGTTGCGTGGGGTCGACACCGCAGCAGCTGACCCAGATGCAGTATCAGCTGGAGCGCGCGTTCGGAAGAGTTCTGGGGCTGGCGTGGTCGCAGCTTAACGACAACCTGTTTACGGGAGCTACGCCGCCGACAGCGAACGAAATCAGCTACTGGCCGATCATGCATCCGATCGACGTTCTTTGCGGGCTGTACAGCTATCAGTGCATCACCAATCCGTTTCAGCTTCGACCGGATGATTTGAGCTCACTGGCGATCCTGTATCCGATTAACAGTTCCAACATTGGCGCGAATTATTGGGGCACGGTGAAGCAGTTGAGCTCGGTAAACGCAGTGAGCCTTACCGGGCAAGCGCAGTTCCCAACCGGGCAGGGCATGGAAATGCTGAATGCAACTGTGGCGATGGGGCCTCCAGGCAGCGGAGCGGTGCAGCTCACCTCGGGGGTGACGGGGCAGTTGTTCGCGCAGAACACGGGCAATCCAGTGACGGGGCCGGAAAGCTTTGGCGAGGATGTGGGGATGACATGGCCGGACGGCGAGGGGCGCACGCCAGTCCTGCGCACACCCTCAACGTACATAGCGAACCTTTTTATGGTTTCGGAAGCAATCGACCCGCTCTACACCGGTGATTACGCCATTGCTCCTTACCAGCGGCCGCCGATTGCACCGTCGGGTTCCCCGCAGATGATGATCGATTGGTCGGCGACGCCGGGCACCGGCAATTTCTATAAGGCGACAGCGTGGGACGCGTCTTCGACGTGTCCGGGGAACGGCGATGGAACGCAGGGTGCACCGGCGCAGTCGGATGCGAGCGGATGGTGGAGCGGGCTGCTTTGCCCGGTGGGACACAGCTCCTGGTGGAGTGTGCAGATCAAGCCGGGGAGCACCTGGACGATTGAGGTGACGGCGCTGGATGAGACCGGAGCGCCGACGATGAACAAGGCGCAGCCGGTGCTCGGAGTGTGGAACACGGGTGATGGCGGTCTGCCCACGGTGGCGGCCCAGCCGTTTTCGATGAACGCACTGCAGCCCGGCGTGACGCAGTTGCAGATGATGGCGGGCACGACTGCGAAGAACTACACATTCGTGGTTGCCGATCAGTACGGAGCAGGACGGCCGGATTTCGCATACAAGGCGCGGGTACTGTATGCGCAGAGCGTGAGCCCGGCGCAGGTGAACCAGGCGGGGGGAGAGATTGTGATTGCGGGTGAAGGCTTCCGGCAGGGCAACCAGGTTGTCGTGAATGGCGTGCCAGCGACGGTGCTGAGCTCGAGCGCAAACCAGATTATCGCCAGAGTGCCGAGCATGGCGGCGGCAGGTGCGTCGATGGGAACGCCGGTGGATGTGATGGTGATGGACGCTGCGACGGGAGGGACAACCGACGTGGGCAGCGGCTTCAGCTACTCCAATGTGCAGCCGGGGATGGCGGTGCTGGTGTCGGCTCCGGCGCCTCTGGAGACGGGCGTTACAGCGGCGAAACCGTTTGCGGTGCGACTGCTGGAGCCCGATGGAGTGACGCCGATTATCAGCGAACCGGTGCAGGTGTCGGTTGTTTCGGGCTCTGCCACGCTGGGCGCGTGTGGAGGGGCGACGACGTGCATGCTGATTACTGATGCGACCGGCTTGGTGCAGACAGCGGTGACGGGCGGCGGAGCGGGAGCGGTGGTGTTGAATGCGACAGACGTGAACGGCAGCGCTGGTGTGCAGGTGACCGTGATGGATACAGACCCGGTGCGTGTGGCCTCGATTGCGAGCGCGCCGACTTACGTGGCAGCGGGCGCGTCGGTATCGTGGACGATCTCGCTGGGAGCGACGCAGGATGGACTACCGGCTATAGGAGTGCCAGTGGTGTGGACGGCGAGTTCAGGGCTGTCGGTGAGTGGAGGCGCGCTTACGGATGGCAGCGGATCGGCGACGCCGACCGTGACCGCGAGCCAGATTCCCGCCGGCACGGGGACGGTCACCGGATGTCTGTGGGGGACGGTGTGCTCGAGCTGGACGGTGACCGCCGTGGATTCGTCGCAGTGGAGAATTGCTGTGAGTGCGGGCGCGGGTCAGAGAGTGAGTGCGGGTACCGCGCTCGCTCCTCTGAGTCTGGGAGTGACGGATACTGTGGGACACACGCTGCAGGGAGCAACTGTGTCGGTGTATCAGACGGTGGATGCGTGGGAGGGTGCGTGTCCGCCGCAGGGAAGGTGCGCGGCGAGCCCGGTGCTTGCGTCAGGGAAGAATTCGGTGATCTCGGACAGCAATGGCAATGTGAGTATCACGCCGATGGAGCTTCCCGGACTGCCGCAAATGGTGAACATTGCGGCAGTGACGGGAACGCAGGGGTTTGTGTCGATATCGCTGCCGGTCACGCCCTAAGGCGCGCCACGGCGACATCTAGACAGGTTCGACAGGGATGAGGCTGTCGCGCGCGGCGGGCCGGCGGATGGCCATGATCCCGAAGATCGCGACGTAGATGTAGCAGATGGCCGGCAGGATAAAGCTGGAATGCAGGCCGATGTGATTTGCGAGGATGCCCTGCAGTTTGGGGATAATGGCACCGCCGAGAATGGATGCGATGAGCAGGCTGGAACCTTTGCTGGTGAGCGGACCGAGATCCTGAATTCCCAGTGTGAAGATGGATGGGAACATGATGGAGTTGCAGAAGCCGATAGCGAGCACTGCGCCCATTGCGATGTGGCCGGTGGTGAAGAGCGAGATCACGACAAGAATGAAGGCGCCAATGGCAGCAAGGCCGAGCAGCCAACCGGTGCGGACCTTCTGCAGGATGGCGGATCCTATAAAACGTCCCGTCATCGCGCCTCCCCAATAGACCATGAGGAAGTACCCGGCTGTGGCGGCGGGCAGAGCAGCGATCTGGGGGAGGCCCATGTAGCTGACGAGCAGGTTGCCGATGGAAACTTCTGCGCCAACGTAGACGAAGATGCCGATGGCCGCGCAGATGAGCCACGGGTGACGCCAGATGGAGTCGGGTTTTGCGGTGAGCGCTTCGGCGAAGGCGCCGGGGCGGAAGTCCTGCGTGTGTTGGGACACACCGGTTGTGGTGCGGAGCTTTATCAGCGCAAGCGCGAGTGCGAGGAGACCGAGGCAGAGCGCGATGATGAGATATGGTAGTCGAACGGTGGAGGCTTGTTCAGCGCGATAGAGTTGCTGCTGTACGAACGTGAGAATGTGGGTCTGTTCGGTGGTGAGCGGAGGTTTTGCGTTCCGCAGAATAAGCCAGGTTCCGATAAATGGCGCGACAAAAGTTCCAACGGAGTTGAACGCCTGTGCGAGGTTCAAACGGCTGGCTGCAGTTTGCGGCGGCCCGATGACCGTGACATACGGATTCATGGCGACCTGCACGACAGTCATGCCGGCTGCGAGAATCACCAGGGCCACGAGAAACAAGTGGAAGGATGCCATTTGGGCTGCGGGCAGGAATCCGAGCGCACCCAGCGCCATGACCAGCAAGCCAACGACTGTGGACTTTTTGTAGCCCATCTTCTCGACGATTTTGCCGGCGGGATAGCTGAAGACGAAGTAGGAGCTGAAGAAGTAGAACGGAACGTTCTGCATCTGCGAGTAGTCGAGGAAGAAGATCGACTTGAGATGCGGACTGATGACGTCGTTGAGGCAGGTGAGAAAGCCGAAGGAGAAGAAGATGACGGCGGCAACCGTCATGGCGCGCGTGTCAGTCGTGGTGGGTGTGTCTTCGGCGTAGCCGGGCGCGCTGACGTTTTTCAGTGGGACAGCCAAGAGAGCTCCTTGGGTACGTTTGAATGTCGGATGGCTGCTGCGGGATGGCGCGGCGGACCTCTCTAAGAGTAATTGGTTAAGTTGCATCGCGCGGCGCGGCTCGAACCGGCGCAGGGTGTCAGGCAGGTGGTGGCGGAAGGACCGGGTATTCGGAGGGGTGCGCTAGTGGAGGTCCATCGAGAAGAAGTTGCCGGTGAAGACGCGAGCGCGAATGAGCGGCTCGTTGTGCTGGGTGAGGCCGCCGAAGACGAAGTCGACAGCATCGTTCTCGCGGGAGTCGGCGAGGCGCACGAGCTCGGTGACCTTGCCGTCAGGGATGCTGACGCGGTCGATGGGCTGCGCGGGATCGAGTGAGGCGTGGAGATAGAGGAAGCGGCTGTCAGAGGACCAGACGGGATCGGCGCCGGAGGGTACGGGCAGCGTGGTCCAAGTATGGGAGGCGACGTCGAAGAGGCGAACCTGGCGCTGATCGAGCGTCAGCGCGGCGATCCAGCGGCCGTCGGGCGACCAGCGCGGGCTGAAGAGGCCGTCCGAGCCGGGGACTTCATCGATCTGGCCGGTGTCGAGATGGAGGATGTGGAGGGTGCGTTTGGCGTTCTCCTTGCCCATGAAGTCGTTGACGCGGCCGAAGACGAGGGACTTGCCGTCCGGCGCCCAGGAGGGGTCGGCGGCGTTGCGGGACTCACGAAGAAGCGGCTGGAGGTTATCGCCCTCGGAGCCGACGAGATAAATCTGCCAGGCTTTGCCGGGCTCGCGCGCCATCAGGGCGAGGTGTTTGCCGTCCGGCGCCCAGCGGGAGAGAAAGACGTCGAGGCCGTCAGGAGTGAGTTGAAGCTTTTCATCACCGTTCGAGCGTGCGCGCCAGAGGAGACCGCTCGAGTCGGTCCAGGCGACCCACTGGCCATCGCGGCTGTAGTCGACGCGAACGGCGGAGCTGAGCAAGCCCCTCTCGGGGACGAGATTGCCGGAGGCGTCCAGGCGCTGGAGATCGGAGCGGCCGTCGACGCCCAGGAAGAAGATGCGATTGCCGGTGCGGGCGGCGACTGGCGAGCGGAACTGCAGGGGGCCGTTGGTGAGGCGAACGGGGCCTGAAGTGGAGTCGCCGGAGAGGCGCCAGAGATCGGAGTTTCCACCGCGATTGGACTGGAAGATGAAGGAGCTGCCGTCGGCGGTCCAGACGCCGCAGCACTCGGAAGCGGGCTGGCTGAAGTTCGGAAGGATCTGGCGCGGTCTGCGGTCCGCGGCTGACAACTGCCAGAGCGTTGTGGTGTGGGTGAGCGGATCGATGATGGTGAAACGCAGCAGCTTGCCGTTGGGTGACCAGCGGAGCCAGAAGGCGCGGCCCGGCAGCGTGGCGTAGATCGTGGGCGTGCCGCTGTTAATGGTGGAGAGATAGAGATTGTTGCCGTTGGCGTAGAGGATGCCGCCGTTGTTCGGCATCCATGTGGCATCGTGCGCGAGGACGTTGCCGATCCGCAGCGCGGAGCCGCCGATGGTGGGGACGGCCCAGAGGGGCTGCTCGGATTCAGGAGAGAGGTGGTCACGCAGCAGGAGGCGCGCGCCGTCAGGCGAGATGTCGCCGAGGGCAGGGCCGGCGACCTCGTCGGGAACATTGAGAGGAGTGACGGAGCCGTCGGCGAGCGCGACCGCGGCGAGGCCATCATGTCCGTTGTCGATGGTTCCGGCGAAGAGGTGGACGCCGTCGGTGACCGCTACGGCGAGGTTTTCCATGCTTTCGACGCCCGGGGCGAGGTGGCCGCTGTGCGTAAGCTGGGCAATGTGCGGAGGCGGTGTGGAGGCCCGCTCGTATCCGATGAGGTAGCTGGCGAGCAGGGCCGCAACGAAGAAGATGGCCAGGAGAACTACGACGCTGCCCCGCAACGGCCGCGATCCTGGTGCGGCGACGCGCGGCGTCCTGGATTCAGGCGTAACGTATCCAGGTTCCGGGGCGGTTTCGAACGGGACGGATTCGGAGATCGCGGCGGCTGGGCGGCGGTCGATGACCGGCCGGCGGGAGGGCGGTTCGGAGATGAGGTTGACGGGGGCGATGAACCGATAGCCGCGCTTGGCGAGTGTCTCGATATAGCGCGGGCTGTCGGCAGAGTCGCCGAGGGCCTCGCGGATCTTATTAATAGCTGTGCCCAGGGAGTGGTCGAAATCGACGACGGTGTGGCGTCCCCAGAGGCGCAGTTGCAGCTCCTCCCGGGTAACGATCTGTCCCGGGCGCTGGAGCAGCGCGGCGAGAACCTTAAATGGCTGACTCTGCAGCTTGACCCGAAAACCAGCCTTCCAGAGTTCACCGCTCTCGAGGTCCACTTCGAAGAGCCCAAAGGTGACTTTCGAGTTGGAGACGGGGGCCGGCATGGCGCGAAAAGAACCTCGCGCCCTTGACTGTACCACTCGCCCGGCTGCATCGCCAGAGTTGACGAGATGCGGATAAATCAAAGATGAATCGGGGGTTATCAGGAGACAAAAAATTGAGAGACAAAGGGACGGCAAAGGATTGCGAAGGCAGGAGCGGTTTGCGCACCGTGGCTTCATTACTTCCGGGATTTCGGATTTCAGCGGACGACCCCGGCAGTGTTTTGGAGGCAGCACTATGCAACTCATACGAAGCGCTCTTAGAGCATCAGCAGGATTGCTACTGGTTCTGTTCCTGGCGGTGCCAGCATCCCTGTGGGCGCAGAGCGACAGCGCCCGTATCTCCGGCACGGTGACCGATACCAGCGGGGCAGCGATCCCCGGGGCGACCATCACGGTAACGAACCTGGGAACCAGCGCGGTGCAGAAGGTGACCAGCGGCGGGTCCGGAGACTTCAACGTAGCCGGCCTTCCCCCGGGGCACTACAAGGCCGAGGTTGCCGCGACCGGCTTCAGCGGGCAGGTTCAGAACATTCAGCTTGAGGTGTCGCAGGTCCAGGCACTGAACTTCAAGCTCGCGGTCGGCGCCGTCACCACCGAAGTCCAGGTGACCGACGCAGCCCCGCAGGTCGACACGACGACCTCCAACACCGGCATGGTCATCCAGGACCGGCAGCTTGCGGATCTCCCGCTGAACGGGAGGAACTTCACCCAGCTGGCGCTGCTGGCTCCAGGCATTACGCGCGGCCAGAGCAACGACTCGGCTTCTGGATATAACCATGGGCAGCAGCCGGTCGAGACACTCCGCTACAACGACACGGGCGGCGCCGGACTGTCAGCCAACGGATTGCGTCCGCAGGCGAACAACTTCCTGCTGGATGGCCTGGACAACAACGAGTCGCTCGTGAACACGATTGTCGTGTTTCCGCCGGTGGAGGCGATGAGTGAGTTCCGTGTGACCAATTCGCTGGCGCCGGCTGAGTTCGGCCGCGCGGGCGGAGCGATCGTGCAGGCGGCGATCAAGTCGGGAACGAATTCGATTCACGGATCGGCGTTCATCTTTTATCGCGACTCAAAGGTTGGAGCGGCGAGCCCGAACTACTTCTCCCCCGGCACTCCCGTCATCAGCTATCACCGCAATATCTTTGGCGGAACGCTGGGACTGCCGATCTGGAAGGATCGCGTGTTCGCGTTCGGTGACTACCAGGGAACGCGCACGCAGATTCCGAACGGCGGCCCGACGATCAATACGGTTCCGACGGCCAAGATGCGTACCGGCGACTTCTCCGAGCTGATCGGATCAAAACTGACGCTGGTGCCGACGATCTACGGAGGAACCAGCTACAGCCCGACTGGATGCAGCTCGTTCACTACGGTTCACGGATATGTAGTGACGACGACGGCGCAATTGAATGCCACACCGGACAACGGCGCAATCTTCGATCCATTGACCTGCAAGCAGTTCGGCACGGCGTCTGCGCCGAACGTGATTCCCTCGAACCGGTTGAACCCAGTGGCGCTGAAATATTTTGCGGCGTTTCCGAACCCGAACCGTACGCCGCAGAGCCAGGTGCTGAACAACTACCAGAACATTCAGGTGAACAGCATCCGCTACAACGACTTCGACGCGCGCTTCGATTTCCATATCTCGGCGAAGGACTCGGTGTTCGTGCGCGGATCGTATGGCGAGGACAACAACACGTTGACCACCGCTCTGGCGACACTTCCTTCCGGATTTGGCGCGGGGGACAACAACACGCATCCGCGCGAACTTGGCGGCGGATACAACCACATCTTCACGTCGAATCTGCTGAATGAGTTCCGCTTCGGCTACATGCGGCCGTTCTATGGCTACATCAATCCGGACGAAGGCACACCTCTGTCAGCGAACCTTGGCATTCCCAACGCCAACCGCAACGCGCTGCTGGGCGGCATCTCGCTGATTGGCGGCGGCAACACGGAGATCTCGTACACGGGTGATGGCGGACCGTATGAGGTTCCTCAGCACACGTTTCAGTACTTCGACGTGGTGAGCTACACACGCGGAGCGCACAGCTTTCGTGCAGGAGCGAACGTGATGCGGCGCGAGGTGGACTTCTTCCAGGCGGAGTACAACGCGAAGGGCTTCTTCAACCTGAACTCGAGCGACTACACGGGATACGAAGCGTCGGATTTGGCCGGGGCTTTCGTAGACAACTACTCGATCTCGAACCCGACTGGGTATTACAAGACGATCTCGTATGAGACGGGCTACTTCGCGCAGGATGATTGGCGTGTGAGCCACCGCCTGACGTTGAACCTCGGCCTGCGGTATGACCTCTACACGCATCCGTATGAGCAAAATAACCGCCAGTCGAACTTTGACATCACGACGGCCAGCTTGCAGGTTGCCGGAGCGAACGGCAACTCGCGTTCGCTGATCAACACCAACTACAACAACTTGGCACCTCGCATCGGCTTTGCTTATGACCTCTTCGGTAACGGCAAGACGGCGGTGCGCGGCGGTTATGGAATCTACTACTTCCTTGATCGTGGCGGTGTAGGCAACCAGCTCTCGAACAACCCTGACTTCAATGGATCGGCGAGCTACGCTTCATCGGCCGGGTATCGCATTGACCTGAGCGGGCAGGCGCCGCAGATCACGAGCACGGGGCCGGGGCCTTACGCCGGCAACAACAGCACGCTCGCCACGGGTAACCTGCCGAGTGCGATCGTGACGGTGAATGAGGCAGCTCCGAAAAACGTCTCGGTGATCTCGTATCCAAAGAATGATCCGACGTCGATGATCCAGCAGTGGAACCTGCAGCTGGAGCAGCAGCTCGGGACGAAGACGGTGTTTGATATCGCCTATGTCGGAACAAAGGCCGATCATTTGTTCAACAGCATCAACTACACGGAGCCGCAACTGGGCACCGGCGTGAAGTTCTTCCAGGCGCAGGGCCTGAACGTGACTCTGAATGAGGACAACGGGACCTCGCACTATAACGGTCTGCAGACAAGGCTGAGCCGGAACCTTTACAACGGACTTCAGTTTACTGCGGCGTATACATGGTCGCACGCGATGGACAACTCCGTTGGGCCGTTCTCTCCGGAGGGCGCGAGCAGTGCACCGATAACAGCGCAAGGGCCGCAGTTGAATCTGAACCGCGGAAACTCCGACGACGACCAGCGCAACTTCTTCAGCTTCGGTGCGCTGGCCGAACTTCCGTTCGGGCGCGACAAGCATTTCGGTGCAAACGTGAGCCGGCCGGTGGATTACGTGATTGGCGGATGGCAGCTTTCGCCGTTCGTGGTCTGGGCGAGCGGAACGCCGTTCGACGTGATGGCGCCGACCTCACAGGGCGGCGTGGATGTACGGCCGGATCTCGTCGGCAATCCGTACCAGGCTCCGACGCCGGCGAATGGATATCAGTTCCTGAATCCAAAGGCGTTTGCGTCGCCGTCGGTGAACGCACAGGGCATCTACACACGCGTGGGCAACGTTCATCGGAACCAGTTCTATGGTCCGATCACGGATACGGTGAGCTTGTCGCTGTTCAAGGACGTGCCGATCACGGAACGCGTGAAGGCGCAGCTGCGCGGACAGGTGTACAACCTGCTGAACTCGCCGCAGTTCGCAAATCCGTCGAACCTGAACCTCAGCTCGGGCTCCTCGTTTGCGGTGCTGAACTATATCAACTACCGTAGCGAGCGTGAGACGGAGCTGGCGTTCCGGATTACGTTCTAAAGAGTGATGGCCCGGACACTGCGTGGAGTTCGGTGTCCGGCGCCAACTCTCTTTCAGCCAAACTCAGATTGGAACTCACTTCGGGCGGCGCTGCTGCAGGGCCGCCTTTTTTTAGAAGATCAGAGGAACTGAAATGCCTGCGCAGATTGTCCGACGCATTGTCGCGCTTGCAGTGTTTTCGCAGCTTCTTGCGTGTGTGGGATCGGCGCAAGTTGCGTCGTCGACTTTGTCGATCCAGAAGATCGATCCGCCAAACTGGTGGGTGGGGATGCCCGCGCCGATGCTGCTGGTGCGCGGCGAAGGTCTGAGCGGCGCGAAATTTTCGCTGAGCGATATAAGGCTGGCGATTCAGAAGACCGCGGTTTCGGACAATGGCCATTGGGCGCAGCTATGGCTGGCGAAGACGCCGGCACGTCCGGAGACCGTGACAATTCGCGTGTCGCGCGGCCGTGAAAGCGCGGAGGCGAAGTACGACTTCGGCGCGCGCCAACCGGCAAGCGCCGGCTTCGCCGGATTCTCTTCGTCGGACGTGATGTATCTCATCATGACCGACCGTTTCGCCGACGGAGACCTGAAGAACGACGGACTGCACGCGGAGGATGCAGCCTCGAGCGCAGCCGCGGCGGCCGAGCGCGCGAAGCCGAGAGGATGGCATGGCGGCGACTATCGCGGCATCGAGCAGCATCTTGGTTATCTGCAGCAGCTTGGGGTGACGGCCATTTGGATCACGCCGCCCTATGAAAATCTGGGCGCGGAGAGCTATCACGGCTATCACGCAACCGATATGTATCGGGTGGATCCGCATTGGGGATCGATGGCCGATCTGCAGGCTCTGGCTGAGGCGCTGCACAAGCGTGGCATGAAGCTGGTGCTCGACTCCGTGCCGAATCACGTCGGCCCGCTGCATCCATGGGTGCAGGACGAGCCGACGCCTGCGTGGTTTCACGGCAGCGCGGCGCACCACATCGCGGGCGAGACGAACTTCGAGGCGCTGATCGACTCGCATGCGCCGGAGCGCGACCGCATAGGAACGCTGGATGGATGGTTCGTCGATTCGCTGCCGGACATGGACACGGACGATGCCGCGGTCGCGCAGTATCTTCGGCAGAACGCTGTCTGGTGGATCGAGGAGACCGGCGCCGACGGGCTGCGAATCGACACCTTTCCGTATGTGGATCGCGAGTTCTGGCACGAGTTCATGGCGGAGATCCAAGCGCTGTATCCGCGGGTAACGGAGGTCGGTGAGGTCTCGGATCCGAGCCCGCTGATCAACTCATCGTTTGCAGGCGGAGTGACGCGCGTGGGAGTGGATACAGGACTGTACACGCCATTCGACTATCCGGCCTATTTCGCGGCGCAGGATACGTTTGTGAAGGGTGCGCCGATGAAGCGGCTCGCGGATGTGCTCGCGCAGGACAGCTTGTATCCGCATCCGGACAGGCTTGTGCCGTTTCTGGATAACCATGATCAGAAGCGAATTGCGGAGCAGATTCCGGATGCATCGCTCGAGCGCGTGGCGTTCGCCTTCCTTCTAACCATGCGAGGAACTCCGCAGCTGTATGCCGGCGACGAGATCGCGATGAAGGGAGGCAGCGATCCCGATAACCGGCGAGACTTTCCGGGAGGATTTCCCGGCGACGCTCAGGATGCGTTCACAAAGGCGGGACGTACGCCTGAACAGCAGGCCGCGTTCACCTGGATTGGAGAGCTGACGAAACTGCGGCACGATTACGCCGCGCTCGCCTGCGGAGGCGAACAGGTGCTTGCGGCCGACAATGACTGGCTCGTCGTCCTGCGGGACATGCAACAGGATCCCGCCGGGGGATGCGAAGCCCCGCGCGGGGCGCATCAGCAGGCGCGAGTGATCATGGCGCTCCACAGAGGAACCGGCGCGGCGGCGCTCGATGTACCGACGGGGAAGACCTGGGCCGAGGGCTGCAGGCTGTCACGGTCTCTGTTGGGCGAGGGCCAGTTAACAGCCACGTCTGCACCGGGAGCGCTTCATCTGCGCCTGAGCGGGAATGATGTACTGATCGCAGCGTGCGAGTGAAGACGCGACGCGATCGCTGTCACTGTCATATAACTGACGATAGAGGGCATGATGGCATCGAGCAAGAGCACCCCGGCAGGAGTGCATGATCGGCAGAGCGAGGCGTTTCCGGAGATCGTCGTTTTGCGGCCGTGGCTCTCCGAGCGCATCTGGGGATGCACGGAGCTGCCTGCGTTTCTCGAGCAGCCGAAACCTGGCCATCCAGTGGGTGAGGCGTGGCTGACGTCGGTGGACTGCGCAGTTGAGGATGATAAGAACGTCACGCTCGCCGAGATCACGCGGATGTGGCCGGAGCAATTCAGCGCCGATGCTCCCGGCGAGTTTCCGCTGCTCATGAAATTTCTCTTTCCGCGAGAGTGGCTTTCGGTCCAGGTGCACCCGAACGACGCGGAGGCGCGGGCGATCGGGCAGCCGCGCGGAAAAAACGAATGCTGGTACGTGCTCTCCGCCGAGCCCGATGCGAAGCTTGCACTGGGCTTTCGGGAGGAGCTCACGCAGGAGCAGATGGAGCGTGCCATTCACGAGGGCACGCTCGAGAGCAAGCTGCAGTATGTTCCGGTGAAAGCCGGCGACATGGTTTACGTGGAAGCAGGAACCATCCACGCAATCGGGCCGGGGATGGTCGTGCTCGAAACCCAGCAGTACAGCGACACGACATATCGCCTGTACGACTATGGCCGTCCGCGCGAGTTGCACCTGACGGACGGACTCGCCGTCACGAAATCACGCACGAGTTCGGGTCTCGTGGTACCGCTCGAGCAGGATGGGTTCACCCGCCTGATCAGCACGCCATATTTCATCGTGGACCGCTTTCACACAATGGCGGGCAGCAGGAACGATCTCGAGCTGAGCGGGAAGATGCAAATCCTGGTAGCGTTGCATGACGGCGCCTCGGTGCGGACGAGCGATGGAGGCCATGTGCAGCTTCCGGCCGGACACGCAGTGGTGCTGCCGGGTCGAGAGGGCATAAGCTACACGCTGCAAGGCGCGGCGGAGGCTGAGGTAATCCGCGCTTCCACAGCCTTGGGTTGATGCGCGCCGTTATCGGCCAATGCTCAACTGCAATGCCGCGCAAATCTGTTACCCTCAAGAGAAAGGGATTTGCGCATGCTCACCGAGCCGTTTTACGACCCGGCCAGGAGTTACCTGGAGAACTTCGAGCAAGGCCCCTTTTCTTCCTTCGCCGAACCCTGGGTCTATCAGGAGCGCGCGGAACCTCGGTATCGATTCCTGGGACATGAAGTCAATCTGCCGCTGGGAATCGCGGCGGGCCCGCTGCTTAATGGACGCTTCGTAAAAGCCGCATTAGACAAAGGCTTCGATCTTCCCGTGTACAAGACGGTGCGTACTCGTCGCTATCCGGCGCACGCCTGGCCGAACGTTCTTGCCGTGCATCCCCAAGGCGATCTGCGCTTGGACATCGGGCCGCTGGTCGGCGACGAGAATTATACCGATCCGCTTTCGATCACTAACTCCTTCGGCGTGCCGTCATTCGATCCGGAGTTCTGGCAGCCGGACATTGCCGACGCAGTTGTTCATGCGCGCCCCGGACAGGTGGTTATCGCGAGCTTTCAGGGCACGACCTCCGGCCACGGCGATGTGGACGCGTACATCGAAGACTTCGCAGTCGCGGCCCGGCTGCTGAAGGAAACCGGCGTCAAGGTTATCGAGGCCAACCTGAGCTGCCCGAACGAAGGAACGGCTAACTTGCTGTGTTTCGACACCGATCGCGCTCGACGCGTCGTGGAGAAAATTCGCGACGAGATTGGCTCGCTCGGCCTGATGGTGAAGGCCGCTTATTTCCGCGACGAGGAGCGTTTGCGTACATTCGTACGCGAGATCGGTCCACTGGTCGACGGCATTGTCGCGATCAACACGCTTCCGGCAAAAGTTCTTGACGAGAACGGGCAGCAGGCGCTGCCCGGAGAAGGCAGGCTCTCGAGCGGTGTGTGCGGGCGCTCGATCCGCTGGGCGGGGCTCGAGATGAGCCGCCGGCTTGCGAAGCTGCGCGAAGAACTTGGTCTGAAATTTGCGATCATTGGCGTTGGCGGGCTGAGTGATGCGAACGACTACAGCGCCTATCGCGAAGCCGGAGCCGACGCAGCGATGATGGCAACCGCTGCGATGTGGAACCCGCAGCTGGCACAGCAGATCAAGGAGGCGCTGAATTGAGCGAGACGATCGCGTCAGCGTTGTTGAACATCGGCGGAGTCAGATTCCAGCCCGATGATCCCATCACGTTCAAATCGGGGATCGTGTCGCCTGTGTACTGCGACAACCGCCGATTTCCTTTCCATCCGCGCGAGTGGCGCGAAGTGATAGAAGGTTTCGTCGAACTGATGGCTGCCGCCGGATTGAACTTCGACGTGATCGGCGGCATTGAATCGGCTGGAATCCCGCATAGCGCGGTGCTCGGCTTTGTCACCGCGACGCCTTCGGTTTTTATCCGCAAGGCTGCGAAAGAGCACGGGACGAAGCGGCGCGTCGAAGGCGGCGACGTCTACGGGAAGCACGTGTTGCTCATCGAGGACCTTGTCACAACGGGTAGCAGCAGCCTCGCTGGTGTGCAGGCGTTGCGCGATGAAGGCGCCGTCGTTACCGACTGTGTTGCCATTGTGAGCTATCGGTTTATGGATGCGGTCGAACAGTTCGAGACAGCAGGCGTGCAACTGCACACGCTGACTAGCTTTGGCGAGATCCTGGAGCTGGCGCGCAAACGTGAGTTGGTGACCGAGGAACAGGCGCAGAGCGTTGCGGCGTGGCTGCACGATCCGCACGGATGGGCCGCAATGCGGTCACAAGGTGGAGAGACGGCTTGAACGCGATTGCCGAGAAGCTGGCGCGACGAATTCAAGCGGTGAACTCCCTTCTATGCGTGGGACTTGATCCTGATTTCGAGAAGCTCCCGCAGAGGTTTCGTGAGGAGCAGCATGCGCAGCAGAAATTCGGCGAATGGATTGTGGATCAGACCGCTGAGTTTGCGGCCGCGATCAAGTTGAATACTGCGTTTTACGAGGCCCGCGGTGCACGGGGCATCGCCGAAATGGAGCGCACGATTGCGTATGTGCGCGCGAAGCATCCGGATCTCGTGACCATCTGCGACGCGAAGCGCGCGGACATCGGCAATACCAACAAAGGTTATGCCGAGGCGATTTTCGATCGCATGGGGTTTGATGCGGTGACGCTGCATCCCTATCTCGGGCGTGAGGCGCTGGAGCCGTTTCTGAGCAGGCGCGACAAGATGTGCATTGTGCTGTGCCGAACGTCGAACCCAGGCGCAGGTGAGTTTCAGGATCTGGACGTGAACGGAAGGCCGCTGTGGCTTGCCGTCGCGGAGCGTGTCGGCTGCGCGTGGGACGTCGATGGTAACTGTGCGCTGGTTGTAGGCGCGACGTATCCGGAGGAGATGCACCGGATTCGCGAGGCTGCACCACGCACGACCTTTCTTGTGCCGGGAATCGGAGCGCAGGGCGGTCATGTGCAAGCTGTCGTCGAAGCAGGGCTCGACGCCCGCGGCGCAGGGTTGTTGATCAGCGCTTCACGGTCGATTCTCTTCAGCGACAATCCGGAAGCGGCAGCTCGCGCGCACCGTGATGAGATTCGCGATGCTGTGAAGCGGGCCAGGGAGGCTGTACATGCTGCGCGTTGAAGGCCGGATTGCGAACGAGGATCGAGAGTTCGACGGCGCAATTGAGATTGACACAGAGACCGGCCTGATCGCGAATGTAGGCGCAATCGAAGGACGCAGTGATCTCAAAACGGACGGCAGCATCATCTTCGCAGGCTTCGGCGATCTGCATGTGCACGCGCGCGAAGATGTAAGCGGGCGAGAGCTGTACAAGGAAGACTTCGCCACTGCATCTGCTGCAGCGATTCATGGCGGTGTGACGCACATCGCCGACATGCCGAACAATCCGGTCGCGCCGATTGACGACGCAAGCTATGCGGCGAAAAAGAAATTGACCGAAGGCGCCGCAGTTCACATCACGCTCTACGGCGGGATTGGGCCAGGCACTCGTCCGCTCGCGCGTGCCGTTCCTTATAAGGCATTCATGGGGCCATCCGTGGGCGAGCTGTTCTTCTCTTCGCCCGAACAACTGGAGGAGACGATTGCGCGTTATCGCGGATGCAACGTGAGCTTCCACTGCGAAGATCCGCTAATTCTGAATGCAAGCCGCGGAGCAGCGACGCATGAGCAGCGCCGTCCCGCAAAAGCGGAGATATCAGCGACACAATTTGCGTTGCAGTTGATCGAACGATATGACCTGCAGGGAAAACTTTGCCACTTTTCGACCGGTGAAGGTCTGAAGGATGTGATCGCAGCGAAGGCGCGTGGCGTCCGCGTGACCTGCGAAGTGACGCCGCATCATCTCTTCTTCGACGACACGATGCTCAACGAGCAGAATCGCCTCTGGCTGCAGATGAATCCGCCACTGCGCGGGCGTCAAGACCGCCTCGCGATGATCGAAGCGCTGCGCTCTGGCGCGATCGACTATCTCGCCACGGATCACGCGCCGCACTCGCTTGAAGAGAAGCGCAAAGGCACCAGTGGAGTTCCACATCTCGATACCTACGGTGCATTCACGACGTGGCTAATGACGGAGCACGGCTTTACAGCGCAGCAGATTGCGCGGGTGTGCGCGGCGAATCCGGGCCGGTTCGTCCAACCGTACCTGCCGCGCGATTACGGTGAAGGATTCGGCCGTGTTGAGAAAGGTTATGTGGGCTCTTTGACCATCCTGGATTTGAACAGACCCTATGCGGTCACGCGAGAGTCGTTGAAGACGAAGTGCGGCTGGTCGCCCTTTGACGGCATCACATTTCCCGGACGTGTTCGCCACACCATTGTTCGCGGGCGCGTGCACTCGCAGAATGGGGAAGCGCGATGAGCAAGCTACGACATGTGATTCGCGCCGAGCAACTGGTTGATCCAGCGCTGCTCGATGAATTATTCAACTCCGCTTCCAAACTTGAGCGCGATGACAAAGCGCTCAAACTCGAGCATCCATTGCGGGGCCGCATCCTTGCGACCATGTTCTACGAGCCGAGCACGCGCACGCGTTTCTCCTTCGAGGCGGCGATGCAGAAGCTCGGCGGCGGAGTCCTCACAGCAGAAAACGCGCTCGACAATTCCTCTGCATCCAAGGGAGAAACGATTGCGGACACAGTGCGAGTGGTCAGCGGATACGCCGATGCCATCGTCCTGAGGCACCCGCAGGTTGGTGCGGCTGAGATGGCGGCAGAGGCTTCGCCGGTTCCGATCATCAACGCGGGCGACGGCGCCGGCGAGCATCCCACACAGGCGCTGATTGACGTCTACACGATTCGAAAGGAACTTGGCCGCCTCGAGGGACTCAACATTGCGCTCGTCGGGGACCTGAAGAACGGCCGCACCATTCATTCGCTGCTGCCGTTTCTGCGCAATGCTCCCGGTGTGTCGCTGACCCTCATCTCGCCGCCGCAGTTACGGCTGCCGGGCAAGTACGTACGCATGTTGCAGGAGGCCGACACACGCTTCGCAGAGACCACACGCCTCGCGCGCGTTCAGCCTGCCGATGTGGTCTACGTCACGCGAGTGCAGCGTGAGCGTTTCGCCTCCGAAGCTGAGTACGATGCCGTGAAGGACTCCTATCGCATCGATCTGCACGTTGCGGATTCGTTGAAAGCGCGTTCGATCATCCTGCACGCGCTACCACGCACAACTGAGATCTCGCCTGAGGTTGATCAGGACGCACGTGCCGCGTACTTCCGCCAGGCTCGAAATGGGCTGTACGTGCGAATGGCTCTGCTGAATTACCTGATGAGTTAGCGGTCTGATCGTTCTGTCGTCGGGCACTTCGTGAATGACCGTGCGAATGCGATGCTGAGCCGGCCGTCGGCGCGAGGACGACCGACTGGGTTAGCGTTTCGGCGAACCCCACCCGCCGCCGCCGGGAGTTTCGATGCGAACGGTCGTGCCTCGCGGAAGATGCTGACTGGATTTTGATTGCAGTTGGGTTTGCGTCGACTCCTCCGGCATGATTGCGGTCGCGTTGCCGTGCGCGCCCGAGCTTCCGCCGCTCAGCCCGTAAGGGGCAAACTTCTGTCGATCAGAAAGCAGAGTGAGCTGCGAATCGGCAAGGAGTTGGAACTCGCGAATAAGGCCATCGCCTCCGTTCCATTTTCCATTTCCGCCTGATTCGCGGCGATAGCTGTACTGTTTTACGCGCAGAGGATATTCGAACTCCAGCGATTCAATCGGTGTGTTCAGCGAGTTGGTCATGTGCGTGTGGACGCCTGATGTTCCATCGTGAAAAGGTCCGGCGCCCATACCGCCGGCGATGGTCTCGTAGTAGGTGAACGGCAGATTTTTTCGAGGATCGATGCCGCCGATGGTCAGGTTCGACATGGTTCCCGCGCTCGCTGCAGGAATGCGGGCGGGAGCTGCTTGCGCAAAGGCACGCAGGATGGTGTCGACGATACGTTGTGAGGTCTCGACATTGCCGCCCGCCACCGCTGCGGGTGACTGCGCATCCACGACGGTGCCGGTCAAGGTCTTGAGGGTGAGAGGACGAAGTGTGCCCGCCGTAGTGGGTGAACCGTCCGGCAACAGGCAACGCAAGACATACAGGCAGGCGGAGAGCGTGATCGCGCGCACCGCATTGATGCTGCCGTGAACCTGCGGTGAGCTTCCCGCGAAGTCCAGTTCTAATGCGCCAGCGTCTGGATTGAGCCGAAGTGCAACTGCGATTCTGACCGGATCTGCCGAGATTCCATCGTCATCCAGGAGGTCCTCTGCAAAGTACTCGCCTGCGGGCATCAATCGAAGTTCTGCGCGAACCAGGCGTTCCGAATGGTCGAGCAGATCTTCGCATAGCTGCGCGAGGTGCGGCGCGCTGTAGCGTGCGCCCAGGTGCAGCAGCCGCTCCTCTCCGATGCGGCAGGCGCCGGTCTGCGCAGTGAGATCGCCTTCACGCTCGATTGGAGTGCGAACGTTGTGCAGGATGAGTTGAAGCACATCCTTCTGCATTTCACCGGCTCGCAGGATATGAACAGGGGGAATGCGAATGCCCTCCTGAAAGATTTCGCGAGCGGGCCCCATGGATCCGGCGAACATCCCACCTACGTCGGAGTGGTGCGCGCGTGCGGCGACGTAGAAGATGGGCTGGTGCGTGTTCGCGAAAACCGGCATCACCATCGTGATGTCGGGCAGGTGAGTTCCTCCTGCATAGGGGTCATTCAGGATGCCGATATCACCCTGGTTCAATTCCAGCGCGCTGACCGCCGCGAGTACAGACATGGGCATGGAGCCAAGGTGGACGGGCATGTGGTCGCCCATGGCGACGACTCGCGCTTTGCCGTCGAAGATGGCGCAGGAGTAGTCGCGGCGTTCCTTAATGTTTGGCGAAACTGCGGAGCGCCGCAGAGCCGCACCCATCTCTTCCGCGATGGACGTCATCGCGTTCTGAAAGACCGCGAGCTCGATGGGATCGACTGGCGCGCTCATGGCTGGCCCTCCCGGACGGTGACGATCAGATTGCCGATCGGGTCAACCTCGAGCGAGCAATCCGGCGCAAGCACCGTTGTTGAGGTGTACTCGCCGATGAGCGCAGGGCCCTGGATGGAATGGCCCGGTTGTAGCCAATCGCGATCATAGATGGGTGACGGGAACCATTCACCGTTGAAGTAGATCTGCTTTGTTCCGCGAAGAGCTTGTGAACCATCGCCTGGTTGCGGCTGTGTCGCGGGGAGTGTGAATGGTTCTGCGGGGATTCGAATTCGCAGGCGTACATTGACGATTTCGATCTGCCGGTTGCGATCTGCAAATCCGAACTGGCGCTGGTGCAGCGCGTGGAATGCTTCTGCTGCATCGGGGTTGTGAGTCACATTCAGTTCGTAACCCTGGCCTTTGTAGCGCAGATCAACACTCCGCTCCGTGATCAGAGACTCCTCTGAAGCGAACTCGGCGGGGATATCTGCTTGCAGAGCTTCGAAATATGGGTCAAGGTCATGCAGCATCTCTCCGCTGAGCATGACGGTGCGCGAGAGCTCGCGGGTCGTGTCGGCGAGCAGGATGCCCAATGCGGAAAGCGCGCCGGGAATCGCGGGGATGATCACCGTCGAGATGCGGAGCGAGCGGGCGAGCGCGCAGGCATGGAGTGGGCCGCCGCCGCCGAAAGCCAGCAATGCGAAGTCGCGCGGATCGAGCCCGCGCTCCACGGAGACGAAGCGAATGGCGCGTTCCATGTTGGATTCAACGACGCGCAGGATGCCGGCGCCGAACTCTTCGACGGTGGAGAGAGGACCTTTCTGTTGTGAGAAGGCGTTGCGTGCGCGATCGGAGTTAAGCGCGACGGTGCCGCCGACGAAGCGCTGATCGTCGAGGCGTCCGAGCAGCAGATTGGCGTCGGTTACGGTGGGATTTTCGCCGTTTCCGAAGCAGATGGGGCCGGGGTCGGAGCCGGCGGATTCGGGGCCGACGTGGAGAAGGCCGCCAGAGTCGAAACGCGCGAGCGAGCCGCCGCCGGCGCCGACGGTGTGGACGTCGAGCATGGGGACGCTGACGGGAAGGCCACTGATTTGTGATTCACTGCGAAGTTGAAGCTGGCCTTGAGTTGTGTCGATGAGGAAGACATCCGTGGAGGTGCCACCCATGTCGAGCCCGATAAGGCGAGGGAAGCCGGCGGCGGCGGCGATTCTGGAGGCGGCGATGACTCCGCCGGCGGGGCCCGAGAGGATGGTGCGGACGGGTTCGGCGGCGGCGGTGTTGGCTGGAATGATGCCGCCGGAGGATTGCATGACGTGGACCTTGCTGCCCCGAAACTCCGAGGCGATCTGCTGCTCGAGGGAGAGCAGGTAGGTCTGCATGATGGGCATCAGGTAGGCGTTGACGACGATGGTGGAGGCGCGCTCGTACTCGCGGAATTCGGGGAGGATGCGATGCGAGGTTGAGATCGGGAGACCGAGCTTGCGAAGAGCGGCTTCGATCAGGAGCTCGTTGCGCGGACGGAGGAAGCTGAAGAGTGTGGAGATGGCGATGGATTCGGCGTTGCCGGCTGCGATGCGTTGCGCGAGCTCGGTCAGTTCTGGTTCGGTTGGTTCGTGGAGCAGATCGGCTTCGGCGGTGACGCGTTCCTTGATGCCGAAGCGAAGATTTTCGGGAACGAGGCAGGCGGGGCCGGGGCTGAAGAGGTCGTAGAGCCTGGGGCGGGCCTGGCGGCCGATGGCGATGGTGTCTTGGAAGCCGGCGGTGGTGACGAAAGCGACGCGGGCGCCTTTGCGCTCGAGCATGGCGTTGGTGCCGACGGTGGTGCCGTGGCGGACTTCGAGGCCGTGAGGCTGGCCGATGGCCCGGAGGGCGTTGACGACGGCTGTGGCGGGGTTCGAAGGCGTGGAGCGGAGTTTGAGGACGCGGAGTTTTCCGGCGTCGAGGTAGACGCAATCGGTGAAGGTTCCGCCGGTATCGATGGCTATGCGCAAGCCGGATCGCTCATGAGTACTTTACTTGATGAGCGGGGGTACCCCCTCCCCCCTTTTTTGCGCAAAATCTTCCAAAGATTGAACTTAGGTCCGGACCTTCCCATTTTGGGACAAGGCGGCAAAAGCGAAAGGCTGCCGATGGCAGCCTCTCTTAAACTTTCATCTATATCTCTATTTTACAAAATGGAGCGAAATTCACTGCCGTTATTTTTCCTAGGTCATTGTGGTTTGGGTTGTTCCAATTGTGGCGATTTCAACAGCTCAGGGGGGTTGACAGGATTTCGGGGGAATCGCGGAGAGGCCGCTGTGCGGCGGCCTCTCCGGTGAGGGATCAGGCGGCGAGTTGCTGCTCCCAGGGCTTGAGCACGACCTTGATGCATTTGTCCTGCTTGTCGCGGAACATGCGGTAGGCATCGGGTGCGGCGTCGATGGGAAGGGTGTGGCTGATGACGAAGGACGGATCGATTTCGCCGTTCTGGATTCGCTCCAGCAGCGGTTGCATGTAACGCATCATGTGGGTCTGGCCGGTTTTGAGGGTGAGGCCCTTGTTCATGATGGCGCCCATCGGGACCTTGTCGATGAAGCTGGCGTAGACGCCGGGGATGGACAGGGTTCCGCCTTTTTTGCAGGCCATGATTGCCTGACGGAGAACGACGGGGCGGTCCATCTGGATTCGGGCCATTTGCTTGGCGCGATCCATGGCAAACATGACCCCGTGGCCGGTGGCTTCCATGCCGACGACGTCCATGCAGGCATCGGGGCCCTTGTTGCCGGTCATGTCCTTGAGGGCTTCGAGGATGTCGACCTCTTCGAAGTTGAGGGTTTCGGCACCGGCAAGCCGGGCCAACTCGAGCCGCTCGGGCACGCGGTCGATGGCGATGACGCGGCCGGCGCCGAGCATGAAGCAACTGCGGATGGCGAACAGGGCGACCGGACCGCATCCCCAGATGGCGATGGTGTCGCCGGGGCGGATGTTGCAGTTTTCGGCGGCCATGTAGCCGGTGGGGAAGATGTCGGAGAGGAAGATGACCTTTTCGTCGGGAATGCCGTCGGGGATTTTGATGGGACCGACGTCGGCGAAGGGAACGCGGGCGAACTGTGCCTGTCCGCCGGCGTAGCCGCCGAGCATGTGGGTGTAACCGAAGAGGCCGGAGGGCGAGTAGCCCATGATCTTTTCGGCGACCCAGGCGTTGGGGTTGGAGTTGTCGCAACAGGACCAGAGCTGATCCTTGCAGAATTGACAGTTGCCGCAGGCGATGGTGAAGGGAACAACGACGCGGTCGCCGACCTTGAGTTTGTCGCGGTTGATGCCCGGGCCGACTTCGACGACCTCGCCCATGAACTCGTGGCCGAGGATATCGCCCTGCTCCATGGTGGGTACAAAGCCGTCATAGAGGTGAAGGTCGGAGCCGCAGATGCATGTGGTGGTAATGCGGACGATGGCATCGCGCGGGTTGAGGATTGTGGGATCAGGAACGTTGTGAACCTGCATCTTCTCTTTGCCCATCCAGCAGACAGCTTTCATCGGTTTGCTCCTTGTGCTGAGGGAGGTGTTTTTTCACGCGGTGCGCGCGAGCGGGGCCTGCGGTTGCGGGTGGTTGGTTGTCTCGCGGAAGAGCACCTGCTCGGTGTGGCCGTGGACGCCGCGCGGGCCGTGTGTCTGGCCGACGGTTGTGGGGACCTCGCCGGTTTCGAGAAGGGATTTGAAGCGGCGGAGGTCTTCGCGTACGACGAACTCCGGGTGCTTGCCGAAGATGGTGGCGACACCGGTGCCGAGCGCGCCGCCAGGCAGGCGATACTGCATCTCCGCGGTGATGTAGGTGCCGCGGCCCAGGGGATCGGCGCGGAAGCTGACGGACCCGGAGGTGTCGACGTCCGAGCCTGGCAGTGAGCGCCAGGAGAGGCTCTGATTGGGGATGTCGTCGACGATCTCGGCGGTCCACTGGACGTCACGATCCATGGGACCACTGGCGGTCCACTGCGAACGCTGGCCCTCCAGAATGCGGACCTGCTTGAGGTGGGACATGAAGCGGGGAAGATTTTCGAGGTTACGCCAGAGCTGGTAGGCCTGTTCGGGAGAGGCGTTGACGAGGAAGGTGGCGCGAGTGTCAGAGGGCTTGGCGTGTTGCGAGCTGAAGACCTGATAGGCGAGAAGGCCGCCTCCTGCGGCGGCTACGGCGGTGCCGGTTTTAGAGCGGCGGCTGAGACCGTAAGCGATGAGCGCGGTGGCTCCGAAGACGAGGGTCCTGGGCCCGAAAGTCTTAGGGCCGAAGGGAAGCTGCGACGAGCTGTCGTGAGTGGGCGTGTCCTGATGAGATGGGGATGAGACCTGTTTCATAGGCTGCTCCTTTCCATGCGAGGGTATGGAGGGTTGCGAGATTTTCAGAGCCTTTTTGGAGTGGGGTTGGAGCGGATCGGTGAGAACGCGGGGACGTGATGCGTCAGGCGCTCTGGACGGCCGGGGAACCGCTCATCAGATGTGCCGGATTGTGTATTCACCCGAGGAAGGATTCCAGCGGAGTGTTACGGGGATGGACGGCTCGCAGATGGCCGAGGTTGCCATTGATTGTGCGTGCGAGCGCGATTTCCGGGCATGGCGCAGCAATGAGTTGTGAATGCAAGGGCTTAGGTCGTGGTGCGCGGATTTAGGGAGGCGGGAGACCGCCCAGGTACATGTAGCTGTGATCGGGCTGCTCGGCGAGAAGCTTTGTGATGACGGGGTCAGGGAAGCGGCGGTTGTAGGGCTCGGCCCAGCCGATGGCTTCGGCGGAGGGAGGATCGGGGCGCTCCTGCGGGATGTGGGTGCGGTTGTCGAAGAGAGAAGAGTCGACGAGGCCATGGGTGGAGACCTCGACGAGCTTCCTGAGGGCGCCGTGATTTTCGGTGTAGAGGTTGACGCCGTTAGGGAGGCCGAGCTCGGCGAGCATGACGAGCGGCGAGGCGGCGTAGAGATGGTAGTGCAGAGCGCGTTTGCCGCGGCGCATCTCTTCCGGGAGCGTGCCGTCGGGCTGAATGGCGTCGATACCGTCCCTGGCACGCTGCATGGCCCAGTCGAAATCGCGTGCGTTGTTCGTGGCGATGCCGGTGGCGGCGACCTCGACTGCTGCCCAGTAGAAGTGATTCTGCGCGTCGTTGTGGGATGTGCTGATGCGCTGGTCGTAATAGTTGCGGGTTATGTCGGCTTCCTTCTGCAGCCATGGAAGGATGAGAGCGCGTTGGGCGGGTGTGGCGCGTGCATTGCCGTCGATCTTGAGGTAGGCGATGGCTGCCGCTCCGGCGACCCAACCTTGCACGAAGTAGGCCTGGCTGGAGGACATCTTTCCGGTGAGTGCGTTGTCGTGTGCGTCGGCTTCGAGGTGCTGGAGAACGCAGCGGGCGGCGTCGGCGGAGCCTGTGGTGCGGAAGGCGTCGGCTGCGGCGACGATGACGTTGCCTTCGTGCTTCACGGGGCCGGAGGTTTCGTTGTAGGCCTTCAGCTTTGCGGGATCGATGATGGAGTGCGTGGGATCGTTGTCCGCGTAGAAGCCGCTGGTGGTGAAGTCGACCGGCAGGTGCGCGGGAGCGGGGCAGGAGTAGGCCGCGGTTGTGGTGTGGACTGGATGAGTGTCCCACGGTGAGTGCAAGGGTGCGGCGGCGGCGAGGAGAGAGGCGGACGGGATGGAAGCGAGAAACAGGAGCGAGCGGATTTGAAGCTTCAACGAGATCTCCTCGGTACCGGGTTGTAAAGATGATAGCGTTTGCGCCGAACGGTGAGCTGCTACGAGCTGCTAATGGAGTTGTGCCTGATGCCGATAGAGAGAGGAGGCATCTCTGTGCTCGAGGTTGAGGAGCTCCATGATTTCGCTGGTTGGGATTGTCATTGTTCTTGGGTCGGTGGTTGGTGGATTCCTGATGGAGAGTGGGAAGCTGCCGGTGCTGCTGCAGCCGTCGGAGTTTGTGACGATTGTGGGCGCGGCGGTGGGCACGCTGATTGTGGGGAATCCGATGCGCGTGCTGAAGGCGGTTGGCGTGGGATTGATGTCGGTGATGAAGGGCAGCGGTGTGACGCAGAAGCTGTATGTCGAATCGCTGAAGATGCTCTTTGATCTGTTCACGAAGGCGCGCAAAGAGGGGTTGATCGCGATTGAGGGCGATATTGAGGAGCCGGAAAAGAGCCCGATCTTTTCGAAGTATCCGAAGTTTTTGAGTGACCACCATGGAACGGCGTTCGTGTGCGACACGATGCGGATGGCGGTGACGGGCGGTGTGAAGCCGTTCGATCTGGACCAGATGATGGAGCTGGATCTGGAGGTGCATCACCACACGTCCTATGCGGCGACGCAGGCATTGATGGCGATGGCAGACGCGTTGCCGGGGCTGGGGATTGTGGCGGCGGTGCTGGGAATTGTGGTGACGATGGGGGCGCTCGGCGGACCACCGGCGGAGATTGGACATAAGGTGGCAGCGGCGCTGGTGGGGACGTTCCTGGGAATTTTGTTGTGCTACGGGGTAGTTGGGCCGCTGGCTGCGAACATGTCGAAGGCCGTTGAAGAGAGGCATGCGTATTACGGCGTGCTGCGCACGACGTTGCTGGCGTTCATCAAGGGCACGGCGCCGATTATGGCAGTGGAGATTGGACGCAGGGCGATTCCTGAACATGTTCGTCCGAAGTTTGCGGAGCTGGAGAACGCGTGCCGCGCGAGGGAATCGATGGCCGTGGAGGCTGCGGCCTGATGATGCACGAGGTGAAGGGCGAGTCGGTCATCCTAGTGAAGAGAAGGAAGCCGGTTCACGCCGGGCCTCATGGAGGTGCATGGAAGGTTGCGTATGCCGATTTTGTGACGGCGTTGATGAGCCTGTTTATTGTGCTGTGGCTGACGAGCACGAGCGACCAGGTGAAGAGGTCGGTGGCGCAATATTTCAATGATCCGAATGGGACGTCGACGCTGCAGGGAACGAATAGAAATGGGAGCGGGAATGCGCTGCCGCTGGATCTGCATGGGATGGAGAGGTTAAAGCAGCAGTTACTGCATGCGGCGCAGCAGATGCCGAACTTCGACAAGCTGAAGAACCAGGTGGAGATTACAGCGGAGCAGGACGGGCTGCGGATCGAGCTGATGGAACAGCCGGGCGGGACGTTCTTCAAGTCGGGAAGCGCGGAGCCGACGCCGGCGCTGCGGGATTTTTTGAAGGCGATCTCGCCGGAGTTGGGGAAGCTGCCGAATCGGATTTCGATTGAGGGGCACACGGATTCCGTGCCGTACAGCGCGGGCAGTGTGTACACGAACTGGGAGCTGTCCGCGGATCGTGCGAATGCGGCGCGGCGGCTGATGCAAAGCAGTGGGATCGCGCCGGGGCAGGTGAAAGAGGTTCGTGGATTTGCGGATCAGCTTCCGCGGGTTGCGGGCAATCCGGGCGATCCATCGAATCGCAGGATCACGCTGATTGTGGTTCCGGGGGAGCTCGTGCATCCGGCGCAGAGCGCAGTGCAGGCGGGGAGCGACAGCGCTGTTCCATTGGCTGGTGGTGCGGCACAGAGCAAGCAGCGCTAACGATCGGCAATCACCCAAAAGTGTCCCAATAAGGCTCAAGGATGCTTCAACGACGCCGATAAGGGAGAGGAACGCGGACTCGCCAGCTGGCGTGATGGAGGTCGATTTCGGAATGCCGGATTTTTCAGTCCTGTCGCAACTCGAGAACTACCTGGCGGTGACGAACCAGCGCGAGACGGTGATTGCCTCGAACATGGCGAACGTCGATACGCCGGGGTACCGGACGAAGGACATCGATTTCCAGCATGAGCTTGCGCGCGCGATGGCTGCGCCGGAGGGGAGTTCTCCGGGCGTTGCAGTTCGCGATGTGAAGGGGCTGCTGGAGAGGCCGGATGGCAACAACGTGGACATTGATAAGGAGTCGCTCGAGCTGTCGGAGGCACAGTTGCAGTACCAGATGGGAACGCAGCTTATGAAGGACCGGTTTCACCAGATTCTCACGGCGATCAACGGCGATCAGTAAGGGGCGAAGGAATGGGCATCTTCAATGCACTGGATATCAGCGCCTCGGCGCTCTCGGTGGAGCGGGAGCGTTCTGAGGTGGCGGTGTCGAATCTGGCCAATGTGGATACGACACGGACGGCCGCGGGGAGCGGGCCTTATCGCCGGCGCGAGGTTGTGATTCAGAACGGAGGCAACTCGCCGTTTCAGTCGGTGCTGAATGGAGTCTCGGATTTGCGAGCAGGAGCCACTCCGGCAGGCGGTGTGAAGCTGACGCGCGTGGTGGAGGACAATGCGGAGCCGATACGGCGATATGATCCCGGACATCCTGACGCAGACAAGGATGGCTATGTTTCGTATCCGGCGATCAATCCGGCCGAAGAGATGGTTGATCTGATGGGATCGGTGAGGGCGTACCAACTGAATGCGTCGGCGATTGCGGCGTCCAAGCAGATGATTCAGCAGTCGATTGATGTTTTGAAGAGTTAGAGGGTTGAAATGATTGGCGGCATTGGATCAGTAATTCCTTCGATTGCAACGCAACTGGGTAATGTTGCGAGTGGCCCGGCGGGAACGCAGGGCACGGCATCAAGCTTCGCGGACGTGTTTCAGTCCGCAGTAAACGATGTGGATGGGCTGCAGAACAGTGCAGACCAGCAGGTTGCGAATTTGTTGCAAGGCAGCGGTAACGCGGATATCGGTAAGACGATGGTGTCGGTTGAGAAGGCCGACGTGGCGTTCCAGTTGATGATGCAGGTGCGGAACAAGGTCGTGAGCGCCTATCAAGAGATGGAAAAGATGCAGTTCTGAAGGGCGCTGACCGATGCAGAACAAGTTGGTGGAACATCTGAAGCAGATGTGGCTGCGGATGAATCCGCGCCAGAGGCTCGTGGTGGCGGGCGGGACGGTGGCGACGGTGGTGGGAGTGGGGGTAATCGCGATGGCGATGAGCTCCACGGATTACAAGCCGTTGATGACCGGAATGGAGCCGGATGATGCGCAGACGATCGCGCAGCAGCTCGCGGCGAACAAGATTGATTTCAAGATGTCGCCCGATGGCAAGGAGATTGATGTCGCTGCGAGCCAGTTGGATGCCGCACGGATGGAAGTGGCGTCGCAGGGGACGACGCATAGTGGGCGAATGGGATTCGAGCTCTTCGATAAGACTTCGTGGGGCCAGACGGAGTTTGACGAGAAGGTGAACTACCAACGTGCGCTCGAAGGCGAGCTGGAGCGGACGATTGGAACACTAAGCGATGTGAAGAGCGCGCGCGTGCATCTGGTGATGGCGAGAGACTCGGTGTTTCTTGATCGCGCGCAACCGGCCAAGGCATCGGTGGCGTTGCGATTAAAGCGGGATAGTTTGACCCAGGATCAGACGGACGCGATTGCGAGGCTGGTCAGCGGTGCAGTGGAGAATCTTGCGCCAGCGGACGTGTCGATCATTGATGCGGATACGAACGAGTTGCTGAACAGGCATAGCTCCACGATGGAAGGACGCGAACTTGAGGACGAACTTTCCAAGAGATTGATGGCAACTCTTGGGCCGGTCGTAGGAGAGGACAATCTGCGGGCCAGCGTGAATGTGGAATATGACCTCACGAGTTCGGAAGAGAACGAGGATAAGTATGATCCCGCAGTGAGCGCCCTTTTGACGACGCAGAAGACGATGGAGCATACAGCCGACGAAGCGGACGGTGGTGTGGCGGGAACGGCAAGCAATCTGCCCTTGACGCCCGGACAAGGAACGACGCAGTCGCAGGATGCGAATGCGGATGGAGGCTCGCAGACCTCGACTTCGGAGAATTCGACGTATGGAGTGAACCGGTTGACCAGGCGTACGATTGCGCCTGCCGGACGGATTCGCCGGATTACAGCAGCGATCCTGGTGAATGATTTTTCGGACAAGAAGATGGTGGACGGAAAGCTGATTGGCTCGACCTATAGACGTTCACCGGCGCAGTTGAAGCAACTCCAGGATCTGGCGGCGTCCGTGATTGGATTGGATGCGCAGAGGGGCGATGTTGTGACGGTCGAGAATATGACCTTTGCGAATAACGGAGATGAGAATGTGCCGCCTGGGTTTGGAGAGCGGCTGCAGCGAACGGTAACTGACAACGCCGGTGCGATCAAATACGCGTCGTTACTGGCGCTGTTTGTGCTTGCGTGGGCACTTGTGATTCGGCCGGTGCAGAAGCAGGTGGTGGGAGTTGTGCGAGAGCTCGGCCCCGGCAAACAGGAGTCGGCGGAATCGCTCGAAATGGCGAGTGTGCCGCAGCTTTCGATGGATGAGCTGGATCATTTGCTGGAAGCGGACACGAATACGGTTGGATTGAAGCGGCGGTTGACGGAGATGGTGCAGGCGGAGCCGGCGACGATGACCAGGACTTTGCAAACGTGGCTGCGGGAGTCTGAGGGATGACGGCGCTAACTGACTACAGCGAACTGCGTGGCGTGCAGAAGGCTGCCATCCTGATGACCGTGCTGGGCGATGATGCGGCGGCAGTGTTCTTTCGGAACCTGCCCGAGGATGACCTGAAGTTGATCACCAAGGAGATTGCGAATCTGGGTCGTGTTCCTCCGAACACATCGGAGCAGGTTTTGCGCGAGTATCAACAGATGACTGCCTCGCGAGAGTTTGTGACGCACGGAGGGGCCGATACGGCGACGCGTCTTCTGGTGAAAGCTTTCGGCGAAAGCGGCGCCCGGGAGATGCAGAGCCAGATGGTGCGAACCGATGAGCTGAACTCGGGGCGTGCGGAGTCGCTGCAGAAAGCGGATCCGAAGCAGCTTGCACGCTTACTGGAAGGTGAGCATCCGCAGACAGTTGCGCTGGTGCTGGGGCATCTTGAACCGAAGCAGGCCTCGGCGCTGCTGGTGCATTTGCCGCGGTCGGCGAGAGCTGAGTCGGTGCGGAGGTTGGCGAATCTGCGGCAGTTTTCGCCGGCGATGGCGGAGCGAATTTCAGCGGCATTTCATCGGCGTTTGCGTTCGGCGGGAGAGCTGAATAAGAGAACCTATTCCGGGTTCCAGAATGTCGCGCAGCTGATGAATATTGTTGATACCGAGACGTCGCGAGAGATCCTGGAGAACATCGAGGGGCAGGATCCAAAGCTGGCGGCCAATATCCGCGAACTAATGTTCACGTTTGAAGATTTCATGCGGCTGGATGACGCTCAGTTGCGCGAGCTCTCGAGCTCCGTTGAGCGAAGCCTGCTGGCGATGGCATTGAAGGGCGCGAGTCCCGATTTGAGGGAACGTTTCTTCAAGACCATGTCGGTTCGCGCTGTGGAGCTGCTGAAAGAAGAGATGGAGCAGTTAGGGCCGGTGCGCAGCAAAGATGCATTGCGCGCTCATGGAGAGATGGTGAGCGTTGCGCGGCAGCTCGAGGAGCAGGGAAAGATGAATCTGCGCATGGATGAAGGGGATGCCTTTGTCTAGCACGTTGATTTCGGTCGAGGCGCTTGAATATCGGGATGTGAGCTGCGGTGGGAAGTCGTTGCCCGGCGCCATGCCCAAGCCGGAGGCCGTTGAGCCGGCGCAGAACACAGGCGTTTCCGAGGACGAGGTTGCGAGGCGGGTGCGGTCTGCGTGCGAGGAGGCGATCGCCGAGGGAGAAGAACGACTTCGGGTGGAGCGGGAGCGAATGCGACAAGACGCGGAAGAACGGCTGGCGCAGCGATTGCGAGAGTTTGACGTTGAGCGGAGCAATTACCTGCGCTCCGTGGAGCGCGAGGTGGTTCAACTGGCGCTCGCAATTGCACGCAAGATTATTGGGCGCGAGGCGGAGGTGGATCCAACTTTGTTAGCAGGCCTGGTTCGGATCGCGCTGGACAGAATGCAGTGTGGGCCTGCTGTGCGGGTGCGTGTTGCACCGGCGGAGGCGGAACGGTGGAGGAAGTCGGGAAAGAAGGAAGCGGGTGGGACCTGGTGGGAAGTTGTAGAGGATGAGCAGTTGCAGGCGACCGATTGCATTGTTGAGACGGAGTCAGGAAAGGCGAACTTCAGCTTCGAAGCGCAGTTGCAGGATGTGGAAGAGAGCTTCGCGCAACTGCTGGCCCATAGGCCCGCTGCATGAGATCTCAGGTGCTGCAACAGCTCGAGCAGCATGTGAACCAGTGCTCGCCTGTCCGCTGGCAGGGGCGGGTGAATCGAGTGACCGGCAACCTCATTGAGTCGGAGGGGCCGTTCGGTTGTATTGGTGAGGCGTGTGAGATCGATGGTTCGAATGGGGTGAAGCTGGCCGGCGAGATCATTGGGTTTCGTGGGCGAACCGTGTTGTCGATGATGACAGACGCGCCAGCGGGAGTACGGCTGGGAGATGCGATCACCGCGGTGGGTAGAAGACCGTCGGTGCGCGTAGGCGCCGACCTGCTCGGACGTGTGTTAGACGCAAATGGCAGGCCGATCGATGGGCTTGGAGGCTATCGCTCGACGTGCGTGATGGAGATCGATGGAGCGGCACCACAACCGTTCGACCGATTGCCGATTCGGGAACCGATGGGCTGCGGGATTCGCGCGCTCGACGGCTTTGTGCCTTGCGGGCGCGGACAGCGGTTGGGAATCTTCGGAGGAAGCGGTGTGGGCAAGAGCACGCTGCTGGGAATGATGTCGCGAGGAACAGCGGCGGACGTGATCGTGATGGCGCTGGTAGGCGAACGCGGCCGGGAGGTCGGAGAGTTTCTCGAGGTACTGGGAGAGCATGGGCGGCCGCGGAGTGTGGTGGTTGTTTCGACGTCTAATGAGTCACCGCTGTTACGCTTGCGCGCTCCGCTGCTGGCGACGGCAGTGGCGGAAGCGTTTGCCGCTGAGGGAAGAGACGTGCTGCTTGTGGTGGATTCGCTGACGCGGTTTGCAATGGCGCAGCGCGAAATTGGCCTCGCAGCAGGTGAGCCTCCAACGGCGAAGGGATATACACCGTCGGTATTGAACAAGCTGGCGTGCCTGGTAGAGCGTGCGGGGCGGTTTCGACATGGAAGCATCACTGCGTTCTACACGGTGCTGATGGAGGGAGACGATCAGCAGGATCCGGTTGTGGACACCGTGCGATCGCTGCTGGATGGACACATCATTTTGAGTCGCGCGTTGGCGACGAAAGGGCATTATCCGCCGATTGCGGTGCTGGACAGCCTTAGTCGACTGATGCCACAGATTGTTAGTCCAGAACATTTGACGAAAGCCGCTGAGGTGCGATCGTTGCTGGCTGCTTACACGCGCTCTGAAGATCTGATTCGGATTGGAGCATATCAGCGTGGAAGCGATGCGACTTTGGATCGCGCACTGGAAGCGCTGCCGGCGATCGAGAGCTATCTGCGGCAGGACAGCGCGGGGTTGTCGAGTTTTGATGATGCCGTGCGGCAGTTGCTGGCTCTCCCGAGCTAAAGATGCGAGCAGCCAATTCTTTGCACGTCATCCTGATGGTCCGGCGACGATCGGAGGAGGCCGCCGAGCGGGCTCTGACCGCGACCAGTCAAGAGGTGCTGCGATGGAAGGCGCACTGCGAAAAATTGCGGTCCGGGTTAGCTGAGATTTCGGCGTCGCGAGCGCGAGAGATACAACGCGTCACGATGGCGGCGGACCATCAATCCAGTGAGGCTCTATATAGAGCTCTGCTGCAGCAGTGTGCCGAGGCAGAGAAGAACATCGCGAGGCTGGAGACGATCCGAGCGGAGCGGATGGCTGCTTATATGGAGGCTCGGCGCGCGCGGGAGGTGGCCGAGAAGCTGGAAGATCAAAGCAGTATGGCTCATCAGGCGGAGCTCGCATTGCGCGAACAGAAGTGGAACGAGGATCTGTTCCTCGCGCGCAGGGTATCGAATTCAAACAGAACAATGGGTCCTGAAGGTTCGTTTGAGTCGAAAGAGTCAGCGTAGCTCGTCAAGCGTCCGCCGATAACTGAAGGAGTGCGCCGAGCGCATGGAGGCGAGCGGTTCCGTGAGAGTGGGTGCGCGTGTGGAGAATGCGACGAGTCAGCCGGCAGGTGGATTGGCAGCGCTGCTCACTGGAGCTCCGAAGCAAAGCTTTGCGTCGTTGCTGGATGGAGATGAGCCGGTGCAGCCGGAGTCGGAAAATCGTGCGCCATTGCAACGTAAGGAAGGCGATCGGGACGGGCAAACCTCCCAGGATCGGAAAAATGAGCACGCGCGCAACACGCGATCGGCAGACCATCACCGTGATTCCAGGGGGATCGAGCGATCACCGGGAAACACGACATCTGTCGAATTGCGATCCGGAGTCTTGTCGCAGGCACCTGGTTGGGATAGCAAGCTCGATGGACAAAGCGTTGGAGTTTCGGCTGACCAAATCAAGAAGGCCACGGAATTGTCGATTGAGAGTTCTGCAATGCGCAGTCGAGGTGTGAGCGATATCGGTACTGCTTCCTCGCCCGGCCCAAATGGGCAGGAGAGATCTGCATTGCCTCCCAGCGTTATACCGCCAGAAGTCGCGACGCATGGGATCAGCGATGCGAACAAGGCGAAAATGCCAGAGTTAATTAGCTCGCCTCAGGTGCCGGATTCGGAACAATTGGACGGGGTGCCCGTTGAAGCCAGAATTGATGGCGATGCGAATGCCTTGCCCGAAGGTCATCCGGGTATTTGCAGCGATGATGCGGGAACCGTTGTCGTCGAGAGCAGATCGGGCATCCGGTTCGCGGCGGACCTGGTAGTCACGGAGGTGCGCCAGAGTGGCGGGACTGCGCTCTCGCAATTGATGAACCAGCTTGATCTGAGCTCCGGCAGGTCCGGGGATAAACCGGACCGCATGCCGGCGGATTCACGGAGTGCGGATTCACAGGGTATTGTTATCGGCGAAATCGGAGCAGGAACGGTTAGTCAGCCCGAAGCTCACGGTGGGCAGGCGCGTCATGATGCGTCAGGTCAGATGCTTAGGGTTGTGCAAGCGGCTGGCGCGTCGACGCGGAGTGCAGACGGAGCTGCGGTCGAACTGGTGAATGCCAGGCAGACGGACGCAGCCCAGCGAAGCTCTGTGCTGACGAAGGGCACGGCAGGCAAACCTATGGGACCGGAGCCTTCGTCCAGAGAAGCCCTGATGCAGCATGCCGCTGACGCAAGCACAACCAGGATGCTGGCGAATGCGATGCGCGGTGAGTTGCATGTGGGGCTACATACAGAGGCGTTCGGCCGCGTAACGATTCAAACCAACACGGGGCCCGGACAGTTTTCCGCCCAGGTATCGCTCGAGGATTCGAAACAAAGTGCCGCACTTGCGGCGCACCTTCCTGCAGTCGAGCAGAGGATCCTGCAGCAGCATGGATTGGATGCCTCAGTACGGATCGTGAGTGAGTCGCACACGGATCTGGCCGGCAATTCGGCGGGAAATGATCAGCGCGGCTCTGGTGCCAACGATGGAAGTCGTGGAGAGCGCCGCGGCGTTAGAGCATTCGAGCAGGGCATTCCACGGGCGATCAGATTAGCCGCTGGAGAGATTACACGCGAGCGGCAGGTATGGACTTCGTGGGGGGGCCGTCTGGATGTAACCGTTTGATGTGCAGCGCGAGTATTGCTGAATCAGAGTTTTCAAATAGAAGAAGCTCAAATGTATGGAGGAGGATCCGGTATGTCGGTACAGGCCGTTAGCCACAGCAGCAATCCGGTAGAGGCAGGCAGCACACAAAGTGCGAGCAACAACAGCGGGACCAACAGCCTGCAATCCATCGAGAGTACGTTCCTTACGCTTCTGTCCCAGGAACTGCAGAATCAGGACCCAACTGCGCCGATGGATAGCACCGAAATGGTTGGGCAGATGATCTCGTTGAATCAGTTGGATCAGCTGGCGAGCATTAACCAAGTTGTGACGAACACGTTCGGCCAAGGATCGTCCACAGCAGCAGGAACAACATCCAGCGTTGCGCAGGGTATCGGTTCCACAAACTGACCTGGCAGCGAACGCAAGTCTTTCCGGGAGGAAAAAGCAATGTCATTATCCACGGCGCTTTCAGGTCTCAATGCCGCAGAAACCGCGCTTCAGACGATCTCGAACAATCTGGCCAATATGAATACGGACGGCTATAAGTCTCAGACTTCGACCTTCGCCGACCTTTTCTATCAGACTTATGGGAACAGCGGAAGCGGGAATCCGATTCAAACCGGGCTGGGAGTCCAGGTCACAGGCACATCGCAGGACTTCAGCAATGGCGCTGTCGCATCGACTGGCGTGAGCTCGAATATGGCTCTCAATGGCTCTGGTTTCTTTGTTGTGCAGAATGGTTCGGGCGCGCAGACATATACGCGCAACGGCGACTTCACGACGAATGCCTCGGGTCAACTGATTACGCTCGGCGGCCAGTTGGTGATGGGTTATCCGGTGGTGAACGGTGTAGTTTCAGCGAACAGTGCCTTGCAGCCAATCAATGTGGGATCTGGAACATCGGCGCCTGCGACGCCAACGGCTAACTTTTCGCTGACTACGAATCTGAATGCGGGAACGGCAATGAATGGCACGTTTCAGTCGCCGATCAACGTGTACGATTCGCTTGGCAACTCCCACGTGCTGGCGATTGGCTACACGCTGACCGCGCCAAATACCTGGACCTATAGCGTTACGATTCCATCGAGCGACCTCCAAGGAGGAGTGGGATCGAGCACCCAGGTCGCGACAGGAACGCTGAACTTCAACAGTTCGGGACAACTGGTTTCGCCGGCAAGTCCGATTGCGATTGCGATTGGATCTCTTGCTGATGGCGCGGCAAACATGAATTTGAATTGGCAACTGACGGATGGGAGCGGAAACTCCTTGCTGACGCAGACGGCAAGCGCGTCGAGCAACAATGCGACCACTCAGGACGGCTTTGCATCTGGTGTGTTGAGTTCGTACTCCGTGCTGTCGGACGGCACAGTGGACGGCACTTTCTCTAATGGCCAGACGCGAGCAATCGGTCAGGTAGCTGTGGCGAGCTTCGCGAATCCAGAAGGGCTCACGCTTGATGGTGACAATCAGTATTCAGCCACAGCCGCATCGGGCGCAGCGGTGATCGGAGCCGCTGGGACAGCGGGACGAGGAACAATTGCCGGCTCGTCAGTGGAACAGTCGAACGTGGACATGGCAACGCAGTTCTCTCAACTGATCGTGTACCAGCGGGCCTATGAGGCGAATGCCAAAGCGATTACGGCGTTCGATCAGATGGAACAAGCAACGATCCAGATGAAGAGCTGAGGGCTGTAGAGGTTAGAGTTCTCTTAAAATTGCCCGGGAACCATCGTGCTTCGGCCTGTAGCCGTCTCAATCAGGCGCGTGCTGCCGCGTGAATCCGTGCGATTAAGACTTTCCTAAGCTCACGAGAGCACGTCTCTGAGTTGAGACTGACCCTGACGGCGTTGATCCTTCTTGACGGGCGCTGCCCAACCGGGTGCGCGCGACCCAGTTAGAGCATTCTTGGACTTCTTGCGGTGCGGCTGGCATGTCCATTGCATGCAGGATGGGCAATGAATGCCGGAGGGAGGGCAGATATATGCCGGAGATTACGGTCGAGGACAGAGCGGCGTTAGAACTAGTTGCGGTGCACGCGCCGCAGCGAGAGGATACGGATCCTCTGCTGCGGGTGCAGATGCTTCCGTGCCGGCTGGTGCTCGAGGTTCCGGTAATCGATTTCACGGTGGGGACGCTGATGCGTTTGGTGCCGGGATCGATTGTTGAAACGGCGGCACAACACAACGAGGATCTGGTGCTCCATGTTAACGGACAGATTGTGGGCACCGTGAAGTTTGATGTTACGCGAGACCGGCTCGCAGTTCGCTTGACAGGTGTCGCATGAGCGCGATGGCCCAAGTACCGGACGTGGATGTTCTGTCTGTTGAATCTGCGATACCGAGGAGAGGGCGGGAAACCTATGGCGTCGGAAGAGTGTTTGTATTCGTGTCCCGTTGGATGCATTCGCGAAGCCGTGCACTCCTGGCTCGGCGCGCATCGCGCAGGCTAGCTGTCACTGAAACCGTGTCGCTGGGTGAGAAGCGATTTGTATCGATTCTCTGTGTGGATGGAGAGCAGTTTCTTGTGGGCGGGAGCTCATCCAATGTTGTCTTGCTCGCGAAGCTAGAGAAAAGTCCCGACGTGAGGAGCAGTGCTACGACCGTAAGCGAAACTTTCAGCGGATTGATTTCGAGGGTGGGAGGGGAAGCAACGGGCAGAATTAGTCCGAGGTTGGATGACGAGGCGGCTGGCCTATGAAAAATGTCCGCCGGCACTCGTTCATTCTGTGGCTCGTTACGTCGGTATTTGCTGTGGCAGGTGGGCAGGCGTTGGCGCAATCGGGCTTCGACAGCCCAACTCCGTTTTTGAGTCCTGGACAGGCGGCAACTTCGCCGCTCGTGACTGAGCAGCAGAGTTTATTTAGCGCTGGTCCTAGTACGCAGCCAGAGATGCCGGGCTGGTCTGTCGCGAGCCCTGGATCCACGCAATTAGACCGGCCGTTGGAAAACCTGTCGGATAGTAGCGCACAGACGAAGCATGCGGCTGGGTCTGCGGGAGGTATTAAGATCTACGGTCTTGGAAGCAGCTCTGCTCCGTGGACCATCGTTGTTTTGCTAACAGTTCTGGCGCTGATCCCATCGTTGATGATTTGCCTGACACCTTTCGCGAGACTGCTGGTCGTCTTTCACTTTCTTCGGCAGGCACTTGGACTGCAAACAACTCCATCGAATCAGACGCTGATCGGATTGTCGCTGGTGCTCACGTTCTTCATCATGCAACCGGTAGGGGAACAGATCTACCAGGATGCATTCCTGCCGCTCGAGAGCGGACGAGTCACTGCACTAGAAGCAGTTTCGCTAGGAGCGGAGCCTTTGCGTCATTTCATGGCGCGTTATGTTCGCGAAAAGGATGCCGCGATGTTTGTCGATCTGGCTCATGTACCGCGTCCGCGTACGGTCGATGACATTCCGATGCGCGTGATGATGCCCGCCTATATTGTGTCGGAGCTGCGCGCCGGATTCCAGATCGGTGCAGTGTTGTTTCTGCCGTTCCTGGTGGTGGACATGGTCGTGGCGTCGATTACCACCTCGATTGGAATGATGCAACTCCCCCCGGTGGTGATCTCGACCCCGCTGAAGTTGATGCTCTTTTTGATGGTGGATGGGTGGCACCTTCTCGTCGGCGCGCTGATGCGGAGCTTCACTTAATGGGAACCGACCAGGTTATTGCGCTCGCGCGCGCGATGCTTGTTGAGGTTGCGCTGCTTGTTGCGCCATTGCTCATCGTTACCGTTGCAGTCAGCTTTGTGGTGAATATTGTGCAGGTGCTTACATCTCTGCAGGACCAGACGCTATCGTCTGTTCCTCGCCTGCTTGCAACCGGAGCAGCCCTGTTTCTGTTGATGCCGTGGATGTGGCGCCATCTGGCGCTTTATACGCTCAGCTTACTATCCGACTTTCATGGAGTGTTGCGATGATCGAGCTTCCACTGCTGAAGATCATTGCGGCGTTCCTTGCGATCTCCGTTCGTCTTACTGGCTTACTCCTGTTCGCGCCGTTCTTTGGAAGCATCGCGATTTCTCCCCAGATCAAGGCCGCGCTCGTTGTTGCATTCTCGGTTCTGCTGTATCCGGTCGTTTCCCAGAGATTGATGAACGTTGAGCTAAGCCACTGGCCAATGGTCGTTCTCGGCGAACTGCTTATCGGCGCGGCGATGGGAATCGCGACGAACCTGGTGTTCGACGCTGTGCAGATGGCGGGCCAGGTCTTGAGTGTTCAAATGGGATTCTCGCTGGTAACGCTACTTGATCCGCAGACAAATGCCGACTCAACGGTTGTTGCGACGTTTCATCAGACGATTGCCATGCTCATCTTCCTCCGTATGGACGTCCACCTATGGCTGCTCGGCGCGATCGGGCGCAGCTTTGAGCTATTGCCGCCAGGAGCGATGCATCTATCGGCTGCATTCACGACGCTTGCCGTACGGGCGGGAGGAGAAGTGTTCGTGCTCGGGTTGCAGATGGCTGCCCCGGTGTTCTCCGCCACATTGTTGACGGACCTGGCGCTTGGCCTGCTCGGCCGAGCCTCTCCAAGCATGCCGCTGATGTTACTTGGCCCGCCCGTGAAGATGCTGTTGGGTCTGGCTATCCTGTTTGCCGCGCTGAAGTACTGGCCGTCAATGCTAGGCCGTTTTTTCGAGAGCTCGATGAGCCTATCGAGTCACCTTCTATTGCTGGCCCGGTAGATCATGCCTGAATCGGATAAGACTCAAAAAGCTACGCCGCATCGACGTAAGAAGGCGCGAGAACAAGGCCAGCTTGCACGGTCACGCGAGTTCGGCAGCGTGCTGGCGGTGCTAGGTAGTGCGATCACGATCTGGTCACTGAGTAGTGACATGGCTGCACATTGGTCGAGATTTTACGAAGGTCTTTTAGTGGCTGCGTGCGATTCAAATTTTGATGCAAATGGCCCGGTGTTGTTCTGGAGCAGCGTCGAAGTGCTGCGATGGATTGTTCCGGTGCTACTGGTAGCGATGTTGCTGTCTGTGGGAGTGACCCTGGCGCAAGGAGGAGTAAACTTCGCGCCAGCAGCACTAAGGTTCAGATTCGAACGTCTCAATCCGGGTAGCCGGCTGAGCGAGATGTTCTCGTCTGCAACGGTGAGTAATCTGCTCAAGTCGCTACTGCCATTTATGGTGATAGCACTGTTTGGAATCAGCACAATTCAAGCTCATTGGACTGAGTTGGCACGGGCGTCCGGGGAAGATATTCGGGCGCTGACCCTTCAGGTAGGTGCTCTAATCGGCGGGCTCGGATGGAAGGCTGTGCTTGTGCTGCTTGTGTGGGCAGCAGTCGACTATCTGTTGACGTGGCGGCAATCGGAGGGCAGGCTGCGGATGAGCCACGACGAGGTACGGCGCGAGCATAAAGAGAACGAGGGCAACCCGTTCACAAAAGGCCGCATTCGGAAACGGCAGCGTGGCATGCGACAACGAAAGCCTCTTCAAGCGGCGGCGACGGCGACTCTGGTTGTGACAAATCCAACCCACTTCGCTGTGGCGTTACGTTATGAGCCGTCCATGAAGGCGCCTGAGGTAGTTGCAAAGGGGCGCGATCTGCTTGCGCAAAAAATTAAGAGCATTGCTCAAGAAAATAATGTGCCTGTGATGGAAAGTAAGCCGCTGGCGCGCGCTCTGTATTCAACGGTAGAGGTCGGACACGTAATTCCGGCCGATCTTTATCAGCCTGTAGCAGAGATTCTGGTTGTTGTCTTTCGTGCCCAGGCGGAGTTGCGTGAGCGCGAAAGAATGGGGGCCGCTCGTACCGCGGCCGGAGAGGCCATACGCTAGATATGAAATCGAAGAGCGTGATCAAGATTCTGCAGGGCCTTGGCGAGTGGGCCGTACCTCTGGCTGCTGTGTGCATGATCTTTGTGCTGCTTGTACCGTTGCCGAGTTTCGTGCTGGATTTGCTGCTTACCTGCAGCATCGCCGCCTCTGTACTTGTATTGCTGACGGCGATCCAGGTGCTTCGGCCGGTCGAGTTTTCTGTATTTCCGAGCCTCATCTTGCTTCTTACCCTGACACGCTTGTCGCTTGATCTAGCGAGTACACGGCGCATTCTTCTGCATGGAAGTGAGGGGCCCTCGGCCGCAGGAGCGGTGATCGAAGCGTTTGGGCAATTCGTGATTGGCGGCAACTATATTGTTGGATTCGTTCTGTTCCTCGCGCTGGTCGCGATCCAGTATCTGGTGGTGAGCCATGGGGCTGTTCGTACGGCTGAGGTAACTGCGCGTTTCACACTCGACGCCCTTCCAGGAAAGCAGATGGCGATTGATGCGGACCTGAACGCGGGGCTGATTAACGAAGAGCAGGCGCGAGCGCGGCGCGAAGCAGTGGCCCAGGAGGCGGAGTTTTGCGGAGCCATGGATGGAGCAGCTCGCTTCAGCCAACGCGACTCCTTAGCAACCATTCTGATTCTGGCAATCAATATCATTGCGGGATTCATGATCGGAGTATTTCAACAGGGCATTCCACTGATGGAGGCACTGAAGACGTACACGATCCTAACCGTTGGTGATGGACTGGTCTCGATTCTGCCATCGCTTCTGGTATCCGTTGCCGGCGGAATCGTGGTGACCCGTGCGGCTTCCAAGCAATCGCTCGGGATCGACATGCGTCGTCAGCTTGTCAGTCAGTCGATGCTTCTATGGATAGCTGGTGGCGTGCTCGTAGTACTGGGTCTCATCCCAGGATTGCCGAAGATTTCGTTCTTTTTGCTGGGCGCTGGATTGATATTCGGTGGCCACAAGATTAAACAGTCCGCCAGGCAAACCGCTCTAACCTCGGCAAAAGCGGAGGCAAGCGCCGCCAAGGCATCGACTGACGCGATGGATGGTGTTTTGAAGCTTGATGATTTGACGCTCGAAGTTGGTTCGGGGCTTGTTCCGCTGGTAGATGAGAAGCAAGGCGGCCAGCTGTTGAACCGAATAAAGGGTGTGCGCAAAAAGCTCGCGCAGCAAATGGGATTCTTGGTTCCGCCGATTCATATCACGGACAACCTTGCATTGCGGGAAAGTGAGTATGTCGTTCTGCTGCGCGGGATCGAGGTTGCGCGATGGGAGCTTCGGCGTGGGCTCCTGCTGGCGGTCAGCTCCGAAGCGGGACCTGTCGATCTGCCCGGCACAGAGACACAGGAGCCTGCTTTCAATGTCGCAGCGAAATGGATTGCTCCGGAGCTGCAGGCGCAGGCGATCGCGCGGGGATGTGCTGTAGTGGAGCCGACGACGGTTCTGAGTGCGCATCTTGCGGAGGTGATCCGAACGAATGCGCATGACTTGCTCTCGCGCAACGAAACGAAGAGGCTGATCGACCGATTGAACGAATCGCACCCAAAGTTGGTGGAGGAGCTGATTCCAAAATTGCTCACGCTAGGAGAACTGCAGAGGGTTCTTCAGGCGTTGTTACGTGAACAAGTCTCTATTCGAGATCTTGGCTCGATTCTGGAGGCGCTGATCGAGGCGGCGGCGGTCAACAAGCATCCTGTGGCGCTGGTAGAGGCTGCTCGACAGGCGTTGAGCCGTGCGTTGGTGCGGCCGCTGCTCTCGACGGATGGCGAGCTGAAAGTGGTTACGCTTGATAGCGCGATCGAGGAAGAATGTGCACGAGCGGCGAATCTGCAGCCAAGCCAGATCACTTCGAGTTCCCTCCAGATATCGCTTGCGCGCAAGGTGTTGGACAGTTTGCGATGCAACTTTGGAGCAGACATCGGCAATGCACCACCGGTGCTGCTCTGCTCATCGCCAGGCAGGTTTTACCTCAGGAGATTGCTGGAGCCGTTCCTTCCGAAGGTCGTGGTTGTCTCGCCGTCGGAGATTCCTGCAGTGACGCCGATACGCACCTTGGGGGTCGTTCGCTAGGTTAAGGTTTTCGCGTTTCGCTCAAGAAGATTGCCGTTGGGTCGATAGGAGAAAAGGTGAACAAGCTGCTGAAAGGCGAGGCGGATGGGAAAGGACCTGCCGAATCTCGCGGACGCACAGTGACGCGATGCAACTTCCGTGCGTCGGGACTACTCTCGAACGAGAGTACGCGGCAGCTGCGAAGTATGCACGAGATCTTCGCGCGCAGCTTTGCTCATTCGCTTGATCTCTTCCTGGGATCTCCGGTTGAGGTGAAGCTCACCAGAATTGATCAGATTGGGGCTCGGGAATTTGCAGCGACACTCTCTGCGGGCACGTATCTTGTTCCCTTCGGTCTACAGCCCACACAGGAAAAGGTGGTAAGTAAGTTTGACAATGGGCTGCTGTTCCCCCTGCTGGATCTCCTGTTGGGCGGACCGGGCGAGCCGATGGATTGCAGCCGTGACCTTACGGAGATCGATGAAGAGCTGTTCCGCAGCGTTACCGAGCTGATGGCCGCGCAACTTGAGCGGGTGTGGAAGGTCGCGAATGTTTCTGTTGCGCCGTTGGCTTCGATCAAGCCGGGCCTGATGGGACAGTTGTTCGCGATGGAGGAACGCGTGATCACGCTGCATTTCGAGATCCGACTTGCGACGGCAACATCGGCATTCGCTCTGGCACTTCCGACAGCATTTTCAAGCGGATTGGTGCGAAGCAGCCAAAGCGATGCTGTACGCCGCGGAGATCTGCAGGCGACCGGGAGACATCGGCTTCGCGAACGTGTTCTGCAATGCGAGATGCCGCTGTCCGTTGAGCTATCGGGACTCTGTATTCCACTGCAAGATGTTGTTTCGCTCCAGGTGGGAAACGTGTTGGATTTACGAGCAGCAGCGCAGCGTCCCATTGTGCTTCAGGTTAGCGGGTACTCGATGTTTGAGGTCACGCCAGTGAAGCGCGGAGAGTATAAGGCAGCGCAATTGAACAGAGCTCTGAATCCTGAGGTGTGAAGAAATGGAAAGGATCATGAATGAAGCAGCGAAGGTTCACCTGATCACCTGTCTAGCTGATGCGGTGAGGAACTCCATCGCTGCATGCGGAAGCGGGATATGGCTCTGCTCAGCATCGACCATGACAGGAGATCTCCCGGTGGTTCCTGCTGAAGAGAGTGCAACTGTAACAAGTTTCCGGTTGCGAGGAACCCTGCGTGGCGAACTGAGGATTGAGATTAGCGCGAAAGATCTGCGTGTGTTGTTTCCGGCATCGGGAGTTGAAGTTGCAGATGCAGGGGCGGCGTGGAAAAAATTGATGAATGCGCTAGTACGACAGCTTCCAAAGCGCGCTGGCGATGCTGGAGTCTTCGCCTTCAGTGTCGAATCGTTTTGCGAGGCGGAACCTTCAGCAAGCGCCATCCAGATTGGGCGGATGGAGCTTATGGAATCGGAGAGTACACAAATAGTACTGCGAGTGCTCGCAGACGATGAGCTGATCGAAAATCTGCAGATCGCGGACTGGAGCGCAACTCGCAATCGTGCAAAGACCAAATCGAAAGAATCTGTCATGCCGGAATTGGACCGGGTCATCGATGTGCCGCTCAACGTTACTCTGCGGTTTGGGGAGCGAAGGATGCGACTTCGAGAAGTGCTCGATCTAAGCCCTGGAGCATTGGTCGAACTCGACCGCCAGGTGGAAGACCCGGTGGATCTGATCCTTGACGAGCGGGTGATCGCGCGCGGTGAGGTGGTGATTGTCGACGGAAACTATGGTCTTCGTGTAACGGAGATCGTTGAACAAGCTGGCGTGATCGCTTGAGGCAGTGCACCTATCGTTGTAGTACTGTCACGCAACTATACGAGAAGTTTTTCTCATCGCGGTCGATGACACAAGTGAGTGGCTGTCAAGGAAAGGAGGTCGCATGAACAGTGGACTCTATGGCGCGTGTGCGGGACTTATGGCGCGAATGGAAGCGCTCGATACGATTGCGGCGAACGTCGCAAACAGCAGCACTGCAGGATTTCGCGGTGAGGAAAACACATTTGGGACCGTACTGGCCGAGACCGGGCGGCACGGCCGGATGTCTGCGCTGAATCAGGTGACGAATTCCTTTAGTCAACTCGCTGGATCGAATACAGACGAAACGCAAGGAACGATTACTCGCACCGGGAACAAACTCGACCTTGCCATCGAGGGTGAGGGATATTTCAAGATCAAAACAGCAAACGGATTCGCATACACGCGTAACGGTCACTTTCAACTGGACGCGAACGGGAGGTTGACGACGACCACGGGTGATCTCGTAATGGGTGAAGGAGGAGGACCGATCGTGCCTGGACCGGGCTCTGTCTCCATCTCCTCCAGCGGAATCGTTTCATCAAACGGAGCGATTTCCGGGAAGCTGGCAATCGTAACGTTTGCGCCTGGCACTACGCCGACCTATCGCGGTGCTGCGGACTATGTTGCGCCGGCCGGCACGGAAAGGCCAGCAAGCGGTGCGAGTGTTCAGCAGGGTGCGCTTGAGGATTCTAATGTGAGCCCCATTGAAGGCGTGGTGAAGCTTGTTTCAGCACAACGTGCGGCTGAGTCGATGAGGCATGCATTAACCCTGATCGATGGCGAGATGGACAAGACGGCCGTGCAGGATCTCGCACGGAATAACTAAGTTATCGGCCGAAACAACGATCAGTGAGGAAGCGGCATGATTCGAGCTCTCTATAGCGCTGCAAGCGGAATGAATGCACAGCAGATGAATCTGGATACGATTGCGAACAACCTGGCGAACTCCAGCACGGCAGGGTTCCAGGAGCGGCGCATGCAGTTTACAGACCTGCTGTACGAAAACCAGGTAATGCCAGGCTCTGCCTCGACGCACCAGACGACAGTGTCTTCGGGGCTTCAGATTGGGCTAGGAGTTCGGCCTGGATCTGCGGAGATCATTCAGACGCAAGGGGAGCTCCAGAGCACTGGAAACCCTCTCGATATTGCAATTCAAGGAGCGGGGTTCTTCCAGATTGAGTTGCCGAGTGGCCAAATCGGCTACACGCGTGCGGGTTCTTTTCATCTCGATGCGCAAGGAAATATTGTGACACCCGATGGAAATCCGCTTCAGCCGGCCATCACCCTTCCGCCGAATGCGACGAATATCTCGATTGGCAGCGACGGAACAGTCACTGCCTCGATTCCGGGCCAGGCGCAGGCTTCGAACCTCGGAGCAATACAGATTGCGACGTTTCCCAACGCTGGGGGACTGAACAGTGTTGGTAACAATATCTACCTGCCTACCACGGCATCCGGAGATGCAATTGTCGGCCAACCTGGAGGTGCGGACGGCCTCGGCACTCTTCAGCAGAGTTCTCTGGAGCAATCGAACGTTAGTGTGGTTGAGCAGTTTGTCGAGATGATCGTGGCGCAGCGCTCCTACGAGGCGAATTCTCGAGTTGTGAAGGCAGCCGACGAGATGATGCAACAGCTCAACCAGTTGACCCAATAGGCGAGAGAGGCAATTCCGATGAAGCCGCTTGCTCTTGTACTGCCAATCGCCGCATCTCTCGCTTTCGCGCAGCAACCACGAGGAATGCACTATTCGATAACCGCGACGGCAATCGCGAACTTGCTGCGGGCGAATGGAACCAATGTGACTTCGTCCCAGGTCCACCTGCCGATGGAGCTAACGGCAGCCATACCAGAGCCGCATCTAGAGATCGTCAGGACACGCAGAGTGACCGACCACGAGCTAGATCTCGAAGTACATTGCCAAGCTACTAGTGAGTGTTTGCCTTTCGATGCCCTGGTCGATGTGAACGATGCAAACACAATTACTGCAGGAGCTCACACCGGCGGTTCATTTGACAGACCTTCGCGACAGGCTGGCGTCGAAGAGGTCATCGAAAGTTCTTCTCTCCCGGTCGAATCCACTGCGTCTACGTCGGATCAACTTCGCGTTGGCGCGCATGCCGTTCTAGTCATTGTCGATGGGCCGATGCGCATTCATCTTCCGGTAATCGCGATGGACAGCGGGTCCAAGGGGACTCTGATTCGTGTCAGTACATTGGATCGCAAAAAAATCTTCCACGCTCTCGTTGTGGATGGCGCAACCGTACAAGGAACGCTCCAGTGAGAAATCGCGTTAACATAGCCTGCTTGGCTGCTGTTGCGGTATTGGCATGCGCTGATGCAACCAGTGCCGCATCTCCCCTGCTGCACAAGTCGCCCAAAAAGAGTACAGCGGAAATTCGTGCGGATTACCTGGCCGGAATAGCGGATACCACAGAACAACGGCCTGCGGAACGAAGCACTGGAAGCCTCTGGTCGGCGGCTGGTTCCATGATCGATCCTTCGTCGGACTACAAGGCGCACTCGTTAAATGATGCGGTCACGGTGGTGGTTTCAGTGCAATCGAATGCGGCCCAGAGCGGTTCAGTCGACAGCGGGCGCAATTTCTCCACGAACTCAGCGATCAGCGGCTTGGCGGCAGGCCTCTCAACCACAGGTACGAATCCGCTGCTGGCCGCTTCATCGGCTACGTCGTTGAAGGGCTCCGGGGCAACTAGTTCAAGCACAGCGTTCAGCACGAGTCTAACTGGTCAGGTGATTGAGGTACTTCCCAATGGGAATCTTGTAATCGAAGCCTCGCGAAAGGTCGACATGAATAATCAGCACGAAGAAATCGTCGTCCGGGGGATTGCGCGACCTGGTGACATCAGCCCGTTTAACTCTGTGGCATCTACTTCGCTCAGCGCGTTACAGATCGAGGTAAAGGGGAAGGGGATAATTTCCGACAGTGTGCGCCCGCCGAATCCTCTGACGCGAGCGATTCTCTGGTTATTCGGGTTCTAGATTATGAGTAAGAAGAAAGTGGGCGCGGGTTTGCTTTGGAAGGTCTTTGTAGTCGCGATCCTGTTGCCGTTCGCGCTGCACGGGTTCGCACAGGTGCGCCAGGTGCGCATTCGTGACATTACGGATGTGCAGGGGATTCGGGACAACCAGCTAATTGGTTATGGCCTTGTAGTTGGCCTCGCTGGAACCGGCGACAGGCAGCAGACTTACTTCACCATACAGACGCTCGCGAACATGCTGCAGAAGATGGGTGTGCAGATTCCCACCGGAACCGCGATCGTGAAAAATGTGGCAGCCGTAATCGTAACCGCGCAGGTACCGCCATTTGCCGAGCCCGGGATGAAGATCGATATCACCGTGTCCTCGGTCGGTGATGCCAAAAGTATTGAAGGTGGAGTACTGCTTCTAACTGCACTGCGTGGCGCGGACGGACAGGTCTATGCCGAAGCTCAAGGGCCGTTGACCACTGGCGGATACTCGGAGAGTGCGGCTGGAAATATCAGGGAGGTCAATTACCCCACGGTTGGTGTTATAGCAGACGGTGCAATCATCGAGCGTGCCGTCAGCGTCGATATTCAGTCTCTTCACAACGTGAAGTTTCTTTTGAGACAGGCGGACTTCACGGCTTCGCGTGATGTGGCGGATGCAATCAATAAGGATTTCGGCGCAAAGGTTGCGAATGTGGTGGATTCGCGGGAGATTGATGTCGATGCCCATATGTCAGGTATGGATTCCATACCTCGCCTGATCTCGCGGATACAGAATTTGTCGGTGGGCGTCCAGCCTCGGGCGCGCGTAGTAGTGAACGAACGCACGGGAACTATCGTGCTCGGTGGAGATGTTCTGCTATCGCCCGTGTCCGTCCTTCATGGAGGCTTGCAAATCCAGGTGGACACTGTGGTCAGTGCGACGCAGGCGGCGCCTGCATCCAATGCAGCTCCGGCAGTAATTTCGAATACTGCGGTTCAGGTGCAGGACAAAGAGGCGAGCTCGATCCGTCTGTCACAAGGTGCAGATGTGGAGGAGTTGGTAAAAGGTTTACATACGATTGGCGCCACAGCTCATGACATTGTTTCCATCCTGGAGGCCGTCAAAGCTGCAGGAGGCCTTCAGGCAGAGCTGGTGGTGATCTGATGGCCGACATTGCATTGTTGCACCACAGTAGCTTCGCCGCTGCGCGATCGCCGGCCTCGGCGGAGCAGAAGGTCCATCAAGCATCGCAAGACTTTGAGTCGGTTCTGCTTGGGCAATGGCTCCAGGAAGCGGAAGACAGCTTTGGCAGCGTGCCTGGGAGCGACGGGGATGCTGATACGAGCCAGATGAACAATTTCGCGATGCAGCATCTCGCTCGAGAGATCACGAAGAGTGGAGGGATCGGCATAGCGAAGATCGTCGAAGGTGCCCTGACAGGGGCCGCCGGCCTAAGTCGAACTGCTCAGGACACTCCCACAGAATCGGGCGCAGACATCAACATCCCACAATCGGTTGCATCAAGCATTACTCAACACTCCAATTTGGGGGAGAGCGATGGGAAATAACAATGCTGAGACGGCATTAATGCTTGGCTATCTGGCCGCCCTGCGGGAGGAGATCAGGGTCGCAATCGACTGCATTTCCCGAGATGCTCTTCATGAATTCGAACTCAGCCTATGGCGACAAGAGATGCTGTGTGCCCAAATCAAACGGGCAAATGGCTCAAGTACCGTTCGACGCGGCGATCGAGAAATGCGACAACGCATCCTCGAGATGAGCATTGGGCTGAAGAATCAGTCTCAAAGTTATGCAACGCTGATCGAAAAGTGCAAGCGATCGGGCATGATTCTTCGGGATCTCTGTTACTTATACGGGCATTCGAGAGAACATTCGAAAAAGACCAACGTGTCGTCACTTCACTGTGAGGCCTAGCAATGATCGGACTCAATGGAACCCTTTCTATTGCTGCAGAAGCACTCGGCGCAGATACGGCGGGGCTAGAGGTAGCGAACAATAATATTGCGAACGCAAACACGCCCGGTTATTCGCGGCAGATTGTGTCACTTAGCTCCGCCGCTTCCGTGCAAAACGGAACGACTGTCGATGAAGGGGTTTCTTATGAAGGCTTCTCCAGTGTCCGGGATGCGGTTCTAAGCCTTGCCGTTAATGATGCGACCTCCAGCCAGGGAAGCCTTACGGCGCAGAGCACGCTGCTGACGCAAGTCAACGCCGCGTTCTCAAGCACAACGAGTGGTGTTGGCGCGTCCTTGTCAACGTTGTTTTCTGATCTTTCCGGTTTATCCACGGATCCTTCCGATTCCTCCGCACGCCAGACTGTGCTTCAGGACGCTAACCAGCTTGTCAGCCAGTTTCACCAAGCAGCCTCGGGTCTGTCCTCTGCCGCAAGCGCCGCGAACCAACAAGTGTCCGCCTGTGTTAGCGAGATCAATGGGCTCACGCGTCAGATAGCAGATTTGAATGGACAATTGGCGTCCTCGGCCGATGGCAGTCAGGACGGAGGCTCACTTCAGGATCAGCGAGATGCGCTGACTACTCGGCTGGCGCAGTTAGTCGGTGTAGCAAGTATTCAGACTCAAGGCAGTCCTACGCTGACAGCGGCGAACGGAAGCCCTCTGGTCATCGGGAGTACATCCTACCCGTTGCAAGTTACAACCGGATCGGATGGGAATGTTCATGTTCAGGATGCCGAGGGCAACGACATAACTGGCGCGTTGAGCGGCGGAACTTTAGGTGGGGTAATCACCGTGCGAGACAGCACGCTGCCGGGCATATCTGCACAATTGAATTCGCTGGCGTCGCAATTCGCCACCGCGATGAACAATGCGCAAGCGTCCGGCTATGATCTGAACGGCACTGCGGGATCAGCAATGTTTAGTCTTCCAGCAGCAGGTTCGGCTGCGTCTGGAATCAGTGTGGCCCTGACCAATGCTTCGGCGATCGCAATCAGTTCAGACGGCTCAACAGATAGTAGTGGCAATCTCCAAGCCTTCTTGTCTGTTCAATCAGATGCTTTGCCAAACGGCGCCACGCCAGCCGAGGGATATGCCAATCTGGTCGGCGACATTGGATCGGCGGGCTCTCAGGTCAGCAATCAACTCACTGCGGCGACGGCATCGCTGCAACAGCTCACAACTCAGCAGGACAGTGAATCGGGGGTATCGATTGATGAAGAAACAACCAATTTGATTCGATACCAGCAGGCGTACGCGGCTGCGGCTAAAGTTATATCCACCGTAAACGATCTCTACACAACGTTGATGAACATAAACCTTGGAGGCGGATAATGCGGGTGGATCCGAACATTTCTGCAATCCTGAACACGGGTATCCAGAACACGCAGCAGAGTCTCAACACCTCTGTCGAGCAACTTGCTTCCGGGCAGCGCGTGGCGCTGCCTTCGGATGACCCAGCCGCAGCTGCGGCTAACCTGGAGAGCCTTGCTACTTCGGCAAATGTCGATCGCTATACGAGAAACGGGGACGCTGTGCTTTCTCAGATACAAATGGCCGATTCGGCTCTCAGCAGCGTGATCGGTGAACTGAATCAGGCAGTCACCCTAGGCGTCCAGGGAGCAGATGGTTCGATGAACAGCGCGGACCGCGCCTCTATCGCGACGCAGGTGCAGAGCATCCTGTCTGGCGTTGTTTCGCAGGCAAATACCACCTTCAACGGCATCAGTTTGTTTGCCGGAACCGCAGGCGTGGCCAATGCGTTTGTGGCCGATAGCTCGTCGGCGAATGGATATACGTATCAGGGAAATAGCACCATTAACGCTGCGACGATCGGGAGTAATCTGCAGATCAGCGTCAACATCCCTGGCGATCAGATATTTGTAAATCCCAATGGAAATGTGTTGGGGTCGCTTCAGCAACTTGTAACTGCGCTGAATAGCGGCACAACCAGCGAAATTGGAGCGGCGGTGGCAGAGGTGAATACAGCAATCGCCAATGTGAGCCAACAGCGTGTGATCTATGCCGGAACGGTGAAGCAGATCGAGAGCCAGGAGAGCTTCCTGTCGCAGGAATCGGTTTCGCTCACAGCGCAGCAGCAGTCATTGACGGGAATCGACCTGGCCACTGCGGTTACGAATATGACGCAGGCGCAAATCGCTCATAGCGCCGTGCTCGCGGCGGCGGCGAAAGTGTTGCCCACATCATTACTCGATTACCTGAAGTAGTCACACCCGTGACTGTATTGAATCAATTCAGCGCACCGGTATCGATGTATTGGAAAGGCGTCGATAGGAACCGACAAGCGCAAAGCATTCGGGGCGCTCAGCCTTAACCCCATTTCAAAAGGAGCCAACATAGTGGCAATCACGATCCTTAATAATCTTTCGGCATTGAGCGCAGAGCACTCTTTGTCTGCGACGCAGGCCAATCTGCAGAACACATTGACACAGCTCTCCACCGGCTTGCGTATCAACTCTGGCGCAGACGACGCTGCCGGGCTCTCGATCGCGAACGGCATGCAGGCCAACATCGCAGCTCTTACACAATCAGCTCAGAACGCCACCAACGGTGTCGGTATGTTGCAAACAGCCGACGGGGCGTTGTCCCAGGTCACGACTCTTCTCAATCGTGCGGTTTCGCTCGCAACAGAGGCAGCCAACGGCGGTCTGAGCACGGGAACCAACAGCCAATCGGCCGCGCTGGACACGGAGTTCCAATCCATCCTCTCGGAGATTAATCAGATCGGGCAGACAACTGACTTCAATGGCCAGAATGTTTTCGCGTCGACTACGCCCAACTCCTTTACCTCAACGCAGGCTTCGCTGGCCACCACTACCGCATTAACGGCTGGGTCGAAGACGGTGATCAATGACTCCGCTACCGGTGGAACATTCGTGTTCACGGCGCAGGCCGGCGATACGGTTCAGACGCTGGAGACGGCTATCGGAAACGCGGTGTCGGCGGGAACGCTGAGCAGCGGCACCACAGCTACCCTGACGGGTGGACAACTGGTTGTAGCGACGAGCACGGCTGGCGATTCCCTTGGTGTAACGACGAACGATGCTGTCCTCGGACCAATGCAGAACACGACGGCGGGCGCGAACAACTCCATCACCTTTATCAGCGATGGCACCCAGACCGGCGCGGCCAATACGCAGATCCAGACGGTCATCAGTCAGCTTTCAGCGTCTACGCTGGGGCTCTCCGGTACGGACCTTCAGAACGACACGAATGCCGCCTCAGCACTCACGGCAATCAATAACGCGATCAGCACCGTTTCCGCACAGCGAGGCCAAATTGGTGCATCCGTCAACAGACTTACGGCGGCCTCAAACGTCATGACCGCGCAGGTGCAAAACTTGACGAGCGCGTCCAACGGGATCATGGACGCTGATATCGGCAAGACGGTAACCAACATGACTCAGTACAACATTCTCCAGTCCACTGGCATGGCGGCCCTGCAGCAGGCAAACCAGGCGCAGCAAGCCGTTCTGAAGCTCCTGCAGTAGTAGGCAGAGCGGGACGGATCAACCAGTCCGTTCCGCTTCTCTTTTCTGGCATTGACTGACAATCATTTTAGAGGACACGTTTGACATGAGTTCGGTGTCATCACTCAATGCGTTGCTGGCCAGCGGCTTGATTGGTTCATCGGCCTCGTCAACTACGGCAATAGATCTGAGTTCTTTGTTGCAGGCTGCCACAGGGGCGAGCAGCGAAGGGATTAACGTTACATCGGCGGTCGGTGCCGCTCTTTACGCGGACCGTGCCCCTGAACGGCAGTGGCAGGCGCAACAATCAACCATTTCCTCGCAAGTGAGTGCGCTGACAACACTACAAAGCGCGCTCTCTGCTGTATCGCAGGATCTCAATAAGCTGAGTGATGCAACCGGTTCGCTTGCATCGCGCACAGTCTCCTCCAGTTCGGCACAGGTCACCGGCGCAGCCACGGCTGGGGTGACCGTCGGCACACATTCTGTAACCGTGGCGAGTCTTGCCACCGACGCATCCTGGTACTCGGCGCCTGTTCCGAATGCCGGCTCAGCTCTGGGAACGTCGACTCTGACAATCTCCGCAAGCGGCGGTACTCAAGCTACGTTTACAACCGGCGCCGGTATAAACTCTATCGCTGACCTGGCTAATTCGATTAACTCAGCTTCGTTAGGGATCAATGCCAGCGTTGTGACGGATGCTACCGGAGCGCGGCTTGCATTGGTAAGTTCGACGACAGGCTCTGCAGCGGACTTCAGCGTGAGTTACGGCGCGTCCGGATCAGGCTCCTGGTCATCGGCATCCGTCGCGAGTTCATCGACCCAGCTACAGGCCAGTAGTTTTCAAATTACTGATGGCAGCGCGAATACAGGCGTCGCTGTAAACGCGGGCGAAACAATTTCGGATCTCGCCAACGACATCAATTTGCAAGCGACAGGAGTTAGCGCCTCGGTTGTCTCAGACTCATCTGGTGTTCATCTTCAGATCACATCGACGGACGGCAACACGGTGAGCCTCAGTGCGGACCCAATGTTTGACCTGACACGGGCCAGCACGGCAACCAACGCATCATTGACTGTCGATGGAATTCCTGTGAGCAGCGCGAGCAACACGGTAACGGGTGTTGTTCAGGGATTAACGCTCAATCTGGCAGGGACGACGGCAGCAAATAGCCCTACGACGCTTACGATCGCTGCGAATGACAATCAGATTAGCCAAGCACTTTCGACGTTTGTATCGGATTACAACACGGCGCTAACCCAAGTGAACTCGCAATTTGCATACAACACGTCGAGTGGTTCTCAAGGCGCCTTAAGTGGCGACAGCATTGTTCGATCTCTCCAAAGCATGCTTGAGGGGATCGTGTCATACACAGCGCCGGCCGGAGGATCAGGGGGATCTACGACGATTCAGTCACTTGCCGATTTGGGGATCACCGTCAACGACGATGGCTCGTTGGCATTGAATACAACGACACTCGATTCCGTGATCGCCAACCCCGGCGCATTGCAAACCTTCTTCCAGGGAACTGCGCTGAACGGATTCGCACAGCAGTTCAGCACGCAGCTCAGTGAGTTCGCGGATCCCGCGACCGGAGCGATTGCAAAAGAGATCAGTAATCTCAATCAACAATATTCCGGGCTGCAATCTCAGGTTAACGATTATGAGTCCGGATATATTGCATCGCAGCAGACTGTGCTGACCGCGATGTACAGCAAGGCCGAGATAGCATTGCAGCAGCTTCCAGCTGAAATGCAGCAAATTCAATCGCAATTAGGAAATAACAGCTCGAAAAACTAAGCCATCTATGCGTCCTTGCCGAAGAGTTAGGAAATGAACAGCAGTCTGTATGCTTATCGCATCTCTGCCCTGGAAGGGGCCAGCCATATTGACGTGCTTCTGGCATGCTACGACGCGTTGTCAGAGGACATCCGGCTGGCGGGAGAAGCAGCAGACGTGCGCGACTTCGCAATGCGCTGCCGGCATTCGCAGCATGCGATTCTTGTGCTTGGTCATCTGCAGAGTTGGACCGGACTTTTGGAGGACCAGACGCTGGAAGAAAGCCTGACCACCTTTTACGATTATGTCCGCAAAGAGGTGCTTATTCTTCAATCTTGCGTCGAATCTTCCCAGTTCTCGGCTCTTGCCATGAGCGTCTGCGAAACCAGGGCGGTTTGGCAGAAGAAAAAGGGCATGCTGTTGGGCTCACAAATCTTACCTGTTCGCGAAGGCCAGTCACCGCCGAACAGTTCTGTAGAGGAGCCGCGCTTATACTGCTCGGCATGATCCAGATCTGCCTGTGTAAGCAGCTGCTGTGATGAACCCTCAGGCGTGTCGCGGTCCTGTCGTTCAGGCGAATTCGTGAAGTCTATGAGACGCTTTCGACGGCGATTCGCACGGATCGCGTACCCATAGCGGGGTGTCTAACTTTAACTGTGACTTCTCCGCTGGCGCTCGGTGTCGATTTGATCCAGACGGCGCCTGCGCCGCCGCTTTCGGTCAGCGAGAATGTCTTATCCCCAATCAGTGAGCCTGGACCGGCAACGTCAATGCTTACGTCGCCGCTGCCCAGAAGCCGTAGCGCGCCGTATTTATCGGCGATATAAAAGATCACTCGCGTCGCGTCAATGCTATCTCCGCGGATCGAAGAATCATCGGATTTGCAAATGAGCTGATCTTGTGCGGTGTCGGAAGAAAAAGACCGCGTCACGATCTTTCGATCGTTCACGAAACCGTCGATGCGCAGCTCTGGATGGTTCGTGCCGTCGAGTTCGAGATCGACCCATGACGGCGGATGAAGCAGATGCGGATAGCCCTGATGATCGGGCCTGACAGTCGCATGATGTTTTCCATCCACGAAAAGCTCGAGATAGTCGCAATTATGAAAGATTGCCAGGTTCCTGCCAGGTCCCTGGGGAGTCATTGTGCCGAAGTCCCAATAGAAGTTCGGCGCGATGACGGGTCGTTCGGAGGGGCTCACCTGAGCCTGATAGAAGCTGGCGCCGATCTTTGGGATTCGGAAGACATCAGCGACACCAGGATTCTTGACGCCCTTGTATCCGTTATTTGGACTGGCATATTCAAAGGCACACCATGCAATGACTCCGCACATGCGGTCGTAGGCGCGTGCGCGATCGTGCGCCTGGGCGTGGTAGATCGCCTGGTGATACTGCATCTGCACATCTGCCGCACGCCTGTATTTATTGTTGAACCCTGGGGCGGTGTACGTTCTCTGTCCGACGGTTTCCGCAAGCATGTAAGGAATTCCCGGCAACGGAGGAAGAATCTGCACTGTACCATCCGGCGACTGATGGTAGTCGTCAAAGGCGAAGACGTCTTCATGCCAATCCGTCTTCCAATTCCCGAACCCAGTCATCGATCCTGACGTCGGACGCGAGTCATCGAGTTCCTTGGCTGCTGCGTACGTGCGGTTATAGAGTGGCGGATCGTTGTGGGACTCATTGACGCGGACACCCCAGACGATGATCGAGGGACGATTGCGATCGCGGCGAATCATATCCTGCACATTTTCGACAACCTGGTCTTGAAACGTCTGGTCGCCGATGTACTGCCAGCCAGGCGTCTCCTCCCAGACCATCAAGCCGAGTTCATCGCAGGCGTCGAGAAATGCGTCATGTTGCGGGTAGTGCGAGCAGCGCACCATATTGCAATTGAACTCGCGGCGGATAATCTCCGCGTCTTTCCGCATGATACGCGCAGGCATCGCATAGCCGGTGTATGGATATAGCTCATGGCGGTCGAGGCCGAAGAACTGCATCTTCCTGCCATTCAGGTAGAAGCCGTCGACTGTGAATTTTGCTTCACGGAATCCGATACGCGTGCGGTATTCGTGTACGGGCTTCGCTCCCATATGCAGCGTAACCACGACACTGTAGAGATGCGGATTATCGTTGTCCCAGAGCTTCACATCTGGAAGCCCCGACATCGAGAAATTGATCGTCGTCAATCCCGCCGCGAGGTCTCCTGCATTTTTGCGCGCCCGGCCTACGACTCTATTGCCTTCGAGTAATACCGCATCCAGAACAGCGGATCCTGTGGTGCGGGTAAGCGCATCCACCGTGCAGCTAAGCTCTACGCTGCGGGTCTTCGAGAGGACATTCACTGGCTTCGCGAAGACGTCATTCAGATAGACCTCAGGAACCGTGTAGAGCTTCGCACCCCGAATGAGACCGCCCGGAACGTAATAGTCCACAGCGCTGCGCCCGCGCGGTGAACCCTCTGGTGGCACGTCTTGGAATCGCGCGTCGAGCTTCACTTCGATATTGTTCCGTTGCCGAAGCAGAGAGGTGATTTCGCGGCGGAATGGAAGATAGCCGCCCTTGTGTTGTGGCAGTGCTGTGCCGTTTACGGTGACGTCGGCCGTCACCATAGCACCTTCAAACATTAGAAACGTGCGCAGGCCATCGCTGCCGGTCGGGCCTGTCAGGGTCCGGCGATAAAGGAAGACATCCTCCCAAGTTGAAGCGTCCCAGTCTTGCCAGGAGAGCTTCGCGACGGAATGCGGCAGCGTTACCGCAATCGGCTCAGATGGCGCGGATGCCTTGCCAAGAAATGTCCAGCCGCTATCGAGTGACATCTCCCAATGGCTTGGTCCGGAGACCGGGACCTTGGCAAATCCCAAGAGGGGATGCATCGCTAGCGCTGTGCCCGCCTGAATGGAAGATTTGAGAAAGCGGCGCCGGGTCAAACGGTTCTTAGAATTGCCGAGAAGAATCATGAAATCCTGGTCCTGAACAGAGGAAAGTGACTGGGATGACCCAAGCTGTCGCTTGCGCAAGAAAAATAAATGGGGTACCGGTTTCTTCAATAATGGCTCGCGAGCAATCGTAATCGATTATGCGAAAGCAGGCAATCCGCTAATGCAGGAGTAATAGGCGTGCGGAGAATCAGCTTGATTCTCAGAGAGCGGCTCTACGCCGTTTATCTGAGACTGACTTGATCGGCAGTGCCGTGCGATGTGCACAAGCCGAGTGCAGTAGCATCTGGTCAAATGCGTTCTCATAACCTGAGATCTGTTCCACCGCGTGCGAGCCGGTGGAGCATCGGCTGCTCAATACTGTTGATCGTGTTCGCGGCGTCAATGCATGCGCAGCGCCCGGCGTCGCTTGCTCCCGGTACGGGTGTGTCGCGAGAACTGGCGCGGAGCCGCGCCGCGCGAGTCTCCGATCTGCACTACAGTATCGAGTTCATACTTGAGCGCGGCGCTCGGCAGACGCACGGCACCGAAACCCTGACATTCCAACTGGCGGATGCGTCCACTGATTTGCGTCTGGATTTTCGGGACGGAACGCTGGAGCAGGTTGTGCTAAACGGCCGTGCGCTTGCACCGGAGATCAAAGACGGTCATTTACTGTTGCCCTCCCGGCGCTTGCGTCAGGGCGAAGACACTGTCACGTTCCGCTTCACAGCGCGCGTGGGCACTGCCGGCGCGGCGATCACGCGCTATGCCGACAAACAGGACGGCAGTGAGTATCTCTACTCTCTGTTCGTGCCGATGGATGCGTCCATGGCGTTTCCATGCTTCGATCAGCCGGATCTCAAAGGCAGCTTTACACTGACCGTCGATGCTCCTACGCAATGGACCATCATCAGCAACACCACACCAGTACAAGAGACGGGCAGCGGCACCGTTTCCCAGACAGTTTTCGCTGAGACGAAGCCGATTCCGACCTATCTGTTTGCGTTCGCGGCAGGTCCTTGGGTAAGGGTTCACCACTCGCCAGGACTGCCTGATGTCTATGTGCGGAGATCACAGGTGAATCGGGCCGAACCCGAGGTTCCGGAACTCCAGACGATCACGCAGCAAGGGATGACATGGCTTGCGGATTACTTCCATCAGCCATTCCCGTTTCCCAAATATGACATGGTGCTCATCCCCGGATTTCCATTTGGGGGAATGGAACACGCCGGCGCGACCTTTCTGCGAGAAGATGCGATTCTCTTCCGGCAGGCACCTACAGCCGCCGATCGTTTCGGCCGTGACATCACAACGCTGCACGAACTCACGCATCAGTGGTTCGGCGATCTGGTGACGATGCGGTGGTTCGATGACCTATGGCTCAAAGAAGGGTTCGCACAATATATGGCGTACCGCACCATGGATGCTCTTCATCCGGAAACGGATCCATGGAAGCACTTCTTCGAAGATATCAAGCCGCAGGCATACGCAATCGACGAAACCGAGGGAACCACGCCAATCTTTCAGGACATACCTAATCTCAAGGATGCGAAGTCGGCCTATGGCGCCATCGTTTACCAGAAGGCTCCCGCGATTCTGAAGCAGCTTGAGTTCCGGATCGGGCCTGGGGCGTTTCGCCGCGGACTGGAGATTTACCTCGCGCAGCATGCTTACGGTGATGCAGAATGGGCCGACCTCATCGCGGCCCTTCACACCGCGAGCGGACAGGACGTGAAGTCCTGGGCGGACGCGTGGGTGCTTCGGCGCGGCATGCCCGAGGTGACTGCAGCATTCGCGTGCAAGGGCGGCGAACTCATAGGGTTATCGCTGCATCAGCAGGACGTTCTGCCGGACAAGTTCATCTGGCCGATGAGAACGAAGCTACTTCTGCGAAGGGATGCGAATGATGTTCACGGCCAGACCATCGATGCCACGCTCGATACGGCCGATGCAACCATCCCCATACCGGCACATACAGCCTGTCCTGCGTTTGTGTATGTCAACGCCGGCGATTACGCTTATGGCCGATTCCTGCTGGACCCAAAATCAGCGAGCTATCTCGCTCCTGCAGACAAGACCAACGAGCGCGATGTGCCGTTGACGCAGATTCGGGAGCCGTTCCTGCGCTCGCAACTGATGACAGCCCTTTGGGAAAATGTTCGTAAAGCCGACCTTTCGCCGAGCCGATATGCGCAGCTTGCGCTGCTCGATCTTGACGATGAACAGGATGAATCGATCAGCCGAATCCTCGGCGGGCACCTCACGACGGCCTTCCACGCTTACATCTCGCCAACAGGAGCGAGCGATCTGCGCACAGCCGCGTATGAGACGACGCGTCGGCGCATGCTCGAGGCACGCACGCCGGGGCTGCGCATCGTCAGTTTTCGTAACTTTGTCGGTCTCGCGGACAGTCCGAAGGCGCAAACGGATCTTGCAGACCTGCTCTCCGGGAAGCTTTCGATTCCTGGTCTCGACTTCCGTCCTCTGGACCGCTGGAATATGGTGGGGAAGCTGATCTCCTCCGGCGCCGCGTTTGCTGGCGATGCGTTCGCCGCGCAGCAGAAGGCTGATCAATCCAGCGATGGGTTGAAGTATGCATGGGCGGTGCAAGCGGGACGACCGCACGCGCAGACGAAGCAGGAGTACTTCGAGGCTTATACCTTATCGCCGAAGGATTTGGCTGCAAAGCCGGAGGACTGGCTGACGCAGTCGCTGCGCCCTTTTAATGCATGGAATCAGCAGGAACTCACGGAGCCTTTTCTGCGGCGCGCGCTGGATCAGCTTCCGGAGATCAAACGCGACCGGAAGATCTTCTTTCTGGGGGTGTGGCTGGAGGCGTTTCTCGACGGCCAGACGAGCGAGACAGCGCTGGATGAGGTACATGTCTGGCTGGCGCAGCCGGACATCGATCCCGACCTGCGCCGCAAAGTGCTGGAAAACACGGACGAGTTGGAGCGGACGGTGCGGATACGGAAGAGGTTTGGGGAATAGGGGCTACCCCGAATCTTTGGAATCAGCACGCTGGCGATTGCATAGTAGAGGATGAGGTCGTTATCGATTGTGAAAAGTGGTTCGCGTTCGGCTGAGCCCGCGTTCTGCGGCGCGACTGTATGCTCAAGAGGTTGGCGGATACACGCGGGCACACGCCAGCAGTCCGCTACTGGGAGGCGTGCATCCTTCGCGTTCATCGTTACTTCGCTGCGCTGCTTGCCGTGATCGCCCTGCTCGGATCGGCGTGCGCTGCGCAGCATCCGGCGAGAGCGCACACCTTCAACGTCCTAGGGGATCACTTCGAACTGGATGGCAAACCGTTCCAGGTTCTCTCGGGAGAGATTCATTACACACGCGTACCGCGGGCCTATTGGCGGGATCGCATCCGCATGGCTCGTGCGATGGGGCTGAACACGATTGCAACGTATGTGTTCTGGAACGTGCATGAGCCGAAGCCGGGCGTTTATGACTTCAGCGGGCAGAACGATCTCGCGGCGTTCATCAAAACAGCGCAGCAGGAGCATATGTATGTGCTGCTCCGTGCTGGGCCGTACTCGTGCGCCGAATGGGAGTTCGGAGGATTCCCGGCGTGGCTGTTGGCTGATCCGCGCATGAAGACAGCTCTGCGCAGCAATGATCCCGCGTACATGGTGCCCGTGGAGCGGTGGATGAAGCGACTGGCGGAAGAGGTTGCGCCGCTGCAGATTGGGGTCGGCGGTCCAATTCTGGCAGTGCAGATTGAGAACGAGTTCGGCAACTTCGGGAGCGACCAGGCTTATCTGGATCATCTGCATCAGATCTTTGTCGCGGATGGGTTCACGCATTCGTTGCTGTACACGGTTGATCCATCGAAGGCGCTGGAGCGTGGGCAGATCGACGGCGTGTACTCAGGCGTGAACTTCGGGACCGGCAAAGCTGCAGCCGCGCTGGATGCTCTTGAGCACGATCGCCCGGGACAGCCACTGTTCGCGACCGAATACTGGCCCGGGTGGTTTGATCTGTGGGGGCATCCGCACCAGACACGTCCCATTGGTCCGCAGCTTGAGGACCTGAATACGATTCTGCGACGCGGGGCTTCGCTGAATTTGTACATGGTGCACGGAGGCACAAATTTTGGTTTCATGGCTGGAGCCAGTCAGTCCACAGGCGCGTACCGCGGCAACGTCACGAGTTATGACTACGACGCGCCGATCGATGAAGCCGGCCATCCCACGCCGAAGTTCTTCGCGTATCGTGACGTCATTTTGAAGTACACGCACGAGAAGGCGCTGCCGGTCCCTCCGGTTCCGGCGGTGGTGGCTGTGCCATCGTTCGCTCTCGACCGCACAGAGTCGCTTTGGAATGTGCTGCCGGCGCCGGTCGCGAGCGACGCACCGAAGACGATGGAGCAGATTGGCCAAGCGTATGGGCTTATTCTCTACCGCACTCGATTGAAGCAGGCTGCGCGGAATGCAACGTTGAAGCTGGAGCACATGCAGGATTTCGCGGTCGTGTATGTCGACGGGAAGCAGGTGGGCACGCTGGACCGTCACTATCACCAGGATCAGCTTGCGATCACGGCGTCGGCCGGAGCGCAGCTCGATATCCTGGTGGAGAACATGGGCAGGCTGAACTCGACGAAGCAGATGCGCGATGAGACGAAGGGCATTCACGATGCGCTGCTCGATGGGCAGCCGATGCGCGGGTGGGAGATCTATGCATTCCCGATGGAACCTGCGCCGCGAATCAGCGCGCATGCGAAGTCATTCGTCGAGGGACCGCACCTTGCTGAAGGGACGTTCACGTTGCAGAAGGTGGGCGACACGTTTCTCGACACGCGGGCGCTGGCGATGGGCGCGGTCTGGATTAATGGTCATGCGCTTGGCAGATTCTGGAACATCGGCCCGCAGGCCACGCTGTATGTTCCTGGAGTCTGGTTGAAGAAAGGGAAGAACGACGTTGTTATCTTCGAGCTGCTGAAGAACGATCCGCATCCGAAACTCGCAGGACTGACGCAGCCGATTCTTGATGCACCCACGCCTGGGTACGCGAACGACCCTGAGCGGGAGCGCAAATCGAAATCGACGGACGAGTTCGCACCTGGCCCGGGTGAGAAACCCGCAGCCGTTCACTAGCCGCACGGCCGCTGACGCGCGGCTTCGCGTCGAACACGTGGATGAATCAGCATGAACCGGCTCCGCATTGTCCTATTTGCCTTCTGTGTTTCTTGTTTGAGTGCGAGCGCACAGCGTGTCCGCTATAACTTCAATCGCGGCTGGCTGCTGAAGGTCGGCGATCCGGCTGGAGCTTCGGATCCATCGTTCAATGACTCCGTGTGGAAGCGCGTCACGCTGCCGCATGCCTGGAACGAGGACTTTGCGTATCGCGTATCGATTCACGATCAGCCGACTGGGATCGCATGGTATCGGAAGCATTTCACGATTGCTGTATCTCACGGTCAGCGTGTGGTTGTGGAGTTTCAGGGAGTGCGCCAGGCGGGAGAGGTCTTCCTCAATGGGCATCGGCTTGGACTGAGCGAGAACGGCGTGATGGCGTTTGGATTTGACCTCACACCGTATCTTCACGCAGGAGACAATGTCCTGGCCGTGAGAACGGATAACCGCTGGGATTATCGCGAGCAGGCGACGAACGCGACCATCCAGTGGAACAACAATAACTTCTATTCAAATTACGGAGGCATCAACAAGAACGTTTGGCTGCACGTGATGCCTGCTGTGCACCAGACGCTTCCGCTGTACTCGTTTCTCGGCACGACTGGACAGTACATCTGGGCCGATGACTTTGATTTTTCCGCTCACGCTGCGACGATTCATATCGAATCGCAGGTTCGCAATGATAGCGACACGGCGGAGACTGTGCGTCTGCGCGGGCAAATCCTGGAGCTGCACGGTGGCCCTCTGGGATCGGCGACGTCCGTGCCGATCACACTCGCGCCGCACACGGCGCAGACGCTCTCTACGCGGACCCGAGCGCACGGTCTCCACTTCTGGAGTTGGGGTTACGGCTACCTTTATGACGTCAACACGTCTCTGCTGATCGGCGGAAGAGCTACGGACACCGTCACGACGCGAACCGGGTTTCGTGAGACTGGATTCCGCAACGGCATGATTTATCTGAATGGCCGCGTTATTCAGGTGCATGGCTATGCGGCGCGCTCCACGAATGAATGGCCGGCGCTCGGCACGGATGTTCCGCCATGGATCTCCGATTTTTCGAACAGTCTGATCGTCAAGGACAACGGAGATCTCGTGCGCTGGATGCACGTCACACCGTCGAAGCAGGACATCGAATCCTGCGATCGAGTTGGTCTGATTGAGACGATGCCGGCGGGTGACGCTGAGGGCGATCCTCATGGGCGGCAGTGGCAGGCGCGCGTGGAGCTGATGCGCGATGCGATGATCTACAACCGCAACGATCCGTCCATTCTTTTCTATGAATCCGGCAACAAGGGAATCAGCGAAGAGCATATGCGAGACATGCTGGCTGTGCGTGATGAGTTTGACCCGCATGGCGGACGCGCGATCGGGGCGCGCGAGATGCTTGGATCGCATATCGCCGAATATGGCGGCGAGATGTTGTACATCGACAAGTCAGCGACGAAGCCGCTGTGGGCGCATGAGTACAACCGCGATGAAGGAGCGCGCAAGTTCTGGGACGACCAGACGCCGCCGTACCATCAGGACTCTCCGCCCTACAACCGCAATCAGGACAGCTACACGCTGGAAGACGTGCTTCGCTGGGACGACTACTTCCGTGCACGGCCGGGCACTGGACGGCGGGTCTCCGCCGGCGGAGCAAACATCAGCTGGATCGACGAAAACTCGCACTTTCGCGGCGACAACAACTATCGCCGGTCGGGCGAGGTCGACGCGATGCGGATACCGAAGGACGCGTTCTTCGCTCACCAGGTGATGTGGGACGGCTGGGTTGATCCCGAACACCCGCGGATTCACATCAACGGCCATTGGAACTATGCAGCAGGCACAAAGCGCAACATCTACGTTGAAGCGACGACCGCATTTGTCGAGCTGAAGCTCAACGGGCGATCGCTCGGCACGGTTCGGCCAACTCACGATTTTCTCTTCACGTTTCCTGACGTTGTCTTTCAACCGGGCACACTTACGGCGATTGGTTATGACTCGCATCATCATCCGGTTGTCACGACAACGTTGAGCACTGCGGGGGAACCCACTGCCATCCGTCTGACGTTGCATACCGGTCCGGGCGGATTGCATGCAGACGGCTCTGACCTTGCCCTGGTTGATGTAGAAGCCATCGACAAGAGCGGACGACGTGTGCCCACTGCGCTGAACATGATTCACTTCAGCCTCGCGGGACCTGCCGAGTGGCGCGGCGGGATCGCGCAGGGAACTGCGAAGCCTGAGCCCATCAACATCGCCCCGGCGGATACGCACGGTCTGGCCGCGACGCCAGTCACTCCGTTTCTGTATTACGACAACTACATTCTGTCGCGCGACCTTCCGGTAGAAGGCGGCATCAATCGCGTCTCCATTCGCTCCACGGAAACACCGGGCCGGATCACCCTCACTGCAAAGGCCGTCGGCCTCGCGCCCGCGCATATTACGTTCTCCTCGCGCGCCGAGCCCGAGAGGAATGGTCTTTCGACGTTTGATCCGGCGGCTGCTCTGCCGGTGCACCTCGACCGCGGCCCGACGCCCTCCACGCCTTCGTTCCACATCACGCGTGATCCGATCACGATCGTCTCGGCGACAGCGGGTGCCAATGCGGACCAGGTATTCAAGGCGTACGACGACAACGAAACGACTGCATGGACGAACGCTTCCGCCAGCCGCACGGATATTGATACGGATGGTCTCCCCATTCGTCACGCAGAGCCCGACAGAACGCAGGTGCACGCGTCGCTGGACACCGCCTGGATTGAGTACACGCTCGCACAGCCGTGTGTGCCGACAGAGCTCGATCTGAAGCTTACGTCCTTCCGCGTACGCCGATACCCGATCCTAGTGACGCTCGATGGCGAGACGATCTACCGCGGGAACACTCCAACCAGCCTGGGATACATCACGCTGCCGCTTGCAGCCAGGCGCGCCGGAACGCATCTGCGCATTCAGCTCACCGGGCCTCCGGTGGATGTCGGGGAAGCCCACCAGCTTGTGGAACTGAATGGCCAGGTTGACCAGGCCGAGCCTCTCGGCAGGACCGAGCCTCCGATCCTCAGCATTGTAGAAACCGAGGTCTACCGGCCTGCGGCCCGTTGAATCCCTGTTTCGAGCGCGCCGGGTAAGCCGTTGAAATTGGGGTAGTGAAGAGCGGACGGCGTGGCGATCTGTTCAAGTAATCGAATAGAAAATAGTTCCCCTATTGACAGTCGTATAGAGACGCTTTTCTAATAGCGAGGCTGCCACAGAAAGCGAACGCGAGAAGTCGTTAGCTGCGGCGTGCACATAAGCTTCTGTCGTTCGGGAGGTCACACATGCTTAGCAATGCCATCAATTTCTCAGGCTGGACGCGGCTGCGCCGGTCGTTCGCTGTCTTACTCGCGGTAAGCTTTCTTGCGTGTGCGGGCTCCGCAGTACTGGCTCAGACGGGCGGTGAAGGCGCCCTTGAGGGTACAGTCACGGACTCAACCGGTGCCGCGATCCCGAATGCCACGGTGACGGCGACCAATCAGGCGAGCAAGGTCAGCACGACGCGGAAGTCCACGGGCGCCGGCCTCTACAGCATTACGCCGCTGATTCCGGGTGTGTACACCGTCACGGTCACCGTGCCGGGCTTTGCGACGCTCACACAGAAGAACCTCGAGGTGAACGGGCTCAATGTGACGGGCTTCAATCCCAAGCTCTCGCCCGGCGCGGTCGACCAGGCGGTCACGGTCACCGAAGCGCCGCCGCAGCTTGAGACCTCCAGCGCCAGCGTCAGCGAAGTCATCACCAACGATGTCTACATGTCTCTGCCGCTTATCATGAACGGCCAGCAGCGTGATCCATCTTCGCTGGCGACGCTCTCTGTAGGCGCTCAGAGCGGCGTGCGCGCTCCCATCTTTTCCGGCACCGGCGACTACCTCGCGGAGGTCTACCTCAACGGCATTCCGACGACTACCTCGAATCAGCAGGGCGACAACCGCATCATCGCCAACAGCGTTCCGGTGGAGAGCGTCGATCAGCTTCAGATCATCTCCTCCGCTCCCTCGGCCGAGTACCAGGGCGCCGGTGCCATCGGCTTCACCGTCAAGAGCGGCGGCAATCAATACCACGGCGAAGTCATTGACCTCATCCGCAACACCGCGTTCGACGCCTGGGGCTTTGCTGGAAACCAGCTCACCAAGTACGCCATCGTGAATGGCGTCGCTACCCAGGTCCCGGCTGGTAAGGCTGCCGAACACCAGAACGAGCTCTCCGCTTCCGTCGGCGGTCCGGTGCCGTTCATGCACCACAAGCTTTTCTTCTTCGCTAACTACGACCGATTCCACAATACGTCCACGGGTAACGCTGCGGTCTTCACTGTTCCTACCCCACTGATGAAGCAGGGTGACTTCACCGAATTAACCTGCGGGAGCGGGGGCTGCACTGGAAGCGGCAGCAACAACCCGCCCGTCATTTTCAATCCGCTCACGAACTCCTGCTCGGGCAACGTCTGCACCCGCCAGCCGTTTCAGGCTGTGAAGAATGGGGTGCTGACCAACAATGTCATTCCCGCCAGCTATATCTCCCCGATCTCCCAATATGAGCAGAAGCTTCTGCCCAACCCGAACCTGCCTGGTCTGTCGGGCAACTATCTGACCAGCGGCTACAGCGGCTATGACAATTGGGAGATCGTCGCCAAGGTCGATTACGACCTCACGCCCAAGCAACGTATCTCGGTGTCGTACACCCGCGGCCTGCGGCGGTCCATCGGCTTCGGCTCCGTCATGCCGCTGCCGTACTCGACGGCGATCTCGAGCATTCTGCATCCCACGATGGCGACCGTTGAGCACGCCTGGACGTTGTCGCCGCACATCGTCAACCAGTTCAACTACGGCTTCACCCGCTTCGGCGGTGTCTCGCTGAACGCCTCGCAGGGCCTCAAAGGCATGAACGCTGTCGACGCCGGCATCACCGGCCTGCCCGTCGGCCAGGCCACCACGGAGTTCCCCGGCAGCACTTTCAACAGCAGTCCGGCATTTTCCTCCGTGACAGACACCAACTGGGGCGCTACCGGCGGTTCCCAGCGAAGCTCCAGCACCGTGCCGACCACCTTTACCATCGTCGACAATCTCCAGTGGAGCGTCGGTCATCACAACATCACCTTCGGCGTTCAGACCCAGTGGCTGGAAGACAACGTCATCAGCCCGCTCGGCACCTCAGATGTCTACATCCAGAAATGGTCACCCAACGACACCGCCAACTACGGTCAAAACTCGAGCGCGATCAGCACCAGCACAACCGGGTACAGTTACGCGAGCTTCCTGCTCGGCGCAGTTAACTCGTCTTCGGCCGGCGTCCCGCTCTATAGCGACATCGGCGGCCGTTACCACCCGGTCTCACCGTACGTTCAGGACAACTGGCAGATCCGTCCGAACCTAACCCTGAATCTCGGTCTGCGCTGGGACTACCTGCCTCCGTATCATGAGGTGGCGGACCGCTGGAGCTTCTTCAATCCCAATGCAACCGACCCGCTTACCGGATCGCCGGGCGAGCTCGAATATGCCGGCAATCGCGGTGCGGATATCAGTTGCCAGTGCCGCACGCCTGTACACACCTATTGGAAGAACTGGGGACCTCGCCTCGGTCTCGAGTACTCTCCTGACCCAAAGACCGTCTTCCGCGCAGGCTTCGCGGTTGCCTACTCCCGCGCAGGCGGGGTCGGCGGCCGCGCCGGTGACGCTACCGGTACCGGACAAACGGGCTTCGGTTCGAGCATTATTCTGCCGGCGGCGACCACCAGCACCGCCTCTGCGGGGCCGTCCTTTTATCTGAACAACAGCACCGCATTTCAGGCAGCTGGTGTGGCAAATACGAACTTCGGTGGCCCGGGATATACCATCCCTGCACCCACCGGCGCCTCCGCTTCGGAACTCACGGTGGGCACCGGCAACTACGTGAATTCCAGCGGCAAATATGTGTCGGCCGGCGGCGCTCCGGACTACGCTGACCCGTACCTGTCCGGCCGTGCCCCGGAGTTCATCTTCTACAACTTCGGCATGCAGAAGGCGTTGACCAATGCCATGACCCTGACGCTCAACTACTCCGGCAGCCAGTCACATTTCGTCGCCGGGGCAGGCGAACCGGGCTTCTGGAGCGGCAGCATGGATCCCAAATACCTGGTGACCCTGGGCTCTGTGACCGTGCCGAAGAGTTTCGCAAACATTATGACCGCGCCCGCAACAAGTGCCAATGTCGCCGTAGCACATGCCGCGGACTCCAGCGTGAACGCTCCATACCCCGGGTACACGGCTGCCGCCGCGCTCAGCACGAGCGCAAGCATCGGACGCATGCTGCGGCCTTTCCCGCAATACTCCTCGCCTCCCGGCACCACCTGGGACAACGTCGGGAACCTCTCCTACAACGCCTTCGAGTTCACTTTGAAGATGCGCGAGTACAAGGGCGTCAACTTCACCGTCAACTACACCTATTCCAAGAACCTTGGGGACGACGGCACGGTCCGGTCTTACTACCCGGTACCGGCGGCAGCTTCCTCGAGCGGAGTGGCGATGCCCGGCAACAACCGCATGGATCGCTCGATCACCATCAACGACATCCCGGAGAACCTCAACGTCTTCGGCTACGGCAAGCTGCCCTTCGGCCGTGGCCATATTGGCGGCGACAACTGGGCGGTCCGCAACATTGCCGGCGGATGGGAGTTGTCCGGCATATACACCTATAGCTCGGGCAAGCCGCTGCTCGTGACCGGTACCGGCTGCAACGCACCCGCTCAGGGCACTTGCATGCCGGATCTGGCGCCAGGCCGCGATCTCGGCTCGGCCCGCATCAACGGCGACTATGGTAGTTCCGGGGTCACCTACGCCAACTTCAGCCAAAAGAACTATCTTGACACCAGCGCGTTCTCGGCCCTGAACGTCTTCCCAGTCGGCGGTACTATCCCCTGTGCCAGCCTGGGCGATACAAGCTTCGACGCGAAATACGGAAAGGGCGTATGCGGGAACGCGATCACCAAGATCGGCACAGCGCCGCGCAGCTCCAGCTACCTGCGCCAGCCGAGCCGCTACAACGTCGATGCATCGCTGCAGCGCAGCTTTCCTATCAGCAAGGAACGAGTCAAGTTCGTCTTCCGGGCTGACTGCTTCAACGTGCTCAACAACGTGACGTTCTCGATGGCACAGACCCAGACCATATCCGTCGTCAACCCTTCGGCCACGAGTTCGTTTGGCCGTCTCACAGGCTACAGCAGCCCTCGCCGATTCCAGTTTTCGGGCCGGATCGTCTTCTAACCCTCGAAGCTGCACGAATGGCCTCCGGAACTCCGGAGGCCATTTCATTTACTCCTAGGTGCGAATAGCGGACGCGCCGAATCTCTTATCCACAGAAATCTTCGTTTTCAACATTTCTTAGTGGCCTACAAATGAATGTTCCACGTGGAACATTCCTGTTCCACGCGTTTACCTCACCGATCTCAGTAAATTCTCGTGCTGATGATGGAGGTTCCTGTCGCACTTGACTCAATACTTGAAGCGCGAAGAAGGATCTCGAAGTTGCGCAAAGTTCCGTCCGGGCGGATGGCCTTCTTCAAAATGGGCTCGATCAACTCTGGCCGAAGAAGCGCTTCGCCAGCGGCTTGCGTACCAGCTACATCAAGACCTTGCACCAGCAGCAGGTGCCCGTCGCCACTCAGACTTGGCAGGAAAGAGATGAGAGCGAAGGTTTCGTGCGCGGGTTCGTTCCAGTGGCTGACGTATTCGGGCATCTCGCCGGCCAGGGGATGCGTATTGACGATCCTCGCAGCGCCCATGCCATCGTGATAAACGATGCGGAAGTTGGCCTTGCTGTCGCCAAGGCCCGCCCAGGGATTGCTGCCGACGGAACCGAGGATGATCGCATTCGCGTTCTTCAGATCATCGAGTCTTATATCGCGGGGAAATCGAAGAATCGCACGCTTTGGATTGAACTGTGGGAGTCGCGACAAGGCGGAGATGATCTGCAGATCGACGAAGCTGGTGAAGTCCTGGGTTCGAAGATCGGTTGCGCTGTGAGGGTCCACCTGGGGCAGTTCGCTCTTTGCGTAGTCGCCGTTCACATACTGCGCAAGGGGCAGAGGTTTGTGGGAGATGTCTTCGATGATATTCAGTCCGGCATCGGCGGGCACGATGTAGGTGGTATACGATCCGTTGAAGATCGCATCCCATAGCGGTTTTGCCGCTGTGAGTTGTGCAGGTTCGACCGGCTCGTGCCGCTTGTATCTGCCTGTCCACCAGGCCACCGAGCAGATCGCTGCGGTATAGGCAAGCAGGAGCAAACTCCGCCGCCAGGTCCAGCGGCTTTGAGCGATATTCGAACCCAGTGGCCCGGATATGATGGGAGGCGAATGCGGGCTGCCGTTTTGATCGAAGGCAACGGATTTAGCCTCTCGTGAGCCCTCTTCGCCGGCATTCACGAAGATGGGAATATAGCCGCCGAGAGGGATCTCGATGTGCAGCCGCTCGAAGGAGCCCTCCTGGAGGAAGTAGTCGGTGAGCCTGCGACGTAACTGGCGGGCATAGCTGCGGACGATGTTGTCTTCAAGCGTCCGATAATGAGCCGGCCGATCGAAGACGTGCACGCCGATCTCGTGCTCCGTTATCTGGTCGGACCTGCCCTGAATCGTTTCGGCGACGATATAGAGAAGGAAATTGGAGAGCAGCGGCGACCGGGCGAAGTGCCTGCTGGCGACGGCGCGCTTTGCGACCTGCCATCGTTCGTCGCTCTCCAGCAGTGGCGTCGTCTCGCTGAACCTGTCCTCATGCTCAACGACTGCCGACCGTCCCATGGTGAATCTCCCAATCCCGGGTGAAGAGTCAAAATCCAAACTAACCGGCGTGGGTAAATGTAGCATTACGACGACCTTGCCGTCTTGCTGGGCGGTCTCTTCACCGATTATTCATGGATGCGCCAAACGATACTTTTGAAAGGGCTTGAGCCACTCTTATCACATGTGTATTCACGCCGGAAACGGTTGCTATACACTTTTACGGCTCGGCGCGTCGGGTGATTATGGATTGCGAATACGCATGCTCGGCCAAGTACCGTTTGCGTACGAACTTCCCCTTTCCCTTGGAGGCAGTCTATGAACCTGCAATTGCGATCGACCGCGGTTATCCGTGTGCTGCTGGCAACGGTTGTCCTGGCCTTCACCTGCGGCACGATGGCGGCTCAGCTTGACACAGGGAGTATCACCGGCACGGTAATGGATCCAACCGGTGCTGCGATACCCAACGCGAAGATCACGCTGACCAATGTAGGCACGAACGTCAGTACGACGACCCAATCGACGTCTACCGGGACGTATGCGTTCGATGATCTAGTCCCAGGGACCTATACGGTCCAGTCTGCCTCCAAGGGTTTCCAGAACTACATTGTGCGCGGTCTGGACGTGCACGTTCAGCAGGTTTTGACGGTCGACCTGCACATGAACGCAGGCGACGTGCAGCAGCAGGTGACGGTTACGGCAGCTGCGCCGCTGCTGCAGTCGGAGAATGCCGCGGTGGGCCAGACGATTACCAGCGAGGAGATCAACGATCTTCCTCTGGCGACGCGCAACTGGGGCTCTCTGTCGCAGATGGCGGCGGGTGTTTCTACCGCCCCGCCGGGCCAGCCGACGCCGGATTCAGGGAGTACAGACAGCGCGTACTTTTCGGTCGATGGCGTAAACGTGTGGCAGAACGACTTCCGCCTGAACGGGATCAACGACAATATCGAAATTTACGGAGGTAACTATACCGGAACGAACGCGGCGATCGTGCCTCCGCCGGATGCGATTCAGGAGTTCAAGGTCCAGAACGGGGATTTCAACGCGGAGTTCGGCCACTCCACGGGCGGCGTTGTGAACGCAGCGCTCAAGTCAGGCACTAACAGCTTCCACGGCGACGTCTGGGAGTATCTCCGCAACGACGCGTTCAATGCGAACTACTTCTTCAACAGAACTTGTACGTCCAGCGGTGTGTGCACCAGCAATCCAATTCCCGAGTACCGTCAGAATCTCTTCGGCGCTACTATCGGCGGACCGATCTTCAAGAACAAGACCTTTTTCTTCGCTGATTACCAGGGCGGCCGCTTCATCCTGCCCCTGCCCAACACAAGCACTGTTCCGACGACGGGCATGGTGAGCAGCGGGTTCACCAATCTGCAGGACAATATCATTTACAACACTGGCAATTTGACCAACCAGAAGAGTATCGAGACGGATGCATTGGGCCGCACGTTCTGGTACGGCACGATCTTCGATCCGGCGACGACGCGCGTGATTCCGGCGTCTGGGATTGATCCGATCACCGGTCTCAAGGGACCGGCTGGGTCATACGTGCGTGATCCGTTTTACGGCTGCACGAAAGCCGGGTGCCCCGCTGCGAATTATGCTGCGGGAGGACCGCTCACCGGGATGATGAGTTTCACCTCCGCGTCCCAGGTGGCGTTCCTGAATATTCTCCCGACCTCGCGACTGGACCCGAACGCGGTGAGCCTGCTCGGCGTTTATCCTGCGCCAAACCAGTCTGGGCTCTCTAACAACTTCCTTTTTGTTCCGAAGGAGAACCACTGGACTAACACCTACGACATTCGAATCGATCAGAACTTTAACCCGAACAACACGCTGTTCGGAGTGTTTGACCGAAGCTACTACACGACGAACGTTCCTTCGAATATGCCGGGGCTTGCGGGCGGAGGCGGAGGCCGCGCAGACAGCCTGCCGGCATATGCGTGGGCGGTCGGCTACACCCATGTGTTTACGCCGACGTTTACCAACGACATGCATGTGGGCATGGTGCACTCGGACAAACTTCAGGTATCGGTGTACGGCAATGACTTCGGAATCCCGGCAAAGTTTGGGATTCAAGGAGTGCCGCAGGTTGCAAACAACGGTGGACTTCCGCTGATCAACCCCAGCCCGTTCAAGAACGTGGGTGTGGGTAACTTCTCGCCCACGCTGCAGTATGTGTACAGCATCGAGGGCGTGGATGGCATCACCAAGGTGCTTCGCAATCACCTGTTGAAGATCGGCATCCAGGTGGATGATCTGATCGGCAACATCTCGCAGCCTCCGCAGGGTCGCGGAGATTTTAATTTCAACGGCGAGTACACGGATCTTCCAAATAACAACCATAGCCTTAACGGAGTCGCCGATATGCTGCTGACGCCGATCAACTCGCTGGTTGGCGGCGTGAATAACGTTGGCGGGATGAGCAGCTTCTCGGGATCGAACATTTCCGGGACGGACGATCAGCGCTGGTACTGGGGCGCTTACGCGCAGGACGACTGGAAGATTTCGCCTACCCTGACGCTCAACCTTGGGTTGCGTTGGGACTACTTCACGCCCTACGAAGAGGTTAACGGAAGGCAGGCGAACTTCATACCGGCAGGCGGAAACGGAGTTACCGGAGGATCGAACAGCGGAATTTATTACATGCCGACCAAGGGCTGCGCTGTGCCGCGCTCCGCGGGTTTCGATGCTCTGCTGAAGAGCAACAATATTACTCTGCAGTGCACCTCCAGCATGACCCTGGGCACCGCTCAGAAGACGAACTTCGCTCCTCGTGTGGGATTTGCATACCGCGTTACACCTAAGCTCGTCGCACGCGGCGGTTTCGGCATTAGCTACGGCGCGCTGGGCAATCTGGGCTATGGAGGAACGCTCGGCACCAACTATCCGTTCGTTTATACCGCAAGCTTCCCGAGTCCCGACTCGCAGCATCCGCTGCTGTTGTCGAACGGTGCGCCGGCCACGATGGAGCAGGCGCTCACTACGGTCAACTTCAGCGATCCGACGATCTTCAGCGGCTCGGGCCTGAACCTGTATGGACGGCAGTACAACTTCCAGACGCCGTATGTGCAGACGGAGAACCTGACGATTCAGGATCAGTTCTCGGCACACGACTCCATCCAGGTGGGCTTCGTCGGAACGCAGGGTCGTCATCTCGATAATCTTGGGTATAACAACTCGCCGACCGTAATCCTTCCTCCCGGCACCAATGCGCAGCTCTATGTTCCTTTCCAGAGCTTCGCGCGCAACTCCACCTACGAGACGACGAACGCGACGAGCAGCTACAACTCTCTGCAGACCACCTACGAGCACCAGACCGGCTATGGGCTTTATGTGCTGGGGAACTACACGTACAGCAAGTGCATGAGCGATCAGCACACGCAGGCGGGGCAGAACCAGCAGTATCGTGCGGAGTGGCTGCCCGGCTTCGGCATCTCGCGCGACTATGCACTGTGCGATACAGATGCGGCGAACCTGGTGCACCTCGCCGCGATTTATAAACTGCCGTTCGGCAACGGCCGTGCCTTCATGGGGAGTGCAAGCCGCGCCGTGAATGCGATCATTGGCGGCTGGAGCGTGAATGCGATGTACAGCCATCAGAGCGGCCAGCCGTTTACCGTAACCTGCCCCACGGCGACGACCTCCGACTTTGGATGCTTCGCGTTCACCGTTCCCGGCCAGAACTTGTACGCAGGGCCGCACAACTACACCCAGTGGCTGAATCCTGCGGCATTTGCGCAGCCGCCGGCTGCAACTACGATCGGCCAGGCGGACTACTCACCGCTGGGCGGCAGCCAGGAACAGGCCCGCGGACCGAACTACAGCAATCTTGACTCAGCCGTGCTCAAGGACTTTTCGATCACGGAATCAGTCCGCGTGCAATTCCGCGCGGAGGCATTCAACACGACGAATACACCGGACTTTTCGCAGCCAGGAAACCTGAACTTCAAGACGACGCCGTTCAGCACAATCACCAGTACAAAGAACAGCAATGGGAACAACGGCGCACGCACCTTGCAGTTCGCGTTGAAGCTGTTCTACTAACAGCGTCACGATGTATATGGCCGGGTTAGCGAGGAACATGTTTGTCTGGTCGAGATTCCTGACAGTGCAGGCATGGCTCCTCGCTATGGCCTTTCTGTTTGCCGGGCTGCATGCGCAGGTTGCCACCGGGCAATCCGCGTCATCAGTCGGTGTGGGGAACGCGGACATCACGCTTCATGGCGTGGTTGCGGGAGCCCAGAATCATAGTTACATCGAGGTCCCGTTTCATGTTCCAGCCGGCGTGCACCGTGTCACCGTCACGTTCAGTTACACCGAGCGTGAGCAGAAGACCGCGCTCGATCTTGGGCTCGAAGACCCTGACGGGCTGAGATGCTGGAGCGGTGGGAACAAGTCGACGCTGACCGTCGGCTTGTCTGATGCGACTCCGTCGTGTCTGCCCGGGGCGATTCCAGCGGGTACGTGGAACGTGCTTATCGGTGTTCCTAATATCCGGCCGCAGGTCACCTCCCACTACACCGCTACGGTTTTCCTCTCGCGCACGGGGCTGGTCAGCGATGAACCCGCGGTCCTGCGCGAGCCGCTGCGCTCGGGGCCGGCCTGGTATCGCGGCGATCTGCACATGCACACCGCGCATAGCGACGGTCATTGCCCGAATCAAACTGGGCAGATGGTGCCGTGCCCCGTGTTCATGACGGTCGAAGCAGCGGAACGGCGTGGCCTCGACTTCATTGCAATCACGGACCACAATGCGACCTCGCAATATGATGCGATGCGCGAGTTGCAGCCCTATTTCAACAATGTGCTGCTGATCCCCGGGCGCGAGATCACGACCTTTCAGGGTCACATCAACTTTTTGGGAACGACGGACTTTGTGGACTTCCGGGTCGGCAGCAAAGCTGTCCCGACGTTGAACGTTCTGTTGAGGAATGCGCAAGGGCTGGGCGCGCTGCTGTCGATCAACCACCCGAACGCACCGGGCGGCGAAATCTGCATGGGATGTCGCTGGGCCCCGGAAAATCCTGTTGATATGCATTACTTCACTGCGGTCGAGGCCGTGAACGGAGGTGGCGAGGATGCTTCCGCGTCAGGCATTCCATTCTGGCAGGAACAGTTGAACCTTGGACATCGGTTGGCTGCGATTGGAGGCAGCGACAACCATCAACCGCTGATTCCTCCTGATGAGACCAATGCGGTGGGACATCCGACAACTGTGGTCTATGCCACAGAGTTGTCGACGCCCGCGATCCTATCGGGTATTCGGTCCGGGCGCGTGTTCATTGATGTCGCCGGATCGCGCAATCGCATGCTGGATCTGTCAGCCCATACGTCGTCTTCGGCTGTCATGGGTGGTCTGCTCGTCGCACGAGCCGGCGAGCATATCGACGTTGAAGCTCAGATCGACAATTGTGACGGCGACTCGGCGGAGTTGATCGAAGGCAGCGAACAGACTTCGAGTGCTCCTGCACAAACCATTCATGGCGATCACGCGTCTTTGCATTGGGCGGTCAGCGCGCGATCAATGCGAAGCTGGTTTCTTGTCGAAGTCCACGATGCCTCAGGGCAGATCTTGCTGCTGGGTAATCCGATCTATGTGAATTGGAGCGCGCCGCCGAAGGCTCAGTAGCCGAAGATGAGCTATCCTCTTTGGGTCTATTAAGTGTTTTGACTGAGAAGTTTCTTGGGTATTCGCCTCGAAAGATATCGCGCGCGGCCTGGGCATTTCGAAGGTAACCGTGTCGAAGGTCTTACGCGGCAATCAGGACATTAGCGAGAAGATGCGGGCACATGTCCTGAAGCGGATGCTAGAGCTGAACTAGTATCTCCGCATCCCGTTGACGACTGTCGATCAGCGACCGGAGGTGCAGCGTGCCCGCGCCGGCGAGCTTGCCCTTGAGCTGATAGCGAAGCCGAGCTTGCTTCCCAAGACTCTGCTCTTGCTACCGAGATCGGTGGTGCGTGAATGAGCTATTGCGCTGTCTAAGAGAAGCGCGTCTGTTTGTACAGGCGGTATCCGCAGCCGATCAGACTTGCGAGCAGGATGACGCTGAGCACTGCAATCCAGCGCAGGTTCATTGCAAGCGGAGGCACCGAAGCCTTGCAGGCAAGCCAGATGAAGATAGCCGTTGCCGTAAGGACGATGACATGGTCCCACCAGCGGCGGCGATCGGGACCGTGGCCGAACTCGTCGCCACTCTGGGCAACCAGCACCTCGTTATAGTTCAGACCGTAGCGACTGCACTCTCGTTCAAGCGCCTCATTGCGAGATGAATGTTCTCCGGCGGAAGCTTTGGCACCACTTATGAACAGAGCGCCAACGATCATGATGAGCGATCCGCCTAAGACGAGCAGCTTGTGGCTGCGATCAGCGCCCGCGAGCTCTCCGAATACGAGCGCGCCCCAGGCGAGCCCCCAAAGCTGGTTGGTGTTGGAGAGTGGAATACCACGGCCGATGCCGAGATATTTTGCAGCAAACTGCTGAAACATGTCGCCGATGACCCAGACGAATCCGCCGAGAAAGAGCCAGAAGACAACCTGCCCGGAGTGCACAATCTGGAAAGCGGAGGAGTGACGTCCGCCGTCGAGCGTCCAGGTGAGGAGAAGCATCGTGGCGAGCTCGCCGACGGTGAACGCGGTTACGAAAGACAGAGGATTCATGCCGCTGAGATACGCCTTGCGGTAGGGCACGTACATGGTGCCCCACATCAGGCTGGCTCCCGTGGCCGCGAGGATGCCGCCGATAGCATTGTGGCCAGTTGAGCTTCCTCCGTGAACGGTGCTGAAGCCAAGCATGATTGCGGCTACAACGATGCACCCGGCTCCCACAACAACTTTCGCGATTGTCCGCGCATCGGCTCCATCCAGCTCGCGGAAGAGGACGCGTCCCCAGAGAAGCCCGATGAGGGAGTTGGTGTTCCACATGGGGAAGGCGATCGACAGACCTACATCGCGAATGGCGAAGACTGTAAGTGTATTCGCGACTGCCCAGAGTGCGCCGGCGAGGATTGCCCAGACTAAGAGATGCGCTCTGGACATCAGGTCGGCGAAAACGTAACTCGTTCCTTTGAGCAGGGTGGGGAAGGTCCAGCGCGCTACGAAGACGCCTGTCACCATACAGAGCGAGATGGCAAAAGGAGAAAAGCCGGCGTGAACCAGCTTCGTCGGAGCTTCAGCGGCGCCCAACCATACGCCGGCAGTAAGGCCGCAGAGCACGCCAAGTACATGAGTCGATCCCGCGTAGCGCGATGAAGAGGTGTCGATTTTAGTCGGCATAAGTGTTCGCGATCTGCTCCGTCGGAATTAGTGAAGCCAAACCAGCAGGACAATACCGAAGATGAGCACGACGACAGGAATCCAGAATTGCACATCCGTTAGTACGGCCTTTGCTGTATTCCTGGTTCGCAAGCTCGAGCCTCCTCAGGCGGGTCATGAGCGCAACGGGACGATTCAGGCCGATTTCGCGCTTGCCAATTATAGAGGAATGTCCTTATAGTTACCGGTAACGTTGGATCTTTTTCTGATCCTGCGGGGGAGCGACCCATGAGCACAGCATCGCAACTCGCTTCAGCGAAGCGGAACCCATTGTCAGCCGACATGGAGGAATGGGACGAGTTCCTCGAAGGACGATACAAGGAAGGCAAGACGCAGGAGGAGTTTCGCGAGTACGACGCGACTGCGAACCCGGGCGTCGCCGAGTTCTATCGACTGAATCACACGTTTCAAACCCATGACTACGTGCTGGCCAAGGAGAATGAGTACTTCGGACTGACTCGAGGGCGGAAGAGTATTTGGGAAGCGGCTGAATATCTGAACACGCTGGTTGACGACAGCGACCCGGACACAGATCTTACGCAGCTCGAACATCTCTTGCAGACATCTGAAGCGATTCGCCGGGACGGCCATCCGCGGTGGATGGTGGCGACCGGTTTTGTACATGACCTCGGCAAGTGCCTGTGCCTGTATGGTGAGCCGCAGTGGGGTGTTGTCGGTGACACATTTCCGACCGGTTGCGCGTACTCCGAGTCTGTCGTCTTTCCCGAGTACTTCCGCGACAATCCGGACTACAGCAATCCGGTCTATCGGACGAAGTACGGCATCTACGAGCCGAACTGTGGTTTGGACAAAGTAAAAATGTCGTTCGGACACGACGGGTACATTTACGAGGTGATGAAGAACTATCTTCCGATGGAAGCGCTGTACATGCTGCGCTATCACTCGTTCTACGCCTGGCACCGGCATGGTGCGTACGACTACCTTTGCAACGATCAGGACCGGGAGATGTTGCCGTGGGTCTTGAAGTTCAACCCATATGACCTTTATTCGAAGGGACACACCAAGCCCAGGCTGCAGGAGCTCAGGCCCTATTACGACGAGCTGTTTGCAGAATTCTTCCCGGAGACGATCGCCTGGTAGCTGGATATGGCGAGGCCGCGTCGCGCGTTCAGGCGGGCAGCTTCAAATCAGTACGACATTTCCGTTTGCAGGACCTGCTCGAGGCTCTCGTCATAGTGCGCAGTCGATTGCATGAATTTGAAGATCGACTCGAGGGCTGTAATCCCGCCTCGCGCACCTTCCGCCATGCAGTTTATGGCGGCGGCGGCGCACGCAAAGTCAAGCTGGCGCTCCAGTGACCATCCCTGCAGCAGGGCAAAGATGAAGCCGGCGTGAAAGATGTCGCCTGCTCCTGTCGTATCGACTGCCGGAACACGATAGGCAGGTGTGTGATGGGCGACGTTTCCATTCCACGCGAGCACGCCGCCCTGCCCGAGAGTAGCTGCGGTGAGCTGGCATCCATAGCGGGAATGGATCTCACGAAGCGCCTTCACAAGATTTTTTTCGCCAGTCAGGCGGGCCGGGAAATCACGGCTAACGATGAGATAGTCGATCTTCTCGATTAGCGCATCGACACCCGGATAGATTTCGTCGAGATCAGCAATCACAGCGAGCCCAGCTTCGCGAGCCCAACTGGCGGCCTGAATCGCTGCGGATGTATCGTGCCCATCGACATGAAGAGCGCGAGCATCTGTAATCCACTCGCGCCTGAGTTCGTTCGGTTGGAGGATCAGCCGGTCATCCCGCCGGCATAGGACGGTGCGTTCGCCATCCTGATCGACCATGATGAGCGATTTCGGACTTGGGGCGTCCGCCACATTAATAAGTCTGGCGTCAACTCCTGTCCGGTCGAACTCACGAGCATGCAACCTCGATGCATCGTCATCGCCTAGCTTGCCGACATAGCGCGTTCGAAGACCCCAGGTCTGGCACGCGACGACAGTTGAGGCAACCTGTCCACCCGGCATAAGAGATTCTGTGTCGTATTCGAGCTTCGAGCCGCGCTGGGGAAACTCGGGCAAACGGATCAAGGTGTCGGTCGCATTCAGGCCTACGCCAACGAGGTCGATGCTGTCGGGAGAAATCATCGAATTCAATTGTAGTGGCTTGTTTCGCGGCTGCATGGAATAGGCGTTATGGATAGAAAATAGGTGGCTAGGCCATGATTGTGGTGTGCGTCCCTTAACTCCACCGGGATCGCGAGTTGTGGTCGATTCCCTGGTACTTGCCTTTCACCGACGAAGCATGTAGCCTCACTGCTGCTGCGGCAGAGTTCTGAAGGCCGCCTGAGAATTCTGCAGGAATCGGCGGAATTCACGGGCGGCTTTCGTGGTTTCTGTGGGCTGGAGATCGCGGAGAGTTGCATGAGCACACGCGCAGAAAAGTTCGCACGGCTGGACGAGACAAAGAACGACAACCTCGATGTTTTGATCGTCGGTGGCGGGGCCACCGGTCTTGGACTCGCTGTCGACGCCGCAACCCGCGGATTCCGTACCGCGCTTGTCGAATCCGGAGACTTCGCGCAGGCGACCTCCAGCCGCGCGACCAAGCTGGTGCATGGCGGTGTGCGATATCTCGTCAGCGGGCAGTTGCACCTCGTCTATGAGGCGCTGCGCGAGCGGAAGATCATGCTGGAGAACGCGCCGCACCTGGTGCATGCGCTGCCGTTCGTCACGCCTGTCTACAAGTGGTTTGATCTGCCCTACTACGGCATTGGCTTGAAGGCATACGAAGTGCTTAGCGGCAAATCGTCGCTTGGCCCAACGCGTGTTCTTTCAGCAGCAGAGACTCGTGTGCGTGTGCCCGGCATCGCTGCCCGGGGGTTGAAGGGAAGTCTGCTGTATCACGATGGCCAGTTTGATGACGCTCGACTCGCGCTGGCACTCGCGCGCACAGCAGAGGATCACGAGGCGATCGTGCTCAACTATGCGCGTTGTACGGCGTTGCATAAGCACAACGATAAGCTCGGCAGTGTCACAGTGGAGGACGTGGAGACGGGTCGTTCTGTCGAAGTTCACGCCCGTGCTTTCATCAACGCCACAGGAATTTTTGTCGACGAACTGCGCAGGGCGGATCAGCCATCGAGTCCACACATGCTCTCGGTCAGCCGCGGCACGCACATTGTTGTTGCCGGCGAGGTACTGGGGAACGGGAACGCGATCATGGTGCCGAAAACTCGCGATGGCCGCATCATCTTCGCAATCCCCTGGCTGGGCAAAGTCGTGATCGGCACAACTGATCTCCCGGCGCCCTCGGTGGCGGTTGAACCGGGGCATGAGAGCTCGGAAATTGACTTCCTGCTCGAGACGATCAACCCGTACCTTGCGCGTCCGCTCGGCCGCGCCGACATCCTCAGCGTCTTCTCAGGCCTGCGGCCGCTCGTCACAGGCGGGGAGGCGAAGACCTCGAAACTTTCTCGCGAGCACACGATCGAGGTCTCTGAGAGCGGCCTTATCACAGTGGCTGGAGGCAAGTGGACGACCTATCGCCGCATGGCGGAAGACACACTTGCAGTGGCGATTCGTCGAGGCATGCTGCCGGATCGGCGCTGCGTGACCCGTTCCGTTCGCTTGCACGGTGCGCCCGAGAAGGCCGGCGCGCCTCCTGCGTTATCCCGATACGGCACTGAGGCCGCGGAGATCTCTCGCATGTGGGCGTCCGACCCGCAAACGTCCACGCTTCTTGATCCAGCACTGGCTTTTACGTGCGCCGAGGTGATCTTCGCTGCACGCTATGAGATGGCTCGCACCGTCGAGGATGTGCTTTCGCGCAGAACGCGTGCATTACTGCTGGACGCCAGGGCGGCACAGCGAGCGGCACCTGTCGTCGCAAGACTCTTAGCCGCCGAGCTCGGGCAGGGACCAGACTGGATCGACAGAGAAACCCGCCGCTTCATCGAACTCGCACAGCAGTTCTATTTCGTCTCCGGTACAATCGCCGACGCCAACTCTGCTGTGCCGGCCGCGGCTCCCATTGGCTGATCGCCTGCGATAATCTGCTCCGAAGCACGGATGCGCGCAGGCAGATAGGGATGGATCAAGATCTGATAGGCTATGCCGCCGAGCACTCCGCCAAGCAGCGGACCGGCAATGGGAACCCACCAATAGTTCTGCGGTGAAGGAAAGGCGGCGGCGCTCCAGCCAGCAAAGAAGCAGAACAGGCGCGGTCCGAAATCACGCGCGGGATTCAATGCCCAGGCCTCGAGGTACCCCATCGATGCGCCGATAGCCGCAACAAGAAAGCCGATAATCAGCGCGCCGGAATTGGCTCCGGGCGCCTGTTCGTTGTACTTCTCGGTGATCGCGAAGATGCCGAAGATGAGGATGCCGGTCAGTATCATCTCGTCCGTGAACGCATGCAGTGGCGTAACGGCAAGGCCGGGATGGGTGAAAAATACACCTGCCGCGCCGCCGGCTGCTCGCGTGACATGATGCGTTGCATTGAAGAGATTGATCACTGGAACATACAGCGCGTACACGAGCACTGCCCCGACGAATCCCCCCAGCGTCTGCGCGCCAAAATACGGCAAGACCTTGCTCCACGAGAACTTTCGATACAGCGCGAGCGCCAGCGTGACAGCCGGGTTGGCGTGGCAGCCACTCACGGATGCAGTTGTGTAGATTGCAATCGTCACCGCGAGACCCCACGCAATGCAGACCCCCCAGTAGGCCTGTTGATAGGGGCTTGGATCATAGAGGCTGTACATCGCGGCTACAGAGTCGCCGATCGCGATGATGATAGCTACCGCGACCGCTTCTGAGATCAGTTCACCCAGAAATGTCTTTCTCATGTGCGTTCGTCCTGTGATGCTTGCCATTCATTGCTGCTGAAAACTTGCGCGAGGTTCAGTCGACCCAGTTGAAGGATCGGGTAACTGCCTTCTTCCATTGGCGGAAGAGGCGTTCGCGCTCCTGCTCGTCACAGTTTGGCTCCCAGGTTTTATCGACAGACCAGTTCGCAACCAGATCGTCCGTATCCTTATAGAAGCCGCAGTGCAAACCAGCAGCGTAGGCCGCGCCCAGCGCTGTCGTCTCGCGCATATAGGGACGCAGAACACGGCGATCCAGCAGGTCGGCCTGGAACTGCATCAGCAGATCGTTTGCGACCATGCCGCCGTCTGTGCGCAATTGATCGAGCCGGATATGCGAATCCGCTTCCATCGCCTCAATGACCTCGCGAGTCTGGAAAGCAGTTGCCTCGAGCACAGCGCGAGCGATGTGGCCACGATTGGCATACCGGGTTAGCCCGACGATGACGCCGCGCGCATCGTCCTTCCAATACGGCGCATAAAGACCCGAGAATGCAGGCACGAAGTAAACGCCGCCGTTGTCTGTTACGGAGTTCGCCAACGGCTCGATCTCGTCGCTTCTCTGTATCAGCCCAAGATTGTCGCGTACCCACTGCACAAGCGCACCGGTGATTGCGATGCTTCCTTCAAGCGCATAGACCGCCGGCTGATTGCCGAATTTGTAAGCGACCGTTGTGAGCAGCCCGTTTTGCGAGAGCACCTTCTTTGAGCCCGTGTTCATCAGCAGAAAACAGCCTGTGCCGTAGGTGTTCTTAAGCTGTCCAGGCTTGAAGCAGGTCTGGCCCACGAGCGCCGCGTGCTGGTCACCGAGAATACCGCCGACATGCAACCCGCTCAGGCAGCCAATCTTGATTTCACCGAAGTCGTGGCTGCTTGGGGAGATCTCTGGCATCATTGCGCGCGGTATCTCGAACTCCCGCAGCATCTCGTCGTCCCACTCGAGCGTCGACAAATCCATCAGCTGCGTGCGGCTGGCGTTGGTCACGTCGGTGCGATGAACGCCGCCGTCCACGCCGCCTGTGAGGTTCCACAGGAGGTATGTATCGATGTTGCCGAACAGCAGATCACCGCGTTCAGCGCGCGCTCGCACTCCGTCGATGTGACCCAGTATCCAGCGAATCTTCAGGCCGCTGAAGTAGGTAGCCAGCGGCAGCCCCGTCTTCTCGCGGAAGCGGTCCTGACCACCATCCGCAGCGAGGGCTGCGACATATTCGCCCACTCGCGTGTCCTGCCAAACCAACGCGTTGGTCACGGGCTCACCTGTCCGGCGGTCCCAAACTACGGTCGTCTCGCGCTGGTTCGTAATACCGACAGAGGCAATGTCTTCGCGCGCCACAGCTCCCTTCGAGCACGCCTCGGCGATCACCTCCTGGGTGCGCTGCCAGATCTCGCGTGGATTATGCTCGACCCACCCAGGCGCGGGATAGATCTGTTCATGCTCCTTCTGTGCCGTGCTCACGGCGCGGCCGCTGCGATCGAAGACAATAAACCGGGTGCTTGTGGTGCCTTGATCGAGCGCACCGAGATACTTCGCCATCCGTTAAGCCTCCGCCGGAATAGGAGCTTTCCTGGACTATGGAATGCGTCCGTGCTTCGGGCCTCATACCGTGTCGGTCGATTTAGTTTGACCGCTGCGGAACCACTCGTAAACCATACAGCAGGTCTTCAATTCGATCTATCTTGCGCCCGTTGAGAGAGCATTTGTGGACGAAGGCTCCTGGGATAAAAACTCAAACTGGGCGCGCGAACGATCCGGACCTGCAGTAATCGGATCGTCCAGGTGAATCACAGCGCCGTCTCTGTCGTAGCGCGACCACTGCGGGAGCTCTGGTCCGTTTGGATCGCCAGCCCGGGCGAAGTTTGTCCAGTATCCGATCATCTCTTCGCTTAGCTTGCGGTCGGCAGGTTGCCATGTGGCCCCTTGTCTCACGTCGAGTGTTCCGAAGACATACTCCAGCTCGTCCGAGTGGAAGGCATATTTGCCTTGCGGGTGGTTCGGCTCGGCCGGTGCGGGACGGTCGAAACGGTATCGATACACGGGAGCGTGTCCGGTTTTCGCGTCAGCCTCTGCCCACTTCCATCCACCCATGGCGATAAAGGAATCAGTAGTGAAGTCATCTGCCGAGCGGACTGCCTGTCCATCGCTATCACCGGGAAATGCAGTCAGGAACTGTGCCGCATGCTCTCCGTAATGATCGTCGGCATAGGCCTTCCACTTCGCGGCAGTCATGTCCCTGGATAAGGTGCCACTTCTCTCGTCGCGATTCCAGCCGATGATTGCCGGCACGTGTGCCTGCCTACCTGCCGCATAGGCATCCGGCGCCGGTTCGGGAAGAAAGAGTCCATCAACGACTGGCGCAAACGCAATCGTTGATTTCTTCTGTGCCGCCTCAATCAGCTTCTCGGCAGGAAGCTTCCGGAGCTCGTCGAGATTTTTTACTCCAAGCGAGTCAACCCACTGCTGATCGCGTTTGGCACGCTCAGCCGTAGACATCATTGGAATTGCACTGCCGAAGAACGCGCCACTCTCGCCGATAACTTTCTGGAAGAGTCCGCGCGCTTCGGGAGCGGTCGTGAGCGCATTGACGGCGAAGGAACCTGCGCTCTCACCGAAGATCGTGACATTTCCGGGGTCGCCTCCGAAGGCGCCGATATTCGCGTGCACCCAGCGCAGCGCCGCCGCCATGTCCATCAGGCCGTAGTTGCCGGCATGACCTCCGGTTTCCTTCGCGAGATCCTCACTCGCCAGAAAGCCGAAAACATTAAGACGGTAGTTGATCGTCACCAGGATGACACCCTTCGGGACCAGCGCGGAGTTCGTATAGCGCGGCTCCGAGCCTGCGCCCGCAGCGAATCCGCCGCCATGGATCCAAAACATCACCGGCAGCTTGCTCGTCTGCGTGGCCGACGCAGGAACGTAAACGTTCAGGTAGAGACAATCCTCCGTCGGTCCGGGGTCCAGGAAAATGTAGTCGTTCCAGATGTGCCACTGTTCGCACCGGCCCGCGAACTTTGTCGCGTCACGAATTCCTTTCCAGGCGGCAGGCGGCCGCGGAGCCCTCCAACGCAACTGCCCAACCGGCGGAGTTGCATAGGGAATTCCCAGGAATGCCTTTTGCGTGTCACCGAGGATCCACTTGCCCGCGACTTCTCCCTGCGTAGTCCTCGCAGTCGGCTGAGGACCGGCTGCCGCGAAGACGTTACCGGGGAACGAGAAACACACAATGAAAGTGCACATGAGGTACAAGCTATGCTTCCTAGTCTGCAAAGGTCTTCGAGAAATATGCATGAAATGTCCTCTTGCAATTTCTTGATTGACAGAATGTGGCATGACTGCTGAGACGATTCTCACGCGAGTGCTGACCAAGAACGAGTCTGTAGAAACAGCTCGTCTAATGATCCCTGGCTTACATGCAACCTGCAGCAACCAGATCTTTTTTCATGCCGCTCCAGCTTCTGTCGCTACTCTGCTCCGGTGTGCCGCCGCCCCTCCAGTGCGTTTCGAGATTTACAGCATTCGAGTAGCCGATGTTCTTCAGCGCACGAAATTGCGCTGTCCAGTCGATGTAACCGATATCAACTGGAGCCCACTGCATCTTGCCCTGCGCATCCTTGGCAGCATTCTTTACATGGCAATGGTGAATGCGGTCTTTAGGCAGCGCGTTCCAACCGTTTGGAAATGCATCGAGCTCACCGCGCATCACTGCATTTCCCGGATCCCAATTGAGTGCGAGATTTTTTGTCGGCACTCCCGCCAGCGTCGCCGCTGCTTCGCGTCCCGTCGCCGTATTACATTCGAACTCGTTCTCTAATACCAGCAGGATGCCGCGGCTGCCAGAGAACTCTGCGGTTTTACGCAACTGATCGTTGATCGCGGCACGGAACGGCTTCACATCTTCGATCCGCCAAAAGTCAAAGCATCGGACCTTATTCGTCTTGAACTGTTTTGCCAATTCAATGGAGCGCCTGAGCACATCATCCTGCTGTTTAAACGTCGTATCGGCAGCGCCATGCAGGTCGGCTTTCGATGCGTGGGAGGAAGGCGGAGCACCTGGCCAGTCCACCTTGTAAAGCGGGCTGGCAATATCTGTCACGGTCAATGCATACTTCGCCAGGATCTTCTGTGCGTCCGCAATCTGCGCATCGGAGGAATCCTGCAGGTTCTTCCCCCACAGCGCGCGAAGCTCCACATAGCGGAGACCATACTGCTTCGCGATGACATAGCAGGCGTGATCAAAGTCCTGCGAGATCTCGTCGGAGATGACGCCGATATGGAAGTTAGATCCGGCGGCCAGCGCCCTGACCGGCGGGTACAGGCCGGAGGCCAGGGAAGCGGCCCCCACAACGAAATGACGGCGATTGACGTAGCTCAACGCTGACGCTCCTTGTAGTCCATCCAGCTTCGCATAGTGCATGCTCCTGTTGCATGAAACCGCCCACGGAGGCACAAACTGGCTCCCGTGGGCGGTTTTATCTCATCTCTGCCGCCTATGGCGGGAATGTTCCACGTGGAACATTCATTTGCTGGCCACTAAGAATTGTGGGAAACGCAGTTTTCTGTGGATTGCGGGTTGCGGCCAGGCGATTACCGACAAGTGCAACGCGTTTGTGCGATTCATTAGGGTACTGTGGATAGCGTGTTTGTGCTCACGTGTACGTTCCCGTCGGTCAATGTGGCGCTTAATGGCGCAGGCAGATGTGCGGCCAGAAATTGCAGGCGGTTCCTTAAATTGAGCTTGTTCGCCGCGGCGCTTGGTTTGGCCAGCGGAATCGGACATGCTCAGCAGACCACGATTGTCCTCGACGGCAGCAGCAAAGGAAGAATCTTTGATGGTTTAGGGGCAGTAAGCGCCGGAGCGTCTTCGCGTTTGCTCATCGATTATCCGGAGCCGCAACGCAGTCAGATTCTCGACTACCTCTTCAAGCCCGGCTATGGCGCCGCGTTGCAACATCTCAAAGTCGAGATCGGCGCCGATGTGAACTCCACCGACGGTTCCGAACCGAGCCACATGCGCACCTCCGCGGACCATAATGCAACGCGTGGCTATGAGTGGTGGCTGATGACGGAGGCGCATCGGCGTAATCCCAACATCATCCTCGAAATTCTGCCGTGGGGTGCGCCTTTATGGGTGGGGACCGACAGCCTGTACACGCCGAAGATGGCGGACTATGTTGCTGAGTTCATCAAAATGGCGAAGGCTCAGTACGGGCTTCAAATCGCCTTCACGGGTATCTGGAACGAGAAGGTCTTCAACGTTGCGTATATCAAAGAGCTGCATCGACGTCTGAGCGCAGACGGACTATCTACGCGTATCGTTTGTTGCGACGAGTATCCGGGGGAAGGTGCGGGACAGTGGGCTATCGCCGACGCGATGCTGAAGGATCCCGAACTGGCCAGCGATATCGCTGTGATCGGCGTTCATTATCCAAAGGAACACGGCAAAATCACCACTACCGCGGCGGCGCGTGAGACAGGTAAGCCTCTATGGTCCAGCGAAGACCAGCCGAATGGCGGCAGCGGGCCTTTTGTTTCGCGGGATTGGAATGCAGGTGGCCGAATTCTGGCGCACCTGTACAACGAGAACTACCTTGAGGGTTCGCTTACAGCGACTGAGATCTGGAGTCCGATCACGTCTTACTATGACAATCTCGCTGCTCCGAACTCCGGTTTGATGTACGCCAATAAACCATGGTCGGGTAACTACAATGTTCAGGGAACAATCTGGGCAACAGCCCACACAACACAGTTCGCTCAGCCGGGGTGGCAATATCTGGACTCGTCCTCAGGCTATCTCCCTGACAAGGGAAGTTACGTTGCGCTTCGTTCTCCTGACAAGGAGAACTGGAGCGTTGTTCTGGAGACAATTGACGCCAGAACCCCGCAAAGGGTGACGTTCCGGCTCGCCGGTGGTCTAGCAGATTCGACGGTGCATATATGGGAGACAAATGGCTCCCGTACGTTCGAGCATGTTAACGATGTGAAACCGAACCATGGGGTCTTTCAGTACACCTTCGATGCCGATTCGCTTTATTCATTGACCACAACCAGTGGGCAAGGTAAAGGAACCGCGGTGCCACCCCGGCCGGCGCCATTCCCGTTTCCCTATGCAGAGGATTTCGATCACACAACAATGAACCGGGCGCCCAAATATCTTGCAGATCAGGACGGCGCATTTGAAGTGCATCCATGTGTGGGCCGTTCGGGGCGATGCCTGGAGCAGGTGATATCCAGCAAGCCGATTCCATGGGGTCCTCTGCCGGATCCGTTTACGATGGCAGGAGACGAAAAATGGACGGACTATACGGTCTCTGCCGATGCGCATTTTCTGACGCAGGCCGGGGCGGTCATCATGGGGCGCATTGATTCCGCCGACGTTTTTCGCGATTCCAAAGCGCGCTGGCCAAGTGGGTATGTATTGCGCGTTCAGCGCGATGGCGAATGGGAGTTGCTATCCACTCAGTTCAAGAAGCCGCCGGTTAAGCTCGCGTCCGGCACGGTCGAACTGGCTTCCGAAAAGTGGCATCGGCTTGCCTTGCGCTTTCAGGGAACTCATGTCGAGGCTCTCCTGGACGGCACCCGGTTAACTACGGTCCAGGACGCAACGCATACGCATGGAATGTTTGCACTCGGCACCGAATGGGACCACATTCAGTTCGATAATCTGGACGCAACACGCTGAGAGCGAGAAACGATCCCGCAAATTCTGTCGGCCTAGCGGCTCATCAATCGGCTGAGGTCCGTGAGTGAGCGCGCCCACATGGCATGGTGCCAGCGCCGCTCCTGTTCAGTGCGAAACCCGCTGTGAGTGAGGTGGAGCATGCAATGCCGCCGCTTGCCCCGAAGTATGACACGCACTGAGGTCCAGGACGTGTTCAGGCCGGTGCAGTTGCGCCAGCTAAGACGTATGGAATCTTTGGACCTCCTATCAAACCGGACGAAGATGGTGCCGATGTGTCGCAGAGTGCAGTATCGATCGAGTCGGAGTTCGGCTGGGTCCTTGGATAGCGTTACGCGGAGCCCAGTTGTGTCTGGCATGTGTAGCCATGCTTCAAGGTACTCGGGCAGAGTGAGAGCGTAGACGAGGGAAGGTCGAGCGGCGGCGATCTCCGCGGAGAGATGAATGTCAAAGGGGCGCTGGGGAAGTAGCTCCGAGGCGAGAGCAGAAAATGATTCAGCTTGGAGCGCTGGCTGGTTCATTGAGGATCTCCGCTGACCCACGGGAGATGGGAACATTTTCAGCGCTCAACATAGGGATGTCGATCATTGTGTGACAGGGTGTTTCTTTTTGTGACAAGCGGCAGAACCATGCAGATCAACTTCGCGCGAGCAACTCATTGATGCGTGCACGATAGCTGCGGCTCATCACCAGTCTTTGCCCATTGAGCAGCACGACCGACGAGTCGCCACTTGCTTCAGTGCGTACTTCCTTGACGAACTGCAGATTGACGATAGAGGAACGATGGATGCGCAGGAACGTCTGCGGATCAAGCTTCTCCTCAATGCGTGCCATTGTTTCGCGCAGCAGGTGTGTTTCGTTGTCTGTGGAGATGCGGACGTAATTTTCTTCTGCACCTATCCACCGAATCTGCGAAACGGGAAGAAAGATGATGCGGCCTCGTGACTTGAACACGATGCGCTTCGAGTAGCCGTTTTCTTTTGCGGAGCGAGCCGTCCCGGCAGCGGGAGATTGATCCGCTTTGATCTGCCGGCAGACACGCTGCAGCGCCAGTTGCAACCGCTCGCTGGTGTACGGCTTGAGCAGATAATCCGCCGCATCAATTTCAAATGCGCGCAGAGCATAGCTGTCGTAAGCCGTTGTGAAGATAATTTGCGGCATATCGAAATCGGCATTCTTTGAAAGTTCGTCGATCACTTGAAACGCGTCGCCGTCGGGCATGCGGATGTCCAGGAAGAGAAGGCGAGGCTTTGCCGTGCGCACGAGCTCGACAGTTTCCGCCCCGCTCGCGCATTCACCAACGATCTCGATTTCCGGATCATCGCGCAGCATCTGGCGAAGTTTCTGCCGCGCAAGAACCTCATCGTCTGCCAAAACGGTTGGAACCATCACGCACCATAGTTGACGGCGGTCTCTGCCGCAGCGTGACCACGTTGAAAGGGGAATACCAGGACGGCCGTCACAATCCCGGGCGCCTCGCGCAGAATGAAACTTTGTCGGTCGCCATAATGCAAGTGCAACCGGCTCTTTACATTCGCCAGCCCTCGCCCTCCGTCTTTCGAGACATTCGGGGTCAGGCTGCCGGTGTTGGTTATCTCGATGCGAACACAGTCGTCATTCCTGTGTGCGCAAATGTCCAGGATTCCATCATGATCCACACGCGAGATGCCGTGAGCGTATGCATTTTCGACAATGGGCTGGAGGAGCATCGCAGGGATGAGAGCATCATGTAGCTCTGGAGCAATTTGCACCTGCTGGCGAACGCGTCCGGCAAACCTTCGTTGCTGCATTGCCATATACATTTCGATAAAACCGACCTCATCGCTCAGCGGAATCAGCTGAACGTCTTCACGTTGCAGCGTAATACGCAGCAGGCTGGCAAGTTGTTCCAGCATTTCATCGGCTCCCCCGATGTCGGTCCGCATCAAGCTGGAGATCCCATTGAGGGTATTGAAAAGGAAGTGCGGATTGAGGTTGGCGCGGAGAGCGCTCATCTGGGCATGCACAAGCTGGGTTTCGAGCTGCGCCGCCGCGGTCTCCTTCTCACGAAGCCGCGTATAGTACGTGGCGCCACGATAGAAAAAGAAGGCTCCCCAGAAAATGAGGATTCCATCGATCATCTCGTGGCGGAGAACCTGGCCGAGTCGCACCGAATAGCTCAGATGCGATGGGGCGATGGGATATTGCGGGAAGCAGAGCAGCCAGAGCATTTCCTCCAGAATCGTGAGGGCTGCGCTGAGCGGAAGAAGGTAGATGACCATTTCAAGGGTTCGTACGCGCAGAAGCCACGAGCCCCAGAAGCGAACCAGAATCCAGAGGAAAGCGGCCCAAATGAGATACATGACCTCCCAGGCCCAGAGAATTCGCCCGAAATGAAGATGCACATCGAGGCGATGAATCTCCGCCCAGTCCTGCACCGAGAACAAGAGGCCCAGCAGGGACCAGGCGGCGGCAAAAACCAGGGGATGCATGTACAGCGGGCGATGTGTGGGATCGGTGTCGGACAGCTTCACAGTCCGTCCCTCCTCGGGAGGCTTCGTCGGTGCTGAACCAGTGGTCATTTTGACGACTGTGGGGATCTCGTCGCATGCCAGGATTGCTTATTCAGCCCATTAAAACCGTGCGGTGTGCATCGAGTGATCGGGCCTTTGTCACTGCCAATCGGCGATTCGTCACAAAAACAGGGTGGCGTGAGAATATTGGAGACTCCTGAAAGGCCCGCAATGGAATGACTCGAAGCGGAACCTGGCCCATACGAGCAGGTGACGGGCTATTGCTTTGGAGCAGTTGATGCGATTGGCCCTGTCAGGCTTCCAGCGATAGCTTGGATTGCAACTGTTCGAGAGAGAGACCTTTCGTTTCAGGAAAGTAAATCAGAGTCACGACAAACTGCAGGGCCATCACAGCGGCAAAGAAAGCGAACGGAAGTGAAGTCGACTTAGCTGCGAACAGTGGAAACAGTTGAGAGATGACTCCGTTTGAAATCCAGAGCACGGTACTGCCCATGGCCTGGCCCTGGACTCTGACCTCGTTGGGAAAGATTTCACTCATATAAACCCAGATAACGGCGCCTGAGGAGAGTGCAAAGCAGGCGATGTACGCTGCGACTAGGAAGAGTAGCTTCGTTCCATGCCCTGTCGCAAACATGATGCTGATCGCGGCGAGATTGACGACCATTCCGGCACAGCCGATCAGCAATAGCGTTCGGCGTCCCAGCCGGTCGATAAGCGTCATCGCGAAAAGAGTGGCAACAAGGTTCACAAAGCCGATCACCACAGCCTGCAGTGCACCGGAGACACGGCTGAATCCGGCTGAGACAAAGATATCGTTCAGGTAATAGAGGACTGCATTGATTCCTGAAAGCTGGTTGAATGCGGCGATGAGAACCGCGAGGATGATCGGCTTGCGATAGCGCCTGCGAAATAGCGATTCATGCTTCGAGCTGCTTTGGACATGGATGGACTGAATTATCTCGGTAAACTCCGCTTCGGGATCTTTCCCCCCGAGTTGCCGAAGGGTCGCAAGCGCCTCGTCGCCTTTGCCCTGCATCGCAAGCCAGCGCGGGCTCTCCGGAATCGTAAACAACATCAGCAGGAAGAACACAGCGGGGATGCCAGAGACACCGAAATCGAGCCGCCACTCCAGCGCACCCGTATGGAACGTTGAAATTACAAAGTTGGACAGGTATGCCAGCAGGATGCCCACGACGATATTGATCTGGAAGAGCCCGACCAGACGTCCGCGATGCTCAGCGGGCGCAAGTTCTGCAATGTAGACCGGGCCCAGAACCGACGACCCGCCAATTCCGATCCCGCCGAGCAGACGAGCTGCGAGGAACGCGGGCCAGGTCCACGCAAGCGCGCATCCCACTGCTGACAGAAGGTAGAGGACGGCCATGATCTGCAGGGTGGCGCGTCCTCCGAGCCATTGCCCGATTTTGCCGGCAGACAATGCTCCGGCCACCGTGCCCCATAGTGCAATGGATACAGTGAACCCGAGTTGCCATGCTGTGAGCGAGAAGTGATCAGTAAGCGCGTGAGTGGCGCCAGCAATTACGGCAGTATCGAACCCGAATAGCAGGCCGCCAAGTGCTCCCGTAGCAGCGCTGCGCAAAACAACTCTGGTAAATGCCATGCCTATCCTTGAGTAGTCAGACCAGTTCGTACAAACGCTTTGATCGTTGCGCACTCCATTCCGACCGCAATTCCATGCGGCCGGATCGTGTAGGCACCCACTGCCGCAGGAACGATGAATGTCTCGGCATAGTGAACGACAAATGGAGGAAAACGATTTGCCGGGCTCTCCACGACTGCCTCTTCTCCCTGGACAAGGTTCAGTACGTTCACCCCGCCACGCGTATCGTGAAGCACCGTGCCAGAGAACCAATGCCGACGAGTCTCGATGAACTCACGCGCATGGAGCCCCGTAGCTTCTTCAGTCCAACCATCGGCTGTGCTGACAGGTCTCACCGCATTCACAAGATTCTCGCGAGCCCATGTTGTCGTGCGATCCCATTGAATATTGGCCAACCCATGATCGAGATGTATTGGCCGAGGCCGTCCGTCGAGGCCCAGGCGATTCCAATCCCACAGCTTGAATGTGAAGATGTATGGTGTTGCACTGATCTCGAGCACCATGCTGTCCTTGCCGGAACAATGAATCGTACCCGCCGGAATGAGAAAGTGATCGTGTTTCTTTGCGGGAAACTGATTCACATATTGTTCCGCGGGGAACATGTAACCGCCTGCCTGGGCCAGGCGCAGATCGCCGGCCATCTTCTGCTGATCAATTCCTTCCTTCAGACCCAGATAAACGCAGGCTCCGGGCTTGGCGTCCAGCAGATAATAGCTTTCGTCCTGCGTGTAATGCATTCCGAATTTGTCCTGGATGTATTCGGTGAGCGGATGCACCTGCAGCGACAGATTGCCTCCACCCATCGTGTCGAGGAAGTCGAAGCGAATTGGGAACTCTGTGCCAAACCTCGCATGGACCGCTTCCCCAAGAAGCTCCTTTGGATGCAAAAACACCAGATCAATCGCCGGAATCTCGACGCGATGCGCGCCGAAACCCAGAACAATACTGTTCTCCTCGGGAACACAGTCGAAGCACCAGGCATGATTCGGCGCATCCTTCGGCAGATCGCATATCTCCTCCATCCAGTGCCCACCCCACGGGCCTGGATCGAAGTAGGGAACCACGCGAAATGGACGGTGCACCGCGCTCTCGAGAGCGGTTCTGAATGATTCGCCAGAGATCATCTTCGGTGTGTCATTGTCGTTTGTATCGAGGACGAAGTCGGCACGTGGCAAGAGCTGCTTTTTCAGCCGATCGGCCGCTCGCCACTCTGCGAAATAGCCGCACTTGTACTTTTCCGCGAAGCTCGCCTCGCGATTGTTGCAGCCGAGGTTTCCTGCTTCAGAGCGGCGAAACCGCATCTGAATCTCCCATCGCGCCATATCCGCATAGATGAGGAGGTCTGCATCAGGCACAAGCAGAGAAGCGCCTGTACCGATGACCAGCGCACGTGCTGAAGCAAGCGAGGCAATCTCATTCCGCATGCTGGCGATCTTCGTTTCGTCAAGCCAATCCTCTATGGTGAGACCGTTCATCCGCCCGAAGACAGGATCATCCCCAAGGAACTGATGAAGCATTGGTCGGATGCAATCAGGTGATTTGTATGCGGTCGAAGCTTCAAACACTCGGCGCGATCCCATCTCGCGAAGTAACTCGGCCTCCAGTCGCTCCATGTCGACCCCGGGATAGCACTCAATGCAAATCACTCCGGCCCCATTCAATTGCGCCGCAATCGCGCTCCATCCTACGGCGCATTGGTCAGCGTCCCCAACGGAAATAGCCGGGAACTTATCATAGTTTGATCGGCGCACGGTTCTCCTCAGTGAGTAGTGGTACGGCTCCAAGTAGTGCGGCGTTATTGCCGAGCTTGGCGGCGCGGACCTGCGGCTTGCCCCAGCTCGACCAGACATGCCGATCCACATACGCTTGAATGGCGGGCACAATCTGTTCGGCGCTTCCCATCACGCCGCCTCCCAAAATCAAAACACTCGGATCATAGGCATGGATAAGCGATACGGCAGTCGCACCCCAGATCTTCAAGCAATGATCACGTATCTGAACAGCTACGGGATCTCCCGCCTTTGCATGTGTAAATAGATCCAAAAATCCAATCGATTGGAGTCCAGCAAGCACGCTGCATTCAAAGCCGGGCCACTTGGCTGCGATATCTGGGAGAGCCCAACCTGACGCATAAGACTCTGCGCAGCCCACGTTTCCGCATTGACATAGCGGGCCGAGGAAGTTGACCGTCAGATGCCCTCCAAGACAGGCAGCATGGAAGTGCGTGCCGCGAAGCATCCTGCCCTGAAGCAGTGCCGCGGTTCCGATCCCGGTCCCGAGCGTCATCATGACGAGGTCTTCCTCGCCGTGGCCAGCGCCGGCGTAGTGCTCTCCAAGGAGAGCCATCCTGGCGTCGTTCTCAATTCGTAAATTGAGGCCGAGCCGGGTGCGACACCACTCAGACAAGTCGATGTCCGAGGCGTCCTCGTACTTCTTCAGTCCGGAGAGCACGCGGTTGGTCGACGTGTCCACAATGGATGGCAAGCCCATGGCCATGCCAGCGCACGCTCCGAACCTCTCTTGAGAGCGTTGCAGTTCATGTTCGAGAGTAGCCAGCACGGAGCTCAGGCTTTTGGCTTGCGCTGAGTCGAACAGGTCATGAAAGAGCAGCGTTCGATCCTCCACGATCCCATAAGCGACATGCGTTCCTCCAAGGTCAACGGCGACTGCTTTCATCGAGAGCTGATTGTCTCCTACATCCGAATATAGGCTGCGGTGGGAACTCTTCAAACCAAAATCGATCATAATAGATTGACATGCTTCCACTGCGCCCCTTACGATTTCCCTCATTCAAAATCAGCGTCCTCGCATTGGCACGAAGAGGATCATCGGGAGAAGTCAAATGAATCATCGTTTCCGGGGTTCAATCCTAACTTCGGTCTTAACCGCGGCGTGTCTTTGTGTCACATGGATCACCGGCTGGCATAGCCACGCCAGCGGTCAAGTGACGGCGACCGGAACGATCTCCGGCACGGTGATGGATGTTACCGGAGCTGTTGTGCCCGGCGCAGATGTCAATATCATCGATCTTCAGACGCATCTGCAGACCCATACGAAGTCAAGCAGCGCTGGCGAATTCTCCGTTCCCGGGCTCGCGCCGGGCAATTATGACGTTGCTGTCAGCGCGACAGGTTTGGCACCCTATCGTCAAACCGGAATTTATCTCGAACCGGCAGCGGACTTCACGGTCTCTGCCCGGCTGAAGGCTGCCGGTGCAACCAGCGAAGTTACCGTCGAGGCCAATGCGGCTCAGGTGCAGACAGAAACTCCCGAGGTCTCCAACGAGGTGTATGAAAAGCAGGTCGAGGGCCTGCCCCTGAACGGCCGTAATTATCAGGGACTCGCCGCATTGATGCCCGGTGTCACGAACATCAATGCGGGCACTGGCCTCACGAGCGGTGGCTACATCACGCAGAACAGCCTGAACGTGAACGGCACTGGCCAAACGGGAACGCTTTACACGGTGGACGGCATATGGAACATGAACACCAGCAATATGCAGGAAACCACGATCATGCCGAACCCGGACCAGATCCAGGAGGTCAAAGTTCTGCAGAACAACTACAGCGCCGTGAACAACATCATGGGTGCGAATGCAGTCATCGTCCTTACCAAGAGCGGAACCTCGACATTTCATGGCACAGGGTGGGAGTTTTACCGCAACACGAACTTCGACGCCAGAAATTACTTCAGCACAACAGTTCCCAAGGAAGACCAGAATCTCTACGGTTTCGACCTGGGCGGACCCGTTTTTGTCCCGCGCCTGTACAACACTGACAAAAACAAGACGTTCTTCTACGTGAACCTGCAGTGGGTGCAACTCGCGCAGGCCATGGTCTTCAATGGAACCACGCCAACGGCTGCTATGCGAGGCATCAGCACACCCAACGGCGATGCGCTGTTCCCCTCGACGGGCTTATATTCGACGGCGAATCTCAAAGACCCGACAACGGGCAAGAGCTTCTCCAAGGATGCGAATGGAAACTGGGTGATCCCCGCGGCGCGCCTCGACAAGAGCGCCCTCGCGTTCCTGAACGCGCTGGCACCTTTGCCCAACAACCAGACGACAGCCACCACGAACTATCTAAACGACAGCCCTGCAAATGACAACCAGCTCGATCAGGAGTACAAGATCGAGCACAACATCAATCCGAAGTATCGGCTGCTCGCGGAGTTCCTGCACGAAGGCCAGTCCTATGCCTACCCGCGCGGCCAGCGGCTAGGTTCCGCATATCCGACCAATCACGACGTCTTCAATACCCACAACTCGCTCGCGCAGGTCGCCTTGACCCAGATTCTCAGCCCAACGATGACGAATCAGACCAGCTTCGCGATGAACCGGTATATCTTCTATCACGACATCGTGGGGATTGCGCACGTATCGGACATTCCCGGGTACACGCAGAATCTCGCCTACACGGGAGGCTATCTCCAGAATTATCTGCCGACGGTTACGTTCTCCGGTGGATGGTCATCCATGGGCACGGGCTCTGCGTACATTCTGCCGCGGTTCGCGGAACTCGAGCTTATCCTGAGTGACAACTGGAGCTGGCAGCATGGAAGGCACTTCCTGCAAGCGGGCGGCAACATTCTGTGGGGCACTCATCGCGAGTACAGCAACAGCGGGCCTTCCACGACCGGAACCTTCAACTTCAACGGCCAGACAACGGGCAACTCAATTGCAGACTTCGATCTGGGCTATGCGGCGACTTACTCCCAGAGCAGCACGCAGGTCCGTAAGTATATCCATTACCCGCTCGACACCTTCTACGCGCAAGATCAGTGGCATGCTTCATCCAGATTCACGCTTACTGCAGGGCTTCGGTTCTTCTACATGCCTGAACCGCACGAGCAAGTAGGCTATGAGGTAAGCTTCGACCCGGCAAAATTCAACCCAGCCAACGCTCCCGTTGTCAGCACGGGTGGCGTGCTGACTCCAACGTCCTCGTACGACCCCGCAAACGGCCTTACCTATAACGGGAAAAATGGCATTCCCACCAACCTTAGCGATGCGCATAAGTACTACTTCTCTCCCGTGGTTGGCTTCGCCTATGATCCTGTGGGTGATGGTAAGACGTCGTTCCGAGGCGGTTACAGCATCAACTACACCAAATCGGCGGCCAACAGCGACTGCGCAGTAAGCTGCATCACAGCTCCTGTCATTCAGAATGTCAGCCTCATCAACGTAAACTTCCCGGATCCGATCGGAGGAGCTGCTGCGCCGACGAGTGCACCTGTCATTTACGGCGAGGATCGCCCGAATATGCGGGCTGCGACGATCCAGACCTTCAGTGCCGGCGTGCAGCATGAATTTCCGCATAACTGGGTTATTTCGATCGCAGGCGCAGGTGACAGGGACACCCATCTTCCGCAGATGCTGAATCTGAATCAGCCTGGTCCGGTCGCGGGCTACGATTTCAACCCGCTCCTCAACACAGGGAAATACTCGAATGCGTACTTCGCGCAATACCAGGGGTATTCGAACATCAACTGGTATACCTCCGACGCGTTTGCGAATTGGGATGCATTCGAAGCGAGCGTGCGTCATCCTGTGGGGCACGGATTATTCGTCAGCGGAGCCTATACCTGGTCTCACAACCTGACGATGCTGTCCGGCCAGCAGTTTGGCATTGAAGGAAGCACACCTCAGAACTCAAGCAATCCGTATGACGATTACGGTAATTCCACTCTCGATCTGCCAAACGTCTTCGGTGGAAGCATCGTGTACCAGGCGCCCTGGTTCCAGCATGCTGCGCCTGTGAAACGTGCGCTCCTGGCTGGATGGAGGTTCTCTGACATGACGACCATTCAGAGTGGAAACGCGATTACACCCGGCCTGAGCACCAGCGGTAATGGTCTTGCGACTCGGCCGGATGTAATTGCGCCGATCAGCTATCCGAAGACTCTCAAACAATGGTTCACCACAACCTCGTTTAAACAACCTCCGGCCGGCTTCTTTGGTAATGCGTCCCCAGGAATACTGCGCGGCCCCGGCCTAGTCGTATTCGACGCAACAATCGGCAAGGACACTCACATCGGCGAGCGAGTCAACGTTGTCTGGAGAATGGAGTTCTTCAACCTCTTCAACCACACCAACTTTGGCAACCCGGGGGCCAGCCTGGGTGCGAACACCTTTGGAGCTATCAGCAGCGCAAAGGACCCACGCATGGGTGAAATGGTCTTCAAGGTCGTGTTCTGAAGCGCTTACAAATTCTTAAGAGGTATTCGTGAATCGAAAACTGGCTTCATTCCTGACAGGCGGCGTACTACTGTGCGGCCCAGCCAGTCCCGCGCAGTCACGTATAACGGTCGAGATCGCGAACCAGGCTGGCACTCAAATTCCCTATGATTTCGCTGGCCTGAGCTTCGAATCCTCCAACCTTAACCCGGACAAACAGGGGCAGCACCTCTTCAGTCCGGACGATAAACCGTTCATCGAGCTATTCCGGTCAATCGGAATCCGCAATCTGCGCGTGGGCGGCGGCACCGCAGATGGGCCCGAATTCAAGATTCCCGGACCCGCGGATATCGATCAGCTCTTCGGCTTCGCAAAGGCGGCGGATGTGAAGGTGATCTACACTCTGCGCCTGTTGAATGGAAATGCACAGCAAGACGCCGCGATTGCTCAATACATCCAACAGCATTATGCGTCTCAGTTGGTCTGCTTTGAGATCGGAAATGAACCTGACTGGCACTCGTTTCATACGTCGCCTGGTCACGAACGTGATCCCCGAATTTTAGAGACCACACCTGACATTCCTGGCACGGCTTATCCATCCTTTCTGCAGGATTGGCGAAGCTTCGCAGCCGAAATCGAGAGAGTCGCGCCAGCCGCAAAATTCACGGGGCCTGATACGGGCTCGGATTATCCCGTACCCGGTACAAAAAACACAGACTTCGACGGACAATCCTGGACACAGCGATTCGCTCTTGACGAGAAAAGCTCAGGCAGGCTTGTCTTTGTCACCCAACACGATTACCCAGGCCAAAGTGCTACCGGCGTAAGCGTCGACACTGCCGTCGAGTCCATGCTTTCGAGAGAGTGGCCCAAAGACCGATATGAAGTACTCTTCCATCACGTTCTGCAGCCAGTCGAGAGCGAAGGACTCACCTACAGAATGACCGAGGCGAACGACTACACGGGCGGGGTTGACGGGGCAAGCAACGCCTTTGCCTCCGCCCTTTGGGCGTTGGATTACCTGCACTGGCATGCAGCCCACGGAGCTGCCGGTGTGAACTTCCACAATAAGAGCTGGATCTTTACCGACACGATTTACCGGTCACCCGATGGAATGTTCCACTTCAATCCAAAGGCGTACGCCTTCAAAGCGTTCGACGTTGGTAGCCAGGGACAGATAGATCCTGTCTCGGTGTCCAACGATGAAGGTGTGAACCTCACGGCATATGCTGTTCGTGCGAAGCATGAGATCTTCGTGACGCTTATCAACAAGGAACACGGGTCACAAGCTAGAAGCGCCTCGGTAACGCTTCATGCCACCGGCATCAAGGGCGAAGCCGAAGGCATGTCACTCCAGTCGGCAGACGCAAACGTAACTGCGCGAGAAGGGATCACCTTGGGCGGAGCCGCCATCACGGCCGCCGGCTGGAGCGGTCACTGGAGCAAGCTCGCGCGGTGCAAAGATGATTCCGTCGCGGTTTTGGTGCCTCCCGCATCGGCGCTTATCGTAAGACTGCCTATGAACCCGGAATGAGACCGACAACGCATCGCCGTATTCCGCGCTCAGAGTCACAGCTGAACGGTGATGCTTTGCGGGACTGATCTGCGGACGTCGTCTCCAATAAGCCTCACACCATTAGATGTCACCAGCTATCTCTGCATCCTGCCGCAATCTGCTGAGGTATGGTCGAATTCGCAGAGATGAGTTCGACTGAATCAATATAAGCGAGGTAACGAATGCCTTCTCGTTTTTCTGTTGCACTACTTGGTGTCTTGCTCGCGGCTGTCGTCCAACCAGCCAGGGCTGAGAACCACACAGTCTGGGAAATTGGGAAACCGGATCAATCCGCCTTTGAATTTCATGCACACCCAGAGCAGCACATCGTCTATCAAGTCGGAGAGAGCGACTGGAGCCGCGACTGGCCCGGCGAGCAGCGGCTGGGCACATCTTATGAGATCCAGTTCACACTGAAAGATGTTCCGCGGGGCAAGTTCGCGCTAAGAGCTTCGCTGCTCGTCCGCTTTGAGAATCCGGACCTGCAAATCGAGATTAATGGCCACCGTGGACTCGCCTTCATTCATCCGCAGCTTTTTTACAACGGTAACGTCGGCGTGTGGGATGACAAGTCCATCGTTCTGCCGAGCCAATACCTTGTGAAGGGAACCAATACCCTCGTTCTCACGTCCGTAGAGCACAAATCTCCCGCCGGCGAGAAAGTGACGCCGGCTGGCCCAATCTCGTATGACTACCTGAGCCTCGTTCAGGACGCCGACGCGACATACACAAGTGATCAGGTCGATGCCATTGTGACGCCGTCCGTCTTTTACCGCCGCAGCGCAGGTGGTGGATTGATCGAGCTCGTCGAAGCTGATTTGCACTTCAATGGGGAGATTCCGTCCGGCGAGGCCACACTGAAGCTACAGGGACATGCGTACACTGCAAGGCTCGATAATCAGCCACGATTCGGCGATCTTGCTGTCGAATACGAGGTGCCGGAATGGCAGGGAACAAGCGCGGCGACGCTGGACGTCTCCGCACGCCCACGTAAGACATTCCAGCTTTCGCTCACGCCCGAGAGAAAGTGGACCGTCTTTATCGTTCCGCATACACATGTAGACATCGGTTACACGGACTTCCAAGGGAAGGTCGCGGAAGGTCAGGCTGTAGCGCTGGAGGAAGCTGCGGGATTTATAAAACAAAATCCAGAATTTCGTTTCGCAACTGACGGTTCATGGAACCTGGAGCAATTTCTCGACACCCGGCCCGAGCCAGAGCGGACGCAGATGCTTGATCTTATCCGGAAGGGTAAGCTAGGCGTTCCCGCGGATTACTTCAACCTGCTCACCGGCTACGCTTCGCTCGAGAGTCTTTATCGGTCACTCTTCTATACAAAGCGACTTTCCACCACGCAGCATATTCCGTTCGACTACGCCACTACGACGGACGTTCCTTCTTACACGGGTGCTTACCCGACCGTTCTTGCCAGTTCGGGCATAAAGTATTGGGCCGCGGGCGGAAACCAGGATCGCGCGCCCGTACTTTCGGGCGAGCAATGGAATCAGATGTCGCCGTTCTGGTGGAAGGGGCCGGACGGCCAGAAGGTTCTGTTCTCGTATTCCTGGAGTTACTCGCAAATAGGACGGTTTTTCTCGCTCGATCCCACAAACGAAGTTATTCACGAATCACTGCCAATTTTTATAGCTCAATTTGATCGACCGTCCTACAAGCCTGATGCGATTTTGATGTACGGTGCGCAGAACGAAAATACTGCGCTTCACCCCGCACTCGCGACGTTCGTGTCTAGATGGAACAGTGCGTATGCCTATCCAAAGTTGGAGTATGCGCTGTTTGCTGATTATTTCAACTACATCTCCCGGCACTACGGCGACCAGCTGGCAATACGCTCCGGTGATCTGGGATCGTACTGGGAAGATGGTATCGGTTCCGACGCCTATTACGCCGGCCTCGATCGCGAAAATCAGGCAGAAGCAATCTCGACTGAGATCGCATCCGCCGCGGCCCACACGATCAATCCGCAGTATCATCCGCCGGTGGAAGAGATGCAGGCCGCATGGAAGCATATCCTGCTCTTCGCCGAACACACATGGGGAGCGGGGAATTCTATCTCCCAGCCCGACAGCATGGAAGCTGTGCAGCAACTCGCCGTCAAAGACAACTTTGTCACCCAGGCACACTTCGAACTGGACGACATCCGACATCGATCTTTATTCGAGCTGACGAGAGCCATTCGTATCTCGAACGGCGGACTTGTGGTGTTCAATCCGTTGAATTGGAAAAGGTCGGGATTAGTGGAAGCTGACCTACGTCACGGCGATACCATTGAAGATCTAACTTCGCATCAGAATGTCCCTTACGAAATCATGACGAGCAGTGAGGGCTTCCTGCACGTGCGCTTCCTCGCGAGCGACATTCCAGAGGTCGGCTATAAGTGCTACCAGATTCATGCCGCGAATGAATCCGTACCCGCAGCGGCTCTCGCACCCGACAAATCAATCGAGAATCGGTACTACCGGATCACCGTTGACCCGGCCAGCGGCGCCGTCCGGAGTATTTACGACAAAGATCTGAAGCGCGAGTTAGTGGATAAAAGTAGCCCTTACCGGTTTGGCGAATATCTCTACGTAACTGGTGGAGACCCGAACCGTAATGGGCAAACGCAAATGATTCACCCGAACAAGGCATTTCCAATTGCCGATCTTACCGTTCATCAGTCGACGAACGGGAAATATTTAGGCGAGCAGAAAACTCCTTGGGGTCATGTGATCCGGCTTCAGTCATCGAATGTGAATACTCCAACCATTTCCTTAGAAATTAGACTTTTCGACGACCAGAAGAAAATTGACTTTGACTATCACGTCGATAAGACGGAAACGACGGCCAAGGAGGGTGTTTATTTTGCGTTCCCGGCGGCAATCACGCATCCAAGGTTCGCCTATTCCTCGCAGGTAGGTTGGGTGGATCCTGCACACGACATTCTCCGCGGCGGCGATGTGGAATGGTTTAGCGTGCAGCACTGGATGGCGGTATACGACACCGGCCTGGCGATTGGCATCATTCCGATCGATGCTCCGCTCGCTACCTTTGGAGATATTAACCGCGGTCTGTGGCCGGTAGACTTCGTCCCAAAGAGTGCCACGCTGTTTTCGTATGCGATGAACAACTACTGGCATACGAATTATCGTGCGCGTCAGGGAGGAGAGTTTCACTTCCAGTACGTGCTCACGAGCAGTCACAATTTTGAGCCCGCCAATCTCGCCCGACTTGGAGCTGACGGGCTGCGCACTTTATCGGCAGAGCGAATCGCGAGTCAGGATAAGGCTGGCGGGGCTACCGAATCGCTGCCCGCCGAAGGCAGAAGCTTTCTACAAATCGACAACCCAGACGTGCTGCTCACAACCTGGAAGCTGGCAGAGAACGGAGAAGGAACGATAGTACGTCTTGAGGAGATAGCAGGCAAGGAAGAACACGTTGCGCTTCATCTTTCGAGTGCCGGCGTACGCTCTGCGCGGCTTTGCAATGCAATGGAAGATGATTTAGGCGATCTGCCTGTAAAGGACCAATCAATTCAACTTACGATGAAGGCCCATGAAATCGTAACCGTGAGGCTCGCTCCGTAGAGAATGCCATGTGCGGCAGCTACTCCAGCAGGACACCTGCATAGGCGTAGGCCTCCTGCAGCATTATTTCCTGCGATTTTTACTAAGTCGGTCAAGTACGCTCTTCAGTTGATCAAGTTTTTGGCCGGCTTCGCTTAGCTTGCCTTCGGCAGTCAAGTGCTCGTAATCGTCGAAATCTTTACTAGCTTCGGCAATCAGCGCATCGATATCCGTTACAGGCACGGGTGTGCCTGCGCTCGGCGGTGCGGTTGGACTCGTTTCGATGGGATTCAGCGATGAAACTTCGCTGCCGAATAGAGAGTGGAGCGCCGCCTCGAACGTCGTGCCGTAAGCCAACTTGTCTTGCAACGCGAGCACAACCAGCCGAAGCTCAGGCATGGGGCTCTGCCGAGCTTGAAGATAGATTGGTTCCGCATATAACAATGCACGCCCGGATGGAATGACCAAAAGGCTTCCTCGGACTACGTGCGAACCTTGCTGGTTCCAGAGCGTCAATTGGCCGGAAAGCTGCGCATTCTGGTCGATGCGAGCTTCAATCTGTTGTGGCCCGTCGATTAGTCTTGTCTTGGGAAAATCATAAACAACTGCGCTTCCATAATTTGCGCCGTCGCAGCGGCCCGCGATCCATCCAATCAAATTGTTCCGGTTCGCTGGCGTGAATGGCAGAATTTCGACGAACTCCTCACTGTTGCCACCGGGTAGTTTCATCAAGACGAAGTTCGGCTGCATCGGCTGTACGCCTTGCTCACCTTCGCTGTTGGTTCCCGTCTCGGTTGCAACTGTCCACAGATCTTCGCGATTAAAGAAGACCTCCGGATTTGTCATGTGGTACAGCCCGTAGACTTCGGACTGCAACGTGAACAACGCTTCGGGATAGCGAATATGCCTGCGAAGGTCCGCCGGCATGGCGGATGCTTCCTTGAAGAGGCTCGGAAAGATGTGTCGATACGTTGTAATAACCGGGTCTTCGCTGTCGAAAACGTAGAATGTTACCGTTCCGTTGTAAGCGTCCACAACAGCCTTCACGCTGTTGCGCATGTAGTTTGTGGAGTTATCCCCCAGACTGTAATGGCTCGAGTACGGATAGCTGTCGGACGTTGTGTAAGCGTCCAGGATCCAGGAAAGGCGGCCATCGTCACCCACCACAATATATGGATCCGGATCGAAGGTAAGGAATGGCGCGAGCTTTGCGACGCGTTCGCGAATATTACGCCAGAGAAGCATGTGGCTCTGCGGGCTCACATCGTCGCTGAAGGGAAGCGTTGCGACATCGTTGCGGGCGATCGCAAGCAGCAGCCGCCGGCCGAAGCCGCCCATCACGATCCCGCCCGTTCCCTGATACGAATTAAGAGTATTGTTCTGTCCTTGCGGGTAGTCAAACTCTTGCTGCCTGGTCTTGACGTAAACATCTGTGTCTGTAAGTTCGCCAAAGTAAATTTCGGGCCGAGTCACCTTCAGACCAGGAACCGTGCTTTGGACGGGCATATTGCTCAGCAGCAGAATAGGCAAACCTTCCGGCGTAAACCCGTTGACCGGGTTCATTGTCACGCCGTAGCCATGGGTGTAAATGAGCTTCTCGTTAATCCAGTTGCGGCTGCTCTCCGGCAATTTATCCACATTCAACTCGCGTGCGGCGAGCATCACTTCGTGAGTTGTGCCGTTGAGGTTATAGCGATCGATGTCAATGTCAGGAAAGTCATAATAGGTGCGAATCTCCTGGATCTGGCGCAGTGTGTCCTGTAGCGCATGCCAATCCCAAAGCCGCACGTTCTGGAGCGTGGCCTGGTTATTCGCTGCATCGACAGCACCGGGAGTGGTCTCAGCCGGAAATTCACTCTGCGAGAACCTGTCCAGACCATATGCATGCCGCGTGGCATCAATGTTGTCAGCAATGTACAGTTCTTCGCGGTCCAACTGGTTCGGATTCACGATGAAATTACCGACGTACCACCCAATGATTCCGATCACCACGTAACACAATATCGCTGGAGCAATCGCAATCAGAAGCCACCGTCCGCGTGCCTGCCGGATTGCGTTCGCGACCGCGATCGCCGCACCCAACAGCAGGGCAGCGCACAGAATCAGGGCGCCCGGTATCGACACATGGGCGGCGGTATAGTTCACTCCATCGAAGATTGTGTGATGTTCCAGCAGTGTTTGGTAGCGGCTCACGTATGTGTTCATTGCTAATACGACCAGCAGGGACGCTAGTGTGATCGACAGGCCGCGCCAGGGCGCTGGACCATAGCTGAGTTTTCTCGTTTCAATAGTGCGCGATCCGCTTGTGATGAAGAGAAACAAGACGGCAACGGCGCAGGTTGCGATCGCGAGGGTCAACAGCCAATCGTTGATGATCTGCCATGCAGGCAAGGTGAACAGAAAGAAATTGAGAGGCTTCCCAAAAATGGAATCAGTCGCACTGCCGCTCGCACGCGCCGCATACCAGAAGAGGCCCATCACTGGCCAATCCGAAATCATCGTGAAACCAGCGATCACTGCGAAGACAATCGAAACGGCCAGTGAAATGAACCGCAACGCCGGTTCTACGGAGAAACTAACCGGTTGCCCTCCGACGATGATTGCGTGTTTGTTTGGCAGATTGCCTTCATGCGTCCGCCTGATGCCCCAGAACGCCGCGTATAAAACCGCGAAGGTGACCACGGCGGCGACGACAAAGATACTCACCTGCAGCGAAATCGTCGTCCAGAAGACGGATGCGTAACCGAGTGATCTGAACCAGAGGAGGTCAACCCAATTGGACAACACAATCCGTCCCAGAATGAAGGCGACAAAAAGCAGTGCCACAACGAGAAGCAGCTTACGACGCCTGCTTCTCCACTCCAACGCCAACTCCGGATCCATGAGCGACCGCACTCAGCCTCCCGATTAACTCGTAATCGTTGAACACACGAATTGTATAGGTCTTCTGGATAAAGAGAGCTAGGTATCCACCAGCGCATCATCCCGCTAGGGAAGCACCTTACCACTCGCTTCCAATGAGAAGACACCGAATACCGGATCCCATTCAGTAATCGTCATCTCATGTACCTGTCCATGAATCATGAATGGATCGTTGCTCACCGCTTCAATTACCTCTTCGCGGGCCTGCGCGCTGAAGATCAGAAGAGCGGAGCGTACCGGAGTACCCTTCAATGGACCACAGGCGCGCAACACGCCACGGTGAACGAGACTATCGAGGTAATCAAGATGAACGCTGAGGTGGCTTTCTGATTGGGTCGGTGGCTGGGCCGGCATTACCTCCTGACATGTTGGGCGACAGGTTCTGAATTGGCAAGGCTATCTGCCATGTCTACTCGGGAGGATAGAACGACCAGCGTAGGATTCCGACTAACTTAACTCGAATCCAAAAGGCAATCATGATCGAAAGTCTCAAACCAGTGGAGTCGTTGCATGCCGGAAGCCTAAGGGTCGAAATCTATCCAGACAGCGAAGCCGCAGGAATCTCTGCCGCACAGCATGCCGCGTTAACGATCGCGAATATTGCTGAGACCCACGTTAGCATCAGCATCATCTTTGCTACAGGAGCATCGCAGATCAATGTGTTGCGCGCGCTCACCGAGTTTCCTGGTCTTCCATGGGAACGCGTGATCGGCTTCCATATGGACGAATACGAGAATCTGCCGCCCGACCACCCTGCTTCGTTCCGACGCTATCTGCAAGAACGCCTTCTCAGCCGTGTGCCGATGAAGGAGTTTCATGCAATCGATGCAGACCGGACGGACCTCCGCGCCCTATGCGGCGAGTATGCGAAAAAGTTGCGCGCAGCAGGTCCCAGATTATGTCTGCTGGGAATCGGCGAGAATGGTCATCTTGCCTTCAACGATCCTCCAGTGGCTGATTTTCATGATCCGGAGGATGTCAAGGTCGTTGTGCTGGACGAGGCATGCAAGCAGCAACAGATTGCGGAAGGCTGGTTCAACAGCATTGAGGAAGTGCCGAAGCGGGCGGTGACACTTACGATACCAGCACTCTTGCGGGTTCCCAAGCTCATTGCCTCTGTGCCCGGTCTTCGCAAGGCTGATATTGTTCGGCGTGCATTGAGCGAACCGATCTCGACATCCTGTCCGGCGACGATTCTGCGAACACATCCTGATTGCACGCTCTATCTCGACCCGGATTCTGCTTCAAAGCTAAAGGTGAACGCTGGGCAGCAGTAGTATCGGCTGGCAACCGGATTGGATGCGATTGGGTTTTGCATTTCGAGAGGCGACGAATGGCTGCGTCCGCCCGAACATCAATGCACGGCAGCGGTAAACGTGCCGCGGCTCAAGCGAGCACGAACAGTGCAGAGGCGAGGCCGTGCGCAGAGTTGGAGATGTTTCTGAAGCTGTTTCCTCGCACCAGCCCACCTGGCCGGCTTAGATTCTTTGCCGGACGCGAGGAGAAGCTGCCAGTCGATCAGAATCTTCTGATGGCGATGGTTGCCCCGCGTGGTCTGATGATGTACAGCGGCTACACGGAATTTGAAGGCAATCCATTTGGCTACGAGCAGGCGTATCGGTCTGTAAAGCGCGTTTATGAAATGCTCCGGTCCGCAGAGAATCTCTGGATTCATTTGCGCGAGGGCGAACACCCTGCCGACAACGCGAATGTGGAAGAGTTTATCGACTTTCTGGATGCGATGTTTGGACGAAAGCAAGTTGCCGAATCGAAAAATCGACGCTGAACTATACGTTCGAATGGTGGAAGCAACTAACGAACATCACTCTGGACCCGCGCGAGTATCCGCAACTCACTTTTGGCAAGTTCTTATTCCCGGACGACGGCACGCCGATTCCTTCGGAGACGCAGTCGGAACGGCAGAAAGGGAAAATTCGCGCAAATATCTACGGTCTGCTGGGCGAAACGCCTCCGTGCATGCCATCTGAACCACTCCGGAGAATCGCGGATTGCGAGGTTGCGGCTTATGGGTACACGGAGGGATGGTTGACCTGCCGCCTATTCGACGCAGCTGATCGTCTTTGATTGGCTTGCGAGACAAATTGAGGATTAGATTGGAAGGGCTTATGGCTTGCTTGTAACGAATCGCTCCCGAAGCTGGTAGGCTATCGAACGTCTTCATGACGCAGGAGAGAACATGGGCACGCCGGACGTCGAGAAACAGCCATCATCGCGCTCGGAGGATCGGTCCTCCGCTGCTACCGAAGTGCTTCCGGAGGAAGCAAAATGGCCTTGGCGGATGAGGATGCCCGCGCGCAGCACAGATTCTGCGCTTGAGCAGGCGCCCGCGCGCCGTCTGCTCTCGCTCGATGTGCTGCGCGGCATCTCCATCGCATTCATGATCATGGTGAATAACAATGGAGGTCCTGCCGCATGGTCGCAGATGAAGCACTCGGTCTGGACCGGCCTGACGGCAACGGATCTGGTGTTTCCGACCTTCCTCTTCGTGGTGGGGATTTCGATTGTCTTTGCCTTCGAAGCGCGGCTGGCGCGGGGCGCAACCCGGGTGCAGCTTGCGCGTCATGCAGCGACGCGGGCGGCGATTCTCATCGCCTTTGGAATTGTGGTCAACAGCTATCCATTCTTCAATCTAGTTCACATGCGCTTTTACGGTGTGCTGCAGCGCATCGCTCTCTGCTATCTCACCGTCGGATTATTTTATCTGTGGGACCGCAGAGTATCGAGCAAGCTCATCGTAGTGGCCCTTCTCCTGCTTGGTTATTGGATCCTGATGTGCTGGATGCCGGTGCCGGGCGCCGGTGTGCCTGGACGCGACATTCCGTTGCTCGACCATAATCAGAATCTCGTCGCGTGGCTCGACCGGCACCTGATGCCGGGTCATCTTTATGAGGACAAGCCGCTCTACAGCGCGCGCGATCCTGAGGGGCTGCTCAGCACGCTTCCGGCCATCGGGACGACTCTGATCGGGCTGCTTACGGGAATGTTTTTACGCGCGCGGCGCTCCGCCCCGTTCAAGACGGCCGGGCTGGTGGCCGGGTCGGCTGCATGCCTCCTGTTCGGTTATCTGTGGTCCGTCTGGTTTCCGCTCAACAAGAAATTGTGGACCAGTTCCTACGTGCTCGTTGCTGCCGGCTGGTCTCTGGCTCTTTTGGCCCTACTCTACTGGGCGATCGAGCAGAAGGGGTGGTGCCGAAAGGGACGGAGCCACGCACTGATATGGTTGTGGCTGGTCTTCGGCTCGAACGCGATTTTCGTCTACATGCTCAGCGACTTGCTCGCGAGCACTCTGCGCAACATCCGGTGGAACGGACTGATGAATCCGATCGAATGGTCGCAGTTGCACATCTTCTACCACATACCCGATCCAGGCTGGGCCGCCTTCGCGTACTCCGTTACCTTCACGGCTATCTGTTTCCTGCCAGTGTGGGTGCTCCATCGTAAGAAGATTTTTCTGAAGATCTAGACGCTACCTGGAAAGCAGTCGATCACTACTCGTCAAAACCAGGCGCCGAGCGTCAGTACAACTCAATTTCGGAATCAGCTCAATCGAACGCGTGATCGCTTACCGATGCGGGCAATGACCGGTCTCCCGGCCGAGGCGCATTTCATTAGAAAACCGAGGATATTTCTATTGACCGAACCTTTTGCGCCGGCGATATAGTTTGCCATTCTCCAGACTGCGTTGTGTGTCGGCCGTGCGTGAGGTTTAGAAAGGCATTACTAGCGCTCCGACGTGTACTTGTCTTCGCTCTCGCCGCCGTTGCAGTTCTGTCGGTGCGTCCGGCCTACGCAAGACAGATCTTGTGTTGCTGCGGGGATTTCCATATCAAAGAATCGAATGTGGTTCAGTTCCGCCTGGAAGCTTTTGACTTCGCAAACACGTCAACTTCAACAATCCGAACGGTTCGGTGACCTCATCGCTGTTCGGCCGGATCACGTCGGCTGCACCCACCAACTCCAGCCGGATTCTCCAGGTCGCCGTCAAATATAACGTCTAGCTGCCCCGCTCTCCTGGCCAGGCGCGGCCTTCCGCCGCCGAAACTTGGCTGCCGTGGCCCGACAACGCACGGAAGCCCACTTGACAAAACGCGACCCCCGGGACCCCCCTCCCAAGCCTCCTGCCCTCTTGAAGTGCATACCGAGGTCCACCCCTAAATTCTCTGCTTTGAAGATTTTGCGCAAAAAAAGGGGGGAGGGGGGTACCCCCTCACCTGCCGTCTTCCGCCAACCGCTCGTAGCAATAGACCTCAGAGTTCGAGACAAAATAAATCTTGCGCCCCTGCAAAACCATGCCCGCAGTAATCGGCAGCGAAGAGCGCGCTGCGAGCACTGCCCGATGGCTCCGATCGTCAATCCAAAAGATCCCACTGCCTCCCAACCCCCAGATTGTGCCCCGCCTGTCGGTCGCCACGCTGTTATAGGGAACTGACCGGAAGGGAAGGATTTGCGTTGAGAGAACTTCGCGGCGCTGCGGGTCGATGACGAACAGCGTATGCGTCGTGTTCTGCACCGCGACGCCGTACACTAGGCCGGACCGCGACGCGATGAGATCGGTCACGAAGGCTGCGCCCGATACTGGAACAATGCTCCAAAGCAGCTTATGGGTCGCTGGGGTCCAGAAGAAAACCTGCGCATCCTTCTCGGTCGGATGACTTCCGCCGCCGCCCTCGGTAGTAGTTCCTCCAACGATCTCATCGCGCCACACAGCCAGCGAAACTACGCTTTGATTGTGGATCAGATTGCCGTACGCGGTTGCCTGCGCGCTCCTTCCATCCCATGCGACTAGCGGTCCTTCAAGCTGCCCATAACCGGCTGTGCCGCCAATGTAAAGTAATCCGTCGGGCCCTTCGATCATCGCTTGCGGGCGCCAATGCTCGTCGGCGCCTGGGAAATTCGCAAAGCTCGGGTTGCCGTGCGACGCGGGATGGAACGATTGCATGGGATCGTAGGACATCAGCGGTGAGAGCCCCGCGTATGCTCCCATGGCAATGCGGCCGTTATGCGCCAAAAGGGAATACAGCTCACCGCCGCCAAGCAGGCCGATATCATCCACCTTGTGTGCGGCCAAATCTACACGGACCAGACGGGCCGGAAGTATGGCGCTCCCGTATATCGATCCGTTCGGACCAAGGGTTATCCGAAAGATCTGAAGTGGCTCGCCGTCGTATCCGATGCGCAGGCTCGTCTCGCGTCCGGTTCCTGGATCTTTGAGCAGCAATATTCCATCAGGACTGACGGTGACCCTCGTACCGTCCTTCAACGTGTTGTCGTGCAGCCTGGAAACGTGTTGTTTCGCGTCGATCTCATGGATAGTAAAACCGGAAAGCGTAAACAGCCGATTGCCGACACTCGCATAGACTTTGCCGTCGACGCCGAGATATGGCTCTGCCGTGTCCGCAATCTGCGCATCTCGAGGAAGAACTTCGCGCATCTGGCCGGTATGCGTATCAAAGACGGCTACATTCGCTTTTGCAGTGCCAATGCCGATGTAAAGGTAGCCATCGTGTCCGTTAACGATCCAGCGGCCATACTTCTCGGTGGGGTCCATCCGACCGAGATCCGCAAGTTTTGTGGTGGCGGGATCGTAACGGACAAGGCGGCACTGCGGATACGTAACGCCGTAGAGTTTGGAGTCCGGGCCGAAGGTCGTATCCCAAATGTATTCTTCGCTGGCGCTGGGCCGTCCGAGGTCGACGATGCGTCGCGTAGCCGAGTCGAGGCGCATAAAGTGCGCATGTGGCAGCGTGCCGAAATACACATCGCCATTCGGCGCGACAGCCAAGTTACGAGCGCCGAACTCTCCCGGGACTGGATTATGGAAGACCTGCGCAGAGCCGTCTCGCGGATTGATCGCGATCACATCGAAGGTGATGTCATCGTAGAGATAGCTTGCGTAGACGCGCTGCGAGGCAGGCGTAGGACCTGGAGCGACAGCGGTAGCCACGAGGCCGCCCAGAGAGCGATAGCTCGCGACGTGCTCGAAGCCGCCGGAACCCTGAGCCTGCGCGGAGCAAGTCGCAAAAGCTGCGATCACAGCGCTGAGCACGGCAGACCTAACCAGAATTTTCATGCTTGTTCCCTTCGAGCGAAAGCTGTTTCAACGTAGAGCGAAATGCGGCGAATTCTGCCGGAGGCATATCCGGACGACGGCTCGCCGGAGCGTGAAGTGGGATCAAGCATCTCAACTAGTATTTTTGTATTGAACTAATTATCTTTCCATTGAGCTAACACTATAGTGGATCGCAGTGCATCGAGGAAAGCAAGAAGGTCGCTCGATCTGATATCGAGAGTTCCGGATTCTGCGCTGGAAGGGAAGCGATGAACGGAGCACGCTCACCGCACAATTAGGCGCTGCGTGATTGCTCTATGGCAATGAACTATGAGCACTCCGCCGAGCTGCTGAAGGAAAAATTGTGCTGTCGAAGTAGCCGTGAAGACCTTCTTCCACAAAGAGCACGGGGATGCCGAGCCGCGTGTTTTCGGTCAGCCAGCGCTGAATCGTGTTTGCGAGCACCGGTGTCGGATATAAGCCATGGATAGCGCCCACGCCGGCCGTTCCCCACATCTTTGCCGCCGCGTGCGGATCAAAGACTGCTTCCTTGTTCGTCTTGACATCGAGCTCGGGTTCGGGCTGTGATGGCTTCGAACCGGCAAGGTGTGAAGCGTTCTCCCTGAGAAAGTGTGCGTCCCATTCGCAAGCGCCTGCACGCCATCGGTCAGAGCTGCATACATATCCAGCTGGCGCGCCTTTTCTTCGACGGTCATGCGGGCCAGTAGATCCTGAACACGCCTTTCGATTGGCAGGGATGCATCCTTGTAGGTTCCGCGATTGGTGTTGGGGGATGCCGGAACTGCAGGAAGGCTTTCCATTGCCGGCAGCAGAGCGCTTGCCGTCAATAACCTGATGGCACTGCGCCGTGTTACTCGCATGAAATCCTTCCCATCAGCTTTGCATATTGTTTCGCGGGCCCCGGCCGTTTCCAAACTGGAGATAAGAGGTTCGGGTGATATGAATCTACTGTGTCTCGATGAGACGGATTTGTTCTTCGGCATTGAAGAACCTGCCGGACAGCTCAACGTATCTTGCCGCGCGCGGCGATTTTCCAAGAACCGATAATCTCACCACGGCGGGCTACGTAAATTTCATCGTGCATGTTGATGCAGGTGCACACATGGTTCGGAATGACGGAAAGTACCTGGCCGACAAAAAACGCGTCGTAATCGCTCGCCTCGACAAAGCCGTGCTCTTCATTGAGTTTGGACAGGCTGGCCCCGTCGATCTCCATGATGCGTCCATAGCCACGCTTCGGCCCGGCGCTCAACAGATCGGAGGAAAATGTCTTGGATCCCGCGTCTACGATCACCTGGCCCGGCACGCCGGTGGAGACTACAGTCGTGATCACACGAACGGCGCATTCTTCCAGGGTGCAAAGACCCTGGAAATGCGTATTGAGATCGTTAAACACGTACGTGCCCGGGCGAATCTCCGTGACGCGGGGTACCAGGTGAGACAGCTCTGCGGCGGGGGTTGATCCGGCGGAGACAATCTCCACGGGCAGCCCCGCCCGCTGAAAGGCGTTCGTTGTGAGTTCCACATCGGAGCTCAAGCGTGCGATCTCGTCCCGGCGCTGCTGTTCGTCGCCCCACACACTGCCGAAGTAGGTCATCAGGCCGCGCACCTCAACACCCTTGAGGGCCTGAATAGCCTTGCCAAGATCGGCGCAGCTCTGTCCGGCTGCCACGCCGCAGCGGTGCGAGCCGGAATCGAACTCAACGAGCACACCAAACGTGCATCCGGATTGCTGCGCTACCTGTGATAGTCCCTCGGCTGTACGCAGAGAATCCAGAGCCACGAGCACGTCCACTTTGGAGGCCAATGCAGCCAGACGGCGAACTTTTTCTTCGCCAATAATGGGATGGGCAACGAGGATTTGCCGGGTGCCGCTCTCGGCCATCACCTCGGCCTCGCCGACCTTTGCCACGGTGAGGCCGAGCGCTCCCCGCTCAAGCTGCATGCGAGCTACTTCAAGAGTCTTGTGCGTTTTCGTGTGCGGCCGCAAACCGAGCCCGTGCGCGGCGCAGTAGCTCGACATTCGATCCAGGTTCCGCTCAAGCACATCGATGTCAATCACGACAGCAGGGGTCGAGACTTCTGCGACACGCATTCGTCGTTCACTTGCCATGGGCATTTTCCCGGAAGATCTTCAGCAGCTGATCCAGCGCGGAGTCTACCAGTTTCTCACCGGCGCCCTGCGGCAGGCGCGCGGCCGTGGGCTCGTAGTTGCCTTCTTCATAGGCAATGTTGTTGGGTATATAGACCAGCGCGCCATTGGCCAGCTCGGCCACGATCGTGACAGGGAATGGTGAATCTTCTTTGAGCTGCAAACCGAACTCGGCAAACATCTCTCCCGGAAACCCCACAATTGCGACCTGGTCTCCCAGTGTGAACACCTGTACTTCAGCGTCGAGGGGTTTGCCGTGCTGCGCATTTAGTTCCAGGATGCGGGCAGCCTTCACGAGGTCGAGAAAGGGTGCAGCCTGTGGAGTGTTGTAGGTGGCCTGCGTGCGGGTGGCCCAGTCGATCTCCTGCTGGGTGTAGTGCGGTACCGGGAAATGCAGAATCTCATCGCTGACGCGAATCTGCGACACGTTCACGGCAGGAGCGGTCTGGATTACTTTCAGGACATCGCCAGCCAGCTCGGCGCCAATCCTCGCAGCTTCCTGATAGCCCCGTTGCTCGCCTGGACGCGAGACGTCCAGATGAACGACGTTACCCGCAGCCCCGATTGTGAACATGGGAAAGAAGTCTGGCCCGTTCACGAGCTTTAGCACCTCGCCCAGAGTGTAGGAAAAATCTGCCGAGATCTTGAAGCCGCCGGTAGTGTCCTGATGCATGCCGAAATTCACGTACGCGGCGATCGGCTGCTTGCCATCCGGAGATTCAAAATAAAGGACCGGCAAGCCGGGATCGACGGGGCCGGCCGGCAGATCGATTTTCGGATTCAGCTTTCCGGGATTCCACCCGATAGTTCCGTCCTTCATGAAAAAACGCCGGTTAAAGCCGAGAGTCGTATCTTTGCCTGCTGCAGCTTTCATCGCTACCGGTTCGATCTTTCCGTTTGCCTGGACGATAGCATCCGCGATCTTGCCGGCGAGCGAATCGGTGTATTCCTGCGCGACCTGTTTGTCCTTGCCTTCGAGGTTGTAGCGGGATGGATTGGTCAGGACGACAGGCGTGGTGTGGGCATGCGTCGCGCTGATCATCACGTGATCTGGAGCGAGGCCAATGCGCTGCTGCACGATGGCTCGCGCGCTTTCCACAATTTCGCGGGGAAGCGAAACAAGATCCAGAGCCGCCATCGCAATCTTCACGCCGCCCTGCTCCAGCACCATGGCCTTCACATGCAGTGGATCATGTATTCCGGTGGCTTCACGGTTGTAGTAGTAACCGGCAAGGGGCGCTCCGATCGGTGGCGAAATATCAACCTGCGCCACCCCAAGCCTCAATTGTTGGGCGTCCGTCCGCGCGCCGACTACCATCAACGCGACAATCAGCAGTTTCTTCATGCCACTCCAGAGGGTTAGAGATCCTGCTCCACACTTTCTTCCCAGACCGTCCGGAACCTGCCCGTCTGCGCCGGCAGCGCGCGACGGAAGGGGAAGGGGCTTGTCAGTTATATCTATACAGTGTAGATTCTCGATGTCAATAGCGAACTACCAGTTTCTTATACGGAATCCAGCCGGCTCGGCGCTCCACCTTTTTCATATGATCATGAGGGTTCAGAAGGTGCACGGATGAATATGCATGCATGGACTCGTCGCCCGGTGATTTTCGCTGGCGTCGCTTCTCTCCTTTTCGCAACGTCAATCCGTGCGCAGATGCAACACCCAGCGCTCTTGCCGGTTCCTGCCAAAGTGCAATACGGCAGCGGGTTCCTAGGACTGGCAGGAGTATGCGTCGCCCCGCTCCCAGCCCCGGCGCCGGAGGATGCCTTTGCGCTGGAGACGCTCGTCCAGGGTGCGCACGGCGCGCTGTCTTCCTGCACGGACGAACAGAAGGCGACCATACGAATTGGACGGAGCGGCCCCGTGGACGCGCTGCCTTTGCCCGGTGAAACCCCCGGGCCTGAATCGCGGGAAGCCTACACGATCGATATCACGGCTGACGGTGTGCAGGTGCGCGGACGTTCCTCGGCCGGCGAGTACTACGGTGTTCAGACTTTGCTGCAGATGATCGAGCACGCCCCGGATGGCAGCTTGCGGCTGCCCTATGCTCATGTGGAAGATTGGCCGGCATTGGCCTATCGCGCCACACTGATGGACGCCGGCTCCGAAGGTCCCATGCTCACTTTCGACGAGGTAAAGCACCAGATCGACTTCATCGCGGAATGGAAAGGGAACCAATACTTCTTTTACTCAGAGGCCAACATCGAGTTGCGCGGCTACCCGCTCCTGAATCCGCAGGCCCGTTTTACCCAGCAGCAGATTCGCGAAATCGTGGCCTACGCACGGGAGCGCCATATCGATGTAGTCCCTGCCATTGAAATGTACGGACACCTGCACGACATGTTTCGAATCGAAGCCTACTCGAGCCTGTCGGATTTTCCGCACGGAGGTGAGTTTGATCCCACCAACCCGCGCGTGAAGGCGGTGCTTGCCGACTGGGCGACGCAGATTGGGTCGCTCTTTCCCAGCCCTTTCGTCGACGTGGGTTTCGATGAGACCTTCAGCATCGAGAAGGCAGCGGCGCAGGATGCGAACTCGACGCCGGTGCAGCTCTTTATCCAGCAGCTCACGACGGTTGCCAATCTTTTTCAGGCGCAGGGAAAAACCGTGATGGCGTATGCGGACATCATGGTGAAGTTTCCGGGCATTGTGAAGCGCCTCCCGAAGGGCGTGATCGCTCTGCCCTGGGCATACGAAGCAAAACCCGATCCGGAGTACCACCACTGGCTCGATCCGCTCATCGCCGAAAACATTCCTAATATAGTCAGCTCCGGCGTAATGAGCTGGGATGAGATTGCTCCGGATTTCACGGTTACTTTCGACAACATTGACACTTTGCTCGTCGCCGGCCGTCGCTCGCATTCTTTGGGACTGCTGAATACGTTGTGGACGGATAACGACCAGATGCTGATGCAGATGTCGTGGCCGGGCATGGCTTACGGAGCCGCAGCGGCCTGGCAACACGCTCCGATGCAGCAGAAGACCTTTTTCACCAACTATGCGCGCATTCAATACTCTGCAGGAATCGCGGCGGATTTCGCCGCGGCGCTCACCAGTTTGAATCAGGCCGAGCGAGACCTGCACGCTGCTGTGGGCGAGGAGACGACGCGCGAATTCTGGCGCGATCCTTTCACCACAAAATCGCTCACTGCTCTCGAAGGCAAATACGACAACCTGCACCGCAGCCGTGTGGAAGCCGAGGACGCCTTGAGTCATCTCTATGTCATCCAGCAGGCTGCTCCGGCAACGCCCCACCTGGACACATTTATCTTCGGCGCGCAGGCTGTCGATCTGGCGGCCACGAAATTCATCTACGCAGGCGAAATTGCCAAGGCGTGGCAGTCGCTGCCGCCACATCCCACACGCGAGCAGTTCGATGACGCGGTAGGCAGGAACGTTTCGAATGAAACGCACAGCCGCATGATGGACATGATGGACGAACTCACGGGCACGCGTGAGCTCTATCGCAAAGCATGGCTCGAACAGTACACGCCCTATCGCATGAATACGGCGCTGGGTCATTGGGATGCCGAGTTCCAGTTCTGGCTGCGGGCGCAACGCAACTTCGAGGATTTCCGGCGCCAGTTCCACACCGGCGAAACACTGCCTTCGCTGCACGATCTGCTGATTACACCGCAGTAGAGCAGGGTAGCGGCCTCACTCCTAGGTGTCACTAACGCCGCGATCCAGGTCGGCATACTGGGCTGTAAGGCGGCGGATCTTGTAATTGAACTCGATGAACTTTTGTTCCCACGCCTTTGCCTGTTCGGGCGTGTACTGGTAGAAACCCTTGCCGTTCGAGATGCCGCGACCACCGCTCTCGACGACCTCTCGCATCAGCTTGGGAACCTCCGGGCTGCTGGATAGATCGGGCAGCAGATCGCGCATGACGCGGCCGTATCCTGCGACGCCCATCAGGTCCATATAGCGGAACGGCCCGGCGAAGGGAATCCACCAGCCTACGTCGTTGCGCAGCGATCGATCAACGTCCTCCACGCTGCAAACTCCGGAATCCACCAGATAGCATGCCTCGCGAAACATGGCATAGGAGATGCGGTTGGTAATAAACCCGCGAATCTCTTTGCGCAGCTTGGAAGGCTCTTTGCCCCATGCAAATGCGAGCTCCGTCACCGTGTCCAGATACTCCGGGGCGGTCGCCTTGCCCGGAATGATCTCCATGAAGCGGGTCACATGTGCCGGCTCATCCCAATGCAGGCCGAGAATCCGTTCCGGATGCTTTGTCCCTTCCTGCATCAGGGAAACCGGGATTGCCGAGGTGTTGGTTGCGAGAATGCAGGTGGGTGTGACCACCTGTTCGACGCGCTGCAGCAGCTCGCGCTTTACGTTAAGGTCCTCGGTAATCGATTCCACGACCAGCTCCGACCGGTCGATGTCGCTGAGCTCGGACGTGAGACGGAAGCGTTGCATGACGGAGTCGACCGGCTCGGTCAGCAGAGCTTCCTCGGCCATCTCCACCAGCAGAGTGCGAATCCGTTGTGGCACGCTTGCGCTGGCTTCAAGGTCAGTGTCCACACCCGTCACGTGGTGCCCGGCGGCGAGCAGGCACGCTGCGATGCTGCGGCCCATCAGCCCCATCCCGATTACCGCGACCAAAGATTTGTTGCGCTGTAGTTGAGTCATTTTGCTTCCTTCGTTCTTATTCGCTGAAGTGAAGTTGTACGGGAGCTCTGCGGAATCCGCGCGTGAGTATCGTGAGGTATAGCAAGCCGGCGAGCAGCCAGATGGCTCCGATTTCTTTGGCGAGGTGCGGCAGGCTGATCCAGATGGCTGCGCAGAAGAGGAAACCGCCGAGCGGCAAGACAACATCCCGTAACAGGCTCGCAAAGCTTCCGCGGCGATAAAAGATCCGTATGGCTGCCACATTGACGCCCATGAACGCAATGAAGGCGCCGAAGTTCAGTACTTCAGCCGCATGTTCGTAGCTAATCGAAAGCGAGCCTCCGAGGGTAATTGCGCCGATAATCAGCATGTTGATCACCGGTGTGCCACGCCCATTCAGCCGCCCAAAAACAGTCTTCGGCAGGACGCCATCGCGGCCCATTCCAAATAACAGTCGAGCCGCACCCAATTGGCCCGCGAGGCAGCTGCCGACGCAAGCTACGAAGAGAGTTGCGGCCATTGCCTCGAAGAGCCAGTAACCGCCGGCGCGTCCGCAGACATCGAGAAAAGCGGTCTCGACATTCGGGAAGTCGTTATAGGTAGGCCATACCCGGGCTGCCAGATAAATCTGCAGCGAACTCATGATTCCGGTCAGCAGGCAGACGAGCACCGTTGCGATCAGCACGTTTCTTCGGGGATTTCTGACATCCTCCGCCAGTGTGGTCACACCGTCGAAACCGATATAGGTTAGCGCTGCGAAGGAGGTAGCGGTAAAAATTGCGTGCCAGTTGAAGGTAGATGGGTTATAGATGGGCTGCAAGCTGAACAGAGCGGGGGCGCCGCCGTGGAGCGTCAAGTAGCGGATCGTCGTTACGTAGAACCAGACGATGATTGCGCACATGAAAAACAGCAACACGATGTTGGATTTAGCTGCGGAACGGATACCAGCCACATTCAGCGCCGTGATCCCTACGGTGAGCAGCACGACCCAGGCGGCATACGGAACGCCGTGCACCACTCGCGTGAGCGTGAGTGCGGCATAGACCGTACTGACGACGGGCACAATCAGATAATCCAGCACCATCGCCCATCCGGCCAGAAATCCAATGTGCTCATTCAACCCACGGGATACATACGTATAAGCCGACCCGGCCGACGGGTACACGGAGGCCATTCGCCCATAGCTCACCGCAGTCAGCATCATGGCAAGCATGGCAATGAGAACGGTGGTCACCATCTGACCGCGGGACAGCTGTTGTGCCACACCGAAGAGACCCACCGCTGCAATGGGCTGGATCAGCACGACACCGTAAAACACAAGGTCCCAAAGCCCGAGCACTCGTTTAAGGTGGGAATTTGTCTCACGTGTGGACAAGCCTTTTTCTCCTCTTTGCCGATTCGATAAGAGCCGGCTGCGCTGGGGCGGCGAGCGTCTGCGCAGTCTTGCGCAAACTTCTTGACTTTAGCGACTTACTCCCTCACTATAAAGTCCCTAGACCAAATGAAACATGAGTGATTCATTACAAAAATATACTATTGGCTCGGAGGACCCCGCGGCCAAATCTGTGCCAGCTTTCTCTCCCTCAGATCGAGAAGCGAGCGTGCGCCGTAAGACGCGCGGTTCGCGCGAGCGTTTCGAGAAAGCATCCCACAGCCTGAGCGGAGGAGTCTCCAGCGGATTGCGCCGCAGCGCCCGCCCGTATCCGCTCTACTTCTCGCATGGGAAAGGCGCTCATTTGCAGGATGTGGACGGCAATTCGTATCTGGATTACACGTTGGGCTGGGGACCGAATATCCTGGGAAATGCGCCTGACGAAGTCATTGAATCAATTCAGCGCGAAATGACGAGAGGGCTGACGTTTGGCGCGCAGCACGACCTGGAATTTGAAGTCGCAGAGATTCTGACCCGCACGATTCCCTGTGCCGATCGCGTGTGCTTTGCCAACAGCGGAACAGAAATTGTTCAGGTGGCTCTGCGGCTCGCGCGTGCGGTTACGCGGAGGCGCAAATTCCTCAAGTTTGAAGGCCATTACCATGGGTGGGACGACACCGTCCTCCTCAGTTACCATCCGTCGCTGGAGAAATTAGCGGCTTGCGACGGTAACCCTATCCACGAGGGCCATGGGCAATTGCCGGCCGATCACACAGTCATAGCGCAGTGGAATGACGTTGAAGGCGTGCAGTCCGCCTTCGCAGAGAACGACGGGGAGATTGCCGCTGTCATTTGTGAGCCGATGATGTGCAACAGCGGCTGCATCCCGCCTCAACCCGGGTTCCTGGAATTCCTGCGGGAGATGACCAGCAGTCATGGCGCTCTGCTGATCTTTGATGAAGTCATCACCGGTTTTCGGCTTGGACTTGCAGGAGCGCAGGGCTTCTATGGTGTGCTTCCTGACCTTGCCACTTATGCGAAGGCAGTAGGCGCCGGTGTGCCGCTGAGCGTGCTCGCGGGCCGCCAAGCGTATATGGATTACATCGAGCGCGGTGAAGTGGTGCACGCGGGTACGCTGAACGGCAATCTTGTTGCGTTGGCTGCCGCTAGAGCCGCGCTGCACACGCTCACCAATACTCCGGACATCTATGCAGATTTGTTCCGCCGCGGGGAGACCTTGCGATCGGGCATCGCGCGAATTCTGAAGAAGCACGGCCACAAAGTGTGCACTGCGGGCGCTGGCCCTGTCTTTCATGTGTGCTTCATTGATCGTCAGCCAGAGACGTACCGCGACTTACTTCATGCCGACGGGCAGAAGTACAGCGATTTTGTCCTGGCGCTTCTGGATGAAGGCGTACTTCCGCTGCCGGATGGACGCTGGTACCTTTCTACAGCTCACTCGGACGAAGACATCGAGGCAACGCTGGAAGCTGTAGAGCGGGTGTGCTGACGTTCGGGCAGGTCCGCTGTATTAAGTTCTGCTGACCTTGTCTGTCAAAAAGGCAACACAGTCCACCTCTACCAGCATGCCCTCTTCCACCAGCGTCGCCTGTACAGTCGTGCGCGCCGGCCGCGTCTCACCAAAAAACGCCGCATAGGCTTGGTTCATCGCCGAAAAATCAGTTGCTTTCTGAAGAAATACACCGCACCTTACGATGTTGTGTCGGCTGGCGCCGCAGGTAGCCAGCGCTCGCTCGAGGTTTTCCAGCGTCAAAGTGGTCTGCGCCTGAATATCGCCGAATACAAACTCCTGCGTTGCTGGATCGATGGGCCCCTGGCCTGATACGAACAGAAAATCGCCTGCGCGCACCACCGGCGAGTACGGGCCCTTTGGCTTCGGTGCATCTTCTGATTTCATCGGTTCGATTTCATTCATCCTTTCTCTCCTTCGAAGTGCTTATCACCATCAAGCGCTTGTATCGATAGGTATATACTATTTTCATTAGAAAGACGGAAAGGCACCCCCATTACATGCGTCAGTTACTGTTTTCGGGTGGCACCATCGTGGACGGTAGCGGAAGGGAACCCTTCCGAGCTGACGTTCTTGTAAACGGCGACCGTATCAGCCGGATCGAACCGCTGCTCGAATGCTCCGAGGCTCTGCGCATAGACTGCGCCGGACTGACCCTTGCGCCCGGCTTTATTGATTCCCATACCCACTCTGATTTGCAGGTTATCGAAGGACGCAAGGATAAACTCCGCCAAGGCGTGACGACCGAGGTGATCGGCAACTGCGGATTTTCTGCGTATCCTCCCGCACATCCTCCCGAGGATTTACGCAGCTTCGCGAATGGCATCTTCTGCGGAGACGATAGCTGGGGTTGGAACTCTAGCGAAGACTACTTGGGAGCAATTCAGCAGAGCCGCACCGCGAACGTCGTTTCCCTGGTAGGGCATGGCTCACTGCGCATAGCCGTGGCCGGATCACGCCAGGGACCATTGAGCGAGGCCGAAGTTCGTTCAATGGAAGCTCTGCTGGAGGAGGCCTTCGCTGCGGGCGCAGCCGGCTTTTCGACCGGGTTGATGTATGCGCCCGGATCGAGCGCTCCTAGAGAGGAACTAGAGCGGCTCTGCAGTGTGACGGCCAGAGCCGGCAAGATCTACACCAGCCATATTCGTTCGTACTTCTCAGAGCTTGTGGATGCCGTAGATGAGCAGTTGGAACTTGCCCGGCGCAGCGGAGGCCGGTTACAGATTTCGCATCTGCAGGCAGTGGGCGCCGCCAACTGGCCCCTACAGCAGATCGCCATCGATCACATCGAAGAGGCCCGCGCCGAGGGCATCGATGTGGAGTTTGATTGTTATCCCTATGTTGCCGGTTCCACGGTGCTGACGCAGGCACTCCCGCAGAGTGCGCTGGACGGCGGAGTCCCTGCGCTGATTGAGCGTCTGCGCAACCCGGCAACCCGGCAGGCTATCCGCGAAGAGTTGAATCGCATCATCCCATGGCGCTGGTCCGACATCTATATCTCTTCAGTCGGCAGCGCGGCAAACCAGTCAGCTATTGGCAAAAACCTGCAGGAATTGGCTGACGCCCGCGGGACATCGCCGGCCGACGTCACGCTCGATCTTCTGCTCGAAGAAGAGGGTGATGTGAATATGCTCTGCTTCAACCAGAGCATGGGGAACCTGCAGGTTACTCTTACCCACCCCTACTCCACCATCATCAGCGATGGCTTCTACGTAAAGGGTCGGCCGCATCCGCGCCTGCACGGTACTTTCCCTTTGCTGCTCGGCACCTTTACGCGGGAGCGTGGCTGGCTCACGGTTCCGCAAGCAGTGCACAAGGTTACCGGAAAGCCCGCAGAGCGCTACTCGCTCAAGCAGCGTGGCTTACTTGCTCCCGGTTACTATGCGGATATAGTTGGGTTTCGCGCGGAAGCCATCGACAGCCCAGCGACCTATGAGAACCCCACGCGGCCACCGTTTGGCATTGACTTTGTTTATCGCAATGGCCAACAGGCTGTATTGTGAGACGAGACATGTCATCGAATTCAAATAAGAACCGCGCCTCAGGCACTGCCATGTTGACAAACGCGAGTCCGAAAAGCGGCTCAAGCGGCAAACGGCCCATCGCCAAATCTCCCAGCGAATCCGGAAAGTATTCGGTTCCGGTCGTTCGCAGTACGTTTCGCATCCTTGAGGAGCTTGCCCGTTCACAGCCCTTAGGCCTTAAGGAGATCACTGAAGAGACGAGCATCGCGAAATCTACTGTGTTTCGCATCCTGAACACCCTGGTGCAAATCGGTTATGTGATCCGCGACTCCAACCGTGATTATCGGATCAGCCCGGTACTCGGTCGTCTCGTCAACGAGGAAGCCTTCAATGAAGAGCTGCGCCGGCTGGCGCTCCCGCTCATGCTCGAGCTGCGCGACAAATATGGCGAGACCGTCAATCTGGCGGTCCGGGAATTCGATAAGGTGACCTACATCGAGGTTGTACCGAGCGAGTTTGCGCTGCGCCTGCAGGAGAGTCGTGGCGCGTCAGTTCCGGCGCACGCCAGCTCACTTGGAAAAGCTATTCTGGCGTTCTCTCCGCAGAATATGGTGGAGCAGCTCGTTCGCCAACACCGCCTTGAAAGCATTACCGCCAACACCATTACTGAACCCGACGAGTTTCTGGCCGAAATCAAACGTATTCGCAACACAGGACTAGCGTTTGATCGCGGAGAAGGCTCTCTGCTTGCTGTCTGCATTGGCGCGCCGATTCTCAACGACCAAGGTAATGCGGTGGCAGCCATGAGTATCTCCGGACCTGCATCCCGGTTCAATCCCAAGCGGGACTCACCCGTAATCGGCTCGCTGCTGAAGGCAACGAACGAGCTCAGCCGCGCTATAAGGCGCCTCATTACGACCAGTCCATTGCGGTAAGTCGTGCCGCGCAGCAAATTACTGATTCCGTCGCTCATTCCAGCATTTTGCTGAGGCAGAGGGTTCCTCAGCCGTTCTTGCCTGCGGCTAGTACGGTTTTTCTAATGGTATTCATTGTTGCCTTTTGGAATTTTTCTTGACGCCCGAACAAATGAACTGGTAAGGTGCGCCCAATGCTGCAAACCTAGTCGAGGAGGGCAGCGACGCAGTGCAGGGTGCAGGTGAGTCATGCCGGTGCAGGACCACAGAGTGCATGCCAACGCGGTAATCGATGGCTGCCCCGAGCCTCTAGAGGAGCAGAGAGCGTCGCGCGTGATCCCTAAGCTGGACCTTTCACGGCCGAGCGGACGAATGGTCTGCATCGATGCGCTGCGCGGTTTTGACATGTTCCTGATCATCGGCACGGACGATGTTCTGCGCGCTCTTGCCGCGAATTCACATCATCGTTTTCTGCAGGTTGTTGGCAATCAGTTCGAGCATGTTGCCTGGAGTGGCTGTCACCTGTACGACCTGATCTTCCCGGTCTTCCTATTCATCATCGGCGCCTCGATACCGTTCTCGCTGAGCAAGCGGATGCAGCGCGGCGATAGCAAGGCCAGCATCTATGCGCACATTTTCAGACGGGTCGCAGTGCTGATCCTTCTCGGAATGATCATCAACGGCAATCTGCTCTCGTGGAACATACACCGATTCACGGCCAGTTACAGCGTGCTCATGGTGCTGGCGCTCGGCTACATGGTGGCTTCTCTCCTCCTGCTGAACCTCGGCCTTCGCGGCCAGATTATCGCGACGCTCGCGCTGCTCGTAGGCTATTGGGCGTTGATGGATTATGTGCCGGTACCGGGCCATATCGTAGGTGTCTACCTGCCCGGTCGCAATCTGGGGGACTGGCTGAATAATTTTGCGCTGGGAAGGCTTCAGGGGCCTTGGCACAATGGCTGGATCCTGCAGAGCATGACCAACGGAGCGACGGCTATGTTGGGAGTGTTCGCTGCCCACCTGTTGCGCTCGAAGATTCGTCAGAATCAAAAGTTGCTTTGGCTCATCGCACTGGGCGTGACCTGCCTGGTCGCAGGAGGGGTCTGGAGTTTCTGGTTCCCCATTATCAAGAATCGCTGGACCAGCACTTATGTATTGTGGGCCGGCGGTTGGAGCTATCTCGCGCTGGCCGTTTTTTATTGGATCATCGACATCCGCGGCTTTCGGAAATGGGCTTTTCCCTTCGTCGTGGTCGGCATGAACGCCATCGTGGCCTATATGGCGTGGGGGGTATTTGCGCGCTCATTCAGGATGATGGCTGACAGGCTCGTAGGAGGGCTCGCGCAGTATATGGGCGGGTGGTATGACGCGCTTGGATGGTTCGTCGCGATGTCCATTCTATGGTTGGCGCTTTACGGCCTGTATAGGACACGCACCTTTATAAGAATCTGATTGACATCAACAAAAGGGAACTTGTCTTTACTGAACGAATTTCAAAGGAGCAGCCTATGTTATTCCCCGACTCGCTTCCCAGATTCCTGTCCAACACATTCGCAGCTCTGCTAAGAAACCGAATCTCACGTCTAGCTCTTTGCCTGCTGCTCATAATAGCAGGGCTGCTTTGCCGGCAAGGTCAAGCCCAGGAGAACCGAGGCAGCATCCTGGGGACGGTCACAGACGAGACCGGAGCGGCCGTGGTAGGCGCTACCGTCCGCTCAGTTAGTGCCGCGACCGGCATCGCCACCACTACGACCAGCGACCAAAGTGGCGATTTCAACCTGCCTTTCCTCGCGCCCGGCGATTACCGCATCGAGATCGATGCGAAGGGTTTCGCAAAGGCAGCCAACCCATCCGTCACTGTGCACGCGCAGGAGACACAGCACCTAACTTTCTCCCTACGCGTGGGCAGCGCCACCCAGGAAGTCACGGTAACGTCCGAAGCGCCGTTGCTTCAAACCGCGGAGACTACGACTGGACAAACCTTAGGGACGCAAACAATTCAGAACCTGCCAGTAAATAATGAAAATCTGCTCTCCGAGGCTTTGCTAGGCCCTGGCATGGAACCAAGCCAGAACGGGATTTCGGCGATTCTGCAACTGACACTTACAAACGGAGTCACCGTCACGGCCAACGGGTTGCGCGACAGCTCCAACCAGTACACCATTGACGGCGCGAATATGAACATCGGGATCTATAACTACCCCAGCTATGTGCCTATGCCGGATGCCGTTCAGGAGTCCAATGTTGTCACCGGAAACTATTCGGCCGAATACGGGCAATTTGCGGGCGCGCATGTGAACTACGTGTTGCGCTCCGGTACGAACCAGTATCATGGCAACGCCTGGGAGTATCTCGAGAACACCGACCTCAACGCGCGCAATTTCTTCTCCAAGACAGTTCCGACACTACGGCAGAATCAATTCGGTGGTGTATTGGCCGGCCCAATCAAACGAAACAGCACGTTCTTCATGGTGGCCTACGAGGGACTGAGAAACTTTACTCAGTCGATACTCGGACAAACCGTGATTACCCAAGCGCAGCGCAATGGCGATCTTTCCAACTATTCGACACCGATCAAGGATCCAACTACCGGGCAGCCCTTTCAGGGCAATCAGATTCCGTCCGGCCGGATATCCAATACTGCCAAAGCTGCCTTCGCGCTGGATCCGCTGCCCAACCAGGACCCCACAACCAATGGAGGAGCAAATTACGGCCTCTCGCTCGGAACGCCCAAGACTGATGATGAAGGTGTAGTCAAAGTCGACCAATCCTTCGGCCAACATGATCAGTTGAGCGGACGCTATATTATCCGCAATCTGGCGATCGATAAGCTCAGCTATACAGCTGGCATTTATGACCTGATTTACGCCCCGATCCTCACCCGAAATCTGGCGCTCATCGAGACGCATGTCCTTTCCCCTAAGGCCGTTATCGCGTCGCGTATCTCATGGAACCGGCAACATAATGAGAACCTTTACCCCGAGGTGCCGGCGGGTACCAACATGAACCAGGTGTTCAGCATCAACAACCCTTACTATCCAGGTCCGACTAATCTAATGAACACCTATCCCACCTTCACCATTCCCGGGTTCACCTCTTTTGGCCTGGATGGTGGCGCACCGCTGATTCAGCCGGATCAAAATTACGAGATAGCATCTGACCTTTCACTCACCAGGGGCAAACACTCGCTGAAGATGGGTTTTGAGGTGGATCGCTATCGCACTGACCGGCAGGTCAACGACTTCACCAACGGTGTGTTTACCTTCGCCAACACGAATCCTGCGGGAACGGGTAATGCGTTGGCAGACTTCTTACTTGGCCTGCCGAACCAAACCCAAGTAGCAACTTTGCCAGTGGTGGTGGATCTGCGCCGCACGGCCACGGATCTCTACGTCACTGACCAATGGCTAGCCTCACCCAAGCTTACGATCCTGATGGGCCTCCGCTACGAGCTCGATGCGCCAGCCAACGAACACAACGGACGCATTTCGCTGTTCAACTACACTGCTCCGGGAGGCTTCCAGCAACTGGCGAAGGGACAGGCGCTGTGGAACTCTGATCTGAGGGATTTCGCACCTCGCCTGGGCATTGATTACAAGCTGACAAATACAACTGTTGTGCGGACGTTCGGCGGCATCTTCTACTCAAATCCTCCAACGTTGGCCCTCACTACTCTCCCCAGTAATCCGCCGTTCATCACGACTTATAACTTCGTCGCTGCAGCCGGCAATCCTCTGAACCTGTCGAACCCATTCCCCACCGGCCAGGCGGCTGTTGGCGGTGTGCCCTCGGCAATTACGGTGCAGCAAAATCGCCGCACGCCGGCGGTTTATGAATGGATGCTGGACGTTCAGCACAGCTTCTCGTCCAGCCTCCTTCTGGACGTCGCCTACGTTGGCAACCGCGCTGTCCACCTCGGTCGCGAGATGACATTGAATCTGCCGCTGACGCCGGGACCCGGCTCCGTCCAGCTACGTCGACCGCTGCCGAACTTTGGCCCGGTCACGTCGATCCAGTACGACGCGTTCAGCACCTACCATGCGCTCCAGGCCAAGCTGGAGAAGAATTACAGCAAGGGCTTCTCCTTCCTCATCTCGTACACGTGGGCGAAGAATCTAGACGAGGCCTCCAATGAAAACTCCGGTGGCACTGTCAGACCGACTAACTTGAATTTCGATTACGGTCCATCCGACTTCGATATCCGGCATAACCTCACGATGAGCTACATCTACGATCTGCCCTTCGGCCGTAACCGGCAGTTTATGAACAATAACGCCATTCTGGATAAGGTCTTCGGAGGCTGGCAGTTCAGCGGTGTAACGACCTTGCGAACCGGATTCCCGAACACCATTACATGGCCGGGCGACGTGGCGAACGTCGGCCTGGGAAGCAGCAGGCCCGTGCGCGTCTGCAATGGCAAGCTGGCCCACCCAACGTATCGGGCTTGGTATGATACGACTTGCTTCGCGGCGCCTGCACAATATACATTCGGTAATTCAAACCGAGGCGTCATTGAAGGGCCGGGTTATAAAGACTGGGACTTGGCGCTGATGAAAGCTTTCCCGGTATACCGCGAGCAGAGCCTGCAACTCCGTATAGAGTTCTTCAATGCATTCAACAACGTGAACTTCGGTCAACCCGGAGACACGGTGGGTCCTGGGATAGCGACGGCCGGCAAAATTTCTTCAGCCAGTGCAGCGAGGCAGGGACAAGTAGCGCTGGAATATCGATTCTGAGCGTCGGGTTAGTATTCAGCTGGCGCAACGGCGCCGTTCTTCGTCAGCGCCACCTTGGGTGCATTCTTCTTCCGAAATGGCAAACAAGAGCAACGGACGCCGCAAAGGGCACTTCGATACTCTGCTTAGTATGTGTTTTCCGACTTCTGCGGCCCCATCCTCGTCGCCTGATCGGTTGCCGACGATCAGCCACGAACTTCGAAACGATCTCTGCGCTGTCTCGGTCGCGATCTCGGAAGGCGGGCGTATCGCAAGTCTTCGGAGCCTGCTTTCCGGGCTCGAATTTCTGACACAAGCACGGGACAATCGACAGCCGGTTGTACCGGGGCTGGCAACAAGTTTTCAGACAGGACCGTGCGCAGGGATTGAAGAATGCCTGCCGACGGTAGGCGTCAGTGGAACCGGCACCATGGGAGGACCTGCTCCTGACCACGGAGATTTCTGGCAAGTCCCCTGGACCGTAGTAAACGAGCAGGGTAGCAACGGACTTACTCTTGAAGCGCTCGGATTCAGCCGCCCGTTCCGGTTTCAGAAGCAGCTATTACTGAGCGGCTCGACGTTGCGGGTGGAGTACACACTGGAGAATCTTGGCAGGGAACCGTTGCCTTTCCTGTATGCCTGTCATCCGCTGTTTGCCGTTGAGCCGGGAGATCGCATTTCGCTGCCGGTTGCGGTCAAGTCACTCGACCTCTACTATTCCCGGAACGGTCGTCTTGGCCGACGCGGGGCGAGCGTTGGGTGGCCGGTTACTTCGGCGGGCGAGGTGCTCGATCGCGCCGGTACACCTGATGATCAGACTGCTGAGATGTTCTACACCGGAAGGCTGACAGATTATCGCAACTGCGCGATTCATCGGCCGTCCACCGGCGAGGTGCTGGAGATTGCATTCTCGCTCGATACGTTGCCGCACCTCGGTGTGTGGCTGTGCTACGGCGGCTGGCCCGACAACGGGGGACCGTCCCAATATGCGGTGGCTCTCGAACCAACCACGTCCCCGTGCAATACGCTGGCGGAAGCCGTGGAGAACGATTCCGCGCCCTGGTTAGCTGGGAAGAGTGCCATCTCATGGGGCATCTCCTTTACCGTGAGCGGCTCACCTATGCTGGACCGGAGCAAACGCTGAAGCCGCAATCTGCGTTCGTTAGATCTTATAAGTCAGGCAAAGACCAGGAAGGACGAATAGGAAGCCGCTCCATTGCAGTGCATATCCGTTCAATTCGCGCCTCTGTAACCCAGTGCGAACGACGCCGACTGTGTACCGATCAGCCGTGCTGAATTGCGAGTTGTGAATCGGAGGCACCAGGCGAGCGGAATCGATGAGATCCCAGATTGCTTGACAATCGTTCTGATTCCACCGTACTGTTTTCCGGTAACGTACACAACCTCTCGCAGAATCAGTTTGGCGCAACGTTCGGATTTCCCATTCTTCACGACAAGCCTTGCCGGGTTCATGCCGCGTTTCTACAACAGGCGTCGGACGATCCCGGTTCTCTCTTCGCGCTTGCAAGACTCAATCTCCAGGGATACTCGATTGCTGAAGCACTCTTGTCTGTTGCTGTTTGCCTGTTTTCCGGTTTTCGCTGTTTCGAGTGCTCATGCGCAGCTGCAGAGCACGCTTTTATCCCCGGACCATCAGATCGTCATGCACTTCGACACGGTGGACGCACAAGGGAAGCGCGGTGGTGAAGGGCGGCTGGTGTATTCGGTCAGCTTTCACGGCAAGCCGGTCATTGACAATTCGCTGCTTGCGCTGGAACTGGAAGGGCAACCTGCGCTCGGCAGATTAGTGCATATTGCGGGGACTGAAGCGTCCACCGGTGTCGATGACTATGCGATGCAGTTTCAGAAAGTCAGCCATGTGCATGACGCTTATGACAGCATCCAGGTGCATGTGGCAGAGGCGGGAAGTCCCCAGCGTGTGATGAGCATCGAAGCACGCGCGTACAACAATGGTATTGCGTTTCGCTATGTGCTTCCGGAGCAGAGTGCGATCCCAAGCCTCAGGCTACGCCAGGAAGATACGGAGTTTCGACTTCACATAGATGCGACGAACTGGCTCCTCGCACTGCCTAATTACCGAAGCAGTTACGAAAGCGAGTACGTGGAGCTGCCGACGTCAGCCCTTAGTAACCAGGGCGGCGTACCGAGCCATTTCCTCATTGGTTTGCCGCTGCTGATGCATGAACCCGGCGCGGCATGGTTGTCACTGATGGAGGCCGACATCGAAGGAAGCAGTACGATGTATGTCACGAATCCTTCCGGCAACTGGGCAGGCCATTATTTCGTTTCTCAGTTGTCGCCGCGTTTGGATGATGCCAACGTTGCGGTGGTCTCTTCTTTGCCGTATCACTCTGCCTGGCGAGTGCTCGGCATTGCGGAAGATCCAGGCCGGTTCATCGAATCCACGCTCGTGTATGACCTGAATCCTCCCAGCCGTGTTGCCGATACAAGCTGGATAGCGGCAGGAAAGGCCTCCTGGAACTGGTGGGTCGATAACGTAGATGAGAACGGCAAGCCTGCGTTTACGACGAAGAATATGGAGCACTACGTCGACTTCGCCGCACAGTCGGGTTTTCGCTACATGCTGCTTGACGCTGGATGGGCCGCTGGCCGTGACATCACGCACATGAATGGCAAGATCGATGTACCCGAACTGGTGCGGTATGCGGCAACGAAGCATGTGAAGCTGTGGATCTGGTGCTATTCGGAGTCCGTGATGGACCAGATGAAGGAAGCGTTTCCATTATTTGAGAAGTGGGGCGTTGCCGGTGTGAAGATCGACTTCGTCAATCGCGACGATCAGCGCGGCGTGCAGTTCTATTACGACACAGCGCGACTGGCGGCGGAGCATCACCTGATGGTGGATTTTCACGGGACGCGCACGCCGTGGGGAATCGAGCGCACCTATCCCAACGTGCTCAGCTATGAGGGTGTGCTGGGGCTGGAGAATAACAAGGTCGGCCGCCGCGACAGCCCGGTGGATCGCTCTGTGTTCGCGTACACACGTCTGATTGCAGGGCCGATGGATTACACGCCCGGCGCGTTCAACAATGCCACGGAAGACGGATTCGAAGCCCGAAACACCAACCCCATGGCGATGGGCACACGCGCACAGCAGTTGGCCTTGTATGTCATCTTCCAGACGCCGATCCAAATGGTGTCGGACAGCCCACAGATGTATGCAGGGCAGCCGGCGTTTCAGTTCATCAGGGATGTCCCGGCAGATTGGGACAGCGTAACCGTCTTGAACGGAGCGCCGGGGGAGTACACCACCATCGCGCGACGGCATGGCGAGGACTGGTACCTCGGCAGCATCACAAACTGGACGCCGCGGTCCCTGCGTGTACCGCTGAACTTTCTCGGCTCCGGAACTTACCGTGCCGAGATATATGAGGATGGGCCGGAGGCTGCGACCAATGCCAAGCAGGTAGTTATCCGCAAACAGGTGGTTCGCAAAGGAGAGACGTTGACGTTGAACCTCGCCCCGGGAGGCGGATGTGCGATTCGATTTGTTCCCCAGCACGTGAAGTAGGCTGATAAGCGCGGCGAACTCCTTCGGCCGTTCGAATTCCATCTGCTCATCGGTCTCAGTAATCTGGCAGGTGTATTGGGTGACGCCGACGCCACGCGAATGGCGTCCGCTGGGCTTACCCTTGACCAACCAGCTGAGCTGGCGTGTCGATATCCTGTCTTGCCTCAGTGCATCTAGGAGGTATCTTGGCCTTTTTCTTCTCGTTTTCGTTTCGTGTGCCGCAGAAGTATTCCTTCCTTACGGCTTTGCCGGGTACCATGGCCGCCGGCGTATTGTTTGCCGCCGTCACGCTGACGCCCCCGGGAGTTTCTGCACAGGCCGCCGCGAAGGTGAGGTTTGATGAGGCGACACACGTGTTTCGACTCGATGCGGCGCAGACGAGCTATGTGTTCGGCATCAACCAGAGTGGGCAGTTGCAGTCCCTCTACTGGGGGGAGCGGCTCTCTGACGCTGACCATTTCGCGGCCGCCAAGGCGACCTCCGGATTTGCGGCGTTCGATCTTCCGGCGACCACGACGCCGCAGGAGTTTACGGGCTGGGGTGGCGGCATTTTCGTTGAGCCGGACCTGAAGGTCACATTTCCAGATGGCAATCGCGATCTCGTGCTGAAATACGTCTCGCATACGATCAGCGGCGACGAGCTTTCGATCGTGATGAAAGATATCTCGCGCGACATAGTCGTCGTACTGCATTATGCGATCGACGCGGAAACGGGCATTCTTCGGCGCTGGGCTGATATCGAGAACCACACTAAGACGCCGATTACGCTCGAGCAGGTCGCGGCAGGAACCTGGAACCTGCCGCGCGGAACAGATTATCGTCTGCGCTACTTGAGTGGCCGTTGGGCCGGCGAATTCACACTGCAAGAGCAGCCAGTGCACCCGGGTAAGACGGTGCTTGAAAGCCGCCGCGGCACGACCGGGGCCCAAAATAATCCCTGGTTTGCGATCGAGCATAAAGGAAACGACGACCAGGAGAGTGGGGACGTTTGGTTCGGTGCTCTCGCGTGGAGCGGCTCTTGGCAGATTACGATCGAGCAGGACACACTCCAGCAGGTGCGCGTAACCGGTGGCCCGAATGCGTTCGATTTCGGATATCTCCTGCGCGCCGGGGAAGATTTCGAGACGCCCTCTTTTTATGGCGGCTACTCGGCACATGGAATTGGCGGCGCCTCGCGCGCGTTGCACCGTTTGGAAGTGGATGCGATCCTCCCGCATCATCCCACGCCGCGGCTCAGGCCCGTTCTCTATAACTCCTGGGAAGCCACTGAGTTCAACGTCGATGAGCAGGGACAGATGCAGTTGGCCGAAAAAGCCGCCAGCATAGGTGTGGAACGCTTTGTCATGGACGACGGCTGGTTCGGGCAGCGCAAGAATGACCATGCGGGCCTTGGTGACTGGTACGTGAACCCGCAGAAATTCCCGCATGGGTTGAAGCCTCTCATCGACAAGGTGCACTCGCTCGGAATGGACTTCGGGTTGTGGGTCGAACCCGAGATGGTGAACCCTGACAGCGATTTATATCGGAAGCATCCGGATTGGGTGCTCAATTTCGCGGGACGGCCCCGCACCGAAGCGCGGAATCAGCTTGTGCTCAACCTGGCGCGGCCCGATGTGCGTGCATACGTGGCGGAGTTTCTGGACAGGCTACTGCGTGAGAATGACATCGCCTTTCTCAAGTGGGACTACAACCGGAACTGGTCAGAGCCTGGATGGCCGGAAGTCGCGCCGGATGCGGAGAAGAATGTCTACGTTGATTTCACTCGCAACTTCTACTCGATCCTGGCTGAGCTACGCGCGAAGCACCCGAATGTTGAGATTGAGTCATGCTCCGGCGGCGGCAGCCGCGTCGACCTGGGTGTGATGCGCTACACGGACGAGGTATGGCCTTCAGATAATACGGATGCGAGCGATCGCCTGCTCATCCAAGATGGATTCACGTACGCGTACACACCGGGCGTGATGATGGACTGGGTAACAGATTCTCCCACCTGGGTGAATCATCGGTCACTCTCAATGGACTATCGTTTTCTCTCCGCGATGCAGGGCTCGCTCGGCATTGGAGCAAATCTGAATAAGTGGTCACCGGAAGAGTTTGCCAAAGCCAAAGCGATGGTGGCCGAATACAAGCTCATTCGTGAAACCGTGCAGCGCGGCGACTTGTACCGGCTGATCACTCCCGAGCACAACAGTCAACAGTCAATCACGGAAAGTGTTGGCCGTGATGGAAAGCAGATCGTCGCATTTGCGTTTCTGCACTCCAGCGCTGAGATGTATCCCTTTCCTCGAATTCACCTCAAGGGTCTCGATGAAAATGCGATGTACAGCATCAAGGCGTTTTCGGGTAGGCTCGCCGCCGATACGCCTGCTGTGGCAAGCGGCTCCTACTGGATGCACAGCGGACTCGATGTGGAATTGCGCGGCGATTTCCAGGCCGCAGCGTTTACGCTCACCAGGCAATAGAAGCGCGCGGGCCCTCGGTGGGTACTCTCTTCCGCGAGCCAGATAGAAGAGGCCTCCTGTGACGGAGGCCCCTTCTGGTTTAGGCACGCCGCACTCGCTGAGGGGCTTATGGATGCACGGCGTCCGAGCAGCCTTGTTCCGTCGGATCGCCTGGCTGGGCGCCACTGTCGTCCGGCGCTTGAACACCGCCGGCCTGTTGGTTGTCATGGTTGCCGCGCCCATCACATCCAAGCGTGACGTTGTACGTAGCTGAAGCGATGTTGCTGTCTGGATATCCCGGCGCGATCGCAATTGCGTTGAGCGTCTCACTCGTTGAGACGGCCACAGGGCCGGTGTACTGCGTCGAGGCAGCCGTCGGCGTGGAACCATCGGTCGTGTAGTAGATGGTTGCTCCTGCTGTGGTATCTGTGATCGTCACGTGTTTTACGGAGTTGTAGCTCCCGGACGGCACGGACAGCATCGGCGCCGTGTTTGCACCGCCTGAAATCGCGATCATATCCAGCCCGGGCGCCCACGCTCCGGCGTTCGGATTGTAGAACGTGATGGTGTTCGTACTTCCGCCGTTGAGCTGCACAGACATCGTGTAGGGGATCGGGTCGTACCAGTTATATCCGCTGAGATTCAGCACCGTCGGCGTGCCGCCATTGACCGAAACATAGAAGGTGCGCTGACCACTGACGACGTAATCCAACTCCAACTGATAAATGCCGGTCGAAGGAACCGTGACGTTATCGAAGGTAACGCTGTTGGCCGCGCCATTCCCCATTCCGCCAATGTAGGCACCGCCGGAAGCACGCGTGCTGTAGTTGAACGCATTGACCGCCGTGCCGGCCTGCTTGGCGGCTTCGCCTTCATACTCCGTAAAGGTGTTCGGCGGCTCTTTGCCGTCGCCGCTGATCACGATGCGGTCGAGGTCAGCACCGTAACCGGAGGGGTTGCTGAACACGACAGTGTTGCTGCCCGCGTTGAGCGCGACATTGACCGTGGAGCTTTGCGGAAGCACGTAACTTCCGCCGCCCATGTTCAACGAACCCGCTTGCATGCCATTCACGGAATACTCGAGCGTACGCGGCCCCTGCGTCATGGCGTTGATTTCCATGCGGTAGATTCCGGCTGCAGGCACGGTAACGTTGTTAAACGTGACGGTGTTGGCTTTGCCGATGTTACCCACTTTCTCGCCACCCGAGCACGCCGTGCACGAGGCAACGGAGGCGGCGCCACCCAGCTGTGCTGCCTCGGCTTCATACACGACGCCGCCCGTGACGGACACGATGGGACCGTCCGGTGTTACCTTCAGCAGCCGCGATCCATGCCCGGCGACCATGGTGCTGAAACCACTTGGAAACGCGCCGAGATCGGTCCTGCTCCAAAGATCGCGCACCGCTTTCGCGTCCTGGAAACCGAGGTCGCTCCAACGGACATCGACGCGATCCGGGAATGCAGTGAAGTTGTAAAGCGCGACGTATACCGAGTCCGTCCCGGGATCGGACATCCAGACCTGGTGGAAGCCGCCAGTTACCTGCACCGCTGGATGGCCCGACTGATCGACATCCAGCAGTTCGACATTGCTGAATGCGGCAGTTGCGAAGCTATCTAGTTTGGTGAGATCCCCGCCGACGTACAGTGGCGCATTCGCCATCAGCCAGATGTCGATTGCTGAGGTCTTCTCGTCCTGGGTGAGGCCGTCAACCGTGCCGTTGCCCACGTCCAACGCATCGAGGTCGTTCCAGCCCACGGCCGGACCCGCCGCATGTTCCCATGCGACGTCGTCATACGCACGCAGAATAATGCGCGGCCAGTTGGTCAGATAACCACCGCAACCGCCCTCGCATTCAACGTCTTCGTCGATGCGGCGTGCGTTGCCATATTGCTGCCAGGTATCCAGGTAATCCTGATCCAGCGCCCACGACAGGGTGAGCCACATGGGCCGGCCGCTGGCGGCGATAGCCTGCGAGTACGCAGCCACGTCCGCACGGTTGTCGATGCTGGTGTTGTTTGAGTCCGATCCTGGCGTGACGGCGTCAAGTTTGATGAAATCGATGCCCCAACTTGCCCAGAGCGCGACAATCGAGTTGATGTACTCCTGCGCGCCAGGCTTCGTGAAGTCAATCTTGTCGTGATAAGGATCACCTTTGGCCGGATTGCCCGCAAAGGCATTGCCCTTAGCATGCGGCGTCACCGCGATGTCGGAGGTGTGATACTCGGTTCCGAGGATAGGGTAGTTGCCTTGGATCGCAGGAAGTTCAATTCCCGGGATCCAATAAATGCCGGCCTTCTGGCCGTTGGCGTGGATGTGGTCCACCAGAGCCTTGATATCCGGAAACTTTGTTGTGTTGGGAATCGGACGCCCGTTTCCGTCGAATCCACCCTGCCAGCCGGAGTCTATGTTGATGTAAACGAACCCGCGATCGCCCAGGCCGGAGGCCTTTAAGGCGTCAGATTGCGCCTGCACATTCGCCTGGGTGAGGAAGCCGCTTGTTATAGTCTGTTCGCTCCATGTGCTCCAGCCCATATACGGCGTGTCCCCGACGCCATTGACCTGTGCCTGCGCGGTCATTCCGGCGAGCGCTGTTGCTGCGATCCAGGCTAAACTGCCCGCAACGAAGTGTTTCCGCCGGGACGAGGTATCTAGAGGATTGCGTTCCATTAGCACTCCTGTTGAGGGAAGGACCGTGTACGATAACGGTAATAAGCGTCGCGCTGCGATGGCAGACCTGTCAAGAGAAATCTGAAATCGTTCAATGAAGAGGTCGAGCCGGTCAGATCCGCGTTAGTGCTTCCTCGATCTGCTCAAGACTGCGGCCTTTCGTCTCCGGTACAAATCCGGCGATAAAGGCCGTGCCGACCAGGCAGATCCCGCCATAAATGAAGAAAATTCCGCCGGATCCCAGGCGTTGATTCAAAAAGGGAAAGGTGTACGTCAACGCAAAAGATGCTATCCAAAGGGCGCTTACTGCCGTCGAAACAGCCTGCGAGCGTACCCGGTTGGGGAAGATCTCAGAGATTAGCACCCAGGTGATGGGTGCCAGAGTCAGTGCATAGCAGGCGATTGCACTGAGCGTGAGCACCAGAACCGGCGTCCCCTTCAATCCGGAATGGTAGGCAAACGCGCAGAGAAGATGCGACACTCCAATCCCGGTACAGCCGAGAAGCATCAGCCATCTGCGCCCGACGCGGTCTACCAGGAGCATGGCCAGAATCGTGAAGACGAGATTGATCGTGCCGGTGATCACAATGTCGAGCAGGATCTGGTTCGTACCATATCCGGCATTGCGATAGACATCCGCCGCATAATTGAAAAGCACGTTGATCCCGGTCCATTGCTGCAGCACCGCCAAGCAGACGCCGACCAGGACGATATGCCGTAGAGGCCGGTGGAGAAGATCACGCCACCTAGAGGCACCCATGGCAGTCTCATCGGCTAATCCGCGCTCGATATTCGCCATTTCGGCCTCGCCATAGCGCTGCCCACCTATGCGCGCCAGCACCGCTCCAGCTTCGTCGTGCCGATGCCGCGTGAGCAGCCAGCGTGGACTTTCAGGGATGAAGATGGAAGCCACCAAAAAAATCACCGCCGGCAACACGATGGCCGTAAACATCCACCGCCAGCCATATTGCACGTTCCATGTCGCGAAAGTAGCGGCTGCGCTGAGTCCGCTTGGGACCGGGCGGGCAATACGCCAGTTGGCAATCTGGGCAAGGAGAATTCCCACCACAACAGCGAACTGGTTCAAGCTGACCAGGCGTCCGCGACTGTTTGCCGGGCTGATCTCGGCGATGTAGAGCGGAGAGACATTCGACGCCAGCCCGATCGCGACTCCTCCAACAATGCGCCAAAGAATAAAGGCAGCGAAGGAGTACGCCCACCCTGTCAGCGCAGACGAGACAGCAAAAAGGACCGCCGCGCCAAGCAGAATGCGACGTCGGCCGAAGCGGTCTGCGCAATATCCAGCGGCCAGTGAGCCAATTAGACAGCCGACCAGGGCGCAACTGTTCGCCCAGCCAATCAGCGAAGCTGACGTCAGGTGAAAGTAGACCTCGTAAAACTCGCGTGCGCCACCAATGACAACCCAGTCGTACCCGAAGAGCAATCCACCCAGCGCGGCGACAATCGCAATGCCCCATACGTAGCTGCTGCGGTCGACGGAAACGGCCGCCGAGGAAGCCGTTGTAGTAAGCGACGGAGTGTGCACTGCAACTTACCCTTCGTTATTCGTAGTGGAGGCGAGCAGATCGATCGCGCCCGTGTGCCCGTGGTCCTTCGCGAGCACCTCCTCAAGAAGGCGGCGAGCTTCCCGGAGGTGTCCTAAACCGAGCTGTGCCTGGGCGTGGAGGAATAGTGCCGTAATGTCCTGGCGTTCCTGGAGATCTTCGTCAAACAACAGCATCGCCGGAAGAGAGGTCGCGAAGTAGTCGATCTGTGGAGTGTGCTGCTCCAATTCCGAAGCGTAGCTGTCAATTGCACGCAGGAGTTCCGAGGCTTCGTCTTCGCGACCTAGCCTGCGTAACGAAAGTGCACTCCAGTAAGTAATCTCGGAAATCGGCTGCACCTGCATCTGCTGAAAGTCAACTTTTTGGACGGCAGCGCGTTCCCAGCGTTCGATTGCACGATCGTGCTCCCCACAGGCGCTCAGCGCTTCGCCGAGCCAATAGTCGATCATGCTGACGTTCAACAGCAAATGCTTGGCTTCGCTCAAATTTGCTGGAGGCTCTTCCGCCGCTTGCAGCCGTTCTACGGCTCTCTGCGGACGTCCTCGCTCGAGTTCACGTTGGGCGAGCAGGACGTTCGCACGGATGTATTGACCGAGAACCTGGCCTTCGCCGCCTTCCCACGGACCAAAGTTACGGCTGAGCAGGAGGGCCAGTGCACGGTCCGGCTGGGCTGTACTGTTGAGCAGGGAAGCGAGTTCTACAGAGAGATCGTCACGGCGTTCCACGAGCGAGCGGTGGACCGTAAGCATTGCGAGCAGTTCGGCAAGAGGGACGCCCATGCGCTTCAGCAACTGAACCTGTTCATACAGAATGCGAGCATCCTGTGGAGCAAGTTCGCGGGCTTTCGCAAAAGCCTGCCGCGCACGCTCCGCGTCGTGGAGCACATTGAAGCAGGCGAACCCAAGGTTGCGCCATGTAATCGCGAAGCGGGGGTCGAGCCGGGCGGCACGTTCCCACATCGCGATGGCTTCCTGATGCCGCCGGCGGTCGTACAGCAGGTTGCCCAGATAATACGGAGCGCGGGCATCGGTTGGATTCTCGCGGATAGCGCTCTCAAGCAGGACCATCTCTGCGAGGCGACTGGGGAAAACATATGTGGGATCGCCGCTGGCGGCCTGCGTCCATGCTTCGGCCGCCTCGCGTGCACGGCCGAGCCGGCGGAGCAGGTCGGCCTTCAGGTAGAGGAGCATCGTCCCGCTCCCATCCGGTCCACTGGTTCGGTGCTGAGACACCACTCTGAGTGCTTCATCGAGCAGGCCCGCACGCGCTAGATCGAGGGCTAAGTCAAGCTGCTGCTGGGCGTCGCCCGCCACTTCGCCCGAACGCAGGTATCGGCTGGTGATATCCAGCGGATCCATCGCCCCGATCTCCGTCAGCAAGGCACTCGCTCGCTCCTCGCGGTTCATGCGACGCAGCACCACGGCTTTCAGATTCAACGCATTGAGATTGTCCGCTTCGGCACGCAGCGACCGCTCGATGTGATCGAATGCTTTGCGCCACTCTCCGCGGCTCGTATCGACTTCAGCGAGGCGATGATATGCCGGACCGCGCCACGCCGCGTTCCACGTGCTCTTATAGAACGCGTCGTACGCCTCGCCTGTGCGTCCCTGGAATTGAAGCGTCAGCCCGAGATTGTAATACGGCTCCCCATCACTCGGGTTCGGATTTCGCCCCGTAAGACGCGCGATCGCTCTGCGGAGGTACCCTTCGGCCGTAGTGAATTCGCCGCGCCGCATGTGCCAGCGGCCCAACGCGTGATTGCACCGGCTGTCGCCGGGATCGCGACGAATGCCTTCCAGCCAGTAAACTTCAGGCGGGCGCGTCGGGTGGCGGTACTGCTCCAGATGTAGCCCGTTCAGATAAAGCTCATCGCTGCTGCCGACATCCACGGGAAGCGGCGGCTCGGTAGCTACCTCGGGCCGATCCACGGGGATGATTTCGCCAGGTGCATAGCGCAGGAGCACCGCGCCCTGCTGTTCCACGCTTACCGCAAGCCCGTTCAGCGGAACATCCACATCGAAGCGCAAGTGCACAGGCGCGTCAGGTGCAAGATCGCCTGCCCATCGCGCCAGTTCGGTTCCGTTTGTCCGAAGCACGACCGAACTGCCGAGGCGTTCCGAAGTCATCTGCAGGTGAACGGCAACTCCTCGTTCGTGCCTCTCAATACGAAGTGCTCCATCCAAACTTGCCAGATCCGGAACACCAATAGAGCTGATCGGATACCAGAACTGACTGAAGGTCTTCGATTCACCCGGAGCAAGGAAGCTGAAGTCAGGTTGATTGTCTGTATAGACGCCCGACATCAACTCAACGTAAGGCCCATCTGCGTCAGTAAGGTTTCGATCCCAGGCATAGCCGAACTCGTGGTTCCCCCACGTCCATTGCTTCTTCCCGGGAGAGATATGGTGATTGGCTACGGCCACAGTGCCGGCTCCCGCTTTGTGGTCATAACCTCCAAAGAAATCTCCGCGCGAGCCGACGATCATATAACTGGTCGGCACGGGAATGTTTGCATACCATCCGAGGTCGTTCGGCGCGTAGCTGCCGTCGGGCACGAACTGCCTGGGGCGTTCGTGCACGGGCACACCACTGCGTGCGCGTTCCCCGTAATCGATGCCGTAATACTGCCCTTGGCTCAGCGGATACTCAGTCACTGCTCGCTTGGCGTGGTCGGCGGCGAAACGGACATCGTGGGGGAAAAAGGATTGATATCTCTCGTGAACGCGCGTCGCCACGTTCGCCCACCAAAGAAACGTCTGGGTGTCCTCGGTGCGGTTATACAGCCGCACCTTGACCTCCACATAAGCCTTACCTGGCCGAAGGCAGAGCCCGTGCATGCCCTTCATGCGAGTCATCGGGTCGTGATCACTGCACCAGATCGTGACGGAGCCGTCAGCTTCCCGTTCGATCGCAATTTCCACCGGCATGAAGGTTGCCGGGCGGTGGTGCTGTGGCCAGTTGAATTCGACACCGCCCGAGATCCAGGGCCCCGCCAGACCGACCAGAGCGGGCTTAATCACATTCTGCCGATAAAAGAAGTCGTAGCCGGTGCGCTTATCCATACCAACATGAATCCGACCGCCAATCTCCGGCATGATCATCAACCGCAGGAACTCATTTTCGAGATGGACGGCCTGCCAGCTACGCATCTCTGGATGGGTTTCCACGTAGTCGATCACTGGCAGTGGATACACCTTTCCGCTGCTGCCTTGGTAGACTCGTTTCTCCAGAAACAGGGGATTGGGGTCTGGATCGGCAGGTCGATAGGTGAGCATCTCCACCGGCTCTGTCCACGCTTTCACCGGGCCGCGTTCTGAAGCGGGAGCCTGCGGCAACTCGAGTTTGGCAGTGGCGTGCGAAGGAACGGACGGGATCGTCTGGTCGATCGACAGTTGCGACATGCGAAGCCTTTCGTGAACCGGGCACACGAGATGGAGACCGCACTGTAAGAACGTGTACGTTACCGAATGAACTGTAGAGAGGGCCAAGTATGCCTGTCAAGCAGCAAGTAACAGCTCGTAACTGAGCGCCCACATGAATGATCTACAATTGCCTCGATATTTTGAGCGAGAGCAAAGCGAAATCGGCTGGCATCAAAGAGATTGCCAAGGCCCTTGGGATCTCGATCGGCACAGTCGATCGTGCCCTGCATGGACGCCCCGGTGTGAGTCCCAAGACTCTCAGCAAGGTGCTCAGGACGGCCGAGTCTCTGAACTATAAGCCTAACCTTGCGGCACGCAATCTGAAGCTGAATCGTACGCTTCGCATCGCAGTGCATCTGCCGCAGGAGATTGCGTCTTTTTTCGATTCTCTTCGCGACGGCATACACACCGCAGCCACCAACTCACATGGTTTGAACGTGCAACTGGACTTCAGGACGTTTCCGCGTCTTGGCGATGGCGACGCCGAACTCCTCGAGAAGGACATAGCTCGCGACTACGATGGAATCATTGTCACTCCGGGCGATCCTGTGACCATAGATCCTCTGATTCGCCGTCTCACCCAACAGGGCACCGCTGTCGTCTGCGTCGCCAACGATGCGCCGCGGACGGATCGCATTGCGGGCATCTCAGTCGACGCAACAGCGAGCGGCGGAATCGCGGCAGAGTTGTTGGCGAGAACCATAAAAGGAAACGGTTTCGTTGCAACGATCACTGGAAATCTCAGCACGCTTGATCACGCAGAAAAGCTGCGTGGCTTTGCTGCCACCCTGGCTACCTTCGCCCCCCATCTGACTCTGATTCCCGCGATCGAGAGCCACGAGCGCCCGAAAGAGGCCTACCAAGCTACACTGGCTCTTCTCAACCATTCGCCCCGGCCTGCCGGCTTATACATCAGCACGGCGAACAGTCTTCCTGTCCTCCGTGCATTGGAAGAGAAAAGGCTGCTCAATCAGATCCAGATCATCACGACCGATCTGTTTGCCGATCTTATCTCTCTTATTGAATCCGGAAAGATTCTGGCCACTCTCTACCAGCGTCCGTTTACCCAGGGAAAGCTGGCCTTTGAGGCGCTAACGCGGTTTTTGTTGGATCGTGTTCGTCCGGATGCAAGCGTGCGGCTGGCGCCTCATATCGTTCTGCGCAGCAACCTCCCCCTCTTCCTGAAGCAGATTCATCCGAAGGGAGCAGATCACTCTGCCGCAAACTCCACGAACAAAATGCACTCTAATATTTAGCGCCAGTTCATTGCCATCCCCGACAATCGGCATAGATGTATCAATGTCCTGACAGGGACCTATGCAGAACCACAACGCCATAGACTGGCAGGCTGACTGTACTCAGGGTTCGTCCGGTGAGGACGTCCTCCATGGGAGTCGGTAAGGACACCGTCTGCTCCGTCTGTGTGTCATTATCAACAATAAAGACTTCCCGGCCTGGCGCTACGCGACGATAAACCTCAACTCCTGCTGGCGCAGCGAATATATCTGGCCTAGCGCCGCTCTCGCGGAGCATCCACTGCGTAGCGCGTTTCATAGCGGCCTCATCCAGCCACGCCCCGATATAACTGATGGAGCCCGAACCAATGCGACGGCTCACGGCGGCGGCTTGCCCATCGATCCAGCGGTAAGGGGCGTGATATCGCATCATGATTGCGACATCTTTGGCCCGGGGCGTAAGCTGCTCGGCGAACAGCTCGCCTTTGGCATCTCCCCACACACCAGAGATATCGACCGGACCGTCGAGCGCCGTGAACTGCTCCACGCGTGCCCCGAGCAGAGATACGAGCGGCCCCGGCTGCCGTTCGGGCCACCGCGAGTTGTTCTCATCCTTCATGCACGATCGTTGGCCAAGCACAAGATGCCCGCCCTGCTTGACGTAGCGAGTGAGATTATCGGCCTCCGCCTGCGTCAGCAGATTCAGCCCAGGAGCGATGACGAGCTTGTACCGTGAAAGGTCGCGGTCTGGAGGCACAATGTCAATGCTGTACCCCAATCCGTGCAGCGGTTTGTAGTAGCTCAATAGCTCGTTGATAGGATCGTAGGCGGGATTCATCCGCTGCCAGTTCAGGTTCCACCGGCTGGGGTAGGACTGCAGAATCGCGACACTCGATTCAACCGATGTCCCAGCAAGGGTCGCGGACGCTCTTTCGAATTCCTGTCCCACCTTCGCGATCTCTGCGTAGATCGGATCCGGCTCTCCGTCCACATCCACGATTGCGCCGTGATTCTGTTCGCCCCCGTTCAAGGCATCTCGCCATTGCCAGTAGCTGACAAGGTTTGCACCATGGCCGATGTCATGCCACATCGTCGTGCGCATCTCTCCCTTGTCTAGCATGACGCTCGCGTCACCACTGCCACGAGGGCCTGCGGTGGTCTCCATCACCCAAAAATCAGCGCCCTTCAACCCCCGCATCAGGTCATGTGCGGCACCGTTACGGATCGGATCGAGATGCCGTTGGACCTGCGGGTCATCCCATGAGACGAAGTCAAGATCCTTCGCAATCGGGTAATAGTCGAACGAATCAAACCAGCCCATCATGTTGTTCGTGATCTTTTGGCTCGGGTCTGCGTATTTGCGGATCGCATCAATCTGTACCTTCTGATACTCGCGCACATTTTCGGTGATGAACCGCTTGGAATCGAGCCAGAGGCCCGGGTTGTTGTCTGCCGTCCCATTCACCAATCGGATCTGGTCCCAGGCGGTGTACGTCTGGTTGTCGTAGGCGGTCGTCCACGCTTGATTTATGCGCTCGAGTGTCCCATACCGATGTTTCAGCCACGTGTGGAATCGCGTCTGCGTTACCGCATCAAAGGTTGGGCTCCAATACTCGTTATCGATCTGCCAGGCAATCACGTTGGGGTTGTGGCCGAAGCGCTGCGCCAGCCGCTCGTCGATTTCACGGACCTCCTCCCGGTAGCGATCGCTATTCCAGTTGAAGCGGTTCCGCACCGTTCCCTGATAACGCGTGCCGTTCTCTGCTGTCGCGACAATATCCGGATATTTCTCCACCATCCACATCGGAGGCCCCGCGCTTGGCGTTCCGAGGACCACCGAAATCCCATGCCGGCCAGCCAGATCAATTGCCCGTTCCAGCCAGTCGAACTCGTATTTTCCCTCTTCCGGCTCGAGCGCCGTCCAGGCAAACTCCCCCACTCGTACCACGTGCAGATGCGCCTTCTGCATCAGTTCCAGGTCGACCTCCCAGCGTGACTCCGGCCACTGCTCGGGATACCACGCCGCACCCAGCAGGAGCGCTGGGCGATCCGGTTGGCGAGTATGTGGAGCAGACTGCGCACCAGCCTTTGGAGCGCAAAAAAAAACGAGCGAAGCAAGCAATGTCCAGCAGCAGGATGAAGTGGAGCGGAAGGATTTCATCAATGATCTCGATCGTGGCATCGGGCAATGCTCTCTTTCTCTCATGAGAGTCTTGCGCCCGGGCGAGCCTTAAAGCCATAGCCTCCACGCCCGGGACAAAAACTTATTGTGTACGTTACCGCAAACAGCTTGCTCTCGAAAGGTCATCGAATGCGGCTCTTCTGTACACGGCAGGCATGGGGCCTTGGTAGAATTCATTCCGTGCTCCTGAACCTTGGAATAGACTGTTGACGTGTACGTTGACATACTTTCGAAAGCGCCATAGTACACGTCGCCGAGAACTGGCCTTGTGACAGCTTTTAGCAGAAATGCTGTTCGCTCTGCCGGCCTTCAATCCTCTTCGTAGATGAGTGATCGCCAGTAGCATCCTTCAGCGCTTTGCCTCTGCAGAACGGAGATCCAGGAATGAATCTAAAGGCATCCCGGCGCGAATTCCTGCGCACGGCCGCTGTGGCCTCAGGAACCTTAATCGCTGCCGATCCGCGTCCGGCCGTCGGTGCAACAATTCCATCGCGACGCCCGAATGTGCTGATGATCTGTTCAGACCAGTTTCGGGCTGATTTCGTCGGTGCCAACGGCCAGAACCCATCCGTCAAAACGCCGAATCTGGATGCGTTGGCAGCGCGTGGTACAAACTTTGATCACTGCGTCTGCAATCAGCCGCTCTGTTCACCCTCGCGCGCTTCGTTTCTCTCCGGCATGTATGCCAACCGAACTGGTGTTTTCAAGCTCGGGCTGGAGCCGGACCATAGCATCCCCTCTGTGGCCACGCTCCTCAAACCCGCTGGTTACTCCACGCATTTCATTGGCAAGTGGCACGTTTCCGGACCGCAGACACCCGGTGCGAAGGAGCCGCTAGGTTGGATAGCTCCGGGGCCTTCACGCTGGGGGTTCGATACATGGGAGGGCGCCAACGTCCTGGAAATTGCCTCCCATCCTACTCAAGGCAATTACTGGGACGACGCGGGGAACAACATCGGCTTCAAGGATCGCTATCGCGTGGACTTCCTCACCGACCGCGCCGTGTGGTTCATCGAGCAGCCGCACAGCGAGCCCTGGTTACTTTTCCTCTCGCAGCTTGAGCCACATCAGCAGAACGACGTGGACGACATGGTCCCGCCGGAGCGCTATGCGGGCAAGTACGACAACGCATTTGTTCCCCAGGACCTGAGAGATCTTCCCGGCAATTGGAACTCCCGCCTGAAGGGCTACTACGGATGCGTTCAGGCGGTCGACGACTGCGTCGGACGCATCGTGGATGCGCTTCAGAAAACCGACCAGCTTGACGATACGCTCATCGTATTCTTCTCCGATCACGGCTGTACGTTCCGCACGCGCCTGGGCGAGTACAAGCGCTCGCCGCACGACGCCGCCATCCGCGTTCCACTTATCCTCGCCGGACCGGGATTCGATCATGCATCGACCGTGAATGAAATCGTTTCGTTGGTTGACCTCGCTCCGACGCTCCTCGACGCATGCGCTGTGGAAGGCCCTAGGTCGATGCAGGGGAAAACGCTCAGGGCGCTGCCGACCGATCCGAAAGCGCGCGAAGCTTGGGATTCGACTGCTTACATCCAAATCAGCGCCTCGATGGTTGGGCGCGCGGTTCGCACTCGCGATTGGGTCTTCTGCGCCTACAACCCGGAAGGCGATCCGAACCGCGATCCCGTAAGCACCGAGTACCTCGACTTCTGCATGTACCAGACCGGCGCGGATCCTTACCAGAAGGTCAACCTGGTTGGCCGGCCCGAGTACGCTGGCGAGGCCGCCATGCTTAGAGCCAAGCTGAAAGAACTGATTAGAGGAAACGGCGAGCCCGATCCAAACATGAAGGTTCAGAAGTATTACGTTTAATCGTTAGCGCCTCTATGGTCTTGTGCGTTGCGGCTCAATTGATGGCAACACCGTGGTTGTATCAATTCCCGCGGTTGTGCCGTCAGTCAATTGAAGCTACTAGATAGGCTGAAAGTCTCCAACACATCAAACCGTCCGGACCGCGAGGCTAGCCACCGGAGCACCTCGAGACACTCTACCTCCGCGCTCAGTTGTTCAGCGAGGCACTAGATTTTCGGCGATCCTTTGGCGTAAAGAGAAAGAATGACCTGTTTCGCCAGTGTCGTGTGCAAAGCATGTCTATGGCTTTGCGTAATTGTCTTTTCGACGTCGTGTGCAGCCCAATCACCAGTAGTTGTGCGCGTCTGGGGAAGTCCGCAAATGAGCAATCTGCTGCAAGTTTGGGAAAATGACTTCTGCGGCTCGCACCCTGAGGTTCGTTTTGTCAACGAACTCAAGAGTACGGTGACGGCTGCGGCGGGAGTTTATACCGATCGCGCCGACATCGGAGCTCTGGGCCGGGAGATCTGGCCGTCCGAAGTTGAAGCGTTCCGTTCGATAAAGGGCCACCCACCGTTGCTGATCGCCGCAGCCGGCGGCTCTTTCGACGTGCCAAAGGCGACGTTCGCCTTGATGCTCTTTGTTCACCGGGATAATCCAACAACGGAACTCACGATGGAGCAGGTGCGTCAAGCTTTTTCAGAAGCTAAAGATCGCTCGAGTGCGAGGACGTGGGGAGAACTAGGTGCTAAGGGCGCGTGGGCTTCCCGACCTATACATCTCTATGGCTTCGCGACACAGAACGACAAGTCAATGATTTTTCGCGATTTGGTATTCAAGCGAGAAGATCTATGGGCTGGAGAAGTACAGCAGTTTGAGGCTGTGAAGGGCGTGGACGCGGGACAGAGAATCCTGGACACACTAGCAAATGATCCGTATGGACTCGCGATCTCGAACGTACATTATGCTCGTCCTGAGGTTAGGCCACTCCGGCTCGTAGTGCACGGAAAGCGGATCCAAGCCACCAGACAGACCGTGGCCACGCACGAGTACCCGCTCAGCCGCGAGGTGTTTCTCATCGCGGACCCGGCGACACTAACTCCCGCTGGGCGAGAGTTTCTCAATTATGTCGCGAGCCCGGAGGGCCAACGCGACGTGCTGAAGGCGGGAGATTATCTGCCGTTGCCCGAAGCAATCCTCCAGCGCGAGAGGGCACGGTTGGCTCATCAGAGATGAGGTTCAGCGAGATTAAGAGCGGGGATAGCAGACTTCTCTTTGCGGATAGCTGTCTTGTCGTCGCTCCACTTCTTCCAGACCGGGTCGGATTGTGACAGCGATGCGCGCGCCTGATTCTTGACGATTTCGCGTGAGGCTAACGCCTTGAGGTCCTTGTACTCGAGCACGATGAAGCTAGACCATGGCGCGCCAGCCGGATTCTGATTGACATAACAGTCGTAGCTGACCAAAGCGCCAGAGTCGATCCATTTTTCAAATTGTGGCGCTACATAACCTTTCACGTAGCTGACATATTTAGGCATGTCCACCAGGACGTCATATTGAAGGACGAAGTACTGCGCATCCTTCCCGCCGGCGGCCGCAGAGGTGCGTTTCTGAACGATGTCGGCTGTCCCGGAAGTATCGACGTCGGCGAGTGTCTGGGCCTTCGAGGTAAGACCGCCGGGGTTGGTTCGCTCGATCTGCTGCCAGCGGCCAAGGTCCGTGAAGTGGTCGAAACGCAGGATCACAAAAAGATCCGGCGCGCTGTTGTCGGCGTAAGCGGTGAACAGAGCCTGATACGAGGAGAAGATGCCCGCGCGCTTCCATGTCTCGAATTGCGCTACGCCGTCTCCTGCCATAGCCGCACGGAATTCCGCGCGCATGCCGCGGTGAGCGCGATAGCTGAAGATGAGCGCGGTAGGGCCATTGGGTTCGGCCTGTGCCAATACACGCGACGTGGAAACGCACATGATCAGTGCGACGGCGATGGACAGCACGCGGAAGCTACACATGAAATTTCACTCTCCACCCAATGCCCAGGCGGCGCAGGAGTCGAAGAGCTTTACGCCGTCCGGGATCAGGTTTTCGAAGCCGTCTGGTGCGAGACCAAAGAAGATCCTGCGCGCGGGTGCGGTGAATTCGCCCTCCATGTATACGCCCTTCTCGTAAGCGAACAGCACTGCCTTGTTGGGTTCGCCGGGGAGGAAGGCGATCACCTGCGCGGAAGGAGTGGGCAGACCCCATTCATACTCCTTGATCGCGTGCTTGGTGGGCATGAACATGCCGTTTGGGAAGCCGGCCTGAATGGGGTTTGGGGCGTTCACTAACCACAGGAAGCTCTGTTCGACCTTGATGTCCTCACCGTAGTCCTTTTGCGGCTGATAGTAGGTCATGCCAAGAAAGTCGAGCAGCCATGGCTTTTCAGTGAACACCGGCACCTTTGTGTCACGGAAGGCGGAGGTGACCGTCTTGGCAGGGATGTCGCTGGCCAGGAAGATGAGATCGTATCCATCGGCAGAGGGCAGATTCTGATCCGGCACCATGTTGACGCTCATGCCGAGTGACTCGAAGTGCTTCTTGATTGCCTGATCCGTGACGGCTCCGTCACCTTTGTTGGCGGCTACCATCAGGACCTTCTTGCCTTGGAAGATATTGTTGGGCTGCTGAGCGACGGACCGATGTGCCGTGGCCAGGATGAGAGTTAGTGCAAAAAGCGAAGCCGTGAGCGTTCTACGGAAGTGCATGCGATTGCCGTCCTTTCGTGAGATTTCTTACGGTCAACGGGCAGACTCCGGCGGACTTATCACCCAGAGCAGGACAGCATCAAAGAGCGCGTGCCCCTGTTCAGTGAGGTCGTCAAACTGCGGGTTGTCGACCGGAAGCAAGGCACGGCGCGCTGGTGCAATGTACTCGTCTGCCATGGATGCGCCCTTTTCGTAGCCGAAGATGGCGACCTCACGCCGTGAGTTGGGTAGAGTGGCGATGGCGATCGCCGAGGCCGTGGGCGTAGCCCACTTGAGAACATCGGGCTCCTTGATGTATTTCACGTAACCCGGCTTCAGCCCTGCTGCCATGACGGAGGAAGAGTTGATGATCTCCAGGTATTGTTCCTGCGGGTCTTCACTTTCCTTGGCTTCGCCATGTTCTCCGTAATCGACGTAACGATGCCGGTTGGAGAACTTCATCGTGTCGGCCATCAGGCCTTCGAGTACGAACACAGGCACTTTGGCGTCACGGTATTTGTTGGACATTTTGTACTTCGAGTCGGTGGCAGAGACGATGATGGCGTCAGCGCCATTGGCGACAGACTGCGGTTCTGACTGATCGATCTCCTGTACCGAAGCGCCAAGGTCCTTCAAGTGCGCGACGATGTGATCGTCAGACTCCTCGCCTTCCGGTGTGTCAAGGCGGCGGATGAACGCAATCTTCTTGCCCTTGATGAGCGACCCGAGCCTGGTCTTGAGCGCGCCGGGGTCATAGTTCATCGGGGTCTGAGGAGCGCTGAGAGCCCAGCGAATGGACGTATCGAAGAGCATCAGTCCAGACCACCATTCGGCGAGATCCGGATCCTTCGCGGCGGGCCCGTTGACTTGCGTAAGGTAGTGGAAGTTAGCGTCGCGCAGATAGAAACCGACACGGCGACTGGGCGCGACGAACCCGCCGTACAGGCTTGAACCTTTCTCATAGGTGAAGACGCCGGCGTGTGTGGGGTCGCCTTCTAGGGAGACGATGATGTCCGCGGACGGCGCGGGTTTAGCCCAGCCAAAGGCCTGCGGCAGAAGATACAACGTGCCAAACATTTCCGCGCGTGGAATTCCCATTTCCTTGAGGATGGGGGTAGTCGCGTTGGTGTAGTAGCCGTACAGGATGCTGAAAGCACGCGCATAGTCCTGGTCGGGGTCGATGGTCTCGAAGTCGATATGGCGTTCCGGCCCAGTGAGATGCATGTCGGGATAGTCGACTGTGTTCCAAGTAAAGACGGGGATGGAGGAAGCCGCATATTTGCCGGCGATCTCACGTGGGTCGGCGGTAGAGGAGATGACGATTAAGTCCTCGCCGCTGCTGACGGCTTCATCGTCCTCCTTTCCGACGGTGACGATATAACCCTGGTCTTCGAGGTGCTTTTTGACCAGCAGATCGTCATTCGGGTGATCCTTTTCGGCTTCGCCGCAAATGAAGAGGATGTGCTTGCCGCGCGCTTCTGCCGGCGTGAGGATGTGGAGTCCGTCGGACTGAGCGAAGGATTGGGGCACGCCGGCAAACAGGGCCGCGCAGGCAAGCAGGGCAACGGTGATGTGCGAGTGCTTCATGTCTGTCCTCAAAACGAGCGTGAGACTGCGTTAGTAGCCAATGACCGCAACGACCGGGTTGCCATCATGCTGCGTAGTCTCGAGCAGGTGATGTGTCTTCGAGTCGTATGCGATGCCGGTCGCGCCTGGCAGAAGTTTGTAGCTTCCACCCAGCGTGTAGTTGATGTAGGCCATCATGCGTACGCCCGAAAGGGTGCCGTCAGCGTGCGTGAAGAAGGCTCCAGCTTTCCACTGACCTTTCCCCTGGGGAGTCCAGACGAAAATTCCATGCGCGAGACCGGAGCCATCTGCAAGTTGGATAAAAGTGAATCCGGAGTCAGTGTCGATGACTTCGATTGCGCCATCTTCACAGGCGACGAAGAGGCGGCGGCCTTTGGTGTCGAGCGCAAGGCCGGAAGGTTTGTGTCCCGTCATCAAAGGGTAATCGCCTTCGAGCCGGCCAGTTTCGTGATTGAGAACGTGCACGACGTTCCCGGCCGTGTCCGCAACATAGACCTGGCTGAGGGTGCCGCAGGCTATCTCTCCCGCCGCGGCAGGCACTTTCGCGGACTTCACCAGCTTGCCGGTCTCAGCGTTCAGGGTGGTCAGCGTACCGGCAGCATCGACAATCTCAACGGTCTTACCGCCCTCGTCGTAGCAAAGCGAGCTGGGACCGGCGGCGACCTTTGCTTCAGAAGCGATTTTGAGGTCGTTGACGTTGAATCGCACGGCCTTGCCGTTCGCGACCGCAAAGCCGCTGGAGGGAGCCGGGTCTTCGCCGTTCGTCGCCGGAATGAGCAAGACGCTGTGGGCGCCCGCGAGCGGTATGGAACCGAGAGTTGAGCCGTCGTCGGCGTTCAGCACAGTGATCGCACTGTTTCCGGCGATGAAGACTTTGCGACTTCCGCTGTCTACGGCTATGGCGTTCGCGGCGCCACCGGGAAGCCTCCATTCACCGGCAACCTTGTACGTTTGCGCAATACCGGCGCTCGAACCGAGCATGCACAGGGCGAAGACGGATAGGAAAGTGAGGCGCATGGCTGTGTCCTTTGTGAGCGGGCGAATTATTGAAAGAGGCTGTGGGCGTTGAGCAGTTCGGGCGTCATTTCGGCGGAGATGCGGTCGGCGAGCGCCTTGAGCTTTGCCTCGTCGTCTCCGGGCTTGTAGTTGAAGACCACTCCGGTGGCCCCAATCGTCTTGCCCGTCTGGTCCTTAAGCGCGAACTCAACTTCAAAGCGGCCCGCTTTGGGGGGTACTTCCTGCTTGGGAACGCCAGTGCGGATCACGTCCATGTCATCTTCATCTCCGATCTTCCCGATGCGGCCGAAGTCCGAGACGATGATCACGTTCTTATGGCCCGGCGGCTGCGCGTGGATGCCCATGAAGATCACTTCGGGATGACAGGCAAGCACCTGATCGACGATTTTCTGCGCGTGCGGTGGCGCTTTCGATACGTAGGGTCCATCTCTGTGGCCTCCACCTTGCGCGTACCGGCGACGGCCTGTCGGCGCGTCATTTGTGCTGAAAGCGGAGGTGAAGCGGCTGCCAACGCGATGGCGAACAGAATGCGAGTCATAGCGCTCCTTGTCTTGCCTGGCCGCATAAAACGAGGCCAGTTGACGCCGGAAGCCACTATCTTTGACAGGAGTGAGTGAAAACTTAATCGAAGATTAAATCTCGTTCTTTTGAATGAAAGTCGCAGCCTTCGATTCAGAAAATGCCTGGGAGTGCGGGCGAATGCTCTCGGTGCAGCGCTTTGAGATCCAGCTTTTCCATTCCGAGTGCACGTACCAGCAGCGCCGCTGTTTGCGTCGTAGGCACGGGAGTCGGATCGCGCCGGTCTCGGAACTGCGCACCGGAGATCACAAGCGCCACATTCGCATTTTGGTCTTCGGAGCGAGCTGGCATGCCGGACGATGAGCTGATCCACCGGATTCCCGTTGATGGGACAAGTACTAGCGCCGGCCGACGCTCATCGGGTTCCGGCGATGCGAGTCTCAAGCGCAGTCTCGCAGGCGTAAGGATGTCTCCGATGCCCAGGGAATGACGCTGCGCGGCCAGGGCGCTCGCAAGCCGCTGGATCTCAGCGTCGTCCCGTAGCCAAATGTGTGCCAGACCGTCGATCCACACGCACGCGTGCGGCGCGACCCGGCGTATCGCAAGCCGAAGCCGCGAAGTATCCGTTGCGCCTGAGCTGAGTTGCACCGGAGGTCCGGATGTGGATGCCGCAGTGAGCACGATCCATGTGCGGTCATACAGCGCGGAAGATTGCAGTGTCCCGACCAATTTCGCGAGCTCCTTGTCGAATCGATCGAGCGTGGTCTCCAGCGCGGGTGACATTTCGCCCAGCGGCGCATATGCATTCGTGGCTACCTGTGCGGCCGCGAACTCCTGAAACGTAGCGCCGGCGATCTGCGGCGGGTCTGGCGAGGACATCCACCGCGCCAGCATCTGCATGGTTTCTGCCGCCGTGTGCGTGGGAACCGTGTCGGTGAGGGCATTGTGCGTGTGACCCTCGAGCAGGCGAATTTCGGCGGCGCTTCCGGCCCATGCCGTGCGTTCTCCACGTGCGTGTACCAGGTCAAAGATGCTATTAACGCGCGGCGATTGCAGCGTGCAGGTTTGTCCGGCAGTGTAAACGCCGGTGGAGAGAGGCGTACCACCGGTTACAAGCGCGAGGACGCCAGCAGCCTCGGTGTTCCAGGCGAGGTGAGCATTGCTGTAAATGACGGCGCGCGTTGACAACTCAGCGATCGCAGAATGCGGGTGCGCCGCGACATAAGTGTCGAGGTCAAGGGCGTGCAAGCCCTCGACGTTGAGCAGAATGATGTGTTCCGCGGGATGATCCTCTGCAGTGTGTTTCAGCGGCGGCGGATACTGCTCTTGTGCATGCAGTGCAAGCACGAGACACACGCTAACTGCCGCCACGATTGGGCGAAGGTCGATGCGAGACAATTCATGAAGTGCCCGCTCCGGGTTAATGTATCTTGGCGCGTTCCACCGCATCGATTTTTGCCGTGAGAGGGGTAAAGATGCCATCGCGCACGACCGCCTGCTGGCCCTCATAGCTGAGGGCGTAAAGGAGGAATTCGCGCAGCACAGGATCGAGCGGCTGCCCGGGCCGCTGGTGCACGAAGATATAGATAACGCGGCTAAGCGGATAGGTCTGGTCGGCGACCGTGTCAAAGGTCGGCTCAATGTAGGGTCCGCCCTCGCGCTCGGCGAGTTTGAGTACCTTTGTTCCGGGGTTCGTGTTCCAAGCGAGCCCGGTGTAAGAGATCGCGTATTTGTCCGCTGCAACTTTATCGGAAAGCGGGATTACCGTGGGCTGCGTCTCGATGTCGCCGCGCCATTGACCGTTGGCAAGTACGTGCATGTTGACGAAGTTATCGTAGCCATTGGGGATCTCGACACCCCAGAGATGAATGGGCTTGTCCGCCCATTCGCCGGTGAGACCAAGCTGGCCCCATGTAGTGATCGGTTTGCGGATTCCGCGGTTGTGAGTGAGGGAGTACATCGCATCCAGCTGCGCGAATGTGATCTCGTTCAGTGGGTTTTCCTTATTGACGATGAACCCGAGGGCGTCCGTGAAGGCTTTAACTTTGAAGCTGCCCCCGGCCACGGCGACCCCCAACGGGCGGTAGCCGAACTTGTCGATGAACGGCGTCTCCTCGCGGCCCATCATCTCACGCGCGATAAACGCGAAGTCAGCTATGCCGTTAGTAAGGCGCGGGCCGCCCTGACCTGAACCGCCGATATCGATAGAAATCTTCACGTCTGGATAGATTTTCGTGAAGCTCTCGATCCAGGCGCGTGCGACGTCTGTCACAGTGTTGGATTCCACACCTTTCAGCGTGCCGTGAATTCCCCCGACCCTGTGGTAGTGGGGAATCGCGGGGTCGACTGTGGCGGTATACGGGAGAGGCGGATTGGGCTTGGGCGCGGGCTTTTCGAGGTCCTGAGCGGAAACGAAGAGGGCGCTGAAGACAATGGTTGAGAGGACGATGAAGGATCGCATGGGTTTCCAGTCAGAACATAATCTTGCCGCGGACTGGCGGCGATGCGACTTCACTCGCCGGCAATGAAGCCCAACTTAATCGCACATTAAAAGCGATTCATGGGGCTGGCCAATCAGCCAGCGAGCTCTTGTCTCAATTTTGGGGTGAAAGTTTTTTAATGCTCAGTTAAGCCATTCTTCAATGCGAAATCCATAAATACTGATGGCCCTCAAAAGGAATATTTTCTGCAGCGAAGGGTGATTGCACTGGTTGCATCAACGCACGTCAGGGAGACGCCATGCATGGTTTGTACAGCAGTACGCTTCGTTCCAGACTGGTCGGGTTGCTCATTTTTGTGCTATGGGTAGCCGCGCACGCCGCATCAGGCCAGACGGGCTCGACGCTGCAAGGTCAGGTTTCCGACGCTACAGGCGGAGCTATTCCGCAGGCGCGTGTACAGATTCAGGCGATCCAAACGGGCGTGATACGGGAGGAGGTCTCCAACAGTGCCGGTCTGTTCACTGCGCCCGACCTGCCGACGGGGCGCTACAAAGTGACCGTATCAGCCACGGGTTTCAGGACCGTATCGCTCAACGACGTCGTTCTGAGTGTCGGCGGCACGCGTGACCTGGATATCAAGTTGACCGTAGGGGAAATCGATACGGTTGTGAACGTCACGACAGAATCGAATGCGATCAGCACGACAGATACTTCGCAACAGGGTCTGATCGACGGCCGGCAGACCCGCGACCTGCCCACCAACGGGCGCGACTTTACGAACCTGGCCACATTGAATTCAGGCGTGTCCCAGATCGCCACCCAATATCCCGGCGCTGCGACTGCTACGACAAAGCTCTCTCGCGGCCTGGGTTTGCAGCTCACAATCGGAGGCAACCGGCCACAGCAGAACAGTTATCGGCTGGACGGCGTAAATATCAATGATTATGCGAACGGCGGTCCGGGTTCAGTGTCCGGGTACACGCTCGGCGTCGATGCCGTGCAGGAGTTCTCGGTAGTTACCTCCGACGCGCCGGCGCAATACGGGCGCATGTCTGGCGGCGCTATCAACGAGGTGACGCGCCAGGGCGCAAACCAGTTCCACGCATCGGTCTACGACTTTCTGCGGAATTCGGTATTTGATGCGCGCTCTTATTTCGATCCTCTGAGCGGAGAACCCTCGTTTCGCCGCAACCAGTTTGGCGCGACGGCAGGAGGACCGATCTGGAAGGACAAGACGTTCTTTTTCGCGAACTATGAAGGCTTCCGCCAGGCACAAGGCGTGACGATGCAATCCACCGTACTGTCGCCCAACGCAGAGCGCGGCCTCGTGACCTGCACTCAGCCCGCGACCGGTACCCAAAACGCGGCGTGCAAAACGAACGCAGGCGGGACGACCCAGGCCTCTCCAGGAACCGCGGGCTACCAGCAGCTCACGGTTGATCCCAAGGTCGTGCCATACCTCGCGCTCTATCCAGCTCCGAACGGAACGATCTCCGGCAACACGGGGCTATACGGCTTCCAGACGACCCAGAAGACGAACGAGAACTTTTCGACTGTCCATCTCGATCAGGTGCTAACCGCTTCAGATTCACTTCACGGCACGCTCTTGTATGACTCGGCCACGTTGGACTCCGCGGACCAGACAAACACTCTATACGACGAGGCCATTTCGCGGCGGACGACCGCGGCTCTGGAAGAAGTCCATGTTTTCGGCCCTCATATGACGAGTGCGGAGCGCATCGGCTACAACCGATCGGTTGCCATAGCGCCAAATCTGAAACAAGTGCTCAACCCTGCTGTAGACAATGCCGCGCTGTCGTTTTACCCAAGCACCGGCCGCAGCGTCGGCCAACTGCTCGTATCCTCCCTGACGACCGTGCAGGGCGGATCCGGCTCCGTGGGTACGAACGCATTTCACTACAACTCGTACCAGGCTTACGACGACGCGACATACCTGCTCGGCCGCCATACAATCTCCTTCGGGTTTGCGTTTGAGAGCGACCAGAACAATGCCAGCGGCGGTGTGCTACCGAACGGAGAATGGAGCTTCGGATCAATCAACAATTTCCTGCAGAACGTCCCGCAGTTCTTCGAGGGCGGCGTGCCGGGAACACCCGCACTGTCGCATTCGCTGCGCCAGGAGATCGTCGGAGCCTACGTCCAGGACAGCTGGAAGGCACTCAACAACCTTACGTTGAATCTTGGGATGCGTTACGAGATGGCGACAGATACAGTCGATCACTCCAATCGTATGGGTGCGCTGCCTACGCCGACCTCGCCGGCTGCCGTGCTCGTGTCCTCCTTCTTTACAAACAACCCTACGTTGAAGAACTTTGAGCCTCGCGTTGGGATCGCGTGGGACGTATTCCACAATGGTAAGACCGTGGTCACAGCTGCGAGTGGGATATATGACAACCTCCCGCTGAATTACACCTTCCAGTTGCAACTGATTTCGAGCGCGCCGTCCTACGACGAAGGTCGGGTGACGTATACCGGAAGTGCGGGCAAAGGCCTGTACCCGGTCTCACCATTCTTCACCGGCACGCCGAAACTCCGCGTCATCTACACTCCACCAACACCGCCGCGCAGCTACGTCATTCAAACAAATGCCGCGGTCCAACAGCAGCTGATGCGCAATCTGGTTTTGACTGCGGGTTGGATTGGCTCACACGGTGTGCATCAGGTGTTCTCGACCAACGACATCAATAACGTCGCGCCGCAGGGAAGGACGCCCGACGGGACCTATTACTGGCCGGGCACCGCGCGTGGTCTTCCGACGCTGAATCCTGCGCTCGGAACCGAATCCTACACAGCGTTCATCGGCAGTTCGCTCTACGATTCGCTACAGACATCGCTGGCGTATAACTCACCGCGAGGTATCTCCGGCAAAATCGCGTATACGTGGTCGCATTCCATCGACGACTCATCTTCATCGATCTCCGGAGCCAGCTTCAGCAATGCAGTGAGCGGTCTGCTTCCATTCGACATGCGCCTCAATCGCGCCAACTCGGACTTCGACGTGCGTAACGTTTTTTCGGCAAACATGATCCTGCCGATTTATAACGTCAAACGTGGCGACGCAGCGACATCCGTTCTGCGCGGGTGGTCGTGGAACAATATCTTCTCCGCGCGAACGGGAGTGCCTTTCACACCGATCGTGAGCGGGGACCCTCTCGGTTGGGGTGGTTCGCAGACCTTCAACTTCCCGAACCGGGTTGTGTACAGCCGGAGCTGCACCCGTCCACACAATCTCAACTATATCGACACCTCGTGCTTCACCTTCCCCGGAACCTACGCGTACACCTACAACGGCGTCACGTATCAGGGGCCGCTGTTCGGCACCAGCCGGCGTAACACGCTGCAAGGGCCCGGATTATTCTTCTGGACCAGCGGGGTCATGAAGGAACAGGCCGTGACCGAGCGCCTGCGCTTGCAGTTCCAGGCGCAGGTTTTCAACGTAACCAATCACACAAACTTCGCCAACCCGGCTGCCGCCCAGACGCAGATCTTCAACGCGGCCGGGACTCTTTCCGGTACTGCCGGCGTGCTGACTGGGCCGACCGCGACATCGGGCCGCCAGTGGCAGTTTGCATTGAAAGCTCTGTTTTGACCCTAGGTCTGGCTCCTGCAGAGCTACCCCACGCGGCGATCCGTCCCGGGTTTATGCTCTGTCTGCAGCAATGGAAAGGCACCCAGCATGCGAATCCTGATCATCGAGGACGAAGAAAAGCAGTCAGCGTTGATTCAGCGCGGGCTCGAACAGGAAGGCTATTCCGCGGATGTCCGGAATGACGGTGTCGCTGGCCTGGAGCAGTTCGGCTCGTTCCCTTACGACATGATTGTGTTGGATCTTATGCTGCCTCGTCTTACTGGCATTGAGGTCCTCGATCGTGTGCGACGTGCTAATCCGTTTATCCCCGTCCTTGTGCTCACCTCGCGGGACTCAGTGGACGATAAGGTACAGCTGTTCGAAAAGGGTGCTGATGACTATCTGACCAAGCCATTTGCCTTTGCGGAACTGCTGGTCCGCGTCAAAGCTTTGCTTCGTCGTGGTCCCGTACTCCGATCGAGCACGCTTCGCATCGCGGATCTTGAGCTGGATAGGCTGACTCAGCAAGTCAGGCGTGGAGGACAGCGGATCGACTTGACCAGCAAGGAGTACTCGCTGCTCGAGTACCTTATGCAAAACTCGGGTCGCGTGCTATCGCGCAACATGATCATCGAACATGTGTGGGATCAGACTTTCGACGGCATAACTAACATTGTTGACGTTTACGTGCGTCATTTGCGCACCAAAATCGACGAATTGAATCCTGTGAAGCTGATCCACACCGTGCGCGGGACGGGATATTTAATTCGAGACGAGAACGTGTCGTGAAGTTCTTAGGGCGTCGTCTGTCATTCCGCATGCGGCTGACTGCATGGCTCGTCAGTGTGCTTGCCATCACCCTCGTGATCTTCGGAGTAATTGGATACTTCGGCCTGCGGAATTATTTGAAGGTGTCACTGGAACAGTCCTACCGGAGCACAGGTCGGGTCATTGCGCAAAGTTTCCTGCAGAAGATTCCTGCCCGTGGCGAGACTTGGGCAGTCGAACAAATTCAACAGGCATACCCGGCAGCCAAAACGCAACGGATGGTGCGAGTTTCCGCTCACGGACGAGTGCTGTATCAGACGAGTCCTCGCGATGATGTGCTGTCGATTTTCCCTGCAATTCCGCTGCCCTTAGCGGGTCCTGATCGCGGCGTCTTTGAGCGTATCCCGGGTGAGGAACAGACATTCCTGCATTACACGCAGGAATACCACGTTCCCGGCGGAGACACATATGAGCTCGAAGTAGCTGGCAGTCTCGCCATCATGAACAATACGCTGCACTTCCTACTCAAGACATACCTCTTTAGCACACCCCTGATTCTCCTGCTGGCCGGCATAGGCGGTTTGGCCCTCATGAAGCGACCACTCGCGCCTCTTTTGTTGCTGACGGCGAAGGCGGACAGCATAGGCAAGAATGGGTTGGGAGAACGGTTGCCTGTTGAGCAGACCGGAGACGAGTTGCAGAGCTTAGCTATTTCTCTGAACCGTATGATCGGCCGTCTCGAAGAAGCACTGGCTCACAACCGCAGGTTCTCCGCAGACGCTTCGCATGAGCTACGCACACCATTGTCGATACTGCGCGGTGAGATGGAAGAGATGCTGCGCTTTCCCGATCTCCCGGAGAGGGCCGTCGGGAACACTATTAGCGCGATCGAAGAGATCGAAAGAATGTCCCATATCGTACAAAGCCTGATGGACATCACACGGCTAGATGCTGGAGGTGAGCGCTTACACCTTCAGCACGTAAACCTCACAGTCGTTGCGCAAACAACTGTAGATCAGATGCGTGTGCTGGCGGATGCCAGTGACATTCCACTCACGCTGGAAGTTCCCGCAGAACTGATGATCGTGGCTGATCCGTTTCGGGTGAAGCAGGTGCTTGTCAACCTGATCGACAACGCGATCAAGTACACGCCTGAGGCCGACGGGTCTAGGGAAAAGCGATCGATTGCTGTTCGGGTGCTGTCCCGCGGCGATTCGGTCTTCGTGGAGGTTGAAGATCACGGCATCGGAATTCCCGCTGAGGCGTTACCCCTTGTGTTTGACCGGTTCTACCGGGCCGAAGAGTCACGTAACCGACGGGCCGGTGGATCGGGCCTTGGGCTGGCCATAGTGAAAGCGATAGTCGCTGCCCACCAGGGAATGGTGAGTGCTCATAGCGTCGAAGGCAAAGGATCATTGTTGCGGGTGATATTGCCGCTGAGCCTCGGAAACGCCTCAGCCGCGGAGCACGATTCATCTCGTTTTGTTTCGTCGAGGACATAAATAATGAATGAACTTTATTTATGCAGGTGATGCGGACTGGGCATCGCTGACACTGTGATTTTCGATTTGCACGAAGTACCTGGAGATGTTCTGTGTCCAATACCGCCGTCACAAAAGCGTTCGAGAGAAACGGTCAATCGCTCCTCGGCCGAGTCACAGCATTTTTCGTGTATTTGCTCGAGAGAGTAATGCCCGACCCATTCGTGTTTGCGCTGCTGCTGACATTTATTGGAGCGATTCTGGCCTTCTTTTTCGCACCGAAAGGAACACCATCGTCGATCGCTTCGGCATGGTATGCCGGTGTCTTCACAATATTTGCGTTCGCCTTCCAGATGGTAATCATGCTCGTAGCCGGGTATGCACTAGCTGTAGCGCCACCTGTACAACGCGGTCTTTCCCGTATTGCGGCACTAGCTTCCACGCCATCCGCAGCGGTTTCGCTGACGATCGTCGTCAGCATGATTGCCTCATGGATCAACTGGGGTCTTGGACTCGTCACTGCCGCGCTGCTGGCGCGGGAGATGGCGAAACGCGTTCATATCGACTTCGGCTGGCTTGTTGCCGCAGCGTATACCGGTTTCGTGATTTCTACCGAAGGACTTTCGGGATCGATCGCACTGTCTCAGGCAACACACGGATCCGCGTTGAATATCGTGGAACAGGTCACCGGCCACGGAATCCCGCTCTCGGCCACAGTTTTCACCAGGTTCAACCTGATTCCGTGTCTTGCTCTCCTGATTCTGCTGCCCATCATCTTCAGATTCCTCGGCCCTGCGCCTAGAGACACTGTGACAGCCGATCCCGAACGGCTTCGCGAGGAGGACCGCGCACTGGCGGCCAAGGAGCGCGGGAACACGCTGAGCGCCCACTTGGATAATGCCTGGGTTCTGAATTTTCTGATCGTGGCTCTGGGCGTCTATGCGCTGATTACGACCTGGCGGCATACTGGATTTACCCTGGATCTCAACTCAGTTATCGTGATCTTATTGTTGTCCGGACTCCTGTTGCACCGCCGCCCCTCTGCTTACATAAATGCCGTGCGGCACGCGGCGCGAATTAGCGGGCCACTTGTATTGCAGTATCCGCTATACGGCGGATTGATGGGCGTCATCACGACTACCGGACTGGCGGCAGTTCTTTCCAAAGTCTTCATCCGTGCTTCGACGGCCCATAGTTTACCCTTCTTCACCTATCTCACCTCAATGATTATCACTTTCTTCGTTCCAAGCGGTGGCGGACACTGGGCCGTGCAAGGACCGTTTGCTATTCCCGCAGCCCAGTCGCTGCACGCATCTTTGCCTGGCACAACCATGTCAGTGGCCATGGGAGAGTCAGTAGCGAATATGTTGCAACCGTTTTTTGCGCTGCCGATCCTGGCAATTGCCGGGATTCCGATGAGGCGCATGATGGGCTTCATGGTGGTGACGTTCGTCGTATCGGCAATCGTCTTTGGGCTCGCCCTTCTTTTTCTAATTCCAAGCAGTTAGTTTCGTTACCTGTTTGCTACCCGCTGTAGATAGTTCCTGCACAATGTGAGGTCGGGCCTGACGCGTCCCGTGCTCTGGAAGCGTTGACAGCCCTGAAACGGAAGATTGGGCTCTCTGCGCCGAAAGGAATTTAGAACTTCGCGAATATGGCCTGTTAACCGTATCTTTCGCAGCGGCTCCGGTCAGTTCTTACTATCAGGGCACACACAAGCATTCCCTAACGAATTCCAAGAAGCGGAACAGTGGATCTTTAGGCGGTATTCAAGAACAGGCACTCTGCTATCCAGCAGCGTGAGGTTAAGATTTTGCCGATGTCTAGTCCTGATATCTTTCTCGTTTTGAAAGCACGCATTTCCCCTCTTGCGGCGCTCCTTTTCGCAATGTTCTGCATGTTGTCCCTAGCAGCCATTGGAATCGCGGCACAAGCGCAGGACGTTCCACCACTTGATCCGAGCCGCGGTGTGCATTTCCAGTCGATTCCACCATCGCCATCATTGCAGGAGGAGTACATCTGGACCGCGGGAGATGTGACGGCGAAGCGGCCGGACAGAAGCAAGTTTCCGTGGAATGCCACGGACCGGCGTGTCGCGGCCCATTTTTTCCGAGGGTCGTTCAGTTTATCGTCGGTCCCGCAAAATGCCACGTTGTATCTAGCGGGCCCGCGCTGGGCGCGGTTATTCGTGAATGGAAAGCTGCTTGGCGAGTTCTCAACGAGCACAGATCAGCCGATCAACTTTCGCGTATTTCACGTTGAGGTATCGGCAGCGCTGCGAATGGGGATGAACGTTGTTGCAGTTGAAGTAGAGCGCGGACGGGGTGTGGTTTCGGCCTCCACGTCTCCGGCCACTCAGCAACTCGCGTATGGTGAGGCCCTGGTGGTGAAGGTTTTACCGGGACGCTTCGGCCAGGACAGCGGGAAGCCGTTGTTGATTTCGGACCGCGACTGGCGCTCAACGAGCGAGCAGCCGACGCAGGGGTGGCAGGCGGTATCGTTTGATGACTCTCGGTGGCAGCATGCGCAGTCGCTAGGACCGATCGAAGCTAATATCGATTTTCGGCAGTGGTCGGCTGATGCCGGCATGGACGGCTGGCCGGGGTATCACGGCATGTCGCCGTGGTTGCGCACGCTGGATCTGAAGCCGGTGCGGATCAGCCATGAATATACTGCGGGGGGAACTTTTCAGAGTGTTTCTTCGTTGACGGAAAAAACGCCTGCGCATCCGTTCGCGGTACTGTTGCCGGCTGCTGCGAGCACGGATGAAGAATCGCCTGCGCTGCTGCTGGACTTTGGGCGGGAGATCGCCGGACGGATTGTCTTCGAGTCAGACTCAGCAGCTGACTCAGTAGTGTCGGTTGCATACGGCGAGTCTGAGTTGGAGGCGCTTGCTACGGGCATTACGCCAGAGCAGCGTGGCGGGAATTATCTCGGCACAAATCTCGTGGGCATTCCCGCGAATGGAGTTGGGCGTGCCCCGAAGTCGGCATTTCGCTACGTGCGTATACGGTTTCTGCGGGGCGGCACGAGTGTTTCTTTTAAATCAATCCATGCGGAGGCGATCGTCTATCCGGTCAGCTATGTGGGATCGTTCGAGTCGTCAGATGCCGAGTTGAATCGCATCTGGGAGACAGCTGCCTATACCGCGCACCTGTGCATGCAGGACGATATCTGGGATGCTCCGAAACGTGATCGCGGACGGTGGGCTGGAGACTTAGATATCGAAGCGCAGACGATCCTCTCGGCCTTTGGCGACACAGCTCTGATCGAGGATACGCTGCGCCGACTTGGAGATGAGACAGTTGGCGGGCAACCGGTGAATGGCATCACGAGTTATACCGCACAGTGGATCGCGGTGTTGTCTGCGCTTTATGAGCGATCAGGCGACAAAGAGTTCGTCGCGACCGAGCACGACAAGCTGGTGCAGCTTTTGCAAACGATGGATGCATCGATCGATCCATCGACTGGAGTTGTGAGCGCGTCCGCTCGGGGATGGGGCTTTGTGGATTGGTCTGCCGGCCTTTATGGCAGGACGCCCGAAACACAGATGGGAACGACGCTTGAGTTTCTTCGCGCCTATCAGATGGCACCAGTTCTTCTACGCGCAGCCGACGATGAAGATAACGCGCGATTGTATGAAGCTCCCGCCGCAGCGCTGGCGGAGGCATGCCGTGCGGCGTATCTGCACGCCGGGAAGGAGACGGTAGGTTCATCATGGCAACTGAACGCAATGGCTGTGATCACCGGGCTTTATGGAAAGGACGATAGCGTAGTTTGGCGGGATGTGTTCTCGCATGTGAAGCAGGACTCGCCAACCGATCCTGTGATCAGCCCATACTTCAATGCGTACTTGATTCAGGCGATGGCGCGCGCGGGGCATCGCGAAGAAGCTCTTGCATGGATACGCGAATACTGGGGCGGAATGCTCGCTGAGGGAGCGACCAGCTTCTGGGAGTCGTATGATCTGCGCTGGCCGAAGAAGGACTTTCATCTTTCGTTGCAGGCGGATGGCACCAGCGGCTTCTTTGTGTCGCTGGCGCATGGATGGTCTTCCGGGCCATTGACCTGGATGGCGGAGAACATTCTTGGCGTGAGGCCGACGGCGCCTGGATACAACTCGGTCGAGATTCGGCCTGCGTTGCTGGGACTGAAGTTTGCGCGCGGTACGGTGCCGACGCCTTATGGAGCCATCTCGGTCGATCTTGATGCGCAACAAGGGGTGACAATCGATTTGCCTGAGGGCGTGAATTCCGCGAGGCTGTATCTGCCGGCCAAGGCTGGCGCAAAGGCCTCTGCAATGAAACTTACGCACGCCGGACACTATCACTTCGCGTGGCAATGAACGTCAGGCGACGGGCAACAAAAAGGAGGAACCGGGCTGGCTCCTCGCTTTTGTGGATTTGAAGGCTACGGTTAGAAGTTGATGCGGGCGGAGAACTCCATCTGTCGCATGTCGCCGGCCGTCGAGGCGTAGCCAAAGTTGCTCTGATCGGTGGTGACATTGTTGGACCAGGTGGAGTTAAAGCTGTTGATGTTTGGGTGGTTGAACAGGTTAAAAGCTTCAGCGCGGAGAACCAAGCCAATTTGCTCATGGATGGGAATGTTCTTGTTGATGGCGGTGGCGATGCTGACCTCCTTGGGGCCGCGCAGGACGCCGGGTTCTGAGTTGCCGAAGGTGCCGTAGGCAGGCTGGGCGAATGAGGCGTAACTGTAGAGCGGCGCCTGTCCGAGGGCCTTTTTGCCGCTGCCGCTGTTGTGGACGAGCGGAGCGATCTGGTTGGGGCGATTGGCGAGTCCGTTGGTCGGAGTGCTGAGGCTGACGGACTGAACGAATCCACTCTGCGCAGTGATGAGCCCGGAGACTCCAAAGCCGGAAAGTACCTCTCGCGAAATAACGTGCTGTGAGTGGCGCATGAAGGGGAGTGTGTAGACGAATGCAGACGTGAAGACGTGCGTGCGGTCGTAGCTGGGGCGGCCGTAATCGCCGCCTGGGAAGCGAGGATTCTGGAAACCGATATTCGAGTCAAAGCCGTAGGCCAGATTGCCGCCGGCGTTCTGGTTCTGGTTGCCGAGAGTCTTGGAGAAGGTGTAGGCCTCGTTGAGTTGAAGATCGCGGAGGCGGTAGACGAACCCGGTCTGTAGGCCGTTGTAGTTTGAGGAGCCGATGGAAACGCCGGTGGTAATGCTGCCGTAGCCACGATAGGGCCGCTCGTAATTGACGTTGACGGCACCGGTGTTGAGGCATGGATCGAACTGCCACTGCGATGGATTACTGGGCGTGGGGCTCGAGGCAGCGCAGGTTGCGGAGTTTACGGTGGAGCTGATGTTGCTGGTCGTGTTGAGAGCAAAGTTGCGGTCGACGCCATTGGAGAAGATGTGGTCGATCTTGTCGCCGGCGTACGTGATGTCAAGGATGCCATGCCGCACGATCTCGTCTTCCCATGAAAGCGACCAGTTCTGCGCCGTGGCGGGGCGATAGGTGTCGTCGATGGCGGTGAGGGTCTGGATGCCAGGTGCCCCGGCAGTGCCACCGCCAGGATTGCTGAACTGGGCGTAGCTGAAGGACGGCGTGGATACGTAGGGATTATTACTGAGCAGGCTAGAGGCCTGGAACATTCCCACCTGGTCGTACCCCATCCCGTAGCCGCCGAAAACAGACATGGTGCCCTGTTCGTTCATCCGATAGGCAAACCCGACTCGAGGAGCAAAGAGGTCCTTCTTGGGCACGGTGAAACCGCAGGGCGTCCCGGTGCTGCAGGCCTGGACGACACCGTTGGTCTGGTAGTTCGCGACCGCTCCGGTAGGGGTTACAGGGACGATCCCGCTGACGGTGTATTGGCCAGTGTTGTAGATGATGCCTGGGGCCACGTTGATGTTGTAGTTGGCGGGGTTGAAGTTAGTGATGTCGTTGCCGTCTTTCGTCGGGGGCGAGTAGAAACTATAGCGGACGCCGTAGGTGAAGGTAAGGCGCGGCAGGGCCTTCCAGTCGTCCTGCGCGTAGAGTTCGAACCAGTGCTGGTGGAACACACCGGCACGCTGGACATTCGATTGGGAGTATGAGCTGGCGAAGCCGAGCAGGAAGTCGGCGGCGGTATCACCGGTGGTGTTGGTGCCCCCAGTGAAGCTGAAGTTGCCCATGGAGAAGGCGGAGGCGTTCACGCGCAGGATGTTCCACATATAAAGGCCGCCAGACTGGATGCTGTGATGGCCGTGGATCACGGTGAGGTCGTCGGAGAAGATGCCGTCGCCCGTCTTGGAGTAGTTGGGTTGGACACCAAGACCGAGCCAGCTCCAGAAGCCGCCGATCGTGGCGGCAGGCAGGCGAAGGTCGCCATTATTGAAGACGTTGTTGATGAGACCGGACGGGATGGTGTATTTGCCAGTCGGGAAGAGGTCGACCTTCTGGTCTGTGTAGGCGATTCCGGCGGTGTTGATGATGCTGGGCGTGATGTTGTAGTTCCAACGCACAAGCATGTTGAGCGCGGGGGTGTAGACGGAAGCACCCGGGTTTGTCGCCGGGTCGTTGTAGTTGCGCGCCGGGCGGATGTTGTAGACCTCCTCATGCATGTAACGCGCGGTGATGAGGTGCTTCTGGCCGATTTGGTGATCGATTCGATATATGGTGTCGTTCTGACTGTCTAACTCTGGATTGGTGTTTATGTAGTTCGCGAAGGCCGTGTTGTTGTTTTGGGGCAGGTTCGGCAGCGGCATGAAGAGGTTGCCGGGATTGATGAAATAGGCGGAAGCTGGGTCAAAGCAAGTGGGGTTGATCTGGTTGGTGACGCCCTTCGAATCCTTCGAGAAGCAGATGGAAGGAGAGAGCGAGCGTGCGGCGAGCAGGCTCTGGCAGAACTGTCCGCAAAGGAGATAGCGGTCCCCGACCGTAGCGGGGGTGCAGCCGGCGGCGCTGGCTCCGGATGTGAGAGTAGAAGGGCAGGACTGTGCGTCGTGACTGAGGCTGAGGTCGCCGGCGCGGATGGCAGGGGTGAACTCGGAGCGGGAGTTGAGAACGGAGGCGTAGTGATTGGTCTTCCACTCGGCCCCGGCAAAGAAGAAGGTCTTGTCCCTGGCCGTGTTGTAGACCTTGGGGATGTAAATCGGACCACCGAAGGTGAAGCCGTAAATGTTGTAATGCAGGCTGGAGAGCGTGGCTGGTACCCCAGAGATCGAATAGGGACGAGCGACGCCGATGCTGTTGTTGCGGAGGAACTCGTATCCGCTGCCGTGGAATTGGCTGGTACCAGCCTTAGTCTCGATGACGATCTGACCGGAGCCGGCGAAGCCGTAGCGCGCGGAGTAGGAGTTCTTGAGGACACGGATTTCGTTGATGGCGTCGATCGAAGGTGTGATGTTGATATTGATTAGCGAGGTGGGCGTCATGTCGTAAACGCCGTCGATGGTGTAGGTGGTTTCTTCAGACGACGCGCCGCCGACGATGAGGTCGGTCTGGCCTAGGTAGCCCGCGTTGACCTGGGAGTTTGTTCCCTCGACGGAAGAGACGCCGGGGACGAGTGTGGCCAGCTGCTGGAAGTTGCGGCCGTTGAGCATCAGATTGGAGACCTCTTTAGCCGAGATCGTCCCAGCATTTTCAGAGGACTCGGTCTGGACGGCCAGCGTATCGGCCTCTACGGTGACTTTGGTATCGACGCTGCCCGGCTTGAGCGTGACGTCCTGGCTGCGGCGCTGGCCGGGATCGAGATGGATGTCGTTGATCGCGGAGCTGGCGAAACCTGAGGCAGTGACGGCGAGAGAGTAATCGCCATCCGGCAGGTTGTCTACGATGTAGAAGCCCGAGTGCGATGCGGTGGCCGAGCGGGCGACGTGGGTCTGCTGGTTGGTGACGGTGACCTGCGCTCCCGGGACGAGGGAGCCGGAGGTGTCTTTAACGCTGCCGCTGAGCGCGCCGGCGCTTGTGTTCTGTGCCCTGATGCTCACAGAAGCGAACGCGAACAGTAGAACGAAAAGAAATGCCCTCCAAAGTGACTGGATCCGGAACGTAGAACGATCAGGCTTCATTGGCTTCCTCCGATTGAACTTCTGTGTCAGGGCGAGGAAGAGCCCTTGCTGGAGCTTCTACGAGTACACCTGCCTGACGGAGGCGAACGTAGAAAAGGTGCAATCGCAATGTCAATGGCGATGTCCTGAGAAGAGTGTGAGTCACGGCGGCTTAGTTCCGTTTATGCATCTCATCAAATCTTGAACAGCAGTATTTCCGCTTTGCGGAACAAAATTTTCAGGTGCGCTGAATGCTGAACTGCCTGTCCTGCGCGCCTTGTCACACGTCTGAGAGCTCCTGGGCCTATGGCGGCTGGGTCCGAAAGCGAACTGCACGCTCGGGTGTTCGTTTCCAGACGGGATTCGTCCCCGAAGTGGTGACGTGTACCGCACTTCGGAACGGGTGTAGCCTCATGTCGAAGAGTCGCACGGTATGGCTTTGACAGCGAGAATTGCGGGTGCGTACCTTCACGGAACCAGAGCAGGAAGGCGACGGCGCGTAGACACATCTGTCCGAGGGTGCGGCGGAACTGGAATCTGGAGCCGGTTATGAGCTGCTTGAGATGCTGTTGAACGAGGAATCCATGCCCAAGACGCTGGCCATTATTCATACGAGCCCCACCCTGACGCCGCTGTTCACCAAGTTGTGCGCGGAGTATCTGCCGGACGTGACGGTGTTTCACATGGTGGACGAGAGCCTGATCAAGGACACGATCCGGAATGGCCATGTCCGACCAGTGACGAACCGGCGGCTGCTAGGGATGCTGGGCTCCGCCCAGGACGCTGGTGCGGATGCAATTCTGGTGACGTGCTCGTCGATCGGCGAAGGCGTAAAGATAGGGCAGGGGCTTATCGACGTGCCGGTGCTACGGGTCGATGAAGCAATGGCCGAGAAGGCAGTACATATGGGTAGGAAGATTGGTGTGATGGCTACGCTACGCACTACGTTAGAACCTACCCTGGCGCTGCTGGAGGAGAAGGCCGTAGCGGCAGGGGTTCAGGTGGAACTCGTGCCTTCGCTTTGCGAGGGAGCCTTCGAGGCGGTGCTGGCTGGCGACACGGCGACGCACGATCGTATTCTCACCCGAGCGCTGCAAGAGGATATGAGAGGTGTGGACGTGGTGGCGCTTGCGCAAGCGAGCATGGCGCGGGTAGTGGAGGCGATGGGACCAGGGATGCTTCCGATGCCCGTCTTGAGCTCGCCGGAATTAGCAGTAAAACGCACCGCCGAGGTACTGCATATGTCGCCAGCGGAGACTGCGGTTTGAGGAAGCGCAACACAGTGCTGGCGCTGTTGTGTGGCGTCAGCGTGATTACGTTTCTGGATCGTCTGGCGCTTCCGGTCGCAGGATCGCAGATACGAAGTGAGCTGCATTTGAACCCCGAGCAGTGGGGATGGGTGCTCAGCGCGTATGTGCTGTCGAATTCTGTGTTCGAGATTCCGTCGGGCGCTCTAGGCGATCGGCATGGCCGGCGGCGAGAGCTGACACGCATAACAGCCTGGTGGAGCGCCTTCACGGCGGCAACTTCGTGGTGCAGGACCTTCGTGCAGATGGCGGCGGCACGTTTCTTGTTCGGTATGGGAGCCGCAGGAGCCTATCCCAATGCAGCCGGTGTGGTGGGGCGATGGTTTCCGCGCAACGAGCATGCGCGGGCACAGGGGTTTATCTGGGCCACAAGCCGGTTGGGCGGAGCGTTGGCACCCTTGCTGCTGGTGCCGCTGGCCGAGGCTGCGGGATGGCGCGCGATCTTCTGGTGTCTCGGTGCGGTTGGCGCGGTGTGGTCGGTGACGTGGTGGGTCGTGTTTCGCGATGCTCCGGAGAACATGCCGGGAATCACGAGCGAAGAGCTGGCAGAGATCGGCTTGGCAACGGTGACTGCTGCGGAGTTGAATCCGGTGGAGATCGCCGAGCGCACCGATGTTGTGCCGTGGCGGGACCTGCTTTTGCTAAAACACCTATGGCTGCTGATCGCGGCGTACTTTTGTTATGCGTGGGGAAGCTGGTTTTACTTTGGGTGGTTCACGACGTGGCTGGTGACGGGTGCGAATTTCAGCGTGGCCGAGATGGGCGTGTTCGCTTCGCTGCCGTTTCTGATGGGGATGGTCGGCAATCTGGTGGGTGGCGTCGTGAGCGAACGCATGGTGATTCGCTATGGCCGGCGAAAGACGTATCGCGCCGTGACGGCGGTTTGCGTCGGGGTGGCGGCGGCCATTCTGCTGGCGATGAGCTTCGCGCATGGACATGGTGCGGTAGTGGTGCTGGCGACGGCAGGGTTCGGGATTTTGGACCTGATGCTGCCATCGGCGTGGGCGATGTGCATGAGTCTGGGCGGCCGGTTTGGCGGAACGGCAACCGGGATGATGAATACGGCTGGAAACCTCGGCGGATGGGTCTGCACGGTGGCGTTCGGGTACGTGGTGAAGGCGACGGGAAACTATAATCTTCCACTGCGTGCGATTGCGGGGATGATGGTGCTGGCGTGCGTTCTGTTTGCGTGCGTGGACTGCACGCGCGGCGTGCTGGAGAACATGCAGGAAGGCCACCCGGTGTGTCAGTGAACTTTGAGATAGCTCCCATAGCCAATGATGATTGTTGCGAGCAGTAGCATTGCGAGGCCAGCGGCGCCGACGAATTTTGTGCGACGGCTGGTACCTTGCCACTCGTGGAGCACTGCTCCCCAGAGCGTGGCGACGAGGATGGTGCCGGCCATATGGAGTGCCCAGCTTGCGAAGTCGTAAGCGCCCATGCGGGTTTCGCCATGGAGTAGAAGAAGAATTGACCGTACCAAAGAAGGCCTGCGGCGGCCGAGAACAGGTAATTGATCGTGAGCTGGCGTGGGCCGCTGTAGCCGGGGACGCGAGTTAATTGATTGACGGATCGATTGCGAAGGAAGAGGCCGCCACACCAGAGGGCGTTGGTAAGCCAGCCTCCCCAGAGAACGACAATCAGTGCGGGAAGGGACTGCCAGAGCTCGCTGCGCCCGTGAGCCAGCAGGATGATTCGCGCGGAGTCGTTGATGGGTTTTGCGGTGGCTAGACCGTAAGCGAAGCAGGCACTGAAGGTTCGTGCGAGTGCGGCGACGAGTAGGCCAAGTCCGAAGCGGAACTCACCATGGCCGCCGGGAGAGGCTGCGTCGTGGGCTTCGCGGCCTGCCAGCTCGAGTTCTTTGCGTCGGCCGGCTACGCCGCTGATAGCGATCGCGAAAAGACAAACGACGACGCCGAGCAGCGTGACCTCACCGGAGCGCTCCCAGGCAATGGCTTTGAGTTGTCCGCTGAACAACGGCGGCACGAGTGTTCCAAACGCCGTGGAGAAGCCTAGGGCGACGGTATAGCCGAGCGCAATCCCGAGATAGCGAACGCCGAGTCCGAAAAGTAAGCCGCCGATGCCCCACATCGCTCCCCAGAAGAATGCGTATAGAAGGGTTGGGTGCGGCGCGTTGTGGAGGATGTATACGACTTGAGGGACGAGGGCGATGGCCAGAATTGGAGGAGCGATAATCCAGGCAAAGCACCCCTGGAGAAACCAGTAGACCTCCCATGACCAACGCCGGATGCCACGGAAGGGGAGATAGCAGCTTGCTGCAGAGAGGCCGCCTCTCCAGTGGTATAGGAGTCCAAGGAATGGGTTGGGCGGCAAGCAGCGCTCCTGGTGCGATGACTCATGCTATGCGATGCCGCGGTTCCGGTGTCAGCAACGACGTTGAGGACGGGATATGGGTTCCGCTGCTTGGAACGTGCTCGTGAGAGACGCTTTACGTCGCAGGTGTGAGTCTGTGAGGATGAGTTCCTGAAGGGGCAGCAATGGATGCAGCGAAGCACGATGCGCGGCCGATGATCCGGGCGCGGTACTTCATCGAGACGGCTTTTCCGGTGGAGCACGCAGCCGCGACGATGGCAGGCGAGCAGTCGACTGGGACTTTTCTACGCGTTCCCGGAGAGACGGACGAATTGCGCGAGCGCTTTGCGGCGCGCGTGGAAAGCATTACTGAGCAAGAGCCAGTGCGCGAACCGAGTTTGCCCGGCGCGGGCGTTCCGAAGAACTGGGATGGTGTACGACGGACTGCTGAGTTGACGCTGGCGTGGCCACTCGAAAACTTTGGACCGTCGCTGCCGAATCTGCTGGCAACGGTTGCAGGCAATCTGTCGGAGCTGAAGGCGTTTTCAGGGTTGAAGCTGCTCGATCTTGAGCTGCCGGTAGAGTTCCTGACGAAGTATCAAGGACCGCAGTTTGGTGTGCGGGGCACGCGCGAGCTGAGCGGTGTTTGGGACAGGCCGCTGATCGGAACGATCATCAAGCCGAGCCTTGGGATGAGTCCAGAAGCTACCGCCGAGCAGGTGCGCGTTCTGGCTGAAGCGGGCATCGATTTCATCAAGGATGATGAGCTGCAGACGGATGGGGCGCACTGTTCGTTCATGGAGCGCGTGTCAGCGGTGATGCGCGTGCTGCGGACGTTTGCGGATCGTACGGGAAAGCGCGTCATGTATGCGGCGAACCTCACGGGTGAGATCGACGAGATGCTGCGCCGCCACGATCATGTAGTAGCGGAAGGTGGCACCTGTGTGATGGTGAGCATGAATTCTGTCGGGTTGCCGGCTATGAAGGTGCTCCGCGCGCAGTCGCAGTTGCCGGTTCATGGACACCGCAATGGATGGGGTATGCTGGGGCGTTCTCCGGCACTGGGTATGAGTTTTGTCGCGTTTCAGAAGCTGTGGCGTGTGGCAGGCATCGATCATACGCACGTGAATGGTTTGAGGAACAAGTTCTGCGAAAGTGATGAATCGGTGATTGCTTCGGCGCGTGCCTGTTTGACGCCGATGTTTCCTCCGCCGGCGAACGGATGCGAGGTGATGCCGGTGTTCAGCTCTGGGCAGAGTGCGCGGCAGGCTCCGGATACGTATAAGGCGCTGGGCTCTACCGATCTGATCTATGCGTGCGGTGGCGGGATCATGGGCCATCCGGGTGGACCCGCTGCAGGAGTGCGGAGTTTGCAGCAGGCGTGGCAGGCTGCTGTGGATGGTGTTTCGCTGACGGAGTTCGCGCGGTGTCATATGGAACTGGCGCAGGCCCTCGAGCTGTTTGGAGCGTGATGGATGCCGGGGTTGCTGTACACGTTCTACGGCGATGACTTCACGGGATCGACTGACGTGCTGGAGCAACTGGCGTTGGGTGGTGTGTGTGCGGCGTTGTTTCTGAGGCCGCCGACGAGCGATGACCTGGAACGATTGCCTGGGCTGCAGGCCATTGGCGTAGCTGGTGACAGCCGATCGCAGACGCCAGAGTGGATGTCCGCAGAGTTGCCGCTGATTTTCACGGCGTTGCGGGGACTGGGTGCTCCCGTGTTGCACTACAAGGTCTGTTCGACGTTTGATTCGTCGCCGTGGCGCGGAAGCATAGGACGTGCGCTTGAGGCGGGGTTGGAGGTCTTTGGCGGTCGCTACGTGCCTATTGTGGTCGGGGCTCCGTATCTGCGGCGGTTTGTCATGGATGGACGGCTGTTCGCGTTGGATGCGGATGGTGTGGTGCAGCGCATCGATCGGCATACGATGAGCCGGCATCCGGCAACACCTATGCGTGAGGCGAGCCTGGTTCGGCATTTAGCAGAGCAGACGCATGTGTTTATAGGAGAAGTACCTCAGGCGGATGATGCACAGCAGCTTGCAGCCTTCGTGGAGACGCGATTGAACGCAGGTTGCAAGGCCGTGCTGTTCGATACGGTGGACGAGCAGGACCTCGCGCAATGTGGTCACGTGATTTGGATAGAAGCCGAACGACAAAGCTTGTTTGCTGTCGGGAGTTCTGGGTTGACGGCCGCGTTGATCTCAGCCTGGCACAGCAGGGGACTGGTGCGACCGCCAGTTGGGGGAACTTCGTTTGAGCGCTGCACAAAGGCTGCGGGACCGCTGCTGGTGATCAGCGGATCGTGCTCGGCCGTGACGGAACGACAGGTGCGCTGGGCGCTGGCGAACGGCTTCCACGGAATAGAGATCGACGTGGAGAAGCTAACTGAAGGTTCTGAACCGCGCTGCACGCTTCTGGTTGAAGGCATTAGCCGGGCCCTGGATCAGCAACAGGATGTGGTGGCGTATACGGCATTGGGAACGCCAGCCAAAGCGGCTCATGGCGATGAACTTGGTGCGGCGTTAGGAGTGGTTCTTAAGCAGATTCTGGAGCGGGCCGGCATTCGCCGGGTGCTGGTTTGTGGTGGAGATACGAGCTCCCATGCCATCCGCCAACTTGGGTTGCGGGCGTTGATGTGGAAGGCGAATCTGCAGCGGGGTGTGCCGCTCTGTCGCGCGTATACGGATGGCAGTCTCGATGGGTTGGAGATCGCATTGAAGGGTGGCCAGATGGGCACGGAGAACTTCTTTTGTGTCGTCCGTGATGCACAGGGCTGAAGCTTAGGCGTGAGCGCGCTGGGCCTGTTCGAGCAGATTGCGGATGGGCGTGCTTGTGGTGACGGTCTGTGTGACGAGCATGTCGATTGTGCGTGCAATGGCGGGCCAGTCGGACCTCTGTGGGATTTCTCGCGCAACCTGATGAAGCTCGTCCAAGTGTTGGTAGAAAGGAATCTGTGCATTCACTTGGGGGTCGATCCAGGTTGACTTGCGGCAGCCGATAGCTCCGCAGAGGGTTGTGAGGCGATCCATTGCGGGCGTGAGCGTATGCCGAAGAAAGCGCCAGGCGGCTTGTTGATGCGGTGATCCGGACGCGATGGAAAGGATCCAGTAGACGTTCAGCGACACGCTGTTTGCGGGTGGTTCAGCCGGTAGCTTGGCTATGTCGACCTTTCCGCGGACGTTTGAATTAGGCGAGCTGTGAGCAGCCGTGGCGAAGCCGAACCAGTTGACCATCATCGCAAGCTCGCCGGCGGCGAAGCGGGCTCCGAGGGCAACGGAGTCTAGCGTGAGGCAGTTCGGATGGATAGCCTCGCGGTCGGTGAGGATGTCGCGGTAGAACGTGAGCGCGGCTTCGGCTTCGGGGGTGAGGAAATTCAGTTTGTCTGCGACGGTGAAGAGACCGCCGCCGCGTGTCCAGAGCTGCAACAGCAAGTCGTACACGGAATTGTGGCCGTCAGGATAAGCCGCAAAGGCGGTGCCGTAAAGTTTCTGCGCCGGCTGGTGGAAGAAGCGGGCAAGCTCGTGGAATTGCTGCCAGGTTGCTGGTGGAGCGAGTTCGCGCTGGCACTGCTTACGGAAGCGTTCGCGATGGGCGGGATCTTCGAAGAGGTCGCGACGGTAGATGAGGCATTCCGGGCCGTCGTGATATGGAACGCCGAGGATGCGGTAATTGATCGCTTGGAGACGCAGAAGTGATGCCGTCCAGCCATGAGGCCAGTCGGGTGAGGGATCTTCGGCCAGCATCGGAGCGAGGTCAAGGGCACAGCCGAGGTCGTTCATAGCGGAGACCCAGTCGGTCGCGACGAATGCGACGTCCCAGTCGCCGCTAGCCATTCCGTTCGACGTGAAAAGAGCGTGCTGGAGCGGATGAAGATCGAGCGGCACCAGATCGATTGTGAGGCCGGTATTGGCCTTCTCTTCGAAGGCTTGCCACTGCATTCGGATGGCTTGTTCAAATGCATCGTAGCGGCGTACAGCAATGCGGAAGAGCTGCTGCCGGGGGGTCATAGGTTGAACTCGTCGATGAGCTGCGCGTTGTGTTCGCCGATGCGCGGTGCCGGGGTGGAACTGGTAAGTAACTCGCCGTCGATGCGAATCGGGCAGCGCGTGGTTCGCATCGTGAGTTCAGGCTGATTTCCTGTGGCTGGACGGCTCACGGTTTGCACCATGTTGAGCGTGTGAAACGCTTCGTGGGCGAAGAGATGATCCCAAGTGAGAACATCTGCGCACCAAATATCGGCGGGCTCAAGGATAGCGAGCCAGTGGGACGTGGTGTGCGTTTTCAGATGATGGACAAGGACGGACTTGACCTCGTCGCGTTGATCGAATAGTTGCGCAGGATCGGTGTAAGTGGCGAGTGCCGGGCAGTCAAGCAGTTGGCCCAGCGCGACGATCGAGCCCATGGCCAGGCCGAGATAGCCATCCGCTGTGCTATAGATGCCATAGGGCGCGCCAAGGTAGGCGTGCGCGTTGTTGACGGAAGATCGCACGGGAGGTTTGCCCCCATCGTTAAGGTAGGTGGTCAACACTTCGAACTGCAGATCGAGGGTGGATTCAAGCAGCGACACCTCGATCTGCGCCCCTTTTCCCGTGGTAGCTCGGCGAAGCAATGCGGCGAGCACGCCCTGCACGAGGTGCGCGCCGGCCATCATGTCGGCTACGGCGAGACCGAAGGGAACGGGCGGCTGATCCGCGTCGCCGTTGAGATAGGGGAGACCGGAGAGTGATTGCACGAGCAGGTCCTGGCCTGGCTTGTCACGCCATGGGCCTTGTGAGCCGTAACCAGTCACTTCACCGTAGACAAGGCGCGGATTGAGCTTGTGCACAGCTTCGTAGCTGAGACCGGCTTTCTCCATTACGCCGGGGCGGAAGTTCTGCAGCATCACGTCAGCGCAAGTGAGGAGTTTGCGGAGCTGTGTCATGTGCTCAGGGTTCTTCAAATCGGCCGCAAAGGACTGCTTGTTGCGGTTGATGGAGTGGAAGAGCGTCGAATCGCCATCGAGGCACAGGTTGGAGATGTAGAGCTGGCGGCAGAGATCGCCTTTGCCGGGGCGCTCAATCTTGATGACACGGGCGCCGAGGTCGGCCATGCGGAGGCTTGCCGACGGGCCGGAGAGAAACTGCGAAAAGTCGACTATAAGAAGACCTTCGAGCGGCCTCATGCGGAAGCTCCTGGCAGGCGGTATTGGTGAAGGGCGGCGTCTATCCGTTCGAGGACGGATTGCTCGGAGCCGCCGTGCACGAGATAGCTGTGCACGATGGTTGAAGCGGCGTCCTGAAAGCCGATGAAGCCCGGGAAGCGCGGTCGAATCCAGGCAGCGTCGATGGTGAGCAACGTATTGCGAAAGAAGTTATGCGTATGTGCGTTCAGGTCGTGATCGAGCCACGCGGCGCGATGGCCCGGCTGTCCGCCAGAAAACGCGTAAAGTGTGCGCTGGATCTGGCCGGATGCGGCGAAGAGGGCGTACTCGAGTGCAGCTTCAGGATATTTGCAGTGGTTAGAAATGGCGAGGCCCGCTCCTCCAAGCGTGGAGCGTAGCTGTTTGCCATTGAGCCAGATGAGGCTGCCTGCTTGAAGCGTGTGCGTGGCGTAGCCGTTGCGCGAGTAATTGGAGTAGCCGTAGGCAAAGGGGCAGTAGGCGACGGTGTCCGAGGTGGCGAGGAGTTGCCAGGTCTTGATGGGATTTCGTTCGAGCGAGCCGGGTGCCGCGTGTTGCACGAGTTCGCGCAGCAGGCGCAGGGCTTCCACGCCTGCCATGTGTGAGGGGATGACGTGGTCGTGGTCGGTGAAGGGTTCCGCATCGAAGGCGTTCGCGAGCATGAAAAGGTTCATCAGTGAATCAATCGGAATCGCCGGTACTGTGACGAGGCCGCGTCGGGCCAGGGCGAGAAGGTCGTCCCATGTTTGCGGAAGCTCAGCATCGGCGCGGCTGAGGAGATCCGGGCGCCAGCCCGAGACGGGCGTCGCGGCATCGACTGCGAGCGCGTATTGATGGCCGTTGTAGTGATAACTGCGATGGGAAGCACCAACAGTGTTGGCATCCTGATCGGCGAGGAATTCTGCAGGGAGCTGCTCATCAAGCGGAAGAAGCAAATCAGAATGCGCCGCTTCGCCGATGGAGGGATGATCGATAACCAGGAGGTCGAAGCGCGAGGCGAGATCACGCAATGGGTAGTCGGCGAACTGTTGGAGGGAGCGTTTCTGCCAGAGGATGTCGATGTGTGGGTGCAGCTCGCAGAAGCGTTGTGCCGTAGCCTGCATGGGCAGCAGGCCGCGCGTGTGGTTCCATGTGATGCCTGAAAGATGGATTGCAGATTCGCCGGTGCGCATGCCGCTGCAAGGATGCTAATGTGAGCCCGACGGAGTCAATTGGAATGTTCCGCATTCTGGAACGAGGTGAAGACAATGGAACGAGAGCTCTTCTTTGAGGACTACGTGGTGGGCTCAAGCCGGCAGAGCACAGGGCGCACGATCACCGAAGTGGACGTAGTGCTCCATGCGGGCCAGACAGGAGATTTTTATCCGCACCATATGGATGCGGAGTGGTGCCGCACGCAGCCTTTCGAGCAGAGGATTGCGCATGGCACTCTGATCTTCAGCATAGGCGTTGGCATGACGGCAGGGCAGATCAATCCCCTTGCGATGAGCTACGGATATGATCGTTTGCGGTTTATCAAGCCGGTCTTCCTCAACGAGACCATTAAGGCGAAGGTGACAGTGAGTGAAAAGCGCGATCATCCCAAGCGCGGAACGCACGGCATCGTGGTGGAGGTGCTGGAGGTTACCAATCAACGTGGAGATGTAGTGCTGTTTGCCGAGCACCTGCTGCTGGTGGAACGCAGGTCTGTGCTGGCGACGACCTGAGGATGGATGGCCCGAACCACACACTTGCCCATTCCATTTTCCGGAATGTACTATGCGCGGAAATGGCGAGGCGGAGAGTGGGATTAAGAGCGGAGGATGACCCGGAGTTGGAGCTGGACGATTCTGGCGGCGAACAGCGGCGCGGCGATCGCAACGAATCGTTGACGGTGCTGCGGGCCTGCGAGGTGTTGAAGGTTTTCAAAAGGCTCGGAGAAGAGCTGACTCTGACCGAGGTGATCGAGCGGACGCGGTTGCCGAAGACGACAACGTTTCGCCTGTTGCGGACGCTGATTCACGGCGGACTGCTGGAACGTGCGTGTGCCGGGGTGTATCGCAACCGCTTTGGGCCAGTTACGGGCAAGCGTTTCCGCATCGGCTTTGCAGCGCAGGGTGGGACAGAGTTTTCGCAGGAAGTGAAGCGCAGCATCGAGACTGTGGCGGCGCGCGAAAACATCGACCTTATCACCGTGGACAATCGCTACTCGGCACGTGAGGCGCTGCGCAATGCGGATATTCTGATTCGCGAGGGCGTCGACCTGGTGCTGGAGTTTCAGACCTACGAACGCGTAGCGCCAGTGATTGCGGCGAAGTTTCTGGAGGCGAAAACGCCAGTGATCGCGATTGAGGTGCCGCACCCGGGAGCAACGTACTTCGGGGCGAATAACTACACGGCAGGACTGATCGCGGGCAGGGCGCTGGGACGCTGGGCTAAAGAGAACTGGGGCAGCCGTGTGGATCGACTGCTGCTGATCGATCTGCCCATTGCCGGATCGCTGCTGGAGCTCCGCACTACGGGGATTGCAGATGGTTTACGCGCGGAGATGCCAGAGATCGCCAATGTGCCGGTGGTGCATCTGAACGGTCGCGGTGACTTCGATCAGGTGTTGGAAACGGTGCGGCAGTTCCAGCGCCGCGCAAAAGCAAAGCGCACGCTCATTGGCACTGTGAATGACATCTGCTCACTGGCTGCGCTGAAGGTGTGGGAAGAGGTCGGGGCTTCGGACAAGTGTGCCGTGGTAAGCCAGAACGCGATTCTGGAGGCGCGCAACGAGTTGCGCCGGCCGGGTACACGGCTCGTGGGTTCGGTGGCATATTTTCCGGAGCGCTATGGCAACCAGGTGGTTCCGCTGGCGTTGAGCATTCTGCAGAAGAAGCCGGTGGTTCCGGCGGTGTTTGTGCGCCACCAGTTGATCACGCCGCGGAATGTGGACCTGGTGTACCCGCTGGATGAGGCAGCAGACCCGCCGGTGCTGACCAAGCGGGTGCGTACGGCGGGCGCGGCTATGATGCTCTAAAGTTCTATAGGCTCGCCGGGATGAGCGTTGGACCGGTAGGCGGCTTCAACCAGAGCCATGGTTTGGTAGGCGGATTCGGCAGAAATAGGCAGGTCGGGTAAAGTGCCTTCGAGATGTGCCTGGAGCGCGCCCATGCTGCCGAAGAAAGCATCTGGGAACCAGTTGCCCGAGAGTGGAATTTTGTGCCAACCGGAGGAATCGCCACGTAGCGCATAGGCGAGCGTGTCGGGCTTGCCTTTGGGATAGTCGAGGTTGACCCCGATGCCCATCCGGATTGCGCCCCCGGTGCCTTCCCACTGGATAAAGCTGCGTTGCGTTTCGGGAAAGTCGTGGCCGTGATTCGTGGCAACAAAGACGCGCGTCAGGTCACCGTAGTTGAGCAGCATCGTGGATTTCGTGGCGGCGAGATGCGTGGTCTGCGGGTTCCGGACGCTGCGTGCGTAGATGCTCTGCGGATTGCCGAGCCAAGCTCGGATGAGGTCCAGGTAATGAATGCTGTGGTAGAGGATTTCGAGGCGCGGTGCTGCGGCCAGGAATGTCCATCGCTCCCAGGGCGTGTAGGTGCTGACTTGGACTTCGAGATCATGTAACTGTCCGAGCACACCGACCGCAGCAAGGGCTTGTGCGGCTAAGTGGTTGGGTGAGTAGCGGAGCTGGAAATTGACCGCGGCGTGAAGCTGGCGTTTTCGGCACAGATCGCGGATCGCGCGAGCTTCTTCGAGCGATTCGCCCATGGGTTTCTGCATGAGCACCGCAGCGCCGCGGGGTAGCTGCGGCAGAATCGTGAGCAGTTGCGAGGCAGGCACCGCGACGTCGAACACGGCATCGGATGGAGCAAAGTTTACGGTTTCATTGATGGAATCAAACGCGTGCTGAACACTGTACTCCCGCGCAAGCTCGGCAGCTTTGCCGAGATCAATGTCCGCGAGTGCGAGTACAGGAAATCCGGCTTTGGCGTAAGCGGGTAGATGCGCGGCGCGGACGATGCCTCCTGCTCCAAGAATGATGATCGGGCGCGGCTGCTTCGGACCTGGCGGTAAAGCAGCGGTCGCTGCCTGTTGCGAGCGTATGTGTGGTTGCGAAAACTGGTTAGAGTCGGGCATGAAAGTCACAAATGAGCAACGCTCATCCGAATGAGAACTGCGCTTTATTCAGTACGCGGAAAATGGCGCGCCTGCGGAGCCTTTCACGACTTTACGAATGCGTGTGAATGCGGAGCAGGAATGCGACATTGCCGAAACGGGTGGCTTCAGCCGTTGACGGCAGTATGACATGGAAGCCCTCCTGGTTTTGTATGAAGACGAGGTTGGAATGGTCACCGATGAGATCGACGCGGCAGACCGGAGCGTCGAAGGTCCTGCTGCAGCAAATATCCGAAAAGGCCATGGAAAACAACCATCGAATCCGTTTTGATCGACGTTCGCCAGTTTGCCCTATCCTCCGGGAAAGGCGGGGGAACTGCCAAGGCCTGGGCGCACCTGGCCTGGTCTCGCAGGACTCAACTAATCTGGCACAGCCGAGTCATGCATATCTGATCAGTGCCCGACACAGTCTGGGTGAGAAGCCTTCATAGTGATGAGCTAATAGGCAAACGACTGATGAACGATCTCTTCCTGTTGCTCATCTGCAGATCATCCGAAACGACTTCTTGCGGGTCATTTTCGAATTCGACACGCAAGACCAAGTGACTTCGTTATATTCACCATGTGGTGATCGAACGTTGCGTGCGGGTAGGCTCGGGAAGGTCGTGTTAGCCGGTCAGTGCCAGGCGGTGTGTTGGCGAGGCGCTTGCGGGCTCCGAGCTAAATTGCGATATCTGGGATCGCTGCTTGCGTGCATGCTGGCGACCCTCCTTTTGTGCACCCCTACGCGTGCTTACGCCCGACAGTCGCCAGATTATTTTCATCATCAGGTATGGTCGACCGAAGACGGGCTTCCGCAGGCGAGTGTTCACGCCCTTCTGCAGAGCCATCAAGGATACCTCTGGATTGCTACGGAGAATGGCGCCGCGCGTTTTGATGGCCAGAGCTTCCATGTGCTGAACCATGCAACTGTGCCGGCATTTGCCAGCGACGATGTGAGCTGTTTAGCCGAGGACAAAGCTGGGGACATCTGGTTCGGGACTTCGGAGGGTCTTGTCAGAAAACATGGTGAAGAATACCGAAAATTTTCGGAAAAGGAGGGCCTGCCGTCGGATGAGATCGTGGCGCTGGTCTCGAGTGCGAATGATCTGTTGGTACTGACGACGGGTGGAGTGGCGACGTGGCACCGTGACCACTTCGAGCGTCTTCCAACGAATGATGTCATAACCGGTTTGGCCGACACGAAAGGAGGGCCGATCCTCGTCTCGAAGAAGGGTGGCCTGTACCGCTGGGACAGCAAGCAATTGGTTGCCATTGGCCGGGGTTCGCAAAACGGATCAGCTGTTCTGGGCGCTGCAATCAGCGATTCGCAAGCGATCTGGACGTTCGGCCCGGATTTCGTACAACTCACTTCACCGTTTCAGAAAAAGGTGTGGCGCACCGCCGTCGACCTGCCAGGGAGTCGCGTGCAGGCCTTGTATGTAGATAGGCAAGGGAAGGCCTGGATTGGAACCAACCGCGGACTGGTGTTTGTGGATCCGTTGCCGGGTTCCGCTGTGCGCGCGCTTGACGCGCTCCATGGCGAATCGGTTCTTTCCATTTGTGTGGATCGAGAAGGGGATCTCTGGGTGGGAACCGAGGCGTCAGGCCTGCATGTGTTGCAGCCGCGAAAATTTGCTAAGGTTCCGGGATCGAACTCCGAGGCAGTGACAACGGTCGCGAGTGACAGCCGCGGCGTCCTGTACTTTGGCACGCGCGATGATGGGATGTTTCGAACCGAAGGGGATGGCGTACCCGTTGTTCCCAACAAGCTCACGAGCCCGGTGATCCTGTCGCTCGCAACAGGCCCGTACGGGGATCTTTGGGCAGGTACTCCGGACGGGCTCAATCACGTTGTGGGCGCGAGCGTGCGGCACTGGACCATTGCCGACGGACTACCTGACAACTTTGTGCGGAGCGTGATGGTTGCCGCGGACAAGACGGTATGGGCGGGCACAAGATTCGGCCTGGTACATATCACCGGCAATGCTGTGCAGACCTTCACGAGAGCAGATGGCCTAACGAGCGATTCGATCGGACCGCTCCTGCAGGTGAACTCGAAACAGAGCGGCGCGACTGTCCTCTGGATCGGGACCTCTGGTGGTTTATGTCGGCGGATGGCGAATCAGTTTCATTGCCTCTCCTCACCTTACCAAGCGAACGGCAGCATCATTACTGCGTTCGCTGCCGATGGGGATGGTGATCTATGGGTGGCTATGCACGGCCATGGGTTGGGCCTCGTAAAAGAGGATCGCATCGTTCCTGCGTCTGTGTCCGGGATTCCCGTGGAGGTTGTAGGAATTCTCGCAGACAGCGGCGGGTACCTTTGGCTTCGTTCCACACGTGGTTTGTACCGTGCAAAAACCAGTGACTTGCGAGCCTGCGCAACACATCCATCCGCTTGCGGCAGCTTAAGAATCGACGCTTATGGGCGGAGTGACGGCATGCAAAGCGATGAACTCGCCGGTGAGGGAATTCCCGCAGAAGCTCAAGGTGCGAACGGAGAACTGTGGTTTGCGACGCGCCGGGGAATTGCGGTCACTGACGCCGAGCACCTGATTGCCAATCCTGTTCCTCCTGGAGTCGTTATCACGCAAGCGCATGTGGACGGGCTTGAGTTGCCAACAGGAAGGACTGACGAAATAAGCCCAGGTCACCGTCAGTACAGCTTCGAGTATGCCGGGTTGAGCTTGAACAATCCGGGAGGCGCGCACTGCCGGTATTTGCTCGATGGCTTCGATCGTGGATGGGTGGATGCCGCGACTCGACGCACGGCTTACTACACGAATCTGCCGCCGCGACAGTACATCTTCAGGGTGCTCTGCGCCAATAGCGATGGAGTGTGGAGCGGGGATGAGGCGAGCTTCCGCTTTCGTGTGCTGATGCCGTGGTATCGGAGTTGGTGGGCGTATCTGCTGGGTGTTAGCTTCGCGGCACTTGCGATCTTCGGGTTCGTTCAGATGAGAGTGCGGGCGGAAAGGCGCCGCTTCGCGCTGGTGCTGCAGGAACGTACGCGTGTGGCTCGTGAGGTGCACGATACGCTCGCGCAGGACCTTGTGAGCGTGTCTCTGCAGGTAGAGATGGCTGCGCAACATGCGAAGGCGGGACGATTGCCGGAGGTCACGGAGCAATTGATGCAGACGCGGTCGCTGGTGCGGCAGGCGCTTGAGTCGGCCCGGCAGAGTATATGGAATCTGCGGGCGAACCTTTCGGAGGGAAGTCTGCCAGTGCGTCTGGCGGCCCGCGTAGTAGCTCTGCGCGAGACAAAGGTATCGGGACGTATTCGCATTTCGGGGGAATATCGTAGTGCGGCTGCGGAGATCGAGAATGAAATATTGCGAATTGCGACGGAGACGATCTCCAACGCTGAACGGCATTCAGGCGCGACGGAGATTGCGGTGGAGTTAGCGTACAGCGCCGAGAGTCTGAGACTTCAGATCCGGGACAATGGATGCGGATTTGATTACGCCTCTGCGCGCGCGATGGCAGGCCACTATGGTCTGAGGGGACTTGAGGAGCGTGCTGCGCTGGTTCAAGGGCACCTGACCGTTGAGAGCGCTGCGGGGAGAGGAACGGCGGTTACACTGATACTTCCTTTACCGACGGAGAGATCATGATCGCCGACCAACGTATTCGCGTTTTCGTGGTTGAAGATCACGCGGTGGTGCGGCAGGGGCTAATCGCGCTTTTATCGTCGACGCCCGAGATTGAGGTGGTGGGCTTCGCCAAAGACGGGCGCGAGGCGGTGAATCGCTATAGCTCTGTTATGCCGGATGTCACGCTGATGGATCTCCAGATGCCGGGAATGGCGGGCGTGGAGGCGATCCAGCAGATCCGGCGCACGGCACCGGCGGCGCGCTTCATCGTGCTCACGACGTTCGACGGAGACGAGGATATCTATCGGGCGATGCAGGCCGGAGCGAGGGCTTACCTGCTGAAGGGCATTGATATGGAGGAACTGGTCGAGGCGATTCGAGCGGTGAATGCCGGGCGGGGGCGCATCCCGCCGGTGATTGCCGAAAAGCTGGCGCAACGCGTGGGCAGCGAAGAACTGAGCTCGCGCGAGTTGGAGGTGCTGGAGCGTATTGTGGCGGGCCGCGCGAATAAAGAGATCGCCAGTGATCTGCATATTTCCGAGGCCACGGTGAAATCGCATGTGAACAGCCTGCTCGGGAAACTTGGCGCGTCGGATCGCACGCACGCGGCCGTTCTTGCGCTGCAACGCGGAATTGTGCACCTGCCACAATGAGGGGACCGGCTATGCGATGGGCATGTTGGATGTTGCTTTGGGTGGGGCTGGCCGTTGCTGCGAGCGGACAGACGGCCACTCGCGAGCGATGGCGAGCGGCAACCCCTGTCGAGCTTGAGGCGGCGCTGCCGGCTCGTCCGGCTGTAGAAAAGGAGCACATCGAAACGGAGATGCGCACTGCGAACGGCATCATCAACTCGCACAACCAGATGATTGCCGCGGTTGTGTTGATTACTGCCGGATATGCAGCGGATGGAAAGTATTCGCACTTTCTGCTTGTGCAGTCGCCGCTGGTGCTGGACGGGCACCTGACACTGAAGCCGGGGAATTATGTGGTCGGATGGCGGCGCTCGGATGAGGGGCTCGAGGTGCACTTTTTTGACAGCGCTAAAGGTACAGAGCTGGGCAGCGTGATCGCACGTCCGGAGCCAGGAACGCGTGTGGAAAGTTTCCATATCTGGCCGCCGAGTGAGCACAAGGACATCCAGATTGGCCGGTTTTTCCTGCCGTATTCGCTTCCTTGAGCGAACGGCGCGACTCCAACTTCTGATTGAGTGAGTTTCAACCAATCTGTGGATGGCAGCAAAGCGGCGGTCAGCGATGCTGCAGGAGGTAATCTCCATAGCAGCAGCGTCCTCGCGACGCTGCTTTTTCTTGGCGCGGTTTTATTCGATCGAGGGCCAACCGGAGGAGTCGAAGGCGAGATAGTTCAGGCCGAGGGTGGCGTGCCGTTGTTTGTACCGACGTAGTAGTGGTAGACGAGGAGTGTTTTGGCCTGGACGGTCATGACGCCCTGACCGCCGGGGCCATAGATGTTGCCGTGGGAGCTAAGGAGAATGGTGCCTCCTCCATTGGAGAGATTGATGCCGCCGCGATCGAGGTAAAGACGGGTCGGGCTCGTGGAGCGTCCAACGATGATTCGGTAGGTGGCTGCAGGTGCCACTGCAACAGGTGTTGATCGAGGCGAAGTAGTAGTAGTACTGCGCTCCGTTAAAAACGTAGGGGTGGATGAAGGAGCCCTCTTCTCCGTTGCGGTACGCGCGGCGATGTTGACGAGCGTCGCCTTGGAGGCAAGGCGAAGTCCGGTGGTGGGATTGAGCTGAAGGACCTGGATGCCGTCGCTCCACGAACCCGAACGACAGCCACCAGTCTTCGGCGCTGTCGATGAAGGGAGCGGGGTCGATGACGTTGAAGCCGGTGGTGCATCCCGTGGTGGTCCCGCAAGAGGAGATGATTCTGCCAGCGTCGACCGAGGGCCGTTGGTGCTGGTGGCGAGGGCGATGACGGCCTCAGACCGCCGTTCGAGCCGACCACAGCGGGATTAGTGTAGATAAGAATCGAGTAGTACTGGTAGTAGACGCCATTGGCCCGCATGACGTCGGGGGCCCAGATGTTCGTGCGACCGCCGGCGGCGGTGGTGTTTTCAGAGGTCCACCAATGAAGTCGGGATTGATGTCACCCGTGCTGACTTGGGGGGAAGACGGACGTATCCGTGGAACTGGCGAGCGTGTTGTGAGTGCCATAGAGCCAGAAGGTACCACTGGGGTCCTGGATCAGATTAGGATCGTGGACGTAGATGCCGCCGCCGGACACGTTGAGAGGCGCAGGGTAGGCGAGGGTGGTGGGATCAGCGAGCGCCCACTCCTGGCAGGTGCAGCCGGTGCCGGTGGTGGCTCGTGCGCCCTGGTCAATGATGGGGGCGAGGCAGAGGTGTCTAGTTGGAGGTACAGGCCGCTGTTGACGTTCCTGATGAGTAGTTGCCGTCCCCGAGGATGTAGAAGGACCAGAGGTGGTCGTTGGCGCCATCGTCGACTCGCTGGAGGGCCTGCGCCCCGCTGGAGGTTGAGGCGTTGGCGATACCCGTGGCCCGATGTGTAAGGAGGTTCTCGACGTTGTACTGGTTGTTACCCATGGGCATGAAGTACCAGAGCTGGTCGTTGGCAGTATCGGCGGAGGAGACAGTAAGGCTGGCGCCGGGGGTCTGGCTTTGTGCGGCACTGCCCAGGAACCCGCTGTGGGAGGCGTGCGGCCTTTATGCTGAGCTGCTGCAGAACCGGACCTTCCGCGCGAGCTGGGAGGGTGTAGCACTGGGACCTGGTACGGCATGGAGACTCGCAAGCGGCGATCGCGGTCGACAGGGACACTGGGCCGAGCAAGGCGCTGCCGTACAGCATAAAGCTTACGGTCAGTGCGGCAACACCGAGCGCACAGGCTGGATTGACAAACGATGGGTTTTGGGGAGTTGCGCTGAAACCGCACGCGACGTATCGCGGCTCGTTCTATGCGCGAAGGCGGACGATGCGTCGGTAGGGCCGGTATTCGGCGACCGTGGGCTCAAAAGACCATGTGCTCCATTTGAAGCTGGTGAACGCTTCGAACGACGAGCAGCCGCTGACGATTTATCTCGACGGGCTGAAGGCAGTTCACACGGCGCGAATGAACACCCTGCTGCGGCGACGTATGAGGCGACGAATTCGATCAACGATCCCGATTTCATCCATCCGGTGGAATCCACAGTCAAACTTTCGATGGATCCGTGCAAACATTCAGCTCCCGGGCTCACGATCGAGGTGATTGACATCCCTCTCGACTGATAGATTAGGGGTGCTTTCCGGTGCAGGATGCAGATGTACGCCAAAGTTCGATGGGTCCCTGTTGCGCTGGTTGCCACGTTGCTTGTGGTGGCCGCGAGCTTTGCCGTGAAAGCGGTGCGGGCCGGAAGTGAGACAGACGCCGCGGCTGATGCCCGGCAGACGTACAGCCAGAGGGTCGCTGCGACCTACAACAAGCGTTTCGGAGAGAAGAATTATTTCCTGCCGTCGAATGCGACCACGGATAATGGCGAGTTACTGAATCCGAAGAGTTTTCCAACAGCGGAATACTGCGGGCACTGTCATGAGGAAGCGCATACGCAGTGGAGGCAATCGGCGCACTCGAACTCCAACCGTCCGCCGTGGTATTTGCGAAACGTGCAGTTGCTGGATTCGACGAAGGGCGTAGAGTACTCGCGGCACTGCGAAGGATGTCATGACCCGATTGCGCTGTTGAGCGGAGCGCTGACAGAAAAAGGACCGGGAAGAAAGTGGTATGACGATGAGGGCATAACGTGCAGCGTATGCCACTCGATTCAGCAGGTGACGACACGGGGAACGGGAAGCTATGTGATGGGCGTTCCGGCCGTGCTGGTGGATGAAAATGGCAAGCCGATTACGCGCCCTGTAAGCGATGCGGAGATTCTTGCGCATCTGGACCGGCACAGCCAGGCGGTGATGAAGCCGTTCTACCACACGTCGCAATTTTGTTCGGCGTGCCATGAGGCTGCGTTGCCTAGACAGTTGAACGATTACAAGTGGCAGAGGGCGATCTCGCTTTATGACGAGTGGCAGGCATCATCGTTTGCCAAGCAGTCGCCGCTGCCGTTTTATGTGAAGGACACGGTCTCGACGTGCCAGACGTGCCACATGCCGCGCGAGAGGTTGGAGACACGCGATCAGGGAGCGAAGCAGGGCAAACTGGCGTCGCATAGATGGTTGGGCGCGAATACGCTCATCCCGCAGTATTACGGATATGACGAGCAGGAACGCAAGACCGAGGCGTTTCTGCAGAACAACGTCTTCAACGTAGACATCTTCGGGCTGGAGCGTGGTGATGATGCTGACGGATCGCTCGAGAACCTCTCCGCGCCGCTGGGGCTGGTGAGCTATCACGTAGCGCCGGGGGAGAAGGTAACGGCCGATGTCGTGATACAGAACAAGGGAATCGCGCACAGTCATGTTCCGGAGCAACGGGACATGTATGAGTCGTGGGTGAACTTCACGGTCAAGGATCGCAGCGGCCGAGTGTTATGCGAGAGCGGGTTCTTGAAGCCGAACGGCTCTCTGGATCAGAACGCGCACAGCTTCATGAACCGACTGATCAACGAGAAGGGAGGCCTGAACACGCTACATCAGGTGTGGGACACGCGCGTGGTGGCCTACAACAACACGATCCAGTCGGGACGATCGCAGGTGGTGCGCTATACATTCACGGTGCCGGCAAGCGGCGTGGACGACCTGACGCTGACAGCCACCGTGAAGTACAGGCGCTTCGATCAGACGTTCATCGACTTTGGCATGGCGAAGCACTATACGCAGGAGCCGATCGTGGAGATGAGTTCGGCGAGCCGGATGATTCACGTAGGCGACAATGCGCCGACGCCGCCAGGAGAGAACGAGAACAAGGAGTGGATGCGCTGGAACAACTATGGCATCGCGCTGCTGGATGCGCAGCAGTACGCGGCATCGTATGCTGCGTTCCAGCATGTGGCGAAGCTGCGGCCGGACTATGCCGACGCGTACACGAACATGGCAATTGTTGACATCCAGTGGGAGCGCTACAACGATGCGCGGCCGAAACTGGCGAAGGCGCTCGAGCTGTCCCCTGAGAATGCGCGGGCCTTGTACTATCGCGCGCTGGTGGGGCGGAACGAAGGCAACCTGGAGATGACGGTGGCGGATCTCGGAGAAGTACTGCGGCAGTATCCGAAGTCGCGGGATGCGATGCGGGAGCTGGGCTTTACGTTCTATCAGCAGCATAAGTATTCGCTAGCGCTCAAGGAATATGAGGCGCTGCAGGCGAGCAGTCCAGACGATCTGGCCGCACACTACAATCTGGCGATCCTGTACCGGCGGCTGGGAATGAAGGACAAGGCCGCACGCGAGGCGGCGACGTTCGCCGACCAAAAAGACGATCCTACGGCGAATACATACGCTCTGGAGTTTCTGAGGAACCATACAGAGCTGGCGAATGAGAGCGTTCCGTGGCATACGCATGAGCTGCAGATGCAGCCCGCGAGTTCCTCGCAAGGCGCTACCCACTCTCGATGACAAAAGATCACGGCCGAATCCTGGGGGAGCATACTGCCGAACGATGGCGCGCGCCGGTGGGTCGTATATTGTTGGCGGCGGCCGTGGCTATGGCCGCCATGAGCGCATGGATGCCGGAGGGGGCGGTGCACGCCTTCTCGCGCAAGAAGCGCGCAGAGGCCGAGATCCTGTTCAGAGAAAAGGGATGTGAGCATTGTCATGGAGTTGACGGTGTGGGAACGGAGCTCGGGCCCAGCCTGAACACCGTGGGAAAGCGATTATCCAAGGCGCAGATTGAGCAGCAGATCAAGGATGGCGGCAAGCAGATGCCGGCTTTCGGCGACGTGTTAAGCCAGGCCGAGGTGAAAAACCTTGTAGATTATCTTGTGCATAAGAAGAAGGCGCCTAAAGGAGCGCCAAAGGCGAGCTGATGCGCGAGACGACAAGGGAGCAGGGTTTGCGGAGCCGCTGGACAGCCAGGGTGGTGGCGGGCGTATCGGGGCTTCTGCTCTTCTGTGCAGCGTTCGTTTATGCGCAACGGCCGCGCGCGTATTCGCTGCTCGGAGACTATTGGTTCACGCACGATCCTTCGATCGCCAAGGATGGCGGCACGTACTACGTCTTTGCCACCGGAAAGGCGCGGGGCGCAGGGCAACTGCCGGTGCGCTGCTCCGAAGATCTGGCGCACTGGCGGATGTGTGGGCATGTGTTCGATGAGATTCCCCAGTGGATTCAACAGCGGAGTCCTGGAACGAAGGAGCTATGGGCTCCGGACATTTCACATGAGCACGGCGAGTTTCGCCTGTACTACGCGTACTCGTTGTTTGGAGTGAATACATCCGGGATAGGATTGGCGACGAATAAGACGCTGGACCCGAAGAGCGCGGACTACAAGTGGGTCGATAAAGGGCTGGTGTTGCAGTCGAAGGAGAGCGACGACTTCAACGCGATCGATCCGAACTATGTAGAGGATGCGAAGCACCATGCCTGGCTGGCATTCGGCAGCTTTTGGAGCGGCATCAAGATGCGGGCGCTCAATGCGCATACGGGATTGGTTTCCGAGAAGGAAACGACGGTCTATTCGCTGGCCAGCCGCGTGAAGCCCGAGCATCCGGCACCGCAGAAGTTTGACCCCGAACACCCGAAGCTGCCGCCGGATTGGCAGGCGATCGAGGCGCCATTCATTGTGCCGCACGGCGGCTATTACTATCTGTTCGTCTCCTTTGACTTGTGTTGCCGCGGGACGAGAAGTACCTACCGAACAATGATTGGCCGGTCGCGGAGAGTCACCGGCCCGTACGTGGACAAGGATGGCAAGCCGATGCTGAAGGGCGGAGGGTCCCTTCTGCTGGGGCCGAACCGGCGATGGCTGGGACCTGGCGGAGAGTCGGTTTTGCACCAGCAGGATGGCAGCGATCTGATCGTGTTTCACGCGTACGATGCGCAGACCGGAAAGCCGGCACTGCAGATTTCGACGATTGTCTGGCATGACGGATGGCCAGAAGCAGCGTTGGGTAATCACTGAGACCGGTATCTGCTGTAGGCTCAGAAGCACGACAGGAACGATGAATATCACGGCGGTCGCGAAGAGAGCGGGGGTTTCGACGGCGACGGTGTCGCGTGTCATGAACGGCACGGCCAACGTGAGTCCGGATACGGCGGAGCGGGTGCGCGAGGCGGTGGAGGCGCTGAACTTCTATCCGGATGTCAACGCGCGTGCGCTGGGGTCAGGACGCAGCGGCCTGTATGGGTTGATCATCTCGGACATCACGAACCCGTACTTTCCCGAGCTGGTCAAGGCCTTTGAAGATATCGCCGTCGAGCATGGGCAGGATGTGCTGATCGCGAACACGGACTATGACCCGAAACGGATGGAGATGTGCGTGATCCGCATGCTGCAACGCAGGGTCGATGGCGTGGCGATCATGACGTCGGAGATGGAGGACCGGCTGATCCGAACCCTCGGCCAGCGGCAGATCCCGACGATCTTCATGGATACGGCAGCCGGAGGTCGAGGCGCCAGCACGGTGAACGTCGACTACACCGGCGGAATTACAGAGGCCATGCAGTATCTGTTTCGGCTGGGGCACAAGGAAATCGCGTTTATCAGCGGGCCTCTCACGCTGAGCTCGGCGCGCGCGCGGACAGAGGCCTTTCAGGCTGCGCTGCGTGAGCACGGCGTGAAGATGCGTCCTGGATGGCTGCAGGAGGGCGACCATCGCGTGGAGGGCGGATATCATGCGATGAAGCGGATCTTGGAATCGGGGAACCGGCCGACAGCGGTCCTGGGGTCAAACGATCTAACGGCTATCGGCGCGATGGGCGCGATTCACGAGAAGGGATTGGATATACCGGGCGACATTTCAGTGGTCGGCTTCGACGACATCGAGCTGAGCGGGTATACGCTGCCGGCGCTGACGACGCTGCATGTTCCGCGGCGTGAGCTGGCGTCGACGGCTTTTCGTGCACTCTTTCGTGGACGCGAGGCGGCCCCGGCGAAAGCCAGGCGGAGGCGGGAGCATGTGATCACGACGAAGCTCGTGGTTCGAGGATCGACAGGACCAGCGCCAGCCGAGCGCAACGCCGCGGCTATAGCTGAGCGTTGAGCAATAACGTCGCTTCCGCGGCACGAAACGGGAAGGCGCAGTGTAATCGTTTGCAAGCGGATGCGGTCATGGGGCATGCTGGAGCCTCATAGAAGGAGCTCAGGTGCAGAGACTTTGGATTGTCGTACTGACGCTGGCGGTGTCTGCTACAGGGTTTGCCCAGGAGGCAACCGGCCGATGGACGGAGTCGCAAGCGAACGCCTGGTATGTAAAACAGCCGTGGCTGGTAGGCGCGAACTTCCTGCCATCGAATGCGATCAATCAACTGGAAATGTTCCAGGCGGCGACGTATGATCCTGCGGAGATCGACCGCGAGTTCGGGTGGGCCGAGTCGATCGGCATGAACACGATGCGCGTATTTCTCCAGGACCAGTTATGGGAGCAGGATCCACAAGGATTTAAGCACCGGCTGGATGTGTTTCTCGGGATTGCGGCAAAGCATCATATCCGGCCGCTGTTGGTGCTGTTTGATTCATGCTGGGAGACGGACCCACATCTCGGGCCTCAGCATCCGCCGATCCCTGGAGTGCATAACTCTGGGTGGGTGCAGAGCCCGGGCAAGAAGCGGCTATTGGATCCAGCGGTTGAGCCCCAATTGAAGGCGTATGTGGAGGGGGTGGTCGGAGCCTTTGCCAAGGATGAGCGCGTGCTCGGTTGGGATGTCTGGAATGAGCCGGACAATCGGGGCCTCGACCGTGAAGAGGACGTTGCCGCAAAGGTGAAGCGGGTGGATGAGCTGCTGCCTAAGGCGTTTGCCTGGGCGCGTGCTGCGCATCCGGCGCAACCGCTGACGAGTGGTGTCTGGAGAGGAAATTGGGTGGATCCGAGAAAAGAGAGCGAGACGACGAAAATCCAATTGGCCGAGTCAGATGTGATTTCGTTTCACAACTATGACTGGCCGGAGGTGTTCGAGGAACGGGTGAAGGAACTGGAGCGATATAATCGGCCGCTGATTTGCACCGAGTACATGGCGCGGGGGAATGGCAGCACCTTTGACACGGTGCTTGCCGTTGCGAAGCGCTACCACGTCGCGGCGATCAATTGGGGTCTCGTCGCGGGAAAGACGCAGACGTATCTGCCATGGGATTCATGGCAACGGCCATACGTGACAATTCAGCCGCCGATCTGGTTCCATGATGTCTTTCATCCGGATGGAACGCCGTATAGAGAACGTGAGGTGGATCTGATTCGAGAGCTGACGGGACGTGGAACACCGGAGCCGAAGGAGACAGCGGCGCAGTGAAGGTAAGATTGGTGACGCGCAAGGGGCGGGCGCAACGAGGCTCGGCAGTTCGCAAGCTTCTGCTGCGGATGAGTATCGGGATCAGCTTGATCTGCGCTTCGGTCGCCACTCTCGCGCAGAATTCTTCCTCGACCTCAGTTCCCCCTGCGACGCCCGGTAAATTTGTCGATGTAACCGCGGCGAAGGGTGTGAACTTCACTGGCGTCGCCTCGCACACCAGCCACAAGTATTTGCTCGAAACGATGGGCTCGGGCGTTGCGACCTTCGACTATGACAACGATGGCCGTTTGGATCTGTTCTTCGTGAATGGAGCGCCGCTGGATGATCCCATGCCGAAGGGAGCGGTCCCGCAGAAGCGATCGCCGAAGGATTGGAATCGGCTATACCACCAGCGCAAAGATGGAACGTTTGAGGACGTTACGGAGAAGGCCGGCCTGAAGGGCGCCGGGTATGACATGGGTGTTGCCGTGGGCGACTACGACAACGATGGCTATGAGGACCTGTACGTCACGGGCTACGGTGGAAATCATCTGTACCACAACAACCGCGACGGCACCTTCACGGATGTCACGGAGCGCTCGGGCACGGGCGGTGATCACACGCCGGGAAAGAGCTGGTACACGAGCGCGGCGTGGGTGGATCTGGACAATGATGGGCTGCTCGACTTGATAGTGCTGCGATATGTGAAGTGGGACTTTGACGACGTCTGGTGCGGCGAACATCGTCAGGGATATCGCGCGTACTGTCATCCGGATCTTTTTCCCGCAATTGCGCCGATTGTTTACCACAACAACGGTGATGGCACCTTTACCGATGTCACAGCGAAGGTAGGGATGACGATTCCGGGCAAGGGACTCGGAATCGCGATTGCCGACTATGATAAGGACGGAAAAATTGACATTGCGGTCGCGAATGACTCAATGCCGGAGTTTCTGTTTCACAACAAGGGTGACGGCACCTTTGAGGAGGCCGGGTTTACAGCGGAGATCGCGGTGGATGGCGATGGAAGGACCTACGCGGGGATGGGGATTGCGTTCCAGGACTTCAATAACGACGGCTGGCCAGACCTCGTCATCACGAATCTCGCGAACCAGAAGTATGCCTTATATCGCAACAGCGGCGACGGGTCATTCACATACGACACCTATGCGACAAGCCTTGCGTCGATGACACTACTGCATTCCGGGTGGGGGATTTTCTTTCTCGACTACGACAACGACGGCTACAAGGATCTGCTGGTGGCGCAGGGTCACGACCTTGACACGGTGGAACTGAACTATCCACAGGTGCATTACAAAGAACCGATGCTGCTGGCCAGAAATATGGGGAATGGGACGTTCGTCGATGTGTCGGCGGAGTCCGGTGATGTGTTCAAGCAGCGCTGGGTTGGAAGGGGAATGGCGGTCGGGGATTTCGATAACGATGGCCGGCTGGACGCCGTGGTGACGACCAATGGAGGCCCGGCGTATCTTCTGCGCAATGAGACCCCGACGACAAATCATTGGCTGTCGCTGCTGCTGGTGGGACATAAGAGCAACCGGGATGCGATCGGGGCTGTGATCAAGGTGACGACCTCTCATGGCGCGCAATACTGGACGGTATCGACTACGGGAAGCTATCTCTCGTCTAATGACAAGCGTGCGCACTTCGGGCTAGGGGGCGATACCGTGGCACGCAGCATCGAAATCACCTGGCCGAGCGGCATTCGTCAGACGCTGACGAATGTAGCGGGCGATCGCGTAGTTCGCATCGACGAGCCGAATTCGTCACAAACGGCGGCATCCAAGTGAGCTTTTTGCGCTGGGCGGGCAGCTGCGTATCGGGGCTCGTTGTAGTCCCGGCCATTGGAACCGGATCTATCTGCGCGCAGCAACCGGTACTGTCGGATCCACATCCGGCTGCATCTGTAGCTGCGGGACCGTTGGCAAAGGTCCAAAGGATGCTCGATGCCAGCAGGTTTCACGAGGCGGAGGGTGCGCTGACCGCCTACCTGAGGGATAACGATCTTTCTGGGACGGCACATGCGATGCTGGCTTACGCTCTGTTGCGGGAAAACAAGCCTGCGGAGTCTCTGAAGGAGTACACGCGCGCCGCAGCTATCGAAGAACCTTCGGCACAGATGTTGGAGCGTGTGGGACAGGATTACGTGCTGCTGGGCGATTGGGTGGACGCGGACAAGTGGACACTACGCGCTGTGCAGATAGATCCGGCGGATGCCGACGCGTGGTACAGCTTGGGTCGCATACGGTACACCGAGCAGCGATTCAGAGACGCGTTGTCGTGCTTCCAGCAGGTGCTGAAGCTCTCGCCGAAGAGTGTTAAGGCGGAAAATAATCTCGGTCTGTCGTACGAGGCCACGAACCAGACGGATGCAGCGGTGGAGGCATATCGAAAGGCGATTGAGTGGCAGAACGAAGGGCCACGGGCTCAGATCAGTGAACAGCCGCTGCTGAATTTGGGCGTTGTGCTGCTGCACCGCGGAGGGCTCGCTGAGGCGGAGCCTCTGCTAACGCAGGCAGCGGCTCTCGCGCCGAGAGATCCACGAATCCATGAGCAACTTGGCCACCTCTACATGCAGAAACGCGACTACAGCGCGGCCGAGCATGAGCTCGATCAGGCTTGCAAGCTCGATCCGAAGAACTCCAGCCTTCACTTTCTTTTGGGACAGGCATACCGGCATCTGGGCATGAGGCAAGAGGCCGAGGCGGAGTTTGCAGCTTCGGCGCGGCTTGCGCGTGAGACGCAGTAGTACATTTTCCAAGGGATGGAAGTGAATCGGACACTTTCGTTATTTTGGCATTGACACGTCGGACAGCAGGTATTTAGCTTTTGGACGTCAAAAGAAAACGGTTACATGGCCCCTGATGTTACCTCTTTACAGATAGCTGAACCGGAATACGAAGCAGTACCTGTCGTTCTTTGGAGAGCCTCAGATGTCGAAGTCGTCCGCAAGATGGCTGTTTGCCGGTGTTTTTCTATTTGTGATGATGTTGGCGTCCGGTACCGCGATGCTAGCCCAGTCTGTGCGCGGCGCCATCGGGGGCAGCGTCACCGACCCGACCGGAGCACTGATCCCGAATGCGACCGTCACTGCTACGAACCAGGGGACCAGCGGCAAGAGCGTGACGAACACCACTGCCGCGGGTGTTTATCGCTTTCCAGACTTGCCTATCGGTACGTATACCGTAACGGCGACCGCTCCCGGCTTCGCCACGAAGACCAGTACCGGAGTGCTGGTTCAGGTTAACAACACGACGGCTCTCAACATCGCACTCGCCTCGGGAACGGTCAACGAGGTGGTGACGGTCGATGCCAGCGGCAACCTACTGGAGACCGAGAGTTCGGAGATCAGCGGAGTCGTATCGAACAAGCAGATCGAAGATCTGCCCTTGTCGCTCGCCCAAGGCGTGGGCGGTCTGCGTTCTCCTGAGAGCTTCGTCTTCCTGCTGCCTGGCACAACCGGACCTGGCAGCGGTACGACCGGTGGAGCTGGACAGGCCAACAACGGCGTCTTCTTCTCCCGCCTCTCAGGCGGTCAGGCGTATGGCGCGGAAGTGCTGCTGGACGGCGCCAGCATTCAGCGCAGTGAAAACGGCTCCTCCTTCGACGAGACCTCGCCCTCCATTGAGGCGCTACAGGAATTCAAGGTTACGACGTCGACTCCCTCAGCAGAGTTCGGCCGCACGACCTCAGGCATCGAGAGCTTCTCAACAAAATCCGGAACGAACGATTTTCACGGTATTGCCTATGCGATTGTGAAAAACCGTATCTTTGACGCGAACAACTGGTTCAACAATGGATACAAGGCGGAGAAGTGCGCGGGTCTCAGTGAGATTCAGTGCCCATACAGTCTTGGGCAGGACAGTAAATACGATTTCGGTGGAATCTTCGACGGTCCGGTGTGGATTCCGAAGCTGTACAACGGAAGGAACCGCACGTTCTTCCTGTTTGCATGGGAGAAGTATCAACTCAAGCTTGGCGGTGTGTCAGTGTCCACACTTCCAACGGCGGCAGAGCGCGGCGGAGACTTCAGCGATATCCTCGGGCCGGCATCTTCCCCGGTGCCCGGCAATACCCCGCCACCCCCCGGTGCCCCTTACAAGTACGACATTCTGCTCAATCCATGCACAGGTCAACCTGTTCTGTATAACCAGATTTTTGATCCACGAACGACGACGCAAATCTCGCCGGGCGTCTTCTGCCGTCAGCCATTCCAGGGCAACAAGATTCCGACGACACTGTTCAGCGCGGCCGCGCAGAAGCTGATCCAAGGACTTCCGGAGCCAAACCAAGCGCCCTTGAGCACGGATGTCACAGGGTATAACGGCAACTACTCCTATTCGTCGGTTGCACCGAACACCAATGTTACTTACACGGTCCGTATCGATCAGAACCTGACGGACAAGAGCAAGCTATTCGCCAGCTACAGTACGCGACAAAACTTCAAGCTGACCGGTCGCCCCAACCTGCCTGAGCCATTCAATAATGCAGGCTACATTCAGACCTTTACGACTCATTACTCACGGGTGGGATGGGACTTCAGCTTTAGGCCGACTCTGCTGAACCACCTGAATCTCGGCTACAACCGGACGAACAGCGTCAACCTCGGCAATAATCTGCACTCCAGCCTGACTGCGTCTTCGGCAGGGGTGGCGAACGATTATTCGGTCTTTTACCCGCTCCTGGTCTTTCCGAGTCCCGACCAACCGGCGACGCTTGGGCAGCAACAAAACGGGGATAATATCGACAATGGCGTTCGAGTCAATGACAGCGTGAGCTGGGAGAAGGGCAGGCAAAGCTTCAAGTTCGGGGTGGATCTCCGGCACCAGCAGTACTCGGTGATTCAGTACAACGTTGATGTGCTGAACTTCTATCGCGACCAGACCGCGGGCGTCAGCAACTCGTGCTGCGGATCGGGGAATCCGTTTGCTAGCTTCCTTCTGGGAGAGGTCGGAAACGGCAGCCAGAACGTCTACAACGACAATCCACGCTGGAACTCCCACTATCTGGGATTCTTTGCAGAAGACGACATCAAGCTCAGCCAGAATCTGACGGTCAATCTTGGCGTGCGGTATGACATTGACGTACCGCGCAAGGAGGCACACAACAGGACGTCGGACTTCAGCTTTACAGCGCCCGATGCTGCTGCGGGCGGACTTCCCGGAGCGCTGGTCTTCGGCACAACCTGCAACTGCAATACTGCATGGGCGGACACCTGGTACAAGGACGTTGCTCCACGCGTGGGTTTTGCCTATGTGCTGCCGGGGACGAATGACAAGGCCGTGCTCCGCGCGGGCGGGGCTATTCTCTACGGTCCGTTGCAGTACAACGACTTCGGCGGATCGATGTCGCTCGGTTACAACCAGTCTCGCGATTTCTTCCTCGGTCAGACTCCGACTACTGGTGGCGCATTCACGCCAGCCTTCCGTCTGGATTCCAGCTCACCGGCCGATCCGACTAATTCAACTGTTGGCTATCCGAATGTGAGCTACGCTCCGAATCTTGATCCCACCCAACTCACGGCGCCGAATGGACCGGGCAGTTTCGACGCCGTTGGAGGCGAGCTGATCCTGCCTCGGGATGGACGTCCGTCGATGACCAGCAACTGGAGCATTCAGCTTCAGGATGAACTCGCGAAGGACCTCATCTTCACCATCGGCTACATCGGGCAAGTCGCGCAGAACCTTCGTTCTGGCTTCCTTACTAACTTCAATAATATCGATCCCAAGTACTTCAGCCTCGGCGACAGACTGAACAATGCGGCCTACCACATTCCGCTTGGGGGGGCCAACTCAGGCGTGAATGCGCCGTATTCCACCTTCACTGGCGCGCTCGGTCAGGCCCTTCGCCCGTTCCCACAGTATGACTACATCGCGGACGATTGCTGCCTTGAAAACCTCGGACACTCGTCCTACAACGCGATGCTCGTCTCGTTGGCTCGACGGTTCCGGAACGGAATCAATCTGCAGGCCTCTTACACCTGGTCGAAGAACCTCACGGATGCGGATTCGGCTATCCCGTTCAGCTATACCAGCAACAACCAGCGTGAGCAGGCGGCGAACTCCACAAATCTCAAGGCAGATAAGGCGGTCAGCGTCCAGGATTTGACCAATCAATTTTCTCTTAGTTATCTCTATCAACTTCCATTCGGCAAGGGTCGAAAATGGTTGAATAGCAATCGCGCTTTGGACTACCTGATTGGAGGTTGGCAGGTCGGCGCGATACAACGTTATTCCAGTGGGCAACCAATCGATTTCGGTTGTGCCAGCGGAATACCGTATTACCAGAACTGCATTACTTACACAGCAGGGCCGGCGTCCTACAACGCAACCAGCTTCGCGAGTGCGGCCTATCAAGCGAACAAGAACGGCCCAAGCACCTTCAATGGCGAGTCATGGTTCAAGCCGGCCTACAGGGCACCCGGAACGAACGGAGCAGGAGATCCGGGAGTTCCGCTTTCACAGGCGGCCTTTATCGATCAGAACCGGGAGGGCCTGAATTGGCCACGACCAATCTCCCCCGGATGTGGAACGCCAGCTCAGCCATGTTCCTTCGCACCGTTCTCGTTCGGCAACATCACGCGCGTGACGGAGGCGATCACCGGGCCGATGTACAAGGCGGAAGACGTCAGCTTGATGAAGGACTTCTATATCACAGAGAGAGTGATGTTCGAGCTCAAGGGTGAGGCGTTCGACATCTTCAACCGTCATCGCATGGGTCTGCCGGATCTGCAGCCGGGTGATTCGGCCAACACAGCCAACGGATTCGGCATTCCCACGTACGTGGACTATGGACCGCGCAACATGCAGGTCACGGGAAGAGTCACGTTCTGATTCAACACAATTCAAGGACGCCTATGCGGTCACTGAATACCACACAAAAGAAGACGGAGCCCGCAGCTCCCTCTTCTTGTTTGGCTGCGGTATAACCTCAAGCACGTTATGAATTACGTCTGTTGCGCGCTGATTTTGATCCTTATGCCTGCGCTCACTAGGGTGCCGCATACGGTTGAGGCGCAGACGGATTCGCGACCCTCTTCCCTAAAGCAGCAACTTCAGGCCGGAGCGGACGCGCTACAGCGAGGCGATGTGGCGGCTGCGGAGACGCACTTTCAGAGGGTTATCGCAGCAGATCCAACACTAGCCGATGGATACCTCGGGTTGGGCATGGCTCGGCTGCGAGAGGGCAAACCTGACGATGCGAGCCGTGCACTGGAGCATTCATCCGAGCTCAATCCGCAGCTTCCTGGCGTCCATCTCTTCCTCGGAATCGCACAGTATCAAACAGGGAAGCCCGAGGAGGCGTTGAGGTCCCTGCAAGCAGAGCTTCAGCTGCAGCCGAGCAGTCTCGAAGCGCTGATATGGGAGGGGATACTTCAGTTGGATATGGGACATCCGGAGGAGGCGGCCTCCGCGCTCGATCAGGCCGTTGCGCTCGATCCCAAAAGCCAGGAGGCACTCTATTATTCCGTCCGTGCGCACCGTTTGGTAGCCGAAGCCGCCTACAAGAGGCTATACGCGCTTGATCCCGACTCCGCCTTCGCGCATCGTGCTCTGGCGGAGACCTTTGCCGACGCGCAACAGCCAGAAAAGGCAATCGAGGAATATGAGGCCGCGATTCGCAAGGATCCCAAGAATCCCGATCTATATGAAGCGCTGGGAGAAGAGAACCAGAGGGTCGGCCGTGTGGAAGCCGCGACAAAGGCATATGAACAGGAGCTCCATCTGCATGCCAACAGCGCAATCGCCCTGTACAACTTGGGCACGATGCAGGTGAAGACGGGACGAGCGTCAACTGGCGTGCCGCTGTTGCGCCGCGCGGTGGACGCGCATGCCATGCCCGCTCCGACGGATTTTTACCTGGGACTGGGACTCGCCGAGCTCGGGCAGAATGAGGAGGCGGCCCATTGGCTGGAACTCGCTTTGCAGAGCTCTCCATCTTCCTTCATCGAACAGAGCGCTTATTACCAACTCGTCCGCGTCTATCAGAAACTGAACAGGAAGAGAGAGGCGGAGCATGCGCTCGATCAGCTAAAACAGCTTAAGGCGAAGGCCGCTGCGAATATGACTGGCGCTCCTGAGACAGTGGGTGAGGATACGTCGCCTCGATGAAAACCGGACGGTGACGCAGGCTATATGAATTGTTGTTCTGTAAGCCGAAATGAGCACTCTGCGATGGGCTTGTGCGTCTTTCTGTTGTCCATTGCGCTGTTTGCGCCCGACCAACGTGCAGTCGCTCAGGAATCCGCGGCGGGAAGTGCCGCCGTTCTTCGTCAGGCCAAGGTGTTGGAGGGAAAGCATCAGCCGGAAGAGGCTGCGCGCGTTTTGAATTCCTTTCTTTCTACGCATGCGGAGGATCCCGATGCCTTGGCGATGTTGGCGCAGATACGTCTTGAGCAAGGTGACCGCTCGACGGCGATGGATCTTCTCACGAGGGCGCTGGCGTCGAGTCCCAACTCGCCGGCTGCGAATGTCACGGTCGGCAAGCTGATGCTCGAAGAACATCGCGATCCTGAGGCGATGGATAGATTCGAGACAGTACTGGACGTGAACTTAAGAGATAAGGACGCGCGACAAGGTGAACTAGCAGCAGCTACAGAGCTCGCTATGTCTGCGAGGCGGGAGGGCCGTGCAGACGCAGCCCTGAAGGTGTTGGAGCATGCGCGTACCAAGTTGCCGGACGATCCCAAGCTGCTACTGGATCTAGGTGTGCAAGCGATGGAGATGGGAATGCTGCCGGATGCGACCGATGCCCTCGAGGCAGCCCGAAAGCTGCACGCCGACGATCCGGAGATACTCTATGCGCTGGCCCGTGTTGAGATGGAAGAGCTGCATATGCAACCGGCAGAAGCCGATCTGCGTGCGTACCTCGCCAAGCGTCCCGAAGACGCCACCGCGTACTTCGGCTTGGGGAGAGTCTTGGAGGCAGAGCAACGAAGCGCGGATGCCAAAACTGAGTTCGAGCGGTCCATCCAACTTCAACCGCTGCAGACCGAGTCCTACTATGAACTGGGGCAGCTTGAGCTTCAGGTACAGCATGACGCGCAGGCCGCGCCGCTCTTCGGGAAGGTGCTCGCCCGCGATCCCAACCACGGCGGTGCCTTGACTGGCATGGGAATCATCGCCTTTCGCAGCAAGAATTACTTGCAGGCGGAACAGTATCTTGCGCGAGCCGAGAAGGTTGCTCCAAACTATCAGGCGGCGCATTACTATCGCGGATTGGCCTTAGCCCGCCTTGGACAGAAGGACGCGTCGCAACGTGAACTGCAGTCAGCGGCTGCGTTGGATCGCAAGCAACAGGGACCGCCGGGCGCTGTGAATGCAGCACCAGAGGCAGGGACGACAGACGCGCCTCCGCGATAAGCTACGGATTTTCATCGGCTCTCAGCGAGAACTGTGTGAAGTGGGCCGGTGATGCCTCAGCGTTCACGAGACCAACTCGTAAACCCTGGTCCCAAGGCAGAAGTTCGGTGACGCTCAATACAGGACCTGCTGATATCCAGTGGGTATGGTCGAGGCTGTAGCTGAAGCTCGTCTTGGAGAGACGGGCGGAGATTGCACAAAGCCAGACGGTGGAGGTGTGCGGAATGTCGGATCGCCAAAGCACCTGGCGTCCTCGATCGCTGAGCTGCCAGAGCTCAAGATGATCTCGATTGCGATTCAGCACAATCTGGCTGTGTGACCCGCCGATGACGCCCAGACCTCCTGTGTCTCTGACACCAACGACGGCCGTATACATGGGAACCACAAGTGAACGCGCGATGAAAATCGGTGTACTGTCGGCCGATGGTTCAAGGGTGAGCGTGCCATGACCAAGCCGCCATTGCGGGTCCCTGTGAACTGGCCATTGCCAGCCTGCATTGAGACGGGCTTGGTTGAAGTTATCGGTCAATGCCGGCTGGCTGGTTTTGAAGGTTGTGGCTCCTCTGCTTGGCCCTGCGCCACCATTGATGATAGGCCATCCGTCGTTAGACCATGTGATCCGGTCGAGCACCGATTCACGCCCAAGGTAAACCGTCCCTGCAGCCGGATAGGCGTGGTAGAGGAAATAGTCCTGGCCTGATGGTGTTTCGACAGCCGTGCCATGACCGGGGCATTTCCAGTTGCTGTTGGGACGAATGATCGGGTTGGCAGGGTATTTTGTCCATGGGCCAAGCAGATGATCCGCACGCGCAACGCCTTCAGCATATCGGCATGTGGCTCCGCAGCATGCGTTGCCGGCATAGAAGAGGTAAAAGCGTCTACCATGCCGCATAATGTAGGGCGCTTCCACAACTCCGCCCTCCCAGCTGGAGGGATCATTGACGATGAGTTGTGTTGGCGTTCCCGTGAGGTGAATCAAATCGTCGGTGAGCGGCTGGGCCCAGATTGCGGTCGGTTTTCCAATCGAATTGTCGTCCTCCTTCCAGATCAGGAAAGGAAGGCCCTGTTCGTCGCGCGCCATCGCCGGATCAATCGATCCATCCGATTGGCAGATAAGCGGCCCGTGATCGGTATAAGGACCCTCAGGCTGTTCAGCAGTAGCTACTGCAACGCAGAGAGGCCCGGCGCGCTTGCGACCGACGTAGTAGACCAGGATATGACCGTGATCGTCCACTAACTCCGGCGCCCAGAAGCTCCCGGAGGCCCATGCAGGTGGTCGAGGGAAGATGGCGCCGGCAGCAACCCAGTGACGAAGGTCTGTCGAGCGATACAGCGGAAATTCGGGAGCCCAATCGCCGGAGGTGCTGGCAGTCCAATAGGAGTGTCCAACCCGGATAATTGTGGGGTCAGGGTGATCGCCAGGAACAATCGGATTGCTGGGTGTTGTCCGGGCGCAGACGCCATGGCCAGGCGGGATGCCCAGGAAGCCAACCAAAAGAAAACACGATGCGACGACACAGCAGAGAAGTTTCAAAACATTGTCTCGAAAGGAAAGCGTTTGTTTACGGTTGTTAATCATAGCGCTCGATTGTTTCCACCCTTTACAACGAAAAGGGATTCTACGATCATGGTTCATCGATGAAGTGCCTTGAAATTTTGCTGCGGTTCAGACGGGCCTTTCTGGCATGCGGGCTCTCCTTTGTTATTCAAGGACTGTGCATCGCTCAGGCCCCAACTCCTCTTGAGCATGAGGCGCAGAAGCCGGTCGAAGGATCTCAGCCGGCCACCAGTGGTGGAGTGTCGACGGGCGGAGCGCATCCGGTGGTGCTGGACACACAACATCGGCCCATCACGGCCGGCGGCTTCGTCAAGACAGGCCCAGTGCTCTTTATGGATGTGGCGAAGGCTGCCGGGCTGACCACCTGGACCCATCGCATGGGTACGCCAGAGAAGAACTACATCATCGAGACGGTGGGTTCGGGCGTCGCACTGTTGGACTATGACAATGATGGATGGCTCGATATTTACTTGGTGAACGGCTCGACATATGACGCGATGACGGGGAAGGCCACGCCGCCGCACGCCGCGCTGTTTCACAACAATCATGATGGGACGTTCACGGACGTGACCCAAAAGGCCGGTGTCGCGAATGACCGCTGGGGCATCGGAGCGGTCGTCGGTGACTTCGATAACGATGGCTGGCCCGACATCTACGTTACAAACTTTGGCAAGAACCGGCTGTACCACAACAACCATGACGGCACGTTTACCGATGTGGCCGAAAAGGCCGGCGTGGCGCTCGGCAACTGGTCTACCGGTGCTACTTGGGGCGACTACGATGGCGATGGTCTGCTGGACCTGTTTGTGCCTGGATACGTGCACTATGACATGGAGGATCAGCCCAGGTCATTCAGCTTTTGCCAGTTCCGAGGTGTGAAGGTGATGTGTGGCCCGAGAGGGCTGCACGGCGAACCCGATCATCTCTTTCACAACAACGGGGATGGCACCTTCACTGACGTGGGTGAGCATGCCGGCGTCGCCGATGCGAACCGCTACTACGGGCTGGCTTCTTTGTTTATCGATGTGAACGGTGACGGCAAACCGGATCTGCTGGTCGCAGATGATTCGACGCCAAACTACCTCTACATCAACAAGGGCGATGGCACCTTTGAGGACGACAGCTTTGCGAGCGGTTATGCGCTGAACGAGAGTGGGCGCGAGACTGCGTCGATGGGAATTGCCGCAGGCGATCTGATGCATCGGGGAACCATCGATCTGTACAACACAACCTTTTCGGATGATTACAACCCGCTGTACAGGAACGATGGCTCCGGGAATTTTACGGACACTGCCTATCAGGACGGCATCGCAGAACCCACGATTCCATTTCTTGGATGGGGAACAGCTTTCTTTGATTACGACAACGATGGATGGCTGGACCTTTTCGTAGTGAATGGGCATGTCTATCCGCAAGTGGACGCTCAGAACTGGGGAACGACCTGGCAAGAGCGGCCGCTTCTTTTCCATAGTGATAAGGGCAAGCTGACGCTGATGCCGGCCGTAGAAGGAACAGGCCTCGCGAAGCTTGCAACATCACGAGGGATGGCCTACGGGGACCTGTTCAATGATGGGCATATCGACGTTGTAGTGAACAATCTGGATGGAGCGCCGTCTCTGTTTCGAGATGTGGCCAAGAACGATAACCACTGGATTTCGTTCAAGCTCGTCGGTGCGCTCTCAACGGAGCCGGGCAAGCATGGAAGCCCCAGGGATGCCGTGGGGGCGTCCATCTTCGTAACGGCCGACGGATTTACACAAAGGCAGGACGTGCTTGCAGGCGGAAGCTTTGCATCGAGCCCGGATCAGCGGCCCCACTTCGGGCTGGGTAACGCCAAGAAAATAGAAAAGATTGAGGTGCGCTGGCCGAGCGGAAAGGTGGAGATCATTCCGCCGCCGGCTGAGGTAGACCGCTTTTATGTGATCACCGAAGGCAAGGGAATTGCCCCGCTGAAGTTTTGAAGCAACAACGTTTCGCTACGCGACGGCGCGGCACAAGAAAATAACGGTTTCCTGCGGTGTTCACGAGCAAAACTGCGGTTTCAGGTGAGTAGGGGTTGAGGGGTCTCAACGTGGGCCCGATTGTCTTTTGCAAGCGCCGTGAAGCGGCTTCATAGTCGTTCGATTACAGGTCGTGTGCCGCAGCTAACGTCAAAACGTGCGATTGCGTGAAAGAAAAATTTAACTTTTTGGCGGAGCGAGGCATGGCGAGGCGCGCGCCGTATTCCATTCATGCGAGGCCGATCACCCTGTCCCCAGTGCCGCCTATCAATCGAATCTCCGAGCATATCGGTTGATGCCAGACGGGCGGCTCGAGTACGGGGAACTCGCCGACTACAGGGATGATTATGGAGTTCGCCGTTGACGGTTTCCTGGCAAACTCTGGAGGCAAGGCTGAGTGTGACGAAGCAGTACGTGACGTCCTCTGCGCCGCCGCCTCCAATGGCAGGCTTCACCACCACCAACGAGCGCAATGGCGGCCACGCAGTCAAACAGATCAATGTGTGATGCAGCGTGTTTCATGAACGGAGCATCGGTGACCCTGTGGGATTCGGCTGAATATCAGCATATCCGCCGCATTGGAGCCGAACTGAAGCGTCGTCCTTTGGCGGCGCAGAATAGCTCGTCAGTAATCATCCTGCTCGCTTTTCGAATGCCTTCCATCGCGGCGCAGCCAGGCCTTCTTGGTAAGCCGAACCAGAGGCGTCAGTCGAAAGCTGCTCCCCGTGCCGATCCCATACGGCCGCATCGTACCGAATTGAAAATTTCGCCACATCTGATACTCGAAGTCCACGATCCGGACTGTCGTGACATCGTTCAGATCCATGTTCACGCCTGCGCCGGGAACCAGCGACAGGAAATTTCCTCGCCCGTACTGAAACGGCATATCGACGCGACCGTCACCTGTCAGGAACTTTACGTAGACACGTTCACGGCCTGATGTGACAAGCGTACGCATCCCTAGCAGATAGTTCTGCTCTGTCACCTTCTCTGCGCTGCGCACACGCAGGTATCTTGCCTCCGCTCCACGTTGAATCGCCAATGTGGACTGAAATCGGCGAACACAAATCCTCCGCCCGGATCTCGCTGTCCGTATAGGGCCTGGAACATCAACATCCCACCTCCAGTAGCAAGCGAAGCTCCCGGTCCGCCGGCGGTTTCGCGCGCCTGCGCACAGGCCGCCGCAGCCGAAAGCGCGATCAGCAGGGAAGCGAACCATCCTGCAGCAAACCGCATTCGCCTCCTCATTGCGTCACCGTCAGTGTCACCACCTGCGACTGCCTTGCCCCGGAGCCCTGGCCTGATGCCGTCACCTTGAACGTGTATGTTCCCGCCGACGTGCTCGCTCCCTGCAATCCGCTGCATCCGGAGATCATCAACATCACGCAGACCAGCGACGCCCACGCATAGGCCAGCTTCCTTCGCCGGCGCAGCAGGCCGATGAGCAATAGCGCTGGAAGAGTGCACAGCAGAACGCCGCGCCCGGAGCTGCGAAGCTTCGCCCTCGTTTGCGTGCGCATCCCAGCGGATCTCCCGTGTCGATCGTCAGCTGTACATTCGTGCTTCCATTCGAAGACAGCTTCGTTTGTGGCGCTGAGAACGTGCACGTGGCCGTAAACGGCAGCCCAGGCATCCGAGCTGAAGCGTGTCATTGAATCCGGCAATCGACTGAAGCGTAAGGGTGACAGCCGTATGCTGCGTCGTCGCAACACTCACCGTCTCCGGATCAATTGAAAGCGTGAACTGTGTTGCTGCGCCCGCCTGTACAGCCGTTGCGGCAGAGCTCGACCCCGCATAGATCACGTCCCCGCTGTACTGTGCGATGATGTTCTCGACCGTGCTCGTCTCGTCCAGCAGAATCGCGAGCGTCGCGACGCCATTCGAATCAATGCTCGCAGTGCCAATTTCAAGAGACCCGGCGCTAAAGCTTACGGTATCCGAAGCTGCCTTTGGCCCACTCGCCTGCACAACTGCAATCAGCGTCACGGCTTGTTGATTCGATGCGTCCGTGTGCGATGCCGTCAGCGTCGTCGCCGACGAACGCAGGTTCACAACCTGCACGAGCGCAGCGAACTGCTGCCGAAATCCTGCCCATCGTCGGCATAACTCCCCGTGATCGAATGGCTCCCGGCTGACAAAGAAGGCACCGTCAGTGAAGCCACGCCATTCCCCGTTCAGCGGCGCCGCCCCGAGCGTATTCGAGCCATCGCTGAACGTCACCATGCCCGAAGCCGCCGCCGCGAAGTCGCCAGCCAGCATTGCCGTCAGCGTTACCCACTTACCGGTTAGCGCTGGATTTGCCGATGAGCTCACCGACAGAGAAGTGGCTTCCTTCACCACAACGCTCACAGCAGTCGAGTTCGGCGCCGCCGTCCGGGCATCTCCCGCCTACTCGGCAACTACATTGAGACTGCCCGGCGGCAGTGCGCTCATCGTCAGCGTCGCAACACCCTGAGCACTCGCGCCCACGCCGCCAATCGCCGTGCCATTGTCCGTGAACGTGACCTGTCCCGTCGGCACCATTCCATTCGTCGGTACTGCAGCCGTCAGAGTCAGCGGGGTTGCCCGTGTCTGCAATGTAGAGATTCCCCGCCGCATCAACCGCAATCGCTTCGGGGGTAGAAAGCAACGCCGTCGTCGCCGGGCTGCCATCGCCTGAAAAACCCGCGCTTCCCGGCGTGCCCGCGACCGTCGAGATCACACCGCTCCCGCATCGATGCGCCGGATAACATCGCTTCCGCTGTCGGCGAAGTAAAGATTGCCCGCTCCATCATACATCTCGGACACCCTCAACGGGCGCATTCGGATGGTGGATAGGAACGGGAAAATCTGGACGATTGCAGGCGACGGAACCTTCGGGTACTCGGGTGATAACGGACGTGCGCGAGCGCAGAGGTGAATCAACCGGCGGGATTGGCAATTGTATCTGCCGTACGGGGTCGTGGTGGATCCCTGTGGGAAGATGTGATCAGGCCCGGATCCAGCACCGCAAGTGATCCCTGTCCAACGCCTGCTATCAACGTGCTGCCCATCAGCGTGGTCCCATCGCTTGACTTCACCAGCACGGAGCGTTCCCCGTCCGGTGTCGAGTAACTGGCCAACCCACACTGATGGCGGAAATGGCACCGATACAGTCCAGACCGATGGAAGCTCAAATTTCTACACGGGCGCGAGCACCGGAGGAGAATGCTATATTCGAACCATTCGGTGAATGATGTAACCCATCATCGACAGTCCATTGGCGGCGGCCCCCAAAGGAGACGTCCTCTCTGTTCTGAACGACAACGCAGCAACCGACCGTCTCACCGTCGAACGCATCGCTCCGCACCTGAGCACGAAGCACGATGAAGTGGCCATTCTGGGCGTTTATCCAACTTTCTGGCTCTCTCGTAATGGCCCATGCGCTTAGGCAGACGCTGGCAGAGCCAGCACCCTCACATGCACATTGTCGAGCAGCGCTCGATCTTCGGTCCCCTCCCAAGCCGACGACGTCATCAACCGGCTTGTGTAGGAACATCCTTCGCTCGCCGCCATCGTCGCGCTGAACGTGACGCAAACGCGTTCGGTCTTCAACATGTTGCAGCGCGCGAACCTCACAGGTAAAGTCGTTCTAATAGGCTGCGCACAGGATCGCCATCGTCTATCGCCTCGCCTCGGGGAAATCGATTCCGTCATTCGCAAAGGGCACCGGAACCATAATCCTCGAAACAATGCAGCGGATCCGCAGTAGACGCGAAGGGAAGAAGGCGGCAGCCATCTTGGTGGCGCCAGCGCTGGTGACGCGCAGCAATGTCGACTCACCAGCGATTCAGCCCGTCCTTGCGGTAAGCGGAGGCACGCAATGACGCGTCGCCGAACTGTCTACGCCTCCTCCGTCGTCCCGTGCCTCGCGGCTATCGTCTCGGCGATCTTCCTCCATGGTCGCGAGTCTTGACGTCGATACCGGCTGCTTGATCCCGCCGTGGAGCGCAACTTAAAGGCATACGTCGGCGAGTAATCAACGCATTGGCAAACGATAACCTGATTCTGGCGTGGGATGTATGGAGCGAATTGACAACCAGGGTCATCAGGATGCAGAACTACACGACGGTCCTCCCGGTGAATGGCTTGAATATGCCTCTCTCTTCTACAAAGGGACTCTCGGCGTTCCAGGATGACCTTCGATAGCATGCAGGGGTGGCGACGCACACATTATCGCGCCCGTGGCGCTGGACAAACTCGAGCTGCTGCATGCCGAGACCCGCAAGAGGGTTCCGGTCCAGTTCTCGGCGATAGAACGCGGGCGTTTGGTGTTCGGGCTTGACAACTTACTTCTATCGCTAGCGCAAACTATCGTAGTTCCGGAACGCTTCGATCGAAGATGTAAGTGGAGTTCCGGGAACAGAAGAAACACGAAGTAGCACTTCAAAATAGGGAATTCGATTTACCTTCAACATTTTTTTGAAAGCTGCTAACTTATCCCCCGAGAGCAAGAAATCGCCCGCGGCTTCGGTCGCTTCGGCATCCGTTCCCTGGATGAGCAGGACGATCCCGGTGTGGTCTGGGTTCGGAAGATAAGACACAACACAATACTGGGATGAGGTTGTCTGGACGTATAACGCCTGCTCATTAGCTTTCGGTTTACGGTTAGCGACGGTGATGCTTCCATCCGGTGCGAAGTTGAGTACGAAGTTCGAATGGAGCTCAAACAGGTCTTGCCACGGGTTCGAAAGGCGTCCACCGATGAGGATCAGGTTGTCACGTTTTGTCAGCGCCGGCATGTAGTTGCGCGCGCTGTACAACCGGATCATGTTCCCGGTTGGATCAAGTGCCAGAATACGGCGCGCAAGCATGAACTCGTCCTGGCTGCCTAGGTTCCATGTCGCAATTCGATCGAGCACCGGCCTCAGATCTGGGCTGACCCCTTGTGACTGGAGTTCATTGGAATAACTTCGATTCACATAGTCGTCTAGTGAAAACGACTTATGGTTGATGTCCTGCAGAAGGCCGAATGAGGCGTCAGCCAGAACGAGATCCGTGTCGGACGTCGCGCTAAAGATTCCATTCCACAATTCGGCAAGCTGGGGATCATACTGCCAAGCATATGTTGCCCGGCGAAGATTGGAATATTGGAGGGACAGGGCACGATAACGATTTAGAAGCACCAAGCATGCAACGGCTAGCGCCGCAGATAGAAATAGGGTTCCCAACCGCGCTAGCAATGTTGAGCGTGACGCAAACTGAGTACGGGATGTGGCCTCGGCTTTCGATTCCGCCAGTATCGTCTGACCTGGCTGATGTGCAACGGGGAGGGCAGCTGGCGCTGGAACGGGACGATCGCGAAATGCCAGGACATAGTTCCAGCGCGGTATTTCCATTATCAGCGGCTCGTCGCGCCCCTCGGCATCAAAGTATGCCTGGACCCGTTTGCGGAGCTCGCTGACGCTAGTCCTCACGATGTTGTCACTGCTTGTGTCATAGCCTGCAGGGCGGCCGAAGATAGCAACGCCGATGGCCTGCTCGTGAAGGCTTCCGCAGTGCTCGACCAGAGACCGTTTCCCAAGAAAGTAGAGAAGTTCCTGAAGGCGGTTGGCGCGTCTCAGCTGAACACTGCCGGCGATCCGCTCTAGCAAGGCCCACCGCGTCTGAATCTCTGGCGTATCGTTCAGTGATGTCACCATAGCCAACTAGCCCTCCCGCCTTAATTTCCAAAAATCAGAACACGGTTGCTGGCCTTGCCGATTCCGCGATAGGCCGTTTTCAGACTCCTGACTGTAGGCAGATGTAGGCAACATCACTTCGAGGAGGTCACAAGTCTACGTTCAATCGAAGGGATTTGTCACGTGTGCCGGCTGCCTGGCACGAATCGCATATCAGATGTGCGCTCTTGTGCATCGAGCCGCTTTGGGATCACCAAGTTTCCGGATTGCGCGAAAACCCTCAGCGTCTACCCGCGGGCCACCACCGTCCACATCCCCTGCCAACGGTAGGCGAGACGGCGAATTCACTTGAAACATGGCAATCCCGTGATCATTCTTACGTACGTCTGCAATTCCGTTTCAACTCGGTTCCGCGATGCAGCCAATGCCTAGCGGCGACAAAAATAGCGAGTGGCGCAATCGCACATGCCTTATGCAAACCAATTGAAAGCCGCTACGGAGGCATATGGGACTAATCGGCATCGAGGGTAGACACAAGCGCTGCCCTGGGCAATCGCGCCCGTTCGACTGGAGCGCGGCGGATCCTGCGTTGGGTTTTGGGCGGGGGCACCTGCTCAACATGGGGCTCCTTTGTACAGACTCCTGCCGGGTGCAGGCGAGAGACAGTCACCGATACCGGCGGCGCCGACATCGCCAGAACGTCAACGCACGCGGCGAACCGGGCTACGTGGGCAGTGAACGCCAAAGATGGGCGATCGCCCTGATGACGCAAAGATCACGGTAATCGGAAGTCCCGAAAATCCTGATGACGTGGGCCCTCATGTTCGGCGTGTGGTTCGGTTTGCGCCATTTTTCAGGCGCGCGAGCCAATTCGAGTTCATCTTGGAGGAAGCAATCGCATGGAAGCCTTCGCTAGTGAAGTTCTTAATATCCTTCGGCAGAGGAACGTGCTGAGACTTGCCATCCTGGCGATGCTTGGTCTAGCCATGTGTTGTTTTGATGCGAATGCCCAGAGCGGTGCGGGGTCTATTGAAGGCCGAGTGACCGACTCCACCGGGGCGGTTATGCCCGCAGCCTCGATCCATGTGGTCAACCAATCCACGGGTGTGGCAGCCGACACGAAAGCGAACGGATCCGGATATTATCAGGTTCCGGGCCTGTTCACCGGAGGCTACACGGTGACGGTGACTGCGCCCGGTATGGAGACCTTTCAAAAAACGATCCAGCTGTTGGTAGGCCAGAATGCCACCATCAATTTTGCCTTGAAGGCGGGCGAGATAACGCAGAAGGTTGACGTGAACGCAAACGCTGTTCAACTCGTCACGACGACCAGCCCAACGCTGTCTTCCACGCTGGAAAACGACCGAATCAATCAACTGCCGATGAATGGGCGGGAAATCATAACGCTGGTTGGAGAGACTACTCCTGGCCTGACCAGTCATTATGGTCCCGGTACCATCGCCAATGGTCTTCTCGAGGACTCGTCGATCGAGTACGAAGCCGACGGCGTCCCGCTGCTGAATCGGAACTTTGGCGGCCCAAATAGCATGACGCAGTCTCAGTATCCCGATCCGGATACGATCCAGGAGGTCCGCACGGAGACCTCCAACTCCGGGGCGCAATTCGCCACACCGGCTACCGCGATCATCTCCACTAAATCCGGTACCAACTCGTTCCATGGTTCGCTGTTCGAGACTATGCGGAACAACGCCGTCGGTATCGCCAGGAGCAGATCGTCTCTTCCCAACTCGTCCGCGCCCCCTCTGATTCGCAATGAGTTTGGGGCTTCCGCCGGTGGTCCTATCTTCATTCCTCACGTCTACGACGGCCGCAATAAGAGCTTTTGGTTCCTTGCCTACGAGCGCTATTCGCAGATCTCCACCAGCTATGAGGGCGTGTTTGTGCCTACCCTGGCTATGAGAAACGGAGATTTTAGTGTGCTGACGAACAGCAATGGCGCCTTCCAGCAGCTATATGACCCGGCGACAACTTACAACTCAGGCAACACTCCGTGCCCCGGAACGCCTATCACTCCGTCGAACCCGAGTGGCGCAAATCCATACTGCCGCAAGCCCTTCGGCGACGGCATTCCGGGCAGCCCCCATAACAATCAGATTCCGATGAGCCGTCTGAACCCGATAACCAAGATGCTCTACGACATCACGCCGCTGCCTTCGAACTCTCTAAGTCCGGTGGCCGGCACCAGCAATCTTTCCGTTGCCGATCCGTCAGTTTTTATCGTGCCAACGATCACGTTCCGTGTGGACCATAGTTTCGGCGAAAAAGACAAGGCGTACATACGATATACGTCCAACAACCAGACCAATGTGGCGTTGCGGAACTATCCAAAGGCTTCCCCCGCGACAATAGGGGCAGATGGTATTCCTGCTGGAGCCAGCGGCTTCCAGAGTATTAACGACGCGCAGTTTGCCGCAGCGTTGAATTACACGCATGTCTTTTCTCCTACCTTCTATTCCGAAACTACAGCGTCCCAGCAATGGTTTTATCAGTATGTTGGCGGCGGCGGCGCCGATGCTAATCCGCAAACAAACTATGAGGCTGATATTTTCAAGCTACCGAATAACTTCGGGGAGACCGGCTTCCCTGTAATCTGCAGCGGTTGCCTCATGCCTTTTGGCGGCACCCAGTACCAGTATTACGAAAATCAAATCATCTTCAATTACGACGAGAACCTGACCAAGACAATTGGAAAGCACGAGCTGCATTTCGGAGGACGCTACCGGCGAGAGCGGCTCTCCTACCTTCCGTCGCGGCAGAACGACGCAGTAAATTTCGACGCTACCGGGACTTCTCTAGAAGACCCGTCATCCCTCACGTCGTATAACGGCCTTGCAAACACTGGGGAAACAGAGGCCGACTTTTTCCTTGGCGATGCTTCTCTGTATAGCGTGACCCTGGAACCGCCCCAAGGCCATGGGCATGACATGGAGTGGGACCTCTACTTCCAGGACGACTGGAAAGTGACCAAGAACCTGACGCTGAATTTCGGTCTTCGCAATACATACCTTCCGGGATTCTGGACGAAGGACGGTCTGGCGACCACTTTCGACTTCAAGACCAATTCGTTTGTGATGAGCAATCCTACGTCTTACTATGTCGCCCATGGCTACACGACCCAGGCGATCATCAACAATCTCCAGAATATCGGCGTGAAGTTTGAGACCTCCGCGCAAGCTGGATTTCCAACTACGAACTCGGAGAACAACAACCAGTTTGAACCACGCGTGGGCTTTGCGTGGCAGCCGTTCGGAGGCAAATACGGTACCGTGCTGCGTGGCGGCTACGGGAAATATGTCTTTCCCACTGCGCTACGCAGTTCATGGCAGCAGGGGTTCGCCGGATTTCCATATGTCCAGAACTACACACAGAACTATAACTCCGCGGCCCAGTCTCCGGACGGAATGAATAATTACCTTGTGCGAAATCCGCAGGCCGTCTTTATGGGAGTGAATGACGAGAACGTAGTGAATACTTCCACCGTCAATGCGATCACCCCGAACTTTAACCTCATCGCACTGAGCCCGCACTATCCTCCCGACGTTGCCCAGGAGACGAGCTTCACGATCGAGCAACCGCTCAAGGGGAATTCAGCGTTGCGAGTTAGCTACGTATACACTCATGGGAGCGATCTCGACCAGACATATCAGGTTAACGCGGCTATGTCTCCCTTTGTCTGGGATATGTCAACCGGAACGCCCCCGCCCACCGGCGGCCCCTCTGCAATCGGAACCAGTCAGTATGCCCCGACTGCGCTGAATCCGTATAACAATGTCACCTACGGCGGCATGAGTTACTACGCAAAAACCGGCTACTCGAACGACAATGCACTGCAAATCAACTATCAGCGTCTATTTCACCGTGGGATCGCATATCAGATCTTCTATGTATGGCAGAAGGCCTTCACGGGGGACGGAACTGTTACTACGGATCAAGACTATCTCAGCGTCAGAGGGACGGCTCCGAACACGAGTTTCGCGCCCCTCCCCGGCGGCAGCGCAATCACCCCGGGCGGCGCGCCCCCAGTCAGGCCGTCAAACGTGCCTGTCTGGCAAACCTGGCGTGGACTAACGGATTGGGAACAATACGTGGTCAATGGTGGCAACCCGCAGCAGGAGATCGAGTTCAACGGCATTATCGACCTGCCCTTCGGGAAGGGAAAGCACTTTCTGGGCAATGCTCATGGATTCCTGAATCAACTGGTCGGGGGTTTCCAGCTTGCCGGAGATGGAAGTATCCTTGGCCAGTATTTCGCGCCCGTTGCCAACCACTGGGGGCCGACAAACCCCATCAAGGTATACAAGCATGGTCTTCCAATCAAGGACTGCCGCGGCGGTACATGCCTTAACAGCTTCGAGTGGTTCAACGGATACCTTGGACCCAAAGTTCTTCCTGCGGCGAACGGAGGTACCTGCACGTCCAAGTGTGTCGAGGGCCTTCCTGCTGACTGGAAACCATTTGTGACCCCCATCAACAATAACCCTAGCTCCTCTGATTATGGCAATGACAACGTACTGGTTTCATCCCCCGCCTTGTTGGCCGCGAACAAGGGAGCTCCTGTAAAGGTCGCCTACAATCCGGGTCCATCGGGGAATAATCCTTTTTCGAAGACCATCATTGCT